>NZ_RHHT01000031.1 GCF_003710985.1 Brevibacillus panacihumi
ATTCATTACAGGAATGGCTCCCTTGTACGCACTTTCCCCATTTTACACGATCAAGCCCCTACTTCCTAGCTTGGACTTCACCGTTCATACATCGTTTTTAGTCGGCGCAAGCCACGATGCGAAATCATTTTCACGCTTGATTCTGTTTTTCCCAATACATCAGCAACCTGACTGATTTTAAGCCCGGCGTAATAGCGCAAGAGAAGGACGTCTTTTTGGCTGCAGGACAGCAAGTCGATCCGTTCGCGCAGACAGCTCATCTCTTCACTCGTCAAAACCTGCTGTTCCGGCTGCCAGGTCTCATCTGTTTCTACATCCAGCCAATCATCGAGATCGACGGGAATATCCCTTTTTTTGCGAAGATAATCGATATACGTGTTGTGGGCGATGCGAAAAATCCAGGAGGCAAACGGATACGTCCGGCTGTATTGCCCGAACTTTTCCCATGCTTTCATAAAGACGACCGTCGTCAGATCATCTGCATCCCACGGATTTCGGACACGAGAAAGCAAGTAGTGATTGATCCGGCTGAAAAACGCATCGTACAGTTCACAAAATGAACGGGCTTCGTAATAATCTGAGACCAAACTCGCGGTTGCCGATGGGCGGGCAGAAGACTGTATTGCATAACCCATCACGGTTTCCTCCAACTCCCAAAATTTCATTCGCCAAGTATGAAAAATCTACTATTTCTACTATAACTTGGTTCTACGATTGGGAGCGGAAAAGGTAACAGATTTTACAAAATATAATTATTCTTTATTTTTTCAGAGCCTTATCGAGCTCCGCAATGATGTCTTCCGCCGCTTCAATCCCTACCGACAGACGAACCAGTCCCATGGTAATCCCTGTCGCTTGTCGCTGCTCCTCGGAAAACGCCCTGTGGGAGGTCGTCACTGGATGGGAGACAGAGGTTTCGACTCCGGCCAGCGAGGGAGCAAACGGAATCCAATCCAGGTTGCGGTAAAAGGAGTAGATCTTGCTTTCATCCTGCAGGCAGAAAGAGACCATCGCCCCTTGTTTGTTGCGGGTAAAGAAACGGGTGTCCGCCTCGCTCGGGTAATAAACGGTAGAAACTGCCGGATGCCCTTTTAAAAAGGCGGCTACCTGACTCGCGTTGTCGCATTGCCGCTCCATCCGCAGAGCAAGCGTCTTGAGGCCGCGGGATGTCAGCCAAGCCTCGAATGGGCTTAGGGACGCGCCGTAATTGACGACGATTTCCCTGGCCCTGGTGACAAGGTCTTTTCTGCCGACAAGCACACCGGATGTCACGTCGCTATGACCCCCGATGTATTTGGTGGCGCTATGCACGACAAGGTCTGCACCAAGCAAAAAAGGCTGGACGAGATACGGCGTCGCAAACGTATTATCCACCATGACTGACAAGCCGAATTGCTTGGCCTGTTTGATCCAGAACGGCATATCCACAACGCGCAGCAACGGGTTCGTGATGGTTTCCAGGAAAAACATCCTCGTGTTGGGGCGAATAAATGGTTCAAGCGAAGTCAGCTCGTTCAAATTGATGCATTCCAGCTCAATCCCCATTCGGGAGAGCTCCTTGCTCATCAGTGCGTAGGTCCCCCCGTAAATCTCGTGGGATGCCAGCATATGGTCGCCTGGCTTCAGTACGGCCAATAGACCCGCCATGATCGCTCCCATGCCGGATGCCGCGCTGACTCCTTCCTCCGCCGCCTCCAGCTTTGCGATCGCATCAGCCAGCTCGGTCGGGTTGGGATTGCCATTGCGCGTATACAAATACTCGCCCTCGCCAGCATAATACTGTTCGACCTCCTCCAGCCCGTTGAAGGCAAAAACAGAGGTTTGGTAGATCGGGGTCGTTTTGCTTTGGGCATGCCGCAAAGGCTGATGTCCGATATGTACCGTTTTTGTCTCGAATCTTTCACTCATGGCGTTCACCTCTGTCACTTTTCCTTACATCATATCACGAAATCAAAACAGGAAAATAGATGATTGGCATTTTTAAAATAGATTTGCTATAATTCAAAACCGTAGCTCCCTCATAGCAAATAGGCAAAAGGAAGGTGCATGAGATGAAAAAACTGTTTCCTGCTATTCTTGCGTGTGTGACGGCGATTGCCCTGGTAACAGGCTGCTCCAGCAGCAGCAGTGAAGAGGGCCAACCTACCCCTCCACCTGCTCCGATTGCGAAGGAACCTGTTTCCAAAGAGCCGGCACAGCCGCCAGGACCGACAGGTGAGAAGAAGTATGACAAAGCGCCAGAAATGCAAATTGACAAAAATAAAGACTACCAAGCAACCATTTCGACAAGCATGGGGGACTTCACTATCGACCTGTTT
Organism: Brevibacillus panacihumi; assembly: GCF_003710985.1. Lineage (GTDB taxonomy): Bacteria > Bacillota > Bacilli > Brevibacillales > Brevibacillaceae > Brevibacillus > Brevibacillus panacihumi. Next base: position 2,319 of record NZ_RHHT01000031.1, read on the forward strand.
GAAAAGGACGCTCCCATCACAGTCAATAACTTCGTTTTTCTGGCGAAAGACAAGTTCTACGACAACCTGACGTTCCACCGTATTTTGAAGGACTTCATGATCCAGACAGGAGATCCCCTCGGAACAGGGATCGGCGGTCCGGGGTACAACTTCGAGGATGAGCTGAATAACGGCCACAAGTACGAGGTCGGGGTTGTCGCAATGGCAAATGCTGGCGCCAACACCAACGGCAGCCAGTTCTTTATCGGTTCTGGCAAGGATGTAGAAGGACTTGAGTTCTCACCTAACTACACAATCTTCGGAAAAGTAATTGAAGGCCTTGATGTCGTCCAAAAAATCGCTGCTGTTCCCGTAAAACCGAATGCGCAAGGTGAGAAAAGCCTTCCGGAACAACCTGTTACAATCAAGTCGATCACCATTATCGAAAAATAATCTTTACCCAAGAGAAACACCGCTGGCTTGTGGTGTTTCTCTTTTTTTGTCAAAAAAGGATGCGATTTACTTGTAAATAGTTCTTTGGAACCAATTCCCTATTGCGTCGCTACTTTTTTCCCACTACACTAGCCAATGACCCGATTCGCTTCCGCATGTATAAGCAAAAAGCGAAAAGGAGTGGTTCCTAGATGTTTCCACGCGAGGCGCAAATGCGCTTTTTCTTCTATATCAACAGTATTGGTTTATTGCTCTTATGCCTGTTTGTTACACCGACAAGTGCACAAGCACCGAAGGCCTTGTCTGTAGCAGGACCTAGTTATCCAGCGAACATGGATTCTTTGAAAACACCCAAAACCAATTCTACGACCCTTCACGCCTCCAAACCAGAGCGAAAAGCTGTCCAGGTCAGCCGCGGAGATTCCCGTACACGTACAGTGAATCCACATGGGCATGGCAGGATTTCGGAGCGTGAAATGGAACTGCTTGCCCGGTTGGTCTATGCGGAAGGCCGGGGAGAACCGTACGAGGGACAAGTGGCAATTGCCGCAGTTGTACTGAATCGGGTATCGTCCCCTCAATTTCCTGACACGGTTCAGGAGGTTATTTTCGCTCCCCGCGCATTCTCTCCCGTACAAGGCGGGAGATTGCCGTTCAAAGCGAATGAGAGTACACGAAAGGCTGCGCGTGAGGCAGTAGCAGGTGCAGACCCTACCAATGGCTCTCTGTATTTCTTCAATCCGAATACGGCTACATCGGATTGGATATGGTCTCGCACCCAAACGGTGAGAATTGCCAACCATATATTTGCTAAATAAATTTAACAATACTTTATTTTATTTTAATGCATGTTTTACTTTTCTCTGTTATGATTTCACCATAAGCTCTTTTTCAACGCATTGAGAAAACGTTTGATGTCTGGTTTCGGCCAACATGAATCATTACCGTATGCATGAGTAGATGCTTGGCATTCTGTGTATGCATACGGTGATGAGGTCTCGATTGGCATTGGTTTTGGGTGAGAGCAAAACCATTGTCATCGCATCAGATTTTTTCTCAATCGCCCCCAATTGACTCTGGCCTTCCTAACAGGAAGGCCACTTTTTTTATGCTGCAAATGGTATGCTGACATCCGCCATCGACGGCGCGTTTGGCAATCCGTCGCCTTTTCCCTTGTCTTTTGCTACAATATAAGCTGTGGAAGGGAGGTTTATACATTGCGTCTTTACAGTCAAATGACCCTGGCAGAGCTGCAGGAGGAAATGGAACTCCTCCGCCAACAAGCGGCAGAGAAGAAAAAGGCAGGCGACGAGTCACAGTTCGCCATTATCCAGCAAAAGTATTTCATGGCTAAATCGTATTATCTAGGAACTGACGAATTCCGTATTGGGGGTACATACAGCGTTGCTGACCATGACCAGCCCTTTACCATTGATTATTTTAATGGCGTATTCGCCTGGGGGCGTTTCCCCGATTCCGACGAACAGACCGGTTTCCCTGTAGGCATGCTGGAAGAATGGCACTAGCCCTTCGAAAAAAGCAACCGACCCAACTGCGGGCCGGTTTTTTGGTTCGGATATCCTTCCGCCCTTTTCCTTCAAGGCAAGGGGGCGAATGGATATACTATAAAAAAACAGAAAGCAGGCTTCTTGCCCATGGATCTCATCAATCTCGTCCTACTTGTCCTGCTCGCATTCGGGGTCGTAGGAAATAACACAACCGTGTCCATTGCTGTCGCCGTCCTGCTCCTGTGCAGATTGTTGAATTTGGAAAAAGCTTTTCCCATTCTCGAACAGTACGGATTGCAAATCGGCATCATCATTTTAACAATCGGTGTGCTTTCACCGCTGGCCAGCGGCAAAATGAAGCCGGAGAGCTTCCTCTCCCTCTTCACGCATTGGCAATCGATCCTGGCCGTCGTTGTCGGCATCGTCGTCGCTTATTTGGCCGGCAAAGGAACATCCCTTATGACCGCCAATCCTCTGATCGTCACCGGATTGCTTTTCGGGACGATCATCGGCGTCACTTTTTTCAGAGGGATACCAGTAGGTCCCCTCGTAGCTGCCGGGATACTGGCTTTTGTTTTACAGTTTTTCCCAAAGTGATTCTGTCTATGATACACCCCAGCGTTCTTTCACCTGCAAGCCGTAGGCGAGAATCTGCTCGGGGGTAACCAAACGAAACCCTTGCTGCGGTCGGTAATCCACTTTTAGTTGAGTAGAGCCGATGTAGCCAAGGGTTTCTTTGTCCATCACGAACGTAAAGGAATCGACATGCAGGAGAAGATCATCTGGCAATACCTCGTCCCACCAGAGAAAATATTCCACATTCATGCCGCAGCCACCCACCAGCTCCCCATTGATTCGGATCGTCTGATCTGACCCTTCGGATATAGTCTGCAAACGCTCCATGGCCTCCGTTGTCACCGTTATTTCCATGTCTTTACTCCTTTCGCTAACACATTTTAAAAATGGGATGCATCATCTGTTTCAACTTCGCATACAATGCTTGAAAGGCAGCAGAAAGGACGATTTTCTATGCATATCTACGAACAAGACGGCATCTACATCGCCGAAACCGAATACCAATCCGAACATGTCGTAATCTTTGGCAGCACGTGGGAAGAGGCCAAGGAAAAACTACTGGTTCGCTTACTTGTACTTGAGATGATTGGTTAACATAGAAAGGCGGGTCATAACCAGGACCTGCTTTTTTTCACCCTTACCGATCAAGCTAACTCAGATGGCGAGGTGCGACTTCACGATCATGTCTGTAACCACTCTCGATGGACAAGCACTGGCGGCCGAGATCAGACGGCAAACCGCTTTGGCGAACCGCAACAACGTCACCCGTACACAAGCATACCTTGCGTTTTACCGCGAACACGAGGAGGTTCACTGGGCACTGCTTGCTCATCTCGTCTCGCGAAATGGCGGGTGGAATATGACAGACCTGCAGGGAGAGTGGCTCCCCCGGATCATGGATCCCGCTTCCCGCAACGCCTACTTTTGGTTTTTGGAACGATGCAATTGGCTGATCTTTCATGATGCGTACGCCCAGCTTCTGCTCTATGCGGAAATGAAACGATGCGGAAGAGATTTGACCAACCTGCTCCCTTCCTTGCATGTATCCTCTTTTATGCAAGGCTTCTGGCAGGACTTTTTGACGTCTGGGGACAGTGCGAGACTGACACGGGCCTTAATCGTCAATGAGCAGCAATATATCGAACAGCGTGTGGTTCGAAAATCCTTCACGTATCATCGAATCTTCTCCACGCTCGCCTTTTTCGCCCAGTCTCAGCTTTCCCTAAACCAGACTCTTTTTCCCTATAAAGCGCATCCGACCGATCGCAGATTTCAGCTTGTCGGGATGAACGTGCATGATTTTCCCGAGATCAACCAGCGCATTGCGATTGGCAAAGCCTTGTACAAGCTGTTGTACGAAGACAAAAAAAGGCTCGATTCCATCCGGGAATTTGCCTTTCGCATTCCACATACCGGCTCCAGGGCGGATTATTGGCCGCATCTGTTTACTCCGGTCGAGCTAGCACAACGAGAGGCTTCGCTATCTGACAACAATGCCTACTCGCTTCGGCTGCACAAGGATTCACTGCGGGAAGGAGCTCCCAAACTATACAGTCCTTTTTTGCACAAGGCTTGGCCGGATACCTCGCACGATCCGGCGGACGGAGTCGACTGGTATCGCGATCCGCGTTGGCTCTCCGTAGTCGACGAACCGATCGAACTGCCGAGCATTGCCACGGAAGAGTACGCACGGGCGCTCCAGTGGATCGATTATGGAGTCAAGATCGTCTCGCTTTTTTCCTGACCGAACAAGATCCGCTCCACCCATTGGTAGCATCGCTCCAGCTCTTCATCGCGAATCAGCTCGGAGCGATGCTCAAAGACGATTTTTACGTGCGGATTTTCATCCCGGATGATGTTGAGGTAGCTCTCGATAGGAGCCCAGCCCTCTTCCGGCAGGCATTGCGGCAGGGCGGGATAGTGGTTGTGCTTCATCTCTTCTCCCTGGACCTGCATCGTCCAAAGGTGAATCGTTTCCGCATATTTGGCGAACTTCTTCAGCACTTTTCGGGCATCAAAATACGGGTCGATTCGCTCCTGGACGTACAGTCTTCCCGTATCCAGACAAAGGCGTATGCGCGGATACTTTTGCAGCAGCTTTTCCACAATCGTCGTGTCATACACATAGCGATTGCAGGCATCGAATTCAAGCACGGGAGTGAAGTGAAAAGCCTCGCTCTGCCTGGACAGCCAGGAAAACAGCTCCTCGCTTTTCTCGATAAATGCCTCCAGGGGATAGTCGCTCTCATAGACGTAATCCCGTTGATCCGCGAAGCGCCATCTGTCCCACTTGACCCTGTTATCCAGAATGACCGGCTTGGGATAGTGGAACAAAACGTAGGAGGGCTTCACCGACCGCAGGTATTCCAGCTCTTGCGCAATCTCTGCATAAGCTTGCTGTCTGGCCTGCTCATCCAAATCCATGAAGAGAGCGTCACGAAGCATCCCCTGCTTCGCCCGCAGCGGGTAGTGAATCCCGATGGCAAAATTGTTGGTTTGTGCTTCCTTCACCAATGTGCGAATTCCTGCCTCGTCAGCAAACAGGCAGGCTTCGATGCCATAAAAGCCGGTTTTGAAATCCCGCTCATATTTCTGCCAATCAAAACCACCGTACTGACCGATTAAAAAACGCTTCATGACCTCCCGCCTTTCATCCTGCCCCTTTTACTTCCCATCATGGGAAACGACGAGAAAAGGCGTCAGCTCTCCATCTTCCCAGTAGAACGGCAATAAAGAGATCGGGACCTCTCCCTTTGAAGCAAAATCATACGTCAGCCTGGCTAACAGATGGGCTCCTGTCTCCCCAACCATATCGGCGACAATGAGAACATCCTGGTGTGGGATCGAGACCCCCAGGGAATCTCCCGTTTTTTTCGCGTCAAAATCGCGCAGCAGATCGTCCAGCAAGATCCGGCTCGCCGCGTAGCCATCCGTCGGGCTGATAAAATGGATGAGGTTATCCCCCACCGATTGGCTTTTTACAGAAAAAGGTAGTTTCTTCAGATTTTCCATCGCGTGGTGATGCAATTCCTCCGGGGTCCATCCGGCTTCCGTCAGCATGTGAGGCTCGATCAGCATATAGCCCTCGCCCATATCCAACGCGTACAGGATAGCTGTATCGGCCGTATGCGGCTTGGACACCCAGCGCTGTGGCTGCTTTTGTACCAGGCTTGCATGACGAATAACGGGATAGACGCGATTTTGTTGCCCGCTTACGGTCACGGGGCTCTTCTTTTGTTTGCTGCTATGGTCCTGCTTTTTGCTCATTTCGCTGCCATCCTCCTTTCTTACTCCCAAGGCGGCTTGTCTGTATCCTCGCCCTGACCCGATGCGGGAACTGCATGAACCGTCTGCCCACCGCCAGTCCGGCTCCCACGGGATTCAATCTCCCGCACAATCTCAGCCAATTCTTTCGGTTTGACGAACTCCACCGGAGAAACCCCTCGCTCGAACTGCAGCATTTCTCCCTCCAGCAACACCAGATAACGGCCGTTAACCTTGGCGATGTGCAAGCTCGATCCATAATCTGCAAGCATGGTGCGAATCTGCATATGATCCAGCTTGAATTTCAGTTCTACTTCCGGCTGGCGATCCGTGATGATCTGCATGGCTTCCATCACCGTCTCATGCTCCCATTTTTCCGCCAGCTCTCGCTTGGGACTGGCCGCAATCAGCTCGATGGCTTCTTCCTCGCGCAGCCGTTCCTCTGTCTCTTCCGGATAGGTGAAGGCAATATGCTGTCTCGCCAGGGAGATCACTTCTTCGGAGACAAGCTGCGGCACAGATTGCGGGTATTCAATGAAGCGCAAAAACTCCTCGAAGTAACGCGCGTGAGAAAACTGATGAATCTTCACATGATAGGGGTCATTCATCCCTGATTCAATCATATACGGATACATGATCGATTTCATGTTTTTCGCGTTGATCGCCATTTGCACATTGGCAATCAGACTTTTTTCGTCTGTAATTACCGCTGTTTTTTGTTCAAAATCGCATTTGAGGATAAACACATACCGTTCGTCCAGCAGCTCCAGACGCGTCCGCACGACGATCAGCACGCCGCCCCTCACCTGGGAGGTGCGCAAATACGACTGAACCAGCTCCTGGCAAGGCTCTTTGCTCTCTGCTGACGTTTCGGCCTGCACCAGCCGTGAAAGCAGCGCGTAGTTGGGGTTGGAATCGAGCGGATGGCCCGGCTCGAGGACGAATCGCCCCAGTTTAGTCGGGGTGCCGTCGCTGCGCGGATTCTCTTCCACTTTTCTCTTGGCGATTCGGGCAAATTCTCCGTCCAAAAAGTCGCGAAGTTCGCTCTTCTCGTACTCATCGTGATTCAGATGCCGGGTCATTCTTACGAGCTTGGGAGAGTCTTCACTCTCCGGCTGTTCGATCAAATAAAAGGACAACCAATCTATTTGAAATTTCATCATCATTTCGCTCCCGTCTTTACTGCAACGAAATGATTATATCAAAAGGCGCGCATGCGGTCAGGCCTTTTCAGACAAAGAAAAGAGCGGAGCGCGTCTGCCGTGATCGCTTCACCGCATCGCTCCGCTTTTTACCAAATAGCTACTCCGAGATCGGCTCTTGTTTGGCCTTCTCCATCATGTCCTTGAGTTCACTGGCTTCGCCACGAAGCGTCTGACGCTCCTGCTTCGTCAACACCTCACCGCCGACAGGACCGTTTACCAGCAAGTCTTCTTCAGCCAAACGATCTTTGCGCATGGTTCCCTCCAACAGACAAGAGTAATGTCTGTTCTACTTTGTTCCATTGATGCGCTTTCTATGTACGCGGCTTGCCGATTTTTCCGTTTTTCGTTCCTGTAGTCCGGGTCGGTCCCGCTTTGGAGCCGGCGGGCTTCGCTTTGCCAGTTTTTGCTGGGGTTTGCCGCGTGTCCATCTTCTTGCCCATCGGCTTTGCGCCACGGCTTTCTCCCGGGTCTTGCAAAGCCCCGTGCGCCATGATTTTTTCCGTGATGGTCAATCCCGTCTGTTTGGCAAATTTGCGAATGATAAACAGCTCCTGGGAACTGATCACGGAAAACACCAGTCCAGCTCGTCCCATACGACCTGTACGCCCGCTGCGGTGCACATACGTATCTGCGTCAGGTGCCGGATCGTAGTGTACGACACACTCTACACCCGGAATATCGATCCCTCTTGCGGAGACATCTGTCGTGATCAGAACCGGAAAGACACCGTCGCGGAATTGTTGGATTGTACGTGCCCGCTCTTCTTTCGTCGCCTCCCGGTGCAGCAGCCGGCATGGCAAATGATGGTAATTCAATTTGGAGACGATTTCATCCACCTTGTCGATCTGGTTGACGAATACAATCGACGAACGGACATTCACGAGACGCAGCAGTCGGCGCAACGTATCCACCTTTTTGCGCGGATCGGTCAGCAAATACATGTGGGCGACTCCTTGCGCTCCCTCAGGAGCCTCAGCGCGGATGACAACCTCGTCTCTGGTGACCGCAGAAGCCTGATCGATGACCGCCTCTGGAATCGTCGCAGAGAAAAACAGCCGCTGGGTGTCGCGCAAGGTACGCTTCATCACATCGAACACAGGCTTGCCGAAGCCTGCATCCAGCATGCGGTCAGCTTCGTCGACTACGACCGTTTTCACTTCATGCAGCTTGACTTTGCGCTGCTCGATCAATTCCAGCAGCCTGCCTGGCGTGGCGACGATAAGCATCGGCTTTTTCTTCAACCTCTCGATCTGGCGCTTCACATCCACTCCCCCGATCAGTGGGAGAACGGCAGCATCTTGCCCAGGGAGCAAACCCTCAGCCACGCGGGCGATCTGCATGACCAACTCATGTGTCGGAGCCAGTACGATGGCCTGTACATCCTTTTTATCGATATCCGCCTTGGACAGAATCGGCAGCAGATAGGCATAGGTTTTGCCTGTTCCGGTCGGCGATTCGACGAAGGCGTCTTTTCCTTCCCATATGACAGGAATCGCCTCGGCCTGCACAGGGGTCGGCGTCTCCATTTTTTGTTCACGCAATCGTTCAACAAGCGGTGCAGCGACATGTAAATCAGCAAACGTGGTACTCACAAGAACCCTCCTGGCATGAAAATCTTGCATTGGGTAAGCTTACCACACTTTGCCCGGAGAAAACAGAGGTCACGCAATCAGGCGAAATCCTTTTAGGACCTCGCCCGTTCATCCCTAGCCGTTATTGGAATCCATACGGGTCTCCTGCTTCTCCTGCAGGTCGTGTCGATCCCGGCTTGTTGTCTGATTCCGGGTCCCCTTATCACTATTTTGGTACTCCTCTACTTCCTTCTGAAACTCCTTGTCGAATCCTCTCACAACCCTCACCTCCTGCCATTAGCTTTCCCGACAGCCACTTTTCTTCATTCCTTGTAACTTTTTACCCGTTTTTTCGTCCTATTGTAGTAGAAAGTTATCCGAGAAAGTAGGAATGTCATGAGTGACACGATCCATACCCTGTCGCGGACCCGTACGCGCAAAAAAGCCGCTCGGCGAAGACCTATGCGCTGGGTAAAGCGTTTCTTTCTTGTTTCTACCCTCTGCTTTACCACCTGTGCCTCTTTGGGTCTTCTTTTTCTTTTTGGAACCAAGACAGGGGTAGAACTTCGCGAATGGGCTGCCGGGACCTTGCTGACCACGCAGCATGATTACTGGGCTCCGTACACATTTTTGCCTGAAGAGAAGCTGCAGGCTCTGAAACAGCAAATAACGAATCCAGAGGTGATCAATTCGGTACCGGAGTCGGATCCAGATCTTCAAAACGATGTCATCTACGGACCGTTGCCTGCACCAATCCCTGAACCGGAAAAACCGCGTGAGTTGATTGAAATCGAAGATATATACGTATCCAAGGGCAGTTATTTTTTCAGAGGCAAGATCATGTACATCAGCGATCCCAATCGGGTTCATCTACTAGTGACCAATCGCAAGGACCGTGGGGATCTGCTGGACGAGTTCGTGAAAAAAACAAATGCGATCGGGATCGTCAATGCGAGCGGATTCCATGATCCAGACGGCTACGGAAAAGGCGCTACTGCCTACGGAGTCGTGATCAAGGATGGGAAAATCCTGCAGGGCTACAATCCCAGATCAGGAGAGACCGCCCTTGGCATCACATACGATGGAAAGCTGGTGACAGGCAGCTACAGTGCCGAACAGCTGGTCAAAATGGGCGTTCGCGATGCCATGAGCTTCCGTCCGCAATTAATCGTAAACGGCAAGAATCTGTTCGCAGACAAGCCTGCCAAAAGCTGGGGCATTCAACCGCGGACGGCTATCGGACAAAAAGAAGATGGGACCATCGTTTTCGCTGTTATTGACGGCCGCCAGCCCAGCCACTCCATCGGCGCCAGCATGAATGACATGGCCGAGCTTTTGGAGCAGCGCGGCGTCGTGACCGCGATGGCGATGGATGGCGGTTCCAGCTCGATGATGCTGTATAACGGTGAGGCAATCACCAGTACTTCTTCCCCTTATCATCGCGGGCGGTATTTGCCCAACGCATGGGCCGTGATGCCGGAGAGCGCTGAATAAACATATGTAAAACAGGCAGTCCCAGATGCTGGGGCTGCCTGTTTTTGTTCATGCTTACAATTTAATGGGTGCCTTGCTCTGTGCCAGGCTCCACTCTTCTACATTCCATACCTGCGTTACCCAGTCTTCATAGAATTCCGGTTCGTGGCAGACCAATAGGACGGTACCTTTGAATTCTTTTAATGAACGTTTCAATTCTTCCTTGGCGACCACATCCAAGTGGTTCGTCGGCTCGTCAAATACCAGCCAGTTGCTCTCGCGCTGGAGCAGCTTGCATAGACGCACCTTCGCCTGCTCGCCCCCCGACAAGGCGTTCATGTTGCGGTTGATATGCTCGTTTTTCAAACCGCATCGAGCCAATGCGCCGCGAACTTCATGATTGGTCATGGACGGGAATTCATTCCATACCTCGTCAAGCGCTGTGATCGGTTTTGCCTTTACTTCCTGTTCAAAGTAAGCAGGATGCAGGAAATCGCCGCGCTCCAGCTTGCCGCCGAGCGGAGGAATGATGCCCAACAAGGTTTTGAGCAGGGTGGATTTACCGACACCGTTCATCCCGACAATCGCGACTTTCTCGCCTCGCTCCAGCTTGACGCTCAGCTTGGGCAGCAAGGTGTGGGAATACCCGATCTCCAGATCCTCTGTCTCGACGACGAAACGGCTGCTCGCACGGGATTCTTTGAAAATAAAGGTCGGTTTCGCAGCTGATTCCGGCTTGTCGATGCGCTCCATGCGGTCCAGCTGCTTCTGGCGGCTTTTTGCCCGGCCTGTCGTGGAGGCGCGTGCCTTGTTGCGAGCAATGAAATCCTCCATTTTCGCAATCTCTTCCTGCTGCCGCTCAAACGCGTCGATATGCTGGCTTCGCTTCATCTCAGACTGGGCCAGGAATGATTCATAGTTCCCTGTATAGCGGTTCAGCTTCGTAAATTCCAAATGATAGATCACGTTGACGACCTCGTTCATAAAGGACGTATCGTGAGAAATCAGCATGAATGCATACGGATATTCTTTGAGGTAATTCTTCAGCCAGACGATATGCTCCTCGTCCAGGTAGTTCGTCGGCTCATCAAGCAAGAGCACAGTCGGCTGTTCCAGAAGCAATTTGGCCAACAGTACCTTGGTGCGCTGTCCCCCTGACAATGAAGCGACATCTCGATCCAGCCCGATCGCGCTCAGTCCCAGCGCGTTAGCGATCTCCTCCACCTTGGCATCGATCAGGTAAAAACCGCTTGTCTCCAGACGATCCTGAATCTCTCCCATGCGCTCCAGCAGCTCTTCCAACTCCTCGGGAGAGGCATCCGCCATTTTTTCCCCGATCTCCATCAATTCCTTTTCTTGCTCGAGCAATGGCGCAAAGGCATCCTTCAGCACATCGCGGATGGTTTTTCCCGCTTCCAGCTTGGTATGCTGATCCAGATAGCCATACTGGACTTTCGGCATCCATTCGATACGGCCGTGGTCAGCCATGTTTTGACCCGTTAAAATCCCCATCATCGTCGATTTTCCGGTTCCATTTGCCCCGACCAGACCTACCCGGTCTCCGGGCTGCAAACGAAAGGATACATCGCGAAACAAAATGCGGTCCCCAAATCCATGGGACAAGTTTTCCACTATCAAGACACTCATAAATTCCTCCTGATTGTAACCTCACTTAGGCGTTTAGCGTAATTCTTTCAAAACGTTTGGGAGAGTAGCGCTTCACATAGTCCTCGCCAGCCATAATCAAATGGTCCAAGCGAACGCGCAGCTCCTGCACGGTGATTCCTTCCATCGCCGTATTTAAAATGGCCGATCGTGCCATCAACCGCAGCAGGTTCACTTCATTGCTGATTTTTTGGCCAAATATCTTTCCGCTGTGAACAATCTCTGAGCGCTGATTATACGATTTTTTGATAAACTCGGCAATCCTTTCCCGCTCTTCAAACGTAGACCCAAAATAATAAGCCATGCGCAGGCGCAATTTATAGGTGATTTCCCCTTTTTTCCCGTCAGGGGCAAACAGGGACTCCAAGGCAATCCATAAATCGAGCAATTGGTCTTCTGTTCTCTTTTTTTCGAGCGACAGTGTATATCTGCGAAAAGCCAGCGAGGGCAGCTTTTGATCCAGCAGTGAGACGAAAATGTCCTGGGCATCGGAATCAAAAACGAACCTGCTGCCGTCGAGAGAGCGTTTCAGATAATTGATTCCGAACATATCGGGTTGAATCGTAACCACATAAGGGATCGAACAGATTCCATTCATTACAGACATGTTCAATTTGCCTTCAATTTCTTCGATCCAATCCTGATCATCCTTGATTCTCATATCGGGGGTATCCGCGACGAGAAACAGGCTCATGGGATCAACCCGTTTATCAAACAATCGTTTGTTTTCGTCCATTTCATTGCGCAGGTACTTGGAAGCCAACTCGTATGGTTTTTCCGCCCCCGCTACAAGGTAGTAGGAATTCGGCAGCTCCATCCGAAACGGTTTGGGTGCTATGGAATTAAAAACCGGTGCGATTAAAAGCGGCATGTGATCGCTCCTTTCAAAGGCTAACAGGCACGATATTGTTCTCCCTTTAAGTTAACATAATAAATATTATGTTGCATAGTCGTGAAGCGGACATGCTTCTCTATAGAATACCAGCATTTCCTATGTTTCGTCATCATTCACTTGCATCACACTAATCTGGAAGGAGTGATGAGAATGGAAAAGGATTTGCATCTCGATCAAAACCCGCACGAAGCCTATAATAATGAAGCGAGACCTCTCGAGCAAACTGGGGAACCAATGCCTGGTTCCAAAAAGGTCAAGCAGGAAAATCATTCGCGTCAAATTCGAACCAGAGAAGGGTAAGGCTCCGCCACCGAACACAACTCATGCCCGGCACACGATGCCGGGCTTTTCAATTTCCATTTATTTACAATAAAAGTTATTGAATTGTCCCACATGATTGTTCTATGATGGATTTACCATTTTCTTTGGAGGTTACGTACGATGATCCTCATTCCACTAAAAGGCAGCAACAGTCCGCTTTCCCGAATTGTAAGTTTTCACGTCTCCCCCTTGTATGAAATGACGGCAAGCCTCCACGCCCTGGCGCAGACTTCAACACCCGAGCCATTTGCAGAGTGGGTGGAAGAGATCATTGCGAAATTTCACTCAGAACGGCTGATCAAGGAATGGGAATATTTCAAACCGGTTTTTCGGTACGGAATTCCCGGAATTTTCGACCCGGTCCAAAAACATGCTCTCCATTCCGACACGGACTTATACTCCTACATCGTCCATCTGGAGACAAGAGAGTTTCAGAACAGTCTGGCACCCCTGCTTCAAAGCTGGTCGCAGCATCATGAAAAGCCTCCCATTGCAGAGGATGTACATACAGATCCTGATTATGTCAAAGGGCGTTTCAGCCTCTTTCTTTCTTCTTATTGGCAGCTGCTTTTCGCAGCCATCTGGGACCGAATCGCTCCGTTGTTTGACCAAGAGGCGGAGAAGCTGCAGGCAGCCTGCCGCGACATTCCAGCCTTGGCAGCCTTCCTGCAAGACGTCTGTCCATCGCTCATCTATCTAGATGATCAGCTCCAGTTCGCCATCCCTATTTCTGATTCAGCACAAAAAACGGAGCATATCCTATTGTATCCCAGTCATTTTTTTCGCTCGACACCTTTCTTATTCCAAAAAGGATCAGGCGTGCATGTCCAATACACCCTGGGATAATCCTCCCTCTATCCAATAAAAACGCCCTACGAAGGGCGTTTTTCGTATTGGCGCATATGCGCAACAATAAGTTTATCAAGTTGTTGGCTAATCCTTACAATTTCTGGGTCCAGAAAATTGTAGCCTGCATTTTTCGCGGCACTCTCCAGCTTTTGGCGCAAGTCATCAATCATTTTACTCGTAATCTCCATGCTGCCGACCCCCACCCGCACTATATCTCCCACTATTTTACAATAAATAAGAGATGCTGGAAAGGGTAATATGTGGTAAAAAGTAGCCTTGCACCATTTTGGTACAAGGCTACTTCGTCCTCTCAATGGAAGACTTATTTCATGACATGGATGGGGTGGCCCAAGGCGAGCTCAGCCGCTTCCATGGTCACTTCACCCAAGGTCGGATGGGCATGAATGGTCAATTCGATGTCTTCCAGTGTCGCGCCCATTTCGATCGCCAATCCAACTTCCGCGATAATATTGGATGCTTCCGGCCCTACGATTTGTGCTCCGAGAACCAGCTTGGTTTCCTTGTCGGCGATCAGCTTCACATAGCCTTCGCCAGCATTGACGGAAAGAGCACGTCCATTGGCAGCAAACGGGAACCGGCCGACTACATAATCGAGGCCTTGTTCTTTTGCTTCCCGCTCGTTGATGCCGACGCTGGCGATTTCCGGATCGCAGAATACAACAGCAGGGATCGCTTTGTAATCTACTTCGGAAGGTTTGCCTGCGATTGCTTCGGCAGCCACTTTCGCTTCATAGGATGCTTTGTGTGCGAGCGCAGGTCCTGCCACGATATCCCCAATCGCGTACACGTTCGGGATATTGGTGCGGCCTTGCTTATCGACGACAACCAAACCTCTGTCTGTCAGGTTGATTCCTACTTCACGCAAGCCGAGCTCATCTGTATTCGGACGGCGGCCTACGGTGACGAGGACGTATTCAGCTTCGATTTGCTGTTGTTCGCCCTTCACTTCCGCTTTGACGATTACACCGTTCTCAGTCTCTTCCATGCCTTGTGCCAATGCTTTGGTCTTGATCTCGACGCCCAGCTTTTTCAGCTTGCGCTCAACCAATCGCGGCATGTCAGGCTCGAAGCCCGGCAGGATCTGATCAGAGCCTTCCAGAATGGTGACTTTGGTTCCGAACTTCGCAAAAACGGTACCCAGCTCGATGCCAATATAACCGCCGCCGATGATCACGAGGCTTTTTGGCAGTTCTGTAAGGGAAAGTGCTTCCGTGGAAGACAGTACCCGTTTGCCGAATGGGAATGCCGGCAATTCGATCGGACGGGAACCGGTCGCGATGATGCAATGCTCAAAGCGATAGCGGTTCACATCGTAGCCGTGGAAAACGCGCACTTCATTTTCAGTCACGAAAAGTGCTTCTCCAGGGATCACTTGAATTTTATGCCCTTTGAAGAGGGACGCAACGCCACCGGTCAATTGTTTGACGATACCGCTTTTCCACTCTTGAACTTTGGCAAAATCCACTCGTACGTTATCCATGGTAATTCCCATGTCTGCGGTATGCTGTGTATGCTCATAGGTATGTGCAGCGTGGATCATAGCCTTGGAAGGAATGCAACCCACGTTCAGGCACACACCGCCCAAATCTGCCTTTTCCACGACGGCAACGGTTTTACCCAGTTGAGCCGCACGGATGGCTGCTACATATCCGCCGGGACCTGCACCGATGACAAGGACGTCCACCTCTGTTGTAAATTCACCTACTACCATAGTTGTTTATCCCTCCATGACGAGCAGCGTAGGGTTCTCCAGAAGCTGCTTCACGTAGTTGATGAAGCGCTGTGCAGGCTCGCCATCCACCAGACGATGGTCGAAGCTGAGCGAGAGGGACAGTACTTGACCTACTACGATTTCTCCGTTTTTCACTACTGGTTTTTCACTGATGCGGCCTACCCCCAGGATCGCTACATCAGGGTGATTGATGATCGGTGTGAAGAACATGCCGCCAGCAGAGCCGATATTGGTGATGCTGAAGGTAGAGCCCTTCAACTCATCTACAGTTGCCTTGCGTTCTCGGGCTTTTTTCGCCAACTCGCCGATCTCGCCTGCGATTTGGAAAATCGACTTGCTGTTTGCCGCCTTGACGACAGGGACCAGCAATCCGTCTTCGGTCGAGGTTGCGATTCCGATGTTATAGTACTTCTTGTAGATGATCTCTTGTTTTTCATCATCGATAGAAGCGTTCAATTCTGGGAACTTCTTCAGACCCGCTACGACCGCTTTTACGATCATCGGCAGATACGTCAATTTGACACCGCGCTCTTCTGCGAGCGGTTTCGCCTCTTTGCGCATTTCCACCAATGCCGTTACGTCTACCTCATCGAAGATCGTAACATGCGGTGCGGTATAAGCCGATTTGACCATTGCTTTGGCAATCGCCTTGCGCATTCCTTTGAGCGGTACGCGTTCTTCGACTTCTCCACCTGCTGCAGGTGTGTAGTGAACAGTTGGTGTAGCTGCTGCTTGCGATACGCCTGTCGCTGCAGGTGCTTCTGCCGCCGGTGCAACCGCTGCTGCCTCCGCTTGTGCTGCTGGAGCTGCCGCCGCTACGGCTCCGCCCGCGACGAAGCGGTCCACGTCCTCGCGTGTGATGCGACCCAATTTGCCTGTTCCAGGAATGGTCGCCAGAGCTACGCCTTTTTCACGTGCGTATTTGCGAACGGATGGCGTCGCCAGTACGTGCTTGCGGTCAATTGGCGCTGCTGTTGCAGTAGCCGTTGCCTGAGCCATCGGTGTTTCCAAAGCCTGATTTGCATTAGCGCTCACTTGGGAGCCGATATCGCAGCCTGGCTCCATTTTGTCAGCGGATGCTGCAGGTGCCGGAGCCGCTTCTGCTGCAGGAGCGTCACCATGACCGTGGTCCGGCAAGTTCGGGATTTCCCCTTCTACTTCAAACTCGATCAGTGGATCTCCAACTACACTGACAGTTCCTTCTGTCACCTTCAATTCGATGACTTTACCCTTTACAGGGGATGGAACCTCAACCACTGCCTTATCATTTTGCACTTCCATGATTACTTGGTCTTCTTCTACGCTATCTCCTGGCTGTACGTGCCACTTGACGATTTCGCCTTCATGGATGCCCTCGCCCAGCTCCGGGAGTCTGAATGTAAAACGACTCACGCTATTCTCCTCCTTCATAAACACTTCCGTAATGAAAACAGGTTTGTGCCAAAAGAAGGCGGAAAGCTCTCAACTTTTCCGCCAATTATCTCCTTGAACCTTCATTAGAAGTCGAGCACTTGGGTCAGTCCATCCACGACGCGTTTCACGTCAGGGAGCCATACATCTTCTGCCTGAGCAAAAGGATATACGGTATCAGGAGCTGTCACGCGCAGGACTGGTGCTTCCAGATGAAGAATGGCGCGCTCATTGATTTGCGCAATGATTTCTGCTGCTACACCGGAAGTTCTTTGAGCCTCTTGTACCACGATGGCACGATTGGTCTTCTTCACGGATTCGACGATGGTATCGATATCGAGCGGGCTGATGGTGCGCAGGTCGATGACTTCTACCTTCGCTCCGCGTGCTTTCTCGATTTCTTCCGCTGCTTTCAGGCTGGTATGAACCATCGCGCCGTACGTAATAATGGTAACGTCGCTTCCTTCTTTCACGATGTTCGCTTTTCCGAGCGGAATGGTGTATTCACCTTCTGGAACCTCTTGACGGAAGGAGCGGTACAGCTTCATGTGCTCCAGGAACACGACCGGATCATTATCGCGGATCGCGGAGATCAGCAAACCTTTGGCATCATATGGATTGGAAGGAATGACGACCTTCAGACCAGGGGTTTGCAGCATCAGACCTTCGAGGGAGTCTGCGTGCAGCTCAGGCGTTTTTACCCCGCCTCCAAAAGGAGAGCGGAAGGTAACTGGGCTGGAAAAACGCCCGCCGGAACGGTAGCGCATGCGCGTTGCTTGGGAAGCAATCGCGTCAAAGGTTTCAAAGACAAACCCGAAGAACTGGATTTCTGCTACAGGACGGAAGCCATTGATGGACAGACCTACAGCCAGTCCGCCAATCCCAGACTCTGCGAGTGGTGTATCAAATACGCGCTGCTCTCCGAATTCGGATTGCAGGCCTTCGGTAGCGCGGAACACCCCGCCGTTTTTCCCTACGTCTTCCCCAAAGACGAGTACGGTTTCATCGCGTTTCAGTTCAACGCGCATCGCATCCGTAATGGCTTGAACCATTGTCATTTGTGCCATGGCTTACTTCGACTCCTTCGCCAGGTATTCTGCCTTTTGTTCTTCCAATGCTGGTGGCAGTGTCTCGAACATTACATCGATCAGTTCAGATACTTTCATTTTTGGCGTTTCATCCGCTTTTTTGATTGCATCTGCTACTGCTTGTTTTGCTTCTTCGATAACAGCTTCTTCGTCTTTTTCGCTCCACAGGCCTTTGCTTTCCAGGAATTTGCGGAAGCGGATCAGCGGGTCGTTCAACTCCCACTCGCTTTGCTCTTCACCTGTACGATAGCGAGTCGGGTCATCCCCTGCCATCGTGTGCGGGCCATAACGATAGGTCAAGGCTTCGATCAGAGTCGCGCCTTCGCCGTTTACGCCACGCTCTTTTGCTTTTTGCACGGCGTAGTATACTGCCATGATGTCCATTCCATCTACGCGCTCGCTTGCGATACCTGCTGCAACCGCTTTAACCGCGATGTTTTCAGAAGCGGTTTGCTTTTCGAACGGAAGGGAGATCGCATAGCCGTTGTTTTGCGAGAAGAAAATGACAGGCAACTTGTACACACCCGCGAAGTTCATGCCCTCGTAGAAGTCACCTTGGGATGTCGCGCCATCACCGAAATAGTTGATTGCCACGCGTTTTTCGCCGCGCAGCTTGAAGCCCATTGCTACACCTGTCGCTTGTGTACATTGTGCTGCAATGATGATTTGCGGCATCAGGACATTGACGTCTTCAGGAATGCGACCGCCCTCGATATGACCGCGGGAGTAGAGAAATGCTTTATGCATCGGGTATCCGTGCCACACCATTTGCGGAATGTCGCGGTAGCTTGGCAGGATAAAGTCTTCTTTGGAAAGAGCTGCCTCGGAACCGATCATGCTCGCTTCTTGTCCTGCTACAGGAGCGTAGAAGCCGAGACGTCCTTGACGGTTCAGACTGATCGCACGTTGGTCCCACACGCGGGTAAAGACCATTTTACGCATCAGTTCGCGCAATTCATCATCGGAGAGCTTTGGCATCAAGTCAGGACGAACTACCGTCCCATCCGGTGCAAGAATTTGCAGCGGGGTGTTATTGCCTGTTTGTTCAACAGCAGTGGATACGCTCATCACATTTCACCTCGTCACTAGATTAAGGGGCTCTTGTGATACCCGAAACGCTTACAGCAACCAAGCGATTGCTCAGTCGTCACTCGTTAGGGAATCACGCCAGCTTCCTTTGCTGATTGTTGTAGCTGTTACACTACCCTGTTATACCTCAGGAGAAAGTCTGTTTAATGTGTTATAGCATTGATATTACAGGGTTTATTTCCTTCCTGTTATCATTTACTATAAAAGCTGTATCATTTTTTTTCAAGCCTTAAGTTTATTTCGTGGAAAAAGTAGGAGGCCGTAAAACGTGTCAGATTATGTAAAACGCACGATTTTCAAGGAAGAAGTCCCTAGCCAATACGTGGATGCTCCTCGCCTGGTCAAAGTGTATGCTCCCCCAGGATATAACGAACTTCTCTCTTACCCAGTGGTCTATTGCCAGGATGGAAATGATTTTTTCACGATGGGCAGAATCGCGACCATCGCCAATCAATTGATCCTCGAAGAAGGCATCGAGCCGTTTATGATCGTTGGCGTCTCTGTCGAACGAAGCAAGCGCACCAGCGAGTATGCTGCCAATGGTTCCCGCACGGAAGCCTACAAACGCTTTTTTACAGACGAATTGCTCCCCTATATCGAGGAGCGCTATCCTGTCCGCCGCGATCCTTCATCACGTGTCTTGGCAGGCGATTCTTTGGGCGGGACCGTATCCCTTCATCTCGCGCTGGATCGGCCCGATCTGTTTCCGAAGGTGCTATCCTTGTCCGGCGCTTACTTCCAGCCTACGTTGGACGCTTTGGCCAAGAAGGAGAGCTTGAAATGGCTGGACATCTGGATGGTCGTCGGTCTGGATGAGACGGCAGTGGAGACACATAGCGGGACTTTTGATTTTATCTACTGGAATCGTGAAGCCAAGCAAATCCTGGAACAAAAAGGAGCGGCTGTCTCCTATCGCGAGAAGCCGGGAGATCACGTCTGGGGACTGTGGCAAAAAGAACTGCCTGATGGCCTGCGCCACTTTTTTCCTGCTCCTCTTCTGTAGTAGCGCTTTTACAAGCCGTTGATTTCCTGAATCTGCTCATAGTCATAGTACCTGCCATCTGCCAGATAGATCCCCTGGTGGGTGGCTTGTTCGATTTCTCCAGCTACTTGTGTGTCATTGTTCAAGACGATATTGACGATCTTGCTCTCGTCGCGGTGCATTTGGTTTTGAATTCGTTCTCGATCCCTTGCAGAGATCATTCCCTTCCCTCCATTTCCAAATGATTGGGTTATCCCTAGTATTTCATAGGCGGCTGTGATTTACACAACAGCCCGGACAATAATAGAAGCCCCCTTACAGATGGAGGGGGCATTCTTCCAATACACTCGTGATGATGTCCAGAACAAGGGAAATATCGCTCTCACTAATATGGCGATGCGTTGTAAATCGGGTCACATACTCATCAAAATCGCTTGCCAGGACCCCTTTATCCCGCAAACGCGAGATAAAATCCACGGCTGTCAATTGTCGGGAAGCTGTATCGACCAGTACGATATTGGTATCTGCCTGCGCTACATCGAGCTCAAGGTCACGCAAGCCTTTTGCTAGCTTCTGGGCATTGAGGTGGTCTTCTGTCAGACGTCCTGTCATCTGTGTGAGCGCAATGATCCCCGGCGCCGCCAAATAACCTGCCTGGCGCATACCGCCTCCCAGCTTTTTGCGCCACCATCTCGCTTCTGCAATAAAATCCCGGTCTCCTGCCAAAATCGAACCAACAGGGGCACTCAAGCCTTTGGACAAGCAGACCTGAACCGTATCCGTGTACTTCGTCAACTCCCGGACATCGATGCTCAGTGCCGCGGCTGCGTTAAATAACCGGGCTCCATCGAGGTGCACCTGGATCTGATGCTTCCGTGCCACATCGTACACTTCTTTCATCTGCTCCGGTGACAGAATGGCTCCTCCCGCACGGTTATGCGTATTTTCCATGCAGATCAGCTTTGTTCTCGGAAAATGAATATTGTTCCCGCGAATGGCCTTTTCCACATCGGCAGCCTTCATCGCGCCGCGCTCGCCCGGCAATGTTCGCGTCTGGACGCCTGCCAAAGCCGCCATCGCTCCGCTCTCATAGTAAAACAGATGGGATTCGGCTTCCAGAATTACCTCATCACCATTGACACAGTGGGTCAAGACTGCCACTTGATTCCCCTGCGTGCCGCTCGTCACAAATAAGGCAGCTTCCTTTCCCAAAAGGTCTGCCGCGATCTCCTCCAAACGATTGACAGTAGGGTCCTCCTGATACACATCGTCTCCTACTTCAGCCTGTGCCATCGCGAGTATCATTTCTTCGGTTGGTTTCGTCACCGTATCACTGCGCAAATCGATCTTCATCTCTAGAAGTCCTCCTCTATCAGACAGTACGAGTAAACTTTCCACATTGCATCTGCAATTCCCTCTTTGCTAATATGGAGAAGAGACTTTATTCCAGTTAGGAGACTTGCCCCATGAAGGTAAAAATTACCCGTAATGCAGCCAAGCAACTGAACACCGTATTGGAACAGGAAGAAGACAAGGAATTGAAGCTGCGTGTCTACATAACGCATTCCCACGGCGATCATGCGCATTACGGCCTCGCTTTGGACAAAGCTGGAGACGACGATGCAGTCGTGTCTACGGATAAAGAAATCGATGTGATTCTGAAGAAGGATGAACCTCTTTTGGACGGAATCGTGATTGATTATCTCTACCTGCCGCAAGAAGGCTATGTGATTACCAACCCTTCCAAAGGAAATCACGGCGATCACTAAGATTTTGGCAGACAACACGAGAAGACCCCCAGCAAACGTTTTTATGCCGCAGCTGGGGGCTTTTGCCTATGTTGTCGTATACAGCTCTTGTGGCATGCGAGTCCATAATGGCCCGGGTTGATCTGGGTTGCCCGTCACGACCAGCCGGTGTACGGGACGAGTCATCGCTACGTACAACAGCTTCGCATCCCATTCATTGCGTTCGTATTGTTCCACATCCACCAGAATGACGACATCAAACTGCAATCCCTTTGTCAGAAAAGCAGGCATGACCGTAATGCCTCCCGGAAAATGCTTGTCTTTGCTGCTTAACAAGGTCAGGGATGGGATCTGCGCCTTGAGCGATTTGTGCGCCCGCTTGCTTCCGGCGATGGTCTTGGTCACGATAGCAATGGAGCGGAAGCCTTCATCCATATATTGTTTGACACGGCTGGCAATCTGCTCCCACATGTCGTTGCGGGACGACTGGAGGAGCATTTCTGGCCGTTCTCCATAGCGCAGCACAGGCTTGGCAAGTACGGTGATGGGCAGATCAATCTGCTTCAGGATCTCATTGGCACAGCGCATGATCTCGACCGTAGAGCGATAGCTTTGCGACAATGTATACATGCTTGCCCTCGGCTGCAAAAAAACGCCTTGGGTCAGATCATCCCAGGAATGTATTCCGCGATAGGCGTGTATCCCTTGGGCAATATCTCCGACGATTGTCAGTGAGTTCGCCTTTGTCGCCAGCGCAATGACGGCAATCTCCAGCGCACTCAGATCTTGCGCTTCGTCAATGACGGTGTGGTCGAACTGTCCAGCGCCGTCCATCCCCTCAACCAGATGATGCAGATACAGCAAAGCAGCGATGTCCTCGACCTCGATTCTTTCCTGTGCGAACAAGGCGTGGGAGGAGCTGCAGGTGTCCTCGATTACATCATCGCTGATTTCCGTCGGGGCTAGTCTGCGCAACAGAGATGGCTCAGACATCAGCTCTCGATAGGAGGCGAATACATCCAGGCGCGGAAAGGAGACCATGTAAGTGTCGAGGATCTGATCCAGCATTTTTTCATATTTAGCCAAGCCCTGTTTGTCCAAATCTATCTTCAGTTCTCGCAAATGCGCATAAAAATGCTTGTTCATCTCCTGCTTCAAATGCTTGCGCAGCGCATCCACCCGTCGATGGTACGGAAGATGGGAAAACAGCTCCTTAAAGCTCTTCTTGATGAAGTCGCCGTCTATCGCAAAAACCTGCTTGGTTCGCGAGAAGACAAAACTAAGCTTTTTGAAGGGAATCCGCGTATCCATAATATAGTGGATGTACTGTTCCAAGGCTTGCTTGCACGCCAACGATCCTTTGAAGCGAAGCCGATTCGCAGCCGCCTTCTTCTCACGCGGGTCTTGCTCTTCGTCAAAAAACAATACCAGCGGCTTATCCGGACTCGTGATGCGCCATCCCTTCGGCAGCATGAGTTTGACCCGTTTCGCCGCCCAATCCACAAAGGTGGACTGCATCACATCATCGACACCCAGCTCGGGCAGTACCTCGGAAATATAGGTCAGGAACATCCGGTTGGGAGCGAATACCATGAACTTCTTTGACTGCATTGAATCCTGGTAGTTGTAGATCAGATAAGAGAGCCGATGCAAGGCAATCGTTGTCTTCCCGCTTCCTGCTACACCCTGTACGACGATCGGGCGATCCTTTTCAGCGCGGATGATGTCATTCTGCTCCGACTGAATGGTCGCGACAATATCCTTTAAGCGGCTGTCATTTGTCTCGTTCAGATTGGCCGCCAAAAACTCGTCGATGAAGCCTTCCTGCAAGAAATCATCCGGATGGCTCATTTCCCGATTGATCGTTTCCTTGACCGCACCGTCGTAAATTCCCGTAATCTTCCCATTTTCAATGGCAAAATTTCGCTTCAAGGTAACCTCGCCGCGCACGATCTCCCTGCCCATTCGGTAAAATGCGTCCTTGCTCTCACCCGAGTAGTAAAGACTGGCAATCGGTGCCCGCCAGTCCACCACGATAGAGTCAAATGTGTCGCTTCGAACCACTCCGCGCTTTCCTATGTATACCGAATCCCGTTCATACACTTCGTCTTTGATAAAATCTACGCGGCCAAAATACGGCTTCTCACGGCCATGATCCTCCAGATACCGAAGTTCTTTTGCTTTGGAAAAATTGACAACCTGCTTTACGTAGTCGTCCGTGGCTTCTCGGATGTCTTCTCGCAACGCTGAAATCTCGTGCTCGATTTGGTCGATTGTTTCTTCCAGCTTTCTCTGCTCCTGTTCGTAATCCGGGTGTCTCATGTGATCGATTCTCCTCCTTTCATGGCGGAAGCCTTGTCCCTCACTATGCTGTTCCAGAAACTTGACGAGCCAACCAAATACCCGCACCACATGACAACAGCCCTGCAATGACGCTCGCTGACAGGTACATGATCCCTCTCCAATAGTGCCCCTCTCCCCAAAAACCGACAACCTCGAGCGAGAAGGTGGAAAAAGTCGTAAAGCCGCCCATCACCCCGGTAGCAAAAAGAAGATACCATTCGGGCGAGAGTAGTCCACGTTCCTTGCCCCAGACTGCGAACATGCCGATACAAAAGGAACCGAGTACATTTGCCAGCCATGTCCCCAATGGCCAACCTGGTTGATTGGCGAGCAAGGAGAGGCCATAACGAAACAGCGATCCGATCGCACCGCCTACAGCTACGGCAACCCAGCTTATCATGCTGAACCTCCTTTCGAAGCATGCTTCGACTATCATATATCCGTTTTTTCAGAACAAGAAAGACATCCAAGCCTCGTGCGTGGATGTCTTTTTTGTATGCGTATCTGTTATCTTACTGTTTCGGACCGTTTTCTTCAAGGTCTTCCACGTAACGAATCGAATCCAGATTCGCCTTCAAAGATAGTTTTACAGCATCAATATACTTTTGGCGAAGCGCTTTTTGCTCGAGTTTTTCTTCCTCGGTCAAACCTTCCTCGCGCGATTTTTTCACAAGTTCGTTAATTCGTTTGATTTCCGCGTCACTGACCACTGGCTGGTTCCTCCTACTCTGTCGTCATGCGGCTTTTATTATATCACACAGCCGAAATTGAGCAAAGCAAGCTGAGTGCAGCGATTACGACATGGGAATGAGCAGGCTCTGTCCAGGATAGATGATCGGACTTTCCAGTTGATTGAGAACTTTGATCTCTTGAATCAATTGGTTCACATCCATGCTTGTTTCATCCTGATATCGCGACGCCAGCTTCCACAAGCTGTCTCCTTCGCGTACAGTCACCTCTTGGATCACGGGAGCGACAGTTTGAACAGATACGATCCTTTGGTCCGGCGAGCTTGCAGAGCCATGTGCTTCGGAAGCAAACACCAGTTCGCTTAGCATGTAAAAAAAGAGAGAGAATGTAATGATAAAGAGCAAGGCTTGTCCACGCGTAATCCCGAAGCGAACAGGGCGGGTCTCTTTCTTCGCGAAACGATTATGATATGTATGTGTGACGTGCATCTGTAATCTCCTCCTGCAAACGTATGTTCCTTTTCCTGTTCTCATCATAAATGCGAACATACGTTCATGTCAAGCGAAAACACGACAAAAATCAAAAAAAACGAACTTATGTTTGTCGAACGCAAGATCCCATGGTATAATATTGAAAACATGATCGAGAAAACAGAGGTGTTTTCATGTCTAAATTATCCAATCGGCAGCAAGCCATTATCGACTTCATTCGCAAGGAAGTTCGGGACAAGGGGTATCCTCCCTCCGTCCGCGAGATCGGCGAAGCCGTCGGACTCGCTTCAAGCTCCACTGTTCACGGTCATCTGGCACGCCTGGAAAAGAAGGGCCTGATTCGCCGCGACCCTACCAAACCTCGGGCCATCGAATTATTGTCCGAAGAGGATCGCTTTCAGGACAATTTCGAAGACTATGTGGTTCGCGTGCCTGTCGTCGGGAAGGTAACAGCCGGCCAACCGATCACCGCAGTCGAAGACGTCGAAGAGTACTTCCCGCTGCCGGAGAACATCGTTACTTCGGACAAGGTGTACATGCTTCGCGTATCCGGCAATAGTATGATCGAAGCCGGGATTCTCGATGGCGACTATGTGATCGTTCGCCAACAGAATGTAGCGAACAACGGCGATATTGTCGTCGCCATGACCGAAGAAGACGAAGCTACAGTCAAGCGTTTCTTCAAAGAAAAGAACCACTTCCGACTCCAACCGGAAAATGCTACGATGGAACCGATCATTTTGGACAACGTGACCATTTTGGGAAAAGTGATTGGCGTTTACCGTCTGATTCACTAAAGGATCATGCCAATCACAAAAAAGACAGCCGCGGCTGTCTTTTTTGTACTGCTACACATTCCCCTTTATGCTAGATCGCCAGGAAAAACCAAATGATCATGGCAATCTGGATCACGACCTTGACAACTGCGCTGCTTAGAAAGCCGATCAACGAGCCCAGCCCCGCCTTTAAAGCACGCTCAAACGGTTGATTTTGCAACAGCTCGACGACCACAACCAAGATGAACGGCATGATCAAAATGCCAAACGGCGGAAAGACGAACAGCCCCACGATAATGCCCACAACCGCCGCAAACGAGGACCACTTCGACCCGCCATACCTTTTGACAAAGTACATATTCGTCAGTAAATCTGCGCCGTACATCAAGATGCTTAATGCCACCATCCCCCACCAGAACGAAGCGGGAAGCCCTTCCCCTGGACTGGCGAGAACAAAATGGTAGAGCAAAAAGCCTCCCCATAACAACAGGGTATCAGGCAGCACAGGCATAAAGATGCCGACAATACTCAGGATAAATAGCGCTACGATGACAATCCACAGCAGTATCTCCATGTTTTGCACTCCTTTCTACAATGGGTATACGAAACAAGCCGTTCTTTTGTTGCATGCAAATCTCATCGATGAGATTTCAACTCATCGCCAATGCCGCGTAAATGGTCTTCGATAATTAGCTCAAGTGGATCTTAATTCAAGATGCCATTCATGATAGAATAGCGAAGATACACGACCAAAGAACAGATGTGGAGGGAAACAAATGTTTGATCTCGCTACCTTGGGGACGTTTATCGCATTTGTGATCGGGCTCTTCCTGATCCCCGGCCCCGCCGTCCTCCTGACCATCACCCGCACCATTCAGGCGGGACGAAAAGGCGGAATTCTCGCAGGGCTTGGAATTGCCACCGGAGACTTCATTCATACTTTATTTGCCGCTTTGGGCCTTTCCGCCATTTTGATGCATTCTTCACTCGCTTTCAACATCGTCAAGTACGCGGGGGTTGTCTATCTCCTCTACCTCGGTGTTCGCGCTTTACTGGAAAAGCCGCAGGAATCGGAAGAAAAACAAGTACAGGAGGCACCGAAGGAATCCGCGTGGCGTTCCTACTGGCAGGCAATCATGGCGGAAGTGCTCAATCCCAAGACTGCGCTCTTTTTTCTCGCCTTTCTCCCGCAGTTTGTCCATCCTGAGAACGGAGCTTCGTTTACCCAATTCATGGTCCTTGGTCTGATCTTTGTCGTACTCGGGGCTCTTTATACTACCGCTATCGTACTGAGCATACGTCCACTCAGCATTCTGGTCAAAAAGATCGCGTGGATCGATCCTTGGAAAAACAAAATCGTGGGTCTGATTTATTTCAGTTTAGGATTGAAGGTTGCCTTGGATTCGAAGTGAATATGCAGCAAAAATAGGAAAAACCAGCTAACCCATAAGGGCTTAGCTGGTTTTTTCCTGTTCTCGAAGGGTCAACGTACGAATAAGACCTTCCCCAGTTGGCAGTAATCGCTCCCCCTGAATGGAAAGGAACCTTCAAGGGCATCCACTACGCATTCAAATCATACAAGCCCGGGCTGTGCTCATTTGGCAACTCGGGCAACATAGGAAGAGGGAATCCTTCAGGCGGTGGAACGACCTCCAAGGCGCCTCCATTTCGGCTTGGTGATTGCCCGTTAAAGATTTCACCAATTCTCGTTTGATCCAATCGGAAATTGAACTGGGCATTGTGAAAACCCATATCTACATATTTGCGGCACTCTGGATACTTATTGATATCGTAATTGGGAACAGGGAACAGTTTGCCCCAATCTACCCCTAACGTCTCCAGTGCTTTCGCGAAAGCATTCTGATGAGCGTTGTCGCGAACGATTAAAAATGCCAATGTTTCTCTAAACGTTTTATTATTGCTCATTTCATAGATGCGGGACTTTTGAAGAACTCCGGTTGATTCAAGCACCAGATTGTCTAAGAGGTCGCTAATCAGGTTCCCATGACTGTAAACGTAATTCCCCATCCACGGATTACCTGCTGCATCAACCGGTAATGAGGCCTGAGCACCCATTATAAAATGATGAGGATTTGCATGCTTCACAGCCTCATCCAATGGCGCATGATCAATCCCTGCGTTACCTGGCATCTCCTCTCCGCTCCCGGTAAGCAATTGATTGATTGTGTGTTGAACTAATTCGACATGACTGATTTCTTCCAAAAATATTCCACGGATCAAGTCTCGATATTGCGTTGCTTTTCCTCTAAAGTTGTTACTTTGAAAAAAAACTGCATCATTGTTCGCATTTCACCAAAGCGTCCACCAAGCGTTTCTTGAATAACCTTAGCAGCTGCCGGATCAGGTTTATCTGGGACTATGATGTTGATTAAGTCTTCTTTATAGAAATACATATCGTTACCTCCTTATTTTTGATTTTTGGGTTACGCCTTAGTGTGGAACAGATTATTGTTCTTAATCCTTACGAAGATAAAAAGGCACTCAGATCATCACGAGTGCCGTGGCAATACACGCAAGGAAAGCAACAATGAAAAGCTTCAATCAAGCTTGGACCCATTTTGTGTTAAAATTATCCTTATTTTTTGGTTGACCAATCGTTTGTAAGAACTGCTTCTGTTTCAACGCGAAATGTCATCGGAATGCGTAACGCCTATGTTGCCAAAAAGTCGATATGATAGCACCAATATAAACGACCCCTCGCACCTGGCGGCACGAGGGGGTTAGCTATACGATGCGAATCATTCCGTGGAAGTCCTTTCCTTTTGAGTCATACTTGCAAGATGCTCCTCAAGACGATCCATGGTCTGTTCAGCACCTGGCACGGCATATGTTTTTACCTTATCGAATACGGCGTCAGTTTCTTCAAAAACGGTTCTATAAGTAAGTTTGGTCATGCCATTCAGATCTTCAAACACTGTTGTTGCCAGAAAGTGGGGAAACACATCATGTTTGATGACGATTCGCTCAGGTTTAACGACCTCGACAAAGATATTGGTGTTCGGAAAATCAACGCCATCCGGACTGTGCATGATAAACTGCCATGTACCGCCCGGTTTCATTTCAAACTTCTGAATCGTCGTCGTAAAGCCTTGAGGTCCCCACCACTTCGACAGGTGCTCCTCCTTTGTCCAAGCATCAAATACAAGATCGCGTGGAGCCTCAAATACGCGGGTGATCACAATCTCCCGTTCCCCTACTTGTGCTGCGTTATTGTTTGTTGCGTTGTTTTGGTTCATATTCTTCCCTCCAAAATGGCTTTGACTTGTTGGAATCTATACCTCTATGCAGCTATCAACTCCTTACCAATCATAGCAAATGAATCATGCATCGAGTTCTTTCCGATTGCGCTCTTGAATTACCCAATTCTTTCATAATCGATACAAAATAATGCAAGCCCGCCTGACTATTCCGACGGGCCTGTTTATACAGATCTCTACCTATCGAGTTCGCCTGCAGACGGGCCGTAATAGCCCGAGACCTCATCGATGCGTATAGTTCCCAACCGGGACGCTCGTCCGGCAAACTTGCCAACAGCAGGCGCATCCCTTTATGAATGATGAGAGAGGAGTAAGTAATTTGAATGATATGTTATCAATAATTATCGGAATCGCTTTTTTTATGGTTTTTAAATATAGTTTCACTAAGCAAAATAAACCACTTAAAATAACACATTTAGCAATTGAATATGTTATTACCGTTGGGTTTGTACTAGTAATAAAGGTAATTATTTATGGTTTCTCTTCTCTATTTTAATGATTGTTTACCTGTTTCCGGACCCATTACAATCTTATATTTACTGTCTACTCTCCGAAATGGCTCATTTCTATGGTATAACACTTGATAACCAAAGAGGTGTTTTGTAGGTGGACAACCAGAGGTTAGAAAACACCTCCTTCACCCACCAACAAAAAATAACCCTCACACCTACTGGCGCGAGGGTTATCTCCCATTAATACAGAGTCATGTACTGCGTGCGCTCCCACTCATGGACGCGCGTGCGGAACATATCCCATTCGATTTCTTTCGCTTCCACGAAGTGAATCAGCGCATGTTCGCCAAGAGCATCGCAGATGACCGGGTCAGCCTTGAGGCATTCGATCGCCTCTTTCAGGGTTGCCGGCAGGTTGGAAATGCCGTTTTCTTCGCGCTCTTCTTCGTTCATCACGTAGATGTTGCGGTCAACAGCAGGAGGCGCCGCCAATTTGTTCTTGATGCCGTCCAACCCTGCTTTGAGCATCACGGCCAGAGCCAGATAAGGGTTCGTAGCTGGGTCTGGACTGCGCACCTCGATACGTGTGCTGACTCCGCGAGAGGACGGAATGCGAATCAGCGGAGAACGGTTTTTAGCAGACCAGGCAACATAGCAAGGTGCTTCGTAACCTGGAACAAGACGCTTGTAAGAGTTCACCAGCGGGTTTGTGATCGCGGTAAAACCGCGTGCGTGCTTAAGGATACCCGCCAGATAGTGCTTGGCCGTGTCGCTCAAGCCCAGCTCGTCCTTCTCATCGTAGAATACATTTTCCTTGCCGCGGAAGAGAGACTGGTTGGCGTGCATACCGGAACCTGCTACACCGTAGAGCGGTTTTGGCATGAATGTCGCGTGCAGACCGTGTTTTTGAGCGATGGTTTTGACAACCAGCTTGAAGGTCAGGATCTGGTCTGCAGCCTTCAGGGCATTCGCGTATTTGAAATCGATCTCGTGTTGACCTGGAGCTACTTCGTGATGGGACGCTTCTACTTCAAATCCCATTTTCTCCAGAGTCAACACGATATCGCGACGGCAGTTTTCACCGGTGTCGAGTGGTGCAAAGTCGAAGTATCCTCCCTGGTCATTCAGATCCAGCGTCGGTTCGCCTTTTTCATCCAGTTTGAACAAGAAGAATTCAGGTTCTGGACCGACATTGAACGCGGTGAAGCCCATTTCTTCCGCTTCTTTCAAGGCGCGCTTCAGAATGTAGCGCGGGTCTCCTGCAAAAGGAGTGCCATCTGGGTTGTAGACGTCACAGATGAGACGAGCTACCTTGCCATGCTCATTCCCCCAAGGGAACACCACCCAAGTGTCCAGATCCGGTACCAGGTACATGTCGGATTCTTCGATGCGGACGAAGCCTTCGATGGAAGAACCGTCGAACATCATTTTGTTGTCGAGAGCTTTCGGCAGTTGAGACAGAGGGATTTCTACGTTCTTGATCATCCCCATCAGGTCAGTAAATTGAAGACGGATGTATCGGACATCCTCTTCTTTGGCAAAACGCATGATGTCTTCTTTTGAATACTTGCTCACATTTCTCTCCTCCTGTCTCTAGTACAACTTATATCAGTGGAAAAAGCGTGAAAGCTCTCCACGTATCAATGCGTCCTCGCCGGGGCGGGCAGCATTGCGATACATGATTTGTTGTTTGAGCAACTGACGCAGCTCCTTGTCGGTCATCTCTTTGCGCTTGGACTCGGACTCTGCCGTGACCTTCGTCTGTTCCTGTACGGGTTCATGCATCTGCAGAACTTGTTTGATCCCTGCAATGTTGAGTCCCTTTTCAATCAGTGCCTTGATTTCCAACAGCCGATCCACATCGTTGAAAGAAAAGAGGCGCTGTTTCCCTTCGGTGCGGGCAGGTTTGATGAGGTCGTTTTGCTCGTAGTAGCGGATTTGCCTCGCTGTCAGATCCGTCAGCTTCATGACGATCCCAATGGGAAAGAGGGCCATATTCCGGCGAATGTCATCACTCATGACTTGTCCCTCCTCTATGGTATTTCTTCTCCCCTATTCTATGCAATCAGATAAATCCTGTCAACGTATGTCAGAAAAGATTACACAAAAAATTTCACAGGACACACAAAAAGCAGCGGCAGCCCCTCGATGAGGCTATCGCTGCCTGTGTGTATCCTGATTAGGCCCCCGGCAGTTCAAGCAGCCCTTTCTCCAGCATTCCATCGATCGCGGTGAGTATTCCCACTTTTACATGGGAATAGGTCAAGCCGCCCTGTACGAATCCCAGGTAAGGGGGACGGATGGGTCCATCTGCGGAGAACTCGATGCTTGCACCTTGGATAAAGGTACCCGCTGCCATGATGACCGGATCTGCATAACCCGGCATTTCGCTGGGGTAAGGCGTCACATGCGCATCCACTGGAGCTGCTTTTTGTATGCCCTGGCAAAACGTAATCAGCCTTTCTGCAGTGCCAAAAGCAACCGATTGGATCAAGTCCGTACGCGGTTCATGCCATAGAGGATTGGTCTGAAAACCCAAACGTTCCAGCAGTGCCGAAGAGAAGACTGCCCCTTTCAACGCTTCCCCGACGACATGGGGAGCAAGGAAAAAGCCCTGGTACATCTCCAGTAGCGAATAGAGGGAAGCCCCTCCTTCCGCGCCGATTCCCGGAGCCGCCATGCGGAAAGACGCCAGCCGGACCAAGTCCTCTCTCCCGACGATGTAACCCCCAGTTTTTACCAGTCCACCGCCCGGGTTTTTGATCAGCGAACCCGCCATGATGTCCGCACCTACCTGGAGGGGTTCTTGCAGCTCTGTAAACTCGCCGTAGCAGTTGTCCACGAACACGATCAATGCAGGATTGATCTCCTTTACGTAGCGGATCATTTCCTCAATCTTGGCGATGGTAAAGGATGGGCGATCCGCGTATCCCCGAGATCGCTGAATTCCGATTACCTTGGTTTTCGGGGTAATCGCGCGACTGACAGCATCGAAATCAATCCCGCCATCCGCTTGAAGAGGCACGTAGCTGTACCCAATTCCGTAATCCTTGAGGGAGCCTTGTCCCTCGCCGCGCACCCCGACGACCTCTTCTAATGTGTCATAGGGCTTTCCGGTGATGTACAAAAGGTCGTCACCAGGACGCAGCACGCCAAAAAGCGAGATCGCGATCGCATGGGTCCCGGAAATAATATGCGGACGGACGAGGGCCGATTCGCCTCCGAATACGTCCGCATAGATGGACTCCAGAGTCGAACGGCCCGAATCATCGTATCCGTAGCCTGTAGACGGGGCGAAGTGAAATTCGTTCACCCCGTGTTTTTGAAAAGAACGCAGGACTTTCAATTGATTGGCGTCGACCACATCGGCAATCTCCTGATGACGGCCTGCAATCATTGCTTCTACTTCTGTTACGAGGGGGCGAAGCTGCTCCCCATGAGAAAAATATTGAAACATACCTTTCTTACCAACTCTCTTCTACAGTCTCTGGAGGGTCCAGGAGAAACGGCGCGATTCGTCCGTAGATCGGGTGATCCCGGTTGACACGCACCTTTACCCGGTAGGACTCCTCCTCTTCCTCGAACTGCTGCTCCATCTCCACACCTTCACGATGAAGCAGGGATAAGATATCGCCGCGTTCTACCGGTATTTTTAAGGTGAATTGATCAAAGGAAGCCATGACGAAGGACTCAATTCGTTCCAACAACCTCCGCTGATCTTCCTTGCGCAATGCGGATACCAGAATGGACTCTTCAGCAGGCGGCAAATAAGTGCCTTCCCGCACGAGATCCGCTTTATTGAATACGACCAATTCCGGAATCTGCTCTGCCTTCAGCTCTTTCAAGATCCGATTCACAACCTCCATGTGAATCTCCAGATCCGGATGGCTGCTGTCCACTACGTGCAGGATGAGGTCCGCTTCCTTAACCCCTTCCAATGTGGAACGGAAAGCCGCTACCAGCGTAGTCGGCAAATCCTGAATAAATCCTACCGTATCCGTGAGCAGCACCTCCATCCCATTTGGCAGCTGCAACTGGCGCGTCGTAGGATCAAGCGTCGCAAACAGCTTGTCTTCTTGCAGCGTTTCAGCTGTGGTCAATTGGTTGAGCAGGGTAGACTTCCCGGCATTGGTATACCCGACCAGGGCGATTTGAAAAACGCTGTTTTTCTTGCGCCGCTCGCGATGCAGCTGACGCGTCCTGACCGTATCCGCCAACTGCTGCTTCAGCTCGCTGATCCGCTTGCGAATATGCCTTCTGTCGCTCTCCAGCTTGGTCTCCCCCGGACCGCGCGTCCCAATCCCGCCTCCGAGCCGGGACAGCTGCTTTCCTTGCCCGGCGAGTCGGGGCAGCAGGTAATTGTACTGGGCCAGCTCGACCTGGATCTT
This sequence comes from Brevibacillus panacihumi, assembly GCF_003710985.1. Lineage (GTDB taxonomy): Bacteria > Bacillota > Bacilli > Brevibacillales > Brevibacillaceae > Brevibacillus > Brevibacillus panacihumi. Next base: position 36,566 of record NZ_RHHT01000031.1, read on the forward strand.
CCCTTCCCGGGATTGTGCCCGGCCTGCGAAGATGTCCAGTATCAGCTGTGTGCGGTCGATCACTTTACAGTCAAATACCCGATCAAGATTGCGGGTCTGACTTGGAGACAACTCATCGTTGAAGATGATCACGTCGACATCCAGCTCCTGTGCGCGATGAGCGATCTCCTCGATTTTCCCGGAACCCAGATACCAAGCGGAGTCCACGCGGTCGCGATTTTGCGTGATGACATCCAGCACCTCTACTCCTGCTGTATCTGCCAATTCATGAAGCTCTTCCATGGATAGACGCATCCGCTCTACATCGCGGTTATCCAGGAGACAGCCAACCAGGATGGCTGTCTCTTGCGTTTTAATCATTTCGCTCACGAAACCCCGTCCTTTCTACACCCCTTATCATACCACATCCTGGGTGTACGCTACGATGTCGTCCAGACAAAATCCTCCGGCACCAAGGTCATAATGTCTTCCCGCGTCAAATCCTGAACAGCCAAAAGGCGAATTGCCTGTTTGCGGATCGCCTGCTCCAGCGCATTGCGCACATAGCGGGCGTTGCTGAAATTGGTCTCGAATATGTCATTTTGCTTGGCCTTGACATGCTGCTTCAGCTTTTCCTTCGCCCCGGGAGACAGCTTATACTCCTTTGACTCCAACATGGAGTCTGCGATTTTCATCAGTTCGTCTACCGTATAATCTGCGAATTTCAAATGGATCGGAAAACGGGAGGGCATGCCCGGATTCAATTCCAGAAAAGAATCCATCTCATCTGTATATCCAGCTAATATGCAGACGAAGTCATTTCCGTGATCCTCCAGGGCCTTCGTCAAACAATCGATGGCCTCTTTGCCAAAATCTTTTTCTCCGCCACGCGCCAATGAATATGCCTCATCTATAAAAAGGATGCCTCCCAATGCCTTTTTGACCAAATCTCGCGTCTTTTGAGCCGTATGTCCGATAAATTCCCCCACGAGATCAGCCCGCTCGACCTCTATGAGATGTCCTTTGCTCAAAATCCCCATCTCGCGGAAAATCCGTCCGAAAATGCGGGCGACGGTCGTTTTTCCCGTTCCCGGATTTCCCTTGAACACCATGTGAAATACTTGCTTTTCCAGCTTCAATTGATGTTTTTCGCGTTCCTTGTTCATCCGCAGAAGCGCATGGATTTCATACATCAGCTTTTTGGCTTCCGTAAGTCCAATCAGACGTTCCAAATCATCAAAGGCGGCCGCCACATTGCCGGGAGCCGTCGTCCGAACCCGATCCACCAACGTTTCTGGTTGTTTGACCCGCTCTGGTCGGTGAAATACCACCTGGATGCGATGCGGAACTTTCTCATCGTAGGTTTCGGTTGAAGGTTGATAGCCGGTCGGTTTCACCTGGGATCACCTGCCTCTTGGTCATACCATAGTATACTCATCAAAGAGGCAAACCTGCCCTATTTTTTGACACCCACCTGTCCCACAGCCATGAAACAACGAGCAAGCCAAGCAAGCATCCAGACAATAATGGAACAATGCTCGACAGAAGATCAGAAAACTGCAGCACTCCCTTTTTGACCAGGGAATGAATGCATGCCGAGGCCATGCCGAAGAAGCCAACACTTATCCAGTAAAGCCATTTTTGCAAGGATGTGCAGACCCGCTGGAAGGACAGCCTCCTGTTCACGAAGCACAGGCGAATGAGAAGGAGCGCAATGGCCCCCAGACCCAGCAAAGTACTCCCATGCTGAAAGAGCTTGAACATCGGAACCTCTCTGCCCATTACGTGTAGGGTTTCCTGGAGGAAGGGAAGCCTGTCTACGAAATAGGCCCCCTGATGGGTAAAGGAGTCCCAGACCATATGGCTCAGGCTTCCCAAAAGAGCAGAATAAACAAAAATCACGATCGATCTCCATGATGTGGGGCGCCACGCTGTCATCGCCAGCGGCAACAAGCCTTTTCGGCACCATTCCGGCATACTAGCGAGCATAGGCCCTTTCACCACCTCATGGAATAAAAAGGAAATGACAATGACAAGAGGCAGATTGAAGAAAAACAAGCCTGCAATCGTATGGCTGTAAACACTGTATGGCTGCATGCGCAGAAAGTACTCAAAATCGGGGGACATGCTCCCGAATACCAAGGCAGAAAAGGAAAACCAGCGATTCTTGTAAAATGGCAATACAATGGCGGGATGAGCGAACGTAAACGGCATAATCCAGCCTCAATCCAAAGGCTTCATGACGGCCATCACCTGTTTGCCGCTCACCTGAATTCCCTTTTCCTGTCTTCCTAAGTGAGCCAGATCCCGGACCAACTGCTCGATGATCTGCTTGGCCTCCTGGCTTTCTTTTTTCTCCAGTCGTACCAACAATTGCACGATGTCACCGGAGGTCAAAATTCGCTCCGCTTGCCGCTTCTTGGTATCGTAATCATGATCTTCGATGAAAGCGCTCAAGCGAATTTCTTTCACCTTGGCACCCTTTTCCTGCTTTCGGTTCTTTGCTTTTTCCTTGTCGGCTTTCGCTTTGAAATCAGCATGGCGTACAAGCTGGCAAGGCGGAGGACTGCTCGCAAATGACAGGCAGACCAAATCCACTCCCAACTCACGGGCAATGCGCAACGCTTCTTTGGTCTCCACGATCCCCCGTTCTTCCCCGTCTATCCCAATCAATTGCACTTCACTTGCTTTGATCTGTTCATTCTTCATCATGGCAAATGCTCCTTGCGATTATCATAACTTGCTATTCTGAAGTATGAATCAGAAGCGCCAACCTTGCAACCTGCGTATTGACACTTTCCCGTTCATCCGCTATAGTTGCGATTAATTAGCATGCTAACTAATTGGAGGGAACATCGTGGAGGATTATGATCACTCGGAGTCGCTTACGGTTTTGATGAAACGAGTGCTGAAGCAACATCGGCAAAATGTCGATTTGCTCATACAAAAATACGAGGTTTTTCCTGGGCAACCACCGATTTTGCTGCGATTGGCCAAGACCGACGGACTGATTCAGAAGGATTTGGCTGCGCATATTCACAGCAAACCGGCTACCGTCACCAGCATGCTGACCCGGATGGAAAAAAACGGTCTCGTCAAGCGACAGACGGATCCGAACGACCATCGGATCTCGCGGGTTTACTTGACGGAAAAAGGGCGCCATGCTGCCAGCTGCGTCAAGGAAGTAATGCGCGAGTTGGAGTCCCGGTGTTTTCAAACATTCAGCAAGGAGGAAAAGGAGCAGTTCGGACGCATGCTGTTGCAAGTCCAATCAGAGATGAATGATTTCTATGAGGAACACCGCTCCTTGCATCTGCTCTTGGATTCGGAGGAGGAATAAAGCTCCTTGCCCCCATGCACACTTTAAAGAGAAAGGTTTGACATTCAAAATGACGGAAACTGCCAAAAAATTGGAAGCTCCCGAGCTTTCGGCTAATCGGTCACGCCGATTATGGATGGCAATTGTTTTAGGATCATTGGTAGCATTCGGTCCACTCTCCCTGGATATGTACCTGCCTGCGCTGCCCATCATCGCGGAGAACATGCAGAGCAGTACCTCCATGGTTCAGCTCAGTCTGACGGCATGCCTGATCGGACTCTCCGTAGGCCAGCTTTTCGCCGGACCCATCAGTGACGTACGTGGCCGTAGAGGCCCTCTGTTGGTCGGACTCATTATTTATGCCATCTCTTCGATTCTCTGTGCAGTAGCGCCATCCATCTGGACCTTCGTCTTGCTCCGTTTCATTCAAGGCTTGGCCGGAGCAGCAGGTATTGTAATCGCCCGTGCAATGGTCCGAGACATGTATGAGGGAAGTGAGTTGACCAAGTTTTTTGCCCTCCTGATGCTCGTCAATGGGGTAGCGCCCATCGCCGCTCCGATTTTTGGCGGACAACTGCTTCACTTTACCTCCTGGGAAGGGGTTTTCATCGTCCTCAGTCTAATCGGCGTGCTCATGTTTGTGGTAGTCATGTTTGGACTTCCAGAAACGCTGCCCACCGAGAGGCGCTCAAAAGCTGGATTATCCAACACGCTATCCACCTTTGCTCGTCTCGTCAAAGATCGCAACTTTATGGGCTATGCCCTTGCCCAAGGACTCGTGACTGCCGCGATGTTCGCCTATATATCGGGTTCTCCCTTCGTGTTTCAAGAGATTTATGGCGTATCACCCGCGATGTTCAGCGTCATTTTTGCTGTCAATGGCTTGGGCATCATTCTCGCCAGCCAGATTACAGGCCGTCTGGCCGGGAAGGTGACAGAACTGAAGCTGTTCATTTTCGGCATTTCACTAGCTACCGTCAGCGGTCTGGTTCTGCTCGCAATGATCTTGTTGCAAGGCAATCTGTTCGCACTTCTCGTTCCATTGTTTTTCGTGGTTTCCAGTGTCGGGATTGTGGGAGCTACGGGATTTTCCCTCGCCATGCAAAACCAGAGCCAAGCGGCGGGAAGCGCATCAGCCTTGCAAGGCTTGATCTCCTTCATCAGCGGCGGACTGGTGGCTCCTCTTGTCGGTATCGGGGGAAGCTCGACGGCTGTACCGATGGGGATCGTCATTGCGGCTACGACTATTTGCGCGGTGCTCGTGAATACCTTTTTGATTCGTTCTCGAAAAAACGCTTGAAAAAAAGACAAGGATGCTCGTTGCAGCTTCCTTGTCTTTTTTCTGGGCTCTTTTTTCCGGGGCAATCCTGGTTACTGCTGGTTGTTTTCCTGTGACATCAGCGATACTGGCCGTTGCGGGGTGAACGTGGAGATCGCATGCTTGTATACGAGTTGCTGCTTGCCTTCGCTATCAATCACAATCGTGAAATTATCGAATGCTTTAATGTAGCCACGCAATTGAAATCCGTTCACCAAATAGATGGTGACCGCGATGTTTTCTTTCCGCAAATGATTCAAAAACGTATCTTGAATATTGATCGTCTGTTTCATGGACACTACCCCCTAAAAGGACTTGTATGTTATATATTCGGCAATTGTTGAAACTTTCCTGCCAATATATGCTTGATAGTTTGTTCGACTTGCGGCTTATCGGCTGGATCCGTCATGTCAAACCACTCGATTTCACTCATTCGCCTGAACCAGGATAATTGGCGTTTGGCAAAGTGACGCGTTCGCTGTTTAATGTCATTCACGGCTTTCTCCAGTGTAATTTCTCCATACAGATAGGGGATCACTTCTTTATACCCCAATCCCTGCATGGACACGAGAGAGGCATCCAACCCCTGATCCAGCAATCGGCGCACTTCCTCCACGAGACCCGCCTCTATCATCAGATCGACCCGATGATTAATCCGCTCATACAATTTTTCGCGTTCCATCGTCAGACCGATCATCACGAGATCATAAGGAGATTGCTTGGCTCGAAGCTGAAAATCGGACATCTTATACCCGCTGCTCTCAAAGACCTCCAGAGCCCGGATGACACGCTTGACATCATTGGGATGCAGGCGCTCCGCCGTAATGGGATCGATATTCGCCAGACGCGCATGCAGGGCTTCTACCCCTTCCGTGTCCGCCAGGCGCTGCAGACGATCACGCAATTCCGGGTCTTGGGGTGATTGCGAGAATTGAAAACGATGTGTAACGGATTCTATGTAGAGGCCCGTACCGCCGACGATAAAAGGAAGGTGTCCTCGCTGGTTGATCTGTGTGATGAGTCTTGTGGCGCTCTCTTGAAACTGCGCTACAGAGTACTCCTCTGACGGTTCGATAATATCGATCAGATGATGGGGAACGCGGGCCAAATCCTGCGGCGACGCTTTCGCCGTGCCAATATCCATGCCGCGGTATACCTGCATGGAATCTCCCGAAATGACTTCTCCATCGAACTGTTCAGCCAACTCCAGACTGAGGTCTGTCTTCCCTACTGCTGTCGGGCCTACGATCACGACAAGCTTTTCTTTTCGTTGCAAAGTCACTCCCCTCCATCTATCTCTTTGTAACTGTACACGACATGCTGACCACGAACGCGAACAGGCGTAAATCCGAACTTTTCGTGCAGGCGGCTCGTTTTGCCTTCCTTGATTACGACCCGTTTTCTTGCGACCCGCAAAGCTTCATGAATCGCATTCTCGTGTAACGAGTCCGTATTGGCGTGCTCGCGAATTCCTGCGATCCCCGTCGAGCTTTCCACGGTCGTTTCAAACATCGGATCGAAGTACACGACATCAAAGGAATCATCCGGCATGTCTTGCAACAGCTCCAGATGATTGCCGCAGCGAACCTCCACCCGCCGCATGGCTTCACACAACTCGACTGCTTCAGAGGTCCACCTCTTCAACCCGTCTTCGACCAGGATCGCGATCAACGGCTGCGATTCAATACCGACGACTCGTCCCGCTGCTCCTGCAGCATGGGCAAATACAATAGCGTCCGCGCCCAAACCCATCGTAGTATCCAAAATGTGATCGCCTGGATGAATTTGGCAAGCAGCAAGCATAGTATCAGTATCACCGCGCACAAGGCGCTTTATACGAAAAGCAGCCGTATTAGGATGAAAAAAGAATGGCTTTTTGCCCGGTACCTCCAACCTCGCTCCCCGTGCAGAGACAACGAGAAGTTCATCCTCACCATGACGTCTTCGCAGTTCCTGCAAGGACAGATCTCCCCGCTTCTGCACACGCAATCCGAAGCGCTCCGCCAACTGGTCTGCGTGATTCAGGGTGTTTTGGTCAGGTTCAAGTCCGGTGGTTATAATCATTGCTGTGTTCCACTCCTGCCTGTTGCGTCTGTTACCCGTACTGCCTGATTTACATGACTCGCTTGAACATCTTTTCCAGATCATAACCGGAAAAATGAATGATGATCGGTCTGCCATGGGGGCAAGTAAAGGGACTGGTAGTCGTCCGCAATTGTTGGAGCAGGCTTTCCATCTCGGCATGCGTCAAAAAGCGGTTTGCCTTGATTGAAGCCTTGCACGACATCATAATGGCTGCCTTCTCCCGCATCAAAGCTACGTCAGCCTGGACATGCTCTCCAGCCTCCAAAACAAACTGGATCAATTCCTCGATGACCTCAAGCTCCGCGCCTTCCGGAAACCAGTGGGGATGGGCACGTACGAGAAAAGTTCTGCTGCCAAAGGTCTCGATCTCGAGTCCAAAAGATTGCAGCAGCGGCAACCGTTTTTCCAGCCGCACCGCTTCCGCAGCCGTACACTCCACTGTGTGGGGAAAGAGCATGAGCTGGCTGGCCACGCTTTCCTGCCGCAGCTTTTCCATGAAGTACTCATAAAAAATCCGTTCCTGCGCAGCGTGCTGGTCGATCAGGTACATTCCGGTGTCGTTCTGTGCAACGATATACGTGCCGTGAACCTGCCCGACGGGATAAAGAACGGGGACTGCCGATTCATCCGGTTCCCCCTCCGCCTCTTCGGCGGAGGCCATCGACACTTGCAGCGCAACTGGCTCCGGCATAGGCGGTTCCTGCTCCTTGACGTTTGCTACACTAGCTGCTTTTGGCGATTCATTGTACCCTGAACCCGATTCTTTGATCGCGGGTGCAGACGGCTCTTCTGCCATGGTTGTTGTGGTCATTGCTGCAGGGGCTTGCACTGCGCTCGTCGTCAGCTCTTCGAAGAATTCTCGACTCACATACGGCTGCCTTTTTGACATGTCAGAATTGCTTGGCGTGACGACATCCCGTTCTTTTGCCAGTGTGACAGCTTGAGGGGCAAACTGCAACTCAAACTGCGGCTGCTCGACTTGAGTCACGACTTTCGCCTTAGGTTGGGTCCCCATGGGACGGACAATCCCCAAACCTTGGCGCAAGGTTTCCTTCACCGATTGTTCAATCGCGTTGCACAGTTCCTCTTCCTTGCTGAAGCGAGCCTCCAGCTTTGCCGGATGGACGTTTACATCGACCAATGTCGGGTCCATCTCAATTTGCATGGCGACGATTGGATAGCGTCCGATCGGCAATAAGGTGTGATAACCGCGCAAAATCGCATGGTTCAATGACAGACTGCGCACATAGCGCCCATTGACGAGGGTCGACAGATACGAACGATTCGCTCGCGTCACCTCGGTTTTGGAGATGAAGCCGCTCCAACGAAAATCCAGCGTCTCCCCCGAGATGGGGAGCAGCAGCTTGGCGATTTGCACTCCGTAGATCGCTGCCATCACATGCAGCAGCTTTCCATCGCCCGAGGTTTGCAGCAGAGTCTTTTGATTATGCGTAAAGGTAAACGCGATAGAGGGATGCGTCAAGGCAAGCCTGTTGACAAAATCCGAGATGTGACTAACCTCTGTCGCGATTGATTTCATGTATTTCAGGCGGGCTGGCGTATTGTAAAACAGGCTGCGTACACATACTTCTGTCCCTTTGACCGTGGCGACATCCTTCTCCTCCACAATCTGTCCGCCTTCGATCCGAAGCAAGGTTCCCACCTGACTGCTGGAAGGGCTGCTGGTCAGTTCGACGCGCGAGACAGCGGCGATACTGGGCATCGCCTCACCGCGAAAGCCAAGCGTACGAATCCGGAACAAATCCCGCGTAGAGCCAATTTTGCTGGTCGCATGTCTCTCAAATGCGAGTCGGCAGTCCTCTCTGTCCATCCCTTGCCCGTCGTCCACAATGCGGATCAGCTCCAGACCGCCTTCCTCCACATGGACTTCGATATGGCGCGCCCCCGCATCGATCGCATTTTCCACCAGCTCTTTTACGACTGAAGCCGGCCGTTCTACGACTTCACCCGCTGCGATCATATTAGCCAAATGCTCATCCAATAGCTTGATTACACCCATGCCGCTCCTCCTTTCTCGCTCCGGCCTGACTTATTTCAGACGTTTTTTCCACTCAAACAGCTTTAGCATTGCATCCATCGGAGTCGTTTGGTTCAAGTCCAATTCACGCAGCTCTGCCATGATTTCCTGTTCTTCCGGCGGCAGTGCTGGTGCTGGAGGAGCTTCTTCGCGCACTGCTGCGACAGGTGCGCTCCACATGGACTCAAACGACATTTGCACGTCGGACGCAGATGTTGCAGCACCTGCCTCCAGTCCTTCCAGAATCTTGCGGGCGCGATCAATCACCCATTCCGGCATCTTGGCTAGTTCGGCTACGTGAATTCCGTAGCTTTTATCGGCCCTTCCCTCTTCGATCCGGTGCAAAAACAACAGCTTTCCTTCCCGCTCTTCACATCGAGCGTTTACATTGACAACACCTTTCAGGATGTCAGCCAATCCGGTCAGCTCATGATAATGCGTAGAAAAAAGCGTCTTGGCACCAATTTTTTCACAAATGTACTCGATTACTGCCTGGGCCAGAGCCATCCCGTCATAGGTCGAGGTTCCCCGTCCGATCTCATCGAGCAGGATCAAGCTTTGTGCAGTTGCTTTTTGCAGCGCGTGCTTTGTCTCCAGCATCTCCACCATAAAGGTGCTATGTCCCCCTGCGAGATCATCTGCCGCACCAATCCGGGTAAAAATCTGATCGACCAGTGTCAAGGTTGCCGACTTGGCAGGAACGAAGCAGCCAATTTGCGCCATCACGGTAATCAACGCGATCTGGCGCATATACGTGCTCTTCCCTGCCATATTCGGACCTGTGATCAAAAGGACTTGGCGTTTGTGCGGATCCATCTGCACGTCATTGGCAACGTATTTCTCCTGATCCAAGACGGCTTCCACCACCGGATGACGGCCATCTTCAATGGCGTACTCCCCATTTTCGGAAAACTGCGGGCGCACATACCCGCGCTCATCGCTGACGGTCGCGAAGGCCTGCAGAACATCCACTGCTGCGATTCGCTCTGCCAATTCCTGTATCCGGGGGATCTGTTTGGCCATCTCATTGCGAACAGCCGAGAAAAGCTGGTACTCCAGCTCGATCATTTTGTCTTCTGCTTCGAGAATCAGGGCTTCCTGCTCTTTTAGTTCAGGCGTGATATACCGCTCTGCATTGGTCAGGGTCTGCTTTCGCTCATAGCGTCCCGGCGGCACATGGGGGATGTTGGCTTTTGACACCTCGATATAATAGCCAAACACTTTGTTATAACCGACTTTCAAGGAACGAATCCCAGTTGCTTCGCGTTCGCGCTGCTCCAGCTGGGCGATCCAGGTTTTCCCTTCCCTGCTTGCGGTGTGCAGCTTGTCCAGATAAGCATCATACCCCGTGCGGATGATGCCCCCTTCCCGCACGGATAGCGGCGGATCATCCACCAAAGCCTTGCGCAAAACGGCGACGAGATCCTCGCACTCATCCATCTCGGCAGCCATTTGGCGCAACACAGCCGCATCTGTTTGCAGCAACAGCTGCTTAAGCTGAGGGACTGCTTCCAGGGAGAGGCGCAGCTGCACCAGATCGCGCGCATTGGCGTTCCCGTACGAGATCCTGCCTGCCAAACGCTCCAGGTCGTAGACGCGATCCAGGCACGTACGCAAATCCGAACGCAGAAGCAGATCGCCTTTTAGAGCTTCGACGGCCTCCAGACGGGCCGTCAGCTCTTGGATATTGCGCAGGGGGCGCTCGATCCAGCGGCGCAGCAGACGTCCGCCCATCGCTGTCTCTGTTCGATCCAACAGCCATAGCAGGGAGCCTTTTTTCGTCTTGTCGCGAATGGTTTCGGTCAGCTCCAGGTTGCGCCGCGAAAAGCCGTCCATCTGCAGGTACTGTCTCGCATCGTAACGCTTGATAAGACGCATATGAGCGAGGCTTCGTTTCTGTGTGGTTCCTATGTAGTACAAAAGGGCATTGACAGCGGTACGCATCGCCAGGTCGAGTTCCTTCGCCTGTTCCTGATACTGCGTATCGACAGCAAAAGGATCAAGCTGGCTGTTCTCGATCATCGCAGTGGGAATCGTCGTTTTCGGGTATTCCGCAAGCCCGTAGAAAACAAGCTCTTTGGGGCGGAACTGCAATGCTTCATCCAGCACCAACTGTCCGGTGCCCGACAAGGAAGTGACGTACATCTCCCCTGTACTCATGTCGCAGGTGGCTACACCGCTTCTCCCTTCGACCTCCGCGATGGCGGCCATATAGTTATTCTCTTTGTCTGTCAGCCATTTGCCTTCCATCATCGTCCCCGGTGTGATGACCCGGGTCACCTCGCGACGGACGACACCCTTCGCTTCTTTCGGGTCCTCGACCTGCTCACAGACAGCCACCTTGTACCCCTTTTTCAGCAGCTCGGCGATATAGCCGTCTGCTGCATGATGGGGAACACCGCACATAGGGATTCGTTCCGCCCCGCCTCCCTCCCGTCCGGTCAGAGTAATCTCCAGTTCACGAGAAGCCAGCAAAGCATCCTCAAAAAAGAGTTCGTAAAAATCTCCCAATCGGAAAAATAAGAAAGTATCCGGATAATCTTTCTTGATCGCCAGATACTGTTGAATCATGGGGGTATATTCAGCCATTGGTTTCTTCTCCTACATGAAAATCTCGTTTGTTATTATACCATGATTCAGAGGGAAAGTTGAAAGATTCCCGCACACCCTAGACCAGTTTCCACGCGATGCGCAAATCTTGATCAGCAGCCCAGGTCTCCCCTGAGAGCAGGTGCGTAAAGTACCGATCCAAATGAACCTGGGAGGGGCGATAACCGGGTAATGCGCGAAGCTCTCTCCATATCTGTCCGACATAGGAGGTTAGGGTTTCTTTTTCTCCGCGATAGTAGGCTCTGATGAGCTGAGGCTGTACGTGTGGGGCCGCACGCAACCGATCATGATGGGTCGCAATCAGACGCGACAGATGAAGAATTCCGCGTGTCAGGACGGGATGGACCAGCCAGCTTGGCAAAGTCCGGTATTCAAAACCGTACGCTTTCTCTCTCACATCTCCCAGAAATCCGTAGCGTTCTCTGCGCCGAAGACATCCGCCGTCTTCTATCAAAACAAGCGGCAGAGCCAGATAGGCATCCAATTTTCTGCGGAGTGCAAAGGTAGGAGTAAGTCCGCTAAAGTGGATATGTCCCCCTATCGGGTAGCCTTCAAATGGCATACCTCCCGCAAGCCATTGGATGCTGCGTTCTGTTATTTTTTGGTGAGCCAGTCTCAGCGCCTTCTCGATAGCCTCGAACAACAGGTCAGGATGAACTTGAGGCTCGGGACGAAGCTCCGCGACCGGATGCTGATGCATAGCCAGCTCTTCCCGGTAGCGAGTGGTATCACAGCCTACGATACCTGCTATCTTCAGATAATCAGATGCCAGGGCCATCCCCCCGTCTTCTCGTCTCAATGCAAATTCCGGGTCAGCTCCCAGCAACAGCAGCTCCTGGTTGTGCATGGCTTGCCTTTTTTGCCACGATTCTCGGGCGCGCCGCAAAAAAACATCCGCTGATTCCGCTGGCCAGTCAGGAGTAATGCTTGCCACCTTGGCACGATGAGCGGATGCAGCGTAAATGAGCACCTGTCCCGCATCGATCCCTGCGGCATACAAGCTGCGCGTTGCCAGGTTTTTGACCAGGTTCACTTCCGGGTCCTGAGTGGGCCAGGGAATCGGCTCAGAGTCAGTCTGTTCCCAAGTCTCTCGGAGCCATTGCGGCTGCTCGGCTCGGCGAGTCACTTCCAAAATGTGATCCTGATACAAGCTGACGAGGTAAGCACGCCACCCGGGAAGGGGTTTTTTCCTTGCCGTTATCGGAAGGCCGCTCAAGTGCAGAAGCCATCTGCCCGCTTGCGGACGCCGTAAGAAACTCACTGCTTCCTTGACATTAGCCGTCATGAGCTGAGCCCTGTTCACCACGGATAGCCGATTATCGCTGGCCGATACACGCATGGTCATTGCCCTCACGCTCCATTCGTTGATTCTATAGCCTATGTTGGCGCCCAGAAAAAGTGAGGCCGTCATGCGCCTCAGAATAGCGACCAGAGCAAGAATACGTGCATAAATGAAAAAAAAGAGGAGATATGCCTCTCCTCTTTAGTCCAGCTCGTCGAGCAGTGTTGACGAATCAAAGTCGTCGAATTCGTCGCTGTTCTCTTCAAAGTCGCCCAAGAGATGGAAGTCCTTGTCGTCGCAATTGTTGCAGACAACAACGCAGACTTTTGTTTCTCCAATTACTTCTACAGCAAATTCACTTTCTACTCGGACTGTGATCGTACCGCCGCCACTCAACTCAGCTTTGACGCACTTGGGCTGCTCAATTGCGCGAGCTACGATTTCCAGATCCCCTCTGCAGTTCTTGTCGAAGAACGTAAGCGGAACGAGTACGGAGAACTTGACAGTTTCCCGCTTGACTTCAGTCTGCGTGTTATTTGCAAACGAGAACCACAGGTTGACGTCATACGTTCCAGATACTTCAACCGCGTCTCCGACTTTCTCTGCCTGGAAATTGGTGTTGATAATCCAGCAACCCAGGATCGTCGAAGGAGTTTGCGACGGAATAATAGTGTGGGTAGTCGAAGAAAATTTATGGCCTTTGCCGCAAACAGCTTTCGCGATCAGTTCTCGGCACTGTAGATCTTTGTCTGAACCCGACATTTCGTTACCTCCTCCATACAACGTTTCTGTACATTTGTATGCAGGGCATTCGACTAGGGTGCAAACACCCAGCTTCATTTTGCGTAAGAAGTTGTTCGGGTACTGACGTGATTACAGCCGCCTATTCTTCTATTCTAGGAGCAGCAGTGGTCGCCATGCTTCTTTTCAGGACCGCCGCCTGTCTCGCCTGTCAATGGGTTGCCGCCTGTATCCAGGATAATGCGCTCGGATACAGTGTTCGTGATGACGTTGGTTACCATCTGCAGCAAGTCATTCACATCTACTTGAGATTGTTTAAATTCGTTTACAAGCGGAATCGAATCCAGTTCTTCCTGCAGCTCATTGAATTCCGCTTCCAGCTTTTTGACCAGATCTGGTTTGTTGATGGACTCAAACATGACCATTTGTTTTTGTTTTTGCTTCAACTGATCGATGAGCTCCTGAACACGGTCATGGTGCTTGATCTGCAGTTCTGCCCGCTTGAAGAAATCAACCTCATTGGTCCGAGAAATCATCGTAGCGAGTTCGCGTGCTTTATCCAGAATTTCTTTTTGTGTGTACATATTTGTCTGCTCCATTTGCTTACACCTCTATTTTTGTCGCGATTTCTCCGTGAAGTGTCCACGTTTTCGCATCTGTAATGTGTACATCGACATACTGCCCGATCAGGGAAGAATCTCCTTTAAAGTGAACCAGCTTGTTTGTCCGCGTACGTCCAGCCAGCACTTCTTCGTTGGTCCGAGACACGCCTTCGACGAGAACCTCGAGTTTCTTGCCTTCCAGCTTTTTGTTTTGCTCAAGTCCGATTCGTGCCAGCACTTCATTGAGACGGTGGAGGCGCGCTTTCTTGACTTCCATCGGGACATTGTCTTCCATGACCGCAGCTGGAGTTCCCTCGCGTGGAGAATAGATGAAGGTGTACGCGAAATCATACCGCACTTCTTCCACCAGCGAGATCGTTTCCTCGAATTGTTCATCCGTCTCTCCAGGGAAACCTACGATGATGTCAGAGGACAAGGAGACGTTCGGAATCGCCGCTTTAATTTTACGCACCAGCTCCAGATAGTGTTCACGGGTATATTTGCGCGCCATCCGCTTCAATACCTCGCTGGAACCGGACTGAACAGGCAAGTGGATCTGCTCCACCAGATTGCCTCCATGGCTCAGCACCTCGATCAAATGATCGTCAAAATCACGGGGATGGCTAGTCGTAAAACGCACACGCGGAATGTCGATTTTGCGAACCTCGTCCAACAAGTCGCCAAAACCGTACTTGATGTCCTCGAAGTCTTTGCCATACGCGTTGACATTTTGCCCCAGCAGCATGATTTCTTTGAAGCCTTGCCGCGCCAGATCGCGAACCTCCGCGATCACATCCTCAGGACGCCGACTGCGCTCCTTGCCGCGGGTATAAGGAACGATGCAATAGGTGCAGAATTTGTCACAGCCGTACATAATATTGACCCACGCCTTGGTGTTGCCTTCGCGCAGCTTCGGCATATTCTCGACGATATCGCCTTCCTTGGACCAAACCTCGATCACCATTTCCTTGCTGAACATGGCGTCGCGCAGCAGCTCGGGCAAACGGTGAATGTTGTGGGTACCAAAAATCAGATCGACTTGCTGGTAGCTTTTCAAGATCTTGTTGACGACTTTTTCTTCCTGTGACATGCAGCCGCAGACACCTAAAATCAGATTGGGGTTGTTGTGCTTCAGCCGCTTCATGTGCCCCAGCTCGCCAAACACCTTGTCCTCCGCATTTTCCCGGATCGCACAGGTATTGAACAGAATGACGTCAGCCTCTTCGATTTCTTCCGACGGTGTATAGCCCATCTGCTCCAAAATGCCGGAAATCGTCTCGGAGTCATGCTCGTTCATCTGACAGCCATAGGTGCGCACATGATAACGCTTCCCTTTTCCGATTTCCCGCATCTCATCAGAAATCGTGAAGTCGTAGTGAACCTTGATTTCTTCTTTCCCGCGCTGCTTGGCATCCTTCAGGGAAGGAGCTTGAAAATACTTGGCGAAATCAGCCGCCGTTTTAGGTGACTTGCCGGATTTTAAGTCCACAGTCGCCTCTTTCGTCTCTTTCATGATGTATCACCTCAACTGAAATTGTTATCAGACATGTGCCAATACAGAATTATATCACTTTAGACGATTCATCGCGAATCAGAATTAGGCAAAATATGTACAAATGCTCAGGAGGCCACTGAAGAAGCCGAGCTACCTCGGATCCGCAGAACTTGAAAGCCTCCGCCTTCTTTCTCTACTTCCATTCCCTCGTCCTCTGTGATATTTTTTAAATATTCCCACAAATGGAAATCTGTTGCAGAGTCTCACATTGCTTCTTGCATGGATGCCTGTGCCAACTTTTCTTTCGTAGGAGGGTATGTCCTTGAGCTTATTAAGTGACTTTCAGGAAATCACTCAACAGGTGGCAGTCGCCATTTCTGCGGCATTGCAAATTGAGACCGAGATCGTAGACGATCAGATGACGATCATCGCAGGCACAGGTTTTTACGAAAAACGGATCAACAGCAAAGAAGAAAACGGACAGATTGATGCCGGGTACTTGTACGGAAGAGTTATTACGACCAACCAGCCCTATTTTATCGAGGATGCGCGCAATGATCCACAGTACGATCCCTCGGTACTTCAGGGTGTTACCCAGGAACTGGCTGAGCTCTGCTCGCCGATCCAGTACAAAGGACAGGTAATTGGCGTCATCGGACTCATCGCGTTCAATGAATCACAGCGGCATAGACTCATCCACAACCGCCTAGCCTACCTCACCTTCCTCCAACGAATGACCGAGCTTCTGACAAGTAAAATTGCCGAGCAAGAGGCTTGGAATCAATGGAAAAAGACGTTTGTTCAGCTGGAAACGCTCATCGAATCCATCCCCGAAGGCATCCTGGCTATCGATGAACGCGGCATCATCACGACCTGCAACATGACAGCTGAGCAGCTCATAAAGAAACAAAAATCCGAATTGATCGGCACCCCCTTGCAAGCAATATGGCATCAATCCCCCATGCTGCACGTCCTGACAAATGGGATCGGCTACATCGAACAGGAAGAAATCTACTCCCTCGAAGATCACGACATGCATTTTATCGTCACCGCCCGACCCATTCGGGTCAATAACCACATCGCCGGAGTTGTCGCGTCTTTTCGCAGAATGGTAGACATGCGTCGTCTGGCGTATGTGCTGACCAATGAGCATAAGAACCTCTACTTCTCGGAATTGCAAGGCAAGAGCCGCGCCCTCGCACTCGTCATTAAGCAAGCTGAACAGGTCGCACGTGGCACATCCAATATTCTGATCACAGGAGAAAGCGGCACAGGCAAAGGAATGCTGGCTGCCGCCATTCACTCAGCCAGCTCACGCCGCTCTGGACCATTTATCATTGTCAACTGTGGTGCCATCCCGGAAGCCCTGCTCGAAAGCGAACTGTTTGGCTACGATGCAGGGGCTTTTACAGGAGCCAAACGCGAGGGCAAAGCAGGCAAATTCGAGTTGGCAGACGGGGGCACGATCTTCCTCGATGAGATTGGCGACCTGCCACTCCATCTTCAGGTGAAGCTGCTGCACGTTCTACAGTCCAAGCAGGTAGAGCGCGTCGGCTCCAATAACCTGCGCCCCGTCGATATACGAGTGATCTCTGCGACGAACAAAAACCTGGAGCAAATGGTCAGTGACAAGGAGTTTCGGGAAGATTTGTACTTCCGCCTCAATGTCATTCCCTTGCATATGCCCCCTCTGCGTGAACGTTCCGATGACATTCCGCTGTTACTCGATTACTTTTTAGCCAAGTACAGGCAACTCTTCAATCACCCGGTTCTTGACTTTACACCTCAGGTGAAAGCTGTGCTCCGCCATTACCACTGGCCCGGCAATGTTCGCGAGCTGGAAAACGCAGTCGAATACGCCGTCAATATGGAAACCTCTCCTTATATCGGTCTGGAGAGCATTCCAACTCGCATCAAACAGCATCACAGCATCAGCGCTATAGCCACTCCAGGCGAAAACGAGCTCCCGCTTAAAGAACGCATCCGTCGTCACGAGCGCCAAATTCTTTCCTCCCTGCTGCAGCAGCACGGCCAATCGCTGGAAGCGAAAAAGTACATCGCAGAGAAGCTGGAGATTGGTCTCGCAACTTTGTATCGAAAACTGGAAGGACATAAACTTCTCGATGATGAGAAAGTTTTCTAGTTTTCAGGAATCTACAATTTCCGTCTCGGCAGACCGGTTTCCTTTTCCCGCATGGTGAAAAGCACTGTATCTTGTCTTTCACCATTGGCACCATTCTTGCTAATCTAAATTTTCAGACATTTGTAAGGGAGGATTCTCATGAGTGGTCTCATGGTAAAGCTGCAGCACCTCGTGAAGCAATTTGGTACTCAAACCGTAGTCCAAGATCTGTCCCTTGATATTGAGAAAGGGGAGTTTCTTACTTTGTTAGGACCCAGCGGCTGTGGGAAAACGACCACACTACGAATGATCGCCGGTTTTGAGCAGCCCACTTCTGGTGAAATCATGCTGGATGGTCAATACGTCCACAATCTTGCCGCCTACCAACGTAACGTCAATACGGTTTTTCAAAGCTACGCCCTTTTTCCTCATCTCACTGCTTATGACAATGTTGCCTTTGGTCTTCGCGTAAAAAAAGTTCCTAAACAAGAAATCGAGAAGCGTGTCAATGATGCCCTTCGGCTGGTCCAGCTGGAAGATTATGCGCGTCGCAAGCCTGACCAGCTCAGCGGCGGACAGCGACAGCGCATCGCCATCGCTCGCGCCCTCGTGAATAATCCGAAAGTACTCTTGCTCGATGAACCGCTTGGCGCCCTGGATCAAAAACTTCGCAAACAGATGCAGGTCGAGCTAAAGCACCTGCAAAAACAGCTTGGCATCACTTTTGTCTTCGTCACGCATGACCAGGAGGAAGCGCTGACGATGTCGGACCGCATCGGAGTCATGAACCAAGGATTCCTGGAGCAGGTAGGTACCCCGGCTGAAATTTACGAGCGCCCTACCACGAAATTTGTAGCAGGTTTTATTGGGGAAACGAATCTCTTGCACGGAACAGTAAGAACGCGTGATCATCAGCATCTGCTGGTCGAATGTGAAGGGGTGCAGGTAAAGGCGCCCTCTGCAAACGTTGCGGAAAATGAATCGGTCACGATCGCCATCAGACCGGAAAAATCAGTTCTATCCTTGGAGCCGTCCCGCAATGAGCAGCTCGTTCAACTCAATGGAAGATTGACCGAACGGATTTACTGCGGCGGTTCTACTCGTACCATCGTCACTTTACATAGTGGTCAAACATTCGTTGCACTGGAAAAGACGGATCAACTCCTGCCCGCAGCTGTCGGCGATGAATTGTTTGTGCACTGGCAACCCAATCACGGGGTGGTGGTAACACGATGAATCCCCCAGTACTTGACAGTGCTCCTGCAAATCAACTGCAAAATGAGACCAAGCTCAAGTACCAGATCGACTACGGCAAAGCTTGGACGATTTGGCCAGTATTTATCTGGATGATCCTGCTCTTTCTCTTGCCGATGATCTTGGTTTTTGCCGTCAGCTTTTTTTCACGGAGTTCCTTTGGTGGAATTGGATTCCCGTTGACGTTGGAAAATTACTCGCGATTTTTTGATCCCCTCTACTTAAAAATCATCTGGATATCCTGTGTTCTCGCCTTTTATACAACAATCTGCTGTCTCGTACTAGGTTATCCCTTCGCCTACATCATCGCTCGATCCCCGACGCAGTATCGCAACATCCTTTTACTCCTCATCATCGTGCCATTTTGGACTAACTCTCTGATCCGAACATATGCCTGGATTGTACTTTTACGGACAGAAGGCGTGATCAATACCTTTCTTTTGCAGTCTGGACTGATTGAACAACCGCTCTCCCTCTTGTACAACGAGTCCGCAGTCATGATCGGACTTATCTATACCATGCTCCCTTTCATGATTTTGCCTTTATACGCTTCTATCGAGAAGCTGGATCGTTCCTTGCTGGAAGCATCCAAGGATTTGGGTGCCAAGCCATGGCAGACGTTTTGGCGAGTGACGCTGCCGCTCACGACACCAGGGATTCTGGCAGGTTCTCTGCTGGTCTTCATCCCCTCATTGGGCTTGTTTTTCATTCCTGACCTGATGGGAGGAAGCAAAACCATCCTTATCGGCAACCACATCAAAAACCAATTCCTTACCGCACGCGATTGGCCCTTCGGTTCTGCCAGCTCGATCATTCTCATGGTCCTGACTCTGGTGTTTATTGCAGTTTACATCAAGATTACCAAAGACAAACAGGGAAAGGATTTGGTATAGTATGCGCCTCTCACTGGCAAACAAGCTCTCTTTTCTCTATGCGTCCCTGATCTATTTGTTTCTGTATATGCCCATTGCGATCCTGATCTTGTACTCTTTCAACCAATCCAAGCTCAATGCAGTCTGGACGGGCTTCACCTTTGATTGGTACCTAAAGCTGATGCAAAACACCGAGGTGCTTGAGGCGATGAAGACATCGCTTGTCGTCGCACTGATCAGCACGATTGCGGCCACTATGATCGGCACACTTGCCGCAGTAGGGATGTATCGATACCAATTTCGCGGCAAAACAGCGCTTGATGCCATGCTATACTTGCCGATCGTCATTCCCGAGATCGTCATGGGCATTTCCTTGCTCGCGTTATTCTCCCAATTCGAGATCCCGCTTGGTTATCTTACGCTGATCGCTGCCCACATTACGTTTTCCATTCCTTTCGTCGTGGTTGTCGTGCGTGCTCGCATGGCTGGATTTGACCGGAGCATCGAGGAAGCGGCTATGGATCTCGGTGCGACGCCATGGGGAACGTTCATCAAAGTCACCGTTCCCATCATTGCTCCCGGGATTCTGGCAAGTGCTCTCCTGGCTTTCACACTTTCGATTGACGATGTCATTATCAGCTTTTTCGTGGCAGGTCCATCCAGCTCCACCCTGCCTTTAAAGATCTTCTCGATGGTCAAATTCGGAGTCAGTCCCGAAATCAATGCCTTGTCTACCTTGATGTTAGTTGTCACCTTATTTCTAGTAATCATCGCGGAACGTATCCGGATGAGGAAAAATTAGAGAACACATAATAGGGGGTGCCTCCATGGTCAAGAGTTGGAAAAAAACGATCACGTATTCGGCAATAGCTTTATCGTTGGCCGTCACTGCGGGCTGTAGCACATCTTCATCCACTTCGAGCGGAACCACAGCGGAAGGACTGGACAAGGAGCTGAATGTATTTAACTGGTCTGAATATGTTCCTGAAGACGTGATCAAGAAATTTGAAGAAAAGCATGGGGTCAAGGTCAATTACAGCACCTTCTCCTCAAACGAAGAAATGTTAGCCAAGGTATCTGTAGGCAAGGGTATCTACGATCTAACCGTTGCCAGCGATTACTACATCCAACCAATGGTAAAGGAAGGCATGATTCAGCCTATTGACATGAATAACATCCCCAACTACAAAAACCTGGCTGCAGAGTACATCAACAAGGAACACGATCCCGGCAACCAGTACAGTATCCCATACATGGGAAATACCGTATCTCTCGGATACAACCCGGATAACATCAAGACAGAAATCACAAGCTTCGCCGATTTATGGAAACCGGAATTGAAAAGTCAGATTGTGATGGTAGACGATCAGCGCTTTGTTCTCGGCATGGTTCTGAAAACCCTTGGCTATTCGGGAAATGAAACCGATCCGGCCCGATTGGAGGAAGCCAAACAAAAAATGCTGGAGCTGATGCCCAACATCAAAGCGTTTGACAGCGACAGCCCCAAAACCTTGATGGTGAATGGAGAAGTAAATGTCGCCTTTGTATGGGGTGCGGAAATCGCGCTGGCCCAACGTGAGAAGCCGCAATTCCGAACGGTGTTGCCCAAGGAGGGGCTGATGATCTCCTTTGACAACTTCGTCATCCCGACCGGCGCCAAACATAAGAAAACAGCGGAAGCATTTATCAACTTCATGCTGGAACCGGAAATAAATGCGGAAATATCGAAGTCCTTCCCCTACATCAGCCCGAACAAGGAAGCGCACCCATTGATTGACAAAGACATCATGAACAATCCAGCCATCTACCCTCCCGAAGAAGAAATGAAAAAGGTAGAAAGCGTAAAGGACATTGGTGATGCGATCAAGCTGTATGATCGCGTCTGGTCTGAAGTGAAAAGTTCTCAATAACGAGATGAATAAAGACAAAAGAGACGGGGAAGGAGCTCCCCGTCTCTTTTCGTTCTGATTCCCTTACTCGCGAAACCATCCGATCGGCTGTACCTGGAGATTTACATTAATCTGCTTGACCTCTGTGTACGCCTCGTAGCCATAGGTCCCCAGCTCGCGGCCGATCCCGCTCATCTTGTATCCGCCCCACGGAGCTTCGTTAAAAGTGGGGTGATACGTGTTGATCCAGGTAATGCCTGCCCTCAGCTTCCGAATGACACGTTGTGCTTTAGCCCCATCGTTGGTAAAAACCCCTCCTGCCAATCCATACTTGGTGCTATTTGCAAGACGGATCGCTTCTTGCTCCGTGGTGAACTTTTGCACCACGAGTACCGGACCAAAAATCTCTTCCTGCACAATTCTCAGGTCATGACGATCTACTGCAAAAATCGTGGGCTCTACAAAATAGCCATTGCCCCTTCCTCGATCCGTCAATCGATTTCCCCCGCAGAGGAGCTGCGCCCCTTCATCGCGTCCAAGCTGGATGTAGGCGAGCACACGCTCCATATGTTCTTTTGAAATCAATGGACCCATTTCCGTCTCTGGATCGGCTCCATCCCCCACGACGATTTTTTGAGCACGTTCCACCAGCCGCGCGAGGAATGGCTCGTAAATCTCCTCTTGCAGTAACAACCTTGATCCAGCCGAACAAACCTCTCCCTGATTGGCAAAAATCGCGAAGAGCGCATAATCGACGGCAGTTTCGAAATCGGCATCGGCAAAAACGATATTCGGGGATTTCCCTCCAAGCTCAAGAGAAAGCTTCTTCACCGTGTCAGCCGCATTTTTCATAATGGTAATCCCGGTCTCCGTCCCTCCGGTGAAGGCTACTTTGTCCACGAGCTCATTGCGAGATATCTCATCTCCGACGACGCTGCCCGGCCCTGTCACCAGATTGGCCACGCCTGGCGGAAAACCAGCCTGTTCCAAACATTCAAACAGCATGATGGTCGATAAAGGGGTCAGATCTGCCGGCTTCAACACCAGTGTATTTCCTGCTGCCAGTGCCGGAGCAATTTTCTGTGCATTCATTACCAGTGGATAATTCCAGCAGGTGATGGCGCCGACCACCCCAATCGGCTCACGTACGACCATCGCTGAAATATCGTCCGGAACATCATAGGTCTGCCCCTGAGGTTTCGTGCAGAGTCCGGCATAATAACGGAACTGGTTGACGGCATCCGATACATCATAACGAGATTCACGCAGCGGCTTTCCGTTGTTGCGTGTATCCGTCTGGGCAAACTCTTCTGCCCGAGCTTCAATCAGATCGGCGACCTTCCAGAGCAGCTCTGCCCGATCCCTCGCCTTGCTATCTCCCCATCCACCTTCATCGAATGCAAAACGCGCTGCCTGGATCGCTCGCTGCGCATCTTCACGCGTCCCCTTTGCGGCCAGAGCGATCAATTCTCCATTCGCAGGATTGCGAACCTCGAATGTTTCTCCCGAAGAAGAATCCACCCACTCTCCATTGATAAAAAGCCGGTTAGCCTTCACTATCATGACCGAAGCCTCCTTCACCGCTTATCTCCCAATTAACGAGCTATCTTCAATTCTTTCGCCAGCTGAGCTATACCTTCCTCAATGCAGGCTAGCACGTAATCCACTTGTTGGTAGCTGATTACCGCTGGTGGCTCAATTCGAATGACTGTCGCATTATTGATGGTGCCGCCTACCAGGATTTTCTTTACGAACAACATTTTGGCCAAGGTGTAGCCGAGGCTATTATTGGCGAATTCCATGCCGATCAATAACCCTTTTCCGCGTACAGCAACCAGCACTTCCGGGTACTGCTGCCGGATTTCATCCAATCGCTGCATGATGTAATCGCCTTTCTCCTTCGCCATCTGCGGGATGTTGTCTTCAAGAATCGTCTTGATTCCGGCGATCGCTCCCGCGCAGCAAAGCGGATTTCCCCCAAAAGTCGATGATCCCAAAAGGAACGGGTTCTCTTCCATTTTGCCCCACCATTTTTTCTTCGCGACCATGGCAGCAATGGGCATGACACCGCCTCCAAATGCTTTGCCGAGCGTCATGATGTCAGGTACGACATTCCAGTGATCGACACCAAACATGGTACCTGTGCGTCCCATACCTGTCTGGACTTCATCTACAATCAAGAGACATTCGTACTTGTCACAAATCTCGCGCAGACGAGGCAGAAAATCATCCGGGGGAATATTGACTCCCCCTTCTCCCTGTATCGGTTCTACGATAACTCCCGCGACGGTTTCCCCTGTCGCGATCAGCATGCGAATCGCCTGATCGACCGCGTCAGCATCTCCGTAGGGAACATGTTGGAAGCCCGGAACCAAGGGCGAATAGGGCTCACGAAACGTGGATTTACCGGACGCTGACAGCGAACCCATCGTTTTGCCGTGGAAGCCACGCTCCATCGAAATAAAGTATTTCTTACCTGTTGCCAAGCGAGCAAGCTTTAGGGCCATTTCATTTGCTTCTGTGCCGCAATTGACCAGATAGGAGTGTTGCAGATCTCCTGGGGTAATCGCAGCTACCAGCTTGGATAAATATCCTCGCAGGGGATCTACCATCTCCTGACTGTGCAAGGCATAGCGCTTGAGCTGTGCCTCAACAGCCCTGACTACATTGGGGTGGCGATGTCCCAAAAGATAAACACCATAACCGCCCAGACAATCGACGTACTCGTCACCCATCGTATCCCGAAATACAGCACCTTCATCTTCCCACTCCACGACAGAAAAGTCAGTTGAGACGGATTTACGGTGTGTCAGGATCGCCTTTGTCACATGATTCGTGAAATTTTCCACTGAGTCAGCAACGATCTTTTTCTTCTGTTCAACTGTCAGTGTCTCACTCTCGATCAGCTCCAACATCTCTGTTGCCATGGCAAGCGATTCGTCACGGGATTTTTGATGCATCATATCCACCTTCCTTGTTCTTTATATTCACTGTTTTAACTTTGCAAGAATGGTGCCACCCAAATCATCCAAAGAATCTGGAAAATATTCGGTCAAAAAGGGTAATGGAAGAAGGGAAATGAGAATGTTCTTCTTGTTTTTGAGAATGCAGGGATTCTAAGTCATTCCTTTCCATATTCACTTGCCAGTAGCATCTTTCCATTTCCCGATACTTCCGACTTTCTACCCATTTTTGCCAAAATAGGTCCCGGTTGCTGCAACATTCCCTTGTCCCTTGGCGTCTGAATAGCTGCCGGACCAAAAATTATAAAAAGATTTGAGGAGGTCACCATGAAACGAGCCATAAGCTTCTTCTTAGCGGTGATAATGGTCTTTACGCTGGTTCCTTTCGTGAGCGCAGCGTCCCCTTCTTTCGTAGACGTCCCCCGCAACCACTGGGCGTACAAAGCCATTACAGACATGGCCGAAAGAGGGATCATCGTCGGATACGATGACAAGAGATTCCGTCCCAACAATCTGGTCACACGTGCTGAATTCGCCAAAATTATGATCGCAGCCGCGGATGTCGATATTGACCGACGCAATGTATCCCAAACATTCCAGGATGTGCCAAAGTCCCACTGGGCGTTCTACTATGTAGAATCCGCCAAGCCTTATCTGACCGGCTACAAATCCGGCAGCAAGTACACGTATAAACCGAATGAGGCAGCCGTACGGGAAGATATCGCTGTAGCGATGGTGCGCTTGCTGGGCTACGACAAGTCTGTAAAGGCTGACTTGAATGTATTGAAAAAATTCCGTGACGATGACCGCATCTCACCGAATTTGCGCTCCTACGTCGCCATTGCGATTCAAAAAGATTTGATGCAAGGATCCGACAACCGCTTCCGCCCGCTGGATGCCATCACGCGTGCAGAAGCAGCATCTCTGCTCCACCGTGCTTTGATCGAGCGCAAAAACAATGATGAATCCAAAGTGGTGTTCCCGAATCCGACACCAACACCTGAAAAGCCAGAGCTGCCTGCAACTGTGACTGACAACTTCTCCAACACCGAGCTGAAAAACTGGAATACAGACAGTGCTACTGGTACTTGGGGTGTTATCAACAAACAAGTGACCGCCATCGAGACCGATGAGGATATCGAGCATTTCTTCCTGCCGCTTAATTGGAAGGAATCCACAGAGCCCGAAAAGTATGAGCTCATCGTCGATGTCATTCCATCCGGCACCAATGGCTATGGCGGTGTGTTCTTTAACGGAGTCAAGGATAAAGCGAATGTCGTATACGTGCAAAAAGATCGCGTTATCCTGGGCAAAGTAACCGATGTCGAAGATGATGATGTCGATGTCATCGCTTCTGGCAACTACAAGCTGAAAGCAACGAATCGCCTGAAGGTTGTAGTCAACGGCACGACCGTTTCGATCTACATGAACGATCAATTCCTGTTCTCCCAGAAACAAGTGAAGCAGGAAGGCACCAAGCTGGGTCTGTACCTGAAAGCAGAAGCAACGAAAGATGCTCCTCGCAAGATGACCTACCTGGATAACTTCACCTTTAAGGCTTTTGAATAGTAGGAATAGAATGGCTGGCCCGACACGCGCGATGCGTTGTCGGGCTTTTTCATGCATAGTAAAGATTCGGGTGCCCATGTATAATGGGATGGAAGCCTTTTAGAATGTAGAAGGAGTTTTTCAGATGTCTATTGTCCTGACTCAACCTTTTCGCTGGATGGATTCCGGCATTTATACACACAGTCCTCTGGAGCCCCTGATCCGGGATGAAGCGCTGACAGCCAGCTTGCGTGAAGCCAACGCTGCCCCGGTCATTCATCTATGGGTGTACGATCGTGCCCTCTACCTGGGAAGGCGCGATGCCAAGCTTCCGCATCTTGAACATGCACTGCGCCTTTTTGGAACAAAAGGCTTCGGCTGTGTTTTGCGTTCTTCCGGGGGTGCGTGCGTTCCACTCGATGCAGGGGTTCTCAATCTGGCTTGTCTTTTGCCTGATACCTCTCTTTCCATCGACTCCTTCTTCTCCTTCGTTTCCCAGCTTCTTGGAGTAGGACTTCAGCAGTATGGAACGATAGAGTTCGGTGAAGTGACGGGTTCTTATTGTGCTGGTGACTATGATTTTGCGCTTGGCGGCATAAAAATTGGCGGTATGGCTCAGCGTCGCACTCGGTACGGTTCCATTCTGCAGCTTTGTATCAACGTGGAGGAATCACCCCGCGGAGAGTGGATGGAAGACTTTTATCGGGAAGCCGGACTGGAGGAAATGGAGAGTCATAAACCCATTCCGTATATAGACGGAAAAACTGCAGGCAGCATCGCTGGTTTGACGGGACGTGAAGTCAGCGTTGCTCATGTAAAAGAGCAGTTGATGTCCGCAATCGCGAAGCATTGGCCTGTCCAATCGGTCCCTTTTTCGGTCCCGGCGGATTTGCTCCAGGAATCGACCCAGCATCTGTCGCAACGTCTGAATTTGTTTGCTTATACAGCCGAGGAATTAGCCAAGCCTGATTGGCATTTGCCTGAGTAAAGACGAGAAGATGCTTCCTGCAAGCTCCTAATGTATCCGATGTATACATGCTGCATACTGAAAGGCAGGAACCATTTGTTCCACACCTCGATTTTCCTTGCCTGGCGTATCACCGCCAGGTTTTTTTATCCTTTTTGAAAATGGCATAGCCAAGCCATGATTTCTCATGTAGACCTACCGCTTCCCGCAGTCTTGCGGTATCATAGAAGGGGTACCGGATATCTTTTGAATGAACCATGAACTACCTGCCCTAGACGAAAGAAAAGGTGGTGGATCCATATGAATCAAGACGTTTCCCTGTTACATACACCCATCAAAGATCTGATTATTGCTTCCACAAAAGTTGCCCATGTACAGCTTGGAAATTCCCTCGAACACGCATTGCTCGTTTTAATCAAAAGCGGTTATTCGGCCATTCCGGTCCTGGATCATCAATATCGGCTGCACGGACAGATCAGCACCAACCATATTTTGAATAAAAGCCTCGGCCTGGAACGCTTTGAGTACGAGCGAATGTCGGAATTGATTGTAGATGATGTCATGGACACCAAAATTCCTCGTTTGAAGGATACAGAAGAATTTATGAAAGCCCTGGAGGTCTCCATCAATCATCCCTACGTATGTATTGAAGACGACCAGAACATTTTTCAAGGAATTCTGACCCGTAAATCCATTCTTGCCTTGGTGTATCGGCATTTTCGCAATTTACCCTACCCGATGGCGGACAATCAGCCCACCACGCAGGCGTAAAACTTGCTTGGAAAAGCACAAAGACGGAGGTTTATGCCTCCGTCTTTTTACGTGCCTGCATACAAGGACCGCGCATATTCCAGGGGATGGCGATACGTCTGCTTGAACATTCCCTTTTCCCCTGCTTTGAAAAACGAATATCGCTGGTCGCGCACATTAACCTCGATTAAGGAAGGATTTCCGTTCTGGTCGATCCCGATGTCCATGCCCAAATCAGCGAGCGAGGGAAAATGTTGGCCATAGGTCTTGGCGATTTCTACCGCTGCCACCTCAATTTGCTCGCGTATCTTTTCATGCTGCTCTGGGGGAAAGCTTTCTTGCATCACGACATGAAGCGGATACGCCCTTCCCCCGCGTGACAAGTTGCTCAATTTATTTTTCTGGTTCGCTACCTTGGCAACCATCCCGCTCACGGTCCATTCCCTCTCCCCGTTTTTTTGCACAGAGACGCGAATATCGTAGGTCCTTCCTTCATACCGGGCCAGGGGTATTCCCTGCTGGATAAGAAAGCGCCTATTCCCCACCCATGCTTTCACGAATGAAAACAACCGCTGTCTGGACAGCGTTCTGCGAATCTTGGATGAAATAAAATGATACTCGTTTCCTTGTTTTTCAATCCGTCCGACCCCGATCCCGACCGATCCGATCGCAGGCTTTACATAGACGATTCTGTAAGCATCCAAAAACTGCCTCAGCCTAGTGATTGAAAAGGGAACTGTATGTGGAAGGAAAGAGCGTATCGCCGCGTTCTCCCACAACATCTGGTGGACCTTTCGCTTATCACGGACGACCAATCCGTTAAAGACCTTCCTTTTTTTCCCTAATCGGGCAATGATGGCTCGAGCCTGTTTGTCGCCGGTCAATACACGGTTATGGATGACACTCGGGATATGAACGAGACGGGGGATCAGTTTGCTGCCATTCCAAAAATATCCACGGACCCTCCCATCCCCTGCCAGCACATGCCGCGGATGAAAGAAAACGGGCTCCAGTCCAAGCTCTTTTCCGATTTCTACATAATAAGGCAGCCGCTCGTATGACTTGTCTCCCCGAATCCCCTTCTGAATGATCTCCCAGTCCAACATTATGCCGATTCTTTTCACAGAGATCCCCCTTGCAAGAATTCCTCTTCCTAGGGTATGTGCCATCAGCGAATGGGGCGTGCCTATTTTTCAAACTTCTACACCGTTCGCCGCACTTGTCAAAGCCTGCGCTTGCCCGGGAAAAGAAGGAGGAGATTTATTCTGCCCTGCGCTCGATAGCCAGCAAAAATGGCGCTTGATTCTGCTGGTTCACGTACTGATATTTCAGGACAAGAAAACGGCTCTGGTCAAGTTTCTGGCAGAAGCTTTCTACCGCCCCTTTTTCTACTTCACCTGCCGCATGCCCCCAATAGATCATGATCGTCATTATTCCGCCCCTGCGCAACAATTCCAATCCAGCTTCTATCGCGCGCAGGGTGCTGGGAGCCGTTGTCGTGATTTCCTTGTCCGCACCTGGCAGGTACCCCAGATTAAACATGATCGCTCCGACCTTCAGCTGCAAATGCGCCATTTCTTCATGACTGCACTGGTGCAGCTCGACTTGCTGGGATGCGCCGTGCTGTTCCAGACGCTCCTTCGTCTTGGCAAGCGCCTGTGGCTGGATATCGTAAGCAATGACCTTTCCCTGCTCTTTGACTAGCTGCGCGAGAAACAACGTATCATTTCCGTTGCCCATGGTCGCATCGATCACAATTTCTCCCTCTTCTACACGCTCTCGAATCAGTTGGCGTGCGACTTCCAATACATTTGGAAACATGCTGTTCTTCTCCTCTACCTAAAAACGATTACTTCCGGTTTTACAACTCGATTTGCAGCCCGATTTGAGCAATATGGCATGGTCCATTCTGGTATGCCTTCGCTTGATTTTTCACTTCTTCCACTTCATACTCCGCATACAAATGGGTGATCATCAGGGAGCGGCAGGCCAGTTCTTGGGCCAACTGAGCGGCCTCACGCACCGAGAGATGCCCCTTGGGTTCCTTCGGCTTGTTGTGATCGAGATAGGTCCCCTCGCAAATAAACAAATCCGCTCCATCGGCGAAGCCCTTCCATTTGGTATGGGGACCACTGTCTGCCCCGTAGACGAGAACTTTGCCCGAAGCTTCCAGGCGCATGGCAAAACAGGGATCTCCATCTCCATGATCCGTGCGCAAAAAGGAAATCTGAATATCGCCAATGGTCATCTGCGTCTTCTCATCGACAGGATGAAAGGTAGTTGCCTGCTTGTAGGGCAAAGACTGGGCATTGGCAATCGGCTGGGCAGGAGCATAGATCGGCAAAGGCTTTTCTGTTGGCCGCTGGGAAAACAACTGATGGACCATGATGCCGTACTGCAAGACACCCACATCTGCAATATGATCGTGATGATAGTGCGACAAGAGCAAGGCGTCTAGGTGGTAGATCGGAGTATGGTTGCCCAATTGAGCCAGTACGCCGCTGCCGCAATCAAGCAAAATGCGCGCAGCTCGAGTCTCCACCAAATAACCGGGGGTCGCACCGTTGGGACCCGGATAGGGTGATTGATACACCAGGACAGTTATACGCATAATCTGTACACTTCCTTTCATAGAATGGAAAAAGTGGGACAGGAGGTCTGAGATGCAAGGATCATGGAAAACGGCATGGCAGATCGCTTTTACCTATATGGGTACCGTCGTAGGAGCTGGATTTGCCTCCGGAAAAGAAATCATCGAATTCTTTGTCCAATACGGCCTGCAAGGTTTAATCGGCATTCTTTTGGCTACCTTCCTGTTTATCTGGGCTGGTATTCGCGTCATGTTGATCTCCTATCGTATCCAGGCTGATTCCTATCAAGCCGTCAGTACATACCTGTTCGGCCATCCTTTTGGCACGCTGTTCAACGCCCTGCTGCTAACCGTTCTTCTCGGTATTACTTCCGTCATGCTGGCGGCGACTGGATCGATTTTCTGGGAGGCCTTTCAACTGCCATCACAACTCGGGATCTGGATCAGCATGATCGCCATTTTCTTTGTCACCCGCAAAGGCTTATTCGCCATTCACCGGGTAAACAGCATTTTCGTCCCTTCCCTGGTAGCCTTTACTTTTCTGGTTTTTTGCTATGTACAACCCTGGGAAAGCCAGATGATCATTCAAGTAGAGTCTCTGCGTCCCTGGGCATGGTTGAGTTCTCCTTTATACTATGTTGCCTTAAATGTCTCTCTTACACAAGCCGTTCTCGTCCCGATCGGACGTCAGAGCAAAAGTGAAA
Source organism: Brevibacillus panacihumi (assembly GCF_003710985.1). Classification (GTDB taxonomy): domain Bacteria; phylum Bacillota; class Bacilli; order Brevibacillales; family Brevibacillaceae; genus Brevibacillus; species Brevibacillus panacihumi. Next base: position 67,694 of record NZ_RHHT01000031.1, read on the forward strand.
AGCCTTTGATCGCAGGCGGCATCATCGGGGGGCTCGGAATTGGTCTGCTGCTATTACTCGCATTCGCTTCCCTTTCCGTCAAAATGCCCGGCATCTCGCACACCGAAATGCCCATGATCGCCTTGTTGCAGGGTTTGGGCCGAACGATTCCGCTTCTTTTTTCCCTCTTGGTCTACGCGGAAATTTTCTCGACGGTGGTAGCCAATGTATTTGGATTATCGGAACAATTGCGCCTCGTCACCCGGCTGCGACCTACCACGATCCTGGTTGGCATTCTTCTGATCAGCTATTTGGTCAGCTTTATCGGATTCAGCTCCTTGCTTCGCATTCTCTACCCCTTGTTCGGACAGCTCGTGCTCTTTTTCCTCGTCATGCTCTTCTATCGTCAATGGCGCAGTCGAATCTCCTAGCCGAAAGCACAAAAAAGGGGCAGTTCCCAATCGGAACCGCCCCTTCTTACCGTCCAAACCTTACGCGAATTCGGCAACCAGTTTCGCAAAGTCTTCTTCAGACAGGCGAATGTCTTGATTAGCCAAACCTTGTTCTTTGAAGCCATGAACCAGTGCTTCATAAGCTTTTTGCTCTGTATTTTGATAGATCAGACCTGTAATCAGGCCTTTGTGTTGCATCGAAGCAGCCATCGCTTTGACGCGGTCATGCGGATCGTAGCCTTCGATTGTATCTACAGGAACGATGTTCTCCTTGAACCAGTCGTATGTGTTTACCTTGTTGTAGGTTACACAAGGGCTGAATACGTTGATCAGGGAGAAGCCTTCGTGTTGGATCCCTTTTTCAATCAGTTCAGTCAAACCTTTCAGGTCGCTGGAGAAGGATTGCGCAACAAAAGTTGCTCCTACAGACAGCGCCAGCTCAACTGGAGAGATGGAAGATTCGATAGAACCAGCAGGTGTAGACTTGGTCACAAATCCAGTTGCAGAACGAGGAGATGTTTGACCTTTTGTCAGACCGTAGATTTGGTTGTCCATCACGATGTAGGTGATGTTCATGTTGCGGCGGATCGCATGGACAGTGTGGCCCATACCGATCGCAAAACCATCACCGTCACCGCCTGCAGCGATAACAGTCAGTTCACGGTTTGCCATTTTCACACCTTGTGCGATTGGCAGGGAACGACCGTGGATTCCATGGAGACCGTAGCAGTTGATGTAGCCGGAGATACGGCCGGAGCAACCGATACCAGAGATGACAGCCAGGTTTTCAGGTTCCAGACCTACGTTCGCAGCAGCACGTTGAATCGCAGCTTGAATGGAGAAGTCGCCACAACCTGGGCACCAGTTCGGCTTTACATTATTTCGAAACTCTTTCATAGTTGCCATGTTTAGTCAGCTCCTTCACTTCAGCATAGATTTCTTTCGGCAAGAATGGGTTACCGTCGTATTTCAGAACGGATTTGATCTTGTCCGCGCCACCTACGTTTTGTTTCAGCAGGTTGGTAACTTGACCTTGAATGTTATGCTCAACCACAACTACTTGTTTTGCTTTCTCCATCAGTGCTTTCATTTCATCAGCAGGGAATGGGTGGAGCAAACGAATTTGTGCATGGTTTACTTTCAGGCCATCGTTTTCAAGACGAACTTTCGCCTCTTGGATCGTACCGATTGTAGAGTTGATACCCACGATCAATACGTCAGCATCTGCGTGAGGTGCATCCGCAACAACCGGTTTTTTGAACGTTTTCAGCACGCCTTGCAGCTTGCGCATACGTTTATCCATTTGTTGCACACGGTTTGCAGCGTTTTCAGAAGGACGACCTGTTTGGTCATGCTCAACACCTGTTACGTGGTGCAGACCGTATTTTTGTCCTGGGATGACACGAGGAGAAACGCCATCTTCTGTTACTTCATAACGTTTGAAGAGGTCATTTTGCTCCTTCTCAGGCAACTCTTGTCCAGCCAGCAGTTTTCCGCGGCGGATTTCCACTTGGTTGTAGTCGAAAGGAGTTACTGTTTGTTTGCCCAAGGACAGAGTCAGGTCTGTCATCAGAATAACTGGGAGCTGATATTCTTCCGCGATGTTGAACGCTTCCACGGTATCATAGAAGCACTCTTCTACTGTACTTGGCGCGATGACAACTTTCGGAACGTCACCGTGTGTACCGTAGATCATGGCATTCACGTCGGATTGCTCGATTTTGGTCGGCATACCTGTGGAAGGACCGCCGCGTTGCGTATCTACAATGACGACTGGCGTTTCTGTAATACCGGCCAGACCGATCGCTTCCATCATCAGGGAAAGACCAGGACCTGCAGATGCAGTCAGCGCGCGAGCACCAGCAAAGTTTGCACCAATTGCCATGGTAACCGCAGCGATCTCGTCTTCCGTTTGGATTACTGTACCGCCGAATTTAGGCAGCTTTTTGATCAGATATTCCATTACCTCAGAAGCAGGCGTAATCGGGTATGCAGGCATGAAACGGCAACCTGCTGCTACTGCACCAAGTGCGATCGCATCGTTCCCGATCAGGAACAGCTGTTTTTGAGGGTTGGCTTTTTCCAATTGGAATTCAGGCAATTGGCCGCCTGTCAATTCTGTAACGAATTCAAATCCGCGGCGAATGGCGTCCATGTTCTTTTCAACGACTTTTTCACCTTTGCGGAGGAACATATCTTCGACAATAGGACGGAAGCTTTCAACCGGAATTCCCAGAATCGCACTGGAAGCACCGATCGAAACCATGTTTTTCATAAGAGATGTGCCAAGCTCATCTGCGATTTCGGTAAGAGGAACAGTCAAGAAACGTACTTCTTTCAAACCGTCCGGCAGTTTGGGGTTAAATTTCGCATCAGCGATAATGATACCGCCTTCACGAAGTTCATGCGCGTTAAAATCGATAGTTTCTTGGTCAAATGCAACCAGAATATCGAGGTCGTCAGAGATTGCGCGCATTGGTGTTGTACTCACACGGATTTTGTTGTTTGTGTGTCCACCTTTGATTCGGGAAGAGAAGTGGCGGTAGCTATACAGATGGTAACCCATCCGGTTCATCGCCATCGAGAAGATCTCACCAGTACTCTCGATACCCTCCCCTTGTTGTCCTCCAACTTTCCAAGAAAGTTGACTAATCATTCAGATTCCACCCTTTCAGTGACTGTGAGAAAAAGCAGCTTATCCTATCCATTTATTTCGATAAGATGTGACAATATTGTGCATTGACAGTACCAATTGTAGTCCTGTCCATGTAAAATTGCAAGTGCTTTTACTCTACTTACTTTTGACCTGAATCGAATTTTGAACTTTGGTTCATTAATATCCTCATGTATCATTGTAGCACGTTTCGGAAAACACGCAACTCATTTCCTCGTACATTTTGCATTCCATTCTTTTCTTCAGCAAGTCGCTATGATTTCTTGCTGCATGATAGAGGAAAAACCACGCTCTTCTATCATCAGAATGGCCTCTTTGCATGGCTTTCATACCCTACTTGCACAGCGTCTGAGGGCTTCCGCTCATCATTGCTCTCCCCCCTTTAGCATATGTAAAGGGGCTTTGTTGCGGTATGATCAGCTTGCCCATGACAAGAACGTCTGTCTTTTTTCAGAAGGATTTCTGGACAAATGAAAAAACCTGTTCATTCTACGAACAAACAGGCAGGCCAATCGGCTTGTTGTATGATTATCTGGGTTCAACGATTAGTTTGATTGCAGTGCGTTCCTCTCCATCAATCACGATGTCGGTAAAGGCTGGAATACAAATGAGGTCAACTCCACTCGGCGCTACGAACCCTCGTGCGATTGCTACGGCTTTCACAGCTTGGTTTAGCGCCCCAGCACCAATGGCCTGGATCTCAGCCGCCCCGCGTTCGCGAAGCACTCCAGCAAGGGCACCAGCAACGGAATTGGGGTTAGACTTTGCTGAAACTTTTAATACTTCCATCCTTTTGAACCTCCCGTCTGATCGGAATCCTGTCATCATTAGAATGATATTCGCATAACCCCTAAAAATTCCTGCTATTCCCAAAGAAAGATTCAAAAAATTCAATTCTCTTCTTTATTATTCCATAAATAGATGGTCAGAGTCAATTCGGATCCGTTCCAGTTTTTTCGCGTGTCCTGTCGTTTTATCGAGAGTAATGACGACAGCATTGAGTTGGGCTGGATCTGGCGCTACTTCAAAGCGCTCGGGAAGCTGCGTCAAAAACTTGCGGATCACCGCTTCTCGCTCCATCCCCAAAATTCCATTGCTCGGTCCGCACATTCCTACATCACATAAAAATCCGGTTCCTTGCGGCAACACGCGCTCGTCGGCTGTCTGCACATGCGTATGCGTACCGACCACTGCGCTGACCCTCCCATCCAGATACCAGGCCATGGCTTGCTTTTCCGATGTCGCTTCCGCATGAAAATCGACGAAGATCAGCTTGGTCCGCTTGCGGGCTTGTTCAACCAGTTTGTCTGCCATTTGAAACGGACAGTCCAAAGGCGGCAAAAACGTGCGTCCTTGCAAATTAATAACGGCAAGCTCGCCTTCCGATTGCTTGACATATGTAATTCCGCTGCCTGGTGCACCCTGCGGAAAATTGGCTGGTCGGATCAAACGCGGCTCGCTGTCGATAAAGTCGTAGATGTCCCTTTGATCCCAAGCGTGGTTCCCCAGCGTAATCGCATGAACTCCACTATCGAAGAGCTCCTTGGTGATCTTCTCGGTAATGCCCCGTCCATGAGCAGAGTTTTCTCCATTAGCAACTATAAAAGTCGGTTGGTATTTTCGCTTTAGCATGGGAAGATAAGTCTTCACGATCTCTCTCCCCGGCGAACCCATGATGTCCCCAATAAATAACAACTTCATTCGTTCTCACCTCGTTGCTAGTATACACTACTTCTCCTGCGATTAGAAAATCGCACTGCGCCAAAAGAAAAAAATAAAGCGGCTTTTTGAGCCACTTTATTTTGCATACTCGACCGACCGCGTTTCACGGATCACTGTTACTTTGATGTGTCCCGGGTAGTCAAGTTCATTTTCAATTCGTTTGGTGATGTCGCGTGCGAGGCGCGTTGCTTCGGCATCGTCAATCTTGTCAGGCTGTACGATGACGCGAATTTCGCGGCCTGCCTGAATCGCATAAGATTTCTCCACGCCCTCGAACGACTCGGAGATTTCTTCGAGCTTTTCCAAGCGTCGAATGTATGTCTCCAGGGTCTCCCGGCGGGCACCCGGACGTGCAGCCGACAATGCATCTGCTGCTGCAACGAGCATGGCAATGACAGAAGTTGGTTCTGTATCCCCATGGTGGGATGCGATACTGTTTACCACCACGTGGTGCTCGTTGTACTTCTTCGCCAGCTCTACGCCGATTTCGACGTGAGAGCCTTCGACTTCATGGTCAATCGCTTTACCAATATCGTGGAGAAGACCAGCCCGTTTGGCCAGTTTGACATCTTCCTTCAACTCAGCAGCCATCAGGCCTGCGAGGTGAGCCACTTCCATCGAGTGCTTCAGTACGTTTTGACCATAGCTTGTGCGGTAGCGCAAACGTCCAAGGATCTTGATGAGATCAGGATGCAAGCCATGAACTCCAGTTTCAAAGGTCGCTTGTTCCCCGTATTCACGAATCCGTTCGTCCACTTCGCGACGAGCTTTTTCCACCATTTCTTCAATGCGGGCCGGGTGAATTCGTCCATCCGCGACCAGCTTGTCCAAAGCCGTCTTGGCAATTTCTCTGCGAATCGGATCAAATCCGGAAAGAATAACAGCTTCTGGCGTATCGTCAATGATCAGGTCAATTCCTGTCAAAGTTTCCAGCGCGCGGATATTTCTACCCTCGCGTCCAATGATCCGTCCCTTCATCTCATCGTTAGGCAGCGTAACAACAGATACCGTTGTCTCTGCTACGTGGTCCGCTGCACAACGCTGAATGGAGGTAGTGATGATTTCACGGGCGCGTTTGTCTGCCTCTTCTTTTGCTTGCGTCTCGATCTCTTTGATCATGACGGCCATCTCATGGCGAACGGTGTTTTCCACTTCGGTCAGGATAATGTTCTTCGCCTCATCCTGCGTCAGCCCGGAAATTCGCTCCAGCTCGGATACTTGATCTTTATATAATTGCTCTACCTTGCTTTGCAACTCCGCAATGGCACGGTCACGCTCGGACAATTCTTCTTCCTTGCGCTCCAGTTGTTCCATCTTGCGGTCCAACGCCTCTTCCTTCTGCAGGATGCGGCGTTCTTGACGCTGGATTTCATTGCGGCGTTCGCGCAATTCGTTTTCAGCTTCGGAACGAAGTTTAAACACCTCATCCTTGGCTTCCAGCACCTTTTCCTTTTTCACGGCTTCTGCATCCCGCTTCGCCTCTTCGACGATTTGACGGGCTGCTTCTTCAGCACTGCCGATCTTCGCTTCCGCAATCGACTTGCGGACGAAGTAGCCGACAGCCAAGCCGATCAGCAAGGTAAGTAGCGCAATGACTACGGTTATGGTTGTTGGTTCCATAGGCTCTTTCATTTCACCTCCTTATTGTAAGACATCTCCCCGCTTTCCAAGCATTCGTTTTTCATGGAGTGCCGCTTGTCGATTCCGCTCGGCTTCGAACATTCGACTAAAAAACAAGACCGATGTGACTCGGTCCGCTGAAGCCGCACAATCATTGCACGGGTTTTCAGTTGTTCCACAGGCAACGAGTGAGCAAATCAGCGTAAATGGTATGATACATCTAGTAAATACACACCTATTTTATTCTTTGTGAACAAGAATTGTCAAGAACATGCAAATGCAGTCACTCCGCATGATCCTTACGCTGACGGATTTCGCCTCTGATCTGCTGGACAATCGAATGAGAAAAGCCTTTGCGCACCAGCATGGACAGGAGCTTTCGCTCTTCGTCAGGATTCGGCTTTCCTGTCAGACGACGCAGCTTTTTTTCGACCAGCGCGCGCGCTGCCGTCAATTCGTCTTCTCTCGTGACTGCACTTACAGCCTCTTCGATGAACGTCTTTTCCACACCGCGCTGCTGCAATTCCATCCGAAGCATATACGAACTTCTCGGCTTGACGCGCAGCCGCTCGTCAACCCACTGGCGGGCAAACGCCTGATCGTCCAGGTAGCGCTGTTCCTTGCACCGTTGGCATACTTCTTCGGCAATCGGGGCTGAAAACCCCTTTTCAAGGAGGTAGGCTTGAAGCTGGCTGCTTGTACGCGGCCGAATCCCCAGATAACGCAGTGCAGCGAGATACGCCTTGTGCTTCTCCTCCGCGAGTACAATCTCGCGGAAAAACGCCTCGTCGACTTGCGTTCCTTTAAACAGATTGTATTTGACCAGAATATCCTCGTGCACGGAAAAGGCAAACGAATCATCGACATAGATATGATAGCGCTGCTTCTGTTTCTGATCCTGATGGACACCGGTAATGGTCCCGTTATTCATCCTTTTCCTCCCCTACTGATGTAAGCAAAACAGCCTGTCTTACCCCGACAGGCTGCTTGTTCCTCTATCATCATTAGTCAAGATCGAAAGTTGGTTCCTCATCCTGCTCTGGATCAATAACCGGCTCCGAGGCTGGAATCGAGTTGGGATTGAGGCTGTAGTACTCGCGCACTTTGGCTTCAATCTGGGATGCGATATGCGGGTTCTCTTTCAAGAAGATCTTGGAGTTCTCGCGGCCTTGCCCCAAGCGCTCTTCGTTAAACGAATACCAGGCGCCGCTCTTCTGCACCACATCAATCTCCGCACCGATATCGAGAATGCTTCCTTCCCGGGAGATCCCCTCGCCATACATGATGTCCACTTCCGCTACTTTAAACGGCGGAGCTACTTTATTTTTGACAACCTTGATTTTGGTCTTGCTACCCAGGATGTCGTTGCCCACCTTGATGGATTCCGCTTTCCGGACATCAAGACGAACACTGGCATAGAATTTCAGGGCGCGTCCGCCTGGTGTCGTCTCCGGATTACCGAACATGACGCCAACTTTTTCACGCAATTGGTTAATGAAGATGGCGATGGTTTTGGACTTGTTGATCGCACCGGAGAGCTTGCGCAACGCCTGCGACATCAAGCGAGCCTGCAGACCCACGTGGGAATCTCCCATTTCACCCTCGATCTCTGCTTTCGGTACCAAGGCAGCGACCGAGTCAACGACGATGATATCAACCGCACCGGAGCGCACCAGCGCTTCCGCGATCTCCAGCGCTTGTTCTCCTGTGTCAGGCTGGGAAAGCAGCAATTCGTCAATGTTTACTCCGAGTTTGGCCGCATAGACCGGATCCAAGGCGTGCTCGGCATCAATAAAGGCTGCTTGTCCGCCCTGTCTTTGCACTTCTGCAATCGCATGCAAGGCGACGGTAGTCTTACCGGAGGATTCCGGGCCGTATACTTCAACGATACGGCCGCGTGGGAAACCGCCCACGCCGAGAGCGATGTCTAGAGCAAGTGCCCCACTGGATACAGTAGATACCTGTACATTGGCTACTTCCCCGAGTTTCATAATGGAACCTTTTCCGAACTGCTTTTCTATCTGACGCAAGGCACTCTCCAAAGCTGCGCGACGATCTGACAAATGATACACACCCTTTCAACTTTTCGCTTCAATTGTTCTTGTCTTCATCATACATCGAGACAGAAGGGTTTGCCAAGTATTTTTTGCGAACAAATATTCGCATATAAAAACAACCATCCTCGCAATACGGTTCTTGGAGGATGGCTGTCTGCAAACAGGGGTTATTAGGAGCGTTTGGCTCCGCGCGGTTTAGCAGGCTCCAGATTAATGCGCTTGCCGTTGATCCGCGTCTGGCGCAGCGACTCGTAGACGAAGGCGGCGACATCCTCGGGAACCTCGACGAACGTAAAATTCTCGAAAATGTCAATTCGACCTACTGCTTTGCCAGGAATGCCGACGGATTCGGAAATCTCGCGCACGAGATCCTGCGGCTTCAGGTTGGCATTGCGGCCTACGTTCAGGAAGAAGCGAACCATGCCCTTGGCGGCACCAGTCTCCCCGAAATTGTACGCTTCCGGCTCTTTCGTCTCGCCTACTTCGCTATGGAAGGAGAGATGAAGCGCCGCTGCAGCGATTTTTTCCGCAGGGTACTGGTCCAAAAGGGAGTTGGTCACTTTTTGATACATCTCAGCGATCGCATCGCCTTCCAGCAGGCTGATCAACTGTTCGCGCAATTGCTCCTGCTTGCGTTCCGCCACTTCCTCAAGGGACGGCACGTTGCGGGACAGTACCTGCGCCTTGGTCTGCTTCTGGATGAACATCATCTGTCTGACTTCGCGAGGGGTTACCAGTGTCATGGCGATACCTTTGCGGCCAGCTCGTCCTGTACGTCCGATGCGGTGGACATAGCTCTCCGAGTCTTGCGGAATATCGTAGTTGATGACGTGGGAGACGTTGCCCACGTCGATGCCCCGGGCCGCCACGTCTGTCGCGATGAGGAATTCGATCGAGCTTTCACGGAAGGCATTCATTACTTTGTCGCGTTGAGCCTGCGACAGGTCTCCATGCAAGCCATCAGCCAGATAGCCACGGGATTGCAGCATCTCTGTCAGTTCATCTACACCGCGCTTGGTGCGGCAGAAGATAATCCCGAGCTCGACGTCTTCACTGTCGAGAATTCGGCACAAGCTCTCCAGCTTGTTGCGCTCGAATACTTTGTAATACACCTGTTCGATCAGGGGAGCCGTTACTTCTTCACGGCTGACAGCGATTGTCTCAGGCGATTTCATGTAGCGTGTAGCCAGCCGCTTGATCTCTGGCGGCATAGTTGCGGAGAAGAGCAGGGTTTGACGCTCCTCCGGCATGTGATTGATGATTGTCTCGATATCATCGACGAAGCCCATGTCAAGCATTTCATCCGCCTCATCCAGGATGAGTGTATGTACGCCTTCCAATTTCAACGTTTTGCGGCGAAGATGGTCGAGCACACGTCCAGGCGTACCGACTACGATCTGAACACCCTGGCGCAGGGCGCGGATTTGATGGCCAATCGATTGTCCGCCATAGATCGGCAATGTGCGCACTTTATTGTACTTCCCGATGCGCAAGAGTTCGCCCGCAACCTGAATCGCCAACTCACGAGTCGGTGTGAGGATGATCGCCTGCACACGGTTTGCCGGAGTGACTTTCTCCAAAAGCGGAATACCGAAGGCCGCTGTCTTCCCAGTACCCGTCTGGGCTTGACCGATCAGATCGCCGCCCTCCAGCACTTTTGGGATACAAGCCGCCTGGATTGGCGATGGTTCCTCGAAGCCCATGTCGTGAATGGCTTGAAGAATGGATTTATGTAAAGGAAAATCAGAAAACATCGTCATGAATACGTCACCTTTCTTTTTGCATTTGCAGCGCATAGAACAGCGCATATTTTGCGGCACGCTTTACAATGGCATGTCTTTTTCCAGCCAGCCGCAGCTCCTTCACCACTGTAGGCAGCCCTTCAGCCGCAATCCCGATATAGACCAATCCGACCGGTTTGCCTTCTGACGGATCGGGGCCGGCAACTCCGGTTACCGACAGGCCGTAAGTAGTACCAAACTTCTCTCTTACATTTTCCGCCAAAATCAGCGCTGTCTTCTCACTGACAGCACCATCTGTCTGCAGTACTTCTTCTGGTACATCCAAAAAGCGATGTTTCACCTCGTTGGTGTAGCAGACGATACCACCATTGTACACGGCAGAACTGCCGGGCACCATGGTGATCAACGAGGCCAGCGAACCACCCGTGCAGCTTTCGGCGCAAGCGACAGTCTCTTGCCTGCGCTTCAATTCCTCCACCCATACCTCGTGAAGGGATGATTCTCCGGTCGCATAGATATATTGCCCCAATCTGCCGCGTATCTCCTGCTCTACTGGCAAAATCAGCTCTTCTGCCTCGTCGACTGTCGCAGCCCGAGCAGTAATTCGCAGTGTCACTTCAAACTCTTTGGCATAAGGTGCGATCGTCGGGTTTTCCTGTTTCTCGATCAGATCGATGAGCTGGGCTTCAAGCGCGGATTCCCCGATTCCGTAAAAACGCAGCACACGCGAATGAAACACCTGCTTGTCAGGCAGCAGTTGGGTCAGGTACGGCATCACATACCTCTCCACCATTGGGTACAGCTCGCTGGGCGGACCTGGCAACAGTACATACGTGCTGCCAGCGTGAGAAATTCCCATACCAGGAGCCATTCCAAAATCATTCGCAAACACATGGCTGCCCTCGATAACCAGTGCCTGCTTCCGGTTGTTTTCCGTCATTACCATGTTGCGCTGTGTAAAAAAGGCTTCGATGTTTGCCATCGCAGGCTGATTCGTTTCCAGGCCCACACCGATGTGAGTGGCGACTGTTTCCTTTGTCAGGTCGTCCTGAGTCGGACCAAGGCCGCCTGTAAAGATAATCAGGTCGGATCGGCTGGCCGCTTGCCGGATCGTCTGAAGCAATCGCTCCGTGTTATCCCCTACAACCGTATGAAAATAAACCCCGATGCCGATTTCCGCCAGCTTTTGAGAAAGGTACTGTGCATTTGTATTGGCAATTTGCCCTAGCAAGAGTTCAGTTCCAACCGCAATGATCTCTGCTCTCATGTCCCTCATCCATTCTCTTTATGAGTAGAAATGCATCTAAAAAGACAGTCTACCACCGACGCTCTTCCGCGAAAAGCCTCTCATTGAAAAAAGAGACCAATACTCGCATTACGAGTATTGGATCACGTTGCGATTCTTCGCAAAGTAGTCGTACCCGGAGTACAGGGTGATAATGACCATGGCCCAAATGGCGACCTGGTCAAACGGAATGCCAAAAAACGCAAAAGGAAAGTTGCGAATCATCACGACCGTTACCGCGACGATTTGCACCCACGTCTTTAGCTTGCCCAAGGCGCTGGCAGCAATCACCTTTCCATCGGCAGCCGCAATCAGCCGCAGACCCGTCACGGCAAACTCCCGGCTGATGATGATGATTGCAATCCACGCTTCCATCCTTTGCATTTCCACGAGGGAAATCAATGCCGCCGAAATGAGCAGCTTATCTGCCAGCGGGTCCAAAAACTTCCCCAGGTTCGTTACCATTTTGTTCTTTCGGGCGATATATCCGTCAAGTCCGTCTGTACTGGCCGCCAAGATGAACACCAAAGCCGCAATCAGCTCATTATACGTCATCGTCAGGCTACCGATGGTAAAAGTACCGATGTTGTAACGCACCAGCAGAAAAAACATTACTACCGGAACAAGAAAGATCCTGAAGAGGGTGATGCGGTTGGCGAGATTCACCTATACTACCTCCCCGGCCAAATCATATTCATAGGAGTGCGTGATCTTCACCTTGACCATAGAGCCAAGTTCGCCTTTGAAACCAGAGACAAATACCTCTCCGTCGATTTCTGGAGCATCGTATTGGGCACGGCCCACATAAATATCATTGCGTCCCTCGTACCGTTCGATCAGAACATCCAGAACCTGACCGACGAAACGGCCGTTTCGTTCGCTTGCAATCTCCCGCTGAATTTCCATCAGGATGTTCGCACGCTTTTCCTTGAGCTCCTCATCCACATGATCGGGGAGTCGGGAAGCTGGAGTGTCATCCTCATTGGAGTACGTGAAAACACCCAATCGATCAAACCGAATATCCTTGACAAATTGGCACAAGCGCTCAAAGTCCTCATCTGTCTCTCCAGGGAAACCGACAATCAAGGATGTACGCAGCGCCACGTCAGGCACTTGCGCCCGAATTCTTGCCACCAACTCGCGAATATCCGTCTGGCGTCCCGGACGGCGCATTCTCTTGAGGATGTGGTCCTCCGAGTGCTGCAGCGGCATATCCACGTATTTGCACACCTTCGGATTGCTGGCAAATTCCGCAATCAGCTCATCCGTGAAAAATCCCGGATACGCGTAATGGAGTCGAATCCACTCGATCCCCTCGACTTCCGCCAGGCGGTGCAGCAACTCCGGCAGCATGTGTTTGCCGTCGTAAATGTCCGTTCCGTAATTTGTCGAATCCTGCGCAATCAGGCTGATCTCGACGATTCCCTGCTCAGCCAAGTGACGCGCCTCTTCCAGGATGGATTCGATCGAGCGGCTGCGGAATCCTCCGCGCATCAACGGAATGCTGCAAAATGTACAAGCGTTGTCGCAGCCTTCCGCAATCTTGATATAAGCGGAATACGTTCCCTCTTTTACCTTGCGCTTCACGACATCTTCATACGTGAAAATCGGATTGCCTACGTAAATGGGCTGCTTTCCTTCCAAGGACTCTTCGATGATCCCCGTGATGGACATAAAATCACCTGTTCCGACAATGCCATCCACCTCAGGAATCTCGCTTAGGATATCCTCTTTGTAGCGTTGGGTGAGACAGCCTGCCACCACAAGTGATTTTAGCTTTCCAGCTTCTTTCAATTCCGCCATGTCGAGAATCTTGTTGACCGACTCTTCCTTGGCTGCATCGATGAAGCCACAGGTATTGACGATGACTACGGTCGCCTCATCGGGATTATCGACCAGTTCATAGCCTTTCTCATCTATCAGATGGGCCATCATATCCGAATCGACGAGATTCTTCTCACAGCCCAATGTTACAATTGCCACTTTTTCTCGCGACCCTAGCTTTTCTCCCATTTGTTTTCCTCCAATTGGTCATACCAGCCCTTAAATTGCACCTACTCAGTATAATATAAGCTCAAAGGAAGTGTCAAAAAGGACAAAAGCCAAGAAAGGCAAGCATGTGCTTGCCTATTGTGCAGCCGCCTCTTTCACTGCAATGACAATGTCCGACGGCATCGATTTCATTTGGGATGTATCCACAGCTACTCCATTTACTGTCAATTCTACCTTCATTGGTTTACCAAGGCGCACATAAGCACTTTTGCCCAGTTCAATCGTCTTTTCTTCCCCGGTCTTCAATTCACCGGAAGCTGCATATTTCTTTCCTTTCGCTTCTGACACACCGTACCAGCTTCTGTCATCCGTCACTTTCAGTTTCACGGAAATTTTGTCACCGCCCTGCAACGCATAGTTGTACAGGGAGCCTTGCTGTGATTCGAAGGTTACCTGAACGGTCGGAGTTTCCACGGCAGGAGGTGTCTCGGTTGCAGGATCAGGGGTTGGCGTATTGGCAGGGGGGGTAGGCATATGAGCGATTGGGGAATTCCCTCCTTGCCCCGGCGGATAGAATTCCGCTCCCGGATTCACTTTTTCACCGGGGATGGGCAAGCTTACTCCACCTTCGTTGTTGACGAGTGCGTAATACGAAACGCCAAAGATTAATGCCACAAACAAAACCAAGAGCGTCTTGGTAATCCATCGGCTTGCCTGCATCGGGTTGCTCGCGGTAGCTACCCGGCGTCTGCGCAAACGCTCCACCTGTTCAGTCGGTGGCTGCGCTGGCAAATCCGATTGGAAATGCTCCATAAGATGATTCGCGTCAAGTCCAACTGCTTCAGCATAGCTTTTAATAAAAGCGCGCGCGTAAAAGTGACCAGGAAGTACGTGAAAGTGGCCTCTCTCGATCGCTTCCAAGTAGCGCTTTTGTATCTTGGTGATTCGCTGGATATCGTCGAGTGATATTCCTTTTTCCTCGCGGGCCCTTTGAAGTACTTGACCTAGCTCAGACACAGCTTACCCTCCTTAATTCATGTCAAAATGTTCGAAGCCGCGATTGTTGATCAATTCGTATGTAATCTCCTCATCCGGATGATGACGCAACTCAATGATGTAATGAAAATCAGACATTTCGTACTCTGACTCTCTTGCGAAAATATCCGGATGCTCAATAATCTTCGCGGCAGGGAAATTCATGATCTCTCGCAACAAAGAATAGTGTTTTTCTGTCGAACGAAGGGTGGAAACAATCCCATCTATTAAATATACATGATCAGTGGACATCTCATCAATGGCGAGTGAGCTTCTTACGGTTTGACGCAAAAGTGTAGAGGAAATAAACGTCCAGCGCTTGTTTGCTGAAACACTGGCTGCAATCATGGATTCCGTTTTTCCGACACGAGGCATGCCGCGGATCCCAATTAATTGATGCCCTTCCTTTTTCAGGATCTCGGACATGAAATCAACCAGAAGCCCCAGTTCCTCGCGCACAAAACGAAATGTTTTCTTGTCCTCACTGTCTCTTTCTATATATCGGCCATGACGAACCGCCAACCGATCCAGCATGGTCGGAGGTCGAAGCCTTGTTATGGTTATGTTGTCCATTTTCTGTACAACATTGCGCAATACCTCAATTTTTTCGTCATCATCCGTCAACAAGAGCATTCCGCGGCGCATGGTGTCCACACCGTTAATTGTCACAATATTAATATTCAGCATCCCTAAAATAGAAGCTACGTCCCCCAACAAACCAGGACGGTTTCGCGAGATCTCGTATTCCATGTACCACTCTTTTTTTGCTTCCATACCTTATCCTCTCCGACACCAAAATTGCCTTCATATGTTAGTATAACATTTTCCAAACATTCGACAATCGCGAAAAGAAAAATCCCCAAAAGTCGGGGATTTTATCGTCAGTTGCCACGGTTGATGTTTTCAGGGTTTTGAACCAGCTTGACCATCAAAGAAGCAAGTGCTTGCTGCTGCTCCTTGTCTCCTGCGTCCCAGAGCTGTTTCAACAGGCGCTCTTGATCGTTCTTCGGATCTACTTGTTCAGCCAGGTAGCCGCCGATTTGGTACGCCACGTTCTGCAGGGTTTCACTTTCCATGCCCGCTTGCTTCGCCTGCTCTACTCGATCGCCGAGAAACTCTTTCCAGTCACGAAAATTTTCCAGAATCGACATGTGGACATTCCCTCCCTTTGTATGTTGTGGGCACGCAAACCCACACAAAGGTAGAATTCCTTTTTTGTGGACGAACTATTCATTGGCTTGGGGCAAGCACTCAGGTATACCATCCGCCGTTGGGACTGATAATCTGACCGGTTACATAGCTGGCTTCTCTCGAGAGAAGAAAGCGCACGACGGAAGCAACCTCTTCCGGTTGGCCGAGGCGATTCGCCGGAATCTCCTCCGCGATTGCTTCGACCTCATCGGGGGAAAAGCGTTCCATCATGCCTCCCTGTATGGCGCCTGGAGCGACGGCATTGACCGTAATCCCATTCGGAGCCATTTCCTTCGCCAGTGCTTTCGTGAAGGTGTTGAGCGCTCCCTTTGTCAGGGAATACAGCACTTCACAGGATCCTCCCGTGAGGCCCCAAACCGAGGTGATATTCACGATCCGTCCGTATCGTTCGCGAAGCATCGCCGGCAAGGCAAGCTGTGTCACGAGGAAGCTGGAACGGACATTGAGCGCCATCATCTCATCGAACTGGGGAATGGTGACATCCGTAAACAGTCCGACATGATCGGCAGAAGCATTGTTGACAATCAGCAAAGGAGGCACCTGCATCTGCTGGAACATGTGCGAAATCTGCTCCGGGTAGCGCAAATCAGCTTGCAAGGATACGGCGGGCACACCGAGTTCCTGGCAGCGTCGCAAAAGCGGAATGATTTTTTCCCCGGATCGATTGTAATGCAGGTACAAGGGAACGCCAACCCGGGCCAGCGCTTCGCCAATAGCCAGCCCGATCGTTCCTGACGCCCCTGTAACCAATGCCCAAGGACTCTGTGGATTCATGAATTTTCCCTACTCCTGCTGCGCGGCGGAACGAACAATGGAGACAGCCATTTGATCGAGCTGAAAATGCTCCCTCATGCGTTTTTCCACGTCTTCTCTTGTAATGGATTCCAATACGGGTACAACGGAAAAAAGATCATTTCCGTTAAACTTGAATTGGGTGAACTGATTGGCGATGAATTCTACGGAATTGAGACCACGCATAAAGTTGCCGATCTTTTTGCGCTTCGCCCGCTCGAAATCATCCTGATCGATCCCTTTTTGCTTCCATTCTTCGATGATCGTTTTAATGGTCTCAACCAATTGATCCGGATCGGGCGTATCCCCGCCAAAAATCGAGTAGGCATAATCCTGTTCGCAGCTATAGTCGAAGTCAAAGTTCTCGGTGATCAACCCGCTGTCATACAGCTTCTCATACGCAGATGAGCTGCTGCCAAAGACGATGTCCAACAGCAATTTGGTCGTCAAATCGCGCTTGAGCAACGCTTCTGCGGTCAGGCCGTTTTCTTTTTCCTTGATCCCGATCATGCACTTGGGCAGTCCAACCGCCAGATTTGCCTCCACGCGATGTTGGGCTGGTGCAGGCGGTTCTTCGGGAAAAATCCGCGTGATCTGCGGTGCAGGCGGGAAATCCTTCCCTCCCTGATTCTTTTGGATCAGCTTCATCACTGCTTCGGGATCAAAAGAGCCGACCACCAGCAAAAGCATGTTGGCGGGATGATAAAACGTCTCATAGCATTGGTATAAATATTCCTTGGTGATGTGCGAAATCGTCTCGATTGTTCCGGCGATCTCGATATTGATCGGGTATTTCTGGTACATGGCCTTCAGCAGGTTCATATACACTTTCCAGTCAGGATTGTCGTCATACATCGTGATTTCCTGACCAATGATCCCTTTTTCCTTCTCCACACTGGCATCTGTAAAATACGGCTCTTGCACGTAGTCGAGCAGCAAATTCAGGTTTTGATCCAGCTTATCCGTGCAGGAAAAAAGGTACGCCGTGCGGTTAAAGCTCGTAAATGCATTGCAGGAAGCGCCGTTTTTGCTGAATTCGTGCATGACGTCGCGATCTTTTTTCTCAAACATCTTGTGCTCCAGGAAATGAGCGATCCCGTCGGGTACATTGATTTCTTCCCCGCTCCTGGTGCGAAAATGACTGTCGATCGAGCCATAGCGAGTTGTGAAGACAGCATATGTTTTGCTAAATCCCTGCTTGGGGACGAGGAACACTTTCAGACCATTCGCCAAGGTTTCATGGTAGACGGTTTCTTTTACTTGCTCAAAAACGGTTGTTTGCACCTTACGCCTCCCCTTTCTTATCGCGTAAAAGGTAGATCATATCTATTTGTACTTTATCGGCTACTCGCTTGATCTCATCGATTGTCACGGTTTCAAACGCTTGCAGCAGCTCATTCAGCGGGCGCTGGCGTCCACTCACGACGCCGTTGTAGGTATATTCGATCATCATCCGGGCACTGTCCAACAGCTCGCGGAACTGGTTGGTCAATGTCGCGCGCGTCTGGCTGAGTTCTTCTTCGGTGATTTTTCCTTGCCGCATCAAATCCATCTGCGCCTTGATAATCTCTACTGCCTGGTCGTATTTTTTCGCTTCGATTCCGGACATGATCATCATGATGCCTTTGTGGCTCTCCAGCCGGGAGACGGCATAGTACGCAAGGCTTGCTTTCTCCCGCACGTTAACGAACAGCTTGGAGTGGGGAAAGCCGCCAAGAATGCCGTTGTACACCAAAAGGGCCGGATAGTCATCATCCTTGTAGGCTATGTTGGTTCGGCAGCCAATGTTCAGCTTGGCCTGACTCACATCCAGCCGGTCTACGACGGTGCGCTCCTGCTCGACGTTCTTGACCGGGCTTGTAGCCTTCAGCTCCTTGACAGCGTTGCGCTGCAGCGGAATATGCGTCTCGATTGCCTTTTTTACCTGCTGTTCATCTACATCGCCTACTACAAAAAGATTGATCGGATTGCTGGTTGTGATCTCCTGAAAATGACGATACAAATCTTCCCCTGTAATTCCGGGCAAATCCTCAGCTCTTCCCTGAACGAGCAAAGCGAACGGCTCATCCTTGCACATCTCTTCCGTCACTCGCTGGTTGGCGTACTTCATCTTGTCGTCGATCAGACTCTCGATGCGCTTGCGCAGGGTTTCCTTTTCTTGCGTTACATACTTGGGCAAGAATGCTCCGTTTTCCACGCACGGCCTAGTCAGCATGTCACCGACGAACTGAATCGCTTCCTCCAATAACGTAGAAGCTTGAGCCAAGTATTTTTCATTGGGCACTTCCATGTAGATTTGCAGGATCTGACGTTCTCCTTTTTTCGTAACATCTACATCGAATATGGCTCCATACAGGAAGTCCAGGTATTCCCGCAGGCGTTTGGTCTCCTTGAACCGGGCAGTAGCTCTTTTCATCACCATAGCCAACAGTGCGGTTTTGGTCACGGTTTCTACTGACAATTCCTGCTCAATCATGGTTACGATCGTCGTTGTCTTGAATTTTTCGGTTTGTAAAATATGTACGTTCATCCCATTGATGTGGGAGCTTGTAAATGCGATCTCGTGTACTTGGGTCCCCATACATGATTCTCCCTTCTGCGTCAGATCACTCCCCTCTATTGTAACCAATTGACAGGCAGCCGAGTAACCAAAACTTGTATGAAAATGTAAAAGAGGAGCAGATTCGCTCCTCTCCGGCTTTAAAAATCTGTATAATCCCACTCGCGCACTTCATCAGGAAGCATTTTCTCCTCAACAAAACGGCCGCAATCAGATTCCAGACAAAGCATTCCGTCCAAATGATCATCGTGAAAAGGGAGACCGTGATTTCCGCCACAATAAGGACATGTCCACATGAAGAGCCCTCCTTTCTTTCGTAAAAGAACATGCTCTTCTTAGTTTGTCCCATTTTTATGAAAGGACGTTGACTTTATGCCGTTCCCAGAAACGAAGATACGGGTAAGGATCGATCGCCTCGTTGTTCCGGGCAAGATAGAGCCCAAAATGCAGATGAGGAGAAAACACGCCTGTCGTCCCCGGTTGGCCATAGCCAGTCGCCCCGACGAAACCGATCAATTGCCCGGCTTTGACATGACTTCCCTCTTTCAACCCCGGAGCATATGCGTGAAGATGGGCGTAATACATCTTGTACGCCCCGCCTGCATCTGTAATGTTGATGCGCCAGCCGCCATATGTATTCCATCCAATCCGGTTAATCGTGCCGGAGGATACCGCATAGACGGGAGTTCCACTCGGTGCCATGATGTCGATTCCTTCGTGAGAGCGTACGCTTCCATTGCCGCTTTCCGTCCACTCCCGGTCAGAGCCAAAGCTTCTGACGAAAGGGGTATAGATGCTTTGCGCAGCAAAGGGAAAAACGAAATGGTCCCGCAGCAATTTCTGATCTCCTAAGAAGCCCGTTGGGTTAAACTCTGCTTTTTGGGCCTGATCGGTGAGGTAGAGAATTTGTCCTGCCAGCAATTCATCGGAGTACAAATGATTGTTTTTCTTTACCGTTTCCATGCTGACCTGATAGCGCTTGGCAATCTGATAGAGGCTGTCTCCTGCCTGGACCACGTAAGGGTTTGCGGCTTGTTGAACACGGTCCGCTCGAGTAGCTTTGGCTTTTGTTGTCCAAATCACCGCGATACGTGAATCGTCATCCCATTTTACATCATAACCCAGTGCTTCACTTACGAAGCGAACCGGGATTAGGGTCCTTCGGTTCACGATGGTAGCAGGAACATCCAGCCAGACTTGTTTTCCGTTTACATAAGCGGAAGACCGATCGATCGGGACAACGATTTTTTTATGCTCATTGCTGATTTCGACTTGGCGTTTTTGCGCGTCATAACCAACCTTGGCCCCTGTTTTTTCCGCAATGGCCCGAACCGGAACCAGCATGCGGCCATTTTTTTGCAAAGGCTGTACATCTGTCTCCATTCCAATACCGTCGATGATCAGCGAAATCTCCGGTCCTGGCTTCTCCCTTGCATCCGCGCTCTGCACCCAAAGACCGGCAAGCAAGACGAAAACGCCTAGAATTCCCGACCATAGACGGATGCTGTCTGTATGTATACAGCGATTCATCTAATCCCTCCCTGTGCAATGTATTAGAAGCCATTATCACACAGGGATGGAGCCGGGTTCTAGGCGTAAAAAATGTTAACTAGCGGGATCCTGTCTCGTACGGTTTGCCAAGTGCCGCAGGAGCGCTGGAGCGTCCTACGAAACCTGCCATAACGAGGATCGTCAAGACGTAAGGAAGCATGAAGATAAATTCGGTCGGTACGTATTGGGTCAATCCGTACACCTGCACCAGCGCTTTGATGGCTTGTGCGATCCCGAAGAATAGTGCGGCTCCCATAGCACCGGCAGGGTGCCACTTCCCGAATATCAGGGCGGCGAGAGCGATAAAGCCTTGCCCGGATATCGTGTTGTGGGAAAAGTTGCTTGTCGTGGTCAAGGTGATGGTCGCACCACCCATCGCTGCCAGAGCACCACTGATCATAACTGCGATATAACGCATTCTCTTGACGTTAATTCCGACGGTGTCCGCTGCACGCGGATGCTCCCCTACCGCGCGCAGGCGGAGTCCAAAGGAGGTCTTGAACAGCAGGAACCATGTCAGGAACACGATGATAAAGGCGAGAAAGCTGGTAGGATACGCCTCGAATAGAGCATGCCCGAGGTAAGGAATCTCGGCTAAGCCCGGTATTTCCCATTTATCGAATACCTCAGTAAGTGTCGTTGTTTGACCGGCGCCGTTGTAAATGATTTTGGTCAAATAGACAGCTAATCCTGCAGCCAGAAAGTTAAGTGCCACACCGCTAACCACTTGGTCGGCCTTGAATGTAATGGATGCCACGGCATGAGGCAATGCAAAAATAGCACCGGCTATCGCTGCTGCGATAAATCCGATCCAAGGCGCAATAGAGCCGGAATCCTGTATGACGTTGGTGATAACGGCACCGGTGAATGCACCGATAATCATCATTCCCTCGAGCGCGATGTTGACTACACCAGACCGCTCCGAGTAAAGTCCTCCCAATGCCGCAAAAATCAAGGCAGTGGAAAACACGATGGTATCATGAACGAGGTTACTGGCGACGGTTGCCCAATCCATCAGTTTCCACCCTCCTTCTTCTTCAAAATAGGCTTCACAAAAACTTTCACGATTCCATGTGCGGCCACGAAGAAGATGACGGACGCGATGACGACACGAATTAATTCGACGGGCACTCCAGCCGTAAATTTGATGCCCGCTGCGCCAAAGCTGAGGATTCCAAACAGGATCGCTCCCAGGATAACCCCGATAGGCGTATTGCCACCGATCAGGGCGACCGCAATACCATCAAATCCGTATCCCGGCTGTGCAGTAAGAATCGCCTGGTAATGGAAAACGCCTAGAATCTCCGCAGCCCCGCCAATCCCCGCAAACAAACCGCTAATGAACATGGCCTTGATCACATTGCGATTGACGTTCATGCCTGCGTATTCGGAAGCATGCGGGTTCAGGCCAACCGCACGCAATTCGTATCCGGTTCTCGTTTTCCACATAATAACATAAAAGAAAATGGCGGCCAGAACGGCAATTAACGTGCCCCAATGTAAGCGGGCGTTGTCAAACATCTGTGATAACCAGGTGATCGTGATGATCGCAGAATCATGGACCATCTCAGAGCGTTGCTGCCCTTTTGGGACGAAGAAGGAATTCATGACCCAGTTGGCGAGATAAAGCGCAATCCAGTTCATCATGATGCTTGTAATGACTTCGTTAACACCGCGTTTTGCCTTCAAGTAGCCTGCGACGGAACCCCATAGCCCCCCTGCAATCGCACCTGCCAGGATCGCGAGTGGCGCATGGATGATGGCCGGAAGCTCAAAAGCGACTCCGACTGTTGTCGCAGCTACCATTCCTACGATAAATTGTCCTTCCGCTCCGATATTGAAAAGACCCGTGCGAAATGCGAATGCGACAGCGAGACCCGTAAAAATCAAGGGCGTAATTTGACGGATGGTTTCCCCGAAATTGTAGGCGCTGCCAAATACTTTCTCAACCAGCGCGGTATAGGCCAGAATCGGGTTAAATCCACCCGCAAGCATCGCTATCGCGCCAACCAGCAGACCCAGGATAATGGCAATGACCGGGACGAGGAACGATTCCTTCGTAAAAATGGCTATAGCTTTATTCATCGGTTCCTCCTCCTTGCTTGCGATTTCCGCCAGACATCATCAAGCCCAGCTCTTGCTCTGTGGTCGACTTCGCATCGACGATCCCTACGATCTTTCCTTCGTAAATCACGGCGATTCGGTCGGAGACATTGATAATCTCGTCCAGCTCCAGGGAAAGCATCAATACCGCTTTACCTTTGTCCCGCTGATCGACAAGTCTGCGATGAATGAACTCAATCGCGCCGACATCCAAGCCGCGCGTCGGCTGAGCCGCAATCAAAAGATCCGGATTTTTATCCACTTCGCGGGCGATGATCGCTTTTTGCTGATTTCCCCCGGACAAGGCCCGTGCCGGTGTGTGGATGCTCGGTGTACGCACATCGAATTCCTCGATCAGTTTCGCTGCATGCTTGTCAATGGCTGCATAGTCGAGGAAGCCGTTCTTGTTGAACGTGGGATGAAAATACGTCTCCAACACCATATTCTCACTCATGGTGAAATCAAGAACCAACCCGCGCTTGTGGCGATCCTCCGGAATGTGTGACAAGCCTGATTCGGAGATGTCACGCGGCGTATGGTTGGTGATATCTTTGCCGTTCAGAAGAACGCGGCCCGAATCAGCTTTGCGCAATCCCGTCAAGACCTCGATCAGCTCACTCTGCCCGTTGCCATCCACCCCGGCGATCCCCAGAATCTCTCCGGAACGAACTTCGAAGCTGATGCCGTTTAAAGCATTTACTCCGCGATTTCCGCGAGTGACGACGTTCTCCACTTGCAGGATCGGGCCTTTTGGCTGTGCTTCCTGCTTGTCCACGCTGAAGTTTACTTCCCGTCCGACCATTTTGGCTGCCAAATCATCTGGATTGGTGTCTTTCACCTTGAGGGAATCGATGACCTTGCCTCGGCGGATGATGGTCACTGAATCGCACACTGCCATGATTTCCTTCAGCTTGTGCGTGATCAGGATGATCGTTTTGCCTTCCTTGACGAGGCTCTGCATGATTTCAATCAGTTCATTGATTTCCTGCGGTGTCAAAACAGCAGTAGGCTCATCAAAAATGAGAATGTCAGCACCGCGGTACAAGGTTTTCAAAATCTCAACCCGCTGCTGCATACCTACGGAAATCTGTTCGATTTTCGCATTTGGGTCCACTTTCAAGCCATATTGATTGGAAAGTTCCTCCACAGCCTTTACAGCCTTCTTAATATCTATCTGTAACCCGCTTTTCGGTTCATTTCCTAACACAATATTTTCTGTCACAGTAAATGTTTCAACCAACATGAAATGCTGATGCACCATGCCAATCCCCAGCTCGTTCGCAACGTTGGGACTGGTAATCTTAACCGGCTTCTCGTTAATGAGGATTTCGCCTTCCTCCGGTTGATAAAGACCAAATAGAACGTTCATCAGTGTAGATTTACCTGCGCCGTTTTCACCAAGCAGCGCATGTATTTCCCCTTTTTTCACGGAAAAAGAAATGTTGTCGTTGGCAACAATTCCGGGGAAACGCTTCGTAATTCCTCTCATTTCAACAACAGTTTTTACCGATTCCAACCACGTTCACCCCGTTTTTATGGGTCTAGTAGGTAAAGAACAAGGCCAGTTGCTCGAACCAGCCTTGCTCGCTTACAGCCTTGTCATCATTACTCAGCAGGGACTTTGATTTCACCTTTAACGATTTTTTCCTTGTACTCGTCAACCAGCTTCAGTACGTCTTCTGGGACGTTTTTGCTGGATGTGTCAGCCAAGCCTACACCGTCTTCAGCCAAGCCCAGCCATACGATTTTGCCGCCTTCGAACTTGCCGTCGATCACGTCTTTGGAAACGCGGTGTACCGCTTCGTCTACGCGTTTTACCATGGAAGTCAATGTGATGTCGTCGCCAAATGTCAGGGATTGGTCTTTGTCAACACCGATTACCCAAACGTCTTCACCTTTGGATTTGCGGTTTTTCCCTTCGTTGAACACGCCGTCGCCAGTACCGCCAGCTGCGTGGAAGATGATGTCTGCGCCTTGACCGTAGATTTGGGAAGCAGCAGATTTTCCTTCGTCTGGCTTGTCGAAGAAGCCTGTGTAGATTTTGATGACTTCTACGCTTGGATCAGCAGCTTTTACACCTGCTTCAAAGCCAAGCTCAAAGCGTTTGATAACTGGGATTTCAACACCGCCGACAAAACCGACTTTTTTCGTTTTGCTCATTTTCGCAGCTACTACCCCAGCCAGGAAGGAACCTTCATGTTCTTTGAACAGAACGGATTCCACGTTTGGAGCGTCAACCTCAGCATCGATGATTGCCAGTTTCGAATTTGGATTTTCATCCGCTACTTTTTTCAGGTGGTCACCCATCAAGAAACCAATACCCCAAGTCAGATCCCAACCGTCTTTTACAAACTGGGTCAGGTTCGGAACATAGTCCGCATCACTGGTGGATTGCAGGAAGTTCACATTGCCTTCTGGCAGATTCAAATCTGTGCGAAGTTTTTGCAGTCCTTCCCAAGCGCTTTGGTTGAAGGAGTTGTCGTTTACGCCGCCAACGTCCGTAACCATACCGACTCTAGCCGCTGCTGCCGGTGCTGCTCCTTCTGTGCCACCTGCATTGCCTGTTTGTCCTTGAGGTGCTTCTGTTTTACTGCCGCAACCAGCCAGTACGAGCGAGAGGCTGAGAGTTGCAACAGAGAGGACGGAAAGAACCTTTTTCATTCGAGATTACCCCCTGTTATTGATATAAATGAAATTGTCTACATCCGTCTGCGAACGACGTGGAAGTGAATCTTGTCAGCCCGAAAGTAGTTGTGGGAATACAAGATCGGTCGCTCATTCTCATCATAGTGGATCTGCTCGAGCAGCAACAAAGGAGTCGATCGATCACAGTGCAGCAGGTTGGAAACCTTTTCATTGTAGCCCATCGGTTTGATCTCGGCGACTGCATACGTGATCCTGATCCCTGTAGTACTCTCCAACCATGTAAAGATGGATTCTCCCCCTGCGGAATAGCCTTCGGGTGCCAGGTGCGCGGGAATTCGGTCGATACAATAAACCACGGGCAAGCCATCCGCGGTGCGAATACGCTCGATCATCAATACGCCTTCGCCCGGCTTCATGGATAGTCTTTTCCGCTCCTCTTCCGCAGACTCCTCAAAAGAAGTCTTCAGGATCATCGTCCCCGCCGTGTATCCTTGACGCTCAATGGCGTCTGTCACACTAAAGAGTTCCCCAATTCCTCCAGAAAAAACAGGTTTGGAGTTAATAAAGGTTCCTACCCCGTGACGGCGAATGACGATTTTCTCTTCTTCCAGAAGGCGGAGTGCCTCGCGAAGCGTCGCCCTGCTTACGCCCAACTGTTTTGACAGTTCAGCCTCTGAAGGAAGGCGCTCACCAGGCCGCAGTTTCCCAGACTCGATATCGCTCTTGATTTTATCCATCACCAAGAGAAACAAAGATCGAGAATTCCCTTTTATGCTCATTGTCATTCACTCCTGCTGTCCACTAGCCATTCCAACAGGTAAGACGTCAGACCTCTATTTCCTGAAAGACGGCATAACAACAATTTCCTTTAATCTCGTAAGAATTTTAACCTAGGGGCGAACATCATGCAAGCCATATTTTCGTGAACAACATTGCTGTTATCGAAAACATGGCCTGCTTTTGTGATTTTCCGTATTTGTATTTCTTGGGTAAAATTGGTTATGAGATATGGCTTTCTATGGAAGGGCGTGGAAGGCGAACCTCCCGGGGCTTGCTCCCTTCGTAGGGACCTACTACCCCATTTGCTTCCATCATGTCAATCAGTCTTGCTGCCCGGGTGTAGCCAACCCGCAATCTGCGCTGCAACAGCGATGCGGAAGCCGTCTGCGCCTCGAGGACAATCTGTACAGCCTGGTCGTACAACTCATCATCCGCGACTGGCTGCTGATCCTCCTGGACATCGCCCGGAATCATATCTTCATTGTATTTGGCTTCCTGCTGGTTTTTGACAAAGTTGACGACTTCTTCGACTTCTTTGTCAGAAACAAAGGCTCCTTGTACCCGAATCGGTTTGGAGGCGCCCATCGGCAAAGAGAGCATGTCGCCCCTTCCCAGCAGCTTTTCCGCCCCACCCATGTCCAGAATCGTCCGCGAATCAGCCATCGAGGACACGCCAAAAGCGATACGGGAAGGGATGTTTGCCTTGATTACCCCCGTGATCACGTCGACGGATGGACGCTGGGTAGCAATGATCAGATGAATACCCGATGCACGGGCCATTTGAGCCAGACGACAGATGGCATCCTCTACCTCTCCTGGCGCCACCATCATCAGGTCAGCCAGCTCGTCCACGATCACCACGATATAAGGGAGCGGGGACTCGGGCGTATGCGCATTGTACATTTCGATATTGCGGCAGCCGGATTTGGCGAACAGATTGTATCTGCGCTCCATTTCGGCGACTACTTTTTTCAGGGCGACAGACGCGCGTTTCGGGTCTGTAACCACCGGGGCAAGCAGATGGGGAATGCCGTTGTAGACATTCAGCTCCACCATTTTCGGGTCTACCATCATCAGCTTGACCTCATCCGGCTTTGCCTTGAAAAGAATACTCATGATCAGGCCATTAATGCAGACGGATTTTCCGCTGCCGGTAGCACCTGCGACGAGCAAGTGGGGCATTTTGGTCAGGTCGGCCACGATCGGCTCTCCTGAAATATCCCGGCCCAGCGCTACTGTCAGCTTTCCAGGCGCGTCCTGGTATTGGGGGGATTCCAGTACCTCCCGCAGCGATACAACCGCTACCTCGGAATTGGGAACCTCGATGCCTATTGCCGATTTCCCCGGAATCGGCGCTTCAATACGGATGTCCTTGGCTGCCAGCGCCAAAGCCAAATCGTCGGTCAGACTGACGATTCTGCTCACTTTTACACCTGTGGCAGGCTGGACCTCATAACGCGTGACTGCGGGACCGCGGTGCACCTCTGATACGGTGGCATTCACTCCGAAGCTTTTCAACGTTTGCACGAGTTTGGCAGCATTGGAGGTATGGTCGACATCTTTGGCTGAACCAGTCGGACGCGGTCTTGACAGCATATGTAAACCGGGCAATTCATACGGTATTGTGTTGGCAGATGCCGCGTCATGCTCCAGCGTCCCGAATATTTCTTCGTCGCCTTCCAGCGTAAACGTAATTTCCTGTTCCGTATTGGAGACAGCTTTGCTGCTCTGAGGCGGCGCTGTTGTCCGCTCATCTGTTGCTTGCAATTTGTCCGTAAAATCGTGGATGACCGGCTTGATCGGTGTATCAGTGTGAGGCTCGGCACCCAGTGGAGTGGAATGTTCCCGGGCACTAGCCAGCTCGGATGAGCCATCAGGCGGCAGAGTTTGCTCCGCTTGCTTTTCGGCCATTTGCTCTTGCTTGGCCGCCTTTGCCTCTTGCTTTCTCTTCTCGTTCTCCTCCTGCATTAAATGGACGGACTCCTTGACAGTATCCTTGGCTTTGCCGTACATTCGGGCTGCCTTGTCACGCAAGAACATCAGAATGTCCACGTAGGAGAGATTGAACAACAGCATGAGGCCGACCAGGAAGAGAAACACGATGATGATTCCTGTTCCAATCGTCCCAACCAGTCCATTGCTGATCGCAAACACGATCGCTCCGAGCATCCCGCCGCCAACTCCTGTGGTCGATACCCGTTGGCTATGATCCAGCCAGAGCCTGTCCCAGGTGACTCGCAGGATGCTCTGGTCCGCAAATTTGCCGTCAGCCGTGATCTGCTTGTAGAGAATCAAATGATCCCATGTAAAGACCGCAAGCGCGATGAAGAGTATACCCAGGACCCGGAAGTTCAACTGCGGCTTCTGGCGGGTAAACATCATGTAGAGCGCCATTCCGATCAAAAAGACAGGAATCGTAAAATCCCAGGAGCCCGCGAAAAAGCGGAAGAGAAACGCCAGGACGTTTTTTCCCAAAAAGCCGCTTTCCAGAAGTCCTATGAGTGACAACACGATGATGACGAGTCCCAGCAGCTCTATTTTGACAACCGAGGCCAATGCCGCACTTGATTGTTTTTTTCCTCTTTTACTCACTGGCATGCCTCCTTTTTGTTTTCTTCAAAATATTGCTTGAGATTGTAAAAAGGCAGCCGGCTGCTGTTCGGCTGCTGTTCGCACATCATCAGTATAACACAGGAAATTCATAGAAATACAGGACTTCTTAGGAGAAACCGTTCGGATGAAAAGCAATCGTCTGGCCGGGAGCGCATCGGGGATTGAGATAGTCCTGCGGCAGCGGACTGATCATCCGGACGATCTTTCCTTCAAAGGGGCCAGTCGGTTCCACCAGCATGGTCATGTGGCCGATCGTAACTTCCTTCAGTTCTTGCTTTTCCACCTGATCCATGTTGGCGAAGACCGTCTCCATCGGTACGACCGAATGCAAAATCATTGCAACACCTTCTCTTCGGTGCGATTCTTTTCGATCAGCTCATTTAATTTTTTCAAGGCCTTGCCGAGTCCCCCGACTTCATCGATCAGACCGTACTTCACGGCATCAGCGCCGATCACATTGGTTCCGATATCGCGTGTCAATTCTCCCGTACGAAGCATCAGGTCACGGAATTGCTGCTCGCTGATTTTGGAGTGGCGTGCGATGAAGCTGACGACGCGCTCCTGCATCTTGTCCAGGTATTCAAAAGTTTGCGGAACGCTGATGACCAACCCCGTCAGACGAATCGGGTGAATCGTCATGGTAGCCGTTTCGGCAATGAAGGCGTAATCTCCTGCTACTGCGATCGGTACGCCGATGCTATGTCCGCCACCCAGCACCAAAGTGACCACCGGTTTGGAAAGCGAAGCGACCATTTCCGCGATCGCGAGTCCCGCTTCCACGTCTCCGCCAACAGTATTCAGGATGACCAGCACGCCTTCAATCTTGCTGTTCTGTTCGGCTGCGACCAATTGCGGGATCAGATGCTCGTACTTGGTCGTCTTGTTTTGCGGCGGCAGTTGGATATGCCCCTCTACCTGCCCAATAATGCTCATGCAGTAGATGTTGCTCTCCAGCTGAGGGACATTGGTCTGCCCCAGTTGTGTAATGGAATCAAGCAATTTTTTCTTGGAATCGTCCGGAGCATTCGGCGCAGCCGCAGGTTCCCCAGGCGGCACCTCTCCAGGCTCCTGTTCCTCCCTCGAAGCCGAAGCTCGCAGGTTGGCATTAACATTTGCGTTGCTTGCAAAAGGTGGCCGATTCAAATAATCGGTGAGTCCGCGATTTGACATAATCATCCTCCCTCACTTTCCTCGTTAGTATGGATAGGCAAAGGGAAAAAGATGCACAGATGGCAGGTAACCTGCCTGCGGATTTGCCCAAACAAAAACAAGCAAGAGCATCCTTTTGGAACAAGGATCTCTTGCTTGTCTGCACATAAAATGAGCTACACTTCCATGATAATCGGAAGGATCATCGGGCGGCGGCGCGTCTGTTCGAACAGAAAGCGACCCAATACTTCCTTCACATTATTTTTCAAGGACGACCACTCATTTACATTTTCTTCCATGCATTTCACAAGTGTTTGGGTGACGATGCGATTAGCCTCGTCCAGCAATTCTTCGGACTCACGTACATACACGAAGCCGCGGGAAATGATGTCGGGACCGGACAAAATCGTACCGTTTTGTTTGCTGAGCGTAACGACAACTACCAGAATACCATCTTGAGAGAGTAATTTGCGGTCTCGCAATACAATATTTCCCACATCTCCGACACCTAATCCATCGATCAGCACGATGCCTGCGTGAACCTTGCCGCCGTAACGGGCGTTGCCACCGGAAATTTCGACGGTGTCGCCATTGTCCAGCAAGAAAATGTTCTCCGCTGGAATTCCGACCTGTTCCGCAAGAATCGAGTGGCTTTTCAGCATGCGATATTCTCCATGAATCGGGATGAAGAATTTGGGTTTCATGAGATTGAGCATCAGACGAAGATCTTCTTGGCTGCCATGACCGGATACGTGGACGGTTCCGTTTGGTCCATGGCCGCCGTAAATCACCTCGGCTCCAATGCGGGAAAGCTGGTCAATCGTGCGCGCTACGTACTTTTCATTCCCAGGAATTGGGGTAGCGGCGATAATCACGGTGTCTCCTGGAAGAATATCGATTTTCCGATGGGCGGATCGGGCCATGCGAGTGAGCGCCGACATCGGCTCTCCCTGGCTTCCAGTAGACAGAATCACTACCTGCTCGGCAGGCAATTTGTTAATTTCATCCGTATCCACAATCAAACCGTCCGGCACAAAAAGATAGCCCAGATCACGGCTGATATTGATCACATTTTGCATGCTTCTGCCGACAACGGTCAGTTTTCGGTTAAATTGCACAGCAGCATCCACGACTTGCTGGATCCGGTGCACGTTGGATGCAAAAGTGGATACGACGATGCGGCCTGTGGATTTGCTGAACACATCTTTAATGGCAATTCCAACCGAACGTTCTGAGCCTGTAAAGCCAGGACGCTCCGCATTGGTACTGTCCGAGAGCAAGCACAAGACGCCGCGCTCGCCGATCATCGCCATTTTGGCCAAATCAGCCGTCTGGTTGTTGATCGGCGTCTGATCAAATTTGAAATCTCCCGTATGAACAATGTACCCTTCAGGTGTCTCCAGGCATACGCCGACACAGTCAGGAATACTGTGGTTTACCCGGAAAAAGGTAGCCTTCATGCTTCCGAGGACGATCTCCGAATCACTGTTGATCAATACGCGCTTCGTATCGTTTAATATGCCCGCTTCCTTCAATTTTGCATCAATCAGTCCGAGGGTAAGCTTGGTTGCATAGACTGGTACATTGAGGTGCTTCAAGAAATAGCTCAACCCACCGATGTGGTCCTCATGCCCATGCGTAATGATGATCCCCCGAACCTTATCGCGATTTTCCTCCAAGTAAGTGATGTCTGGAATCACCATGTCAATTCCCAGCATCTCTTCTTCCGGGAATTTCAATCCAGCATCAATTACTACGATGTCATCATCGCATTGTACCACGTACATATTCTTCCCAATTTCGCCGACTCCGCCCAGGGCGAAAATGAGAACAGAGTGATTCGACTTTGCCAAAACTTGTAACCTCCTATATTTAGTTGTCATTGTACACTCAAAAATAACCGCCCCAAATCACTTGTTTTCATTATACCCGAAGTGAAAACGTGAACACAAGAAAAAAGAGCCATTCACGAAGAATGGCTCTTGCTGCAATTATGGATGCTAGGCTAAGTGGGCAAGCAGGGACTGAACGAACGCTTTTTCCTCTTCGTTCAGCTCCACCAACGGCAGTCGTACTCCACCCACATCTATCCCCAATTGGTTCAAGGCTTCCTTGGTCGGTCCCGGGCTCGGGTAGGCAAACAAACCTTCGAAGATTGGCATCAGCTTGCGATGAAGGCTTGCCGCTTCCTTCAGGTTGCCGTCAAAAAAGGCGTTGACCATTTCCTTCATTTGACGTCCTGCGATATGACTGGCAACACTGACAATCCCTACGCCTCCGATCGACAGAACCGGCAGTGTCAGGCTGTCATCACCGCTGTATACTTCAAACCCCTCGGGAGCATGCTCGATGATAGCTGCGATCTGACTCAGATTGCCGGATGCTTCTTTCATGCATACGACATTGGGAAGCTGCGCCAGCCGAAGCGTGGTCTCAGCAGTCATGTTGACAGCGGAGCGGCCGGGTACATTGTACAGCATGACGGGCAGCTCTGTGGCAGAGGCGATTGCGTGAAAATGAGCATACAGCCCTTCTTGGGAGGGGCGGCTGTAATAGGGCGCTACCAGCATAATCCCATCCACGCCCAAGCTTTGCGCTTCTTTCGTGAATTCCACACTCGCCTGCGTATTGTTGCTTCCAGTGCCGGCGATAATGTGGCATTTGCCTTTTGCATAGCTGACTACATGTTTGAAGAGATCCAGCTTTTCTTTCTGCGACAGGGTGGGGGATTCCCCCGTCGTGCCGCTCACGACAATACCTTCGCTCCCTGTCTCCAGCAAATGATCGATCAGACGTTCGGTTTTCTCATAATCAACCTGGTTTTGATCATTAAATGGCGTTACCATCGCGGTAACCAGTCGGCCAAAACGTGCCACTGCCTATCCAACTCCTCTATCAATGGTCAGAATGGAAACCTACACATGATGTTGATGCAGATGGAATTGTTGATGCAAAGCACGGACAGCCCTTACCATATCTGCCTCATGTACGAGTACCCAGATGGTCGTATGCGAATCTGCCGACTGCAAAATCTGAATATCTTCATGAGTCAAAGCCTCAACGATTTGAGCCATTACTCCCGGTACACCCGTCATTCCGGCGCCAATCACAGAAACCTTTGCACAGCATGGCAGCAGTTGTGGCTCATAGCCCATCTCTGTCAACAATCGTGCCGCTTTCTCTCCTAATTCGTCATGGACCGTGTAGGCGACTCCCAACGGATTTACGTTTATAAAATCAACACTGATGTTGTGTGTCGCCATCGTCTTGAAGACCTGGAGCTGTGTATCGTACTGTCCCTCTTTATTGGCAACTTTAATCTGTGTAATGTTGGGTACATGCGCGATTCCCATTACGACCCGATCATTCACCGCATACCCCAACTTGCCGATCTCCAGCATCGTTGTGACCAATGTACCGGGATCGTCCGAAAACGTCGAGCGGACACGAATTGGTACGTTCGCCTGCATCGCAATCTCTACAGCGCGCGGATGAATGACTTTGGCACCCAGATGCGCCATATTGCAAATCTCCGTATAGGTAACGGTGGTCAGGGGTTGCGCTTCCTCCACGATCCGAGGATCTGCCGTCATAATTCCTTCTACATCCGTAAAAATGTCCACCATTTCGGCTTCCAGTGCCACCCCGAGCGCGGTCGCTGTCGTATCGCTGCCCCCGCGCCCCAAGGTCGTAATCTCCCAATCTTCTGTGCGTCCCTGAAAACCAGGTACGATGAGTACATTCCCTTCCTGCAGCTCCTTGATCATTCGTGCAGGGTCGATATGGTTAATCTGGGCCTGGGTAAAATCATCGCTTGTTACGATATTCGCCTGGCCCCCAGTTAATATCTTCGCTTTTATCCCACGCGCATGCAGCATGCTGCACATCACTGTTGCGGAAATGATTTCGCCCGTGTGCAAGAGCAAATCCATTTCTCTGCTTGGCAGTGTATTTCCGTTGCTTCGTATGAGCTGCAAAAGTGTATCCGTAGCGTAGGGATCGCCCTTGCGTCCCATCGCCGAGACGACCACGACGAGGGAATATCCCTCGTCTATCGCCTTTTCTATATGGTAGATTGCCCTCATTCGGCAATCCTCCGTCGTCAAGGAAGAACCACCGAACTTCTGGACGAGAATCTTCACAAACCTCTCCCCTATGCTCTTGCTTTGATGAGTTCCTCAGCGATTTGCACCGTATTCCAAGCAGCACCTTTCAGCAGGTTGTCTGAAACGATCCACATATGCAGGCCGCGAGGATGATGGAGGTCACGTCGTACACGACCGACAAAGACATCAAGCTTCCCTGTCGCATCAGTAGCGAGCGGATATTGTTGCTCTTCTGGTACATCTACAAGTACGATGCCTGGTGCTTTTTCCAGGAGGGATTTGACTTCAGCCAAATCGTAATCGTTCTTCAGTTCTACGTAGACTGATTCACTGTGTCCATATACAACTGGAATACGTACGCAGGTTGCGGAAACATGGACCTGATCATCTGCGAAGATTTTTTTCGTTTCATTAATCATTTTCATCTCTTCGTAAGTAAATCCATTTTCCGTAAACACATCGATTTGCGGAATGGCGTTAAATGCAATCTGATGGTGTACAGGAAGCTTTCCGACCGGCAGAACTTCACATGTCGGCTCCTTGCCATCCAGCACTTCACGGCTTTGCGTAAGCAGTTCGTTGATGGCCGACTGACCAGCACCCGATACTGCTTGGTAGGTGGACACAATAATCCGATCTATTCCATAACGATCATACAAGGGTTTCAGAGCGGCTACCATCTGAATGGTGGAGCAGTTGGGGTTCGCAATAATCCCATTGTGCGCCAGGGCAGCATCCATGTTTACTTCTGGAACAACCAATGGCACTTCAGGATCCATGCGGAAGGCACTGGTATTGTCGATGACTACGGCACCATGGCGCACAGCGTGATGAGCCAGCTCCTTGCTGACCGAACCGCCTGCGCTGAACAGGGCGTAATCAATACCAGCGAAACTTTCCGGAGTCGCTTCTTCCAGAACCACTTCTTGCCCCTTGAACATGACAGTCTTGCCGGCAGACCGTCCGGATGCAAGCAGCTTCAATTGTTTAATCGGAAAATTGCGTTCTTCCAGAATTCGAATCATTTGTTGTCCGACTGCACCCGTTGCGCCCACGACGGCAACATTATAAGTCAGTTGGTTCGCCATCTCTTACTCTCCTCCTAATCGCGAAAAACAAGTCAATTGGTTTTTCTCTAGTGTTTTTAGTAGTTGAATCTCTCGATAAGCAGGGGCTGCAATTGTCGCCCTTCCATAGCAGCTATGCACGTCTCCACGAGCAGGTCCATGCGTGCTACCAGTGAGTTCGGCTTTTTGTCCGGAGCATCTTGCCCGAACGGGACGAAGTAGATATTTTTGGCTGCCAACAGCTTGGCAATATTGGCTGCATTTAATCCCAGTCCATCGTTGGTGGATATGGCGACAACCAGCGGTCGCAGGTTGCGCATCGTCGCTTTCGCTGCCATCAGTACTGGACTGTCTGTAATCGCATTGGCCAATCGGCTGGTCGTACTTCCCGTGCAGGGCGCAATCAGCATGACGTCGAGGAGTTTGGACGGCCCTAGAGGCTCGGCTTGAGGAATCGTAGAAATCAGTTCCTCGCCCGTGATCTCCTTGATTTGCTGTTGCCAGCTTTGCGATGTGCCAAAGCGAGTATCCGTTGTCATAACCGTGTTGGAGACGATAGGAATGACTCTTGCCCCTTCATCCACAAATCGCTGGATTTGCGGCATCGTCTCTTCAAATGTGCAGTGTGAGCCGGATAGCCCGAATCCAATGGTTTTTCCTTGAAGTTTACCCATGCTGATTCCCCCTGGATCTCGTTTGCTCCGCAATCAGACGCGACAAGGTCTGGGCCATGATTTGTCCTGCGGTTTTTGGTGCAACGATTCCGGGCAGTCCAGGTGCGAGCAGTGCCTTGATCCCCCGTCTTTCGGCGTAGCGAAAATCTGTGCCACCCGGTTTGGAAGCGAGATCGAGGATAAACGCCGACTGCGGCATTTGAGCGATTACTTCTGCTGTCAGGATTAATTGCGGGACCGTATTGAAGATAAAATCAACATTCGTCACGTGCTGCCTTACTTCGCCTATATGGAAGGGAGTCAATCCCATCTCATAAATGCGCGCCAAGTGTTCCTGACGCCTTGCTCCAACTTTGACACGGGCTCCAAGTGCATGTAAGGCCCGAGCCATGGATAACCCGGTACGGCCCAATCCCAATACCATGCTGTTCGAACCGTGAATGGTTATATCCGTGTTTTGGATCGCCATCATCAAAGCTCCCTCTACAGTTGGGATGGAGTTGTAGATGGCTACATCATCACGATCCAGCAATTCTACCAACGGAATGTTTTTTGGCTCCAACAGTCCGCGCAGGTATGGTTTGGCCATCCCCGTGTATACCACACAGTGCTTTGGCAGGCTTGCAACATGCTCTTCTTGCAGCTTTAGTTGTTTGGAGCAAAAGATGCTTTCTACATAACCAGAGTCATCAGTTCCGACAATGGGTAGGATGAGGGCATCCGCGTCTTTCAACACATCGCATGTTAATGGTCTCTTCGTTGCCCCTGTGAAATTGCTTTCCAGGTTGTCGAAGCCAATCAACGTCACCATCGCATCCAGTTGAATGCAGCGTTTAATCACTTCCAACTGGCGCGCGTCGCCGCCGATGAAGGCAACATGTATGCCCGTTAGCATGCTGCGTTCCCCTTTCCACACATTTTACTGCATCTTGATTGAAACGCAAGGGTTTTTCCGTACGAAACGTAAGTCGCGAAACGTTGTAGTCTACCTCCATCCTATTCTCTCGCCCTTGGTTCGGTGACACTGAGTCTACTTTTGAACCGTTTGATTCTCCAACGGCTTCAGCTGGATGATGATCATGTCCGGCCCAATCTTGATGATGGAGCTCCACGGAATCACAATGTCCTCCCTTTTCTTGCCCAAACCCAAAAAGCCGCCTCCAGACAACAAAATGGATTCAATCGCTCCGTTTTGCGGATCGATGACCAGATCAGAGTCGCCAATCACACCCATCCTCTCTCCGGTATCCAGCCCGATGATCTCCTTGCCACCCAATTCGCTCAAGCGCATAGACGCACTCCCTTTGTCCACGTGATTTACTGTTGATATACGCAAAAAAATCCGGCCTATGCCGGATTTTTCAACTAGATACGAGCACATCGCTTTTCACATTTTTCGGGAAGTCCTCCAAGGGGCTTACCATTGCGAGCGCCATCTTGCTGCGGAACAGCTCTTGGGCTACCGCCATGACCGATTCATGGGAGACACGGTCAATTTTCGCGATGATTTCATCGAGACTGAGGTGTCGGGAGAGCAGCAATTCGTTCTTGCCCAGACGGCTCATTCGGCTGCTGGTGCTTTCCAGGCTGAGCATCAGGCTTCCTTTCAGCTGTTCTTTTCCTTTGTTGAGTTCCTTATCCGTAATGCCGTGGACAGTCACGTCCTGCAAAATGTTGGTGACGATGTCAAATACCTGCCCGACGTGTTCAGGAGCCGTTCCCGAATAAATCGTAAACGAGCCAGTCTCTTTGTAGGAAGAATGATATGAATAGACCGAATAAGCCAATCCCCGCTCTTCGCGAATTTCTTGGAACAGTCTAGAACTCATGCTTCCTCCGAGGACATTGTTCAGCAGGATCAATGAGTAGGTATTCTCGTGCCCAACCTGGAATCCAGGAAGGGAGATGCACAGATGGGCCTGCTCGGTTGCTTTTTTATGGCCGATGATGCCGCCGGAAAACGGAGGCTTGGTCAGGCTGATATCACTGCCCTTGCGCGAAAATCCGGAAAAACGCGTTTTGATCTCCTCAATTAACGCGTCATCAAAATTTCCTGCTACCGTGATCACGGTATTCCCCGGCAGATAATGCTCCTCAATGTATTGGACAAGATCGTCCCTCTTGAGGCTGCGCAGGACATCCTCCGTCCCCAGGATGGAGTAGCCGAGCGGATGCTGGCCGAAGCTGGCGCGACTGATCAGATCGTGTACCAGGTCGTCAGGCGTATCCTCATACATGCTGATCTCTTCGATGACGACATTTTTCTCCTTCTCCAGTTCTTCAGGATCAAAAACGGATTCAAAAAACATATCGGCCAGCACATCCAGAGCTATTGGAGCGTGCTGATCGAGCACACGGGCATAGTAGCAGGTGTACTCTTTGGAAGTAAACGCATTCACGTTTCCGCCGATCTCATCGAACGTCTCCGCAATCTCTTTCGCGGAGCGTGTAGCGGTGCCTTTGAAAAACATGTGTTCCAGAAAATGGGAAATTCCGTTGTTTTGTTCATTCTCATATTTCGAACCGGTCCCCACCCAGATACCGATGGCAACAGAGCGAACAGACGGGATTTTCTCCGTCACGATTCTCAGACCGTTTTCACAAGTATGGCGTTGTATCACAAAAATCCTCCTTGGCGAATCTTATCGTCTTCGATCCTCATAGGCAGATCTGTAGCCGTAAACACGTCTAACTATAGCAAACTTCCAGTCTCACCACAACAAAGGAGCATGCTTCAGGACTGTTTGGGCAGACGGCTGCTGGAGATGACCTCTGATACGGTGGTTGGTACAAGCCCTTTTTGCTTGGCGAGTGTAAGCAATTGGTCCAGGCTTGCCTCCGATGCAGCAGTCGGGTGCATCAGAACAAGCACGCCATTTTCCATTCGTTTGCTGATTCTTTGGATAACCCACGAAGGGGACGGTTTTTTCCAATCGACTGTGTCTGCAGTCCACATGATCGTCTGCATGTCATAGGAAGAGCGAGCAATATCCACGACACGCTGATTGAATGATCCGGATGGAGGGGCGAAGAGGCTGGGCTTGATCCCGACTGTATTTTCGATCACTTCCTGCGTGCGCCGGATTTCCTGATGGATTCTTTCGACCCCCAGATACTTCATATCGGGATGGGAATAGGCGTGATTGCCGATTTCATGGCCGCGCTGAGCGATTTTCTTGGCTTCCTCCGGATATTTTTTGACCCAGGAGCCATCGAAAAAGAAGGTTGTTTTGACCTGGTGCTTGTCGAGCGTGTCCAGCATGGAATCCAGGTACTCGTTCCCCCATGCCACGTTGATCATAAAAGAAATGGCAGGCTTTTTGGGATTGCCCCGATATACCGGATGAGCTCCCAGTTGCTTGAGATCAACAGCCGGTTCTACTTCTTTGAATACAAGCCATTCGGGACCTGCTTGCTTGGAAGCCAGCATTTTCTCGATGGACGCGTCTACATCTACCACCAGTCCATTATAGCCCGGTACCGCTTTCCATGTGGGGTCCACCTTTGCATCTACCGGCGCTTCTTCCCGTCCCGCTTTCCACGTTTCGATCTTCTGGCGCAATTGTTCCCTCTCGTCCCCAGCGGCGGTTGCGAAGACAGCTTCCTTCCCTTTTACCGCATCGACATAACGGGATATCGACTGTCCATTCATCAGGAATGTCACCAGCACCGCGATCCCGATCGCGAACCACAGCCTCCTCTTGCCCTTCGTCATAGGACCCTTTCCTCCTCCAAAACGTACAAGTCTCTCTTTGTCCACTTTATGTATGTGAGAAGAAAGTTAGACGAAAAAAGAAAAAGCTTCCGTACGCGAAGTGTTCTTCGAGTGACGAAGCCTTTTGGGTAGGACTATTATTCAGCTTGCGCGGGCGCTTCCTGTTTGGCTGCTGCCTGCTCTTTGAGCACAGCCTTGCGGGAAAGATTGACACGACCTTGGTCGTCAATTTCCGTAACCTTCACTTCGATCTTATCGCCTACTGCGACTACATCCTCAGTCTTGGCTACGCGCTCCTCCGCCAATTGAGAGATGTGGCACAAGCCTTCCTTGCCGGCAAACAGTTCTACGAATGCACCGTATTTCTCGACGCGCTTGACCGTGCCCAGATACGTCTGGCCAACAGCCACTTCGCGAACAAGATCTTCAATGATTTGTTTCGCACGCATGTTTGCCTCGTGGTTTATGGAGGCAATAAAGAC
This sequence comes from Brevibacillus panacihumi, assembly GCF_003710985.1. Lineage (GTDB taxonomy): Bacteria > Bacillota > Bacilli > Brevibacillales > Brevibacillaceae > Brevibacillus > Brevibacillus panacihumi. The sequence continues at coordinate 107,702 of NZ_RHHT01000031.1, forward strand.
GCGTCCATCCTGCTCGATGTCGATCTTCACGCCGGTTTCCTCGATGATCTTGTTGATTACGCGACCTTGAGGACCAATGACATCGCGGATTTTTTCCGGATTGATCGTCATTGTCATAATTTTAGGCGCGAATGGAGACAGTTCTTTGCGCGGTTCGGAGATCGTGCTCATCATGTGCTCGAGAATGTGCAGACGTCCAATGCGCGCTTGCTCCAACGCCATTTGCAGGATTTCACGATTAATCCCGGAGATCTTGATATCCATCTGGATTGCGGTTACACCAGCTTCTGTCCCGGCTACCTTGAAGTCCATATCTCCCAGGTGGTCTTCCATGCCCTGGATGTCCGTAAGAATGGAGAAGGTGTCTCCGTCTTTTCCCATGATCAAGCCCATCGCGATACCAGCTACAGGTGCTTTAATCGGCACACCTGCGTCCATCAATGCAAGAACGCTGGCGCAGATCGATGCCTGCGACGTGGAACCATTGGACTCAATCACTTCGGACACCAGACGAATGGTGTACGGGAACTCTGTCTCACTTGGAATGATCGGTTCAATCGCCCGCTCACCCAAGGCACCATGGCCGATTTCACGTCTTCCAGGAGGTCGAAGTGGTCGTGCTTCCCCTACGCTGTACGGCGGGAAATTGTAGTGATGCATGAAGCGTTTGGATTCTTCCAGACCCAATCCATCCAGAATTTGGACGTCGCCCAAAGCACCCAATGTACAAACGCTAAGCGCTTGCGTCTGTCCGCGAGTAAACATAGCTGAGCCATGTGTACGGGCCAAGATGCCGACTTCGCTGGAAAGCGGGCGGATTTCATCCAATGCTCGTCCATCCGGGCGAACTTTTTCATCCGTAATCAGACGGCGTACTTCATCCTTGACGATATTGCCCAGCACTTCGGAAATCATTTTTTCCTGTTCTGCAAAGGCTTCCGGGTCTTGCGCTGCGAAGTGCTCCAGCGTCTCTGCCTTGATCTGATCAATGGCATCGTAGCGTGCTTGTTTTTCTTCGATGCGCACAGCTTCCTTCAACCGAGCTTCAGCGACGGCGCGCACCGCTTGGTCGACTTGTGGATCTACCTCGTGCAGAATGACTTGCATTTTTTCTTTGCCGATCTCTGCCACGATCATATTTTGGAATTCAATCAGCTGCCTGATCACTTCATGCCCTGTCATGATCGCTTCGAGCATAATCGCTTCCGGCACCTGGTTGGCAGATGCTTCTACCATGTTGATGGCACTGTGGGTACCTGCCACGACAAGGTGAATATCGCTCTTCTCCGCTTGCTCGACAGTCGGGTTGATAATAAATTGACCATCTACGCGTCCCACGATCACACCGGCGATCGGACCTTCAAAAGGAATTTCTGAGACGCACAACGCTGCGGATGTCCCGATCATCGCGGCGATTTCTGGCGAACAATCCTGATCGACAGACAAGACAGTGTTGACGATTTGTACATCGTTACGGAATCCCTCTGCAAAAAGCGGGCGTACAGGACGGTCGATCAAGCGGCTGGCGAGAATCGCTTTTTCACTTGGACGTCCTTCTCTTTTGATAAAGCCGCCGGGGATTTTCCCGACTGCGTAGAGACGCTCCTCATAGTTGACAGTGAGCGGGAAGAAATCAAGAGCTTTAGGTTCCTTCGAGACCGTCACCGCAGACAGAATTGCCGTATCGCCGTACCGAACCAGTACCGAGCCCTGAGCCTGTTTGGCCATTTTGCCAAATTCCAGCGTCAGTTTGCGGCCTGCCAGTTCAAAATCATATGTACGGTATTGTTGCTCCATGTTGCTAGCAGTCCTCCTTCACGACAATGTGCAGTTCTACACTTTGTTTTCTACCTGTATGTATTATTTCCTGCCGCAAGTAAAATTAAATGGATACCATTGGCAGCCTTTCGTGGTAATAAAAAAAGCTTCAATTTGAAGCTCGTACGAAGGGTGCAGCCCTGTATACGTCCATGTATAGGTTGGATGGCCCGCCGCACTCGGCAGCGAGCCCCCAACGTAGGAAAAAGCGGGAAGACCCGCTTTTTGCAAGACGTACCTTAGCGGCGCAGACCCAGACGGTCTACCACAGAACGGTAACGTTGAACATCTGTTTCTCTCAAGTATGTCAACAGGTTACGACGTTGACCTACCATTTTCAACAGACCGCGACGGCTGTGATGGTCTTTCTTGTGTGTACGCAGATGTCCGTTCAGGTTGTTAATGTTTTCGGTCAAGATAGCGATTTGCACTTCCGGCGAACCGGTGTCGTTCTCGTGAGTACGGAACTCTTCAATCAGTTGAGTTTTACGTTCTTGAGTCAATGCCATCTAGACTCACCTCCTTGTTTTGTATACCAGTCAGCCGAGTCTGCCGTCGGTGAGAATCGGACAGCCAAGCTGTGGTTATCTGTACAACGTTATGAATTATATCATATCGATTTCTGGAATGCAAAGCGTTATCGGCAGTTAGTAGGGTTCAGAGAACCTTTTCTTTGCGGTAGCCACGTCTTTTTGAATTTGTGCAATCAAAGCATCAACCCCGGCAAATTTTTGCTCTTCGCGGATGTAGAAGAGAAACTCGATTTCTACTTCTTCGCCATAAATCTCCCGGGAGAAGTCAAAAATGTGCACTTCTAGCGATTTTTCTTTCTTCTCCAACTCAAAGGTTGGCTTGATCCCGACGTTCATCACTCCGAAATACGTTTGCTGATCTACGGTAAAGCGAACGCCATAGACTCCGTTTTTGCCGATGAGGTAGGGCCGCAGTGCCGCTACGTTGGCGGTCGGAAAGCCAATCGTGCGCCCCCGCTTGTCGCCATGCACGACGGTCCCCCGCACTTTGTAAGGACGTCCCAGCAAGTGACGGGCCTGTTCCACATCGCCATGGTGCAGGTATTCGCGAATGACCGTGCTGCTCACCTTTTCTCCCAAGCGGTTGACCGGCCCGACAATGTCAACGCCATACCGGCCCCGGCTCATCTCTTGCAAGGTCTGCGCTGTCCCCATGCCCCGATGTCCAAATGTGTAGTCAAATCCGACGACTACGTGGCGGCAAGAGAGCGGCAGCAGGCATTCGTCAATGAAATCCTCGGGATATACGGCGGCGAACGAAATGTCAAACTGCATGACGTATGTGGTGTCTACGCCCATTTTTTCAAATTGCTCCAGCTTGTCCGGCAAAGGAGTCAAATAGTGGTTGTAGCCGCTTTGTCCCAGCACTTCCCGCGGATGGGGATCAAACGTCAGGACCGTGCTTTGCCAGCCATTCGCCTTTGCGATGTCAATAGCCTTCTGGATCACTCTGCGATGGCCGAGATGGACTCCGTCAAAATATCCTAAGGCGATCGCGGAAGGATTTTGCTCATGGAAGTCATGGGGTAATGGATATGACAGGGAAATGGTTTTCACAGTTACACCTCGGAAGGAAAGACTTTTTCGGCTTTGGCATAGAGGCCCTTATCCCCTCGGCATACGCGATGAATCCCGAGCAGCTGCTCGCCGGAAAACAGGCAAATCAAGCTTCCTTCCTTGGCATCCACACCCGGCAATCCTGTCGGGAGTCCGTTCAAAACGGCTTTGACCCGTTCTGGTTTCACCTGGACAAAGGGAAGGAAAGAGACTGCTTCGCGGATGGAGAGCAACGGTTGGGAAATATCTCCTCCATGTGCTGCCAATTCTTCCAATGCTGCGAGCGGAATCGCATCCTGCTCTGTAAAAGGGCCGCTTTTGATTCGCCGCAACAGCTTCATATGGGCAGGATACCCCAGAGCACGACCAAGGTCAACACATAACGTGCGCATGTAAGTCCCTTTCGAGCAGGTACAGGTAAAACGAACGTCTACCATCTCCTCCTCCACGCGAACCTCGTGCAAGACCAGTTCGTAGATTGTGACCTTGCGCGCCTGCCGCTCCACGACAGTTCCTTCCCTGGCCAGGTCGTACAGCCGCTTTCCGTTGACCTTTACCGCAGAGAACATAGGTGGGACCTGCTCGATTTCTCCCAAAAACTGCTGAAAAATCGCTTTGATTCGCTCTTCGGTAATCGAAGCGGTATCCACTTCCTGCTTTTCCACGATTTCTCCCGTAGCGTCCTCTGTAGTGGTCGAATACCCGATTCGCATGACGACATCATAGCGCTTGGGCAGTTCCTGCAAATATTCGACAAGCCGGGTAGCGTGACCCAGGCAAATCGGGAGCACCCCTGTCACTTCCGGGTCCAGCGTACCTGTATGCCCCACCTTCCGAGTGCCGTACAGGCGGCGGATCTTCGCTACGCAATCATGTGACGTCATCCCTGCCGGCTTGTCAACGACCAACACACCGCTTACATTACTCATGATCCTTCACTCCCAGGGCTTGACCAACCGCCTGCCAGACTCTCTTTTGCACCTCTGCAACCTCGCCGTGAATCGTACAGCCTGCTGCCTTGGCATGTCCGCCGCCTCCAAATTGCTTGGCAATGACAGCGACATCCACTCGATCCCGCGCCCGCATGCTCACCTTGACCGCACCCGGTTCGGACTCTATGAAGGTAATGCCTACCTCGACTCCTTCAATGTTGCGGCAGTAGTTGACCAGTCCGCCTGCATCCTCTCGCTGCGCCCCCGCTTCTTCAAAATCAACAGGCTGTACAGTGATGGAGGCTACCTGATTTTGATGCGTAAGGGTGAGGGTCTGAAGAGCGCGGCGAAGAATATTCACATGCGCCAGCGTGATTTCCTCCAGACAACGCTCCGCCACTTCCCCGGGCTTTACCCCGTAGGTAAGCAACTGAGCAGCGATTTCCATCACACGCGGGGATGTATTCGAGTATCGAAAGCCTCCGGTGTCCGTCAACAGACCCGTATAGATGCACAACGCCAGTTCCTTGTCAAAAGGAACCCCTGCTTCAACCGCTACATCATACAAGATTTCTGCCGTCGCCGCCGCATCCGTCCGTATCAGGTTATGCGTGCCGAAAGCGTCGTTCGTCGGGTGGTGATCGATATTGAGCAGTACGGAGTCAGACGCAAAGAGAGACCGTACATCGCCCATCCGCGACTCATCGGCGCAGTCGACGGCGATTACGGCCCCGAACGTCTCATCAAGCGGTTGATGGGATAGATTGCGAAGAAGCTCAAAGCGAGGCAGGAAGGAAAACTTCTCGGGAGTCTCTCCTTCATTGATCACTATGTATGTTTTTTCAAGTTTTTCCAGAATCAAGGCGACACCTAGCGCCGAACCTGTCGCATCGCCATCTGGATTGACATGAGAAAGAACCAGGAAGCGGTCATGTTCCTTCATGAATTGTGCCGCTTCCTTAATCTGTTCCTGATTATGATTCATCCCGTTTTTCCCCTTCAGTGGAGATTTCCCGCAGGATCGTTTCGATTTTGCTGCCGTAGTCGATTGACTCATCCAGCTTGAAAACAAAGTCAGGGATATGGCGCAGTTTTACGCGCTTGCCAATCTCTGTGCGCAAATACCCTTTTGCCTTGTGCAGTCCGGCGAGAGAAGCCTTGCGCTCTTCCTCGCTCCCAAAGATGCTGACAAAGACCTTGGCCAGTTGCAAATCACTGGTTACCTCAACATCTGTAACGGTCACAAAGCCGACGCGCGGATCTTTTAATCCTCGCTGCAGGACAATACTCAACTCTTTTTTGATCTCCTCGCCTACGCGACTCATGCGTGTCTTGTTCATTCTATTCACCTCCATCGCCTGCATTACTCATAGTATTCCGTATCCGCAGCGATCAACTCTACGCCGGGATGGATTTCCACGAGTCGAATCGCAGCCTGAATCTCCTGTTGCAAAAAAGAGACCTCATTAGCAACGGCAGCGATACCCAAGACGGTACGCTGCCACTGCTCCTGGTAAGCCACCTCTGCTACGGAGAGGTTGAATCGACTCCGCAGCTTGCCGATCACACTTTTGACGATGGCTCGTTTCTCTTTCAAGTTTTGGCATGCGGGCAGAAACAGTTCAATCCGCGTACCTGCTACCATTATTGCTTCACTTCTACCATGACGAATGCTTCGATCACATCGCCAACCTTGATGTCATGGAATCGTTCCAAGGTCAAGCCACATTCGTATCCGGCAGCAACCTCTTTGGCATCGTCCTTGAAGCGCTTCAAGGTATCGAGCTTGCCTTCGTAGATCACGATACCCTCGCGAATGACACGGGCACCTGCATCCCGGCTCAGTTTTCCTTCCGTTACATAGCATCCGGCAATATTGCCGATCTTGGATACCTTGAACACTTCACGGATTTCGGCCTGACCGATGATGTTTTCTTTATATACGGGATCCAGCATCCCTTTCAGGGCTTGCTCAATCTCTTCAATTACCGTATAGATGACGCGGTGCAGTCGAATATCGATCTTCTCTTGCTCGGCCATACTGCGCGCGTTTGGCTCTGGACGCACGTTAAAGCCAATCACGATTGCATTGGACGCATTTGCAAGTGTTACGTCAGATTCTGTAATCGCCCCTACACCGGTATGAATGATTTTCACACGCGTTCCATTCACATCGATTTTCTCCAGAGAGCCACGCAGAGCTTCCACGGAACCTTGCACGTCCCCTTTGACAATCAGGTTGAGCTCTTTAATATCGCCTTCCTGAATGTGTTGGAACAGGTCGTCCAGGGAGACACGCGTGTTTTCACGGCGCTCGGATTCACGCTGCTTGGATGCACGGGCTTCACCAATCGCGCGCGCTTTTTTCTCATCTTCGAAGACCATGAATTGGTCCCCTGCTTGCGGTACGTCATTCAGACCGGTGATTTCAACCGGTGTGGACGGACCCGCTTCTTTCAGACGGCGTCCTTTGTCATTGACCATCGCACGCACACGGCCATGTGCGGAACCGACAACGATCGGATCACCTACACGCAATGTCCCATGCTGAACCAGAATGGTAGCGACAGGACCGCGTCCTTTGTCCAGTTCTGCTTCGACAACGGTACCGCGAGCGCGTTTGTCTGGATTTGCTTTCAGCTCCTGAACCTCGGAAACAAGCAAAATGTATTCGAGCAGCTCCTCGATGCCGATGCGTTGTTTTGCAGAAATAGGCGAGAAGATGGTGTCGCCGCCCCACTCTTCTGCGACCAGTTCGTACTCGGTCAGCTCCTGCTTGACGCGGTCAATATTTGCCTCAGGCTTATCTACCTTGTTGACCGCCACGATGATCGGCACGCCTGCTGCCTTGGCATGGCTGATCGCTTCTACGGTCTGCGGCTTAACGCCGTCGTCTGCAGCAACGACCAGAATGGTAATATCCGTGATTTGCGCACCACGTGCACGCATTGTCGTGAAGGCCGCGTGACCAGGTGTATCCAGGAAGGTAATCTTCTTCCCTTTGATCTCAACTTGATACGCACCGATATGCTGCGTGATGCCGCCTGCTTCTCCTGCCACTACATTCGTGGAACGAATGGCGTCCAGCAACGTTGTTTTCCCGTGGTCTACGTGACCCATGATCGTTACGACTGGAGGGCGCTCCTGCAGTTTGTCCGGTTCGTCCACTTCTTCCAGCGTTTCGAAGTTCGTTTCGTCGATGACGATTTTTTCTTCGACCTCGACATTGTATTCTGCACAAATCAATTGGATGGCATCGCTGTCCAAATACTGGTTGATCGTTGCCATAATACCCAAATTAAACAACTTTTTAATGATTTCCGCCGGTTCCTTGCGCAGTTTTACCGCCAACTCGTTTACGGTAAGCGAGTCCTGGAAGGTAATCTTTGCAGGTGGTTCCAATACGGGACGAGGTGTTTGCTGACCACGTCCGCTATGGCGGTTGCGTCCTTGGTTGCGGTTGTTTCCGCCGCGGAATGGTTGATTCTTTTTATTTTCCTCAAACGTCTTCTTGGTCGGGGGAGCCTTCTTGATCTTCTCCCGTTTTTCCAAACCGACGTTGGAAGGAAGCTTCACTTTATCCTCAAACTCATCACCGATGCGGCCTTCAACTTGTGCTTCTGCGTTCTGGTTTTGCGGCCGCTGCTGATTTTGAGGACGATTCTGGTTTTGAGGCCGCTGGTTTTGCGGTTTTTGCTGGTTCGGTGTCTGTGGCTTGCGGTCAGTCTGTTTTGCGGGTTGACTTCTCATATGGTTTGGTTTTCTCTCCTGATTCTTCCCCTGATTTTTCCCCTGTTGAGGACGTTGCGAATCGGAACGCTGGCTGTTGCCATTGTTGCGGTCGCGATCTGCTGGACGATCTGCCTTGGCAGGCTGCGAAGACGAGCCTTGACCTGCTTGCTGTGAACGAGCTTGTTGTCCTCTGGAGTCACTGGGGCGTCGTTGATCGTCTTGTTTTGCTTTCGTCTCAGATGCTGGCGCTGTGCGCGGTTCCGATTTTGCGGCCCCTGCTCTCAGCTTCGCCATGTGATCCTCGATCTTCTTGATCGTCCCTTCTTCCATGATACTCATATGGTTTGCCACTTCGATATTTAAACGCTTAAGCAAATTAAGGATTTCCTTACTGCTCATGTTGTGTTGTTTGGCATATTCATACACACGTGTCTTCAATGAACTTCACCCTTTCGTAAGTTAGGTGAGCAGACGCTGAATGCTTTCCGCCAACTTCCCATCCGTTACCGCCACGGTTACTCGCCCATCTTTTCCGATCGCGTGTCCCAGTGAATATCGGTCTGTCGTGGTTACACATGCAACACCGTAGTAGGAACATTTGTCTTGTACTTTTTTGGCGGTATTCCCAGATGCATCAGCCGCGAGCAACACCAGTCGGGCCTGACCGCTGCGAACAGCCTGCAGGACCAATTCCTCTCCGGTAATAATTTTCCTTGCCCGCATTGCCAATCCGAGTAGCTGCGCTGCCTTCGGGTTCATTGACCCATCATCTCCATCCACTGGTTACGAAAGGTATCGTACTTCTCTTGAGAAATGGTGATGTTCAAGGCGCGTTCCAGCACTTTTTTCCATTTTCCCGATGCAAACGCATCCGGTTTCAGGCAGCTATCCTGCCGACACACATAGGTACCGCGCCCCGCAGCCTTGCCAGTCAGATCGATGACAATCTCTTCTGCTGGAGTCCGGACTACGCGGATCAATTCTTTTTTCGGAAACATTTCTTGGCAGACAATGCATTTACGCAAAGGGATCTTTTTTTGCTTCATGATTATTCGTTGTCCGCTCCTTCACCGTCTTCTGCCTCTCTCGGATAGACGATGCCTTCTTGTTCTGCTTGGGATTCACTCTTGATGTCGATTTTCCAGCCGGTCAATTTGGCAGCCAGGCGGGCGTTTTGACCCCGTTTGCCAATCGCCAGAGACAGTTGATAGTCAGGGACGATGACACGGGTTACCTTATCTGCGGCATTCACTTCGACATGCAGGACTTTCGCCGGGCTGAGTGCATTCGCGACGTACTCAGACGGATCTTCGGACCAACGCACGATGTCGATTTTCTCACCTTTCAATTCCGTCACAATCGTCTGGACGCGCATTCCTTTTGGCCCCACACAGGCACCAACAGGATCTACGTCTGGATTGATGGAATGAACAGCGATTTTGGAGCGGTCTCCAGCTTCACGAGCCACGGACTTGATCTCTACGACGCCATCGTAAATCTCTGGCACTTCCAGTTCAAACAGGCGCTTCAACAGGCCTGGATGTGTGCGGGATACGACGATCTGTGGACCTTTCGTGGTCTTCTCCACCTTGATAATGTACGCTTTGACACGATCCTGTGACTTGAAGTCCTCGGAAGGCATCTTTTCTGTGATCGGCATGACTGCTTCAGCTTTTCCCAGATCAATATAATAATTGCGTGCATCCATGCGCTGTACGACACCTGTAACGATGTCATCTTCGCGCTCGATGAACTCGCTGTAGATCAAGCCGCGTTCTGCCTCGCGGATGCGCTGTGTGACGACCTGTTTCGCAGTCTGCGCAGCGATACGGCCAAAATCACGTGGAGTTACCTCGATTTCGACGATGTCCTCCAGGCGGAAGTTCGGATCGATCTCCTGTGCTGCTTCGAGGGAAATCTCCAGTCTCGGGTCAAGCACTTCCTCCACCACGTTCTTACGCGCGAATACGCGTACCAGTCCAGAATGACGATTCACATCAACTCGCACGTTTTGAGCAGAGTTGAAGTTTCTTTTGTATCCAGAGATAAGAGCTGCTTCAATGGCCTCGATCAGTATATCTTTGGAGATGCCTTTCTCTCTCTCAATGGCTTCTAAAGCCTCAATAAAATCGCCGTTCATGACTTTCGTTGCCTCCTCCTTTACTACCACCAACCCTGTCTATTAAAAGACGATTGCCATACGGGCCGTGTCTATTTGTTCGTGGGAAATGACGTACGTTTTTTTCGCTTCCTTGACTGTAAGCTTGCCATCCTCGAAAGAAACCAGTTCGCCTTCGAAGACAGAAGCTCCTTCTATCGGTTCTTTGGTCGTAATGTGAACATGTCGGCCGACAGCTTTCTTGAAGTCCTTTTCGCTGCGCAACGGACGTTCAGCGCCCGGTGACGAGACTTCCAGGAAATATGCAGTAGGAATCGGGTCTGATTCATCAAGTTTCTGGCTTAATTTCTCGCTCACAAGGGCACAGTCTTCGATGTCAATATTGCCGACTTCATTGTCGATGAACACGCGCAGAAACCAGTTGCTTCCTTCTTTTTTGTACTCGATGTCAACCAGTTCCAGCCCCATCTCGTTCACAATGGGCGTGACCAGTTCTGTGACAATGTCCGTTACCTTGCTCAAGCAAGTACCTCCTTATCAGGTTTGAAATGAAGCATGAGGTCTAGCCAGAAAGAAAGAGTGGGTTTCCCCACTCTCGATCTGTCATGCGTATAAAACCAGTATTTCCAAAAAAATTATAGCATAACAGCCCTTCGCTGACAACCTTTGGATAACGCAGACCCTGACAGCGTGCTTTAGAACAAGGAAAGCTGATTGGATTCAGGCAGCCCTTGCAATGCTCCCTGCTCTTCTAGGTACTCCAGAATCGTCTTCGAGATGCGGGAGCGGGACAACAGATCTTCTTTGGAGAGGAATTCGCCTTCTTCTCTTGCTTTCACAATGTTGAGCGCGGCATTGGTGCCCAGACCTGGCAGCGCATTGAAAGGTGCCAGCAGGGAATTCCCCTCGATCAAAAATCGTGTTGCATCCGATCTGTAGAGGTCCACGTTGGCGAAAGAGAATCCGCGCTCGACCATTTCCAGCGCCATTTCCAAAACAGTTAGCAGAGCTTTTTCCTTCGGTTGGGCGTCATGTCCCTTGCCCTCGATCTCCTCGATCTTCTGCCGGATCGCCGCAGAGCCTTTGACCATGAGCGGAATATCGAAGTCGTCCGCACGCACGGTGAAGTAGGTGGCGTAGAACTCCAGAGGACGATGCACCTTGAAATAGGCGATCCGCACAGCCATCATGACGTAAGCGGTAGCGTGCGCTTTCGGGAACATGTACTTGATCCGTTGGCAGGACTCGATGTACCAGTCCGGTACATTGTTTTTGCGCATTTCTTCCTGATCCTCTTCGGGAACGCCTTTTCCTTTACGCACCGACTCCATGATTTTAAACGCCCGCGATGGCTCCAGACCTTTATAGATCAAGTAAACCATGATGTCGTCGCGGCAACCGATTACATCCGGAAGTTTGCACGTACCGTTGCGAATCAATTCCTGCGCGTTGTTCAGCCAAACGTCGGTACCATGAGACAGTCCAGAAATCTGGACGAGCTCGGCGAAGGTTGTCGGCTTGGTGTCCTCCAGCATTTGTCGCACAAATTTTGTACCGAATTCTGGAATTCCGAGCGTCCCCATATTGGTCCCAATTTGTTCCGGCGTCACACCCAATGCCTCGGTGGAACTGAAGATCGACATCGTTTTTTTGTCGTCTAGCGGAATGGTTTTGGGGTCCATCCCCGTCAAATCCTGCAGCATCCGAATGACTGTCGGATCGTCGTGTCCGAGAATATCCAGCTTCAGCAGGTTGTCATGAATCGAATGGAAGTCGAAATGCGTCGTGCGCCACTCGGATTCATTGTCATCTGCCGGGAATTGGATCGGGCAAAAGTCTTCAATTTCCATGTAATCGGGAACGACGATAATGCCGCCGGGATGCTGACCGGTGGTTCGTTTTACACCCGTGCAGCCGTTCACAAGACGGGCAATTTCTGCATTTCGCAGGGTAAGACCCCGCTCATCCGCATACTTTCGCACATATCCATAAGCGGTTTTTTCGGCCACAGTGCCGATCGTTCCCGCACGGTACACATAGTCGGCTCCGAACAGCTCCTGTGTGTATTTATGGGCTCGCGGCTGGTAATCACCGGAGAAATTCAAGTCAATATCCGGCACCTTGTCCCCTTTGAAGCCCAGGAACGTCTCGAAAGGAATGTCCTGTCCATCCTTTGCAAGCCGTGTGCCGCATGATGGACAATCCTTGTCTGGCAGGTCAAACCCCGAAGCGATTGAACCGTCCGTAATGAATTCGCTATGCTTGCACTCCGGGCAGCGATAGTGCGGCGGCAGCGGGTTTACCTCGGTAATCTCAGACATGGTAGCCACGAAAGAAGAACCGACCGACCCCCGCGATCCGACCAGATAGCCGTCCTGGAGCGATTTGGTCACCAAGCGCTGCGAAATCAGATAAATAACCCCGAATCCATGCTTGATGATACTGTTCAATTCTTTTTCCAGACGTTTTTCCACAATCTCCGGCAGCGGGTCTCCATACAAGGAGGTAGCCTTGTCGTAGCACATTTGCCGCAACTCCTCATCCGCACCCTCGATGATCGGCGTATACAGCTTGTCGGGAATCGGGCTTACCTCTTCGATCATGTCCGCTACGAGGTTCGTGTTGGCGACTACTACCTCATGCGCCGTCTCTTCTCCCAGGAAGGAGAAGGCTTCCAGCATCTCGTCTGTCGTATGCAGAAAAAGAGGCGGCTGGTTGCCTGCTGTCGGATCCCCCTTGGAGAGCAGGAACACGTCGCGGAAGATGTGATCCTCCGGGTTGAGAAAATGGACATCTCCTGTAGCAACCACAGGTTTGTCCAGCTCTTTCCCAAGGTCCACGATCATGCGATGATAGCCTTTCATCGTCTCCAGAGAAGGTATTTCCTCATTGCGCAAAAGGGGCGAGTATTGGTAAACAGGCTGCAGCTCCAGGAAATCGTAATAGGAGGCGACCTCTTTGAGTTCCTCCGGTGACTTCCCGCGCAGAATAGCCTGCATCAGCTCACCCTCTTTGCAGGCCGTACCGATCAACAACCCTTCCCGGTGTTTGTTCAACTGACTGCGTTGAATCCGCGGCCAACGGTAGAAGGTCTCGACGTGCGAACGGCTGACCAGCTTGTAGAGGTTCTTTAACCCCTCTTTGTTGCGCACCAGAATCGTCGCATGGAAAGGACGGCTGCTTTTGTAATCGGCATCCTCGTTGCTCTTTTCGTTCAATTCAGCCAGAGACTGGATCGATGCCTCGCGAATATCCTTGAGCATCTGTTGGAAGACGTGAGCCAAAGCGACCGTATCGTCCAAGGCACGGTGGGCGTTGACCAGCTCAACATTGAACTTTTTCGCCAGCGTTCCCAGACGGTAGTTGCGCATCCCCTTGTACATCATGCGAGCAAGTGGAAGGGTATCAAGAAACGGGTTACTCCATGGCTCCATGCCGATGCGTTTGGCGCAGGCATTGATAAAAGCCTTGTCAAACTCGGCATTGTGGGCTACCAGGACAGCATCTCCGGTAAAATCCTTGAACTTGCGCAGGACGACGTCCAACGTCTCCTTCCCTCGCAGCATTTCATTGGTAATTCCCGTAATTTCTGTCGTCTTCGGCCCGATTTCCAGCTGCGGATCGATCAATTCGGTCCATTGGTCTACGATTTCGGACCCCTTCATTTTGACGGCAGCAATCTCGATAATGGTATGCTCAGCCGCGTTCAAACCCGTGGTTTCCGTATCGAAAACGACGTATTCGGTATGTTCATCGATCAGACGGTTGCTTTCTTGCGTAAGATTGTAGACGATGTCAATGCCATCCTCCACAACGTATGCTTCCATGCCCAAAATGCATTTGATGTTGTTTTTCTTGGCTACCGAATAAGCTTCCGGAAAAGCCTGTACGACTCCGTGGTCCGTAATCGCGATGGCGGGATGCCCCCATTTCGCAGCGGTGGAGACAAGAGATTTGACGGAAGCAACCGCATCCATTGCACTCATCGGCGTATGGCAGTGAAGCTCGACGCGCTTCTGCTCCGCCTTGTCTTTGCGAATCACCTGCTCGATCTGATTCAAGTCATTGGCATTCATGACCAGTTCGCGGATGAACGTATCGTGCTGCACGCTGCCTCGCACCTTCACCCACATGCCATCCTTCAGCACTTCAAGCATTTTTACATCTTCTTTATCACGCGAAAAGATTTTTACAGTCAGGGAATCCGTGTAGTCCGTCACACAGAAGGTCAGCAAATGACGTCCGCTGCGCAGCTCCTTCAATTCGACGTTGAACACCGCCCCTTGAATCGTCACGCGCCGCTCTTCTTCCTGAATCTCCTGGATCGGGATAGGAGCGTCCTTAATTTCATATCCGATCATCATAGAGGTAATCGCTTCAGCCTTGTCGCCGTTCTTGCTCTCCCGATCCTGCTGGACAGCCGTCATGACGACTTCTACCAACGCCCGTTCTTCCTCATCTCTTTGTTCGGCAAATGCTTTGTAAGCCTCATCGCTCTCCTCAGCGTGAAAAGAGAAACGCGGAGAGCAGCCGGTCGTCTGTTCGAAGGCAGCGATCAATTCGCTGTCCGCCTTCTTTCGTTTGACCATCTCGACCGTCATTTCAGTCGGCAGGTACACCTTCACTTCCTGCACATCGACCTGTTTTCTTGCATTGCGCATCGTCACAGCCAAGGAATTCAGGCTAGGTTCCAAGCGCGTCAGCAAAATCCCCCAGTACTCCTCGATCACCATATCCAGTGGGGGTGTTTGACGGTAGCGGAAAGTCGCATCTACGTCGGCCAGATGAGAGAAGCTTTTCGTCAAGCGCTGCATGAACGCCTGGAATACCTGTCCTGGCAGCAGGGATGGCAATGTAAAATGAAACACCCATTTTTTGTTTTGCTTGAAGAGCTCCAGTTTATCAATTTGGCCGTCAAGGAAAAAACGCTCCACCCATTCGTCAGGAATACCCATCTGTTTGACCAAAAGGGAGAAGCGTTGTTTTTGCTCTTGTGAACGATCCACGATACTCCCACCTTCCCTTTAACAAGAAAAAGAGGTACTCCCTTGGCATCAGGGAAGTACCCCGTATATTTCGACAAAAAACGGCTTATTTCCTGCTTGTCATTTATTCGCCAAACAGTTCCTGCCCCGTGTGGTCAATGCTTGCAAGCAGAGCTTTTACCGTCGATACAAGCTCATCCAGCTTGACAACATGGGTATCCCCATTTTTGCGAACGCGAACTTCGACGGTTCCTTCTTGCGCTGCCTTGTCAGAGACGGTAATGCGCAGCGGCAGTCCGATCAGATCCGCGTCTTTGAACTTCACGCCCGCCCGCTCAGGACGATCGTCGAACAGCACTTCGAGCCCCGCGCGTTGCAATTGCTCCGTGATCTGTTCACTCGCCTGGCGCTGATCGTCCACTTTCACATTGACCGGGATGACATGTACATGGAAAGGCGCAACGGCCACTGGCCAGATGATGCCATCCTCATCGTTGTTTTGCTCGATGACAGCCGCGATCGTCCGGGATACGCCAATTCCGTAGCAGCCCATAATCATCGGCTGGCTTCTTCCGTTTTCATCGAGGAAGGTAGCTCCCATAGCCTGGGAGTACTTGGTACCCAATTTGAATACGTGGCCTACCTCTACGCCGCGGGCGAACTTGATTGCTCCCCCTGTACGCGGGCATGTGTCCCCTTCGGTAATATTGCGCAGATCAGCATAACGGGACACGGTAAAGTCGCGGCCAGGAACGACATGGATAAGGTGATAGTCGGTTTCATTGGCTCCGACGATGCCATCGTACACATCCTGCACGAATTGATCCGCAATGATCTCCACTTTCTCGGCGTCGAGACCGACAGGACCGACAAAACCTGCCGGAGCCCCTGTCAACTCACGCAGCTCGGCTTCAGAAGCCATGCCAACATGTGTGGCATCGTAGAGGTTTTTCAGTTTCACTTCATTCAATTCGTGATCCCCGCGAACGAGGACCATCACGAGCTTGTCATCCACGCGGTAGATAAGGCTTTTGATAATCTTCTTGGCTTCGACGTTCAACGCCTGGGTCAATTGATCGATTGTTTTTACGTCAGGCGTATGAACTTTTTGCGCTGCAGGCACTTCTTCTTCTGGCTTCGCGGACGGCTTGTACACCACTTCTGCCTTTTCCAGGTTGGCAGCAAAATCGCCCTCTTCAGAATAGGCGATCGTGTCTTCCCCGATTTCACACAATGCCATGAATTCATAAGTGCCTTTTCCGCCGATCGCTCCTGCGTCTGCCTCTACTGCGCGGAAATTCAAGCCGACACGGGTGAAAATGCGAGTATAGGCGTCGTACATCGCCTGGAAGTTGCGATCCAATCCTTCTTGCGTCGTGTCAAAGGAATACGCATCCTTCATGATAAACTCGCGGCAGCGAATCAAACCGAAGCGCGGTCTTACTTCATCCCGGAATTTGGTCTGAATCTGATAAAGGTTGATCGGAAGCTTTTTATAGGAATTGATCTCGTCGCGTACCAGGCTGGTAATGACTTCCTCATGGGTTGGACCCAGCGCAAAAGGACGCTCATGACGGTCTTGCAAGCGGACCAGCTCCGGTCCGTACACATCCCAGCGCCCCGTCTGGTGCCACAGCTCGGCAGGCTGCATCGCAGGCATCAACAGCTCCTGTGCGCCTGCACGGTTCATCTCCTCACGCACAATTGCTTGGATTTTATGCAAGGTGCGGATCGCCAGAGGGAGATAGGTATAAATCCCCGAGGCCAACTGGCGTGCCATGCCGGCGCGCAAGAGCAGCTTGTGGCTGGCAATCTCCGCGTCAGCAGGAACTTCCCGCAAGGTAGGAATCAACATTTGACTTTGCTTCAACACGTGCGTGTCCTCCTTATGCCTATACAGCAATCAACTTCTTTATCGAATCGGTGCACTATTTGACCTGTTCTTTTACGATTTCGTCGATTTCCTTCATCAACTCTTCAAACAGTTCGTCTTCCTTCACTTTTCGCACAATCTCGCCATTGCGGAAGATCAGGCCCTCGCCGTTTCCGCCTGCAACACCCACGTCTGCCTCGCGCGCTTCTCCAGGACCGTTGACGGCACAGCCCATGACCGCCACTTTCAACGGTACTTTGAGCGTAGAGACGGCATCTTCTACACGCGTTGCCAGCCCGATCAGGTCGATGGCGCAGCGTCCGCAAGACGGGCACGCGATCACGACCGGATCGTTGTTGACGATGTCGAGGCTGCGCAGGATCTGTTTGGCTACCTTGATCTCTTCCACAGGGTCTGCTGTCAGCGATACACGGATGGTATCGCCAATCCCCATCGAAAGAACGGTACCGATCCCGACGGCCGATTTGATGCTGCCGGAAAATTGGGTTCCAGCCTCGGTCACACCGACGTGCAACGGGTAATTGCGCTTTTGAGCCATCAGCGAGTATGTCTGAATCATTGTCGGCACATCAGAAGATTTCAAAGAAATCACGATGTTGTCGTAATTGAGATCTTCCAGGATCTCCACATGGTCCATCGCAGACTCTACGATTGCTTCCGGAGATGGGTATCCATATTTTTCCAAAAGGCGTTTTTCTACAGAACCGGAGTTGACCCCGATGCGAATCGGTACATTACGCTCCCGGCACGCCTCGACGACTCTCTTGGTTTTTTCTTTGGAGCCGATGTTTCCGGGGTTGATCCGAATTTTATCAATACCGCTCTCGAGGGCAATTAAGGCCAGCTTGTGGTCGAAGTGAATATCGGCCACAAGCGGCAGCGGCGAACGTTCCTTGATTTGTTTGATGGCGCGGGCTGCATCTTCATTGATCACAGCCAGGCGTACAATTTGACAACCGACATCATGCAGTCGTTGAATCTGGGCCAGTGTGCTTTCTACATCGCGCGTATCTGCGGTTGTCATGGATTGGATGACCACACTTTTTTGGCCTCCGATCTGCACTCCTCCTACAAATACCGGTTTCGTCTCCTCGCGCTTGTACATTTTGCACCATCCTTTTTCTTTGTCTGTCTTGAGTTATCTGTTATTACGTTTCTATGCAAACAACCGTTGCAAATCATTCCAGGTCACGACCAGGATCAACAGCATCAAGAAGGCAAATCCAAGGAAATGGACCATGCCCTCTTTATGCGGGTCGACTGGACGTCCTCGCAGCGCTTCTACAGCCAAAAAAGCCAGTCGTCCGCCATCTAGCGCCGGCAGAGGCAAGAGGTTGAACAATCCCAAGTTGATACTCAGGACAGCAGCCCACTGCATGAGGACCGCAAGACCTTGTTGGGCGAACTCTCCGGTCATCTTGAAGATTCCCACCGGTCCGCTCAGATCATCAAGGCCAACCCCTCCCGTGAACAGCATCCCCAACCCTTTCAGGATCATTACGGTGAACTTGTACGTAGAGGTTGCGCCGAATTTCAGCGCTTCTCCAGGTGCAGATGTAAGGGACTGCGTGACCATAATCTTCCCGACATTGTTTTCGT
The DNA here is from genome assembly GCF_003710985.1 of Brevibacillus panacihumi. GTDB lineage: Bacteria > Bacillota > Bacilli > Brevibacillales > Brevibacillaceae > Brevibacillus > Brevibacillus panacihumi. Next base: position 126,370 of record NZ_RHHT01000031.1, read on the forward strand.
CGCTGACCACCTTCAGCGGTACTTTGGAGATTTGTCCATCTCGCTCGATCTCAAAAAGCAGTTCTTTGTTGGGGGAACTGCTGACGATTTCCACAACTTGCTGCCAGGTAGCAACTTTTCTTCCCTCAATCGAGATTACCTTGTCTCCCTTGAGCAGTCCAGCCTCAGCAGCAGGACCTCCGGCTTTTACCTCGCCGATGTAAGGAACATCATTCGGCACGCCAAAGGAGAGGCCAAGTGCTACGAAGAGCACGAAAGCTAGCAAAAAGTTGGCTGCAGGCCCGGCAAAAATCGCCCAAAAGCGCTGGGAGACCGTCTTCCCTTTAAATTGCCGATTCAATGGTGCGATCTGGGCTTCACGCCCATCCTTCACCAATTGTGCTTGGGGATGCACCGAAAAATTGCGTTGCTCTCCATCTACCTCAAGCGTCAAGGTAAGCGCGTGTTCAAGATCGTAGCGAATCACGGTTCCCGTGATCGCTCTGGCAGACGCTCCCTGGACGCCGTCCAGCAAAAGATGGGTTACTTTCCCGACTGCATCGCGCTCAATGGCGATTTCCATATTGGGTTGCAGCATATCCATTTCGGGATCTTCGCCAGCCATGCGCACCATTCCACCGATGGGCAGCAGTCGAAGTGTATACTCCGTCTCTCCACGCTTCACGCTAAAAATTTTGGGTCCCATGCCCAGGGCGAACTCGCGGCATAAAATCCCCGCCCTTTTGGCTAAAAGAAAGTGACCCAATTCGTGAAAAAATACGAGAGCGCCAAACACGACTACAATCGCGACAATGGATTCGACGGAATCTAAATTGGGTAAAGGCAATTGAGCAGCCACCTTTCATTCCAGTTTCGTACTGCCTTAACCGTCTTGCATAAACGCTCTGGCTTGCGAGCGTGCCCATTGGTCAGCAGCAAAAATCTCATCCAGCGTAGGATTGGAAATCCCCTGATGGACTTCACAGGTTTTGCGTACGATGGTTTCAATCGCCAAAAATCCAATGGAGCCTTTCAGAAACAGATCAACGGCAACCTCATTGGCCGCATTCAATACAGCCGTGTAGGTACCTCCAGCCCTTCCGCATTCATAGGCCAATTGTAACAGAGGATAGCGCCCAAAATCCATGCCAGCAAAATGCAGCGTACCCAATTTTACCAAATCGAGCGGTTCAGTCAGCAATGGCATTCGATGCGGATAGCTTAATGCGTACTGGATTGGCACCCGCATATCGGGTGTGCCGAGCTGCGCCATGACCGCACGATCCTGGAACTCCACCATCGAATGAATAATGCTTTCGTAGTGCAAGATCGTCTCAATCTGATCATATGGCAGATCAAACAGCCAATGGGCTTCGATCACCTCGAAACCCTTATTCATCATGGTGGCAGAGTCGATGGTAATTTTTGCGCCCATACTCCAATTGGGATGAGCCAAAGCTTGTTCAAGTGTTACGTGGGAAAGCTCTTCTCGCGTCAGGTGTCGAAAGGAACCGCCCGACGCAGTAATGATCACCCGTGACAGCTCTTCGCGCCTTTCGCCCTGCAGGCATTGGTAAATCGCGGAATGCTCACTGTCGACCGGAATGATAGCCACTCCTTTTTCGCGTGCTGCCTTCATCACGACAGGACCTGCGCATACCAAGGTCTCCTTGTTCGCGAGTCCAATCGTCTTCCCCTCTTCAATCGCTGCCAATGTAGGTGCAACCCCGACACTTCCAACCACGGCCGTCATGACAAATTCAGCTTCCGGATGACGGGCTACAAGCTCCATCCCGTCGCTTCCCACAACGATCTCTGGCTGATGGCCGGGACCCACCTTGGCCCGCAGGTCAAACGCTGCCCCCTCCGTTGCGACCGAAACCAACTGCGGCCGAAACGTCTTTACCTGCTCTGCCAAAAGCTCCACATTGGTTCCCGCAGCGAGTGCGACAACCGCAAACTGTTCCGGATGCTGTGCCACTACATCCAGTGTGCTGGTTCCGATTGAGCCTGTGGAGCCCAAGAGCGCTATTCGTTTCACGAGTTTCACCCTCTATATCTCTTTCTATATGCAAGCATGCTCAGACAATACCTAACAGATGCAGAACCGGAAAGACGAGAATCATACTGTCAAATCGGTCCAATACCCCTCCATGTCCAGGTATGATCTGACCGGAATCCTTCACCCCGTAATGGCGCTTGAATGCAGACTCCACCAAATCGCCCAACTGGCCCATGATCCCTGTCACCAGGGCAATCAGCAAGGCCTGGGAAGTCGGAATCCCTCCGAACAACGTGTTGACCGCCAAAACGATCACAAGCGACGTGAACAGACCACCCACAGCCCCTTCTGTGGTCTTGTTCGGGCTGATCTCGGGCCATAGCTTGTGGCGTCCAATGGCTTTGCCAATAAAATAGGCTCCCGAATCTGTGGACCAGATGCCCAGAAAAACGAGAATCGTCAGCATCAATCCGTCCGGAAGATTGCGTGCGGCAGCCATATACGTAAAACCGTACCCTATGTATAACGCTCCCACAATCGTAAGAGCGATGTGTTCAATGTGAAACTGATTTTTCCGTAAAACGGAGTAAATCAACAGCAAGAAAAAGACAGGCAACATCAGATCCGGCGTCCCGATGTCTACCCAGGCAGAAAATGCGAGCGACGGCCAGACAATGCCGAGCATCAACACATACGCCAATATTCCTGCCGGTATAAACGATTGAAGTTTTGCCATCCGCAAAAATTCATACAAGCCTATAATGGCTAAACTCAAGACAAGCAGGGAGTACCATGCACTTCCCAGATAGATCAGGAAAAGAAAGCCGATACCTCCAACCACGCCTGTTATAATCCGTTGCTTCAACTGATTCCACCTCTCGGCTATACCGCTCCGTAGCGACGAGCTCGGCCTTGGTATTCCACAATGGCTTGATAAAAATGTTCACGGGTAAAATCAGGCCAAAGCACATCCGTAAACCACAATTCTGTGTAGGCCAATTGCCACAACATAAAATTGCTTAAACGAATTTCACCACTCGTGCGAATTAACAAGTCAGGGTCCGGGATATCGCTTGTGTACAGGTAGCGGGAAATGTCTTCTTCTTGAATTTCGTCCGGGTTGAGTTCACCCGCTTTCACGCGTTCTGCCAATTCGGAAAATGCCTTGATCATTTCATGGCGCGCCCCGTAGTTCAGCGCAAAATTAAGCTGCAATCCTGTATTATCGCGAGTCTTCTCTTCAGCTGTCAATAAAGCCTGCAAGGTATGGTTCGGCAGCTCATCCTTGCTGCCAAGCATGCGAATACGCACGCCGCGTTCAATCAATTCATCCAATTCTGTCGACAAAAATTCTTGTGGAAGCTTCATTAAGAAATCAACCTCGTCACGAGGGCGCTTCCAGTTTTCGGTGGAGAATGCGTACATGGTCATGTAGCGAATGCCAATTTCGTCGGCCGTTTTCACGACTTCTTTCACTGTTTTCATACCCGCTCGATGTCCGGCCACTCTGGGCAGATTGCGCATATTGGCCCATCGCCCGTTGCCGTCCATAATTACCGCAACATGCACGGGAATTTTGCCAGACAGATCAATCTCGGTTGACTCTGGCTGCTTTTCCTTTCGGGTCCATTTACGCGCTAGATGTTCTAACATAAGTGTTCCCCCGTAATGAGAGATATAGACATACATCCCCCTCCATAGAGGGGGATTTCTTCTTCCTTACACTTCCAAAATATCTTTCTCTTTATCTTTTACGATTTTATCTACTTCTGCAATAAATTTATCCGTCGTTTTTTGAATGCTTTCCTGATGGCGACGAGATTCGTCTTCAGAGATCGCAGCGGCTTTTTCCAGCTTTTTGATTTCGTCATTGGCATCGCGGCGAATGTTGCGGATCGCCACTTTGGATTCCTCGCCGCTTTTTCCGGCCAGCTTCACCAGTTCCTTGCGGCGTTCTTCCGTCAACGGCGGAATGACGAGTCGGATGATCACCCCGTCGTTGGAAGGCGAAATGCCCAAATCGGATTGTTGCAGTGCGCGGTCGATGTCTTTAAGCGCTGATTTGTCCCAAGGCTGGATGGTCAGCATGCGCGGTTCCGGCACACTGATATTCGCCAATTGGCTGATCGGCGTTGGCGTCCCGTAGTAATCGACGACGACACGATCCAGCATCGCTGGGTTGGCACGTCCTGCACGAAGGCTTGCCAGATCTTTTTTCAAGCTTGCAATCGCCTTGTTCATGCGATCTTCCATTTCTTTGATTACGCTTTGTGGCATCAGGATTCCCCCTTCACAATCGTTCCGATTTTTTCGCCCATCACGGCGCGACGAATATTTCCTTCTTCAGAGATATTAAAGACGATCAGCGGAATGTTGTTGTCCATGCATAAGCTGGACGCTGTAGAGTCCATCACACCCAGGCCCTTGTTCAATACTTCCAGGAAGGTAAGGTTGTCGTATTTTTTCGCATTCGGATCCAGACTAGGGTCAGCTGAGTAGACGCCGTCCACCTTGTTTTTGGCCATCAAAATCACTTCTGCCTCGATTTCTGCCGCTCGCAGCGCGGCTGTCGTATCGGTCGAGAAGTATGGGTTGCCGGTTCCTGCGGCAAAGATCACGACACGCATTTTTTCCAAGTGTCGGATGGCCCGTCTGCGTATGTATGGTTCCGCCACTTGCCTCATTTCGATGGAGGTTTGAACACGGGTCGGTACATCCACCTGTTCCAAACCATCCTGCAAAGCCAGAGAGTTCATGATCGTGGCCAGCATCCCCATATAGTCTGCCGTAGCACGATCCATTCCTTTGGAACTGCCGGAAAGTCCGCGCCAGATGTTGCCTCCCCCGACTACTACAGCTACCTGTACGCCCAATTCTACAATTTCCTTGATCTGGTTGGCGACGGAGAAAATGACTTTCGGGTCAATTCCGTAACCGAGATCTCCTGCTAGAGCTTCCCCACTCAACTTTAACACAACGCGTTTATAGGCAGGAATTGGCATGTGAAACGGCCTCCATTCATGAGTCATTCTCTGTGTATTGCCGGATTCCTTCCGACACACGCGGGCGCTATCGCTTTTTACGTACAGGAGAGTTTCACTTTATGTGAAACTCTCAGTTCGAAAATAGGGAACACGAAGGTGTTCCCTATTCCCTTATTACTGCTTATTTACTTGCGCCATAACCTCAGCAGCGAAATCTTCTTGTTTTTTCTCGATTCCTTCGCCCACTTGGAAACGAGCGAATTCTTTCAGCGTCGCACCCGCTTCTTTCAGCAGAGTAGCCACTTTCTTGTCTGGATCTTTAACAAATGGCTGTTCAACGAGCACGTACTCTTCGAAGAACTTGGAAAGGCGGCCTTCCACCATTTTTTCTACGATATTAGCAGGCTTTCCTTCAGCCAGCGCTTGGTTTTTCAATACTTCGCGCTCGCGGTCGATCTCGTCTTGGGAAACCTCGTCACGGTTTGCAAAGCGAGGGTTGGAAGCGGCTGCATGCATGCCCAGGTCTTTTGCCAGGGAATCGTCTTTGGTGCCTTCCAGAGTCACCAGAACGCCGATTTTACCGCCCATGTGCAGGTAGGAACCAAATGTGCCAGCATCCGATTTTTCGCTCAGGAAGAAGCGGCGGAAGGTGATGTTTTCTCCGATAGTGGAGATTTTTTCGTTGATGACATGTGCAAGGGTTTCGCCTTGGCCTTTGAATGGTTGTTCCAAAGCTTCCTCAACGGTAGCTGGGCGTTGGGTCACTACGTGTTCAGCAACGTCTTTCACCAGTTGTTGGAACTCAGGGTTTTTCCCTACGAAGTCTGTTTCGCAGTTCACTTCTACGATTGCAGCGAAGTTGCCTGCTTCTGCAGTTGCAGTCAGACCTTCTGCTGCGATGCGGCCCGATTTTTTCGCCGCTTTCGCGATCCCGCGCTCACGCAGCAAATCAATTGCTTTTTCCATATCGCCTGCAGTTTCTTCCAGTGCGCGTTTGCAATCCATCATACCTGCACCTGTACGCTCGCGCAATTCTTTAACCGCTTGTGCACTAATTGCCATTGAGTGAAACCTCCTTGAAAAGTTACGTTCTAAGTATAGTCTGCCTTACAACCAGCTGGTAAACCCTTCATCAGTCTGGGCCAAAGCCAACCAGCTTGCCGACTGATTCAGAAAAAAAGGATGGACGGGGTTTCTGACACCCTCAGTCCACCCTCTTACACTTGCTTACGCAGTTGTTGTGGTTTGTTGCTCTGTACCTTGGTTGCCTTCAAGCAGGGCGTCAGCCATTTTCGCAGTAAGCAGTTTTACCGCGCGGATAGCGTCGTCGTTACCTGGGATCACGTAGTCGATCTCGTCTGGGTCGCAGTTTGTATCTACGATCGCAACGATTGGGATACCCAATTTACGAGCTTCTGCAACAGCAATGCGCTCTTTGCGAGGGTCGATGACGAACAGAGCGTCCGGCAGTTGATCCATATGAGCGATACCGCCGAGGAATTTCTCCAGGCGATCCATTTCTTTGCGAAGAACGATTACTTCTTTTTTCGGCAAAACTTCAAATGTGCCATCTTCTTCCATGCGTTTCAGCTCAGCCAAGCGAGATGTACGCTTTTTGATGGTTGTGAAGTTTGTCAGGGTACCACCCAACCAGCGTTGGTTGATGAAGTAGTGACCTGTGCGTTCTGCTTCTTCTTTTACGGATTCTTGTGCTTGTTTCTTCGTACCTACGAAGAGCACTTTTCCGCCGTTTTGGGAGAGTTCACGTACGAAGTTGTACGCTTCCTCCACTTTTTTCACGGTTTTTTGCAGGTCGATAATGTAGATACCGTTACGTTCGGTGAAGATATAGCGAGCCATTTTCGGGTTCCAGCGGCGAGTTTGGTGACCGAAGTGAACACCAGCCTCGAGCAGCTGTTTCATCGAAATTACTGCCATATTTCACACCTCCTTCAAGAATGGTTTTTGTGATGCTTACCTCCGCCTCACCGCATCTCCCAGACAAAACTGCCCTTCAGGCAGCACCATTGCTGGAATTGGTGGACGTGCGAATTCAACACCGTTAATGAATATATCATATGGGTCTTTCATTTGCAACAAAGGGATGCCTTTTTTCGCAAAATGAAAGCCGCCTATTTTTTCGGCGGCGTTGTGATCAGCTTGACGATGTCTTTTTCCGTAGCCGGGACCGCGATTTCATACGTCCCGACCCGGATCCGATTCAGCTTGTTTTGCGAGCGCAGTTCGTCTACCAGACCGTTATTCTCCGGAAGTATTTTTTCTTGCACAAGGATCTTTGACACGCTTTCCGCTGTTGCCTTGTACGGGATTGTAAAAGAGGCCAACACTGGCTGTTCCGGTGTTACTGCTTCGGCTGGAGCCGGCGCTGGTGCTGCGGTAGCCACAACCGGCACCTGGGCGGCGGCAGAATGCTTCGGCTGCGTTACAGCTGGAGCAGACACGGGATCCACCACTGGCTCTGCGACATCTGCAGACTCCGGCTTCTCGGGCGCTGTTGGCGGGGTAGCGGCAGGTTTTACGCTTACCTTCTTCTCACCCTGCAATTGCTCATACTCTTCTTTTGTAAGGACGACCATGTCCATACCGTCTGCCGCTGCTTTCATCTGCTCCGCCGTAATTGGTGTGGAAACGGAAGCTGGCTTGGGCACGAACAGACCAATGACCGCTGTAGCGACCAGGACCCCCGCACCAAAGCCGAGCAAAAGTTCTCGTTTATGCATGATTCTGCCTCCCCTCATGCTTGGCGGCAAGCATGAAGATCAAGTCAATCTCGCCACGCCCGACACCCAACCGCTTCGCGATTTCATCGGGAGACAGCCCTTCCCCTTGCAATTCAAACACTCTGCGGTAACGCTCCCGCAACGCTAGCATATCGATTTCTTCAGGTCCTTTTGCCGCTTTGCCTTCTTCACTTGCCGGAATGGGTTCAGCTTTGGCTTGCGCCGCAAGATGACGCTGATTCTCCAGCTCCTCGACACGCTTGCGGAGCAATTCGAGCTCCTGCAGCAGTTCATCATTGGACCGCTGGATCCTGGCAGAGGCCGCTGCCTGCTCCTGCTTGATCTGCTTGGCAAATCGCTGCATCCCTTGCTCCAGCTCTGCTCTCTGGGCGCTTCGCTGAGTCCGGATCTCCGGCTCATTGCCATTCCCTTTTTGTCTGACGAACAAAGCGAGCAGCATGATTGCAAGTCCTGCCCCTATCAAGATGATATACACTAGATCCATTTTAGCCACCCTTGCTTTGGCATAACTGTTATCAAGAACAATGTTTGCGCCTTACCTATAGCGAAATATCGATAAAACGGCCTCTCATTGGATCTCGCATATCAACAGCATCTCTCGCCTTTTCTACAGGCGTCTCCTCTGATCCTTCTGTCGACATGACGATGACCGCAGGCTCGTCTTTTTTCTTCTGTTGTTGCTCCCGTTCACGTATCTGATTTTTCTCGGTCTGATCGACTACATGCGGCCGCTGCCGATTCTGCTCGTCCAATTGCTTGCGCTCTTCATGCAATAAAAGCTGTTCCGTAGTGGGCCGCTGCTGCTGTTGCTCTTGAATTCGGCCTACTTCTGTCATGCGAGGTATTGCCACCTGCAACTCAACCGCCTTCAAACTCATCTGGCTACAGTCCTTTCTCCCGTTACGTTCCAGCTTTGCTTGCTACATCAGTGTTGCGCCAGTAATCTCGCCATCCAAAACGATAAAACGCGTTCGGCCGTACTCATGCTTGATAAAGTGAACCAGCTTCCCAAATGTCATTTTAATTCCCGGATACATGTTTGAATAGACCTCAATCACAGCCGGTCCATCTCCAACCAGCTCCGCTTCCACCTCTTTGCGTCGTGCCTCCAGGTTTTTCACTTCCTTTTCCAGCACAAGTCGGGTATTCTTCAGCTTGACTTGCATCATGCGCTTGTCTGCTGACAACTCGCCGCTCGCCTGCAGAATCTGGTTGAGGACCGAAAGCCCCTGATCTGTTTTGCGCAAATTTTCATACACGTTCTGCAGCTCTTTTTGGATCGTGGAAAGCTCTTGGCGGAGCTCCGGCTTTACTCCTACCTCCAGGACGGTCGGCGTAGCATTTGAATTCCCGTATACCCGAGCGACGATTTTCTCGCCTGCCTGGAGAACACCTCCGATAATAATGCCCTTCGGCCCATTGCAGATAATTTGTTTGCCTGCGCGGACAGTGGAAAACATGATGCTTTGCGAGACGATCACCTGGTTGCCGGCAGTGACATTGGCGTTTTGTATAAAAGAGGTTTGCACATTGTGTCCGGCTTTGATCGAGCCCTTGTCCTGTGCGACAATTCCGCTCTTGATCTCGATGGAGCCTTGGGCTTCCAGCTCAGCACCCTCTACACTCCCGAGTACACGGATATCGCCAGATGCTTTTACCCGAAATCCATTGAGGACGTTCCCGCGAATGACCACCGTTCCCACGAAGTCAATATTGCCTACTCCGAAATCCACATCCCCGTTCACTTCAAATATAGGGAACACATTCAGCTTGTCCTTATCCGTGAATGAGACCTGGCCGTCGATCGCCGCATAAATCATGGTTCTCTCCTGATTTTGCACGACGTTTTTGCCAGGCTTTAATACGGGTTCCTTTCCGGCTTTGGGCGCGATGGGCTCTCCGGTAACTGCCGTACCCGGTTTGCCAGATGTGGCCGGTTTTTTCCGGGCCAAAAGCTGGCCTTTTGCAACATTCGGGATATTCGTCAGGTTGTAGAAATCAACTCGTCCGTCTTCCATTTCCTTGGGGCCATTCTCTTCTCCCACACTAGCCAGGTACGGATACTCAATCGTACCATCCTCCCCGGGTACGGGCGGCTCTCCACATGCTACTGTCAGCATGGCATTTACAAACTTGGCGGGCGCCAAGCAAAGTTCTCGTATTGCGTCTTTTCGGATGCCGAATGTCACCCGATGTTGTTCCAGTGCCTGATAGACGTCCTTTTCCGTAATCAGGATGCGTTCCAAATCTTTTTCTTCCGCTCTTAGAATGACTCCGGCTTCCAATTTATCGGGCGATACTTTTACTTCGATTTGAAATTGCCTTGTCGCTTCCATCATTCTACCCCCTCTTCGCCTGTGGGAAGAATCCTTCGTCGTTCCCATGGGCGTTAGATTAGCTGTGACTTCCACCTGGATAATGTAGAGCGCAGTCGGAATAAAGCCTTGGAGTGAAGTTGAGAAATGCGGGATGGAGACAAGCACATGATCTCAGCGATTTCTGATAGGGTCATCTCTTCGAAGTAGAACAACGAAACCACCGTTCTCTCTTTTTCGGGAAGCTTGTCAATCACATTTATCAACACTTCTTTTAAACTGGATACCTCAGCAACATTTTCGGGTCTTGGAGTGAATTCGTCAACGATATAAGAATGCCTTGCTGTTTTTTGTTCCTCTTCATCTCCGACCGTCTCATCGATCGAGACCATCGTGGCCAGAGAGGTTTCATAGAACACCTGCTGCAATTCTTTTTCACTTATCCCCAGATACGTGGATACTTCTTCATCGGTCGGCATACGCAGTGACTGTTGTTCCAAATAGGTATATGCTTCTTCGATTTTCTTGGCCTTGTCCCGAACCGTACGCGGAATCCAGTCGTTCTCACGCAGTCCATCGATCATGGCACCGCGTATCCGCCACATCGCATACGTTTCGAACTGGAGACCTCGCGTATGATCGAACTTGGCCAATGCGTCCAATAGACCAAAACGCCCATAGCTGATCAAATCGTCCTTGTCCACATTGGAAGGAAGGTTGATCGCCAAGCGATTTGCCACTTTGTCGACCAAAGGCAAAAACTTCGTAATCAGATCGACTTCCGCCTCGCGACTGCCTTCTTCTTTCCACATTACCCATTTATCAAATTCTTTTGCTTTTTCCTGACTGGTTAGCCGTGCCACGAATTAGTCACCAACCTTTACTCATCTGATAAGCGCCGAATAACCTCTGCAACGGTGGTGGGATCCTCAGCTAAATGAGTGTGATCCTGGCGGGAAAATGTAAGCGGAGTAAAGGAATCCTCCTCATCTGAATCCGAAACCTCTGTCCCTTCCACCCCTTCTTCCGATCCCGCTGGAGTCATGGGAGACGCAGCCGCCACTCCGTCTATGTTCTCTTCCTCTGAAGCTGGAGCTGCTGACTGCGTGATAATCCCAAACAACCAGCGTATCGGGAAAGCAGCCAGGAAAAACAGCAGAAAGGCAAAACCGGCACGCTCCAAGGAAACTAGCCAGACGTTGCTCATCATAGCGACAATGAATGTAACAACACATGCAAGAAGGGCCAATCCTGTATTAATCCACATGGTTCCCAGCATACCTATACTTCCTTCACACCTTGATTTACGGTTCGGATCTGCAAGACGCCTGTCGTCGAGTCAAACTCGATGGTTCTACCGCAATTTCCTCCCGTATCTTCCGCAATAACCTTAATCTGTGCAGCCTGTAAAGCCATTTTGCAGGCTTCTACGTTGCGCGGCCCGATTCGCATCATGTCATTGCCCCCGAGAAAGGCGAACATTTGGGCGCCTCCAGCTAACTTGGCAACCATATTCCGAGGTGCTGCGCCTTCGTTTTGCATCTGCTGGATCAAGTAGGGAATTGCCGTATCCGCGTATTTTCCCACTGACAGCTCCCCGCCCTTTGCCAACGACGATTCAGGGAGCATTACGTGAGCCATACCGGCGACCTTGTGGACATGATCGTAGAGGACGACGCCTACGCATGAGCCCAAGCCCGTGGTACGCAACCGGCTGGGTGGTTTCGCCACACCGAGATCGGCCATTCCAATCTTAATAATCTCCATCGAACGGAACTCCTAGTGAACGAAATAGTATCGGTAATGATTCCGGATCTGGTATCAAAAAGAAGTTGCCTTTTACTTGCTCGTTTCCTTCAAAAAAAGCAGTATCTATGGTGAGCGCAAAATCTCCAGACTGTCCTAAAGCATACAATCCATAGCTGAGAATCGCACCTGCCATATCGACGGCAAGTCCAGGAACAGATGGCTGAAGATTTAACTTGGTCAGATCAGCCAGCGAGGAGAGATAAGAACCTGTGAGGATATTCCCGACCTCGCGCAAGGCGGAAACCTGGAGTTCATCCCATTCCTCCACTTCTTTGTTGATCCCTGTTATCTGCGTGAGGAGGTGTCTGGCTGAATCCAAGTCAAGGATAAAGAACATGTTGCCGGGACTGTCTCCCTCCACGCGAAGAAAGACAGTCACAACTACATTCTCTGCTCCACCCACACAGTCAGCTACTTCATCGAACGGGATTATCCGTACTTGCGGCACCTTCATGTCGATCGCTTTCTGCATGAGTTGCGACAGAGCCGTAGCCGCATGTCCGGCACCGATATTCCCGATCTCACGCAAAACGTCGAACTGGAAATCCCCGAATTTTGTAAAGTAGGCCATGTTACTTATCCCTCTAATGCGTCCAACTGATTGATTTCCTCTGTGCTCAACACTTTGTCGAGGTTCAACAGAATCAACAGGCGATTGTCAAGCTTGGCAACGCCGCGCAGATAGGCAGCTTCTACTCCACCTACTACCTCTGGAGGCGGTTCGATCGCATCCACAGGTATATCAATCACATCATTGGCGGCATCTACAATCAAACCTACTTCCAAATCTCCTACCGCGACGATAATCGTTCTCGTAGAGTCCGAATACTCGCTTTCCTCCAGTTCAAACCGCTTTCTCAGGTCAATGATCGGAGTCACGACCCCGCGCAGGTTGATGACTCCTTTGACAAACTTCGGAGTGCGAGGGACGCGTGTGATGTGTTCCAGCTTTTCGATAGCCTTTACCTGTTGCACTTCCACGCCGTATTCCTCGTCTTGTAACCGAAAGACAATCACTTTTACTTCGCCTACGATCGCTTTTTGCTCGAGCATGTGGCTGCCCCTCCTTCTACTTGATCAATGCGTTGCAATCAATAATCAGTGCTACTTGTCCATCCCCGAGAATGGTTGCGCCGGAAATCGCGAAAACATTCACCAAATACTTGCCGAGAGACTTCAAGACGATTTCCTGTTGTCCGATAAAGGAGTCGACGACCAGACCCGCCATTTTCTCCCCTTTTCGCACAATGACTACTGCAACCTCGTCATCTGTCTCTGCCTGATTGCTCGGCACCTGGAAGATTTCCTCAAGCGAGACGAGCGGGACGACACGGCCGCGGAAGTCGATGACTTTTTGGCGATGAGCCATCATGATCTGGTCTTTTTTGAATACAGCCGTCTCGATAATGGAACTGAGCGGTACGGCATATTTCTCGTTCTTCACTTGAACCAGCATCGCCGAGATAATCGAGAGAGTCAGCGGCAGCTGCACGAGGAACGTGGTACCTTTCCCGCGGACTGAGTCAACACTGACACTGCCGCCCAACGCTACGATTTTGGATTTTACGACGTCCAGCCCTACACCGCGGCCGGAAATATCGGAAATGACATCTGCGGTGCTGAACCCTGAAGCGAACAAAAGCTCATGGATCTGCTTGTCAGTCATCGTCTCGGCAGCCGCCTGGGAGACGATGCCGCGCTCGATTGCTTTTTTCAGCACTTTTTCCTTGTTGATTCCGGCACCATCGTCCTTCACTTCGATAAAGACATGATTGCCGCTATGGAAGGCGCGAAGCTCAATTGTCCCTTCCTCCGGCTTGCCGGCATTCCTGCGATCGGTTACGGATTCGATACCGTGGTCGAGGGAATTACGCAGCAGGTGAACGAGCGGATCGCCAATCTCGTCAATAACGGTGCGGTCCAGTTCTGTCTCCGCCCCGAAAATCTCCAGATTCACTTTTTTATTCAGATCTTTCGCCAGGTCGCGAATCATCCTTGGGAAACGGTTGAATACCTGCTCGACTGGTACCATTCGCATGGTCAAGATAATATTCTGCAAGTCCCCGCTGATCCGGCTCATGTGCTCAACTGTTTCTTGCAGCTCGCTCTTACCGATCTCCCGAGCCAATTGCTCCAAGCGCCCACGGTCGATCACGAGCTCACTGAAGAGATTCATCAAAATGTCAAGGCGTTCAATATCAACGCGGATTGTTTTTCCTCCAGCAGCGACTTTGCGAGTAGCGGCAGGCTGTGCAGTCTCTGCCTTTTTGGGAGCTGCAGCATTCGAGGCAGGCGCTTCGGGCTGTACGGCTGGGGGCTCTGCCTGAGGAGCCTTCAGATCAATCGTATCGATCTGAACCTCTTGAATCTCCGAGATGTTCTGAATCGCTGTGCGTACTTTTTCAATCGGATGCATCGTGACGAACACGACTTCAAAGGAGAGATCAAAACGCTCATTTTCAATCTCTTGCACAGCAGGCGTCGTTTTGATCACTTCGCCCAACGATTCCAGTTGATCAAAAACCATGTACGCACGGGCAGCCTTTAGCAAGCAGTTTTCATTCAAGATCACTTTGATCCAGAGGAGATTATTGCCCGAATCTTTGGACTGCTTCAATACAGTTTGGGCATAATCATCCAGATCGAGATCCGGCTTGGCGGCTTCGTTGCCGACAGACGCTGCCTGCACCTCTGGCTCTGCTACGGAAGCAGCTGCAGCTACCTCCTGCTGCGCCGTAAAATCACCCGCCACGATTGCGCGAAGCTTACGGACAGGATCAGATACGTCTGCCGATCCGTCGCCGCCCTCCGTAATATGGATGACCATACCCTCAATCAAATCCACACTCTGAAAAATAACATCCATTATATCGCTGTTGATTGTCAGCTTGTTATTGCGGATCAGATCCAGCACATTTTCCGCTTCATGTGTCAAGCTCGCCATATCTTCGAAGCCCATGGTCGCTGACATTCCCTTTAACGTGTGAGCGGATCGGAAAATTTCATTGACAATCTGGATATTTGCAGGATCGTTTTCCAGGATCAGGAGATTTTCGTTGATCGCTTGCAAGTGTTCTTTTGACTCTTCAATAAACATGTCCAAATACTGATTCATATCCATAGGTGGTCCACCTCCCAAAATCAGTGCAAGAGCTTGTACAACAGCTCTGGTATCTTTTCCAAAGGAGCAACATGATCAGCAAGACCTGCTTGAAAGGCCGCTCGCGGCATGCCGTAGACGATACAAGTAGATTCATCCTCAACAATGCTCGTCACGATCCCGCTCTGCTTCATCTGCTGTAGTCCTTTTGTACCATCATTTCCCATACCTGTCATGATGATTGCCCATTTGTCGACATTTGTCAATCTGCTTGCTGATTCAAATAGAACGTCTACAGAAGGACGATGACCGGCTCTCGGTTCCTGCTGGTGTAAATGTGCTTGCAAGCGCCCGTTGTTTGCATGAACCTCAAAATGATATCCCCCTGGTGCGATATACGCCGTTCCCGGCTCCAGGAATTCGCCGTCCTTCACTTCCGTCACCTGAATCTGGGACAAAGAATTAAGGCGCTGCGCAAGCGATTTCGTAAATCCGGCAGGCATGTGCTGAACAATTGCGATCGGAGCATCAAAGTTGCCCGGCAAGCTCGTCAACACTGTCTGCAAAGCTTTCGGTCCCCCTGTCGAGGTACCCAAAACCACCAGCTTCTGCTTTCCCCGTTGCAGTGGCGGTCTGGTTACTGGAGTTGGTGGAGGAGCAGGCGGGGTAAAAACAAGGGGCTTGGCTGCCCTCGCCTCAGGAGGCGTACTCTGTGGCGCTTTCTCGCTTCTTGTGTCCTCTACTGCAAGCTTTCGTTTGCGCGGCTTGGAAGCAGCTGCAGCTCTTACTCGTTCGACGAGCCTTTCCGCCACCTTGTGAATATCGAGCGAGATCGGACCGGAGGGTTTCGTCACGAAGTCAAATGCGCCCAGTTCCAACGCCCGAATCGTTGCATCAGCCCCTTCTCTCGTCAGACTGCTGATCATCACGGTAGGAACGGGATTATCTCGCATCAAACGTTCGAGTGCTTCCAAGCCGTCCATGACTGGCATTTCAATGTCCAGTGTCAGCACATCCGGTTTCAGCTTGTTGCATTTCTCAATACATTCAAGGCCATTTCTCGCACGATCGATGACCTCGATATCCGGATTTTCAGCGAGGATATCGGAAATCACTTTTCGCATGAATGCGGAATCATCTGTGACTAGAACGCGAATTTTGCTCATACCCTATGTATCTCCTTCCTATCTCCTGTTGCCCTATCGAATGAAGTGTTTCAATTTCGCAATAAACCCCTTGAGTCCACTCGTTTGCTCAGGCGCTCCCTGGGAATTGTGCAGGTATTGTCCCACCAGTTTGCGAATGCTCTTCGAGGCTTGCGAATCCGGATATGCAAGGAGAAACGGACGTTGTTGCTTTACTGCCTTGGATACATGATGATCGTCTGTGACGTATCCAAGAGATTGGATGTTCATGTTCAAAAAACGCTTTGCCACCATCGCCAGCTTGTCGATGGTCTGTATTCCTTCACGTTCCGAGGTAACCCGATTGATGACAAGGCGTATGGTAATGTCTGGATTGCGGCTGTGCAGCATTTTGATGACCGCGTAGGCATCCGTAATCGCAGGTGGTTCCGGCGTCGTCACCAGAATCACTTCATCCGATGCTAGCATGAATCGAATCGATTCATGGGAAAGCCCTGCACCTGTATCAAAAATGATCGTGTCCGCATACCCCTGCAATGGATCGAGCTGAGAGAACAAGCGATCCAGCTTCTCGTCCTCAAGCTGCATGATTTGCGTAAAGCCCGAGCCGCCCGCGATAAACTCCAGATCTCCCGGCCCTTTTTCCAAAATATCCCATACTGTGGTATCTGGCTCCAGCAGATGAAAAAGATGTTTCTTTGGTGTGATTCCCATTAAGACGTCCAGATTGGCCATTCCCAGGTCGACGTCGAACAATACTGTCCGATGACCTTTTTCTATTAACCCAAGACCGAAATTCAGGCTGAAATTGGATTTGCCAACGCCACCTTTTCCGCTCGTCACTGTCACCAGTTTCGTTGTACGCGGCTGGTTAGTCCGTAGCATCCGTTCACGAAGTTGTTCTGCTTGGTCGCGCATCCTCAATCTCCCATGATCATGGCAGCGATCATTTCAGGTGTGGCCGCCATAATGTCATCCGGCACGTTTTGTCCTGTCGTAATGTAGGAGAGGGCAAATCCCGTCTCCCTGGCTACATTCAGCATGCTGCCATAGCTATGCGTTTCATCCGCTTTTGTAAAGATGATCTGACTGACGGGTACTTCTGAAAAATTTTGGATAATGGCCTTCATGTCACTGTATTTGGATGTCAGGCTGAGCACCAAGTAGTTCACGCTGTTTTTTCCGTGTTGAATTAACTCGCGGATCCCTTGCACATACTCATCATTGCGGAAATTGCGCCCTGCCGTATCCACAAAAATCAGATCACAATCACTGAGGCGTTCCATCGCCTGTGTCATTTCCTTCGGTGAAAAGACTACCTCCAAAGGAACATTCAGGATATTCGCATAGGTTTTCAACTGTTCGACTGCAGCCATCCGGTAAGTATCGGCAGTGATGAAGCCGATTTTTCTTTTGTCCTTCAACATGCTGTTAGCGGCAAGCTTGGCGATCGTCGTCGTCTTCCCAACCCCCGTAGGGCCGAAGAAAAAGGCGTATTTGATTTGCTTGTCTAGCTTGACTTGAGGTTGTCCGCTGCTCTGCAAGATTTCTGCAATGATCGTCTTGCTCGCCTTGCGCGCTTCCATCTCTGTCCATACTTGACCGGGTGAAGTCGACTCCATCATGCGCCCAATGATCTCGGCGGCCCACTCCTCGATTACTTCCTGCTCTACCAGCCTTCCTCGCACCGCTTGAAAAGCTTCAGGAAGCTGCTGACTCAGATCGTGAACCAGCAGCTTTTCGAACATTTTGCGCATGTCCCGCACTTCGTTCGCTAATTGATCCGTTGCTGCTGCGTCAGCTTGACGTACAAATTGCCGATTTGCGCGAGCAGCGGCTTCCGCAGGTTGGGAAGACTGCTGGCCCTCTTCTCGTCCGGCTTGTTCCGCCTTATCAGCAAGGTCCTCTCTAGGAGGTGTCGCGATGGCTGCGGTTTGCCCTTCCTGGTGTACTGTCCTTGTTGCTGTGTGCACAGCGGCAGCTGTTGACGCCGATCGACCGTACGCTTGCTTGGCGGTGTACGTTCCTGCCATAGCGTGAGACGGTACATCACCTTGCCGATTCAATGCAGGGGTTCTTGTCTCCTCTGCCGCCTTTTCCTCGACAGCAGCTATTACTTCGATTCTTTGTTTGCCGAACATCCCGAATACGCCACCCGTCTTGATCGGCTTGGAATTCAGGATGACGGCATCGCTCCCCAGATCCATTCTGATTTTTTCCATCGCTTGCGGCATGGAATCGACTATGTACCGCTTCACTCTCACGAAATGTTCACCATCCCTACACTTTGCACTTCAACATGAGGTTCCAGTTCGCTGTACGACAACACGGGGATGTCCGGCATCATCCGATCCAGCAATTGGCGCAAATACATGCGAATCGCTGGTGAGGAGAGAAGAATCGGCTGCTGGCCGGAATTCACCATCTTGCTCACCTCTGATGACATCACCTGGTAGATCCGTTGTGACGTTTCCGGGTCCATCGCGAGATAACTTCCCTGCTCAGACTGTTCGATGCGTTCAGAAATCGCTTTCTCAAGACCCGCCCCTGCGGTCAGGACGCGCAATGGTTGCCCCGGTTCCGTATACTGCAGGGTGATTTGACGGGACATCGCCTGTCTTACATATTCCGTCAGCACCTCAGGATCCTTCGTGTAGATTGCGTGATCAGCCAACGCTTCCAGGATGACAGGGAGATTGCGGATAGAGACTTTTTCCCGCAGCAATTTTTGCAGAACCTTTTGCACATCGCCAATCGAAAGCGCACTTGGGATCAGCTCATCCACCAGCACAGGCGCAGTTTCTCGAACATTGTCGATAAGCGCGCGCGTCTCCTGTCTGCCCAGCAATTCATGAGCATGGCGTTTCACCACTTCTGTCAGGTGGGTCGCAACCACAGATGGAGGATCGACTACGGTGTAGCCAGACATCTCAGCTATTTCCTTATTCTCTTCTGTTACCCATAATGCAGGCAATCCAAACGCGGGTTCCACTGTTTCTATTCCAATTACGGAATCATCCTCGATTCCCGGGCTCATTGCCAGGTAATGATCGAGCATGATCTCCCCTTTTGCCACTTGGTTGCCCTTGATTTTAATCATATATTCATTGGGACGAAGCTGAATATTGTCGCGAATCCGAATGACCGGCACAACAATCCCCATCTCCAAGGCGATCTGGCGTCGAATCATGATGACGCGATCCAGCAAGTCTCCACCCTGCCGCACATCAGCCAAGGGGATCAAGCCATAACCGAACTCGAACTCGATCGGGTCGACCTGCAGAAGATTGACGACGCTTTCCGGGCTGCGTACTTCTTCGATCTGCTGTTCTTCCACCAGGTCCGCCGATTCCTGCAGCTCGTTTTTTTGTTTACTGGCGAGCTTCCACCCTGCAAAAGCCATGATCCCGACTACGGGTATGACCGGCAAAAGGCCAATTGGTGTGAACAAGCCAAGCAGCAGGATGCATCCCGATACGATGTACAGCAAACGTGGGAAGCCAAACATCTGCTTCGCAATATCCTCACCCAAACCTTCTCCCGATGTATTGCGGGTAACGATAATACCGGCAGCCGTGGAGATCAGCAACGCCGGAATCTGGCTGACTAGAGCATCCCCGACGGACATGGTGGTGAAGCGAGAAGCCGACTCTGCAAAGCTCATTCCATGAATCAGCATCCCGATGATAAAGCCACCGATGATGTTGACAATAAAGATGACAATTCCGGCAATCGCATCCCCTTTAACGAATTTGCTCGCACCATCCATCGAGCCGTAAAAGTCTGCTTCATTTTCGATCTTCTTGCGCCGTGCCCTTGCATCCGCTTCCGTAATCATTCCGGCATTCAGGTCCGCATCGATGCTCATCTGCTTACCTGGCATCGCATCGAGCGTAAAGCGAGCGGCTACCTCTGCGACGCGCTCGGAGCCCTTGGTGATTACGATAAATTGAATAATAATGAGGATCAGAAAGACAACGAAGCCTACCACCTGGTTACCGCCGACGACGAAACTTCCGAAGGTCTCGATTACCTTGCCACCCTCTCCTTCTGAGAGAATGTTGCGCGTCGTCGATACGTTCAGTGCTAGGCGAAAGAGTGTAGTAATGAGCAACACGGTAGGAAAGATAGAAAAATCCAGAACTTCCTTTGTATACATCGAAACAAGCAAAATGGTTAACGCAAGGGAGATATTGAGAATCAGCAGCAAGTCAAGCAGCTCTGAAGGGAGTGGGATCACCATCATGACTACAATACTGATAACAAATAAGACGGTTCCTAGCTCTTTATAACGAAATCCCACTGTAGATCCTCCTTCCTCTTATTTCACTTTCCCCTGCAGCTTGTAGACGTACGCGAGAACTTCCGCGACCGCTTTAAACAACTCTTCGGGAATTTGTTGACCAATCTCGACCTGACTATAAAGAGCCCTGGCCAAGGGCTTGTTTTCCATTGTAATGATACGGTGCTTCTTGGCGACTTCCCTGATCTTCAAAGCAAGGTAGTCCTGCCCTTTGGCGATCACCGTAGGGGCACTCATATCATTCGCATCGTAGCGTATCGCTACGGCGAAGTGAGTAGGGTTGGTAATGATGACATCCGCTTTGGGCAAATCCTGCATCATCCGTCTGACGGCCATGCTTCTTTGTCTCTCGCGGATTTTTCCTTTAATTAACGGGTCACCCTCCGCTTGCTTATGTTCATCCTTGATGTCCTGCTTGGACATGCGCAGATTTTTCTCATGCTCGTATCGCTGGTATATGTAATCTAGCACCGCAAAAATGAAAAGCAGCAAACCTATATAGACACCCAGCTTGACCACTTTTCCCGCGGCAAAGGTCAAAACAGCTCCAAGGGAGAGCAATGATAGCTGTACCAATTCTTCTTTTGCGTCCCATAAAATAAGATAAGCGATAAAAATTCCGGCACTGATTTTTAATAGTGATTTAAAAAGTTCAACAATGGATCGCAGGGAGAATAGTTTTTTCGCTCCTTTAATCGGGTCGAGCTTCTCCAGTTTCAATTCCAGAGGTTTGGTTGTAAACAACCATCCCACTTGCATGTAATTGACGATCAATGCGATAAGAAAAGAGACTGCCATCACGGGTGCCACGATCTTAACAGCCTCAAAGATCAAATGCGTGACGATAAATCTCAGGTTATCCGGCGTAAGCTGCAAACCGCTGTATGTAACGAGCGACTCCCGCATGATTCCTTGAAACGTCTCAAGCATGGAGGAGCCAGTCATGAGCAAGAGGACAAAAAAGGCAGTCAAGGCAATCGCGGGAGAAAGATCTGAGCTTTTGGCAACCTGTCCTTTTTTTCGGGCGTCATCCCGCTTCTTGGGGGTTGCTTTTTCTGTCTTTTCTCCATTGAAATACTGCAAGTCAACAGGATAGGCAAACTGTATGCGTTTCATGCTTATCCTCCGAGCCATTTCATCATCTCCGCAAGCCCGCGGAACATTTTTTCAAACAAGCCATTCAGCGTAAGCAGAAATGCCGGCATCAGAACGACTAAAAGCGCAAACCCAGCCAACAATTTGATCGGCAAGCCGACAACAAAGATGTTGAATTGCGGTACGGATTTCGCCACAATCCCAAGTGATACATCGACCAGGAACAAGGCAACGACCAATGGTGCTGCGATCATGAAGGCGCTCAAAAAC
Organism: Brevibacillus panacihumi; assembly: GCF_003710985.1. Classification (GTDB taxonomy): domain Bacteria; phylum Bacillota; class Bacilli; order Brevibacillales; family Brevibacillaceae; genus Brevibacillus; species Brevibacillus panacihumi. Next base: position 148,134 of record NZ_RHHT01000031.1, read on the forward strand.
ATTTGCAAAAAGACTTTTACGGCTGTCATCATGACCTGCTCACTGCCGATCGGAGCCCACATGCGATCCAGAGGAATAACCTGGTAGCTGCTGATAATCCCACGAATCAACATATGATGTCCGTCTATACTAAAAAAATATAGTGTGGCTAGAATGTTCTTGAAATTACCCGTAACGGGTACATACGCTCCGGTATTCGGGTCTACGACGTTCGCCATCGCTAAGCCCATCTGCAAATCCATCATTCCGCCTGCTACCCGTATCGCTGTGTACATCATCTCACAGATTAACCCGAGGATAATGCCGACAAGAACCTCCTTGAGTACATGGATCACAAAAGTCAGATCCATCGGAATAGGTCCAATCGCCGGTACGAATTGATAGCTGATCAACGCCATGAGAAAGCCCAAAGCAATTTTAAATTGGCCTGGCACATTGCGCAGATTAAAAAACGGTGCAGAAACAAAAAACGCCGTCATGCGAACAAAAACGAGTAGGAAAGCAGGTAATTGCATGAGAATCAGTTCCATACGCTACCCTACAAACCGATGGAGATTCCCGAGAATACCCATCGCAAAATCAAGCATGGTCTGCAGCATCCATGGTCCTACTGCAAGGATGATAACGAAGACACCCACAATTTTTGGAATGAATGCGAGAGTCTGCTCCTGGATTTGTGTCGTTGCTTGAAAAATACTTACACTCAAACCGATCAACAGGGCGATCCCGAGTGCAGGGGCAGCCACCAGAAGGATGGTGTAAACAGCATTTTGGGCAACTTGCATCAGCAGTTCTTGTGTCATCCCTCTACCTCCTCTTGCCCTTTACAAATTAGCCAAAGCTCGTCAAAAGCGACTTCACCACTAAATACCATCCGTCCACCATAATGAACAACAGGATTTTGAACGGCAATGAAATCATGACGGGCGGCAACATCATCATCCCCATCCCCATCAAGATACTGGAGATAATCAAATCAATCATGAGAAACGGGATAAAAATCATAAAGCCGATCTGGAAAGCTGTTTTTAATTCACTGATTGCATAAGCCGGTACAAGCGCACTAAGAGGAATATCCTCGATCGTAGTAGGCCTTTCCGCCTTCGTATATTCCAGAAAAAGCTTCAAGTCTTTTTCCCGGGTCTGTTTCGCCATGAATTCCTTAAAAGGGATGACCGCTGCATCAAACGCCTGCTCTTGCGTAAGCTGGCCTTGCATAAAGGGCTGCACAGCCACTTCATTTACTTTGGCAAAGGTAGGAGCCATGATAAAAAAGGTCATAAACATCGCGAGCGCAATCAACACTTGGTTGGGAGGCATCTGCTGCGTCGCCAATGCATTGCGAACGAAGGAGAGCACGATTATGATGCGCGTAAAACTAGTCATCAAGAGCAGAATTGCAGGTGCGACAGACAACACCGTCAAGATCAGCAAAAGCTGAATGGCTGAGGATGTCTCCTGTGGCGTACCGTTTCCGCCCCCTATCTGCAAATCAATGGTTGGAATAAGCGGTGTCCCCACGGGAGCTGCCAAGACCATATTCGGGATTGCCAGCAAGGTAACGGCAACCACCAGCAACTGCCAAAAAAATTTCATCTCCGGTCCCCTCTGTCCTGTGGTTCCTCGCTTCCCCACTCCTTTTTTTGAACGGGGCGCTTCTTTTGATCGTTCCACTGTGAATTCAGTAATTCCTCAAATGACTTTCCATCCATATGGCCGGTAAACAGCATTTCTTCCTCAACGTCTTTCTTTTTGCCGAATGGCAGCCAAGAAAATGTCTTTCGTAGCGGAGGGATTTCAGCATCTGCCAGGATGACATCGGCTTCTTCTCCCGGCTCGATCTCTTTCAGCAATTGCACGTTCTCTCCTACACCTACGATGTAGAGCCGATCGCCGATCATGATCACTTGCAACGTCTTTCCGTTGCCGAGCGGCGCAGCACTGATGATTTTAATGGGGCCTTGTGTCTGACCAAGCTGCTTTTTTCCCAAAAAACGCAGTACTCCATAGATCAAAACAATGATGAAGCCGAGAGAAAAAATCACCTGAACGAGATAACCAAGCATGCTGCCTGTCTCGCTACCGGGAATGGCCGCCGGCTGTTGAACTTCGCCGGCGGGCGCATTGCTCGATGTCGACTTTCCATTGTTGATCTCATCGAATACGGTCCCTCCTTCAGCCATGGCCAAAGTCGGAAGGGAGGCGACGAGTAGCATCGTGAGACAGACAACCCAAAATAGCCGCGTCCCTATAATCCAGATTCGTTTCATCAGCTCAAGGTCTTTTTGATCGCTTCCAAGACGCGATCTGCCTGGAACGGCTTCACGATGAAATCTTTTGCGCCCGCCTGAATCGCATCAATGACCATCGCTTGTTGCCCCATCGCGGAACACATGATGACACGAGCGTTTGGATCCATTTTTTTGATCTCCTTCAAAGCGGCAATCCCGTCCATCTCTGGCATGGTGATATCCATGGTTACGAGGTCAGGACCAAGTTCTTTGTATTTTTCTACAGCCTGTGCTCCATCGCTTGCTTCTCCAACGACGGTATAGCCGTTTTTCGACAGAATTTCCTTGATCATCATGCGCATGAAAGCAGCGTCATCTACAATTAGTACCTTGTTAGACATGGATCGTTCCTCCTAATGCTTGACAATGAATTTTGTTTTATTGCAACTTTTGAACACGATCAATCGGGCTAATGATATCCGTCACACGAACACCAAAGTTCTCATCAATGACAACAACTTCCCCTTTGGCAATCAACTTGTTGTTCACCAGGATGTCTACATGTTCTCCAGCGAGCTTGTCCAACTGGATGATGGAACCTGCAGACAAATCGAGAATTTCCCGGATCAGCTTCTTGGTGCGTCCCAACTCAACGGTCACTTGCAACGGAATATCCATCAACAAGTTCAGATTCTGCTCTTCTGCGTAACCCATAGGACCACCTCCAAGTGGGGCAAATTGTGCTGGTTTGACATTTGCCTGGTTCACCATCGGATTGCCGTAGTGTTGCGGTGCCTGCGGTGCAGGAGGCGCTTGATACGGCGGCGGGTAAGGCACGTAGCCGGGAGGAACAGCATACGCGTCCGGATACATCGGTTGACCGGGATAACCCATTGGCGGTTGTGCATACCCCGATGGCGGCTGTTGGTACATCTGGTCAGGCGAAGATGGTGCGCTAGGCGGTGCTGCAGGTGGTGTTTGTGAAGACTCAGGCTGCGCATGAACCGCCTGTGGCGAAGGAATCGGAATTGCGGGCATCTCCATTTCTGCTACAGGTGCGGCCGCGGCCGTTTCTTCCTCGGACCCGCCCACTAACCTCTCAATCATGTCCTTGGCAAAATGCAAGGGCAAAAGCTGCATGATGTTGGAATCGATTAATTCGCCCTGATCGCCTACTTTCAAACGGAACGAGACCTTCACTAGCGGACTGTCGTCCTCTGTAAAGCTGTCCCCACCCTTTCCTTGTGCCAGATCCATCACATCAATTCCTGGTGGAGTGATGTTGATAAACTGGTTAAAGATCGTGGACATGGACGTAGCAGAGGAACCCATCATCTGGTTCATGGCTTCCTGTACGGCACTAATGTGCAATTCCGTAAGCTCCGTATTTTCCGGACGTCCTTCGCCCCCCATCATCAGGTCGGCGATGACAGCTGCGTCTTCCATGCGGATTACCAATACATTGGTACCTTTGAATCCATCTGTATATTCGACGTGAACGGCTACGTGGGGGATCGGAAATTCATTTTCCAGTTCACTCACGTTCACAACCGATACGGTTGGGGTCGTGATGTCTACTTTTCTGCTCAACAGGGTAGACAAGGCCGTAGCAGCACTCCCGAATGAGATGTTTCCGATCTCTCCCAGGGCATCCTGCTCGAATGGGGACAGATAATCGGTGACGTCCGTGCTGCCTGCAGCGTCGGCTTCCTCTTCATCTTCAACCAGGTTGTTTGCGCGTAAAAGCGCGTCAATCTCGTCTTGAGAAAGCATGTCTCTACTCATTTTGTTCCTCCCCCTCCTCTATGACTTCATCGATCTGAACGGCGATTCGTCCTTTTTGCGTTCCCGGTTGACCCAGGAACTTCAATTGGCTGCCTACCTTGATTTTCAGCTTGTTATCCAACGATTGATCGAGTTGAATCACATCGCCTTTTTGCAATTGCATAAGATCGCCTACGGTAATGGTGGCTGTTCCCATTTCTGCAATGATTGGCAGCTTGGCTGTCTTCACTCGCTCTTCCACGCGAAGCCGCTCCTCTTCGTCGCGCGTCTTCTTTTGTTTGGAGAACCAGTACTGTCCTGAAAGCTTGGACATGATCGGTTCCAGCACGACGTGAGGCAGACATAAATTGATCATGCCAGTTGTATCGCCAATTTTTGTACTGAATGAGATAACCGCAACAATTTCGTTGGGAGAGACAATCTGCATGAACTGCGGGTTCATCTCCAGGCCTTCCAGGTACGGATCCAACTCGATGATTTGTTTCCATGCCTCGTGGAAGGTGTCCAACGCCTTTCCAAACACTCTTTCCATCACCGTTGTTTCAATTTCCGTGAGTGCCCCCAGCTTGTCCGGGATGGCGCCTTGCCCACCCAAAAGCCGGTCCAGCATGGTATAGGCGATGTTCGGATTCACTTCCAAAACCATGCGGCCCTCCAAAGGCGGTGCCTCGAAAATATTGAGGATCGTCATCTTGGGAATGGAGCGAATAAACTCGTCATACGGCAATTGATCGACGGAGGCAACCGTAATTTGCACGAAGGTACGGAGCTGAGCAGAAAAATATGTCGTCAACAGTCTCGCGTAGTTTTCGTGGATACGCGTCAGACCGCGAATCTGATCTTTAGAAAATCGCAAAGCTCGCTTAAAATCGTATACTTTTATCTTGCGCTCAGTCTCTTCTTTTTTCAGCTCATTGGCGTCCATTTCTCCTGAAGAAAGGGCAGCCAATAACGCATCAATCTCACTCTGTGAGAGAACCTCGGCCATCTATCGTCACCTCCTTGCTATGTATACATCCGTGAATCTCTATGACAAGACACGTTTGGTGGTAATGACTTGAACAATCTTGCCTTCCTGCATCAAGGAGCTGATCTCATTCATGATCTTGGCCTCCAGCTTGTTTACGCCTTCCGTCCCCTTGATGTCTTCCGGCGTCAATCCAGCCAATGTCTTAATGATCACCTGATTTACTTGCGGGAGACGCTGCTCCAGCTCTGCCTTGGCATTTTTGTCCTCAGCCGTAATGGTAAAGCGGATAATCATGTAGTTATTGGTGAGTAGATTGGTCGTAATTTCTCCCGTATCGACTGAGTATTCCTGCATTTCTTTCGCAGATAGCACTTTTACTTCCTTTACATCCTGATTGGCTGTCTGGGAGGTAGGCGAAAGAAACGTTTGCCAAAGTACGAAAGAGATGACACCCAGAAGAGAAATCGCGATGATAATAATAAGTGCCATGTTAAACAACCGATTTTGAAACATCGCAATGCCCCCCGCTATTCATTTGCATCATCCGGGATTCTGGGTATTCCTGTCGCCGGATGAACATTTTGATAAAACGCTTGAACACGGTTCGCGACAGACTCCGCAGAATCCTTGACGATGTATTTTCTGTCGTTGAAGAGTGTGATTACCGTATCGGGAGTCGCCTCGACAGTCTCGATATGCGTCGCATTCAAATAAAAGACAGACCCGTTAAACCGCGTCAACTTGATCACATTGACAGCTCCTTTTTGCTGGCTGTGGAGAAGGAGAGACTCTCTCCTCCTCCTATTCAGCCACTATCCGATTAACGCTTCAGGTTTACCAATTCTTCCAGTACTGTATCGGATGTCGTAATGATGCGGGAGTTCGCCTGGAATCCGCGCTGAGCTACGATCATCTCTGTAAATTCCTCCGACAGGTCAACGTTGGACATCTCCAATTGCCCTGCAATCACGCTGACACGCGCTTCTGCTGCTGTCGTAGGCGTCATCGGGTCATCATCACGCGGACCGGCGTTCACGGTATTCTCGTAGAGAGAGTTTCCGATTTTTTTCAGACCGCCCGGGTTGTTGAAGGTCATCAAACCGATGGTATAAGGCGTATCGAGCGCGCCCGTATCATCCACAGTGGTGATGGAACCGTCTTTTCCGATCGAATAGGAGATGATGCCGTCTGCCTGGTTGATTTGGATCGCTCCTCCGCCGGAATCGAGAAGCTTGAGTCCCTGCGGATTCACCAGGAAGCCTTGTGCGTCACGCGTGAAGTTTCCTGCACGAGTATAGTAGATTGTTTCTCCCTCATCCGGGCTCACCATGAAGAAAGCGTCACCCTCGATCGACAAATCCGTAGGAAGGTTGGTCGTCATCGGGCTTCCAGCGTTAAACACGGTATCAATGGAAGCGATGGAGGAACCAAGACCGATCTGAGTCGGATTCGTACCGCCTTTTCCTCCATCCTCGGATGGTGCGCCAGCCCCTTGAATGTTTTGACTGAGGATGTCCTGAAACATGACACGGCCTTTTTTATAGCCTACCGTGTTGACGTTGGCGATGTTGTTGCCGATCACATCCAATTTTGTTTGAAATCCTCGAAGCCCGGAAATACCGGAATACATGGAACGCAACATGAGTGTTTCCTCCTTTTGCAAATGGTTTGGCTGCTTCTGTCATTCAGCAGCCGCAGGCCCCCATCATCGTGGTCCAGCCTGTACGATCCCATCTTTCATCAGACAAAGATGGCGCTGTCGATATTGGTAAACACGTTGTCCCTCATGCTTCCTTCGTCTACAGCCGTAATGATCTTCCGATTTACGATGCTCACGACGTAAGCCACATTGTCCATCAAGATCAACGATTCTTTTGCTCCCTTGGAAGCCGCTTTTTGTACGGCTGATTCCAGTCGTTCTAGCTGCGGGCTCTCAAGCGATATGCCCCGTTCACGCAATCGGTTCATGGCGTGCTGGCTAAAAGTCAGCGATTTGCTTCTCGCAGTCTGGCCAAGCGATTCCGTCAGATACTGCTGAAAGGATACGCCACTTCCTGTTGCAGCTTGTGGTGCAGCTTTTGGTACGTGATTCGTTTTCGGAGGAAAGTAGGTTTGCCCCACATGAAATTGGTTCATGCTGCTTCCTCCCTTCATCCAATCCTAGGCGATATCATCGATTTCGCGGGATGGCATATTCGGTCTGTTCCATTGGTTGGCAGCTTCAGCCTCTTCAACCAAGGCCTCCAGAGAAAATTCGGCTTGCTCATCCTGTTGTTTTTGCTGTGACTGTTGCTCCTGCTGCTGCTTCGCCTGTTCTCGCTGCTGTTGGAAGCTAAAACTTTCCGACTGCTGATGCGCCGTCACTTCCAGACGCTCTACCTGCAACCCCTGCTGGCTCAAAGCTGCACGCAGCGTTCCAAGCTGATTGTCCAGCATGTCCTTGCCCGCTTGCGTCTCAGCAGCGAATTGGGCTGTAATGACGCCGTTCTTGGAGGTAATCGTCACGTCTACCTTCCCGAGCGATTGCGGATTCAGAATCAATTTTGCCGTATGCACGCCGTTCACTTGTGTCAAGTTCATCTGCTTGACAAAGATCTGCGTCACTTGTTCGGGCAATTGATTGGCTGTCACCTGATGAGTTGGCACATCCGCACGCTGGAATGGTTGTCCTGACTGGACAGTAGCAGGCGTTGCGACTGGAGCTTGTCCTCCGAATTGAGGCAGATTGCCACTCTCGCTATTGTCCTGATTCAACATCATGCCGGATGTTTGCACACTGGCTTGAACGGTTTGGGACTGGATCCCTGCCTCTGCCTTATAGGCCGACAAACCTTGACTGATGCGAAGCGGTTGAATTGCTTTGCTCGAATCATCCTGAATCAATGCTTTTGCCGCAAAGGCTTCACCGCGAACCAATGATTGATTTCTCTTGTTGCCGAGATCTGCCTGCTCATTTTTCAACTTGGCGAGAAGCTCAGCAAGCTTTTGCATTTCGTCGGATACTGGCTCGTTTTGGTCAAGCTTGGCAAGGAGCTGTTTCACATCCACGGCTACCTGCGGCAGAGGAACCTGAACCTTCTGAATCAATTGCTCGATCGCTTTGCCGTTGTTCGCGAGGAAGGATTCCATCTCCTCATTCCCTTGGTCTTGTGCTGCGAACATCTGCTGGATGAGAGCCAATAGTTCTTCCAATGCTTTCATCTCTTCCTCGCTCATGCCTTGACCCAATAAAGCATCCTTCTCTTCTCCCTGCAGGTTTTGCAGAGCAAAGCCCATTTGCAGGGAAAACAATTCCCCCAAACCGTTTGCGGCAGAGGTACTGCCCGCTGCCGTTCCCACCTGTGCCGTCACAGTGCCGGAAGCACCGTTCGGCAGGGAAAGATTGGCTACATTCATTTCATTCACCTCCCTGATTATGTATGGTTGCTTATAGAATCGACTCGAGTGTCAAGGGGACACTCTATTGTCGCAGCAACTCCTCTGAGATACGCGCCGCTAAATTATCACTGCTTTTCTTGTCTTCCTTGGCAATGGCTGACAAGGTTTGGGCGCGTCTGTCTTCCGGCATCGCCGAAAGGAGGGATAAGGCCTTTTTCTTGTTAGTAGTCATCATGGAGCGGATGACGGCTGCCGTATCCTCAGCCGGCATCTGGGCAAACGTTTTGGCGAAGTCTTCTTCGCTATTCGAGCCAGCTCCATCTCTCGTTTCACTCAGCGCTTTCGTCAAAAGCTGTACGCGTTCTTGCAACGCTGCAATGTCGTCGTCCTTGTTCACGACTGAGTCTTTCAAAAGGATCGATATATCGGCAGCCAGCTTCGGATTCATTTTGGCCAGAATCTCTGCCCGCTGATTGGGCTTCATTTTCGTCATCACTGTGACAGATTCATCCAAACTCAAATTTTCAATGATTGCGGCTGCATTCTTGGCTGACATCGTCGTGTAAACCTTCGCCAAATCCTGATACTGCTGCTGGCGTTCGGCCTCTGTAGCCCGTTTGTCTTCCAAAAGCTTGCTTAAGTCCTGCACCTGTTTTTCCAGGGCTTGGATTGCAGCATCTTTTTTGGCGGCCTCACCCTGCAGAGCGGCGATTTCCTGGTGTTTATTTGCCTGTTCAGCTTGCAGGCTGACCACTTTTTCGCTCAACTCTTCTTTTTCATCCACATTCGAGGGAGCCGCATAGTCATCCGGCACAATTTTCTCCACGTACGGGATCTTATTTGCCCATTGGAGGACGTTCCCCAGCACATTGACACCTAAAAAGCTGAGGAGCACGCCACCAAGGAGGCTGGCAAACAATGCAGGGATGACGATCATGTAAAAGAACCATTCCCACCTGCTGTATTCCCGTTCTTCTTGGATCTCTTCCATGTGGTACCTCCTCAGTTGCTTCTGCGAAGATAGAGCTGGGTGCCGATCTCGTCCATCTCTTTTTGTTCCTTCAGCTTTTGAGCCTCGAGGAATTGCGTGAGTGAACGTTCGCGCAGTCGCTGCCACAGCTCCGATTCCTTCATTCGCTCTCTCAAGCTGGATTGGCAGCGTTCCACTTCCTGCTCACAACCCCGCAGCGTTTGTTTCTGATGGTTGATTGAGCGTTCTACGGACTGCCTATACTGGCTGATCATGATCAGTTCAGCAGCACTGCATGATTGATTTTGAACCTCTTCAAGCTTTAACGTCATTGCATCGTGGTGTTCGTACATTTGATACAGCATCCACTCTGCTTCGTTTTTCTGCTGAATCGACTTGCCAAAAGCCCACTCCGCCTGTTCTTTTTCTTTTTCTTTCAGATCCAGAACCTTTTGGAGATGAAACTGGAACATTTTCATCTTAGTTCACTCCTCCAAAATGAGCTGTCAAAGCCTTGATCGTACTTGCGAGATCAGATGGCTCATGGGTGCCTTGAGCCGTAAAGTCGCGAATGATGTCACGATAGCGAATCGCGGCGTCGATATCGCGATTTGTTCCCGCTTTGTAAGCGCCAATGTTGATGAGATCTTCCGCTTCCCGGAAAGTCGCCATATGCCGCTTCAGCTGCCTTGCCGCCTCCTGATGATCGTCGCTCACGATCTCGGTCATAACGCGGCTTACACTTTGCAAAATATCGATGGAAGGAAAATGACCTTTTTGGGCAATTTTACGGTCCAGCACGATGTGTCCGTCCAAAATCCCGCGCACAGCATCTGCGATAGGGTCATTCATGTCGTCTGAATCAACCAGCACCGTGTAAAAAGCTGTAATACTGCCCCGGTCCGCCGTCCCTGCTCGTTCCAGCAGTTTGGGCAAAAGCGCAAAAACCGATGGCGTGTAACCCCTTGTAGCTGGTGGTTCCCCGATCGCGAGTCCAATCTCACGCTGCGCCATGGCAAATCGGGTGACCGAATCCATCATCAGCATGACGTTCATCCCGCGGTCGCGGAAATATTCGGCGATAGAAGTCGCAATCATCGCACCCTTGATCCGGATCATTGCAGGTTGATCAGAGGTAGCGACAACCACAACGGATCGCTTTAAGCCTTCTTCCCCCAAATCACGCTCGATAAACTCCATTACCTCGCGGCCACGCTCTCCGATCAGCGCGATCACGTTGATATCAGCTGTGGTATTGCGGGCGATCATCCCCATCAGCGTACTTTTTCCGACCCCCGAACCGGCGAAAATCCCTACGCGCTGTCCCTTCCCAATCGTCAAGAGTCCGTCTATCGCTCTCACGCCTACACTAAGTGGTTCTTTGATGCGCGGACGAAGAATGGGGTTGGGCGGCATATTGTTCGTCGGGTAAGAGGTCAGCCCAAATGGCAGCGCCCCTTGATACGGCCGTCCCAAACCATCGAGAATCCTACCCAATATTTCCGGGCCCACTTTGACGTCCAGCGCACGTCCTGTCGCAACAACATCACATCCCGGCCCGATTTCCGTCAGTTCCCCGAGGGGCATCAACAGCACCTTGTTCTCCCGGAAACCGACAACCTCTGCGATGATCGGTTCCTGACTGTGATGAGGGGTGATGTGGCAGATTTCTCCGAGCTTGACTTCAGGTCCCTCGGATTCGATCGTCAGGCCGACGACCTGCGTCACTTTCCCATTCACCCTCATCGGGTCCAACGCTTGCAATGCCTGCTTGTACCTGGACAAATCGAGAATCGTCATCTCTGTTCACTTCCTCGGGCGATCTCCAGAAGCACCTGTTTGATTTCAGTGAGTTGAGTATCGATTCTTGCATCGACACTTCCGAGAGGAGTCCGAATCACGCATCCTCCGTCCTGTACGGTATAGTCCGGGTAGATGGACAACTCAGCTTGTCCATCCAGCAAAGCGAGCAATTGTGCGCGGCTATCCTGGACGAGTTCAAAGTAGCGATGGTTGACACAGATGGTCACATTTCCATGTACCCTTGATCGGCGCAGAACTTTTTTGGCTATTTCCACCACGTGGTCGGGCTTTTGCTCCAATTCCAGTCCGATAACCTTTTGCGCTACCTCCATGCTGAGCTCCACCAAAAATGGCTCTGCCTCTGCGATGACCCTGTCCTTTTCGGCAAACGCTTTTTCAAGTACTTCACGTGCCTGCATGACAGCCGCAGTCTCTTCCTCATAGGCTTGGCGTCGTCCTTCGATGCGCCCCTCTTCGTGCCCCTCTCGGGAAGCATTCATGCGCACATCCTGGAACAGGGCATCTGCCTCGGCGCGCTTCTGCTGCCACCAATCCTCGATCTCCTGCATCGCCTGCTGCTTGAGCGACTCGGCTTCTTCAACAGCCTGTCGAAGAATATTTTGAGCGGATTCTTCCGCGTCCTGAATGATTGTTTTTGCTTCTTCTTCAGCTTGATGCAAAATTTGTTGATTTTTTTGCAACCTTTCCGGATCAATCTCCGTCTGTAAGAGTACAGGCTTCACGGAGAGGAGAACAGAATCTTCCGAGGGCTGATACGTAGCGCTCTTGATGATCCTAGACAATGATATCATCTCCTCCACCGCGTGCGATGATGATTTCACCCGCCTCTTCTAGGCGACGGATAATCGCAACAATGCGGGATTGCGCTTCTTCGACATCACGAAGTCGGACAGGCCCCATGAACTCCATTTCTTCCTTGAAGGTGTCCGCCATGCGTTTCGACATGTTGCGGAAAATGACTTCACGCACTTCTTCGCTCGATACCTTGAGGGAGAGCTGCAGATCGGCATTTTCCACATCGCGGATGACGCGTTGAATGGAACGATTGTCCAAAGTAGCAATATCCTCGAAGACGAACATACGCTTCTTGATTTCCTCAGCCAGCTCGGGATCTTGAATTTCCAGGGAATCGAGAATCGTGCGCTCTGTCCCGCGGTCTACACCGTTGAGAACCGCAACAATTGCTTCGATACCGCCAGCCTGCGTATAATCATGCGTCACTGTCGCAGAAAGCTTCTGCTCCAATACTTGCTCGACTTGAGCGATCACTTCCGGTGAAGTGCTGTCCATCACGGCGATCCGTTTGGCGACTTCTGCCTGACGCTCTTGCGGCAATGCGGATAGGATCATTGCAGCTTGCTGCGCTTCCAGATAGGACAGCACCAGTGCAATCGTCTGCGGATGCTCGTTCTGGATAAAGTTGAGAATTTGTCCAGGGTCCGCTTTCCTTGCAAAATCGAACGGCCTTACCTGCAAGTTGGCCGTCAAGCGATTGATGATATCCATTGCTTTGGTTTCACCAAGCGCTTTTTGCAAAATCTCCTTGGCGTACGTAATACCACCTTGAGAAATAACCTCTTTTGCGACAGCGATTTGATGAAACTCGGATAAGATCTTATCTTTCTCGTCGGTATCCACTTTACGGACATTGGCAATCTCCAACGTCAATTGTTCAATCTCATCTTCACGCAAGTGCTTGAACACCTGTGCTGAGATTTCGGGCCCCAGCGAGATGAGCAGGATAGCCGCCTTCTGTCGTCCAGTCAACTCTTTAGCGCCGCGAGCCATACCTTTCACTCCTTAATCTTCTGCTAACCATGTACGAAGCAGTACTACGAATTCATCTGGCTTGCTTCGCGCCAACTTCTCAAGCTGTTTTCTGACGACAACCTGATCATTATCCTCTTGATACATCAAATCAGGGATTTCCAAAGGTTGCTGTGCATCCATCAGTTCTGGATCATCAGCCTCCTGAAGTTGATTCTGACGCCGTCTGCGAATAAGCAGAAAGGCTACTGCCGCAAGAGCCAAAGCCGCGATTCCGCCTACAGTCCAAAGGAGAGCAGGATTGAGCGATGTAGAATCCGCTACATTGACTTTACCCGAGAATTCACGTGGCAAAACAGAAATATGCTGATCTAATTCTTCTTGGGTCAATTCCAATCCACTGTTGCTCAACGTAACACGCACGACATTGCGAAGAACTTGCTTGATGCTTTCGATTGTCGCATCATCCAGTTGTCCGCCAGCCGGGGGTTCGACACCTACGTTGATAGTAATGTCGTCGATCTTGTAAGGGCTCATGACAACATTTCGGGTGATCCGGTTCACTTCCCGGTTGATGGTATCGTTCAGTTCCTCGTATTGACTGTTTGTTCCTTGCGGGTTGGCGCCAGGATAACTCGGCACTGCATTGTCGCCTGTACCGGCAATTCCCCCTGGAGGTGCGCCTTGTCCGGAAAACGCTTTGGATAAACGTTGGGAAGAGATGATAAGTCCTTCGTTATTTTCTTTATCAGGAGCCTCCACGATATTTTCTACGCGGTTCTCCTTGTCAAAGTTCATATTAATAAACGTATGGACGATCACTTTGTCTCTGCCCATAATCGTGCCGAGCAGGTTGTAGAGATTCTGCTGGATTTTCTTTTCGATCTCCGCCTTGATCTCTTCTTGCTGCTTGAAATTGCTAATGGACGCTTCATTGTCATTCCCGTCGGTCCGCTCCAATGGATTGGAGTATTGATCCATGATTGCAATTGCTTCCATCGGCAGCTTGGGAACACTTCGGGAGACGAGCAAGTACAGCGAGTTGATCTGCTTTTGATCCAGGGTTGTCCCTGGCTCTACGTCAACGACGACAGAAGCTGTGGCGGTATCTGCCGTTTGGGTTACCCACAGGCTTTCCTGGGGAAGAGTCAGCATTACCTGCGCGCTTCTTACGCCTTTCACGCGCTCCAGCAATTTTTTCAATTCTTGCTGCAAGGCTTCTTTTTTCATGACGTCAAATTGACGATCTGTCATGCCCAACGTACTGGAAAACAATTCCGTGTTGAAGCCTGCTTCACTCGGAATTCCTTGTGCCGCCAGGTCAACGATCACGTCCTGCGCCATTTTTTCCGGCACTTCAATGCCTGTACCGTTGCCCGTGATTTTGTATGGGATTTTCTGATTATCCAGCTCTGCCTTGATTGCTCCGATTTCCTGTTCACTCAGCCGCTGATTGTATAGGGGCTTGTATACTGGTTGAGAAGCAATGAATATGTATAGTCCGAGTGACAGGAGCAAAAACAAGGAAATCCCTGCGATCATCCACTTTTGTTTTTTTGAAAACTGGTTCCATTTTGCCCCCAGCTTTTCTCTGTATAAAGCTATGCGCTCGTTCATGATTCACCTCTCGAAGGATACCAACAGCACTTAAATAGACATCCGCATGATCTCTTGATAGGATTCAATGACCTTGTTTCTCACTTGCATGGTCAAATCAAGCATGACAGATGCCTTTTGACTTGCGATTGTAACCTGATGGATCTCCACATTACCTGCAGCAAAACGATCAGCCATATTGGCAGAGTCGACCTGAGCCTGATTGACTTGATTCAGGGCATCTGTAAGAAACGCAGAAAAACCTTTCGTCACCTCTGCAGGAGTTTGGAGGTTCTGCATCGATTGCGTCCGGATCGGACTAATTTGCGGGAGCGCGTTGATGTCCATTCTTCTTTTTCACCTGCCTTAGTCTTATCTGATTTCCAGTGCTTTCATCATCATGCTTTTCGTTGCATTGAGGACCGTAACGTTTGCCTCGTAGGCGCGGGAAGCAGAGATCATGTCTACCATTTCCTTCATCAAGTCAACGTTTGGCTTCAATACGTATCCTTCCGCATCCGCGTCAGGATGTGTCGGTTCATATACCCGCTTGAAAGGCGTATTGTCCTCGCGAATGGCTGTTACGCGCACTCCTTGCTCGGTTCCTTGCCCCGTAACCGTTCCTACAGCTGCTTGCAGAAAATTGTCGAAGCTTTGTTGAGACTTCGGAGAAAGCTCAACCATTTTTCGCTTGTACGGCTGCCATGCCCCATCCACAAAGTTTGCTCGAGTCGATTCATAGTTGGCGACGTTGGCGGCAATGGTGTCCAGGCGAAGTCGATTGGCCGTCAGTGCCGAGGCACTGGTGTTAAGACCGTGAAACAAGTTCATGACCTATTTCCCCCCACCTTGAATCACATTTTTCAGCTTTTGGAATGAACCTGCTGTAAGCTGGGTCAAACCGTTGTACCAAATCGTGTTTTTTGCCAATTGATTCATCTCGGATTCCATGTCGACATCATTCCCATTATTCTGCACAATCTGATCAGGGTTGGATATGATCTGCGGCAATAAGCCTGACCCGCTGTTCGAAAATGGAATATGCCGCGCATCTGTACGATACGCTTCAAGCTTCCGTGTTCCTTGAATCCCGGCCAATTCTTGTTGCAAGAATTCTTCAAACACAACTTGTTTGCTTTTGTATTGAGGGGTATCTATGTTCGCAATATTATTTGCGATTGTCCGATGCCTCAGTGTTGCAGCATCCAATGATCGTTCCAAGATCTGCAAATGATTGCTGTTCAGCATGTTTCTCCCCCCATAATCTGATCTCGTTTGTGCAAATTCCACAAATGCACCAATAATTCCTCTATTTTCGACATTATTACGTAACCATCATAGCAAAATCGCTATTATTCAAAAAGCCCCTATTTCTTGTTCTTCCATAAAATGATTCAATGGGACTAATCAGCGTGAACACTTGTCATAATTGCGTTATTTCCAGTTTGTTCATTGCAACTGTCAGATTTTCACAGGATAAATCATCCTGTAAAATCTATGAAATTTGGTATTTTTTAGGTAATATCATTTTCTCGTATAGGACTTTATACCCAGTAAAAAAGACGGGGCAGCCGGAGCTGCCACGTCCTTATGGTAAGATACATCTCTATTTTAGACTTCCAATTTAAGAGCTTTTTAATTTCTCCAGTTCAGGCAACAGTTTTTCATTCAGCACTTTGATGAAAGTACCTTTCATCCCCAATGAACGGGATTCAATCACGCCTGCACTCTCCAGCTTGCGCAACGCATTGACGATGACAGATCGAGTGATTCCGACACGGTCTGCAATTTTAGACGCTACGAGCAAGCCTTCTTTGCCTTCCAACTCTTCAAAGATATGTTCAACAGCTTCGAGTTCACTGTACGAAAGCGAGCCGATCGCCATTTGCACAACAGCTTTGCTGCGTGCTTCTTCTTCGATCGCTTCCGAACGCTCACGCAAAATCTCCATGCCTACTACAGTCGCCCCAACTTCTGCGAGAATCATGTCATCATCGACAAATTGATCATTGATTCTGCCCAGAATCAGGGTACCCAAACGATCCCCTCCACCGATAATCGGTACGAGAGTGGTCCATCCGGTACGGAATACTTCTTTCATTTCTTCCGGGAAAATCGTGTACGGGCTGTCGACGTCCAGGTTTGCTGATGTCTCTTCCACCTTCAACAGACCTTGGCTGTACGCTTCTGGAAAACGGCGCTCCTCCAGCATTTTGCGCATACGCGCGTTGTTCATTTCCTGGTGAATGGCAAAGCCAAGCAGTTTTCCTTTTCTGCTCACGACAAATGTGTTGGCTTCAATGACATCGCTCAAAACTTGTGCCATCTCATTGAAGTTCACGGCATGACCTGCAGATTTCTGCAGCATGCGGTTAATTCTTCTTGTTTTTGATAAAAGATCCATTGGTATTTTTCCTCCCATGGGCAGATCATCGCTGCCCAGCGTGCTATTACAAGATATATTGGCTTAAATCTTTATTTCCAGCAATCGTTCCCAATTTTTGCTGAACGTAATCTGGCGTGATTTGGACAACCTCGAGATGAATGTCCGGCGCTTCAAAAGACAAGTCTTCAAGCAGCTTTTCCAGGATCGTGTGCAATCTTCTCGCACCGATGTTATCGGTCGATTGGTTGACCTCAGCTGCCAAGCGCGCAATTTCCTGAATCGCTTCCGGTGTAAACTCGACACGTACCCCTTCTGTTTCCAATAGCGCCGTGTATTGTTTGAGCAAGGCGTTTTTGGGCTCCGTCAAAATTCTGACGAAATCTTCGACGAGCAAGCTGGTCAATTCTACACGGATGGGGAAACGCCCTTGCAGCTCCGGAATCAAATCAGACGGTTTGGCAATATGAAAAGCTCCCGCGGCAATGAACAGCACGTAATCGGTTTTGACCGGACCATACTTGGTCATGATCGTCGAGCCTTCCACTATCGGCAAGATATCGCGTTGCACACCTTCTCTGGAAACATCCGGGCCGCGTCCGTCTTTTCCCGCGATTTTGTCGATCTCGTCTATGAAAATAATCCCGTGATTCTCTGCGCGGCGAATGGATTCTTGCGTTACTTCATCCATATCCACCAGTTTTTGCGCTTCCTGCTGAATTAATACCTTTCGGGCATCTTTAATTCGCAATTTTCGTTTCTTCGTCCGTTTGGGCAAGAGGTTGCCGAGCATATCCTGCATTTGCATGCCCATTTGCTCGCTGCCCGGAACCTGAAACATGTCGAACATCGTGGGTGACTGGTCCTCTACGTCGATCTCGATGACCTGGTCCTCCAGCTGTCCGTTGGCCAGTTGCCAAGCAACCTGCCTTTTTTGTTGCTGCACAGACGCTTCATCCGGGTCCGGATTGTTTTGTTGTTGCTGCTGCTGTCCGCCAAAAAACATTTCAAGTGGATTTTTAAAGGAATTTTGCTGCTTGCGAGAAGGAACCAGAACATTTACGATCGCTTCGTTCGCAAGCTTTTCTGCTTTTTCCTTTACCTCTTCCATCTTTTCCTGCTTTACTGTGCGAATGGAGGCTTCAACAAGGTCGCGCACCATGGACTCCACATCGCGGCCGACATAGCCCACTTCCGTAAATTTGGTCGCTTCCACCTTGATAAAGGGAGCTCCCGTCAGCTTGGCAATCCTGCGAGCGATCTCTGTTTTCCCTACCCCAGTCGGCCCGATCATGAGAATATTTTTGGGCACGACATCGTCTTTCATCTGCTCAGGCAGCCTGCTTCTTCGATAGCGATTGCGAAGCGCAACGGCAATCGCCTTCTTTGCTTGCGCCTGTCCGACAATGTATTTGTCTAGATGTTCGACGATCTTTCGCGGGGTTAACTGCTCATCATTTCGCACGGATAAACCTCCCTTTTGATCAGTTCAACTCATCCACTACTAGATTATGGTTCGTGAAGACGCAAATATCGGCAGCCGTATGCAATGACGCCTCTGCTATTTCGCGGGCACTCAGATGCGGGGCATATTTTTTCAAAGCGCGACCTGCAGCCAGCGCAAAACTGCCTCCGGAGCCAATCGCCAAGATGCCGTCATCCGGTTCGATGATTTCCCCGTTTCCCGACAGCAAGAGGATGTGCTCCTTGTTGACCACAATCATCATTGCTTCGAGCCTGCGGAGGACCTTATCCATTCGCCATTCCTTTGTCAGTTCGACCGCCGCCCGCTGCAGATTGCCATGATACTCCTCCAGTTTGCCTTCAAACTTTTCAAAGAGAGTGATCGCATCTGCAACAGATCCGGCAAAACCGGCAAGAACTTCGCCCCGATAGAGACGTCTTACTTTTTTTGCTCCGTGCTTCATGACTGTGCTTTGGCCAAAGGTAACCTGGCCATCCCCGGCCATCGCGACGGAGCCATTGTGATGCACGGCAAAAATGGTTGTCGCATGAAACTGTTCCATATTATCGGCTTCCTCCCGATTACGTATTGGTGGAACCGGAATTGCGCATCGATGCGCGCGGATGAGCGGTGTCGTATACATCGCGAAGCCGCTCCTTGGTCACATGTGTGTATACCTGTGTTGTCGAAATATTGACGTGCCCCAGCAACTCCTGAACAACGCGAAGATCCGCTCCTCCATTCAGCATATGAGTCGCAAATGTGTGACGAAATGTGTGGGGCGATACACGCAGATGAAGCGCATAGGTATCGACATATTTGTCCACGATCCGGCGAACACTTCGATCCGATAACGGCTCTCCCCGGTAGTTCACGATCAGTCTGCCGTGGTCTTCTTTGCCCGCCATCAGCTTATTTCTTCCATATTCTAGGTATTGCCGAAGAATGTCACAAGCATAACTTCCGATTGGAACATATCGTTCTTTTGCGCCCTTACCATACACCAAGGCGACTCCCATAGAGAGATTGACATCCTTTATCGTTAGCATGACCAATTCGGACACGCGCATGCCGCTTGCATAAAGCAGTTCAAAAATCAGTCGATCACGAATTCCTAAAGGAGTAGTCATGTCGGGAAGATCAAAAAACTCCTGCACTTCTTGTGGATACAAAAAGGAAGGGAGCTTCTTCTCCATCTTTGGAGTCGAGACCATTTGAAATGGATTTTGTTCCAACTGACCTTCACGCATTAGAAAACGACAAAGGCTGCGCAAACTGGACAGCTTGCGGGCAATACTGCGACGGGAAAGCCCCTTTTTTGCCAAGTGCGCTAGGAAGGAGCGACCATGCAAATAAGAAACAGCAGCAAATGCAGTGATTTGGTGCTGTTCCATAAAAGCGACAAATTCTCGGATATCTGCCACGTATTGCTTCACCGTATGAGGAGAGGCGTTTTTTTCGATTCGCAAATAGCGAGTAAACATCAAGATCTCAGCTTGAAATTGCGGCGAAGTGTCCATATGGGATGCACCCTCCTCGAAGCACCTATATAGTAACACAGTGGAAAATCAGATTTCAATGTAAATTGTGTCGTTATTGTGTAAAATTCTGAATTGTATCTAGCGCCCGCTCAGCGAGTTTTTCGTTTTTCTCCCGTTTGTTGCGAATCCGCTCCGGCCACTCGGGGACCAGTCCGAAATTGGCATTCATCGGTTGAAAATGGTTCGGATCTGCGGTGGTGATGTACTTTGCCATACTTCCCATGATTGTCTCCGGCGGAAGGACTAGCAGCTCCTCACCCTTGGCCAGTCTGGCTGCGTTCATCCCAGCCAGGAGACCGGAGGCAGCGGACTCCACATATCCTTCGACCCCTGTCATTTGACCTGCAAAGAACAAGGTATCGCGATCCTTATATTGATAGGTCGGCTTCAACAGCTTCGGCGAGTTGATAAAGGTATTGCGATGCATTACCCCGTAGCGGACGATTTCACAGTTCTCCAATCCAGGGATCAGAGAGAAGACCCGCTTTTGCTCTGGCCATTTCAGGTGGGTTTGAAAACCGACGATGTTATAAAGCGTTGCTGCGCCATTGTCCTGTCGAAGCTGCACAACAGCATACGGTTTTCTGCCAGTATGCGGATCGGTCAATCCGACAGGCTTCATCGGACCGAACAGCATGGTTTGGCGTCCTCGCTTTGCCATTACTTCGATTGGCATGCAGCCTTCAAAGAAGATCTCTTTTTCAAACTCCTTCAGCGGGACTGCCTCTGCTGCGATCAACTCGTCGTAAAAGCGATTGAACTCCTCTTCCGTCATCGGACAGTTCAGGTAAGCAGCCTCTCCCTTGTCATAGCGGGAAGCCATGAAAACCTTGTTCATATCGATCGATTCTTTTTCGATGATCGGGGCTGCGGCATCATAGAAGTACAGATAATCCTCACCTGTCAAACGCTTCAACTCCTCCGACAATGCGGGAGAGGTAAGCGGGCCTGTCGCAATAACGACGATGCCGTCTGGAATGTGAGTGATCTCCTCTGTCATGACTTCAATCAAAGGATGATTGCGGACGGCATTGGTCACATAGTCCGCAAATTCATGCCGATCAACCGCCAAGGCCCCGCCTGCCGGGACCGCACAGCGATCGGCTGCACCGATAATTACAGATTTGAATCGACGCATTTCTTCCTTTAAAACTCCGACTGCGTTGGTCAGTGCATTGGCACGCAGTGAGTTGCTGCAGACCAATTCCGCAAACTTGTCTGTATGATGCGCAGGCGTCTGGGTCTTTGGTCTCATTTCATATAAGCGAACCGGAACCCCGGCCTGGGCGATCTGCCAAGCGGCTTCACTCCCAGCCAAGCCGGCTCCGACGACGGTTATCGCTGCTAGTGTCATGCTGTCATTCCTCCAAGCCTACTGAAAATCACATCAGGAATCTGCTTCCTCCTGATAGTCACAATTCGTACATACGATACTGACACCCTGTTTTTTGCGTTTCTTCTCAACAAGCATATGCGAGCATTTCGGACAAGGACGGGCAATCGGTTTGTCCCAAGAAACGAAATCACACTCCGGATATCGATTGCATCCGTAGAAAATTCTACTCTTCTTAGATTTACGTTCAATAATGGATCCAGTTTCACAAAGCGGGCACTTTACGCCAATTTCTTTGACAATTGCTTTCGTATTTCTGCAATCCGGGAAGCCCGAGCATGCCAGAAACTTTCCAAACCGGCCAAGCTTGTAGACCATCACACTGCCGCAGAGCTCGCAATTCTCGTCGGACTCTTCATCCTTGAGTTCGACTTCCTTCATCTCTTCCTCTGCGTAAGCGACTCGCTTGGCAAAATCATCATAGAACGAATCCAGAACCTTTACCCAGTCCGTGATCCCCTCCTCCACGGCATCCAGACCTGATTCCATCTTCGCCGTGAATTCCACGTCGAGGATCTCCGGGAAGAACTCCTCGATCAGCGTAATGATGATTTCGCCAAGTTCAGTGGGGACGAATCGCTTTTCTTCCAGTGCGACATAGCCACGTTTCTGAACAGTCTCTAGCGTTGGCGCATACGTGGAAGGCCGTCCGATCCCCAGTTCTTCCAAAGTCTTGACGAGTCGGGCCTCCGAATACCGCGGCGGCGGCTGAGTGAAGTGCTGATTCGGCTCCAATTCAAGACATTCCAGAACCTGTCCTTCCTCGATCGGCGGCAAGAAGCTTTCCTCTTCCGCGCCATCATCATTTCCTTCAATATATACTTTCATAAAACCCGGGAATTTTACCTTGGAACCCGTAGCCCGGAAGAGAACTCCTCCCGCTTCAATGTCGACGCTCATCGTATCCAATACGGCAGAAGCCATTTGGCTGGCGAGGAAACGCTCCCAGATTAATCGATACAAACGTAGCTGGTCACGGGACAGGAATTGTTTGATCTCATCCGGCGTACGACTCACAGATGTAGGACGAATCGCTTCGTGCGCATCTTGTGTATTCTCTTTCTTGGCTTGGACGCGAGGTTCGGTCAAGATGTAGTCTTGGCCATACTTTTCAAGAATGTACTCTTTCGCTTCCTTTTGTGCCGTCTCGGAGATGCGTGTCGAGTCGGTGCGCATGTACGTAATCAAACCGACTGCGCCTTCCTTGCCGCCGACATCGATCCCCTCGTACAGCTCTTGCGCGATTCGCATGGTTTTGGCCGTACGGAAGTTCAATTTGCGGGCTGCTTCCTGCTGCAACGAGCTGGTGATGAAAGGGGCAGCCGGGTTGCGTTTGCGCTCCCGCTTGGTCACCTTCTGAACGGTAAAGGACTGGTCCTTGATTCGTTCGAAGACCTGCTTCACATCATCTTCAGAGGAAAGCTCTACCTTCTCTTCCCCATAGCCATAAAACTTAGCCTCAAATTCTTTGCCGTTGCTCAACAGCTTGCTTGCGATTGTCCAGTATTCTTCCGGGACAAACTGCTGAATCTCCCGCTCGCGATCCATGATCAGCTTCACAGTAACGGACTGTACACGTCCTGCGCTCAGGCCTTTTCGTACTTTTTTCCATAGGATCGGGCTGATGTTGTATCCGACAAGCCGATCCAGAATGCGCCTTGCCTGCTGCGCATTGACCAGGTCCATGTTGATGTGACGCGGATGCTTGAATGCCTCTTTGATCGCATCCTTGGTAATCTCGTTGAAGACGACGCGCAACGGCTGGCTCATATCCAGCCCCAAGTACTGCGCCAAATGCCAAGCAATTGCTTCCCCTTCGCGATCCGGGTCAGCCGCCAGATAGACTTTCTTTACCTTTTTTGCAGCGTCCTTCAGGCTTTTTAATACGTCACCCTTGCCGCGAATGGTTATGTATTTCGGTTCAAAAGCACGTGTGACGTCCACACCCATTTGGCTTTTGGGAAGGTCGCGCACATGGCCCATTGATGCTTTTACGATATATTTGCTGCCTAGGTATTTCCCGATGGTTTTCGCTTTCGCAGGGGATTCTACGATTACGAGCGTGTCAGCCATTTTTTTCCTCCCCTTTTAGTAAGGAATCTCCCCTATTATTAATGATGCCAATTAGATTTGTCAAACACTTGAACGCGCAATAGCGCATCAGAATGAGAATGGGGAGCTACCTGCGGGCATAATACCCGCCCGGGAGACTGGCAATATGCCCTTTCGCCTCCAAAATCAGAAGTGTCTGATGCAGCATTCCTCTCTCGGATACGGGGACTGCCAGCAGCAACTCATCAGTGTGAACGCCTTCTTCCGTAAGTCTCTGGTATACACTCATCTCTTCCTTTGACATCGACAAGATTCGTGTTCCTTCTATATTATTATCTGCTCCGAATGGGGATAAAATATGCTCCCACTCTTCCAGAATGTCACTGACTTTTGTCACAAGCTTGGCACCTTGCTTCAACAAATTATGCGGTCCTGCACTCAACTCTGAAAAAATCGGTCCCGGGACTGCATACACATCCTTCCCTTGCTCAAGCGCACAGTCTGCCGTGATTAGGGAACCGCTACGCTCCGCTGCTTCCACGATCAGTACGCCAGCACTCAATCCACTGATGATTCGGTTGCGCTCCGGAAATAGCCCCGGCGTCGCCCGAGTACCAGGAGGATATTCCGAGATGAGCAGGTTCATCGACTCCATTTTGTGGTACAGGTGCCTATGTCCTGCCGGATAGATCTGATCGATCCCGCAGCCCATGACTCCAATTGTTCTTCCTCCGTTTTTTATGGCCGTCTCATGCGCTTCCCCATCGATTCCGTACGCAAGGCCTGAAATGATCGTAAACCCGGCATGCGCCAGCTCTTTTGTCAGGGTAGCGCATACGGCACGGCCGTACGGAGATGGCTTGCGCGATCCCACGACGCCAATCGTTTTCTCATCCAGAAGCAAGGAAGGCTCTCCCCGATAAAAAAGGGCAAGAGGCGGATCCGGTATCTGCCTCAGGCGCTCAGGGTACCCTGGATCGGTACAAGCAAGGAATCGTACCTTCCTTGTTTCTCGTTCATAGGCGAGCTGCTTCACGGCCTCCATGGGTGACTTTTTGGCGCTCGGCGGAATAGCTGCATCCTTTATTTTCAATAGTTGAACGAGATCTTCCCAATCTTCCATGGCTGCCGTATATGATCCATAGGTTTCGTAGACAGCGCGGATTCGCTTGCGGCCAAGCCCTGGGATCATCAACAGAAAATAGAGTATATCCCGCTCCCGGGTGGTCAGATCGTCCATGATCCATCTCTCCTTCGCCAATGACTGGATTTCTTGACTGTCGTGGTACTCCAGCACATTGTAGCGAAAGACAAAGGAGGTGTTCAAAAAAAGTAAAGACGGACCTGCGTCAGCAAGTCCGTCTTCCATCATACGTTGATCGACTTATTTCGACATTACTTTGTCCAGCATGCCGCGCTCTTTCAACACTTCTACCAGCGTTTCACCGATGGCAGCAGGTGTTTTAGCTACGCGAACACCGCAGGATTCCAGCTTCGCGATTTTCTCAGCAGCAGTACCTTTTCCGCCGGAAATGATCGCGCCAGCATGACCCATGCGTTTTCCTGGAGGCGCTGTTTGACCGCCGATGAAGCCTACTACTGGCTTCTTCATGTTGGCAGCGATCCAGTCAGCTGCTTCCTCTTCTGCAGTACCACCGATTTCGCCAATCATGATGACTGCTTCAGTGTCTGGGTCTTCGTTGAACATTTTCAGAACATCGATGAACTCCATGCCTTTTACAGGGTCCCCACCGATACCTACAGCAGTGGATTGACCAATGCCGCGAGTAGAGGTTTGGTGAACTGCTTCATAAGTCAGGGTACCAGAGCGGGATACGATACCCACTTTACCTGGAGTATGGATATAGCCTGGCATGATACCGATTTTGCACTCGCCTGGTGTGATAACGCCTGGGCAGTTAGGACCAATCAGTTTGGTTTTCTTGCCTTCCATGTAGCGTTTTACTTTTACCATGTCGAGGACTGGAATACCCTCTGTGATGCAGATCACGAGGTCCAGCTCAGCGTCGACTGCTTCCATGATCGCATCTGCTGCGAAAGGAGGAGCTACGTAGATAACAGATGCATTCGCGCCTGTTTTTTCTACTGCTTCCGCTACTGTATTGAAAATCGGAATACCGTCTACCTCTGTTCCACCTTTACCAGGTGTTACACCGCCCACCATTTGCGTACCGTATTCAACAGCACCGCGAGTGTGGAACAAACCAGTAGCACCGGTGATCCCTTGTGTAATCACTTTTGTATGTTTATTAACGAGAATACTCATCGCGTATTTTTCCCACCTTTTTTAACGTATCTGATCGTCTAGTTTACTTCACCAAAGATACGATTTTCTCAGCGCCATCAGCCATGGATTCTGCAGCTACGATGTTCAAACCGGACTCGTTGAGAATTTTCTTTCCGAGTTCCACGTTGGTGCCTTCGAGGCGAACAACCAGTGGTTTGTCCAATTTGATTTGTTTCGCTGCATTGACAACGCCATTTGCAATGACGTCACATTTCATGATGCCGCCGAAGATGTTGACAAAAATACCTTTTACTTTTTCATCGCGAAGGATGATTTTGAAAGCCTCGGTAACTTTTTCTTCAGTAGCTCCGCCACCTACATCAAGGAAGTTGGCTGGGTCGCCACCGTAGAATTTCACGATGTCCATAGTAGCCATCGCCAGACCAGCACCGTTTACCATGCAACCGATGTTGCCATCGAGCGCGATGTATGCCAGGTCGAATTTGGAAGCTTCGATTTCCTTCTCGTCTTCTTCATCCAGGTCGCGCAGCGCTACGATGTCAGGGTGACGGTAGAGCGCGTTGCTGTCGAAGTTCAGTTTGGCATCCAGGGCCATTACTTCACCGTCGCCTGTTACAACGAGCGGGTTAATTTCTGCAATAGAGCAATCTTTTTCAACGAAAGCTTGGTAGAGGCTCATCATGAACTTCGCTGCTTTGTTGATCAGTTCTTTTGGAATATTGATCGCGTAAGCCAGTCTGCGCGCTTGGAAAGCATTCAGACCAGTTACCGGGTCGATTACTTCTTTGAAGATTTTTTCTGGAGTGCGTTCAGCTACTTCTTCAATCTCTGTACCGCCCTCTTCAGAAGCCATCATGACGACGCTGCCTGTTGCACGGTCAACGACGACACCAACGTAGTATTCTTTTTTGATGTCGCAGCCTTGCTCGATCAGAAGGCGTTTTACTTCTTTCCCTTCTGGACCTGTTTGGTGGGTGACGAGCACTTTACCCAAAATTTCTTGGGCGTATGTACGCACCTCGTCAAGATTTTTCGCAACTTTTACGCCGCCTGCTTTACCGCGTCCACCTGCATGAATCTGAGCTTTTACTACATTGACTTGAGTACCGAGTGCTTTGGCAGCTTCCACTGCCTCTTCCACTGTAAAGGCTACGCGGCCTTCAGGGACTTTTACACCGTACTGTTTAAGTATCTCTTTACCTTGATACTCATGAATGTTCATTCTCCATCCTCCTATGGCAGATAAAGATCGGCAGGTATTTT
Source organism: Brevibacillus panacihumi (assembly GCF_003710985.1). Lineage (GTDB taxonomy): Bacteria > Bacillota > Bacilli > Brevibacillales > Brevibacillaceae > Brevibacillus > Brevibacillus panacihumi. The sequence continues at coordinate 175,021 of NZ_RHHT01000031.1, forward strand.
GACAGGGCAGAAAACGAACTGTCCCAGTCAAACCCTCCACTATCAGTGCAACAGTTCTATTCTACGACAAAACTTGCAAAAGTGGTAGTAATATGTTTCTCATTTATCCTGACCAATATAGATCTGATTCATGAGTCCCCTCCTCATTTTCCAGACGAATCAAGGAGTTTCAGAATATACTGGTCAGCTTGATTATGCGAAAACCACGAGTTTTCAAACTGAAAATAGTGCGGGTAAATCGTGACGAAACGTGTCGAATCCCCTGTAACAAAATGTAATACAAAGCGAGGCTTTCCTGGCTGAGCAGGTGCTTCGGCCAATGAAGCAGCTCCTTTGATCGTCCGTACGATCTCATGAGCCATTCCTTGCTTGATGGTCGTAGCCGTCAGGTCGATTTCCTTGTTCTCAATCTGTTCCGTTTCTGTCGCTTCGACTCGCAGCTTCGTCGCTTTGAAGAGCTTCTCCAGCGGATCTGCGGCTTTCTCCTGTGGAGGCAGCCATGAAGTCAATTGCGAAAACAAGGAACCCTCCACATGGTAGATATGTGTCTCCCTGCCGAATGGGATGGAGATGAGGGTCGGCGTCAGAACCGTGACCTCCATGGGTCGTTCGTTAGAATGGATCCTCATCCTGTAATACGGATGCAGCGGATATTGCCTTTTCCCTTGCTCACGTTCGGGATCCGCTTCCCGAAGGATTTGTTTTACGACGTCCCGCTCAGAGTCCAGCAATAATTTGGTCGAGGAAAGATCCTCGGCAGTGAGGAAAATACTATTCATTTCCTGAGAGACAATTCCTAAGCCGGTCTGTCGGTGTATCCACTCGTAAAAACGGATGGCTCCGGGACCTCGGAACGTTCGATCCCCGTACTGACTGGCTTTTTCACCAATCGAAACAACCAGTGGCGCCAGATTTTTCCTGTACAAAACAAGTGTAAAACGCACATCCTCCTGTTTTAACGGATCAGGCGATACTTCCAGCTCGTTTCCTTGCTCGGCAAGTTCTTCGAGAAAAACGGGCATATTCAGTGGAATTTCCTGCCCATCCGTAGACATGACAGTCACCTTTTCAACTGCACCCAATTCTGTTTCGATACTTCCTCTCATGTCGGATCGGACAGTCTGGTCCTGGGAACACCCAGTTACCAATAAACCAGCTACCAGTATACGAAACAGGTAAGCACGAAAAGACGATTTCATGCATCCAGCCTCCCTTGCGTGTGCATAGTACACTGCATTTGCTACAGAAGCCCCAATCGACGGCTGATTTCACTTCCCAGCTTGCGCTTCACGTAAATCTCTCCGATCTGATGCGGATCTTTCACCAGGACAGATCGATTGTTGGTCCGAATGACGACGTACTTTTCCCCATTTTTATCCAAACCGCAAATTAATTCGGAGGATACCTCGACAAAGATGGCAACGACGTATTTATCCATGACTTTCTTCAGGGAAATCTTGGGGAACGGCGTGAGGAAAGGTGATGTTTTGTCTTGTATGTATTGCGTGATGGCCAAAAGATACTTATCCGGGTCCCCGTACTGTTCGATTTCGTGATTGACGCCGACAATCTCCCCTTCATCCGTAATGCCAAGGAACAGATTCCCGTTGTTCGAGTTGGCAAATGCCACAACGGTCTTGATGATGCCGCTTTTGGACAGCAGAAAATCACGCTTGAACTCTATCATATCATTTTCGCCCAACTGTGTTGCTACCTGTGGATCCTCTACGCGGCCCAAATAGCGGAATCGGCTGATCGCTCCCAGACGATACACATACTCCTCAAAAATATCGGCTGGCAGCGAGATGTCTTCCAGGACAGCATCTGTATTCTGCCAAAGTTTGTAGGTCTGAGGTGAAAAACACATATCAAAAAGGACGATATTGCCAAGTGAACGGATGTTCATCCCGATAGAAGCGGGTTTCTGCGGCAAGACTTGGTAATGTGTCTCCCCTTGGGCCAGAAGCACGCCAGCATAAATCAAGGTATCAAAATAATGGCGGGGCAACGTTGCCTTGTGCTTCAACAAGTCGCGGTCATGACTGGACGGCGCCGTCCCTTGATACAGGTCAAAGATGACCTTCTCTTCATCCAAAGAAAGGACGACAGCGATAAACGAATACTGTTGGCGCATGGCTTCCCTCTATTTCGCGTTTTGGCTTCTCAATTGTTGGTCATATTTTATCGCAATCTTCCCGTAATTGACTAGTCATTTCTCACTATTGCCCGCTTTAGACCTAATACAAAAGAACTAAAAAAGCGAGCGGCACTTCCAAATCAGGAAGGCCACACGCCTTATATGGACGCTTATTCGACTCTGATTTTTCAGGATTGATAGGTCTGTAATATCGTTTGCAATTTTAGAGAAAGGCCCATTGCCCCCTTAATCTTCAGTTTCCCCATCATAAAAGCGGTGGTCGGATTTAATTTGCCATGAACGAGCTTGATAAAATTCTCGTCGGAGAGCTCCAATGTACATCCCGCTTCTTCAGTTGCTCCTTTTTCATATGTAGCTTGACTATTCTCAATTTTCACCTGATAGGTACCGCCATCTGCTCCGCTCAATTGAAAGTGGTAAACCGCCGTCATTCCTTCGATCCCATGAGGGTTTGAGTTCATTTTCTCCAATAGGCTTGCAAGGGTTTGTTCTACCGACATCTTGCTTTCTCCTCTCTTTGCTTTTTCTTCTCTTGTATCTGCTCCCGATATAAAAAGAGCCGGGAACCCCCGGCTTATTTCACGCGTACAGCAGTGCCTGTTGCAATCACCATCATCATGCCTTCTCGCAGCGTTTCAAAGTCGAGATCGACACCAATTACAGCGTTGGCACCCAAAGAACGGGCTTTTTCCGTCATCTCTCGAAGAGCCAGCTCGCGGCCCTCGGACAGTTTGCTTTCATAGGATCCGCTTCTGCCTCCGATAATGTCGGTTATCCCCGCTAGAAAATCACGGACAACGTTCGCCCCCATAATTACTTCTCCACTGACGATACCCAGATATTCCGTTACTTCTTTCCCTTGAAGGGTGTTGGTGGTTGATACGATCATTTTTGCAGCCTCCTCAACTTATCAGTCACTCTATTCTTTACTACGATTGAAAATCGATCCAGTTTCGTTGCATTGGCTTCATCCATTATCCAAAAGTGTATGTTTCGCGGGCAATCCCTATTCCCCGTAATGTATCGGGCTCCTTCCTAGAGTACCGTACCAGCGATCCGTTGCTTTGTCGATGTAGACAGCAGGCTGGCTTTCTCAATCAACTCCCGAAACGAATAGGTAAAAAAGTTCGGATCGAGATAGCCATTAACATGACCGACGGCTGCTGATACCTGCATGTGACGAATCCCGATCGGTGTTTCCATCTGATCGATATAGGAAAGGATTCGATCGTCGTCTGCCGTAGAAATGACGACAAACTCGTCGCCAGCGTATCTGCTTACATGGTCATATCTTTCGTCCATCATGGTGGCAAGCAAGGAGGAATATTCCCGAATGACATCATCACCAAATGGATGACCGTACAGTTTGTTAATTTGCCCGAAATTGTTCAGGTCAATAAATAGCAGGTGGAACGGTTTTTTTTCATATAATAAGCGCTCACCAATCGTTTGAATGTAGGGAGCGCGAAATAATCCCGTTAACGGATCTCGAAATTCAGCCAATTTGATCATGATGTTCTCTCTTGTTATCCAGCCTGCCAATTCGTCCTCCGCCATGATCAGAGCCTGCTCAACTCCGTGTTCCTCCATCAATCTGCCTGCATCCCAAACCGTCTGATCCGAGGATATACAAATAGGCCCCGGACTCATGGCATCCGCGACGATTCGATTGGGATGAGAAGCAAAAATATCCCTTGGTGTGAGCATGCCGATCACTTCGCCGTGGTCCATTACAAGCAACGAGCTTACCCGCTGCTCTCTCATTCGCTCGGAAGCATGGGCGACACTCTTATCCGACGTGATCGTATGGAGCATAGTCAGCATCATATCGGAGACCTTCATGACAACTCCACCTCACGCTGAACAGTTACGGCAATTTTCAACTCGGATCGCAACACCATCGAATCGCTGATCATCCGCTCAGCTTCTTCCATGATGATGCCCATCAACAATTTCTCATCCAGCATTTGCAAGAGCGAATTTCGCAGCAAGACTGCCTCGATTTTGGGATGATCTATCCGAATCAAAGTGAACTGTTCCGGCGAGAGGGCTTCGGCCATTCTCCTCACCGCTTCCGGCCCAATAGGGGCCTTTTTCCCGACGATCAGCAAGTCTTGCATAGGCGGCACTTCAAATTCCGATATTTTAAGGGAAAGAGTCGCTTTCCTCGAGTAAACGTTTTTATCATTCATACCACTATTCCTCCAACGTTGTCACTGCCCCTTTTTATTCCCTTGGCAAGTTTTCCCGTATTACCGAAAATTTCAATTCGCGAGTGGGAAGAGGCTTAAACAGGCATATAGAGAAGAATTTGCGTATCCAGATGCACGGAGCATATCTCAAAAGTGCGGATCACTTTTGTCAATTCTCTATAAAATAAGTCTCAATAACCAATTGAAATTCGACATTATATGTCTTTATTCCTACTTCATTCGCCAAATTTTTGCAATCTCCTTTTGAAAAAGCACTTTTTCCTGTAAAAACCAAATATTTTAAAATTTATAAGGAAAACATCTATACCTAATGAGAGTGTAGGAAGAGAAAATCCGCCAATTGTTATCATTGACGGATTTAGAAAGCTGCTATTTCGTCTCTTGCTTAGTACGGGTTCTCCCCAGTTTTACCTTCAAGACTTAGCGTAAAGCACCTTGCCTGCAGCCTATTCGAATCATCTATGAAAACTTCTGATGAAACCGCCACACCAGCCATAGAAACAGGCTGTACCCGAAGAAGGAATAGACATGCCGCCATTCACTGCTGTGGACAAACCATCCCAAGCTTTCTGAAACCTGTTCGGCGTAAGCGGCAATGATTCCAAACAGCAGGATGGCAAACCACCTCGGCCATGTATGCAACCGCTGCAACAAGGAGAGACAGATTGCAGTGACAACCGGTAGGACAAGCAATGTGAAGAGGACATGAATGTCAAAAACACCGGGGAAAAGCCGTACAGGAAACGAGTACAGCTGCTTATTTACCAGAATGAGATCCAGATACGTTCCCAGCCAGGATGCGAAAATCATCGACGGCAGATATGATTTCCGCCTAGTCTTGCCTGATCGCGGTTTGTGCCATGACCGCAAGTTCGATTTTCTCCAGCGTTTTACAGTAATCATCCATGATCTCCCCGTCTATGTTTTCTTCAACCTGGAGGAAGTACGTGATGGCTTTCCAATCCTCACACCAATCCCCGGCTTCTGCCTCAGGATGATCCACATCCTTCCAAGCATGCAGCAGGGTTGGGCTGAAAAGGCGGCTTGCTCCCGGTTTCAATCGACCGTTCACTGTTCGCTTTTTATACAAGACACCGGGCGTGGTTTCCTTTACGTCGTTGAACAAATGTGGCCAGTAATCTTTGCGGGAGCCGGTATGCGGATGATCCGCCGCCCAGGCCACTGCTCCTTGCAGGATGTCAGCTCGATCAAAAAGCAATGCGTATAACTGCTTTCCTAATCGGATTCGTTCATAAAGCGAGGCAAAATGCTGAAGCGTTTGCCCGACCAGATATGGCTCACTGCTCCCCTCCCGATAACAAGGAAAGACAATCTGATTTAAACGCAATACGTCCTGCAGTTTGAATTCAAGCGTTTGCAGAACCGTTTTTTGATAATACGAATTTTTGATGATCCTCTTTTCCAAATAGTTTTGCTCGTTGATAATAAGTCCCATTGCCAAAAGATCGCGGTCGCCAGTCAACCAGAAGTGATTCCAGATGACCTCCATAAAGACGGATACATGAAAGAAAGGCAGTAGATGAAACAGGTTCTTCTCCCTTTTCAGACTTTCCTCGTACAGCAAAAATTGCGGGTAGACGTCTTGAAAAATCAGCCAATTGCCGCGTTCCAAAAACTGAAAAAAATCGTTCTGTTCCGCGGTGGAAAGCAGCCTGGAGAGAAGCTCTCCTTTCAGGTCGGTCATATTCCAGCCGCCGTTTCTTGACACCATGTGACCCAAAAAGGCCCAGTGAATCTCGGGATGGCTTCGATAATACTCGTAATACGCCATGGTTCGCGTCACATTGTTTTTGTTGCGTTGCCGCGTGCATTCCTTGATGTGATGAATCAGTTGTTGTTCACTTTGTGGCAACTCTGATTGATCTACAACCCGTTTCGCTCGAAGTTTTACTTTTTTGTTTAATTCTCTGCCAATCTTGAACTGCACACCGAATTGTTTGAGCGGGATACCCATGCCTACCCTCTCCTATCCAGAACCGTTTGTGCACACATGCATAACGTGGATATAGGCAGATATCCTGGGATGAAGAAAGGTATGGCGAAACATGAAAGAAAGAGTGGAATCGGAAATAAACCGGATCGTTCATCGATTGCAGGGCAGCCAATCGCCAGACGGAGCTTGGCGTTTTTGTCTGGAAAGCGGGCCGCTGACTAATGCGTATATGATCATCCTATTGCGCAGCTTGCGTATAGATGACGAGGAGTTTATCAGCGGTTTGGCGCAACGAATCGCCGCATTGCAAGTGGAAAACGGAACGTGGAAGCTGTTTCACGATGAAGAAAGAGGGAATCTTTCCGCGACCGTCGAAGCGTACTACGCTCTCCTCTACGCTGGCCATAGCTGGAACGACGAAGAGCACATGCTGACTGCCAAACAGCAGATCTTGGCCAAAGGCGGGCTCTCGCAAACAAGCATGCTGACCAAGCTCATGCTATCTCTGTCAGGCCAAATTCCATGGGATGCGCATGTAACAATTCCTATTGAAGGGATGCTTCTGCCTCACTGGGCCCCCTTCCATTTTTTCGATTTTGTCGGGTACGCGCGAGTACATATCGCTCCCATCCTGATCCTGACAGACCGCAAGCTGGTCATCCAGACGGAGAGAACTCCCGATATCTCTGAGCTTCGAATCCCCAGTACGGCTGATCATCACTCTTTCGCAGCGCGTTATCTCCAAAAGCGAATTGAAGATGTCATCAAGTTTCTACCCTATACGGCGCAGATCCATCAGGAGGCGCTGAATCAAGCAAAACAATTCATGCTGAAACGGCTCGAAGCGGATGGTACCTTATACAGTTACCTCACTTCCACCGTTCTCATGATCTTCGCTTTGCTGTCACTCGGCTATCCCAAAAGTCATCCCGTTATCACCCGCGCTGTTGCTGGCCTAAAAACGATGGCTTGCCACAGAAACGGACAGATTCATATGCAGGATGCGACATCAACGGTTTGGGATACTGCCTTGCTGACCCATGCTCTTCAAGTATCCGGAGTCTCTGCATCCCATCCGATGCTACAAAAAGCAGGCAGATACTTGCTTTCTCGGCAACAAGACAAATATGGCGATTGGGTGCTGCATAACCATGCTGCGCTTCCGGGAGGGTGGGGATTTTCCGATAGCAACACAATCAACCCTGACATTGATGACACAACAGCCGCTTTGCGGGCGATCAGCCAGATGCAAAAAACCGATCTGGTCTACCAGAGAGCGTGGCAACGGGGTCTGAACTGGCTGTTGTCCATGCAAAATGATGACGGGGGTTGGCCAGCTTTTGAAAAAAACACCAACAAACAAATCTTGTCGTGGCTTCCGATCGAAGGAGCAGATGCCGTCAGCACGGACCCGTCCACAACTGATTTGACGGGAAGGACCTTGGAGTTTCTGGGAAACCATGCTGGAATGAACGTGCGTGACCCGAGCATACAAAAAGCGGTTAGCTGGCTCTTGCGAAATCAAGAAGAGAATGGCTCCTGGTATGGCCGCTGGGGGATTTGCTATATATACGGGACGTGGTCGGCGGTTACCGGGCTGATCGCGGTTGGTGTACCAGCGGAACATCCCGCGATACAAAAAGCGGTACAGTGGTTATTGCGCATCCAAAATCAAGACGGGGGATGGGGAGAATCCTGTAACAGCGATATTGTCAAATCCTATGTTCCTTTAGGGGCAAGTACGCCTTCGCAAACTGCCTGGGCAGTCGACACCCTCATCGCCGCCTCCCCGACACCCACATTGCCGATGATACGTGGCATACAATTTTTACTGGGGAAAGAAGGGAATCAAGATTGGACTCTTTCGTACCCGACAGGTGCGGCACTGCCTGGCGGCTTTTACTTCCATTACAATAGTTACCGATACATTTGGCCCTTGATTGCCCTCGGACATTTTCAAAAAAAGTATGGGTAGGCTAGCACAATTTGCCATTTTGAGAAATGAGCTCGAGACAGCAGGATTCCTCATTCTTAGAACGAGGACTTGGCGGTAATCCCAAAAAGGAGTGGTACTTATACCTGATGCCCCTGTTTCGACGATTCACGTCCATGTCATGGAGACGTTTTCGATTTCTCTTGCATCCAATCCCTCGACAGGCTATCGGTGGATGTTATCCAATCCGCCTGATCCTCGCTACCTTTCCCTGCTGGAGACTACTTATCTGCCGCCTTCTACCCCTACAACCAGGTTTGGCCAAAGCGGCAGACAAATCTGGAGATTCCGGGCGCTAACTCGAGGTGTGACCAGTCTCTCCTTTAAATACTGTCGCCCTTGGGATGAAAGCGACTGCGCTCAATTTCACTTTTACATGATTGCGATACAGTAGGTCTATAGGTTCCAACGTTAGAAAAACAGAAGGCATCCTCGATAAGACTCGATGAGCAGAATTAGCATACGCCGACTTGGCGATCCAGCGCCCGATAACGGATTGCTTCTGCCACATGGGATGAGCCAATGTCCTCCGCTCCCGCCAGGTCCGCAATTGTTCTGGCCAGCTTGACGATCCGATCGTAGGCGCGCGCACTTAGCCCCAAGGTTTCGATGGCCATTTGCAGCAGTTCCTGACCCTCTTTGTCCAGCATGCAGTAACGGCGCAATTCTTCTCCACTCATCGCGCTGTTGAATGGCGATGTGGCGCGATGGCCAAACCTTTTGCTCTGAATTGTTCTAGCGGCTTCCACTCTGTCGCGGATCACGGCGGATGATTCTGCTACGCTGCGTTGATTTAACAGGTGAACAGGTACCCTCGGCACCTCCAGATGTAAATCGATTCGATCCAGGAGCGGGCCAGACAGCTTGGCCCGGTATCGCTGAATCTGCAGGGGCGAGCAATAGCATTCCCGCTGGTCCCTGGACCCGAAGTAACCACACGGACACGGATTGCACGAGCCAATTAGCAGAAACCGGGCCGGGAAGGTAAATACCTGCTTGGATCGCCCAATCGTCACGACTCCTGCTTCTAACGGCTGGCGCAGCACCTCCAATACATGGCGTGAGAATTCGGGCATTTCGTCCAGAAAGAGGATGCCTCCATGGGAAAGACTGCACTCTCCTGGCCGCGGTATCTGCGTCCCCCCTCCAATCAGCGCTGTCGCGGTGATCGTATGATGGGGAGAGCGAAAAGGGCGCTCACGTACCAGACCGCTGGTACGCGTCAAATGCCCGGCAATACTGTAGATTTTCGTTACTTCATACGATTCTTCCATCGTCATCTGCGGCATGATCCCAGGAAGACAATTGGCAAGCAGTGTCTTCCCGGATCCGGGTGGGCCTACCAGGATCACATTGTGAAATCCCGCTGCTGCAATCTCCAGCCCCCGCTTGACGAGGTTCTGGCCGTAGACGTTGCTGAAATCTGGGTATTCTGTGCTTCTGTGCAGACTGATGGTCTTCATTCCCTTGGCGTCGGATCCTCGGGATACAAGCTGCTCCTGCGTCCAATACTTTGCTGCGTCCTGCAAATGTGCGGCTGGCAGCACCACGATGTCGACCAGACGGGCTTCCGCCTCGTTTTGTTCGGGCAGAACCACGTGTGTAAAGCCGTTTCTTTTTGCTTCCAGGAGAATCGGCAACACACCAGACACTGGACGCAGTGATCCATCCAATGCAAGCTCCCCCAAGATCAGGATGCGCTCTTCCCGTGGCGGAATTTGTTTGGAAGCAAGCAAGATTCCGATCGCGATCGCCAAGTCGAAGCCCGACCCTTCCTTGCGTTGATCGGCAGGTGCCAAATTGACGGTAATGCGCTGCATCGGGTAGTCAAAGCCCGCATTTCGCATCGCGGACCGGACGCGGTCCCGCGCCTCTTTTACTGCAGAACCGCCAAGTCCGACCAGGTCAAACTGCGGCAGCCCGTTGGCGATGTCTGTCTCCACAGAAACCATCATGCCATCTATTCCCATTACGGTACCGGAAAAACTGCAAGCGTACATATGTTTCCCCTCCACCTATAGCGTAGGAAAAGATAGAGGGTAGGGGCAAGTTTTTTGGTATTCGACTCTAAAACACCATGATTTCGCATTTATTCACATGCAATCCCATCGTTATCTCTATCAAGTGCAGGACAATTACCGGACAATCCAACAATTTTCAATCGTGTTAGTACGACCTAAAACGCCGCAGCCTCTTGGCTATTAGTCAAGAGGCTGCGGTATAAAATTTTACATTGTATATGAATCCGGGACATTTCTAGCTTTTTATATCATTTATGAGTTCTTCACATATGTATCTTTCTGCTTCTGATAAATCAATCTCATTTAACTTTTCAATAATATAGGGCAGAAGCCCACTCCCTATATTTACTAAGCATTCATAGGCATGATAGTCAGTTTTACAATACTTAGATATTACATTATTATCGGTACGCCATTTATTACTCTTGATTTGCAATAACCAAAATTCTAGCTGCTCTTTTACCGATTTGCTTTTTTGTCTTTGTACGATCTTGAGGAATTCTTCATCATTCACTTTCTCTTCTGGAAAAACTCCTATAAAATATAGCTGATGGTCCATTAAGCTCTTGGGAATAATCGTATCTTGTTCGGGACTATAATTTAGCTCCTTTAGATTAATACAATAATATAAGCTCATTATATCGTTAAGCTGATCGGGCAAATCCTCAAAACTGAAATCGAAATCACCTTCACTAAATCTTAGGCTTATTTTTGTTTGTTCAAATGAGCGATCATAAAAGGAATCGTTCGTTTCTATCAATTTCTTTTTGTAATTCTCATAGTACCGGTTAGCTGTTTTTTCTAATGCCTCTTCAGTATTTATGTGTATGATAAAACTTCCATGTGTTACATCAGTATATAGGGAAAAAACGTAAACTCCTTTATTTTCATCCGTTTTTGCAAACTTATTGATGGTTTCAGTACAATGTTGAAACAACAAATCCTCGATTTTTTTAGCATCGACTACTACCCCTGTACTTCCGTGCAAATCATTTCGCTCTATCAGCTGTAACTGCTAAACTAAATTCAACAGTATCCGCCAAATAGAAATGAACACTTTTTTCTTTCACTTGGTAACCCAGTTAAGCTATGATTACTTGTTCA
>NZ_RHHT01000032.1 GCF_003710985.1 Brevibacillus panacihumi
CCATCCACTGATGGTCCCTTTAACGAAGCGGCAGGATTCACTTTATGTTACGGTCCGCTGATTTGCTCGCTCCCTTACGGGATACTTTGTCACAGGGCTTCAACCTTAGGATCTCTCCACCAGTTGCCTGTCAGCTACGAGGCGACTTGGCTCTTACCTCGGTTGGACTTTCACCAACTAGCAATTAACGGCTTGCTGGGCGCGCTGGCCGCTAAAAGCGGGTTCCGCCTTTTCCGTTCCGGCTTGGTCAAGATCCCAAATGCCTTCGCTTTTTCGCCTTTTTCCTCGACCAGCCTTGGTTGACCCCTAGCTTTATGTGGGCTGCTCTAAGATGAAAAAACAAAAATCCGTCCCCATCGCCACTCATGTGGACGAAGGAACGGATTTTGTATCCTACCGGTAGATATGCATGTACGGCTCGCCTTTTACTGGGCGGATGTAGATCGCAAGCGGCTTGTTCATGGCTTGGACATACAGGTTTACATGCACACTTTTATCAAAAAGCTGATTGATGTTATTCGCTGCAAACTGGGTGAACTGCAATACCTCCGTCCGGGAGTCATACTCCGCCGTCGCCGTGATGGTCAGCTCGGTCAGATTGCCGCCCATGAAGCGGCCGACGCCCGTCATGCCGATAAAGTCCCGGAAGAACGTCTGGGATTCGCGCATGAACTTGTCGTATTGCAGGGACTGCTGGGCGTATTTTTTCCCCACCTCTGTACTTGGAAAGAGGAAAAACTCCTCGTCGATCGGCTGCCATTTGGAGATTGCCGACTCATTGGCATTGACCGTTCCCGACATGATAAAGTTCCCTGGCACCAGAGAAGAGTTCATTTCCGGCACCTGATAGAGCATGATCAGGATGGGTACCTGCAGATCGTTGGACCGCACAGACTGGACCATTTTGGCCGCCAATTGTTTGCCGCGCTCCTGAAGCTCTGCAATGGTATAGCGTTTATCCTGTCCGGTAGCGTCCTTGTATACAGGTGAGAGCGAGAGGCCCAGAGCCATCCCAGCCAGCTGCTGCGTTTCCTTGTTGAGATAATCATGCTCCAGGACATGAACGAGCAGCCCGCTTTTTCGCTGTCCGGTCTGCTCTCCAGCCTTCTCTTCCGCGATCCATGCCCGCACCTGCTCCTTCTTGATATACTGCCCTTCCTGGAAGAAGAAGGAGGAAGTCGGAAACGTGTCTCTGGCAAATTCCATCATCCCAAGCTCCAGGTGACTAAAATCAATGCGGAATTTGTTTTCCAGGAGCATGCCCCGTGTCTGATTGGGCTTGTAAGGCATGATACTGCCGTAATAATCCTCCGAGACCTCAATGACCGGAGACAGGGATGGGGTACTTGGTTCGACGACCCGTTCCTGGCCTGTCGGGAGGAACGAACATCCTGTCGCTGCGACCGTTAGCAGCCCAGCCGCTACTAGCTTGCATCGTGCCCAAAACTTCGCTTTCATACGTTACTCCTTATCCGAAATGAGCGTGTCAATTCCATTTTTTCCACCTGTCATTGGTGAGCGAGTAGATCAAGGCGGATTCACCGATGCCGACCCACTTCGTCTTCCCTTCCCCAGGGGCGACCACGATCAGTTTCTCCGGCGCCTTGGCATTCAGCATGCGCCACTCGCCACTCTCTTTTTCAAAAACGCCCTGCTCCGTCGCTACGGCCAACACGCCTGTGCGCCGATCAACAGCGAGCGAATACGTCTGCTCCGCCTGCGGCAGCAGCTCAGACTTCCATTGACCGTCTTCATGGTAAAACAAGCTGAACTGCGCTGCGACATATAGACGGTTCTCTACGGGATTGAAGTCCATCGCATAGACCTCCTGATCCATCGGCAGCCACATCTGCCATGTCTCGCCCCCGTCCAGCGATTGGTAGATTCCTTCGCCGGAGACGAAAGCGCACAGCCGGATTTGATCGTCTTCCTCAATCCCGACGAAGCTGCGGATGTTGGCTGGCGTCGGCAATCCCGTACCGATTGTGCTCCAGTTCTCTCCGCCATCCAGTGAATGCATGACGCCTGCATCCCCTGCGATCAGGATGTGATTGGGATCACCCGGATACACATACCAACCGACGATGTCTCTATACTCCAATTGAGAGGAAACCAGTCCCCATTTGCCTTGGTCGACCGAATGGTAGAGGCCGGCATTGGTGCCGACCCATACCTGCTTCTCGTCGCGCATCGACAGGTTGTGGACGGCTCCCCCTTTTTCCAATACTTCCTGATAGGTGAACTCCCCTGGCAGTGCTGCTGCTGTTACGGGTGAAGAAGGTGGCTTTTTCTGTCCGCTATCGCTGCAGCCCGACATGCTTGCCAGCACGATCATGACTACTCCCCATCGCCAGAATTTTCTCAAGCTCCATCACCGTTCCTTCCGTTTGCTGTAGCGCAGCCCCCTGCGAGGATTACTTGCTACTTTCCAATATTTGCAGAAAACCAGCCTCGTCCATCACTGCTACACCCAATTTCTCCGCCTTTTCCAGCTTGGAGCCCGCCTTTTCACCTGCGATCACCAGATCCGTCTTTTTGCTCACGCTGCCGGTCACCTTGCCTCCGAGGCGCGCAATCGTCTCCTCCGCTTCCTGGCGAGACATAGCCGACAAGGTCCCTGTCACCACGATGGTTTTGCCGCTGAACGGGAGGTTTTCTCCAGCTTCTACACGGACACCCTTGTAGGCCATGTTCACCCCTGCCGCCTTCAGCCGCTCGATCACGGCCTCTGCCTGTGGCAGGCGGAAGTATTGATACAGGCTGGCAGCCATTTTCGGACCGATCTCATCGATGAGGGTGAACTCCTCTTCCTGCGCCTGCGAGATGGCATCCATATGTCCAAAATGCTCGGCCAGCACCTTGGCTGCCTTGGCTCCGACCAGGCGGATTCCGAGACCAAACAGGAGGCGCTCCAGGGAGTTTTCCTTGCTCGCCTCGATCGCAGCCAGCAGATTGTCTACCGATTTTTCGCCCATACGCTCCATCCCGAGCAGAACATCGCGCTGCTGATGCAGGTAGTAGAGGTCAGCGACACTGTGAATGATCCCGTCGTTGTACAGTTGCGCCACTACTTTTTCCCCTAGGCCATCGATATTCATCGCCGTGCGCGAGACGAAATGGATGATCCCTTCGCGAATCAATGCCGGACACATCGGATTGATGCAGCGCAGAGCCACCTCATCCTCCAAGCGCACCAGCTCGCTGCCGCATTCCGGGCAGTGCGTCGGCATGGAAAAGGGCGTCTCGTCTCCCGTCCGCCGCTCCGGCAGAACCGCGACGATCTCCGGTATGATGTCGCCTGCCTTTTTGACCACGACATGGTCGCCGATCAACAGGCCTTTTTCACGGATGATGTCTTCATTATGCAGGGAGGCGCGCTTCACGGTCGTTCCCGCCAGGCTGACAGGCTTGAGCAGCGCAGTCGGCGTTACCGTTCCTGTGCGCCCGACAGACACCTCGATTCCCTCCAGGATCGTCACAGCTTCCTCGGCGGGGAATTTGTATGCAATCGCCCATCGCGGGCTCTTGGCAGTGAAGCCCAGCTCCTCTTGCTGCGCATAACTGTCTACCTTGATCACCATGCCGTCGATTTCATACGGCAGGGTGGGACGTTTTTGCGTCCAGCTGTGAATGAACGAAATCACTTCGTCGATGTCCGAGTACGTGCGCCGCTCCGGATTGACCTTGAAGCCCAGCGACTCCAGCAAATCAAGTCCTTCGCTGTGCGACTCGACACTCTCCCCCTGCAAATCACCGATTGCATAGATGAACGTATCCAACTGCCTGGATGCAGCGATTTTGGGGTCGAGCTGGCGCAGTGAGCCTGCAGCCGAATTCCGTGGATTCGCAAACAGCGGCTCGCCGCGCTCTTCCCTTTCTTTATTCAGCTTTTCAAAAGCTGGCTTGGGCATGTAGGCTTCCCCGCGAACCTCCAGCGTCAACGGCCGGCTAAGCCGCAGCGGGATCGAACGAATGGTCCTCAGGTTTTGGGTGATATCCTCCCCTGTGGTCCCGTCTCCACGCGTCGCTCCCTTGACGAACAAACCGTTCTCGTAATGCAGCGATACGGCAAGCCCGTCAATTTTCAGCTCGCAAACATAGCGCACTGCCTGATTGCCCACCGCCTGGCGAACTCGTCTGTCAAAATCCCGCAGATCTTCCTCGCTAAATGCATTGCCCAGGCTGAGCATCGGGGTCTTGTGCACCACCTTTTCAAAGAAAGGCAGCGGCGCCCCGCCCACTCGTTTCGTCGGAGAATCAGGCTGGGCCAGGTCCGGGAAATTCTCTTCGAGCGCAAGGAGCTCCCGAACCAATTGGTCGTACTCCTGATCGCTGATTTCCGGTCGATCCTCTTCATGATACAGACGGTTATGCCGCTCGATTAGTTTCGTTAATTCTTCTATACGCTTTTCCGCTGTCAATCGATCCATATCATCCGTTCATCCTTTACTCGACAGTATCCTGCTTATCCGCGTTCAATCGGAGCAAACTTGGCCAACAGCTTTTTAATCCCGACCGGGCTGGCAAACGCGATGTCCAACTCCATATTGTCGCCTTCTCCCTTTACCTTCACTACGGTTCCCACGCCCCACTTGCCATGCTTCACCTTTTCGCCGACCTTCCAGTTAATCCCTGCTCCGCCGCCATGTCCAGGCAATTTATCCCCCGCCTGAAAGGCTGCAGACCGCGAAAAGGGAGATTGCGCCGTTCCCGCAGGCCTTGTCGGGGCTGTGTTCCTCGATAGTCCGCCTGCCGGTGTGGCAAAGCTGGAGGAGCGGAAGGCAGACTCGCGCTGGCTGGAGAAGCCTCCTTGCCCGTATCCGCGCTCTGACACCAGATTGCTTTCCATCAGCTCTGACGGGATCTCCTGGAGGAATCGGGACGGAGCGCTCGCATTCGTGCGCCCGAACAACGTCCGCATGCGGGCACAGCTCAGATATAACTGCTCCTCTGCACGGGTAATCCCGACGTAGGCCAGACGCCGCTCTTCCTCCATCTCTGTCTCGTCGAACAGGGAACGGCTGTGCGGGAAGACTCCCTCCTCCATTCCGATGAGAAAGACGACCGGAAACTCCAGCCCTTTGGCGCTGTGCAAGGTCATCAGCACCACCTGTCCCTCAGCAGAGACTTCTTCTGGAGCATCCTCTTCGCCGAGGGAATCGATATCCGCCACCAGAGCCAGATCCGTCAGGAAAGCCAAGAGGCTCTTGTCTTCGTTTTTGCGCTCAAACTCCTGGGTGACGGAGAGAAACTCGTCGATGTTCTCCAGGCGGGCCTGCGCTTCCAGCGTCTTTTCCACCTGTAGGGATTCGCGGTAGCCGGTACGCTTCAACACTTCCTCCACCAGCTCTGTCACGCTCAAATAGTCCGTCATCTGCATCAGATTCGTGATCAGGTCGTTAAAGGCGAGAATCGCATTGGTCGTGCGCGCAGGCAGCCCCATGAAGCCAGCCTCCTGAATCGCCTGGTAGAGCGACTGTCCGTGCGCGTTGGCATACGCCTGCAGCTTCTCTACCGTCGTATCGCCGATATTGCGCTTCGGCACATTGATGATCCGCGTCAGGCTGATATCGTCATCCGGATTGGAGATCAGGCGCAGATAAGCGAGGATGTCCTTGATCTCTTTGCGATCGTAGAACTTCGTGCCGCCGACGATGGTGTACGGAATGTTCGACTTCATGAACACATCCTCCACCACGCGGGACTGCGCATTCGTCCGGTACAAGACCGCAAACTTGTCATAGCGCTTGTAATCCGCCATCAGCTTGCGGATCGTATCGACGATAAAATAGGCTTCCTCATGCTCAGAATCGCCCTGATAGCAGGTGATTTTATTCCCTTCCTGCTTCTGTGTCCAGAGTTTTTTCTCTTTGCGCAGCTTGTTGTTGGCAATGACCTGGTTGGCTGCTTGCAGGATCGTTTTGGTGGAGCGGTAATTTTGCTCCAGTTTGATCATTTTTGCTTCCGGATAGTCCTTTTCAAAGTTCAGGATGATGGAAATATCCGCACCGCGCCATTTGTAAATGCTCTGGTCGGCATCCCCCACGCAGCAGAGATTGCGGTATTTGTCCGCCAGCATGGAGATCAGTAGGTACTGCGCGCGGTTCGTATCCTGGTACTCATCCACGTGGATGTAGCGGAATTTTTTCTGATAAAACTCCAGCACTTCCGGCACTTCTTTAAAAAGACGCACCGTCGTCATGATCAGATCGTCGAAATCAAGCGACTGGTTGTTTTTCAGCTTCTTTTGATACAGTTCGTACACCTTGGCGGCCACCTGTGAAAACGGGTCTCCGGCCAGGCGTGCAAAAGTTGCAACGTCCGTCAGCTCGTTCTTCGCCGTGCTGATTGCGGACAAGATCCCGCGCGGTTCGTACTGCTTCGGATCGATGTTCAGCTCCTTCAAGCACTGTTTGACCACGGACAACTGATCTCCGGCATCCAGAATTGAAAAATTGCGGTTGATGCCCAATCGGTCGATGTCCCGGCGCAAAATCCGCACGCATAGGGAGTGGAACGTAGAAATCCACGTCTCTTGTGCTGCCACCCCGCCAATGATCGACGCGACACGGTTCTGCATCTCCCGGGCCGCTTTATTGGTAAAGGTAATCGCCAGTATGCTCCACGGCGCTACCTGTTTGGCACTGATAAGGTAAGCAATCCGCTGCGTAAGGACTTTGGTCTTGCCACTGCCCGCTCCGGCCAGGATCAGAACTGGCCCTTCTGTGGTAAGAACAGCCTCCTTTTGCTCCGGATTTAAACCTGCTGTGATTCGGTCCACGTACGACATATGTATGAATCCACCTTTCCCGTCCATCAACGAAAGCATATGTTCCTATTTTCGCACAGATCGAGGTTCAGTTCCAGTTGGGATATGGGAAATGGAAAAATCCACCTTACCCCTCTTTGCCATTCGGCAACAAGGGCTCATACATCAGCAACGCGTGGTTGTCCGTCACCCACTCCTCCTGCTGCCATTCTCCATCGATGCTGTACACGTTCCGGTACAGGCGGTTCTTGCGTTCGTATCCACCCCACAGGGACGGTTGGATGGCATGATCCTTTTCCACAATTTCATAGCGGCGTGTAGCGGGCATCGATGCGCGCCACTCCCCGACCAGATGCGTTTGCGTCAGGTACAGATGGAGCTGGTAGGGCTGTTTGGTCTCATTTTTGATCTGCAGGTCCATGTAGTTGTAAAAGCAGGTCGCGCCGCTGCCAAAAGGCTGTGTGCGATTGGCGTCGGGAAAGACGTCGTAGCTGTGCCGGTGCCGCTCCGTAACGGTCATCGGCGTGTGGATCGTCATCCAGAACAGCAGATTGGAAAGCTGGCAAAGCCCCCCGCCGACGCCAGCCGTCACACGTCCGTGCGACAAGAGCATGCCGGGGAGATACCCCTTGCTCCTTGTCGGTTTTCCGATCAGCTTCCAGTAGGAGAAGGTCTCTCCCGGCTGGACAACGATTCCGTCCAGTCTTTGCACAGCGAGCCGCAGATTGGTTACTTTATTGTGCTGCATCCACATCTCTACATTTTTTAATTTTCGCAAGAGCGGTGTCTGATGGCGAAAATGGACATGCGCAAAAAGCTCCTTCTCCCGTTTCCGGGCGTACTTTTTTTGCCCAAACAGCCATTCCCCATAACGCTTGAGACGGTAGTAGCAGATTCCTGCGGCAAGGCGCCATCTGCTCCGTTGAATCGGTTTCATTCCGTGGCACCCCGTTCTTTTGTCGTACTTTGCTCTACCTATTAAAACGAAAAAAGACGGTGATTGTTGCACCGCGCATGCGAAAGACAAGCTGGCGGAACGGCAAGAGGATGTGAAAACGTAAGAAAGCCGAGCGATCAGGTGATCTACTCGGCTTTTGGTGTACGTATTCTTTTTCGTCAAAAACGGCTTACGATCCCTTCACCGCAGCGACGGTAGCCAATGCCGCTGCCACATCCTCATAGACCAGGTTGCCGACGACGACGGTGTCGGCAATATCTGCCATCTCGGCAGCCTGCTGCGGCGTACGGATGCCCCCGCCGTAAAAGAAATGGGCCTCATGCACGCCTGCCTTGCAGCCCCTGACTACCTCAGGATCGCCGTACTGTCCGCTGTATTCCAGATAGACAATAGGCAAACGGCATATCTGCGTCGCTACCTGCGCGTACGCTTTGGCCGTCGCACTGTCGGCGATCGGACGAGCCTGGGTCCGCTTCGCCGCTCCCGCTTCCGGGTTGGCGATCAGATAGCCCTCGGTTATGATCTCATCCCAGTGTATATAGGACCCGTATGCCAGCAGACCCGATACATGCGGCGCAAAGATCATGTCCGGATCCCCGGCGTTTATGACAAGTGGAACAAAATACGAATCAAAGCCAGGCACGACCGCCTCCAGCGAGGAAATC
Source organism: Brevibacillus panacihumi (assembly GCF_003710985.1). Taxonomy (GTDB): domain Bacteria; phylum Bacillota; class Bacilli; order Brevibacillales; family Brevibacillaceae; genus Brevibacillus; species Brevibacillus panacihumi. Next base: position 8,393 of record NZ_RHHT01000032.1, read on the forward strand.
TCCAGGATGGTCGGCACGGCGTAGCGGCGGATTCGCGACATCAGCTCGAGCGTGTTGTCATACGTCACGCCGTACGTGCCGCCAACGATGATTGCGTCTGTCCCTGATTCGCAAATGGCTTCCAGCTCCGCGTCCCCGATCGTCTTGTCCGGGTCCAGCTTAAACGTATGGCGCCAGCCACGATAATCAATCACCCGTTGTTGCCTCCCTATTTGCCGATCCGCTCCAGCGCCATCTGATAGCCGTCATTGCCGTAGTTCAGGCAGCGTTTGACACGCGATATGGTCGCGGTGCTCGCACCGGTCTCTGCTTCGATCTGATTGTACGTAAATCCTTTGCGCAGCATGCGCGCTACTTCCAGGCGTTGTGCCAGGGATTGCATTTCGTTTACTGTGCACAGATCATCAAAGAATTGATAGCATTCCTCGATGGTTTCCAATGACAGGACGGCTTCAAAAAGCTGCTCGATGCCTTTTCCCTTCAATTTCTCCAGTTGCATGCCATTCACCCCGTTTATGGTTACGCTTCTGATTTCCCACTGTGAAATTTTTAAGCGCTAAAGTCCCATACATATCATAAAAGAAACGGGGGTAGGCTGCAAGCACTTACTGAAATTTGAGGTGCTGGGCAAGCCCTGGTGCATTCGGCACGATTTCGACCCAGGTCTGGCCAGGCAACAAAGGCATTTCCTGTGTCATCGCGTCATCTGCATACGCCTTGATTACCCCGTTGCTGCGCTTCCATTTCACCTTTTTGGCCTTGCCTTGCTGGAACAGGTAGCCGTCTCCCGGACCTACCACGTCGACTTCCCGTCTGCCCTCATTATCCAGGACCCGGTGGCGGGCAGAGATGACCAGCACATTGGTCGCCGACAACTGCTTGTTGTCGCTAAGGTCGATATGCTCCTTGCCGTCTGTGAAGCGCAGATACTTTTTCTGCTCGGCATCGTATTGAAAGCTTGCCTTGTTCAGCGAATGAAACTCGATCTCGATCGTCGAAGCAGGCTCTCCGTCGGCGATGACGGCATCTTCGGGCAGGAAGGAGAAATGGATCGGTTCTGCCGTCGTCCGCATTCCCTTGTCGATCATCGCTTGCTCGAGCAATTCTGTGTTGGTGTACAGATTATGCGGCGCTTTGCGGAATTGCTCCCGCCAGAAATACCTGCCGTTGGGGATTTCGTCGAGGTGGCTGTAATCCGATCTGGACAAGGTTTTCAAGGCATCCGGACTGCCTCCCGCATGGACCAGCATGGCATCGAAGCCGACACCCAGCTGGATAAAATACGGGCGGATACTGCGTACAGGACCGATGACATCCGGTTTTTGGCTTTGGAAGACGCTTAGGAAACGGGTCATCTCTCCCTCTGCCAATACCTCGTAAATGATGTCCGCCTGGTTCAAGCCCGTCTGCGGCCGGGCAGGAGGTGCATTGTTGATCATCACCATGATCGGGCGCTGTTCCGGCGGCTGATTGGTGCCGAGCCCGGTCAATGGGGACGTATAGGGATAAGTCGGTTCTTGCGTGGCAGGTGCCTCTACAATGGGAGCGGGCGGCTGCTCGGGTGCCGGCTTCGGTTCTACAACGGGCTGTGAGTTGCAAGCCGAGAGCAGCAGCAGCGAAAGTAGTACGAGTGAGGTTTTGATGTTTCGTTGCATGGAATCGCTCCTTCCTGAGTTCTCTTTTCTTTTCGCTTTTTGCAAAAGCGAATCCTGCCTTCCACATGTTTTCCATGATTCTCATACGGCTCTTTCACACATCGCATTTTTTGCTATGCTACAATGGAAGAAAAAGAGTGATGCAAAGCGAGGGATACACCATGGAAACTCCCTACCTCGTCTATCTCGTGGACGATGAGACCAACCTCCTGGAGCTCTTGCAATCCTACCTGGAGAGCGCGGGGTTGCAGGTGAGGGCTTTCGCAAACGGGACTGAAGTCGTCTCTGTATTAGAAGACGAACAGCAGCCGCATCTCTGGATTCTGGACATCATGATGCCTGACATCGACGGCTACGAGCTGCTGCGGCTGATCCGTCAAAAATCGGACGTCCCGATCATTTTTATTTCGGCACGCGATCAAGATGTAGATAAAATCATTGGCTTGGAGCTGGGCAGCGATGACTACCTGGCGAAGCCTTTTCTCCCTCGGGAGTTGGTGATCCGGGCGAAGAAGCTGCTGCAGCGCACCTATGAAAAGGCCGTTCATGTCCCCGCTCCGACACAGACGTTCCAGGATTGGGTGCAGATCGGTCCTTATCTGATTTCCGAAAAAGGGCGGCAGGTGAAGGAAGGCGAGGAACTGATCGATTTGACTACGAAGGAGTTTGAGCTGATCATCTACTTTTTGCACAATCTGGGCTTGGCCCTTAACCGCGAGCAGATTCTCACCTCCATCTGGGGGGATGACTATATCGGTTCGGATCGGGCGGTCGATGATCTGGTCAAACGAATCCGCAAGAAAATGAGCAAGTTCCCGCTGGAGACCGTCTACGGCTTCGGCTATCGCCTGACCCGCGTATGAGCAAATTCCGCCTGAAAAACCTGCCGATCTCCCGGCAAATCCTGATCCTGTTCATGGCGCTGACCTCGATTTTGGGGCTGGGGCTGGGTTTTGGCTATCCCTTGGCCGTCAAGCAATACCTGGTGAACAACACCTACGCGCTCCTGGAGGATGAACTGTATACCTTGTCCGAGCATATTACGTTCAATGAAAAGAACGAACTGCTTACTGTGCCCGCGACGGCTCCCTACTTTTTGCAGCTTTTGCTTTCGCGATACGAGTATTCGTTCGATATGATCGTGTATTCTACGGACGGCCGTCATCTCGGCAGTCGGACCAGCGGCCGCATCACCTATGAGGACAGCATGGATCTGTTTCGAGAGGCCGCATCCCATCCATCCGGCAAGATACGGCACGGGTCGTTGGAACGCCGCGACGAAAGCTACCTCTTCGTCAGCAAAAAAATGGACTACCACGGTTTTCCTTATTATATAGTGCTTTTCTCCAAAGAGCAGGAGCTCAACCAGATCAACGCCATCCTGACCCGCCAGTTCCTGCTGGTATTCAGCCTGCTGCTGGTGTTTAGCTGGGTCTTGGCCATCTGGTTCAGCGGGTATTTGAGCAAGCCGCTGCGCAGTCTGGAAGAGCTGTGCAAAAAGATCGCCCGCCGCCAGTTTGATATTCCGCTGACGATGGACCGCGGCGACGAGATCGGACAATTGGCCCGTTCCTTCGATTCGATGAAAAACCAGTTGAAGGAGTATGACGAATCGCAGCGCCACTTTATCCAGAACATCTCGCATGAGCTGAAGACGCCGATCATGGCGATCCAGGGCTATACCCAAGGTCTGATCGAAGGCGTCTTCCAGGGACCTCAGGCGGAAAAAGGGCTGACGATCATCATGGAAGAGAGCAAGCGCTTGGAAAAGGTAGTCGGGCAGCTTCTCTACCTGACCAAGATCGAGTCCGTCGCCCAGATGATGCAGATGGGGCGCGTCGATCTCAGCGAGATGTTCCAGCTATTGAAGGTGCGCTTGTCCGTCCTGAACCCGCAGATCGAATGGAAGCTGGACCTCCCCGCCTCCCTGGTCATCGAGGGAGACGGCGAGCAGTTGAGCACCGCTTTCGTCAACCTCCTGGAAAATCAGCTTCGCTACGCCAAGAGCCGATTGGTCATTACCGGCAAGCAAGAAGGCCAGCAGGTGATCATCTCCATCTGCAATGACGGGCCGCCGATCGAAGAAGCGCTGCTGCCGCAGTTGTTCCAGCGGTTCCGCAAAGGCAAATCGGGCAAGCACGGCCTGGGCCTTGCCATTGCCAGAGCGGTCTTCGAGGCGCATGACGGCACGATTGTTGCCGCAAATGCGGCGGAGGGGCCTTGCTTTACGATGACGATTCCGGTCAAGCCGGGTGAATAAGTGGAATATGTTATATCATTGCAGAAGCCCCTTCTTCCAGACGGAAAATGAGGGCTTCTTGTGTTACTGGAAAACCACTTCGTCGTAGCCGGCGAGCGTCCTTCATTTACGTAACCCTAGCTTCGGGTGTTTCCGAAAAACCCAACTCTTGAATCAAGCGATACAGAAAGTAGAGACCTCGCATTTGGAGTTTGATCGTTTTATGCATGTAAGTTCGGATACTTTCAGCAAGATTTATCGTATACTCGCTGTTTTGTAAATCAAAAAGGGCAATGGATTGCTTTAAGTTTACAGTCTCCTCGGAATATACAGCGTTCTGCAGCACCTGAATCATCCTGATTTTCATAAGATGTTCTTCGTGATAGAGACGGTATTCGTTATCAGGGTCCCGCTCAACCGTAAACAAACCCATTTTCTCCCAGTATCGGATTGCTGATTTCGAAGCCCCCGTTAGTCTGGAGACCTCGTCGATGCGGAGGCGTTGGCTAACCTCGTAAGTTTGACGACCTTCAACATATGATTTCAACTCCTTTTCCAGTTGATCGAAACTTTCCTTCTCCCGATGAAGCTCAACCTCCCTTTCCCTAACGATCCACAGTGCGTCTTCCAACTCATTTCTTTGCAGACCATGCAGGACTGCGGTTGTCACTTCCATTCCAAATGCCGGAGCCATGGCTTGAATACAGGCCAGATAGGCTTCATGCCGTTCCGAATACATCCGGTAACCATTTGCGGATCGCTCCGCAGGGGGGATTAACCCCTTCGCTTCGTAGTTCCGCAATGTGTTGGTGCTCAAGTTATATTTCGCTGCCAGTTTTTTGGGTCGATACTTCATGCAATCCCACCTTTAGAAAAATAGGTGAACATTAAAGTACTTGTAACGTTTTTCTATTCTTTTCACCGATTTCCTTCATGTATTTCCCCAAACCTTCCAATTCGCTTACATGTTGTATGATAGAGTTAAAGCAATTGCGAGGAGGAGTCAGCATGATCATGAAACCAGTATTCCGTTCTGACATGACCATCGAGGAGATTGGCGAAGTAGGCAATCAGTATATCGAATCGACATGGAAGCCATTGTACAATTCGTTGTATGACCGGTTGACGATCGCTTTTTCTGAAATCGGGGATGCTGCCTACGGTCAGTATTTGGACCAGTTGATGCCTGCCATTTCTGATGGACTTGAGGACGCAGGGTTCGAGGCCACAGAACCAATCAAGGAACATGATTTCGTAATCGGGAAATGTCTGCTATTTCGTAACTCACTTGAAAAATGGGGCACCGAAGAAAATAGATCCAGAATTTTCTGGAATGTGATACGCAGGAAAGAAAGTCAACAACCTATTGGAACCTTACTGACGGAAATCCCTCATTCTCATCTGAAGTTCGAGCTTCCTTCGGCACCTGTACTCTATTCGCTAAAAGAGCATGAGAGGAAACAGATTGCACAAGGGATTCGACAGATCAAGCAAAGAGAGTCATGGTAAGGAGAACTGCTATATGACAGTATGAAACAGCATCATATTTATTTTCTGGAGGGTAGCGCATGAGACACAAGATTATGGAATATGTGGTCAACAACCAAGACTCGGGGCCGTACGGAATCACTGCTGGGAGAGACTGTGTTATTTGGTTTACACAACAAAAGGGAAATCAGATCGGGAGGATAGACGCTGGAGGAGCAATCCATTCTTTCCCCATTCCGACAGCAAACGCTGGAGCAATGTCTATCATTATGGATCGGACGGGAAACCTGTGGTTCACAGAATATAACGCAAATAAGATCGGACGAATGTCGATGAACGGGCAATTTACAGAATATGAGCTGTCGTCTGAGGGCTCTGCGCCCTTCGGTATAACAGAAGGCCCTGACGGTGGGATCTGGTTTACCGAGATGAATAACGGGAGGATCGGAAGGATAACTGCGGAAGGAGAGATTACTGAGTTTGATCTGCCTGCCCCGGGTACGTTCCCCTCTTTTATTACTTCAGGTCCTGACAGCGCGTTATGGTTTACGCAGAATCAAAACAATACGATCGGAAGAATAACCATCGATGGTGAAATAACGGAATTTCCCATTCCCACACCGAATTCCGGGCCTGTTGGCATTACGAGCGGGCCAGATGGGGCCTTATGGTTTGTGCAAATTATGTGTAATCGGATCGGAAGAATTACTATTTCAGGCGAGATCAAGGAATTTGAAATTCCCACACCAAACGCTCGCCCCCATGCTATTGTATCCGGAACGAATGGAGATCTTTGGTTTACGGAATGGGGAGGCAACAAAATTGGCCGAATAACCATCGATGGAAAAATTACGGAATATCCGATACCTACGAAGAATGCAGAGCCGCATGGCATTACGATAGGTGCAGACGGGGATATTTGGTTTGCTGAAGAGTGCAATCAAATTGGTCGTCTGATCCTCCTACCCTCGTTGGAGAAAAAAAAAACACAAATTGATCTTGGAAGGGGAGAGTAAGAATGCTTCCATTTTACGTGTTAATCGTTTCATTTTTGCTCTTTAAAGTTATTGGTCTGGTTGGCTTTCCGTATTTTGATGACTGGCAAACATCACTTCAAGGAGCGGTGGCTATCATGCTGCTTTTCTCCGCTTCCGCTCACTGGGGAAAGAGACGACCCGATCTGATACGAATGGTTCCACCCGTTTTCCCACAGCCCGGTTGGATCGTGAGTGTCACTGGTTGGTTGGAAATTGCAGGGGCTATCGGTATCCTGATTCCCGCCACTTCTAAGGCAGCCTCTATAGGCTTGGCAGTGCTGCTGATTGCAATGTTTCCTGCGAATGTGCGAGCGGCCAAGGAAAGACTTACTATCGGAGGGCGTCCAGTACCTAATCTGTTTCTGCGAACGGCGCTTCAGCTTGTCTTTCTGACGGCGGTTTTTTTAGCAGGTGCATAAAGCACCAGCACTTCCTCTCCCTGCTAACCAGAACTTTGGCGACAGAATCGAAACTACCGAGAGCGGACGGGGCTTCATCTCCAGATCACGGTCAAGACACAGCAGTCCACGCACGCGTTGGTCCGACATCCTGGAGTAGATGGCACAAAAAAGCTGCCGGCATGAACCGGCAGCTTGCATGACTTTGAACCTATTGTTGTAATATCCATTTTTTGGTATTCTTTATCCAAGCCTTATCGATACTAAGGTCAGGGAGGACCAGGCAATGGATCGAGATTTTGAAAAACTTCTTTTGCTCATCGGATATGGATTTATCTTTTTCCTCGGACTTCTTGTATGTATCGGAATAGCCAATTTCGTCCTTTCTTCCGGCTAGGCTCAAATCCTTCTCTTAAAAGAGAAAATCGACAAACGTATACCGCTCGACAGTCTGAAAGCCAAGCTTTTCATAGATTCGTCTCGCCGGCAGATTGTCTTCAAACACACATAAGTAGACATCGGCAGATTTCGCAGCTGCGATCCGGCAAATATCAGAGGTAATCTGCGCTCCCAGGCCCGTTCCTTGACAGGCTGGAGCAACGCCGATGTTTCCAATCTCCACGTAATCTTGCGAATAGATATGAAATCCCGCCAGCGCAATCGGCTCCGCGCCATCGAAAATCCCGATATGCGGCAGGTCGAGCAGCTCATCAGGGCGAAAACTGACCATCCCGATTTGCCTCGCCAGGCTTGTCATCGCATCGAGGTCGTTTCTCGTCACCAGACGAGAGCTTCCTTGTGGGAGAAGTCGTTCCTTCTGCGTCCATTTTTTCAAAAGCATCGTCCGCTTCGACTGAACATGCGGGATAAGCAGCTTTGGCAGATGGCGCTCGGCTACTGTGAAGATCGCTGTGATCGATTGCGGAGGCGAAGTAATGCCCAGCTCGTCACGTACTCGCTCCAGCATCTCCTGAACGTCATAGCTTTCTACCTCCTCATCTGCATGAATGGTAAACGCATGAAACGGCATCCCTGTCAGATAGGAACCGATGACCGCTCCTCTCTCGCCTTCTTTGCGATCATCTACAAAGGTCAACGAACGCTCGGGTCGAATACATAGATTCCCATGCAAAATGTAAGCTTCTTCCCTGGAAAACCTGCCAAGCCATTGATCCTGCCCGGCCCCTTTTTTCCAAACGATCATGAAAATCACTCCATTCCTCATTTCCCTATTGACGTCTCTCTCCATCAACGTTACCATGATTAGAACACTTGGCTGAGCCAAGCTTTTTGGCGTAGCTTTGACAACCCGATTCGTAGAGAAAATGGTACCTTGATACCTATAAGGAGGAGAGAATTTTGGCAACGTATTACAACGAACCATCCCGCACTTTTAATGAGTACTTGCTGCTTCCTAATCTGACCACGAAGGAATGCACTCCCGCCAATGTAGATTTATCCACCCCGATTACTAAGTTTAAAAAAGGGGAAAAACCGGCGATCTCCCTCAACATACCGTTCTCATCAGCAGTCATGCAAGCAGTATCCGACCATCATATGGCGGTAGCTCTGGCTCGATGTGGCGGTATTTCCTTTATTTTTGGTTCCCAATCCGTAGAGAGCCAGGCAACCATGGTGCGCAAGGTCAAAGCGTACAAAGCAGGCTTCGTCGTCAGCAAATCCAATCTGACCCCGGACCAAACTCTCAAAGATATTCTGGCATTGAAAGAACAGACCGGCCACTCCACCTGTGCAGTCACTGAAGACGGCACCGCCAAGGGCAAGCTGCTCGGCATCGTGACAGGGCGCGACTACCGCATCAGCCGCGACTCGCTGGATAAAAAAGTGAGCGACATCATGACACCATTCTCCTCCCTGATCTATGCCAAGTCCGGCACGACTCTGTCGGAAGCCAACGACCTCATCTGGGAACACAAATTGAATTGTCTGCCGATCGTTGACGAAAATCAAAATCTCGAGTTCCTGGTCTTCCGCAAAGACTATGACTCTCGCAAAAACAATCCGCTCTCTCTTTTGGACGCCAACAAGAGCTACATCGTTGGAGCAGGGATCAACACCAAGGACTACAAGGAACGCGTTCCTGCGCTGGTTGAAGCAGGTGTCGACATCCTCGTCATCGACTCTTCGGACGGCTTCAGCGAGTGGCAAAAAGAAACGGTTGAATACGTAAAAGCCAATTTCAATGTGCCGATCGGTGCCGGAAACGTAGTAGACAAGGAAGGCTTCCGCTACCTCGTCGATGCTGGCGCAGATTTCATCAAAGTAGGGATCGGCGGCGGTTCGATTTGCATCACGCGCGAGCAAAAAGGAATCGGACGCGGACAAGCCTCTGCTGTCATCGAGGTGGCGCAAGCCCGCGACGAGTATTTCAAAGAGACTGGCATCTACATCCCGATCTGCTCCGACGGCGGAATCGTGCATGATTATCACGTGACGCTCGCTCTGGCGATGGGCGCGGATTTCGTCATGCTGGGCCGTTACTTCGCCCGCTTCGATGAGAGCCCGACCAAAAAAGTGAAGATCGGAAACAACTTCGTGAAAGAATACTGGGGTGAAGGCTCCAACCGCGCGCGCAACTGGCAGCGTTATGACACCGGCGGCAAGCAAAGCCTCGTCTTTGAAGAAGGGGTCGACTCCTACGTGCCTTACGCAGGTTCTCTGCGCGAAAACCTGGATCGTACGCTGAACAAGGTGAAATCGACCATGTGCAACTGCGGCTCGCTCTCCATTCCGGAATTGCAGCAAAAAGCGAGAATTACGGTCATCTCCGCGACCAGCCTTGTCGAAGGCGGCGCGCATGACGTCATCCTCAAAGAAAGCAGCATGGCTGCTGAATAAGGCTTGAAAAAAAGGACCCTCCCGACGGAACAGTGACCGGCAAGTTAGTCATCGTTTCCGTGCAGGTGAGGGTCCTTTTTCGTGCAAAAATCAGCTCAGGCGGAAAAACCCGAACGGTTCACCCAGACGATACGGCTCGCTCAACTCGTCCAAGCGATTCATGGTAGCGCTGTCCAGCTCCACAGATGCACTCTCCAAATTGGCGGCGAGCTGCTCAACGCGCGAAGCACCGACGATGACGGTGGAGACGGCAGGCTTGTTCATCAGCCAGGCGATGGAAAGCACGCTCGGCGCCATCCCCAGCTCTTTTGCCAGATCGGCAACCTGTTGACCCAGCTGAATCTTGTCCTGGCCCAGGAATCTCGCGAAGCGCGGCTCTTTTTCCAGCCTGGAGCCTGCCGGGCCTTGATCCGCAGAGGTGTACTTGCCAGTCAAAATGCCTCCTGCCAACGGATAGTAAGGGATGATGCCCAGCCCTTGATCGAGGCAGAGCGGAATCATCTCCCGCTCCGGCGTACGGTCGGCCAAAGAATAGCTGACCTGCAGGGAGACGAAGCGGTTCAGGCCTTTCAGCTCGCTGATTCCGAGCGCCTTCATCACTTCCCAGGCGAAGTAGTTGGATGCCCCGATATAGCGTACTTTCCCCGAGCGTACCATGTCATCCAACGCTCGCAATGTCTCTTCCAGCGGGGTGTTGGGATCAAAGGTATGGATCTGGTAGAGGTCGACATAGTCGGTCCGCAGACGTTTCAGGCTTCCTTCCAGTTCCTTTTGCAGATGATAGCGAGAGGAGCCGCGCTCATTGACTCCCTCTCCCTTTACCAGGCCAGCTTTGGTAGCCAGCACGACGTCATGTCTGCGTCCTTCCAGCGCTTTACCGATGATGCGCTCGGATTCTGTGCCTGTATAAATATTGGCGGTGTCGATAAAGTTGATGCCGCCGTCCAATGCTGCGTCAATGATTGCCGTCGAGGTGGCCTCATCCGCACGTCCTCCGAATGAGTTGGTCCCGATTCCCAAAGCGGACACATGCAGGCCGCTGTTTCCCAAACGATGATATTTCATGTCGTCTCCGTCCTTTCCTGTTTCTTGGTTTTGTCCACATAGGAATTGTAGCATTTTCCATCGGAGTTTCCGATTGTGAAACTGTCTGCTTTTTGGATGGGTGTGGTTCAGGCTGCAGTGGTGGGGAGGAAAAAGGAGAAAACGCTCCGGCGGGTTGGGATCTTTGCTGGGGGGTCATCCCTGGCCGCCTCCCACTTCAAAGGCGGAACCGCGGCCAAAAGCAGCCGCTTCGAAGAAGTTATTCAAGGTTGGCCGCTAAGAGAGTGTTCCGCCTTTTCCGTTCCCGGCTTGGTGAAGATCCCAAATGCCCTCGCTTTTTTCTCCTTTTTCCTCGACCAGCTCTGGTCGTTTCACAATGAGCTGTAAATATTTTGTGTATACTTCGTAATGGCTTCATCGTAATCCGGGTACTTATATCCGAGACTTGTTGACACAGCTTTAGAGTATTTTCTAAATAACTCATAACAGGTGAATAAAGACTGCCACATTTCCTCATACCCACTCTCAGAATACGTTGAGAGGAGTTTCTCCCAATCTTCCTTTGGTAGGTACCGATCGATAAATTTATAGTTTTTCCCCACACTAAAAGTGAAGCCTTGCTCGGATCCAATTTGCCAAGTCATCATTCTCAATACATTCGGTCTCGCAATCTCGTGCAGATGATCAATCGCAAAAAGGATTTCTTTTCTGGCTAGCCCTTTTACTACGTACGTGGAAACCATCCAGAATTCATTGCAGCAATCATCGAATTCTCTAACAGTTGGCTTTTTGATCCAATATTGGCGATCATCTGCGATCACTTCCTCTTTCATGAGCGCATCCTTATCGAGCAAGACCTTAACTAAACCGTCGCTCTTGGTAAAGTAATCCCCCACTTCGCCAATTGGAATCAGGGTTAGATCTACTTTACTTCCATCCTCAAATAGCATTAAATAGGAAAACCAATTCCCCAGTTCTGACGGAAAAAGCTCCATATCCTCAGGTTTTTGCATCATCACACGATTTCCAAAGATGTCAAGCCATTGATCATTCTCCTTGAAAGAATCCATATCTGTTACAAAGTATGAAATATCGTAGTCTTGGAAGGTATCTGGACGAATATTTTTGTTTGTACGCGACCCTTCCAACGTTGCCAATCGAATTCTATCGTCATTCCTAGCAACATCAATCAGGATATTCATCATCTCTTGTTCACTTCTCAATACGGTAGTCCTCCGCTTCCAATCTATTTCTTTTACAGCCTTCGCTTATTTCCCGTTTTTCCTCGACCAGCTTAGCGATAACCAAAGGTAAAGGCCAATTCCCCCGAAGGTAATCCACGGACTTATCATCAGCTGTGCTTCGTGTGTCAATGGAGTCAGACCCAGGAGAAAATCGGGCAGTGTCAACAATGCTACAACAATGAGGAGAATCCATGTTTTTGCCCAAAAGGACGCGCCGATGATAAAGAGTGCTGTAATCCCTCCGATGATCAGGCTTGCCGTACTGCCAAAATGAATCACGGGAGTATCGATGGTTCGATTGGCGTAGATCAGCCCTACAAACAATGCGATGGGCAGGACCATGATCGCTGTTACGAGCAATCCTTGTTTTTTTATCGATGGATTTGCTGCAGATATATATTTGAACCCCGTTGCAATAGCAGCAATAAATACAGCGCCGATAAAAAGATGTCCGACGATTTCCAGGACAGAATAGGAGAGATCTCCCTTCATTAAGTCCGAGAAAATCGTAAACGAAAATGACCCGAAAACGATGAGGCTAATCGTTTTGATCCATGATCGATAGTCGGTGGCCATTTCATTAGAGACCATCTCCATATATTCCTTCGGTGATTTTCCAATGATTTTTTCAATCCGCTTTCCGTTTTTTTCTGCTTCGAATAAATGAACTTCCAATTCCTCCACGATTTCTTCGATTTCATCCGAATGTTTTCCGCTGGAGAATAAGTATACGCGTAAATGGTCCAGGAATTCCCTGCTTTTATCAGACAGCTTCAATTCACTATTCATCCGTCTCATCTCCTTTTGGGTGTTCTGAATTCGATTCATGGCGCAACACCCTGTTTACATTGGTTTGCAAATAGTTCCATCTCTCGATAAACATTTCTAACTCTGCCTCGCCCTTCGGTGTAAGGGAATAGTACTTCCTTCTTGGGCCCGCCGTTGATTTTTTCAGAGTTGTCGTAACCAATTCTTCTTTTTGCATTCGCATCAGCAATGGATAAATCGTCCCCTCGCTGAAGGAATGAAAACCGTAGCTTTCCAGTTTTTCTGCCAACTCGTAACCGTATACTTCTTTATCCTTAATAATCGCCAGTAAACAACCATCGAGAATTCCTTTCAGCATCTGTGTTGTCGACAAATTCTCTTTCACCTCCCCAATACCTTGCAATACAAGAGTAATGATGACAAGCATTCCCTTGCATTACATGATACTTCATCCAGTATAGCGTCATTAGTCTTGCAATGCAAGGTATAGCTCTTGCCCATTTTGCAGGTTCTTGGCCTTACCCCATAAAAAAGCACCCGCCCGATGTGACTGCTCAGCATCAGACAGGTGCGGTTCTCGTATTTCGATGTACTGCTAACTCCTATACTTCCTCGATCAATCGCGCCAGCAGGGCTGTGCGGATCGGCACTTCCGACAGCTCCACGAACTCGTCCGGGGAGTGGGCGAAGCCGCCTCTCGCTCCCAATCCGTCCAGCGTCGGGCTGCCGCACGCAGCGGCAAAATTCCCGTCGCTTACACCGCCGGTCCCCGACTCTTGCAGGGGAAAGCCCAGCTCGTCGCGGCTGATGGTCTGTGCGAGTGAAAACAGTCTGTCGGTCTCCTCTGTCCGCTCCATCGGCGGACGGCGAATGCCGCCTGATACCTGGATGCTCGCTCCGGCAAGCTGCGGTTGAAGCGCACGGACAACTTGCTCGATTCGGTTAGCCTCTGCCATGGTCATGAAGCGCACATCCACCTCTGCCTCTGCAAAATCCGCCACCACATTGGAGCCGATCCCGCCTTTGACCAGACCCACGTTGAGCGTCGTTCCCTTGTCGTAATCCGTCAAGGAATGCACGAATTGGATCTGACGAGACAGCTCTTCGATGGCAGAGACGCCATTTTGGTGGTCTACACCGGCATGGGACGAGATCCCATGTGCGCGCAGGGTAAAATGTCCGCTCCCTTTGCGCCAGGTCTTCAGGGCGCCAAGCGGTTCACTCGGCGGCTCCAATACGAAGCTGGCAACCGAACGCCTCGCTTCCTGCTCTACCAACTCACGTGATGTCGGGCTGCCGATCTCCTCATCACTGCTGAGGATCAAGACGATTTTCTTGTCTGCAGGCAAACGGTTGAGCTGCACCAATCCCCGCAGCGCAAACATCGCCTGCAAGACACCCGCCTTCATATCGTACACACCAGGACCGTACGCCTTGCCATCTTGCACGCTGAATGGGCGGCGAGCAGCTTCTCCTTCCGGCCACACCGTATCGTAATGACCGATGATGAGAATCTGCTTGTCGCCGTCTCCCACGGTGCAGCGAACCTGATCGCCATAGGTGGGATTGGCCACCAATTCTGCCTTGCCCCCGGTCAGTGCTTCGAACTGCTGTGCAAACCACTGCGCCATCACATCTCCCAGTCGCTTGTTCTTGGACGGGGAATCCATGTTCACCGAGGTTTCAAGTAGTTGGAGAAAGTGTTGCATGTTTGTTTCCATATACGTGTGCATTGACATATTGCCTCTTCCTTAATGTGATTGAGAATTAAGTCCGAACAGGCGCTCCAGTCCGTACACTTTTTCCAACAAGATGATGAACACGAGACTTAGCAGAATAACGACCGATGAGATCGATGCAACCAGCGGGTCAAGTGTCTCCTGCATGTAACTAAAGATCGCCAATGGCAATGTCGTCGTATCCGGTGCCACCAGGAACAACGAAACGGTCACATTGTCAAACGAAGTCAGGAAGGAGAAGATCATCCCCGAGGCAATCGCCGGACGCACGAGCGGCAGCGTAATGTCCCAGAACACGCGGAACGGATGGGCACCGAGCATATACCCGGCCTTCTCCAGCGTGTAGTCAAACGAGCTGAGACCGGTCAAGACCAGACGAACCACGTACGGAATCGAAATCAGGATATGTGCGAGCAAAAGACCCGTGAACGTCCCGGCTATCCCGATGCGCGTAAAGAACAGCAATGCGGAAATCCCGATAATCAGCGAGGGGACGGTCAACGGCGACAGCATCAGCGCGTTGATAAACCCGCTCCCGCGAAACTTGTATTTGGACAAGGCGAACGCTGCCAAGGTACCCAATACGGTCGCCAATATGGCAGACAAGGTCGCCAGCTTGATACTTGTCCAGAAGGAATCAATAAATTCCGGTCTGTCCAGAATCATTGAATACCATTTCCAGGAAAATCCTTCCGGAGGAAAAGCCAGATACCCGGCGGCTGTAAACGAGCTTGGAATAATGACCAAAAACGGCAGGTTGACCAAAATGATGATAATGAAGGTGATGAGCCCGAGCACATTGATCTTTTTCATGACGCAAACACCTCTTTGTACCTCTTGTTTTCGATCAGCTTCGTATACAGGCTCACCAAGACAATGGTGCTTCCCAAAAGCAGGAAGGCCAAGGCTGCACCCAGCGGCCAGTTCAGGGTCGACATGATTTGCTCATACGCCAGGACCGGAATCACTTTGACAGAGGTTCCCCCCATCAGGGCAGGCGTCACAAACGCACTCATCGACAAGCTGAACACCAAGGTCGTCCCTGCCACGATGCCAGGAAGACTAAGCGGCAGCGTCACCGAGAAGAACGTGCGGGCACGCGAAGCACCCAGAATCGATGCTGCTTTGTTCAAAGAAGGATCGATCGAGTACAGGCTGGTAGCCAAAGCCAGTACCATGTAGGCGATAAACGAGTCTGTAAGACCGATGACTACTCCCAATTCGTTGTACAACAGGCGCAAAGGCGTCTCGATCATTCCCAGCGCGATCAGCGTTTCGTTGATCCAGCCCTTCTCCCCGAGAACGACCACCCAGCCGAAGTTGCGGATGACTACACTGATCAGGTGCGGTGCCAAGATGCACATCGTGACAATCCCGCGCATTTTGCCAGTCGCCTGCGCCATGAACATCGCTACCGGATATCCCAGCAGCAAGGTGGCGAGTACAGTCCACAGACTCACGCGAATCGTCCGCCAGAGAATTTCCAGATAAAAGGTATCCTGGAAAAAGAGCGCGTAATTCTCCAGCGAAAAGGCTTGCTGCGCATCCTGAAAGCTAAGCAGCAGCATCAACAGCATGGGAATCACAAACACTCCCAGAAGTACGATCAAAGCAGGTGCCGTCAACAGCGTAACGGAAAGACGTCTGCTCATACGTCATCCCCTCTCCGTCGGCATGATCAGCACATCTTCTGCTTTCCAATAGCAGACAATGCCTTTTGCTGCTTCTTGCTCTGTAGCTTTGTCGATCAGCTTTTGCACTTTCACGGACAAGGTGTTTCCGCCCACTTTTACCTCGCATTCGGTATAAGAGCCCAGGAAGGACGCGATTTGCAGCTCGCCCTTCACATTGTTTTCTGCTTCGTTGGACTCCGTCGCGGACAATTGGATTTTCTCCGGCCGCACGAATGCGATGACTTTTTGATTCGGTGCAAATTTGCGAGTTTGCTTCGCTGCGTGAATCAGCAGCCCTTCATTTGTCCGTACAGTCAGGCGATCGCCGTTCACCTCGACGACCTCCCCTTCCAGACGGTTCGTTTTGCCGATGAAGGTATGCACGAATTCAGATGCAGGCTCATTGTAGATTTCCAGCGGTGTCCCGATCTGCTCGACAAAACCGTGGTTCAGCACGACGATGCGATCAGACAAAGACAACGCTTCTTCCTGGTCATGCGTGACGAAGATGGTCGTGACCCCGATCTCATGGTGGAGACGCTTCAGCTCATCACGCAGCTCTTCGCGCAATTTGGCATCCAGGTTGCTCAGCGGCTCATCCAAAAGCAGGAGGGAAGGCTCGATCACCAGAGCGCGGGCGATCGCGATCCGCTGGCGTTGTCCGCCGGAGAGCTGCTTCGGATAGCGGTCGGCTACATTCGGCAGCTTGACGAGAGAGAGGACGCGGTCGACCCGCTCCTTCATCTCCGCTTTGTTTACTTTTCTCAGCTTCAAGCCGTACGCGATGTTTTCCGCGACAGTCATGTGAGGGAACAGGGAGTAGGTCTGGAAAACCATTCCCAACTCCCGTTTGTAAGGGGGGACACCGTTCATCCGCTGTCCCTTGATCAACAAATCACCGCCGTCCGGTTCCAGAAAACCAGCGATCATGTTTAGCGTCGTTGTTTTTCCACAGCCAGACGGGCCGAGAAAAGAGACGAACTCACCTTGCTCTACCTGCAGGTTGAAGTCCTGAACCACGACATTGTTTTGGAATTTTTTCATGATGTTGCGTAGTTCGACGTCATATACCTTTGCCAAAAAGGACACCTACTTTCCTGTTTTTGGTGCGATTTCCCGGTTAAAGCGATCCAGCCATGCTGCCATTTGGTCGCTGATCACTTGATAGTCAAAGGCAACGACTTTGGAGCGGTCAAATTCCAGGGATTTCGCTACTTCTTCAGGCAATGCAACGTTTGTGGACGGATTGTAGTAGAGCTTGGTCGCATACATGGTTTGCACTTCGTCAGTCAGCAGGAAGTCGATGAAAGCTTTTGCTGCTTCTGGATGCTTCGCGTTTTTCACCAGGGAAGCGATGGTCGGTACCAGGTTTCCGCCTTCTTGCGGGAATACGAATTCGATCGGCAGACCTGCGTCTTTTTGCGTCAAGCTGCGCGCCATGGTCCATGTGGTGTATGCAGCTGTTTTATTTTGCAGGTTTTGCTGCAGCTGTGCCGCACTCTTGGCAAATGTCGGCATGTAGCCCGCGATGGTGCCCATTTTTTCAAATCCTGCTTCGATATCCTTCTCGGAACCGCCGTTGGCATACGCCATCATGATCATCGCAGAGCGGCCGAAATTGCTCGCTACGTCTGTCATGGTGATGTTGCCTTTCATCTCTGGTTTCGCCAGGTCATTCCAGGAAGTTGGCACCGGCAGATTTTTCTCTTTCACGATTTCGGTATTATAGGAGATTCCCATCGGAGTGAAGTTGACGGTCGCACCGCTGTTGTCTTTCACTGCCAGGTCCTGGGAAATGTTTTTCATGTTCGGGATCTCTTCTTCTTTGAGCGGCTCCCACAGTCCTTCGAGGCGTCCTTTTTCTTGCTCTCCGCCCTCAATGATAGCGATATCAATTTGTGGTGCGTTTTGTTGCGCTTTCACTTTTGCTACGATTTCAGTAGAAACACCGGATACATAAGTCAATTTTACATTCGGGTACTTCTCGTTAAACTTCTTGAAGATTTCGTCTTTCATCAGCTTTTCTACCGTTGCGCCATTCCCGGACACAATCAGGCTGTCTTCCAATTCCACCTGTTTTTCAGCTGCAGGCGTCTCGGCCGACGCTGGTGTCGGAGCAGGCTCGGAAGTTTGCGGCTGTGTCGAGGACGATCCACATCCCGCCAATAAGGAACCTGTCAAAGCAAAAATTGATAGTACGGTTAAAGCCTTTTTCTTCATCTGAGTTCAACCCCCGATATTCTAGAGTTGTTCACGAATAGAGAACGGTGTTTGCTATTCGAGAACGATAGTGTTACACTACCATAAGTAAACTGACAATTCAAGATTGTTTAGAAAAAAACGTAAAGTACGACTTCCCTGAATGTGATACGATGAGGTCAATGTACTTAAGAAGGAGACGTGTGCATGGATCAAGTTCTCTCCTCTGTCCGAAATGGATGCAAACTATTGAAAATCTTTCTGGATTCCCCCAAGGAGCTGGGTGTGACCGAATTAAGCAAAAAACTCGAACTGTCCAAAGGAGCCGTGCACAAGCTGCTCACTACCCTGGAGTCAGAGGGATTCATCCGGAAAAATGAAAAAACCAAGCAGTACACGCTTGGCTACACCCTCCTGGAACTTGGCACAAAAGTGCTGAAAAATCATGATATTGTTGATTTTTCCATGCCGTATATCAATCGGCTTTTATCGCGGACCAGCGAGCTGGTGGTGCTCTGTGTGCGGGACGGCAGAGATGCAATCTACGTGGCAAAAGTAGATTCTCCTCATCCCATCCGCTTTACCGTCGAGTCATTCCGTCGTTTTCCCCTCTACTCGACATCGGCAGCACGTGTCTTGCTCGCTTATCAACCAGAGCCGTTTCAGGATGAGATTTTGTCTGAGAGGTTGAAAACATATACGCCGCATTCCTATCAATCAGCAGAAGAGCTCAAGCAAAATCTGCAGATGATCCGGGAGCGCGGCTACGAAATCAGTTCCAATCGCCGCAATGTCGGGGTAACCGGCGTGGCCGCGCCGATCTTCGACTCATCTGATCAGGTCGCCGCCTCGATCAGTGTCGTCGGACCGTCTGACCGCGTCGAGCCCCAGCTCGATAACATCCTGCAAGAGGTGCTGGAAACAGTGCGGGAGATGTCTATGGAGTTGGGACATCGAACTTAATTGGACGCCAAAACGGAAGGAGGGGTTGCTCGCATCCGCGAGAACACCCCTCCTTTTCCTGCTGGCTCAGTACGATATGCGTGCTTCCGCATCCGCCCTTCGCAAGATTTCTTCCACCGTCTCCTCTGGAGTAAGCTCCGATGTATCCAGCCACATGCCGATTCGTGGCGTCTCATTATGCAAAACCGCTTCGAGCATCGCAATATCAATCGCGCCGTACCCTTTTTTCTGTCTGGCAGCCTCCCTTTTGGCCACCACGTCGGCTCGAGGACAAAGAACAACGACGTAAAGCGGGCGATGTTCAATCATCTCTATTACATCCTGCAGCATCGGGCCGATGATGACATCCTGCAGCACTACCTGAAAGCCCTGTTTTGTGTACGCATCTGACGCTTGGGCAGCCAGTTTGTATCGCAGCCGAAGTTGTTGGATAGCTTCTTCGGTAGGGTTGGCTGACATGGCTTCCTCGCCATGGACAATCATCTTGCGGAAAACATCACCGCGAACATGGACGCTCTTCTCCATGCGTTCGGCAAGCAGCTGGGCAATCGTTGACTTTCCTGAAGCCATAATACCCGTGATGAGAAAGATGCTCGACATCATCCTCATGTCTCCTCTCGAATAGAAAATGCGCAACCGCATCCATCATAACATTCCGACGGCCTGCCGATACAAGGCGATGACGACAACCCCGGCCACCAATGCCCATACGATCTGCTTTCTCCACAGACCGACCGCAAGCGACACCGTACCTGCGACGATGTATTCCGGGCTCCATGCTCCCTCGCGCATGTGAAAGAGAATCGGCGGAATCGTCATGGAGCTGAAGACGCCTACCGGCACCATCGCCAAGCCCCTCCGCAACCAGTCCGGAATCTCCCAGCGCGAGCTGATCAAGAGCATCGGGAACCGCGTCAGGTACGTGATCAGCGCCATTAGCAAAATAATCCAAATGATCTTATCGTTCATCGCTCACCGCTCCCATCACAATCGCCGTCAAGGTCCCGACAATCACAGCTGCGGTACCTCCGCCCAGCGCATATCCGATGCACGCCACGGCAGCCGTGCAAGCAGCCACCTTCACATGGAAGGAGGTGAGCAAATTGACGGCGAGAAAGCCCAAAAACGTCGCGATAAAAGCAAAATCAAGCCCGTATGCTTCCGTCTGTGTAAACGCCGCACCGAACCATGCCCCTGCAAACGTGCTCGCATTCCAGATGACATAGTCCACGACGCTTGCCCCTGCGAAAAAAGACAAGCTGGGCTTTCCGCCCGCATCCAAATACGTAGCTTTCAAGGCAAATGTCTCATCATTCAGCGTCCCTGCCATAAGCGACAGCTTCCATGCAGGCGTTCCCTGAAAACGCGGTCCGAGCGACAGTCCGTATAATAGCTGGCGCGCGTTTAACAAAGCGGTCGAAAGCAGGATCGGCCAGCCGACGATCCCCTGCGAGATCAAACCGACCGCTGCGAACTGGGAGGAGCCCGCATTGACCAGCAAGGAAAAGAGGACCGCTTCCGTCACCCCCAGTCCCGCCTGCCTCGCCAATAGTCCGAATACAATCCCATCAATGATGCCGGCCGCAGCTACCGGAATAATCTGACGCATGCCTGAAACAAACAATGCAAAAGACCCACTCATGTTGCTCATCTCTGTCTTCCTTTCCCCTTATCCGCTGATAACAAAGTGGGACGCCACACCTCACCCAGCAATCGAATTCCCGCCTCCATCTCTTCGATCGTCTGCCCGCCGAAGCCGAACTGAAAGCTGGGAAAGTCATGATCTATTAGCCTCATCCATTTGTGATCGGTAGGATAAACGCGGATCCCCGCCGCGGCAGCCAGCTCCGTCAAGGTTTGCGCATCACAGCGGCTGCGCACCTCTACCATAACGGAGATGCCTGCGTCCTGTCCCGTGATGCGGATCGCCTCTCCCATCTCCTCCCGCAGCAGGTGAAGAAGGGCGTCGTGCTTTTTCTTGTACAACGTCCTCATTTTGCGGATATGCCGCTCCCAATCTCCCGTTTTCATAAATAAGGCCAGCGTCTGCTGATGAATACGCGATGCCGTCTGGTCGTATTCCGCCAAATGCTCGTGGTAGAGAGCCAACAGGCTGGGAGGCAGAACCATGTAGCTGATCCGTATCGCAGGAAGCAATGATTTTGAGAATGTCCCCATATAAATCACCCGCCCCGCAGCATCCAGCCCTTGAAGAGATGGAATGGGTCTGCCGTGATAGCGAAACTCCCCGTCGTAATCGTCCTCGATGATGTAGCTCTCCGTCTGTGCCGCCCATTGCAGCAGCCTGAGCCGCTTGGCGTAAGGCATCACGATGCCGGTCGGATCCTGATGGGATGGCGTGATGTAGACCAGTCCGGC
Organism: Brevibacillus panacihumi; assembly: GCF_003710985.1. Lineage (GTDB taxonomy): Bacteria > Bacillota > Bacilli > Brevibacillales > Brevibacillaceae > Brevibacillus > Brevibacillus panacihumi. The sequence goes on from NZ_RHHT01000032.1 coordinate 30,078, forward strand.
CCCGCTTTCCCGCAGCTTTTCTATGTGAATGCCATCGGCTTCCAATGGAATCGGCTTCACGTCAAACCCCAGGTTGAGAAATACCTTTCGGACTCCCTGGTAGCCAGGCTCCTCCATCGCGACAGCCTGTCCCCGCAGACCAAACAGATACCCCAGCAAGGTGATCATCACCTGCGTACCCGCACCGATCACAATTTGCTCCGGGGATGCCTGTACCCCCCGCGCCTGACGCAAGTACCGGGCCAGCTCCAGGCGCAATTCGGGCTCGCCTTGCCTGTCCCCGTATCGCAGCAGCTCCTTGTTTTCCTCCCGCATGCACTGATTGCTATACTTTTTCCACAAGGCAAACGGAAAATGGTCGGGATCAATGCTCGCCTGATGAAAATTGTACTGGACCGGGACAGCGGCAGGAAGAGAAGACTCCGGCTCTCTTCTTTTTTTCTGAAGAACCGGCCCATACCAGGTGGCGTCAACGACAAAAAAACCGCTTCGCTCCCTGCTCTCGATGTAACCTTCCGCAAGCAGCTGATGATAAGCGCTCTCCACCGTCGTTTTGCTTACCTGCAAAAAGCCGCTCAACGTACGTACAGACGGAAGCCGCGTCCCCGAAGGCAATCGCTGTTCCCGGATCTCCAGGCAAAAATAACGATACAATTGCAAATAAAGCGGCTCGCTCCCGTCCACCAGATGGGGGCTAATGTCCGGCATCCTCTCTCCTCCCCTCCGACTCGTCTTTTTATGATTCCTATGATAGCAGAAGAAGGCTTGCACGACTGCAATTAGAAAATGCGGGAACCCCCGTCCTTTTTTACGGTAGTCCACCAGCTGCAGTGGAGGAGAGGAAAAGAGGAAAACGCTACAGGTGGGTTGGAATCTTCGCTGGGGGCTGGCGCTGGCCGTCTCCATTCCAAAGGCGGAACCGCGGCCAAAAGCAGCCGTCTTCAAGAAGTGATTCAGGGTTGTCCGCTAAATGCGGGTTCCGCCTTTTCCATTGCGACTGGGTCAAGATCCCAAATACCTTTCGCTTTTTTCCCCTTTTCCTCGGCTAGAAACTGTTCTCGGTGAATTCGAGTTGGTAACAAACATTGGATACCACATTGATACTAATTAGTATATGCCCTCCAGAAAGTGGAGAGCCCTGTAAAAGAAAAACGAGCCTCTAGCATCGCTTTTAAGGCTCGTTTCGCGTTTAGGGAGCATAACACTCAATCACATTTTATATTATTTTCCTTCTCCAACATGAAACACACCAATTACGGTTTCACCATCAACGTCATATAGCGGAATATCACGACCTCCTGGTGATCTACTGTTCTGTATCGCAATGGCTTCCTCGGGTGATTTTGGACGCTCACCGTCTAAGTCTTTTTTCAGCACGTATCCTGTAGTACCATCCACACCTATTGCACGGATTAATTCAGGTTCCGTATCCGGAGAAGGAGCATCTGTGGCAGAACCGTATGTCTGTCCGTTTTTATTTTTAGGATAGCTCATATTCTTAGCGCCAATATGAAAAGAACCAATTATGGTTTTCCCATTAACATCATACAGTGGTGCGTCATGTACAAGTTCACTAAGATAATCTTTTTTCAGCAAATATCCTGCAATGCCATTCACACTTCCTACATGGATTAAGTCAGGTAGCATTTCAACAGAAGTTGTTTCTTCAGCAGAACCGTAAGTCTGTCCAATTTCATTTTCTGGATAATGAGGAGGATTCTTGGGGCTTTGATTATTCGAGCTTTTAGCAAATGTGCTTTGGAATGCCAGTGTACCTCCCACTACACAAACGATAAAAATCACACCAATCATCATTTTAATCCCTTTAGAATACAACCTCACAATTGTGCACTCCTTAAAAGTTTCTCACTCTTCACTCTAACCGTCCTTTACTTCTTATACACCACCATGTAATGGAAAGTTGCGCAAATCTGCCCCGTTTCCTGAATCATTGAAAATTACCTTGAATCCGTGTTTTAGTCCGGATTGAGCGTAGATCGGAAACATGCTTCTCCCCACTACAGTTACATTCCGACACGACAAAACCCAGTACCTAAGGGCACTGGGTTTAGCGTTACGCCAGATACGCTTCCCGCACCTGCGGGTTGGCGAGCAAGGTTTTCGCATCGTCCTTGAGAATGATCTCCCCCGTCTGGATGACGTACCCGCGATGGGCTACGGACAGGGCCTGGTTGGCGTTTTGCTCCACCAGGAGGATGGTCGTTCCTTCACGATTCAGCTCCGTGACAATTTCAAAGATTTGCTCCACCAGAATCGGAGCCAGCCCCATCGACGGTTCATCCAGCATGAGAATCTTGGGCTTCATCATCAGGCCGCGGGCGATGGCCAGCATCTGCTGCTCCCCGCCCGACATAGTGCCGCCTTTTTGGTGGATCCGCTCTTTGAGCCTCGGGAAGTATTGGAAGGCCCGCTCGATCCCTTCCTGAATGACGTTCTTGTCTTTCGTAAAGAAAGCGCCCATCTCGAGATTTTCCTGCACCGTCAGCTTGGGAAAAATGCGGCGTCCTTCTGGAACATGGGCGATCCCCAGCAATGCGATGTCGTGCGTTTTCATCTGGGTGATGTCTTTTCCATCAAACATGATCTTTCCTTCACGCGCCCGCGTCTGTCCGCAGATGGTCTTCAGCGTGGTAGACTTGCCTGCTCCATTCGAACCGATCAGGGTGACGACCTCGCCTGGGTTGACGCTGATCGACATGCCCTTGAGCGCGTGGATACCGCCGTAAAAGGTATGAACGTCTTGCAGTTCCAACAATGCCATATCCTTGCCTCCTCCTAGGACACTTCCGACGCGCTTTTTCCGAGGTACGCCTCGATGACGCTGGGGTTGTTGCGGATTTGCTCCGGTGTCCCCTCGGCGATCTTGCGTCCGTAGTCCAGCACGTGAATGTATTCGCTCAAGCCCATGACCAGCTTCATGTCATGCTCGATCAGGATGATGGTCAGATCCAGTTCTTTTTTCAGGAGGCGGATAAATTCGGTCATCTCTACCGTTTCCCGCGGGTTCATCCCCGCTGCCGGCTCATCGAGCAGGATAATCTGCGGATTGGTCGCCAGGGCACGAGCGATTTCCAGCCTGCGCTGCAATCCGTAGGGCAGGCTCCCCGCCGCTTCGTTGGCGATATGCTCAATCCCTACATACTCCAGCAGCTGATAAGCCTCGACCCGTGCCTTCTCCTCCTCTTCGCGAACGCGCTTGGTGTGGAACAGAATCCCGAGAAGCCCCGCCGACAGACGGCTATGGGTCCCGACCATGACGTTTTCCAAAGCCGTCATTTGTTTGAACAGACGAATGTTTTGAAAGGTTCTGGTAATCCCTCTCGTAGCGATCTGGTCAGGGCGAAGTCCTTTAATGTTCTTGCCCCCCAGCAGAATTTCTCCTTCGTCCGGCTCGTAAAAACCCGTAATCATATTAAAAAAGGTGGTCTTGCCCGCCCCGTTCGGACCGATCACGGCGGTAATGCTTCCTTTTTCGATCTTGATCGACACGTCCTGATTGGCGACGAGACCGCCAAAGCGCTTGGTCAATCCTACCGCTTCCAATATTGCCATTTTGACTCCCTCCCTCTTCGCTACGATTGTTTAGTAGATGACGATTGAGAAAGCTTGCTCAAAATTCCCAATTTGCCACTGCTAAACGGGCTTGATTTGATCGCACCGAGATCGTTGGTTTTCCTTTTTGCCGGAATCAAGCCATTCGGACGATACAAGGCCACGAAGATCAGCATGATCCCGAACACCAGTCGTTGAAACTTGGAAGGGTCCAACTGGTTGGGCAGGTTGATAATGCCGGATTGCTGCAAGGAATGCAGGAAGTTGGAGAATTCCTTCAAAAGCTGTACCTGCAAGAGGGTGACAAAAGCCGCCCCGAGGATTACCCCTGGTATGCTTCCGCTTCCACCGAGAATGACCATGACGAGAATCCCGATCGATTCCATCAGCGTAAACGAAGTAGGGTCAATAAAGGTTTGCTTTGCTGCGAAAATAACTCCGACTACTCCTGCGAAGGATGCCCCTGTCGCGAAAGCAGCCAGCTTGGTGTTCAAAAGCGAAATTCCCATCGACTGGGCCGCCAGCTCGTCTTCGCGGACCGCGATCCAGGCCCTTCCCAGTCGGGAATGTTCAAAGCGGATGTTCGCCAGCACGATGAAAGCGATGACAAACAACACGATAAAATAGAAGTAAAACGGCGTCCCCATCTTGAGGCCAAACAGCTCTGGCGCCGGGATCGGCGTGATGCCCTGCGGCCCGTTGGTAATGTTGATCGGCTTATCCAGGTTGTTGAAGACGATGCGAATGATTTCACCGAACCCAAGTGTTACGATCGCCAGGTAGTCACCCTTTACCCGCAAGACCGGAAGCCCCAATAAAATGCCGAATATGGCGGCGACGATCAGTCCCACAATGAGGAACGGCCAGAACCAGTCACCAGTCAAGGGAAACAGATTGCCGGCGATAAACTCGTTCGCCTGCGAGGTCGAGAAAATCGCGTACGCATACGCCCCAGCCGCGAAGAAGGCCACGTAGCCCAGGTCCAGCAATCCCGCGAACCCGACGACGATGTTGAGTCCGAGCGCCATCGCGACGTAAATTCCAACCTGTGATGCCACTTCCATATAATAGCGGTTTTCCCCTGCCACCAGCGGGATGATGACGATCAGCACCAAGGCCCCGATGGCAAGTTTGATCTTGTTGCTCGTATTCGTGAAATAAAGCAGGACGATCGATGAAAGAATACCGAGAAACGAAAGGACTGACTTATCCAAAAAGTGCAGCAGCAAGGAAAATACGGCGATCCAAATCAACGTAACATAGAGCGGAATTCCTTTGAATGATTTCCAGACCAGGTTTGCCATGAGTTTCACCTACACTTTCTCTTTCACAGCTTCGCCAAACAGCCCTTCCGGCTTGAAGAGAAGCACGAGGATTAGAATACTGAACGCAAACACGTCTTTGTACTCGGCGCCAAACGCCTGGTTGGTCAAAGGACCCATATACGCTCCTGCGAGGGACTCCAGCATCCCGAGCAGGACGCCGCCTACCATCGCGCCGCGCAGGTTGCCGATTCCGCCCAATACTGCAGCAGTGAATGCTTTCATCCCAAGAATAAAGCCGATGTACGGATCAATGGTTCCGTAATTCTGGGCAAACAGTACCCCGGTAGCTCCGCCGAGGCTGGAACCGATCAAAAATGTAAGCATGATTACCTTGTCGACATTTATGGTCATTAGCGATGCCGTACTTGGATCCTGGGCGACGGCACGCATGGCGATTCCCCATTTTGTCTTGCCAATAAACAGCGTCAATGCAATCATCAAAACAATGGCCAGAACGATGACTACCAATCCTTTAATCGGAATCGTCGCGATGCCGAACACAGAGACCGTTCCCGTAAACAACACGGGCGTATTCAGGTAGAATTCATTGCGCGCAATCGCTTCGGCAAAACGAACAATGTCCTGCAGCAAAAAGGAGACGCCAATGGCCGAAATCAAAGGAACCAATCGCGGGGCCCCTCGCAGCGGCCGATAAGCAAGCCGTTCTATCCCCACGCCCAATGCTCCGGTCAATATCATCGTGATGACAAGCGTCATCAAAAGGGCTACGTATGGATTCATGCCCTCAAGCCCGCCGATCGCGTCTGTAATCAGCAGCACCTCCGTCCCAACGAAGGCACCCACCATGAAAATTTCTCCATGAGCGAAGTTGATAAATTCCAAAATCCCGTACACCATCGTATAGCCTAGCGCGACGACGGCGTACATAAATCCGAGTGTCAATCCGTCCACCAATACTTGAGGCAAAATGCTAAGCAGCATGCTTTCCCATCCCTCATTCCTTTGTAAACTTGTCGTTCGATTCCGCTGCTCCGACGGCCGCATTTCAGAACGGCCCGACAATTTCCGGCCCAGATTCTGAAGCTCCATGAAGGAGGGGCGAACACTCTCGTGCCGCCCCTAGCTGGATGAGGCCTGTTCGGCTTTTCCCTCTGCGCAATCCAAGAGTGCAAGACTCGCTTCCAATACCGCCGCAGCTAAATGACTGAGGCATGAGAGTTTTTTCAAGCAGAATTGAATCCCCCTTTTCTTTTCCCAAAAACTCTCAATCAACGACCTTGCAAATCAAATTGCGGCTTTTTTTCTATCTTCTTTAATAGGACTTAAGGTAGATATAGCTTGTTTATTCTTTATTGTAAAATAAATTAGAAAATTTACAAGAGAAAAAATATATTTTCCAATCACATATTCGTTCGATACATCAACACTCCCAAAAGGATCAATTGAACTCAAATGAATATATCATCGCTTTACAATACTAAAGCGTCACAATCCCTATTCAAGAGGAAGAGAGGGATGTACGATTCTGCCTGTCTTTACTTCTACGATCCCCTCTGCCGTCAATCTGGCGTAGGGAAGATGCGTGGATGAGAAGAACAGCATCGAATAGATCGGATCTAGATGTTCATGCCCCTTTTCGCGCATCAGCTCGATCAGCTCCTCCGCCCGGCAGATGATTTCCTCCATTGGAGCCGGTGAAAATTTGCCTGCCAGTGGCAAGGCGCATTCCCAGACGATTTTTCCCTTGTCGATGAAGACGACGCCCCCGCCCATTTCCCGGACCCGATCCACTGCTTGGGCCATCGCCTGAGGATCGCGCCCGATGGCGAGCCACTCACCGGAGGCCGTATACGTGCTGGCCAAGCCCTCCAGATGATTGCCGAAGCCCGACAGTACCGCCTGTGTCTTCCGTTTCCCGACAGGATCGATCGCTACGATCGCAGCGAGCTTCGGATCATGTGCAAGCGAGATCATCCCTTTTTCATCGGTCGGAAACGACTGCATCCGCAATCGGGTAATCACTGCGCTCGGCATCTCGATGACAGGCGTCTCTTCCGCTTCCTGCCGGATCGAAAACCACTCTGCCCTCGTTGGCTGATCAAGGATGTCCACTGGCGGAAAGGTATACAATTCCCAGTCGGGCTTTACTGTCGGGATCAGCAATTTGCCGTTCATTGCTGCGCGTTGACCGTTGGCAATCACCAGCTCTGGTGTCGGCTCATCCTCTGCCGATAGCAGCAGCAGGTCGGCGATCCTGCCCGGGGCTATCCCGCCTACTTCCCCATCGACTCCGTAGTAAACAGCAGGATTCAGCGTCGCCATCACATAGGCTTCGATCGGGGGCATCCCTGCCTCTATGGCTAGACGAATGGTATAATCCATCAGCCCGTGGCGATACAGCGGCGGTGTGCTTCCGTCCGAGGTCAGCATCATCCGCGGCGACCACGGGAGTCCCAGATCCTTCCACCCGCGAACCAACTCCGGCAAATCCGGGCGGATCGAGGAGTGGCGCAGCGTCGCATACATGCCCAAGCGCAAGCGATGCAGCAGGTCTTGAGCCCGTATCCCTTCATGGCATGCAGTAACCCCGGCGGCAGCAGCCGTATTCAACGTCTCGACCGACGCTCCAGGATGGTGGCCTTCCATTCGTTTGCCCAGGTCACCGGCATGCTTCAAACCAAACAGGATTTCTTCCGATTCAGCCAGCACGCCATGCCAGTCCGTCAGCTCTCCGCCCTGAATCACCAGGGGATGCTCCAGCATGCGCGCCAAGCCTTGCTTTGTATAATGCGGGTGAGCTTTTCCCGTCTGCGGGTCCAGCCTTGCCCAGAAAAAGGATTTTACCGGGTGGGCGGCGAGGGAAGCCAGCATGTGATCTACCTGCCCCATCGGCAAATTCATCAGCATCATCGTGTCTGAGACCAGCATCGTCGTTCCGCGCTGCAAGGCAAAATCAGCCAAGCTGTACGGGTTGTACCACTGAAAAGGATGCGCATGCGGTTCGATATAGCCGGGAACCAGGAATTTTCCTTGCGCCTCGATTATGACGGTATGTTCATCAGCAAGCGGCTCCTGCTCCCCGACGTAGGCGATCCGCTCCCCTGCGAGACAGACATGCAAGGTCTGCCATTCCTTCGTATATACGTTCAGGACTTGCGCTCCCCTGATCCACATAGTGGCCGGCGCTTTCCTTCGCGATACTCGTATCAATTGAAGATGCGCCTCTTCTGTTATCTTTCTTACACGCATGCTGAATCACTCCTTCGCTGTCATCTGTATCTTCTGAATAGTCGTTCATTATTTATGCTTTCGCCACGAATGGGAACAATCCCTCTCCACAACTTATTTCCCTTGAAACAATTACCATGTCTGCATCCCATGCTCCCAACAAAGACTAGGCTATATAACAGGCATATTACAGGAGGCAGACCAAACATGCGCAGAAACGTGGGTACTACAGACGCGATGATTCGGATAACGGCTGGATTACTGGGTCTTGCATATGGCGTTGGCAGAATGAGCAGGCGACCTCATCGCACTCCTTGGCTCTTGATGTCCCTATCCGCGATGAAGGTGGCAGAAGGTGTGACCCGCTTTTGCCCCATGTACGCAGCCATTGGGATGAACTCCACGGGGGAAAAAAGCGAAACCGGCAACTTGATGGACAGAATCAAGAAATCGAGCATTCAGGCTGTCATGAATCAGGTGACGGGCGGCTCGGACCTTACAGAGAGCAAAGAAAAAGAACCGGCGGCTGCACATATGGAGCATCGCAAACCGGTACTCACTGCAGAAGACCGAAAAATAGAAGAAGCGGTTCGCGAAGCCGTCAGCGAATCGGCGGAAGCGAAGTCGGCCGTCGCCGGGACCGATCGAAAAAACCGCTCTGACCATTACAGCCATGATGAACACCGATACCCTACCTACTCTTAGGGGGAGATACCTTTGTTAGTTGGACCAGCTCTGTATGAATGGTTGTCACACAATCTTTTTGTCATCGCGATGATTGCAGCCGTCATTATTGCCTTGATCTATGCTGGTTTTACCATAAGCCGCAAAAAAGGCAGATACCGCCAGTAAAAATACTGGTGGTTTTTTTCTTTTCAGAGTTACTTGTTTCACATATAATTGTCATAGCAAGCAAATATGAAGGCAAAGGAGTACTTGAATTGACGGATAGAACCCGTGACGAGTCCATGGGCTTTTACATTGGCAACATGTACCGCAGAATGGTGCAGCACACCTCTGTCCAGCTTCGTCCTTTTGACATCACGATCGAGCAATATGCCATTCTGTTTCAATTGTGCAAAAGCGACGGCATCAACCAAAAAGAGCTCGCCCTGCGCACCTCCAAGGATCAGCCTACCATTACCCGCATTCTAGACGTCCTCGGCCGCAAGGGATTGGTCGAAAAAAAGATGTGCCAAAATGACCGCCGGGCCTTTTTGATCAGCGTTACAGCCAAAGGACGCGAGTTGATGGAGCAGGCCATCCCCGTAGAAAATAAAGCCCTTGAGCAGGTATTCGAGGGAATCGAGCCCGAGCAGCTGGAATGGCTGAAGCAAATTGCGATGCACTGTATCGCCAACATCGAAAGACATACAATCGAATAGGAGTGACCATTTTGAATGAAGAAAAACAAGAACAGCTGTGGACGAAGGATTTTATCCTGATCACCATAAGCAATCTGCTCCTGTTCTCGACAGTGCAAATGCAGGCGACCACCTTGCCTGCCTACGTAAAAGAGGCTTATCATGCCAATGATTTCGTAGCCTCTCTCGTGATTACCCTGTTTAATATTTGCGCCATTCTGTCCCGCATGTACACCGGGGAGGCGATCAAGACCAAGAGCAGCAAGCTGCTTGCCGCAGTAGGGCTCCTCATCGCCAGCCTCGCGATGCTCGGCTACTATTTCAGCGCCACCATCGCCCTGTTGATCTTCCTGCGAGCATTGTTCGGTATCGGTTTTGGATTGGGCAGCACGACCTTTGCCACTTTGGTATCCAATGCAGTACCCCCCAAACGAATCGGCGAAGGCATGGGGTATTTTGGATTGTCTGTCAGTCTTGCTTTGGCGCTTGGGCCCATCGCAGGAATTACGCTGCTCGGCGAATTTGGCTTTGCCACCATGGTATTTGCTGCGATCGGGATGGTGGTCATCTCCCTTCCGCTGCTGTTTGGCACCAAAACCCAGCCGAAGCCTGCTCCCTCCAGTCCGGATCAGCAGATACGTGGGATGAGACGGTATTTTGACCGCAAGATTTTGCTTCCAACGGTTTTGAACACCATCGTAGCCATTACGTATGGCGGATTGATGAGCTTTTTGGTCTTATATGGAAGAGAGGCAAATCTCGCCAACGTCAGCTGGTACTTTTTCTGCAACGCAATCGCCATCGTCCTGGTTCGTCCGCTGTCCGGCAAGCTGTTCGACCGGAAGGGGCATATTGCCGTCCTGCCGCTGGGAGCCTTGTTTGTGTTCATCGGCCTGATGATTCTCTCCTTCACGAACAATAACTATCTTCTTTTCACCTCAGCCGCTTTTTATGGGATGGGATACGGATTTCTCCAACCCGCGATCCAGGCCTGGATGGTGAAGGTCGTGGAGCCCGAACAACGCGGTATGGCCAATGCTGTCTTTTTGAGTACGATCGACCTCGGAATCGGAATCGGTTCCCTGCTGCTCGGAGCAATCGTAACCTACTCCAGCTACAGCGTCATGTATCGCTGGTCAGCCGTCTTCATGCTGTTATTTTTGGTCATTTACTTCATTTCGTATGTAAAAGGAAAAAAAGCCGCCAAAGAACAGCAAGTGGCAGCTTGACGAAGAGAAGCCTTCACCTGAAAACTCAGTCAGGTGCAAGGCTTCTCTGTGTTTTTAAGGCATGTGAGTGGCGAACAGAGCAGAAAGAGCGAGCAGCAGGATGATTTTGGTGAGCCATTCAACCTCCCGATGGCCGGCACGCTGTTCTGCACTCTCGACTGCTGCCTCCGCCCCGCTTTGCAGGCGCTTGGTCAATTGCCGATCCATGATCAATTTTCTGGTGAAGGCCAGAATCAGGAGAAGGCTCGCGGCGAAATGCCAGTAGGAGAGGGGCAAGCCTGCCAGGAGGCGAACCATATCCAGCAGAAAGAGACCGACGCTTCCTCCCATCCCGTAGAGATTGTAGCGATTCCAGGACTGTATCGACAGATGTTCGACGGAGGTGATCAGCTCCGGGTTGCCGCTTGCCGACGAGATCCGCAGCAAGAAAGGGCGAACACACGCCGCCAAGATGATCCCGCCCCCTAATATGAGTGCCAGACATAGCGTGTCAAGCGCAAGTACGATGATCGAAAGCATTCATTTTCCTCCTTTCATTTAAGTTGGTCAACCAACCAATATACATTGAAAAAACAGCCTTCCCTTTTCTTCCTTGGAAGGACCATTTTTCCGTGTCATTCTTCTTCTTGAAGGGACATGGCCATCTTTTCCAAAACGAGGTATGCCCGATCCAGATCAAAGTCTGGATTCAACATCTTTTGCAAGGCCAACCCGTCGAAGCAAGCGAGCAGAATGGCAGCGACGGCAGCGACATCCTTCTCCTCGGCATTCGGCATCATCGGCTTCAGTAAGTTGGAAATGCCGCTTTGTCCGTTGTCGATAATCTGATTTACTTTCTCAGCAAAATGAGGGTTGCGCAGGCCGATGGCAAATAGCTCATAGCGAAGCCGATACCAGTCTGGATGCTTCTGTACCCGATCTTTCGTCGCTTGCATAGCAGACTCGGCGAGCTGTCCCTCGGGAACGGCTTGCTTCAGGGCTTGCATATCGCGGGTGTATTGATGAGAGGCTTCCAGCACCACATCGGACAAAACCTCCTCCTTGTTTTGGAAGTAATAATGGACCAGTCCTGATGTAATGCCGGCCTCTTTGGCGATCTCCTTGATCGAGGCTTTTTCATATCCCTTCTCGGCAAATAGCTTGGAGGCGGCTTCGACGATTTTTTGCTTTTTATCCTGCTTCACGGTGATCCCTTCTTTTTGGTTGGTTGACCAATTTATTTTTGAATATACTCCATCCGCAGGCCGTTTGCAAGGGAGAAAGGCATGCAAAAAACCCTGACAACCAACGATCGGCTGTCAGGGCTGTCATGCAGGCTATTCCCCGCTGCGTACGGCACGGGCTGCGATGTCCGTACGATAGTGGGCTCCCTCGAATGAAATCGTGCGTGCAGCCTCGTATGCTGCTTCACGCGCTTTTTCCAGATTCTCTCCGGTACTGGTGACGCCAAGTACGCGGCCGCCGCTGGTGACAACGCCCTCAGGCACAGCCTTGGTGCCTGCGTGGAACACCGTGACGGGCTCCTTGACTTGCTCCAGACCATGGATCGGCGCACCCTTCGGATATTCGCCAGGATAGCCGGGAGCAGCCATGACGACGCAGACTGCGCTTTCCTTTTTCCAGGTGACATCGAGCGAAGCCAGCTCCCCGCTGACCGTCGCAAGGAAAATCTCCAGCAGGTCGGTCTCCAGCAAAGGCAGGATGACCTGTGTTTCCGGATCGCCAAAACGGGCGTTGAACTCGACGACTTTCGGTCCCTCGGAAGTAATCATCAGGCCGGTATACAGAACTCCCTTGAACGGAATGCCGTCTGCCGCCATCCCTTTCGCCATCGGCTTCACAATGGTCTCCACGATCTCGTTCACAAGCTCGGCAGACATCTGCGGGACAGGGGCATACGTCCCCATGCCACCCGTATTGGGTCCCTGATCATCATTGAAGACTCGCTTGTGATCCTGGGAGGTGATCATTGGTTTGACAGTCTCCCCATCCACGAAAGACAGCAGAGACAATTCCTCGCCGCGCATGCATTCCTCGATGACTACGCGGGCTCCGGCGTGGCCGAAGATGTTCTCCTGCATGATCTGGTGCAGAGCCTCTTCCGCTTCTTCCAACGTCTCGGCTACGACGACGCCTTTTCCTGCTGCCAAGCCATCCGCCTTGACGACAATCGGAGCACCTTGCTCGCGTACATAGGCAATGGCCGATTCGTAGTCGAGGAAGGATTCATAAGCAGCCGTCGGGATGTTGTAGCGTTTCATCAGGCTTTTGGCAAAGGATTTGCTGCCTTCAATCTTGGCCGCATGGGAGTTTGGTCCGAAGATGGGCAGATTGCGCTCTTGGAAAAAATCGACGATGCCGCCAAGCAGAGGATCTTCCGGACCGACAACAGTCAGATCGATGCCTTCGTCCTTGACAAACTGGGCCAAAGCGGCAAAGTCATGGACGTCGATGGGTGCATTGGTTGCAATTTGGGCCGTTCCTCCATTCCCCGGTGCGCAATACACCTTTTCCACCCGAGGGCTTTGCAGCAGCTTCCAGGCAATGGTGTGCTCGCGTCCTCCACTGCCGACGATCAAAACATTCATGTTCTTTCCTCCTGTGTTAGAGGTTCCGCGCTCTCTTCTAGTGTTTGAAATGGCGTGTGCCGGTAAAAATCATGGTAATGCCGAAACGATTGCAGGCATCGATGGATTCCTGGTCACGAACCGATCCGCCCGGCTGGATGATGGCTTTTACTCCTGCCTGTGCGGCTGCTTCTACTGTATCCGGCATCGGGAAGAATGCATCCGATGCGAGAACGGCTCCCTGAGCGTTCTCTCCTGCCTGCTCAATGGCGATTTTGGCGGCCCCGACGCGGTTCATTTGACCCGCACCTACGCCGATGGTCATGTTTCCTTTTGCCAGCACGATCGCATTGGACTTCACGTGCTTGACGACCTTCCAGGCGAATTTCAACTGGGCCAATTCCTCCGCAGTCGGCTGACGCTCCGTGACTACACGAATTTCCTCATCCTGCAATTGCTTCAGATCGTAATCCTGCACCAGAGCACCTCCTGCCACTGGAGCGATGCGGAACAGGTTGTCTGTGTTTGCTTCCGGCTGGTTCAGAGTCGGAATGCGCAACAGACGTAAGTTCTTCTTCTCCATCAGTACCGCCAAAGCCTCTTCGGTAAAATCAGGAGCGAGAATAATTTCGAGGAAGGTCTCTTTCAACATCAGGGCTGTATCGCGGTCAATGCTGCGGTTCGCCGCGACGATGCCGCCGAAAATAGAGACAGGATCGGCTTCGTACGCCTTTTGATAGGCTTCCCGAATATCCGCGCCAATCCCGACACCGCATGGATTGGAGTGTTTGATGGCGACGACGGCCGGCTGATCGAATTCACGCACGATGGCCAGAGCAGCGTCGGCATCATTGATATTGTTGTAGGAAAGCTCTTTTCCGTGCAGTTGCTCGGCATAAGCGATGCTAGCTCCTGCAGCCAGAGGCGTGCGGTAAAAAGCGGCGCGCTGATGCGGATTTTCGCCATAACGAAGATCCTGCGCTTTTTCATAGGTGACGGTATAGCTTTCGGGGAGCAGTTCTCCCACTTGCTCGCTCAAATAGCGGGAGATCAGGGCGTCATAAGCTGCGGTATGACGGAATACCTTGGCTGCCAAACGACGGCGCGTCTCCAGCGCAGTATCCTGCCCGGCTTCAATCTCTGCCATAACCTGCTCGTAATCTTCGGAATCGACAACAACGGTCACAAAGGCGTGGTTTTTCGCCGCAGAGCGTAGCATCGTCGGTCCGCCGATATCAATATTTTCAATAGCTTCTGCGAAGGTAACATCCGGCTTGGCAATCGTCTGTTTGAATGGGTAGAGATTGACGACGACCAGATCGATGGTTTCGATGTTCAGCTCTTGCAGTTGTTTCTGATGGGCTTCGTTGTCGCGTACGGCCAGAAGACCGCTGTGGATGTTAGGATGAAGCGTTTTGACGCGTCCGTCCAAGATTTCCGGAAAGCCGGTCACTTCGGATATTCCGATTACGGGCACACCCGCTTCTTTCAGGAGTGCAGCTGTACCTCCCGTGGAGATGATCTCCACTCCGGCAGCAGCCAGGCGACGGGCGAATGGAATCAATCCAGTTTTGTCCGATACGCTGATTAACGCTTTTTTGACACTCACAGTTAGGACCTCCTGACATTTATAAAAAGAAATGGTGAACCGAATAAAACACGAACATTCATCTATTATTAAATCATAATTGTACGCTTTTATCAAGAATCTCCTCAGAAACGTCAAGGAGGCAAAAACAGACAAAGCCGCGATTGCCGGGCAGCAAATCGCGACTGAATCCATGCCTATCGAAATCAGGTTTTACCGTTTTTTCTTTCTTCCACTCGAGAGCTTTTTCACCCTCTGGGCCAGCGACAAATGGCTGCTTTTCCCGTTCGCTCGCGATACACTGCTTTTTTTGCCGCTCTTTCCTTTTACGTCTCTTGGAAGCATTTTGCCCAGTTCATCCAGTGAGAGTTTCTTGCCGCTTTGCATTTGGTTCTTTACTCTTTCCTTGGTTTCCTCCGGTACATCCAGCCCCATATTTGACAATTCGCTGAGAACCGAATCGATATTTTTTCCGTCCTTCGGCATCTTTTCGGCAAGCTTCATGATGTCGGAAAGCGTCCATTCCCGCCCGGTCCGCTGGCTTAGCTTGCCCAGCAGATCACCAATAATATCCCCGCTCATTGGGCCCCTCCTCTTCATTGGCTTCCCTCTACTCTATGTCGGAAGGGGCTGTTTGGTTTTCCCGCTGTCCACCCAATTCTGCGCTACGGGATTCGATTATTCGTATTTAGCCAAGACCTCCCGGAGGATCTGCTTCATCTCGTCTATCAGCGCCTGCGGCTTTATTACAGTCGCTTCTTTTCCCAAGCTGAGAAAAAAGTGGGCAAAATACGAGATCTCACTTTCCGGAACTTCCTGCTCCATCCAGCCGCTGCCATCAGGATGAAGATGAAGACGGGGGGCGTGGGCGGGCCATAGTTCGGCTTCGCAGCGCTGGACGCCGATTTTGGTCAGCTCCACGTAAAAGAGGACATCCTTTCGCTGCCGTTTGCTAAACGATTCCCAGTTCCCCAAATGAATATGCCGATGGTCCAATGGACTCGCGTCTTCTGCGATCTCGACCGCATCCATGCGATCACAGCGAAACAAGCGAAAATCCTCGCGCAAAAAGCAATAGGCGGGACAGTACCAAAACCCGTTGCTGGCGTAGATGCCGACCGGCTGGATCAGGCGGCAGGACTCCCCATCGCGGGAATCGTACTGCATACGGATTACTTGCTGGAAAATAGCCGCTTCGAGAAGCAGGGACAGGTGCTGTGATTCCTTCTGTCGGGTCGGGGCGAAAAAGTCCACGCGGTTCTTCATCTGATCGATGCGGTCTCTGACGTCGCCCGGCATGTAGTAGAAAAATTTATTCAGCGCAGAGCTGGATTCTGTCTCAAATGGAAGCGATGGGTAGTGGCGCAAGGAATGGCTGGCAAAAAACATGGCGACTGCCTCTTCCTCTGTGAACGCGATAGGGGGAAGAATTCTTTCCTTCAGTACCTGATAGCCCCCGTGAGGACCCACCTCCGAATACAACGGGACCCCCAGTTCGCTCAGCTCCTGCAAATCCCGCAGGATCGTCCGGGATGAGACGCCGAATTGGTTGGCAAGCTCATTGACCGTAAATTTGCGCATCCGGTTGACGGTCATCATCAGCTCCATCAGTCGTTTGGACTTGGACATGGCAAGCATCCGCACCTTTTTTATCATAATTATGACAAAACCTGTCACTATTATACGCTAGAGTTAAGACAGGCAAAGCCCCTAATCAAACGAAATGGAGTGATTGTTCATGGAAGCAACGAAGGAATTGAAGGATTTTCTGTTTGAAGAACTGGAGCTAATTGTCCGTACTACCGCAGGTTTGGTTCGGAAGATTTCTCCGCAGGATTGGGAATTCAAGCCGCGTGAAAACATGCGCACGATACGCGAGCTCGTTTCCCACCTCGTCGCCATTCCGGCTGTAGATCTGCTGATCCTTCAAGAGAACAGTCAGGACGACGTTCGGGCTCTGGAAGCGACTTTTGACCAGGAGCATGATCCGGAGTTTTGCTCGATCGCATGCAGCAGGGATTGCGGGCTTTGAAGGCGTATATGGAAAACTTGAGCGAGGAAGATTTTTTGCACAAGAAAACAACACCCTATTACCTTCCTGACCACGGCGTTGCCCAGGCGAAGTGGCTGATCGAGATCACCACCCATGCCCAGCATCATCGCGGACAGCTTTTTACCTATCTGAAAACGCTTGGATATGAGATCAATATGTTTGACTTGTACTAAATGCAAAGGGGAATTCCTTCATGGCAACGACTTCACCCAAACTCCCATTGACCCCCGAAGAAAGAAAGCAATTGCGGGCGGCCAAGCTTACCTTGAGACAGATTCCTGCACTAGAAGCAGAGGAGCTTGCGAAAGCCCTGCAGGTATCGCAAGAAAGAGCGAGATACTTGCGGGCGCTGGCGGAATTTCAAACCATTCCCTCGATTGGTCCCAGAGTGGCTGAAGGGGTAGTCTCCCTCGGTTTCTATTCGCTGGAGGAAATTAAAAATGAGGATGGCGCCGATTTGATCAATCGCTATGAGTTGATGCTGGGCTATTGGGAGGACCCTTGTCTGGAGGACTGCTTTCGCTGTATCGTTCATCACGCGAATCATCCGGACTCTGAGAGGAATTGGTTTGACTTTACTGCGGAGCGCAAGCGGTATCGGGCTGAGCACGGGTATCCTGCTTCTAGGCCCGGTATTGCTTGGTATGAGCTTAAAAAGATGCCGTAAGGTGCCTTTTCATTTTGCTGTCATCGATCTGTAGTGGAGATGAGGAAAAAGGAGAAAACGCTCAGGCGGGTTGGGATCTTTGCTGGGGGCCATCCCTGGCCGCCTCCCACTCCAAAGGCGGAACCGCGGCCAAAAGCAGCCGTCTCGGGGATGAAAAATCAGGGTTGTCCGCTAAATACGTGTTCCGCCTTTTCCGTTCCCGGCTTGGTTGAGATCCCAAATGCCTTCGCTTTTTTCTCCTTTTTCCTCTACCAGCTTTGATCGGTCGGAAAGCCGTTTTTTTGTAGGCTTCTCCGTGAAATTTATCGTGTGTTTACAAATCATATTGGAAGACAAATGGCAGTTTGGAACAGGGAAATATCGTTCCATTCTGCCACTTCATGTTGCCTTTCCGTAATTGCCGCTTGAGAAAGAAGACAAGTTGATCTTGCCTTCTTTTCTGTCCAACTGGACTTATGGCGAGGATCGATTTATTAAACCATTTAAACTCTTAAAATGTGATTTAGGGTTACAGACAGTATATGTAGAAACAACATAACTACTGTGTTAAATGCAAAATTTCCCAATTTAACCCATTTTTTGATATCATGATCTATAGGCTGCAAATTTTAACTACTTGCGGTCAACTCTAATCAATTAGAGGTGATTCTTGGAATGGGTCCAATCATAGGATTTGCAATATTACTACTTATTGCAGTTATTTGTTATCTCGCGGTAGAACGATTAATTGAACGCAGTCTAAAAATCAAGAGTTTCCTTGTAACTGCAGTACTTAAAACGATCGTACTTGTAATAATTAGTATGTTGTTCTTTCAGTACTTGCCGATATTTGGCAATATGTTTCCTTAGTACACAACACATTTAATAAAAAGCAACTGAAGAATTTGACGTACTTGTTAAATGTTCGATGATTTAGAAAATGGAAATTAGGTGGTTCATTGCGTAAATACTTCCTCTTAACAGTCGGTGTTCTATGGACAATCAATGCTTTTTGGAAAATATTCAGCGGTAACTCCTCCAGTATTGAACTTGTAGCATGGTTCATCGGAGCTATCGGTTTTTCTCTTTCCGGTATTACTATGTTCAAACGAGCGAGAGATAAATCTTGTTGACCCACTGAACATACTAAGCACTGTGGTAAATTTCCATAATAGTTTGGTATTATCAGGAAATACATATGTTAACTTCTGAAAATGAGGTGCTTTAATTGAGGTGGTTCTTTTCGCCTGAGAAGAAAAAATATAAGTATGTTGTAAAAGCTGTTGCCTTTTCCTCCCTCATAAATCTTGTGTGTTTCTTTATCGTCCCAGTGTTGTCGGGACTACTTCTTACCTACTTCTATACACCTGATGTCATTGATGCGTATAACGACGTTGAATATTTGCAAAACGAAGTAAGTTTTGGTTTCGTTCAGAGACCGGGTAATGCCGAAATGTTAGTTCCTTTTTTTCTTGGTTTCGTTGCATATTTTATTCTACTTTTTGTGGTTCAAAAGATTAAAAGATAATTGGTACCGGAAATTTCTAAGCTCTCCTTTACATAATTGAGCTTGTGTTAAAAAAGTTCATTTCTCAACATTTTGCCCGTTGGCTTAAAACCGGATCAATTATTTACTTTTTCAGTCTAAAACAATATTTTCAATGAACATTTGGATCATAAAAAAAGAGGGTACGGCACTTATGCCTCCCTCTGTTCCGTCTTACTGTGTAATTTGTACAAAACGACCATCCCGTCTTACTCTATCAGCCAAAAGCCAGCCGATGACCTCAACCAAAAGTCCATGCTCGACCTGATGAATGCGGGCTGCAAGCGTATCTGGCGTATCGCCTTCCTCCACTGGTACCGGAAGCTGGGCGATGATCGGTCCGGTGTCGAGTCCGGCATCTACGAAATGAACCGTTACCCCTGTTACCTTTACCCCGCAGGCAAGTGCCTGACCGACGGCGTCCTTGCCTGGGAAAGCGGGCAAAAGCGACGGGTGCAGATTGATGATGCTGCCTTCGTATTCCTTGAGCAGCGTCTCGCCGATCAATCGCATGTAGCCGGCCAAAACAACCAGGGTGATGTCGCGTTTTTGCAGTTCTGCCACGATTTCGGCTTCAAAAGCGGCTTTTCCCGCATAGGCTTTGGGGTCAAACACGAAGGTTTCTACACCCAGACGTGCCGCACGCTCCAATACTTTGGCACCCGGCTTGTCGCAGACGAGGAGGGCAATTTCTGCCCCGCTCAGCTTGCCTGACTGCACGGCCTGCACGATGGCTTCAAAATTTGAGCCGCTTCCAGAGGCAAAAATGGCTACTCTTCTCACCATTCCACCCCGTTGTACACGACTTTCCGCTCCCCTGCGGCGATATGTCCGATCCGGTATGGCTGCTCACCCAATTGCTGCAGGTGCGCCATCACGTCGTCCGCATCCTCCGCCTTGACCACGAGCATCATGCCGATTCCCATGTTGAAGGTTTTGTACATATCGGGATAAGAGATGTTGCCCGCCTCCTGAACCAGTTGGAAAATCGGCAGGACAGGCCAGGAGCCGACTTCGATCACCGCTTGCATACCTTCGGGAAGGACGCGCGGAATGTTTTCAGTAAAGCCACCGCCAGTGATGTGGGCCAAAGCCTTGACCGGATGCTTTTCCAGAACGGAGAGAACCTGCTTCACATAGATACGGGTAGGAGTCAGCAGCTCTTCGCCCAGCTTTTTGCCGAGAGCCTCAACATGCTCATGCAAAGACATGCCTTTATCGGCGAGCAGGACTTTGCGCACGAGCGAGAAGCCGTTGCTGTGCACGCCGCTGGAAGCAAGCCCGATCAGCACATCCCCGGCCGCGACGCCAGCTCCGGTAATCATCTTGGGTTCATCGACGACACCGACCGTAAAGCCTGCGATATCATATTCGCCCTCCGCGTACATGCCAGGCATCTCGGCTGTCTCCCCGCCGATCAGGGAGCAGCCTGCCTGGGAGCAGCCTTCGGCGATTCCTTTGACGATCGCTTCGATTTTTTCTGGAATGACTTTGTCTACCGCCAGATAATCGAGGAAAAAGAGCGGCTCCGCACCTTGCACGACGACGTCATTGACACACATCGCGACAGCGTCGATCCCGATGGTATCATGCTTTTCCATCGCGAAAGCAAGCTTGAGCTTGGTTCCAACTCCATCGGTCCCCGATACAAGCACCGGCTTATCATATTTCTTCGTATCCAGGCGAAATAATGCGCCGAATCCCCCCAGATCGGTCATCACTTCCGGGCGAAACGTCCGCTTGACGTGTTTTTTCATTCGTTCGACCGCTTCATTCCCGGCGTCGATGTCTACCCCTGCTTGCTTGTATGCTTCACTCATCGTTTCTCCCCCTAAGAGGTGTTTCTTTCGGATCACAATTCCTGTCTAGCACTTGAGAGCAGGCAAAGCCTCTTCGAAATGGATCTCCGTCGGATACTGACCGGTAAAGCAGGCGAGACAATGTCCGTTGTTGGGCGCTGTATCCTTGCGTCCGATCGCAGCCAGCATTCCCTCTACCGACAAGAAAGAGAGACTGTCGGCTTCGATGATCTGACGGATTTCTTCCACCGATTTGGTCGCCGCGATCAGCTCGTCGCGGGTCGAGGTATCGATTCCATAAAAGCAAGGATTCATAACGGGCGGCGAACTGATCTGCACATGCACTTCCCTGGCCCCTGCCTCGCGCAGCATGCGCACGATTCGGTTGCTGGTCGTGCCGCGCACGATGGAATCGTCGATCATGACCACACGCTTGCCTTCCACCACTTTGCGCACGGCAGACAGCTTCAGGTAGACCGCTCGCTCACGCAGTTCCTGGCTCGGCTGGATAAAGGTGCGGCCGACGTAGCGGTTTTTGATCAAGCCGATCTCGTAGGGGATCCCAGTCGCTTCCGCGTATCCGATCGCTGCGGAGATGCTGGAGTCCGGCACCCCTGTCACGACATCCGCTTCTATGGGCGATTCCAGCGCAAGCTGCTTGCCCAGGCGTTTGCGGGCCATGTGGACGTTGATTCCGTCGATGTCGCTGTCTGGACGCGCGAAGTAAATGTATTCGAACGTGCAGATTGAACGTTGTGTATGCGGGGTAAACTTGGTCTCGGTCAAGCCATTCTCATCAATGATGATCAGCTCGCCCGGCTGCACATCCCGCCAGTACTCCGCTCCGATGATATCAAAAGCGCATGTCTCCGAAGCGACGCAGATCGCATCTCCAAGGCGGCCCAGCGACAAGGGGCGCAGTCCATTGGGATCGAGCGCGATGATGAGCTGGTGATTGTTCATCACGACGAGGGCATAAGCCCCCTTGATATGCTGCAGGGCATCCTTCACCGCTCCGGGCAGATCGCTGCTCTCGGAACGAGCGATCAGATGCGCGATGACTTCGGTATCGCTTGTCGTTTGAAAAATAGAGCCTTTTGCCTCCAACTCCTTGCGCAGAACAGCTGCATTCACCAGGTTCCCGTTGTGGGCAACTGCCATACTGCCCTGTGCATAGCGGAAAAAGAGCGGCTGGGCATTCTCAATCTTGCTGGAACCTGCTGTCGTATAGCGGGTGTGTCCGATGGCGATATGACCGCGGAATTTTTCCAGATCTCCTTTGCCAAACGCTTCCGAGACGAGCCCCATTCCGCGATGCTTATACCACTTCTCGCCGTCGGAGGCGCAGATCCCTGCGCTCTCCTGACCGCGATGCTGCAGGGCGTGAAGCCCCAGATAAGTCAATTGAGACGCTTCCTCGTGGTTGTAGATGCCAAATACGCCGCATTCTTCATTCAATTTGTCCCAGATCAACTTATCAAACATGGAATCGCATCCTTCCAGGCTGCTTTCACCTCTTGAATCGAAGCGCGAATCGCTTCTGTTCCGTTCACGTTTACCACGAGGCTGTCGCCTCCGGTTTTTCCGATCACTTGTGCAGGCACACCGTGTTCCTGAGCCAGAGCCAATACTGCCGCTGCCTGCTCCTGCGAAGTGCTGAGCAGAATGCGGGACTGTGATTCGCTGAACAGCAGAACATCTGGACGCAAGGAAGATTCAAGCTCTACCTGCGCACCGAATTCTTTGCCGAAGCAGGACTCTGCCAGAGCAGCAGCCAGACCGCCCTCGGACAGGTCATGCGCGGATTTTACCAAGCCTTTGCGGATCGCCGAGAGAACCAGCTTTTGTACAGCCGCTTCTTTGGCCAGATCGATTTGCGGAGGACGACCGGAGATGGAGCCGGTAACCAGCTTCTGATACTCGCTTCCGCCCAGCTCGGCGAATGTCTCGCCCAGCAAGATGATGGCGTCGCCTTCGTGCTTGAAGTCTTGTGTTGTAATATGGTCTACATCGGTGATCAGACCTACCATGCCGACAGTCGGAGTCGGATAGATCGGCTCGCCGCTGCGTTCATTGTAGAAAGAGACGTTTCCGCCGATAACCGGCGAGTCCAGCGCCACACATGCCTCGCTCATGCCCTCGCAGGCCTTTTCGAACTGCCAGAACACTTCAGGCTTCTCCGGGCTGCCGAAGTTGAGGCAGTCGGTGATCGCCAATGGCTCTGCGCCGGAGCAGACGACGTTGCGGGCCGACTCGGCTACGGCAATTGCGCCGCCTACTTTTGGATCGAGGTAGACGTAGCGTCCGTTGCAATCGGTGCTCATCGCCAAAGCCTTGCGAGTGCCGCGCACCATGACGACGGCTGCGTCAGAGCCAGGCTTTACAGCGGTGTTGGCGCGGACGATATGGTCGTATTGTTCGTATACCCACGCTTTGCTGGCGACAGTCGGCTGTGCCAGGATGCTTTTCAGCGTTTCATTCAGGTCAGCAGGCTCGGGAATCGCGGCCAGCACATCCACCTTTGCATTCGCTTCATAATAAGCAGGGACAGCGGATGGACGATGGTAGACGGGCGCATCTTCCGCCAAGCTGTCTACAGGCACTTCCGCTACGACTTCCCCTTTGTGCAGCAGACGCAGCATGCTGTCATCGGTTACTTTCCCGACGACCGCAGAAGCCAAGCCCCATTTGTCAAAAATCGCGATGGCCTCGGCTTCTTTGCCGCTTTCTACTACTACGAGCATGCGCTCCTGGGACTCGGAGAGCATCATTTCGTAGGCGGACATGCCGGCTTCACGCTGCGGCACCAGGTCGAGGTTCATCTCGATCCCGTTCCCTGCTTTGGACGCCATCTCGGAGCTGGAGCTGGTCAAGCCAGCCGCGCCCATGTCCTGAATCCCGACGACAATCCCTGTATCAATCAGCTCCAGGCATGCTTCCAGGAGCAGCTTTTCCATGAACGGATCTCCCACCTGTACGGCAGGACGTTTTTTCTCGGAGTCTTCATTCAGCTCCTCCGACGCGAAAGTAGCGCCGTGAATGCCGTCGCGGCCCGTGCTGGCTCCCACGTAGATGACCGGGTTGCCGATGCCGGAGGCGACGCCTTTTTGGATTTTTTCGTGATCGATCAGACCGACGCACATGGCGTTGACCAATGGATTTCCTTCATACGTCGGATCGAAGTTGACCTCTCCCCCGACGGTCGGAATCCCGATGCAGTTGCCGTAGCCCGCGATTCCTTCTACGACATGCTCGAACAGATACTTCACGCGCGGGTTGGTCAATTCGCCAAAACGAAGGGAATTGAGAACCGCGATCGGACGGGCACCCATCGAAAATACATCGCGGATGATCCCGCCGACACCCGTTGCCGCTCCTTGATACGGTTCAATGGCGGATGGATGGTTATGGCTTTCGATCTTAAAGACGACAGCTTGCTGGTCGCCGATGTCTACAATTCCCGCTCCTTCGCCGGGACCTTGCAGGACGCGAGGGCCCTTCGTCGGAAAACGGCGCAGGACAGGCTTGGAGTTTTTATAGGAGCAATGCTCGGACCACATGACGCTGTAGAGTCCGGTCTCTGTCCAGTTCGGTTTGCGTCCGATGATGTCGACCACACGCTGGTACTCGTCATCGGTCAGGCCGATTTCGCGATACAGCTTCTGCTCGGAAATTTGTTCAGCTGTCGGTTCATTATGCGTGAGTTGTGGCACGGTTCCGTTCCCTCCAGGTCTTCAGGATTGAAGTAAACATGCGGCGTCCGTCATCGGATGTCATCCAGGCATGGACAGCGCGCTCCGGGTGAGGCATCATGCCCAGTACGTTGCCTTTTTCATTGACAATCCCGGCAATATCCTCAAGCGAGCCGTTGGGGTTTTCCCCATGATAGCGGAATACGATCTGATTGCCCCTTTTCAATTGGGCCAGCGTTTCTTCGTCACAGTAGTAGTTGCCTTCTCCATGCGCGATCGGGATGTGGATGACCTCGCCCTGGTCGTAATCCTTAGTAAAGGCCGTATCGTTGTTCTCTACGCGCAAAGCGGACAGCTTGCAGCGGAATTTGAGGGAGCGGTTGCGCAGCAGGACGCCTGGGAGCAGTCCAGCTTCCGTGAGGATCTGAAACCCGTTGCAAATCCCCATGACCAGCTTGCCTTCCTCGGCCGCCTTCACCACTTGCTCCATGACGGGCGAGAATTGGGCGACAGCACCGCAGCGCAAGTAATCTCCGTAGGAGAAGCCGCCTGGCAAAAGAATCACGTCATACGCGGTAAGATCGGTGTCAGAGTGCCAGACGTAATCCACCGGCACGCCCATGACGTCTTCCACCGCGTTGTACAAATCGATGTCGGCATTGGAGCCGGGAAAGACAATAACGGCTACTCGCATCACTCAGCCCTCCACGATCTCAAAGCGATAGTCTTCAACCACCGTATTGGCCAGCAGCTTTTCACACATTTCACGGACGCGCTCTTCCGCCTGGGCACGATCATTCGTTCCAAGCTCCAGCTCCATGTACTTGCCGATGCGCACGTTCGCCACCTCGTCAAAGCCCAAGGTGTTCAACGCTCCCTTTACTGCATTCCCCTGCGGGTCCAATACACTCTCACGCAATGTAACATACACAACTGCCTTAAACATGGACATCTCCTCCCAATCTTCTCAGCATTTCCTGATACGCTTCCTCCACATTTCCCAGATCGCGGCGAAAACGGTCTTTATCCAACTTTTCATTCGTTTCCGAATCCCAGAACCGGCATGTATCCGGCGATATTTCATCGGCGAGGAGAATGTCTCCCTCCGGCGTTCTTCCAAATTCCAGTTTAAAGTCAACCAGTGTAATCTTGCGTTCGCGCAAATAAGGACGCAACACTTCATTCACTGCGAGGCCCATGCGTTCCAATGCCGCCTGATCCTCTTCGCTCGCAATCCCCAAGACCTTGATATGGGAAGCATTGACCAACGGATCTCCCAAGGCGTCATCCTTGTAGTAGAACTCGACGACAGGCTCAGGCAAGACGGTCCCTTCTGCCATGCCCAATCTCTTCGCCAGCGAACCGGCAGCGATATTGCGAACGACAACCTCCAACGGGATAATCTCAACCTGACGAACCACTTGCTCGGTCGCGGACAGGAGGCGGACAAAATGATTGTCGATGCCACGTTCTTTGAGCATCGTGAAAAAGATGGCGGTAATCCGGTTGTTCAGCTCACCTTTTCCCGTGATTTGAGCGCGTTTTTCTCCGTTGAATGCCGTAGCATCATCCTTGTACTCCACCCAGTACTGCCCGGGAACAGAAGTCCGATAAATCCGTTTTGCCTTTCCTTCGTAAAGTTGTTCTTGTTTTTCCACCGTAGAAGTCACCTTCCCAGATAAAAGGGTTGTATTGCGATTAATTTACGAACGATTCAAATACATTAAAACATAAACATACGCATTTATCAACGAAAATCCCCAGAAACAACTTCGACAAACGTTCGGTTTTTACTGGATATTCCCCAATATCACCAGCTTATCATTCGTTAATTTAACGGATTTCGTTCCGCTCTCCCCTTCACTTCTGCGCTCCTTTCCTGTCTTGTGATACACTAAAGAAGTAAACCTACTAGGGAAAGAAGGAATCCAGATGTTGTCTTTCGAGGTCTCCTTTCCAACGCAGATTTTTTTCGGCATGGGAGAAATCAATCTGTTGGGGGAAAGGGCGAAAACGCTTGGCAAAAAGGCCTTGCTTGTCACCGGAGGCAAATCTGCAAAGCGTACCGGTCTTTTGGCCCGAGTCCAGACTCTCCTGGAAGAGGCGAATATCGAGGCTGTTCTTTTTGATAAAGTGGAACCCAATCCCCGTACCACAACCGTTGATACTGGGGCTGCACTGGCGCGTGAGCAAGGCTGTGACTTTGTTCTGGCGGTAGGGGGCGGCTCCGTCATGGACGCCTCCAAGGCGATCGCTGCCGCAGCACATTCCGGCCGCCCGATCTACGACTACATGCGCGGCAATCCGAGCGGTTCCGCCAAAACACTCGTTCCGGTAGTCGAGGCCTTGCCGATTTTGACCATTCCTACTGTGGCTGCGACGGGTTCGGAAGCCAACTCCGTGACCGTGCTGACACATTGGGAAACGCATGAAAAGTCGTCATTCAACGGCCCGGCCCTCTTTCCGAAAATCGCCATACTGGACCCGTCGCTCACCTTTACCGTTCCGGCACGGGTAACGGCAGAAGCAAGTGCGGATATTTTCTCCCATATCTTTGAAAGCTACCTGATCAGCGCCCCTGGAACTCATGTGCAGGACGGCATCTCCGAAAATCTGATTCGCCTGGTCGTGGAGCATTCCGTAAGAGCGATCCAGCAGCCTGATGACGCGGAAGCTCGCGGGACACTGCTGTGGGCCAGCACGCTCGGGATCAGTCCGTTCGCCCTCGCCGGACGCGGGCTTCGGGTCGGCATGCCTTTGCACGGCATTGAACACCCGTTGAGCGGCTTCTATGACATGGCGCATGGGCGCGGACTCGCGATTTTGTCCCTGCCTTATTTTGAACAAGTGATCCTGCCCGATCGTCCGGAGCGGCTTGCTCGCATGGGACGCAACTGCTTCGGCATTGTGGCAGGGGACGATCATGCTTGCGCCCGGGCCACGATTGAGGCCGTACGCCAATGGTACGAGCGGATGGGAATCACCGAACGGCTGTCTGATTTTGGCGTGACTCGCGACGCCCTCCCTCGCTTGGCAGAGGATGCGGTACACATCGGCGGACGCGGATTCGGATACCTGCCCAGCTCCCGCAATCTGAATGCAGAAGAGATTGTGTCGATCTACGAGGCTTGCCTGTAACAGACTCTCATCTTGACTCTGGCATCATTTGGGCGAGTTGTGCCATAATAGAAATTAGTAAAAAATTTTTTATCTAAGGGGTTGTCTAGCTATGGCAGATCCACGGATTAACGAACTGGCGAGCCGGCTTATTCGTTACTCGCTGAACCTGCAAAAAGGGGAAAAGCTGCTGATCGAAAACACAGGACTTCAGCCGGAGATGGTGCGTGCGCTGGTTCGCGAGGCTTTTGCAGTCGGAGCACTCCCGCTGGTAACACTCAAGGATCAGGAAGTGCTGCGCGCACTATATGAAGGAACAAGCGAAGAACATATGGCCTTGATGGCGAAGTACGAATACGAGCGGATGAAAGATATGGACGCCTACATCGCCATCCGCGCCTACGAAAATATCAACGAGCTGTCGGATGTACCCGAAGACAAGATGGGCATTTACGCCCGCGTTCTCTACCAAAAGGTACATACGAACGAACGCGTTGCCAACAAACGCTGGGTGGTCCTGCGCTACCCGAACAAATCGATGGCGCAGCTGTCCAACATGAGCCTGGAGCGCTTTGAAAACTTCTACTTCGATGTCTGCAATCTGGACTACGCCAAAATGTCCCGCGCCATGACACCGCTCAAGGAACTGATGGACCGCACCGACCGCGTTCGCATCGTCGGACCGAAAACGGATTTGCGCTTTTCCATCAAAGGCATTGGCGCGATCAAGTGCGACGGCAAGCGCAACATCCCGGACGGCGAAGTGTACACGGCTCCTGTACGTGATTCGGTCGAGGGAACGATCTACTATAACGCCGCGACCAACTACAACGGCACGACCTTCACCGACGTGCAGTTTACTTTTAAAGAAGGAAAAATCGTCGAAGCGACCAGTTCCAACACCAAGGCCTTGAACGACATCCTGGATACGGACGAAGGCTCCCGCTATATCGGCGAGTTTGCGATTGGCTTCAATCCGCATATCCTCCACCCGATGCTGGATATCTTGTTCGACGAGAAGATTGCCGGCAGCTTCCACTTCACACCGGGCAACGCGTACAATGTAGCGGACAACGGCAACCGCTCCTCCGTCCACTGGGATCTGGTGCAAATCCAGCGGCCTGAGTACGGCGGCGGAGAGATCTGGTTCGATGATGTGCTGATCCGCAAAGACGGACGTTTTGTCCTGCCGGAGCTGGAAGATTTGAATCCGGAGAATCTGGTTTAATTCCAGGGATGATTAGGACATACAAAACAGCCGCCTCTTCTCAGAGTGCGGCTGTATGTTTTCTACCCTATTTCTTGATTATGCTTTCTTTCACCGTACCATCTTGCATCAGGCGGGATTCCACAAGCTCTCCTTTTTCATTCTTGCTGTAAAAAGAAAAGCTTTGCACTTTCTCCTCTTTATCAAACTCGACAAATAACTGTGATTTCAGAGAGCCGTCCTCCAATCCCTGTATGTCGACTTCATCCATGTTGTCCGGTGCTGAATACGTGTAGCCTTCCTTTTTTCCAAAATCATATCGCCACATCTTGGTATCGTTCATGGAGCTCGTTACCTCGGCATCAGAGTCAACTTCTAGCAGGCTTTTTACTTCCTCCTTGGACATTCCCAGCTTTAATTTTTCTTTAACAACTGCAGCAGTCAGGTCAACGTTTATCACTTGCTTTTCTGTCGGGGCCGGAGCAGACGCAGGGTCATTGCTGCAGCCGGTAAGGTACAACCCTCCACATAAAAGCAGCATAGTGGTAATGGTTCTGAATTTCAGCATTCATCATTTCTCCTTTCTTCTGTTAACCCCCGTTTGTAAAGACGCCTCCATTTGGAAATATGTTACATCCCCCACTTGGCAATGCAGTACAAAGTGACGGACAATGGTAACTGTTCCTCCGTCCACTGGGAGCTGGTGATAATCCAACGCCCTGAATCATCTGGTAAAGAAAACGTAAAAAGAGCCGCCTCTCCTCAGAGTGCGGCTCTATGTTTTCTGCTTGATCATTTTACTCTGCATGTCGACTTCATTACATTTGATGGCTGGCATGAGGATGAAGGACGCCGCGGCTCTCTCGATCTTTCGTATCCTTGTTGTATACATACATATTTGCGCAATTCATAAGAAATCTGAACCGCGAAGCTATGCTATTCTGCAAATACACCTTTTCCTGAGAAGAACACCAAGCTGCAGGCACGAGCATTGTATCAAGCACACAGAATCGTGGAAAACAAAAGAAAATGTAAGGGGAGAATGTATCATGAGAAAAATCCGTATCGCATTCTGGATTTTCACCATTCTATTCTCGCTGGCAATGTTATTCCCAACTATTTCTGCTATTCTGGGAGAGAAGGAAACAGTGAAGTTCATAACGGAGCACTTCGGGTACCCGGCCTATTTCGTCTTTTACAGCGGAATCGTGAAAGTACTCGGCATTGCGGCGATCCTGATACCCGGCTACCCTCGAGTGAAAGAATGGGCTTACGCGGGATTGGCGTTTGACTTGATCAGCGTCGTTTATTCGAGTATTGCCGTCGGCGATTCAATTATTGCAGGCTGGCCGATGCTCATATACTTCCTTCTGTTGGCCGGATCGTATGTGTATTATCACAAAATGAATGCTTCCGTCAGTACAGCTGCCACTGACACCATCTCACCAAAGCTGCAATAAGTGCCTCCCCCTCATCATATGAAAACACCTGAGCTGGTAGAGGCTTAAAAGGAAACAAAATAAAAGTGCCCGAGCCCTGCCTAAATCCGGTAGGGCTCGACTTTTTTATCGCAAGCACACCTGCAGCAGCTGGTGGCTATTGACTCGTAATATGATTTCTGCCATACCTTCGATGGTTCCCGGGACATCCGTTATGATTTGGAGCAAAGATCTCTACTCCGCATGCAAATAATAGTGAATCAGCCCGTCTATCAGATCATCCAGCTTGCGGAACTCAAAACCCGTCGCCGCCGCCTTGCTCACATCAGGAGACAGGGATGCCCCGAAGTTATACGGGGAGGTCGATTCCTTCTCCGTCGATGGAACAATGATTGCTTCTGTTTTTGCGGTCTGTGCGATGCGATCGAGCAATTCCTGCAGCGAGAGATCCCCGGCTGAGCCGGGATTGTAGGGACCCTGAAGCTTTTGTTCAGCGGCGAACTGGATAAATCGGGCCGCATCCTCGGAGTCGATGTAGCCAAGTCTGCTTTCGGGATTGTCGATTCCGATCGGTTGCCCCGCTTTCACCCGATCCACATGGAATTGCAAACGCCCAGTATAATCGTCTTCCCCGATCACCAGTGGAAAGCGAAATGCCGTGGCCGGCACATTTCCTGCCTGGAACAGGACTGCTTCAGCCTGTCTTTTCGCCTCTTTGTACCCCGGTATTCCTATGTATTCTCTGCGGGATTTCAACTCGATCGGGTAGGTATAAGGGTCGTATTCCGATTCTTGTTTGGATGCGCCCCAATCATAGACGGACATGGTAGACGTAAACAAATAATGGCCGATTCTGCCTTCCAGAACCTCAAGGGCGTCCTTTACTTCAAGAGGAGAATAGCACGATTGATCGAATACACAGTCGTAAAAGATGTCTGTGCTGCCAAAAGCATCCTCCAGCGTCTTCCTGTCCTCCCTGTCAATAATCAGGCGCTGCACGCTGTCGCCGAACGGATCTGGCGTTCTTCCCCTCGTCGCTATCGTCACATCCCAGCCGCTGTCCACAAGATTGCGAACCAAACGCTTGCCAAAAAACTGAGTCCCGCCAATCACCAATGCTTTTTTCATGATGATCCCTCTTTCGATAAGAATTTTTTTATCGATCTTTGATCATCATAGCTGATATTGTCGTGCAATTCAATCTATTTAATTAAAAACCTGACGCACAAAGCGTCAGGCATTTTCCCCTTTCTCGGCAAAGAGTTGATTCAGCTTTTGATAAGTTGGAGGGAACTCGGCTTGATAGCGCAAGAAGGAAGGGATCGGGTAACGCACGCCGCCTTTTTGCGTGCCAGCCAGACCCTCTACCAGTTCTTCGGCATCCCGATAGTGAAAGCTGAAGGCCATTTCATGGTCCTGTGTCTGGGCGAACAGCCGGTCTCCATAACAAGGCACGATCACCTGAGGCTCGCCTGTCTGCAACGGCTTTATCGCAATATCCGCACAGTCTGCACGGCTGGAGAACGTCGAAGGAATAGAACCGCCCCGCTTGTACAGCATGCCCGCCACCAGACGCATCACCTGCGCCGAGTTGCCGTAGATTACGACTACATCCGGCTCGACGGTTGCACGATCCAGCGGATAGGAGACGTAATACCCGCTCTCTTCCGCTGACAGCTTCGGCACATCCTGCTCGCTTGCTGCCCCAGCTTCCAGACTGTCGGTGTACATGCCGCAAGCCAGATTACCTTCTGTGTAAAAGGGCAACTGCGGCTCGTAGCCAAACGCCACCTGCGCGATGGGACAGGAGAGGTCTGATCCGTTCATAGCGATGCTCCAGCCATAGCGTCGCGAAAATCCGACCGCCTGACAAATCGTGATCTGATAGCCGAAGTCGCGCATGGGCCGCTTTGTTCTCTCCGGCAGGTCATTTTCCGCTTTCACGATCTTGATTCCGACCGGGAACGAATCCGTCCTGACGTATGTTTGAATCGCTTGGTTCAACTCTTTTACGTTCATCTTCCATCCCCCATTCACTCAAGTGTTCTCTCTTCAAGTATCCCAAATATTCTGCCATTAAGCAAAATTTTATGACTTTCAAAAGTGGCTTCTCCAATTTTCGCTGCCGTAATTCAAGGTGACCTCTCCATTTGGAAAACCATTTTGTTTTTTGCTTTCAAAATAGATGCCGACCCATTTCTGATCCAGACCATCCGAAACATGAAATTGAAGCCCATTTTCTTCCGGGGTCAACCCTTCCGAATGTATGACGCGAATATTTTTTGCCTCCTCCCTATCAAAACCGATCCGTAATCCTTGATCTTCCTTGCTTTCATCCGAAAATTCAAAGTGGATGTAGCTGTACGTATCGTTTCTAAAGAGGGAATAGTCGAAGCTCGTGTCGTCATCTAATTTGTTCACATCTGATTGGAAGGCAACCAGTCCTTGCTCATGAAGCGTTTTTTTGAATTCATCCAAGCTATTGGCTTTCATTCGCGAATCCTTTATTGCTTGTTCAACCGTTATTGGTGGTGCAGAATTTTCTTCTGCGGATTGACAGCCCACTGTGAAGAGAAATGCGAACACCACCGAAACGACCACTTTATTCCACAAGGACAATCCCCTCCTTCCTTCTCCCATTTGGACGGTGTGTAAAGCTTGATGCTATGCTGCCTACATGGAGAATTGTAAAGTCTTCCATATAATCGAATCAACTAACATTCGTCGTAAAAGAATAAAAAACGGGTTATCCCCGTTTTCTACCCCCCACTGTACTTCTCCTCAATCTCCGAGCGCATCTCGCTGTACGTCTGCGTCGTCAAGCCGACCAAATAGGCGATCAGCTCCTCCTTGGATTGCGTGACCAGCGCCTCTCTTTCACGCCGCTTCTGCAACAGATATTCCCGCGGCTGGTTGCCCAGCTTGCCTGTCGCGGTCAGATAATCGATAGCAGCGCCGACATTGAGGCTTTCCCGCCAGTTTTTCTCGTACCAATCCCGGTCGTAGGCGTCGATCCATTTTTTGCGGTCGATCAATACGGCATCCACTTCGGACAAGGCATCGCGCTTCCACTGCTCCCATTTTTGTGCAATTTCTTTGGCTCGCTCCAGCTCTTGCTTGAACTGCTCTCGATTGGTGACGTTGGCGTACAGCCCTTCCGATGCGGCCGCGATCTCTTTCAGTTGCTTCTGGCCCTCGGCATTTACGTCGAAGCCGATCACATTCAGGAGCGGCATGATGTCGGACTGGGAAAGCTCTCTGGCGACCGCTACCGGGTCGCCGTCACAGGTCTCGATCCCGTCACTCACCAGGTAGATGACGTTGGTATTCTTGTCTGCCGAAAACTGTGCCATGTCCTGCTGCGCCATTTGCAGAGAATGCGCAATCGAGGTCCAGCCGTTCGGCTCAAATTGCTTCAAGGCATCGTCCAGCTTCTTCGCATCATACGATTGGAGCTGATAGACGAGATCGCTGCTGGAGCAGGAAAGCTGTTTGTCCGCATCCGAACCGCTCCCCTTATGCCCGTAAACCCTTAGTGAAATTTTTGCTTCCTCAGGCAGAGACTCCGCGAACTCCTTGATCGCCTCTTTGGCCAGCTCCATCTTGGTCTTGTCGCCGATTTTTTCTTTCATACTGCCGCTCGCATCGAGAATAATCTGCACGTTGAAATTTTCGCGAAACAAAAAACGGGCATCTCCCACATCCGGACTCCCAAATGAAGCCATCCGCCAACGATCTACGACCATTTGCGGACTGAGGTAATCCTCCGTAAACAATGTGAGCAGTTGGCCCCAGTAAACATCGATCAGCGATTGATCCATCCCGTCGATCAAGGGCGGCAGACGGTCCAGAACTTTGACAATCTGTGCCCGATGCGGATAATTCGCCAGATAAAATTGAGTGCCAGCCAGCGGACCCGGCTGGGAGCCAATCAATTCTTGGGTCGTCTCAGGCATGCGTGGTATACCTGCAGTTCCGGTTACGGCTGACCCGAAAGAACAGCCGACAAGCGACAAGGTCAACACCAAGCCGCTTACGATATGACGCCATCTGGATGTACATGCCATCTCACTCATCGCCTCCTTGCTGCTAATCTGCCTGTTTCTCTATAAGGAAAGATGGACGTCTGTCCATTGGAGCACCTCTGCGAAGCGAATGCGTCTGCCTTCCGCTGTCTGCTCGATCTCATCGCGATGATTGGACAAGAAATCAAGGCCAAAATTTTCACTCTCATACCGGACGGACGTCCTTACTTCGATCCGCTGCTCGCTGTTGAACATCTTCACTCGCGACCCGCTTCTGATTGCGCCGTTTCTAGACAGGATTTTCCCAACTGTACTTCGAATTTCTTCTTCCGCAATCCCCATGTATTGCCTTACATACCCTTGCAGTAAAGAATTGCTCGGTAGATTGACTAAGAGCACCTGGTCAATCGCACTATACTGGATCTCACTATCCGACCAGCTCGGATGGGCACTGCGCAAGGAGATTTCGGCCATCTTTACCTGCGGCGAGATCGGGACCATGTTGAACGGAAGGTTTGCATCATAGACATGGATCGCCCTCTCAGCTTCTTCGTAGACAATCTGCGTAGCCCCAAGGCTGGCTTGCTGCGCACTATTCGCCGCCACTTCCTTGTCGACAAAGACGGTCGACATGTTGAACAGCAGCGTAAACATAACGAGCGAAAAGAAGAAAAAGATCGTCAGGACAAACACCGTCATATTGCCGCGTTGATCGCGCAATCGTTCCTTTACCAGTCTCATCTAATTGACCACCCGCCCCCGCAGCTCGCGGCTAAGCGAGATGACCTTGTCTTCTGGCTCCATGTTTTTCTTAATAAATTCCGGAATGAAGAATAGATCCAGATTCACGCCAATGCGTGCAACAAACAAGTTATCCCCTTCACGAGAAATCCTTGATTTAGAATCGTTGTAAGAAATGCCTCCTCCGGCAGAGTTGACGATTTCGCGGGCAGCTCTTTCCGCCTCCGAGGAATTACCGGTGATCGAGTAGACCTTCGCTGCTTCGTTGGCTGCCGACTGGGCGATGATGACGGCATAAACACCTGTCAAAAATTGCCATAAAATCAAGAGTATCAAAAAAACAAATGGCAGAATCCCGATAAACTCCACAGTCACAGAGCCTTTCTCATTTTGCAACGCCCGACTCCATCTTTTCATAAGCACAGTCACCTCCGCAGAAAAACCCTGCTTACCCCTCTAATATCAATCTTTCTGCTTCAACTCTCTCTGCTTCCAATTTTTCTGCCTCGATCGCCTGCATCAGTTCTGTGCGCCACTTGATTGTGTACATCGTAAACATCACCGCGACAAAGGGGAAGATCAGCACCGTTAAAATCATTTGCGTAAAAAAGACAGCCCCGAAGCTGGTCGTGATAAACGTCACTGATGCCAGCCCGACCAGACCAATCACCCACTCGATCGCACTCGTCAGCAATATCAAGCCCAGAATTGGAACAAAGTGTTTTTTCCCCATCTCAAAGGCAGACCGCAAGCATTTCCAGGGAGATGCTTGTTTCATGACAGTGAGATAAGGAGTCAGATAAAACAGGACCAGCAGGATGACCCCCGGCACGACGAACAGAAGCAAGCCAATACACACCGCCAGTACGTAGACGATCCCAAACAGGAAAACGGAGAAGCCAGACTCCCAAAATGTGCGGAAGGCCTTGCGCAGCGGTTTTTCTTCTCCCTCCATCTCGCTGATGACGAATTGCGCAAACACGATCTGAACTAATGTCAGGAACAGCAGCAGCAAAAACAGATTATAAAAACTGGCGACGACAGGTGCCCCTGTCAAGGCAGCCAGAAAATTTACGTAGTTCATCGCCACATTGTGCACCAGCAGCAACGGCAGCACAATAACGGCCGAAATCAACAGCAAGGACTCGATATGACGCGCGTAAAAGTGAATGCTCTCTTTCAATGGATTCACAAAGACAGCCTCCCTGTATTCGTTCTCTTACTGCTAGGGATTCCGCAGAATGGAGATGATGTCATCGCGAAAAATTTGCTCATTTTTTTCACTTACCGCCTGTCTCATATCCTCGAAATCTCTGTAGGGGACTCCCCTTACTTCCATGTCTCGGACGGATTGCTTCATAATCCGCCTGATTTCTGCCCGTTTGTAGTCGCGCAGCAGCGCAACCAGCTTCTTCGCCATCTCACCTGACTCCCGAGCCAACTCGAGTCGGGAGGAGGCAAAAAAATCGTACAAGCGATCGACTGCATCCTGCAGCTCCACTTGCCTGCGCAAGCGCCGGTACAAGATGTAATCCGACTCAAGCAGGGCATCCCGCATATTCTTCTCGTCGTCGACAGACGTATAATTGCGTGCAAGCATGTCGTTGTGGCAACGCATCCCCCGTTCATAGATCGCCTGCAAGGCATCCACGCTTTTGACCATCGTGTCGCACATCTCGATCACATCATCTGCATCCTGGCGCGTCTGCGCATCCATCGCATGTTCACAGACTGGAAGGAGCGCCCGCAGATAATCCCGTTTTTGCTGATACATCCATACAGGCTTCTCCTTATCCGCTGCGAAATCTTGCGTAAAATTAATTGCAGCATTGTTATGGGACATAAAAAGGCGAACGACAGGCGCGGCCTCGGCACGAGGCGGCACACTCCCGTCACTGCGCAGGATCAGATACCCGCTCGCCTCGTTTTTCCCCCATCTCCAGTACTGGACATTGTAATAGACTTGATCTTCAAAGATTGCCGCATGATTAAACAAGTCCGGCTTTTCCAGGAAGCGTTTGTACTTATTGATTTGCTCTCGTACCTGTGCAGTTTCTCTTACGATCATGCGTTCAACCATGCGTGTATTCCCTCCAGCTCCAAAATGACATTCATGCTGATTGTATACGATGCAGAGCGGCTAGGTTCCTACACACCTAGGAGAAAATGGATTTTACCCACCCGATCGCATCACCGGCTTTCTCCTTGGCCCAATCGATCCCGGCCATGGTTTTTTCCTTGAGCCACTTGCCCATTTTTCCTCCTGCCAGCTTGTCGAGCCACTTGATCGCTTTGCTTCCAACCCACAGAACTCCCCCTACGGTGACAAGCACGACACCTGCCGTCTGTCCACCCGGTATGACAGAAGCGATCACTCCTGCGTCCATCAGGGTGCTGCCCAGGTTGCTGACACCATCGAGGAACTTCTCTCCTTGCTGTTCTGGGGAAAGGCTGGGATCATCAATCTGGCTGAATGCCGTGTACGTATTGAACGCATCAAATGGCAAACTGATCGCTGCAACGCCCACGTTCAAGCCGGTGACTAGACCCGGCACCCGAACTGCATTATTGGCTGCCTGAGCCCCATTTGTGATCGACCGCTGGGCATTTGCCGCATTGGCTACGGCGTTGGCCTTCTGCTGAAGAACGAACTTGTAGTTGTCGTATGCGCCTTTCGCTCCCATGAGGTCGAGTGCGCCACTGGTATAATTCTGGTAATCCGAACCCTGCAGGCTGATGTCCATCCCTTTCAGCCCAAGGGTAAGAAGAACTTTGGCGTAACCTCCAGCCCCCGCTCCGGCAGAAACCTGCCCCTGCTCCAGCAAGTCTGCACTGTAGCTGAGGGTGTCACCGATCACGTCTTTGAAGGATAGCTCCAATGCCTTGTAGCCCAACGTCTCTCCAAAAGGTTCCGGACGTTTCGTGTTTGGATCCAGACCAGGAGGGGTAAGCTGTGGAACCCCACCGCCATTGCTTCCCGATGTAGATCCGCTGCCGCCCGGTGCCTGCAAATCAGGCCTGCTGCCATTTGGTGCTGACAACGCTGGAGCCTGACCGTCCGGAGCCTGCAGTTGAGGCGTATTCCCGTTTGGAGCCTGAAGTTGAGGTGTATCCCATTCCGGGGATTCCAACTGCGGAATACTTCCCGGAGGCGGCTCTAACTGAGGCATATCCCACTGAACGCCTTCGAGCTGCGGAACTTCCCATTCCGGCGCCTGGAGATCAGGCGTCTGGTAGTCCGGTACCTGCATCGTCGGTGGCTGTAAGGTAGCTCCTTCCGCCAGCGCAATCACTGGGAAAGCATTCATCAAAAGAATAAAAAAGGCGAAGATACCAGTTATCCAGCGTCTTCCTCGTCTTTTACCCACTAGCCAACCCTCCTGTGTCACGCTAGTTTTTTCTCATCTTGTATGTCTGTTCGATAGCCGCGACAGCTTCCTTGTATGATTTTTCATTGAGGTCTCTCAGAAAAGCTTCCATTTCCCTGCCGTGCTTCACGATGATCTCGTCTTGCTGCTTCTCGATCTTTTCCAGTGCCGAGAGGGTTCCTTGATCCAGGATGTTCAGCCTGTTCAGATCAGTAAAGACAGAAAGAAAATTATAGCTTTCCCTTACAGAGTTGCTGTGCCACTTCGATCCATAGGCATGGATGGATACAGCTTGGGACAGATTCGCCGACAAGGCATCATAGGACGCGCCGCTTCTCCATTTCGTCCACTTCTGTGCGATTTCGCTCGCTTGCTGAAATTCGCTCAGCAGCTCTTTTTGATCCTGAATCAACACGTAACGTCCGCCTGCCGCTTCTGCTACCTGCTTGAGCTGCCTCTGTCCTTCACCATCGACTCCAAAACCGACCACATTGACGATTGGCGTAATATCGGAGCTGCCCAACTGTTGCGCCACCGCTACAGGATCGCCTCCGCAAGTCTCAATCCCGTCGCTGACGAGGTAGATGATATTCGTGCTGTTTTCACCCTTGTAGGCACTCAAATCCTCTTGTGCCTTTTGCAGGGCCAAGGCGATTGGTGTCCAGCCTGCCGGTTTGAATTGCGCGAGGGCTGCATCCATCTTTTGCGAATCATAGGCTTGCAGCGGGTACATCACATCGCTTTTGCTGCAAGAAAGCTCCTTCGCAGATTCCGCCCCGCTCCCTTCGTGACCATAGACCCGCAAGCCCACGTTAGCCTCCGGCGGAAGTGATTCGGCAAAAGTACGAATTGCCTCTTTGGCAGCTTCCATCCGCGTTTTTTTCCCTGCCATATGACCCATGCTGCCGCTTGCATCCAGGACGATCATGACGTTGTACTGCTTCTTGAACTGAAAGCGCGGATCATCTACTTCCGGATTGCCGAAAGAGTTCAACTTGATCTGGTTGATAATCTCCTGCGGTTCCGGATAATCCTCTGCGAACAGCCCAAGCAAAGCCAGATAGTACCATTCAATGATTTCTTGGTCGGGATCCTTGATGTTAGGGATTTGGGAAATGACCTTTTCGATTTCTTCATTTTGCTCGCCATATTGCACACCTGAAAAGCGGCCAGGCGGGATATTGTAAAAATCCTCGGCCGTCTGAGGCAGCTTGCTCAGCTCTGCAGGGATCATCGCTTTGAGTGCCTGCAGCTGCTCTTCTCGATCCGGTACGTCCGGATCAGGCGCAGACGTCCCGTTCTCTCCCTGTTCGTTTTGATTCGGTTGGGGTTCTGCCTGCCCAGGGGGCTCGACTGGCGTTGTATCCACTGGCTCAGCCTCTGGCGCTGAACAGGCGAATAGGCCAACCAAAGTAGCCAAGAGGATGGCGATAAAGAATGATTTCGTTGTATTCATGACAGTATCCGTACCTCCCCCTCTTATCAGCTCTCATTATGTAAAGAAGCTGGCATAACAGATGCCTGCATGCCAGCGCACCTAAGCTTATTCTCCCTTGCTGATGCCTTTGATGATGTTGGACAGTGTGCTGGAGACAGCGTTACCGACGTTTTTATCGTCTTGAAATACTACCTGAATGGCTGCGAAAATGGCCAGGATAACCCCCGCCAGAGCGATCCACTCGATCGCTTGCGCTCCTCGTTGGTTGTTCAAGGAAACCAGTGTTTTTGCGTAGAGTTTTTGAATGGCATTAGTCATCATTTTTCATTACTCCCCTCATAGTTAAAAAATAGTAAAATACCGGCATGCTTTGTTGCTCTTCCTGATGAGGGGCATCACCTCCTCTCCAGCTAAAATCTTATTTGGAGATCATGTCAGACAGCATCGTCGTGTTCTCCATAATATTTAGAACCATCAGCCCGCCAATCAAGGCAATGGCTGTCGGCGCTACAACAAACGTCGTGATCAGCGTTACTTTAGGAGAAGCCTTTGCCGCCTTTTCCTTGATCAGCTCTTTGCGAATGCGGCGCATGTTTTCGGACTGGATTTTGAACGTGACGGCAATCGG
The DNA here is from genome assembly GCF_003710985.1 of Brevibacillus panacihumi. Classification (GTDB taxonomy): domain Bacteria; phylum Bacillota; class Bacilli; order Brevibacillales; family Brevibacillaceae; genus Brevibacillus; species Brevibacillus panacihumi. Next base: position 70,612 of record NZ_RHHT01000032.1, read on the forward strand.
AACTCCCAAACGCATGCCCTGAATCAATGCCTTGATCAGCATCTGAAACTCAGGGTTGTCATTGCGGCGCAGCAACTGCTCATACGCCTTTTCGCGGGGGACTCCCAAATCCAGCTCTTGATTGAACCGAGAGAATTCCTCTTGAATAGGCCCCTGGAAAAACTGCATGACCGCGCGCAGTGATTGGTCCAGGCTGACCCCAGCCTGCAAGGTAACACTCACGGTATCCAGAAATTCCGGCAGATCGTAGCGGATCTGGTTTTGCCGTTCCTTCGCCCGATTTTTCAACAGGACAATCGGCAGGAAATAGCCGACCAATGGCCAGACAATCAGCCCGTAGGTGGCAAAGGGGAAGCCCAGGATAAACAAGACAATCCCGACAATCCCTCCAAGCAAAGCGAGAAAGATCTTCGTGCCCTGAAACCGCTCGACACTCAAATCGTACGGGCGCCCTGCCTTCAGCAGCCATTCCTCCACCTCATGCGACTCACTGAAAAAATTGATGCGTTGACCGAGCGCGGAGTAGTCGTCGCTGTAGGCAAGCAGCTTTTTGATCCACTTCTCGGATGCAGTCTCCCGCTTGCGTACTTTATAGCCTCGCGTGCCCGTTGTTTCATGCACGTGGTTGATCAGTTTTTCCTTCTCGATTGAATAGCGATAGAATTCCTTCAGGAAAATGATAAAAAATAACAGGAACAAAAACAGACAGGTAAGGATCCAAGCGTCCATCTTCTCACACCTTTATGTTGGTCACTTTTTTGACCAGGACGTAGGACAGGATCGTCCCGACGATAAATACCCCCAGCAAAACCAGGCCAAAACCGGAGAATAACGGGTCGATAAAACCCTTGTTGATTGTGTTCATCATCAGCACCAAAGCGATCGGCATGATCGGCACCAGGATGGAAACGTAGCGCTGCTCGGCCGTCATTGTCTTGATCTCCTGATTGACGATGCGCCGATCCTCCAGCGTCTCAGCCATTTCCTGCAAGACCTCGCTGAGATTTCCTCCTGCACGCCGCTGAATGTACAGGGTCGCTGCAAATATGCGAAAATCTCTCGTCGGAATGCGCTTTTCCATATCCATCAGCGCTTTGTCAAAACCGACGCCCAATTGCAGCTCGCGCGCCATGCGCTTGAACTCCATGCCGGCCGGTTGCGGGATTTCTCGCGCCACCAGCTCAATCCCCTGTGTGAGGGTAAGTCCGGCACGCAGCGAGTTGGCGAGCAGTCGGCACACATCTGAGAGCTGATCGTTCATCCGTTCCTGATATTTGTTGCGACGGATGATGAACAGCAGGTTTTGGATCAAGTACATACTGGCTGCACCAATGAGCAGGTTGTAAGGAAATTTCAATCCCACGACATTGTTTAGGAAGAATGCCAATCCAAACGACCCAATCAGCATGATTCCGTAATACTCCGAGGGAGCCAGAGAAATATTGGCCTTAATCAGCTTGCCTTGAATCTCTTGGGCATGAGGCGTGCGGTCGAAGCGATCCCCCCAGTCGGACAGAAAGCTTCGGCGCTGCGCTTTGACGTCATACCATTCCTCCGCACGCTTCTTCCACTCCGTCTTCTTCGCCCGGTACCCCAGGTATTCATAGATGCCCCAGATTCCGAGCAGGACGGATAGACTAAATAGGATGGAGATGCTCACGCCTTTTCACCTCCGCAGACTTGAACAGGGATTCGTCGATTTCGATGCCGAAGGTCCGCAATCGTTCCAGACAGCGCGGGATCATGCCTGTCGGCGTAAAATAGCCGAGCACCTCCCCGGTCTTGCCCATTCCAACGCGCTGAAAACGGAAAATCTCATTGACCTCAATCAGTTTGTCAGGCCCTGTGTAAACCTCCGAGATCGAGACCATCTTCCGCGTCCCGTCTGAGAGGCGCGTTACTTGAACGATAATATCGAGGGCGCTGACGATGTATTCGCGAATGACCGAGGAGGGCAATTCCATCCCGGCCATGATCACCATCCCCTCCAAGCGGTTGAATGCGTCTTGCGGGGTATTGGCATGCACCGTGGTCAAGGACCCTTCGTGACCTGTGTTCATGGCCTGCAGCATGTCGAAGGCCTCAGCGCCACGAACCTCCCCGACGATAATGCGGTCGGGACGCATCCGCAGAGAGTTGCGGACCAGGTGGCGAATGGTGATCTCCCCCTTGCCCTCCATGTTGGGGGGACGCGCTTCCAGTCCCACGCAATTGGGTCGGTCCAGCTTCAGCTCCGCCGAGTCCTCAATGGTGATGACACGTTCAAACAACGGGATGGCTTTCGAGGCGGCGTTGAGCAGGGTGGTCTTCCCGCTTCCCGTCCCTCCCGAGATCAGCACGTTCATCTTCGCTTTGACGACTGATTCGAGAAAAAATGCCATCCTGCTGTCAAAAGCATTAAAATTCATCAAATCCTGCATCGAGTAAGGTTCTTTGCGGAATTTCCGGATCGAGACGAGCGTTCCATTCAGGCTGACCGGAGGAATCACGGCGTTTACACGGCTGCCGTCCTTGAGGCGGGCATCCACCATCGGCGAGCTTTCGTCGATTCTTCGTCCGAGCGGGGCCACGATCCGGTCGACGATATGGCGAAGATGCTCCTCGTCCCGGAATTTCAAATCCGTCAGCTCCAATCGACCCTTTTTCTCGATATACACTTCCTTGTGCCCGTTGATGGAGATCTCCGTAATCTCGGGATCTGCCAACAAGGGCTCCAAAGGTCCCAAGCCTACGGATTCGTTGATCAGTCTGGTCAGCAGCAGTTCCTTTTCCGTGCGGGGAATGACGACCTTCTCTTCTGACATGTACTGGGACACCATGCGTTCAATTGCCAGCCGCATTTCTCCCGGAGACAAGCTGGTCAGGCGATCCAGATTGGTCTCGCGCAGCAGTCTCGCTTTATAGTGATCCGCCAGCTCGTCGATGTACGGATTGTGATAAGCAGGAGCTGCGAGCGGACGGGCGTCGTTGTCAGTCTTTGCGGGCTGTTCTTCTTTGCGTCGAAATAATGCCATGTCCTTCGCCTCCTATGACAGCTTGGAAAGTACCCATTTGCGTATATCTTTGGCAGCGGCGGAGAGCTTTTTTTCATTGGCTTCACGTTGCAACGGCTGTCCTTGATTGACCGCTGCCTGCACACCGCGATGGTCGCGGCAAATTTCGGCTGTGATCGGGGTTTGAATCAGTCCCTTCAGATCGGAGACGTTCAGTTCATTGTCCCTGCCGACCTTGTTGACGACGATTTCAAGCCTTCCTTGCGTATCGATTCGCAATCTTCTGAACAGATCTTCCACCAGCCGGTACGCCTGCACCGACGGCGTATCCAGATTCATAACGTAATAGATGATGTCCGACTCTTCCAATGCCGAATACGTAAGTTCGTTCATGTAGGAAGGCAGATCCAGAATGACAAAATCATAGCTGCGTCGACTGGCGCGGATCAGCCGCGTAATGAATTCCTCAGATATGTTTTCTGCCGTCTCCGCATCGCGCGGGCTGACCAGCACTTCCAGCTTGGAATGGGTCTCGCGCTGCGACACATTGCGTATGTGGTTTTCATTCATCTCGTTAATCACTGGGACCAGATCCGCCAAAGTCCTTGTGGTGTCAAGCGAGAAGAAGGTCTCTACTCCTCCGTATTGCAGGTTCAGATCGATCAGCAGTACGCGTGCGGTCGATTCCAGCTTGAGCGCTTGGGCAAAACCGGTGGCCATCTGGGTACGTCCGCTTCCTCCCTTGCCGCTGTAAAAGGAATAGACCTTGCCCCGCCCTCTGACGAATGCCTTTCCGGTAGCCACTGCCCCTTTTTTGCGCTGCTGATGCTGTTCCAGCTCTGCGATTTTCTCCAGGCGATCGGTCAACAGCGTCAGTTCGTCCGGCATCAGGATGTATTCGATGGCCCCTGCGCGGATGACGTCCCGCACCAAAGCAAAATCCTGCTTCTCTGTCAAAAAGATGATGATGCCTTCCGGGAGCTCTCCCTGGATGTACTGAACCAGCTCCACTCCTGTGCCATCCTCGGGTTGGACGAGCAGCACGACATCAGGTGCGATCCTGTCGATCTCCTTTTTTACTTCACGCGATGTCGTATAGTGGACGTTTCGCTGCGCAAGCGATTCGCGCAGTAGATTCTGAATGGAATCATAATCGGCGACCACGAGTATCTTCATATCGGTGTTCATACATTAGCCTCCTGGATTCGAAACTGGTGGTGATGAAGTCCCTGCCGCAGGTGTTTGTTGTGCAGGCTGTGTCGGTTGCTGACCAGGGACAGGCGCTGTAGGAGGTGTCTGTGTTTCAGGTGTTGCCGGTGTTGCCGGTGCAGCAGGCGGCGTCGCAGGCTGCTGGCCCTCAGGAGACCCTTCTGTCGGTGCTGCCCCTTCCTCGGACGGCTTCTCGGAGAATGGCTCGGGTATGCCCAGCTCTCCCTTCCCGACGTTCGATTTCAGAATTCTCATGACCTGTGCATAATGCTGTTGATGGATAAAGATCGGCACTTGCTCAAATGGCATCTCCAACGCGACGCCGCGAAACTGATCATCCGATTTGGCGACCATAGCGACTGGCACATCCTTCATGAATACCTCTGTGGTCGGTTTGCCATTCTCATTATGAGAAACGATGATATCCACGCGGTCCAAGGCCTCCAACTGCTGGTCGAAGACGATTTTCCCCGAGGCGTATACCGTGACGAGACGATTGTTCTGATCGCGCACCGTTGTCGCCGGCTTGATGATGTTTTTCGTAATGATGTTGCCCTTTGACAAAGGGACGACGGTAACCTGGTTTTTCAAGCTTGCTTTATCCGTAATGTACGAATCATCTGCAAACTTCTTCGGAATTTCTCTCGTGGTGATCTGGTCCGGCTGGATCAAGGAGCGTGAGGCAATATCCGTATTCGCTACGTAGATTTCCACCATTTCACCCAGTTGCGCATTCAGATCCTTGATTTTCTTTAAGAACAAAAAGCCTGCTCCTGCCGCCAGCAATATGGACAGCGCCAGGAAAATAATGGCCCTACGCTTGGATTCAAGCATATGATGATTCCCTCTCCTTAGGTAAACGCTTTTGTTTATAGGGTGGAGCCACATGAAATTTTACATGATCAACCTGCAAAAATCGCCACATTTACCGTAAATTTTTAGTTAATATGTCAAAATAAGGTAAAAGTCCCAAACGAAAACCCGACAACTCCTCCAGTAATCCCACTGGATGCCGTTCTTTTTGCTTAGTAATAGAAGGAAACCATCATCAAAAACATTGTTCCTGCAGCTATATACGGAGCCATGGGGATCTCCTTTTTGTTGCTCCTCTTCATGACTTTTGCCGCAATCATAATCGGGATTACGCAGAGTCCCGCGAGGAGGTACGTTAGTCCCATGACCAGCAGTCCTGCCTGCCATCCCAGTGCCGCTCCCACGACAGCAAACAGCTTGATGTCTCCTCCGCCTAATTGTCCTCTGCTGATGACAGCCATGACGAGCGTGATTCCTCCAAGTACGACGACGCCCAGCGCATACGAAAACCATCGGTCGGTATGGACAAACGCATGGTAAAGCAAAAAATAAGCGATCCCAGGCAATGTCACCCAGTCATAAATCATCTTGCTGCGCAAATCGGTGTAGACGGCAACACCCATGATGATCAGCATGGGAATGAAGACGTAGGCTGTCAGCAAGCACATCCTCCTTCCTACATTTGGGTTATGACGTCAAACTCACAGACGGACATTTGGCATAATTTGTTGCAATGGGACATAAAAATATTGGATTTTTTTCTCAGGAACAAGGACTTTTCACAGGCAGCCTGTCCGTCTGGCTGGGTGTAACGCCTTATCCGAGCACTTTGCGCTATATGGTCCGTCCCCAGACGGATCACCTGAACTCCGGACTGTGTTAGACTGGAGAATATGGAATGGAAGATTGAGGTAAAGGGGTTCTTTTGGATGAAGGATATGATGGGTTATGTTTTGATTGGAATAGGCACACTCTTTGTATTGGCGACCTACAGTGGCCTGGAAATGAAGATGGACGTCCTCTGGCCCGCGTTTCTGTTGATTCCGGGGATTGGTTTTCATCTGGTGTTCTTCATGAATCCGCAGCCCAAGCGAGCAGGCCTTCTCGTTCCCGGCGGCATCCTGCTGGTCTACGCGCCGCTGTTCTTCTTCAGCGCTCTATTGCTTGACGGCGACATGAGCAAGACCTGGCCTGTATTCCTTTTGGGCCCTGCCGTAGGTCTTTTTGAGCTGTACATCTTCGGCGGACGCAAACACGCCTTGTTGATTCCCATCTCCATATTGACCGTTGTCGCGTTCATCTTTCTGGCGTCAAACCTCTTGTCGACCCAGATCGGCGGAATCCTGGGGATGATTCTCATCGTTTGCGGAGGATTTATCTTGATTCGCAAAAAGCAAAGCGACACCCGCTTCTAGCAGCCACACCCGACTTCCCACTGCGAAGAAGCTCATCAGGAGGCATTCGCACAAAATGAACGAGCTAACACTGTTGTCCGAAGTCAAAGATCATGTCGCAACGAATCCAGTCAGCCTTTTGTTCATAAAAATGGCAAACTGCGGGGTATGCGACGCAACCTTGGAGAAAACGGTTGATCTGCTGCAAGCCTATCCGGAAATAGCGGCCGGCATGGTCTCCATCGAACAGATGCCTTCTTTGTCGGGTGAATGGCTTGTTTTCACGGCCCCCACCATCCTGCTGTTCGTGGACGGAAAAGAGGTGCATCGCCAATCACGGATTGTGGTGTTCGGCGAGTTGGAGAATGCCTTGAGAAGGGCAAAGAGGGTGCCCCCCAAGTAGGAAAACCTGCTTAGGCGGACACCCTCTTTTTTATCTTTGAATGAAGGAAGTTACCAGGCTGCGATACAACTGTCAGTACGCATATCTGTTCCTCCGACCAGTACCCCATGCTCATTTCGCCAGATGATCTGACCGCGGCCAAAGTAATTGCCCGGCTGCGCCCATTTAATCTCATGGCCTTTGCGCTCCAGCGCCAGGGCCAGATGCTCAGGGAAATGGCGCTCCAGTTCTACCGTTTTGCCTTCGAGCCACTGCCAGCGCGGCGCGTCGAGAGAGGCTTGCGGATTGAGATGGAAATCGACCGTGTTCATGACAACCTGCATATGTCCTTGCGGCTGCATGAACCCGCCCATGACTCCGAATGGTCCTACGGCTTTTCCATCCTTGGTCAGGAAGCCCGGGATGATCGTATGATACGTCCGTTTGCCCGGCTCCAGACGGTTATAGTGCTCAGGATTGAGCGAAAAGTTGTGACCGCGGTTCTGCATCGCGATGCCTGTATCCGGAATCACGACACCGGAACCGAAGCCCATGTAGTTGCTTTGGATGAAGGATACCATGTTGCCTTCATTGTCAGCCGTACACAGGTAGACGGTACCGCTTCCGTTCGGTTTGCCCACTTCTGGTGTCAACGCCTCGTCCCCAATCAGGGAACGTCTGGCAGCAGCATACTCGTCGGAGAGCAGCTGTTCAACCGTTACACCCATCTGTTTCGGCTCGGTAATGTAGTGCATGCCATCCGTAAAGGCTAGCTTCATCGCTTCAATCTGCTTGTGATACGTTTCCGTCAAATCCTTCGCTCCAACGTCGAACCCTTTCATGATGTTCAACGCCATCAGCGCGACCATCCCTTGACCGTTCGGCGGGATTTCCCACACGTCATAGCCGCGGTAGTTGACGCTGATCGGCTTCACCCACTCCGGCTCATAAGCCGCCAAATCCTCTTTGGTCAGGAAGCCGCCGCACTCGCGGGAGAACGCGTCGATTTTTTCCGCCAACTCGCCGCGATAGAAGCTCTCTGCATTCGTCTCGGCGATGAGGCGCAAGGTTTGGGCATGTGCAGGCGATTTCCAGATCTCGCCCGCTTTCGGGACACGTCCGTCCGGGGCAAAGGTCTTGAACCAATGCTCAAATTCTGCACCGGTGCATGATTTTTTAAATTTTTTGTAGGCCTGGTTCCAGTAGAAAGCCAGCGTCGGGGAGAGTGGATAGCCATTCTCCGCGTATTCAATAGCTGGTTTGAGCACTTCTGTCAAAGGCAGGCGGCCAAAACGCTTCGACAATGCCGCCCAAGCGCTCGGCGCACCCGGTACAGTAACCGGAGTCCATCCCAGCACTGGCATTTCTTCATGCCCTTTGGCTTTCACGGCGTCGATGGAAATGCTTTGCGGCGAAGGACCGCTGGCATTGAGTCCGTACAACTCGTCTTTTACCCAGACCAGAGCAAAAGCATCTCCGCCAATGCCGTTCGATGTCGGCTCTACGACCGTCAGGCAAGCCGCGGTCGCGATAGCTGCATCAACGGCATTGCCGCCTTTCTTCAATATATCCAAACCCGCCTGTGCAGCCAGCGGTTGAGAAGTGGCAACCATGCCATTTTTCGCGAAAGTCGTCATACGCCGGGATGCGTACGGGTATTCATGTGCATCGAATTGCGTCATCTTGTGTACCCCCAGTTTTTTCTAGTAAAACTCCTATCCGATAAAAAAGAAGCCGTAAGCCATCGCAACGATGATGACCAGCGCAGGATGCACCTTCCACGTCTCCAAAAGTAAAAAAGAAGCTACGCTCAAAATCCCTGTCTGCATCCAGCCGATGCCTTCGACGGCTCCCAGCAGGAATTGATACGTCAGGGTTCCCAACAACACGGTTACTACCGGACGAACGGATTGGGTCATCGCTTTTACTTGTGGCGCCTTGCGGAAAAGATGAATAAATTGAAGCAGCAAAATCATCGCAATAGCCGTTGGAGCGACCGTAGCGATCAAAGCGACCGCAGCGCCCGGCACTCCCGCTACTTGATAGCCGATATAGCCAGCCAGCTTCGTTCCGATCGGACTCGGCAACGCGTTGGCAACAGCCAGCACTTCCCCGAATTCCTGAACGGACATCCACCCGTATACATCGACTACTTCATTCTGAATAAGCGGAATACTCGGAGGGCCACCGCCGTACCCGAGTGTATTGGCGATAAAGAAGGCCCAAAACAATTGCAGATAAATCATGCCGCCCCCTCCTCGCTGTCCTTTTTCTTCCGTTTCCGGATGGACCAGGTTGTGTAAGCAAACGAGAAGAGGAGCGCGATTCCGACGACGAGTCCCGGATGCAGATCAAGGATGATCAACGCCAGGACAGACAGGGCAAGACTGATGCTGGCACCAGTTTTCGTAGATGCTCCCTGCCAGCCCTTTTGCAGGAATTCCCAGGTCATCACACCAGTCATGACTGCAATGACTGGCCCGATCGCCTGAATCATGCCGTACACACCTGGGGCGTCTTTATAGCGATAGATGACCTGCAGAAGCCCGATCATCAGCAACACCACAGGCATGACCACTGCGATATTCGCTACGAGCGCGCCCTTCCAGCCTTTTACCCGGTAACCGATATAGGCGGCAAGCTTGGTCGCAATCGGACCGGGCAAGGCATTCCCCAGAGCCAGATTGTCCGCAAAATCGTCATCCGTTACCCATTTGTACTTCTTCACACATTCTGTATGAAACAAAGGAACCATCGTCGGTCCCCCGCCAAAGCCAAAAATTCCGATTCGAAAAAAAGCGACAAACAACTGCCAATAAACCATACTGTACCTCCATCCTGACCCTACTTGCTAAGCAGCTCTCCCGATTGAACCAGGTGACAAGAGACCAACTGGCCAGCTCCGATGTCAGACAGGCTCGGTACCTTCGATTTGCAAATATCCGTTGCGTATGGACAACGCGGGTGAAAGGTACAACCACTGGGCGGGTTAGCAGGGCTTGGCAAATCGCCCGTCAGTAGGATCCGCTCCCGCTTTTGTCTTGGTTTGGCCACCGGTACCGCAGACAGCAATGCCCGTGTGTACGGATGGCTCGGATTTTCAAACAAAGTGCGCTTGTCGGCAATTTCGACAATCCGTCCCAAATACATGACCGCGATGCGATCGCAGAGATGTTTGACAACGGACAGATCATGCGAAATAAACATGAGAGTCAGATTAAACTCTTTTCGCAAATCTTTGAGCAAATTCAGCACTTGCGATTGAATCGATACGTCAAGCGCAGACACAGGTTCATCCGCGATGATCAGCTTAGGCTTGACGACCAGCGCGCGGGCAATCCCGATCCGCTGGCGTTGTCCCCCGGAGAAATCATGCGGGTGACGGTTCAAATGCTCTTTTCTGAGTCCTACAATCTCGATGATTTCCTCGATCGTTTTCAATCGTTCCGCAGGTGTGCCGATATTGTGGACCATCAGCGATTCCATCAAAATCTGCTTGATCGTCATTCGTGGATTCAGTGACGCGTAAGGATCTTGGAAGATCATTTGCAAGTCCTTGCGCATACGGCGCATTTCTTCTTTTGGCAGCTTCGCCAAGTCTTTGCCGTCAAACCAGACTTCCCCCGACGTTGGCTCCAGCAAACGGAGAATGGTTCGGCCAGTCGTCGATTTTCCGCAACCGGACTCCCCTACGATCCCCAGCGTTTCGCCCGGAAACACCTGCAAGTCAATGCCGTCCACCGCTTTTACATACCCGGTCGTCTTCTTCATGAAGCCGCCTTTGATCGGAAAATGCTGCTGCAGCCCTTTTACTTCCAATAGAGGTGTTGTCATGCCTGTCCTCCCTCCTCTGCGTACAGCCAGCAGCGGCATTTATGCCCCTCCAGCTGCAACAGCTCCGGTGCTTTTTCCTCACAAATCGGCATCGCCTTGGAGCAGCGGGGAGCAAAGCGGCAGCCTTTGGGCATCTGGTAAGCCAATGGCACGGAACCAGGGATCGTCTCCAGATACTCGCGTTCCTCCTCCAGATCCGGGATCGAATTCATCAGCCCGATCGTGTAAGGATGCTTGGGATTTTCAAACAAGGTCTCGACATCGGTCTCTTCCACTACCTGTCCTGCGTACATGACAATGACCCGGTCGCACATCTCCGCTACTACACCCAAGTCATGCGTGATCAGCATAATGGAAGTACCTGTTTTTTCTTTCAGATTACGCATCAGATCAAGAATTTGCGCCTGAATCGTTACATCCAGCGCTGTAGTAGGCTCATCCGCGATGATCAGCTTGGGATCACAGGACATCGCCATGGCAATCATCACGCGCTGACGCATGCCGCCTGACAACTGATGCGGGTATTCTCCGTAAATTTCCTCTGCTCGCGGCATTCCTACTGCTTTCAACATGGCAATCGCGCGTTCTTTCGCCTGTGCGCGGCTTACCTTGGTATGCAGAATGACCGCTTCCTCGATTTGTTTGCCAACCGTATGCAGTGGATTGAGCGATGTCATCGGTTCCTGAAAAATCATCGCGATTTCATTTCCACGCACGGTTTGCATCTCTTTTTCCGACAGCTCCAACACATTCTTGCCGTTGAAACGAATGCTGCCTCCCGAACTTCCGTTGGGGGGCAAAAGTCGCATGATCGAAAGGCTGGTGACACTTTTTCCGCAGCCTGATTCGCCCACGACGCCTAGCGTTTCGCCGGCCCGGATGGAGAAGTCGACGCCGTCAACAACACTGACGACACCATTGTCCGTGCGAAACCGGGTTCTCAGTTGTTCAACTTCCAAGATCGTCGTCATCTGCTCCACTCCCTTATTCTATTTACGCGACCGCGGGTCCAATACCTGCTGAAGTCCATCACCTAATAAGTTGAAGCCCAAAACCACCAGGAAAATGGCGATTCCTGGGTAAAATGTCGCATAAGGCGCAATTGACATCAAGCTTTGCGCATGGTTCAGCATACTGCCCCAAGAAGGCGTCGGCGGCTGTACCCCCAGACCCAGATAAGAAAGAGAAGCTTCCGCGATAATCCCCGATGCCATCGCCAACGTCGCCTGAATCATGATCGGATTCATCGCGTTCGGCAGGATGTGGCGGAAGATAATCCGCGCGTCTTTCACCCCGACGGAGCGCGCTGCCTGAATGTACTCCATGTTGCGCAAGGACAATACTTGACCGCGTGTGATGCGGACAAACGCCGGTGAAAAGCCGATCCCGATCGCCAGCATCGCATTCCCGAAGCCGGAGCCCAGTACGGCGGAAATGGCCAAAGCCAGGATCAAAAACGGAAACGCCTGCATCGCATCCACCGAACGCATGACGATCCACTCGTCCCAGAATCCTCGATAGTAGCCGGATAATAGGCCGATCGGCACACCGATCAGCATGGCGATACCGACAGAAATGAGTGCCGCCTGAATCGAAATGCGTGCACCGTATACAACGCGCGAGAAAATATCCCGCCCAAGATCATCCGTACCAAACCAGTGCTCATCGCCAGGAGGTAGTAAAATCTTGCTGTAATCTTGTTCATTCGGATCGAACGGGGCGATTTGTGGAGCAAAGATGGCGACAACAATCAGTGTCAAAATAATCAAAGCCCCGATCAGACCCAATCCGTTCCGAAGAAATTTGCGAAAGGTTTTCATTATTCGCCCGCTCCTTTCCCGGACTTGATCCGTGGGTCGATGACGGCGTACAGGATGTCGACGACCAGATTGACAAGCACGACCAGGATCGCCGAGACGAGAATGGCTCCCTGCACGGTGACGTAGTCACGTTTGAAAACAGACTCGACGATCAAGCGTCCGAAGCCTGGAATGGAGAAAATCGACTCCGTGATGACCAGGCCGCCCAGGAGACCTGCAATCATCAGACCGGAAGTAGTGATGACGGGAACCATTGCATTGCGCAGTGCGTGTCCCAGAATCGTGCGGGCCTCGTTCAAGCCTTTTGCTTTCGCGGTACGAATAAAGTCCATATTGACGACATCCAGCAGGGAGGAACGCAGCATCCGCATCAATACAGCGGACTCGCGAAGGCCAGTTGCCACACAAGGCAGGATCATCGCCATCAGGTTTTGCGCCGGATTTTCCGAAAATGGCACATAACCGGAAGACGGCAGCCATTGGTTTTCTACAGCAAAGAAAATAATCATCATCATCGCCAGCCAGAAGCTGGGGATACTCATCCCGCCCAAAGCGGCAAAGGTGCTCGTATAATCAACCCAGGTTCCGCGTCGAACCGCTGCCAGAATTCCCGCCGGAAAGGCGATCAGGATCGCTACGAGAAAGGTCCCAATCGTCAATTCTACAGTTGCGGGCAGCCGCTGTATGATCAAATCGATGACCGGTACTCTGTCCGTGATCGACATCCCCAAATCTCCCGTCACTACTTTTCCCAGCCAGGAAAAGTACTGCTCCACGATCGGCTTGTCCAGTCCAAGTTCTGTACGCAGTGCCTGATACGCTTCCGGTGTCGCTTCTTGGCCTAAAATGACCCGGGCAGGGTCGCCCGGGATCATGTGGATCAAGGAAAATGTCAAGATCGACACCAGCAGGAGAATCGGGATTGTCAACAACAGACGTCTAAGTATGAACATCATGACAATTCCCCCTCGCTCTAGCTGTTAACTTTGTTCTTGCTTATTGCTTGTCCAGTGTTGCAGTGCGGATCAGACCATCCGGTACAAACGTAAAGCCTGTCACCTTCTTGTTCATGCCGATCAATACATATTGGTGGTACAGATATGCATAGACAGCCTCGTCCTGCGATACTTTGATTGCTTCATCGTAGAGAGCTTTGCGCTTGCTTTCATCCTGCTCTGCACGAGCTTTCAGAATCAGTTCATCCAGCTGCGGTACGCTGATGCGTCCATAGTTGTTGCCATTGCCGGTTACGACGAAATCATGAACGTTGCCATCCGGGTCTTGACGGCCGGACCAGCCCAGTTGCATCGCCTGGAAGTCGCCCTTGCTGCCTGCTTCCAGCATTTGACCGTACTCTACTTTTTCCAGCACGACATTGATGTTGTGTTGTTTCAGCATGTTTTGAATCACAGCACCCAATTGTTCGTTTTCCGGAGAAGTGGAGATCAGCAACTTGAACTCAAAACCGTTCGGCTTTCCGCCTTTTGCCAACAGGTCTTTGATTTCATCCGCATTTGGGGCTACAGGCTTGTTCAGCTCTTCGTTGTACGCCAGGTTGCCTTTGGCAAAAGCAGTGCGGGCTGGAGCTGCGTAGCCGTTGAACAGAACCTTTACCAGCGCTTCGCGATCGATGGCACGATCCACAGCAGCACGCAGGTATTTATTGTCGAATGGAGCTGCCGAGTTGTTCAGATGCAAGCCTTGGTGTCCCATACCGGATTCTGCGATCAGCTGCAGGTTGGAATCGCCTTCGACCGCCGGGATTTCCTTCGTTGGCGTGTCATCAATGATGTCCAGCATGCCGGAACGCAGGTTTTGCACTTTCGCTGTTCCGTTTGTAAACACCTTGTAGTTCACTTCATCCAGCTTCACTTCGCCGTTCCAGTAGTTTTCGTTCTTTTTCAGGCTGACGCTGTCGCCTTTTACCTGTTTGACGAAAACGAATGGGCCTGTCCCTACTGGCGCGTTGAGGAAGTCGTCTCCTTTTTCTTTTGCTGCTGTAGGAGAGACCATCATTCCCGCGCGGTCTGTCAGAACGGAGAGGAATGGCGCGAACGGCTCTGTCAACTGAACAGTCACGGTGTCATTGTCCACCACGCTGACTGATTCCACGAATTTCAGATCGCCTTTGCGCTTGGATTTCTCCGTAGTCATGTTGCGATCGAAGTTGAATTTGACGGCTTCTGCATTGAAATCAGTGCCATCGTGGAACTTGATGCCTGTTTTCAGCTTGAATGTATAAGTCTTGCCGTCTGGAGATACTTCATAGGTATCGACCAGCATCGGCACGATTTTTCCATCTGGAGAAATATCGAACAGCTTGTCATACAAGCTCGCATACACCTGGCGATCATAGAGCGACGTGGAGATCGTCGGGTCCATCGAAGGCGGGTCTGCCTTCAGTCCGATATTCAGTACTTTCTTCTCATTGGATGGCGCCGGAGCAGCTGTGCCTCCATTGTTGCTGTCGCCAGGAGCGCTGCTGCCGCTGCCGCCGCCGCAACCGGTAACTAACAGAACCGTCCCCAGAACGGCACTTAATAATGTTTTGTTCATCTTCTTGGAAAACATAGTAATCCCCTTCTCTCTTTTTCTCTATAATCCGACAATTTTGAACAATAAAAATTGCTTGACTCCTCACCTCTCGAAAGGCATTCCCCCCTCCATTCGCACCTATCCGGTCATCGGATAAATTTGTACTTTGATTTAATAATTTTAAGCTCATTGATCACATTGACGCGGGTGACACCCGGTACCTTGTTCAGCTTGTTCATGAGAAACTGTGCCAGTTCTTCGTAATTTCTGACAAGGATCTGAATAATGAGCTGATAATCACCTGTCGTCAAGACGATCAGTCTGACCTCTACGATGTCATTCAGGGCCGCAACCACATCGTCCAGCTTGTTTGCCTCCACAGCGATCTGAATGAATGACTGGACATTCAGCCCTGCTTTGACAGGATTTACGATGCCTACCAGACTCAGGACACCCTCATCCTGCATTTGCTGAACGCGCATGCGGACGGTCTTCTCCGTCACGCCCAGCTCCTTCGCGATCGTCGTAAACGGAAGACGTGCGTTTTCCTGCAAGGCTCGGACAATGCCGTAATCAATATCATCCAATTCCGAATAAAGCGATCTGCGAAACAATTCTTCCATCTACGCACCTTCCCCAGTTCGTCTTTAAATGCCATTAAAAATGCGCGAGATCAGTCTCAAAAAACAAATTTGAGTCGAATTACGTTATTTGTTAGATACTATAATACGAATTTCGACAAACATCAACCCTTATTCTGAAAATTTGAGTTTGAAAGCATTTTCAATTTTATGCTGACAGTATAAAAATGTAAGGTTCCCTGCAAGCAACTCACTCTGCTCGCAAGGAACCTTCTCGTGTGACCCATCTAGTATTCGATTCGTTCTCGTGATGCTGCCCACGCTTCGAACGGCGTTTTTCCTTTTAAAGGCTGCAGCTGTTCAAACGGAATCGAGCGATTTTCATAGGGCAGCTCGATCTCTCGATAGATGAAATGGTCGTCGAATCCAACCTGTGCTGCGTCTTCCTTCGTGCCTGAAAAGTAGACCTTGCTCGGCCTCGCCCAGTAGATGGCCCCCAGGCACATCGGGCAGGGCTCGCAGCTCGTATACAGCTCGCAGCCTGTCAGTTGAAAGCTGCCCAGATTCTTGCAGGCATCGCGGATCGCCTGTACCTCCGCATGGGCTGTCGGATCATTGGTGGCCGTTACCTCGTTGCGCCCTGTGCCGACGATTTGTCCATCCCGCACGACAACCGCTCCAAAAGGCCCGCCATGACTGCTTAATACGTTCTCCAAGGCAAGCGCAATCGCCTTGTCCATCCATGCATGCTGCGACATCTGATCTCCTCCTCGCAGATTCCTCTATCATCTTATGTTTCTCCATCCGGATAAAAGAACAAACCTGCGAGGGCAAGAATCAGTCCGTCACCTGTCAGCGCTCAAACTTCGCATCAGGACAAAGCCCGCTTGATATGGAACAGATAACGGTTGCGGATAATCCAGAAATAGATCGTCTGGACAACGACGAAACTGATCAGCACGATGGCAGTCGGCTTGACGACAGACGCGATCAGCATGAGCTTCAACAAGCTTTGCAGCGAGACGAACGCCACGATGCTATGCGCGATCGCGACCAGAATCGGCACGAAGAACAACATCGCGATCTGAATGGTCACGATTCGGGTCAGCTCACCCTCGGTCATGCCGATTTTGGATATCGCGCTGTACCGGCGCTTGTCATTTTCCAGATCCGTATACAAGCGAAAATAGAGGAAGCTGGCTGCTGCGACAAAAAATAGAACACCGACGAACAACCCGATGAACAGCGCGGTATTCGCCATCTGTTTTAAGGAATGGTAGGCAGGGGCCCGCGTAGTGAAGTAGTATTGTTCTTCTTCACCCAATCGGCCGATCTCTTCCTCCAGGCTGATGCTGATCGCCTTCGTTTCCTTCCAATTCGGCACATTGTAGCCAAAAAGCGTTTCTTCCTCCAGGCCCTGAAGACTGTCGTATACCGCATCCGGCACCACTGCCAATCGCTCAAAGCTCAAGCCTCTCGTCAGCGGAACGACGGAAGGATCTGTCTTCACGGTCAAGCTGCTGTCCCCTACCTGAATGGTTGGACTATCCACGCTATCTCCAACCCAGCGTACGAACAGGAAGATTTCCCGCTCACCCAGTGAAATCTTGTCCGCGGAATCTGCTTCATCCGCAAATGTGTTGTAGTCTGTCAGCCTCACGACACCGATATGCTCGCCGTTTACCTTTTTCGGCAAAACCCTCATGTGCAATGAGTGCTTTTCATAAGAAAAACCCGCCTTCTGCAGTTCGCTCTCCAGCATGGACAAATGCTTTTGCTTATCCGGATTGTCCCGTTTGGTCTGGTATTCAAAAGCAAACGGATTCGTCCGCACTACGGTTTCCTGGATCGAGCCGGCAAGTGCCGCCAGGGTCCCGACCGCACAAAAAGCGACAGTAGAGACGATGCAAACCAGGAAGAACATGCGCGCATTGTCTTTCATCCGGTATCCCATGTCAGACAGCGTCAGCAAATTGGTCTTTTTCCAGAAAAAGGAACGCCTTTTCTTCATCGTACCAATCAAAAAGACGCTCAACTGGGTAAACAACAGGTACGTTCCGCCGATGGTCATTGCTGTGACAGGCAGAAGCAAGAGCGGTACATACATGCCGTCTGCCAACAGCGCCAACAGATAACTGACGCCCAATAAACCTGCCGACAATACCGATAGTGTGATCGACGCTTTCGGCTCTGTTTTCGGACGCTGGCTGCCTTGCAGCAATTCCAGCAAGCTGCGTTTGCGCAAAAACAGGACTGTAAAGATCGAGATCGCCGCAAACAGGACCAAAAAGGCGACAGCCGTCAGCACGATCGCTTTCCATGGCCAATAAAAGGGCAGAGCCTGCACGTCGAGTAAAAACCCGGCGAATTGAAAGAAAAGCTTCCCCAGCACCATCCCCAGGATGATTCCAAACAGGATGGAAACCACGCCGATGAGCATATTTTCCATGAAGATGAGCAGGTTGCGCTGCAAGGGTGTCATCCCGTGCATGAACAAAATCCCGAACTCCTTCTCCCGCTTCTTTAAAAAAGCCCCGACACAGTAAAGCAGGAAGAAAAAGGCGAACAGGAAGATGACGTATTCGGCGACCATCATTCCGGTCGCTACGGATGCGTTAATCTCCTCGTCCACAATACCCGGGTGAAAAATAAACATCGCATAGACGAAGAAAATCATCACAGAAAACACGCTGCTCAAGAAAAACGCGGCATAGGTGCGCTTGTTGCGGGTGACGTTGTTAAACGCGAATTGTCGAAAGGTCATAGGTGTTCCCTCCCAAAAACGACAACGCGTCAATGATCTTCTGGAAAAAGGCCTGCCTGCTCTCTCCGCGATACAATTCATTGTGGAACTGTCCGTCCTTGATAAAGATCACGCGGTGACAGTAGCTGGCAGCCATGGCATCATGCGTCACCATCATGGTCGTCACCTGATCCGCTTTGTTGATCGCCTCCAGCGTCTCCATCACCTTGCGCGAGGATTTGGAGTCGAGGTTTCCAGTCGGCTCATCCGCCAGCAGCAGGGAGGGCGAGTGGATAATCGCCCGAGCGATGGCTGCACGCTGCCGCTGTCCCCCTGACACCTCGTACGTGAATTTTTCCAAAATGTCCTGAATTCCAAGCTTCGTCGCCACCGCATGCAGCTTTTCCTCCATCACATGCACGCTCTCGCCGTCCAGAGTCAAGGGGAGAACAATATTTTCACCCAGCGTCAGCGTATCCAGAAGGTTGAAGTCCTGAAAGACAAAACCCAGCTCTCTGCGCCGAAACAAAGCCAGCTTCGCTTTTTTCAAGAGATGGGGATTGGTGCCGTTGAGCAGCACTTCACCCGAGGTAGGAATATCAATCGTCGAGATCATATTTAACAACGTGGTTTTTCCGCTGCCCGAAGGCCCCATGATTCCCACGAACTCGCCTTTATTGATCGAAAACTCTATATCTGTCAAAGCGCGGTAGGTTACTTTCCCGCCGTATATTTTGCTCAAGCTTTTTACTTGCAGCATCTCCATCCGATTTTGCCTCCTTCGTCATCCTGCCTCTACTATAAGAAGGCAATGCCTTTCAAGCCATCGAATTAACTTTCAACCAGCTTACGATCTTGTAAGGTTCGGCACAACGGCTGACAGGACAATCCGGACGGTCGTCCCCATGTCGACGGTCGATTCCAGCTCGACCCCATGATTGAGCCGATTGCAGATTTCCTTGACCAGATAGAGCCCCATCCCGGTAGACTCGGCATATTTGCGCCCATTTTCCCCCGTGAAATACGGCTGGAAGACACGGCGGATGTCTTCGCGCGGAATGCCGATGCCGTAATCCTGGACCTCCAGCACCACCTGCGAGCCCCGCTCATAGGCGCGGATGGTGACCTTGCTGCTTTTTCCTGCAGAATAGCGGACGGCATTCACCAGCAATTGATTCAGTACAAAGGAGAGCCACTTCTCATCGGATTCCGCTCGCCACTTCTCGTCTACTTGCAATTCCGGATATACCTGATTACGGATAAATAGCCGCTTGTTTTCTCCCACAGCCTGCGATACCAAGGTGCGCAGCGTCACCGGCTCAATCAAAAAGTCCTGCTCGAACCGATCCAGGCGGGCGAGATACAGGACGGTTTCCAAACCGCGCTTGAGCCGATCCAGCTCTTCTCGTACGCTCTCCGCCTTGGCGCTGTCGTCATCCTGCATCAGCAGATGAATGACGGACAAGGGCGTTTTCATCTGGTGCACCCACTGCTGAATGAAGGTGATATGGTCTCTTTGCTTGTTCTCATAGGCGTGCAGCTCCGCTTTGTACAGCCGGTACTGCCCGAGGCAATTCTCGTCCATTGCCCGGCACAAAGGGGCGTTCCCATTCGTCTGGGTCAGCTCCTCAAGCGAGAGGACCGGGTTGCTGAGGCGCTGGTAGATCGCCCGATGCGTCAAATACCGGCTCAGCAAAAATCCTCCTGCAAAAAAGATAGACAGGAACATCGCATAAATCATCAAGGAGGGATTCCAGTATCCGTCCAGCGCAAATATCAGCAACAGCAATATTAGCTGAACGAGGAAGAAGACGGCAAATGCCCATTGATCCCGTAAAAACAATTTCATGCCTGGTCCTCCCAAGTCGCCTTCAAGCGATAGCCGGAACCACGCACGGTCTCGACCGCTCCTTCCAGCCCCATATCCTTCAATTTGGCCCGCACGCGGGTGATATAGACGTTAAGCGTATTTTCATCTACAAATTGCTCGTCCCACAGCTTTTCCAGCAAACGCTCCCGGCTGACGACACGCGGATGCTGCTTCATCAGCGCCTCCAGCAAGAGCGCTTCCTTTTTGCTGAGCTCGATCCGCTGGTCATGGATTGCAAGCTCCATCCGCTCGATGTACAGCTTGAGTCCGGCGACCTCCACCGTCCGCTCCCCTTCCTGCGGCGCGTACATTCCATAAGCGCGGCGCAATTGGCTGCGGATCTTCGCCAGGACCACATCATAGTCAAACGGTTTGGTGATGTAGTCATCCGCTCCATTCTCCAGTGCCATCACCTGGTCCATTTTGCTTTCCCGAGCAGAGATGAACAGGATCGGGCAGTTGGAGATCTGACGCATTTGCCTGCACCAGTAGAAACCGTCGAACTTGGGCAGGTTGACGTCCAGCAGGACCAGGTCGGGCCGCTCAGCAGTAAATAGCTCCATAACGCGATCGAATTGTTCGATGTTCACGATGCGATAGCCGTACTTCTCCAATTGACTTTGCAGCAGCTGATTGATTTTTGGATCATCTTCCACAATCATGATCGTTGACATTGCAGCGTCTTCTCTCCCCTCAACTATCCTCATCCCTTAATGATACTGCGAATCCCGGTAGACGCCAACCTGTCCCAAGTCTCGGGCAAATCAAATAGGATGGAGCATCCTCCATCCTACGCTTCTGCTTTCATGATTTGCTGCAGCTTCCGAATGCCGCGGAAGTGCAAAATTTTTACAGATGCCTCCGTCTTGCCCAGAATCTCTGCGATCTCATTCATCCGCAGGTCAGCCAGATACCGCAGGCTGATGACATTGCGCTGGTCCACTGTCAGGTTATGTACCTGCTTCCAGAGACCTTCTGTCGTCTCCTGGGTCAGCAGACTTGCTTCCGGCAGTTCGTCTTCATCCGTCGCCTTGATGGAGCTGAACATCTCCTGATCCACCGGGCACTCCCGCTTCTTGCGCAAGTAATCGATCAACGTGTTGTGCGCAATCCGAAAAATCCAGGCGCCAAATGGATGACGGCGATCATACTGCTCCAGCTTGGAATAAACCTTGATAAACACGGTCGTGGTCAAATCCTCCACGTCCCATACATTTTTCACGCGGTAACGAAAATAGCGATGTATTTTTTCAGCGTACTCTTCGTAGATTTGCTGATGATCTAATTGCGGATATACTCTTGCTGTACTCATGGCATTCATGGTTTTCACCCTCGATCTCCTGTTTCCTCATTCTTGACTTCATTCTAAAAGAGAATGGGTCAGGGAACCATCGAGTTAACTTTCAGGAACCTTACACTTTTGTAAGGAATCCTTTTGCTTAACGTAAGCTAACGGTTTGGACGTTGCTTTGTCGTGGATGTTGATTCACTCAGGAACTCGACGATTTGCTGTTTATGAAGACTGTCGTGTTCGATAAATTCTTTGATGATGTATGCCAGCGAATAGAGGGTTCCGGTATGAGGTTAAAGGGTGACCAGGCAAAGCTGGTCGAGGAAAAAGGGAAAAAGAACGAAAGGCATTTGGGGTCTTAACCCAGGCGGAATGGAAAAGGCGGAACACGGTTTCAGCGGCCAACCCTGATACACTTCCTAGAATCGGCTGCTTTTGGCCGCGGTTCCGCCTTTGGAGTGGAGCCGTCCCTGTCCAACCCTCAGCAAAGATCCCAACCCGCCTGGAGTGTTTTTCCCTTTTTCCTCCGCTCCACGAAAGCCGGTGGACCACCAAACTAAAAAATACGGGTGATTTTCCAACGGCTTGGGTTGCAGTAAATATTAGATGAAAAAAGGACGCTCCCGATTACTTAGATTGGGGGCGTTTTGCTGTTATATTACTCAGGCCAGTCAAGGAAATGACAGGCACCTGTCTCCCTAACCGGGATGAAAGGGATTCAATCTTTCACGTTAAAATATAGATGCCCAGAGCGTTGTTATCCCCTCAGTTCCGACCCATCCAATGAGCCCAAAGTAGAGAATACTGATAACAAAAAACGTATGACCTGCGAGCACGAGCAAACCGTCCCGTTCCAAAGTCCCAAGGCTTAAAAAAAGGACCGCATATGCGGGGAACGAATTGGTTAATGGCACTGGGACCGGAGCTGTTAATAATACACCACTAACCATCATGATTCCTATATGACATTGACGAAGAAAGGATGATGTAAAGACGAACTCCCAGCGCGGCTTTATTTTTCTTTCCATCCTCATAATCCAAGGAAGGATTTTATTCTTCACTTTCTCGATTGCAGCTGGTGCCAATTGAATGTTCCCAAACCTTCTTGGAATCGAGACAGGCCGCTGAAGAAGGAGCTGCCATGAGACAAGCGCAATTAGAATGCCAAAGGGTGTGCTGGTTCCTGGAATGGACACCCCAAACAAAAAAGGGACGGTTAGGAACGCGAGTCCAACCAGAATCCCGCGTTGCCCTAATTCATGAAGAAAATTATTCAAGGTAATGCCATTGGATGGGATCGAAAGGTTTTTGAGCATCGTCGAAAAAGAAGTTATTTCTTTCATTGGTCAAATCCCCATTTCCACACATTGTCGTTTCCACAAAACGGAAAAGAAAAATAGAAGGGAGCCGTGTTAACCGGAAAAAGGCTGGTTCACATTTTCTTTTACAACCCTAAATTTTCAATTCGATTTAACAGACTAATAACATCGTTTATGGTTTTTAAAATTTGCGTATTCTCGATATTATCCAAAACGATATTCCCGTTATCCACCAAAGCGTTTATTTCATCCAGCAGAGTTTGGTTTTTCATTACCAATTGTTCATGGATGCTTTCAGCAATAGCAGGGACTTCGGTCTTATTGAAGTCAGATATGTTTGTTTTTAAATCGTTCAATTGACTCTCCAGCTCTTTCATGGACTCTGGACTAAGAGCTGCATCTTTGAACATTTGCGGTGCCTCTTCCGCAAAATTACTCAGCATATCTACCTGTTCCTTGACTTCCTTTGCATACTCCAGTGAATGATTGACTTCCTCTGAAAGAGAGCATGCACTTAACATGAATGCTGATAGAAGAACAACGATTAGCATTACCTTCTTCATATGCTCCACTCCTTTTTTCATTTGATAGAGAACCCTCAGACAGTCTTCGTTCACCAACTTTCATTCAAAAATAAAAATGACCTTCACCCTGTTCATCAGGTAAAGGTCATTGAAATATTATTAACCTTTACCAAATCCGTATGGTAAAGGTCTCGCTAACAACATAATGTTGCCAACAAAGCCGAGGTATAAACCTGAATTGACGACTTTGCTGTACCAGCTACTCCCCTTTAGAGGAATATTCATTTACAAGGTCATCATACATCCCCTCAAGGTTTTAGTCAATGATTTTCTTGAGACTGGAGAAACATCGGCAGTTTCGCGACCACACTTACGCAAACGCTTGTTCGGTTTTTAAATGGCAAAATGCCCCCAACGGAATTGGGGGAGTCTTGTCCAAAGATAGATATTGATTCGTTTTGAAGGTACAGGGAGACCCGGCAAAGCTGGTAGAGGAAAAAGGGAAAAAGAACGGAAGGCATTTGGGATCTTAACCCAGGCGGAATGGAAAAGGCGGAACACGGTTTCAGCGGCCACCCCTGATTCACTTCCTGGAATCGGCTGCTTATGGCCGCGGTTCCGCCTTTGGAGTGGAGCCGGCCCTGGCCAACCCTCAGCAAAGATCCCAACCCGCCTGGAGTGTTTTTCCCTTTTTCCTCCGCACCACGAAAGCCGGTGGACCACCAATACTACAAAAGCCCAAGCCGCTGGAATATCGTATCCACGTGCTTGAGGTGATAACGGTAGTCGAAGCAGGAATCCAGCTCTTCCTTGGTCAGTGTGGAAGCAACTGTCGCATCCTCCTCCACAATCGCGCGGAAGGAGCGTTGCTCTTCCCATGCCTGCATCGCGCGCGGCTGGACGATGTCGTAAGCCTGCTCGCGGGTCAGGCCTTTTTCGATCAGCTTCAGCATGACCTGCTGCGAGTAGATCAGGCCAAAGGTGCGATCCATGTTGCGCTTCATGTTTTCCGGGAACACCGTCAGGTTCTTCACGATGTTCATGAAGCGGCGCAGCATGTAGTTGAGAAGCTGTGTCGCGTCAGGCAGAATCACGCGCTCCACCGACGAATGGGAGATGTCGCGTTCATGCCAGAGCGGAACGTTCTCGTAAGCGGACAGCATGTGCCCGCGGATGACGCGGGACAGACCGCAGATATTCTCGCTGCCGATCGGGTTGCGCTTGTGGGGCATGGCCGAAGAGCCTTTTTGTCCCTTGGCAAACGCCTCTTCCACTTCGCGCAATTCGCTTTTTTGCAGACCGCGGATCTCTGTCGCGAATTTCTCCAAGGATGTCGCGATCAGCGCCAGTGTCGCCATGTACTCCGCATGGCGGTCACGCTGCAGCGTCTGAGTGGAGATCGGCGCCGGAGACAGGCCCAGCTTTTCACATACATACGCTTCTACAAATGGATCGATGTTGGCGTAGGTTCCCACCGCACCGGAAATTTTGCCGAAGGCCACTTCTTTTTTGGCTGCGCGGAAACGGGTCAGGTTGCGCTTCATTTCTTCATGCCAAAGGGCTAGCTTCAGGCCGAAGGTGGTCGGCTCCGCATGCACGCCGTGCGTTCTGCCCATGCAGACCGTATCTTTGTGCTCACGCGCTTTGTCGGCCAGGATGGCGATGAAGTCCTCGATGTCCTTTTCCAGGATTTCATTGGCTTGCAGCAGCAGGTAAGAGAGCGCAGTGTCGACAACGTCTGTGGACGTCAGTCCGTAATGCACCCACTTTTTCTCCTCGCCCAGCGCTGGCGTCTCCGATACCGCACGGGTAAAAGCAACCACGTCATGGCGAGTCTCCTGCTCGATTTCATAGATCCGGTCAATGTTGAAGCTCGCATGCTCCCAAAGCTTTTTTACGTCTTCCTCCGGGATGACACCCAGCTTGGACCATGCTTCACACGCGAGAATCTCCACTTTCAGCCATGCCTGAAACTTGTTTTCCTCTGTCCAGATGGCACGCATTTCCGGGCGCGAGTAACGTTCGATCATGATTGTACCTCCGTTTTTGTACTCCAGATTTCCAGCTTCTCGATCAAGCCGAGTGCTTCCTCTACTGTAGGGGCCAGTACGTTGAGATGACCCATTTTCCGTTTTTCCTTGCTTTCTGCCTTGCCGTAGAGATGAAGCTTGGCTCTCCTGGGCAAAGCATCGATCCGATCCAGGACGGGCTGCAGATGCTCACCCAAAATATTAACCATCACGACGGGCGTAAGCAACTCCGTAGAACCCAGCGGCAGGTTGCAGACAGCCCGTACATGCTGTTCGAACTGCGAAGTCGCACAGGCTTCCATCGTATAGTGACCGGAATTATGCGGACGTGGAGCCAATTCATTGACGTACAGCTTGCCATCACGGGTAAGGAACATCTCGATGGCGAGCAGACCGACCACATCCAGCTTCTCGACGATGGTCAAGGCGATGCGCTCTGCCCGCTCCCTGATATCATCGGATACCCGTGCAGGCACAATCGACAAATGAAGGATATTGTCCTGATGAACGTTTTCTGCCGTCGGAAAAACAGCCAGATCTCCATCCGGATTGCGTGCTGCGATGACGGACAGTTCCAGCTCGAAAGGAACAAATTGCTCGACGATCAGTTCGGTTCCCGCTTTTGCCAGCGTTTCGTACGCTTCCGCAAGCTCCTCTTCACTCTTCAATACCCACTGGCCCTTGCCGTCATACCCTCCGGTCGCCGTCTTCATGACGGCTGGCAGCCCCAGCTCGCGCACAGCCTGCTGCAAATCAGCGAGACTGGCTACTACGCGAAAAGGTGCGACGGGTATCCCCATCTCCTGAATCGCCGTTTTTTCACGGATCCGGTTCTGCGTAATGCGAAGCAACCGGCTTCCCTGCGGCACATAGGACTTGCTCTCCAGCACTTCTGCCACCTGTGCATCTACATTTTCGAACTCATAGGAAATGACATCGCTTGCGGCAGCCAGGCGCATGGCCGCCTCTACATCATCGTAACGGGCGACGATTTGCTCGTCTGCCGTCTGTCCGCATGGCGCATCCGGTGTCGGGTCCATGGTGACAAAACGGTAGCCCATGGCTCGTCCTGCGAGTGCAATCATCCGTCCCAGCTGACCGCCGCCCAGTATGCCAATCGTGGCTCCCGGTTTGATTTGCTTGCTTTCTGCATGTCTCATACCAGTTCACTGCCCTCCAGCACGTTAAGACGTACAGCATCCCGTCTTTCCATAAAACGTTGTTGAACCTCCGGATATTTGATCCCGAGGATTTGAGCGGCTAGCAGTCCTGCGTTGGTCGCGCCGGCCTTGCCAATTGCCACAGTGGCGACCGGAACTCCGCCTGGCATTTGCACGATCGACAGGAGAGAGTCTAGCCCATTCAGATTGGAGGATTTGACTGGCACGCCGATGACCGGCAGTTCCGTCTTGGAAGCAACCATCCCGGGCAGATGCGCTGCTCCGCCAGCTCCCGCAATAATGACTTCCAGTCCGCGGCTTTTTGCCGTTTGCGCATACTCGAACATCAGGTCTGGCGTGCGATGTGCGGATACTACCTTCTTTTCGTAGGGAACCTGCAGCTCATCCAGTATAGCGCATGCTTCCTTCATCGTCTCCCAGTCTGATGTGCTTCCCATGATGACGCCTACCAATGCTTTGGTCATGATCGATCGCCCCTTGTCCTATCATCAGAAGAAAACCCAACCGACTAACGGCGTCTATGCCGTACTCATCGCCTGGGCTATACGTACTTTTTGCTTTCGACATCTTCAGTTTAGCAGGGACAAAGGAAGCCTGTCAACCGTATTCCCGAACATTCATGTTGGTAGTTTCTCTATCATTCGTGTTTACTCTTTTCCACCCAGGCAGCTGCCTCTTCTTGCTTCTCGAGTTTCAGATGCAGCCAATAATCAATGAACGGCGCAGCGTCAGTTCCGGCTTCCCGGCTCAGCATCGACACAAACCTCTCCCCCGTAGCCTGATCGTACTGATGCTCCTTGACGTATTGGCGCAAGAGAGCGTGAAGCCTTTCCTCTCCCCATGCTTGGCGAAGCTCCCAAAGCATCGTAGAACCCCGACCGTATACGAGATTCACATAGCTGTTCCAGTCTGGGAACTGTTCGACACTCTGCCAGACCGTCAATCCCCTCACCGCATAGGAACGCGACTCTTGTGACCCGGCCTTGCGCATCTGGATATAAAAGGTGGCACTGGGCCGTTTGGCTGCAGTCAGGTAGGCCATCGTGGCATAATCGCTCAGACTCTCGTCCAGCCAAGCCTCCCGCACCTCGTCATTGCCGACCAAAGCGTAAAACCACTGGTGAGCCGTCTCGTGCGCCACCACCGCTTCGCCGCTCGGATCAGACCGCTCGAACAGATCCTCCTGGACAAACACGATGCCCGGATACTCCATTCCGCCAAAAAAGCCTCCTGTTTTTACAACATCGTACTCCTTGTACGGATAGGCTCCAAATTGCTCGCTGAAGTACCGCAGCGATTCTTGCGCCACCTCGTGCAGGCGTTCTGCCATACCTGGATCGTCACCCTCCTGCGACCAGGTATGCACCACGGTATCTCCTACCTTTCCAGACTTTTTGCGATAGCTGTCATCCATCACGACCATGGCGAGGTCCCGAACATTCCAGGCATCGATTTCATAGGTGGTTACCCGCTGCGGCCGGGACTGTGTGACCACCGCCACGCTCTCGACACCGCTGGTCGCAAGCTGATATTTTTCCTCCAGCTTGACCCGCAGATGGTAGTTGGCCATTTCGCTGTAAAAAGGATCGCCGATGGACGCATAGGGATCGAGCCGCCAACCGTCCTTCTCCTTTACCGCCAGAATCGGGAGCCAGTTGCCCAGCCACATGGCGTGATCGTTATACGACAACCTTCCTTTATTATAGGGAACCTGCAGCTCAAAACGCATTTCCACCTCCGCATGGGGCGGCTTGGCGCTTTTCCCTGCCGGAATGGGAACGTGCAAAAGTGTATTCGACTTGCCCTCCACCTGCACAGGAGCTTCTTTTCCGTTTACCCGCACCTGCTTGATTTCAATTCCGCCAGGCTCTCTTTGCTTTCCCAGGATTCTCTCCCAGTTCGGATCCTCCATATCCGCTTGCGGCTGGAAGACGTTGGGATACAAATGAAAATACGCCCGGTCATCTTGTGGCTGAAAACGGACGGTCAGGGTGCCTGTCACACGGTGTACGGCAGGATCGATTTGCAAATCGGCGAAGTAGCTTGTCTCATGCTTTGGCTCGGAAAGCGCAATCTGAGCCCCTTCAATAGCGACTGGAGCACTCCAAGCTTCTGCCCAATGATAGACACCAAAAGCGATGCCTGCTATCAAGAAGAGAGCCAAAGCCCCTCTTTTTTTCCCCATGGCGATCCCCTGCCTTCATCTGCTTGTCTTCCTTGTATCCAGTCTATGCCTGATTCTTTTCATTTTATCCCCATAAAAAAAGCTCCTCTCCAATGATAGAGAGAAGCCTTTGATTGTATGATGTTTATTCCCGCAGCCAGATGAAGTACGCCAGGAAGACGAAGAACAGGACGTACATCGCAGGATGAACCTCGCGAGCCTTGCCTTTCATCACTTTCAGGACAGGGTACACGATGAAGCCGGAAGCCAAACCTGTCGCGATGCTGTACGTGAGCGGCATCATCAGGATGGTCAGGAAGGCAGGGAATGCTTCCTCCAGATCGTCCCAGGCAATCTTCACGATGCTGGACGCCATCAGTACACCTACAATGATCAAGGCAGGTGCGGTAACAGCCGAAGTAACGACAGACATCAGCGGATAGAAGAACAGGGCCAAAATGAACAGCAAGCCTGTTACCACAGCGGTAAAACCGGAACGGCCGCCCGCAGCCACACCCGCTGTAGATTCGATGTAAGCTGTCGTCGTGGAGGTTCCCAGCACAGCACCAGCCATGCCTGCGATTGCGTCAGAAGAAAACGCGCGTCCAGAGCGAGGCAGCTTGCCGTCTTTGAGCAAGCCAGCTTGGTTCGCTACGCCCAAGAGTGTACCTGTTGCATCAAAAAAGTCTACGAACAAAAAGGTCAAAACCACAATCAGCATGTTTACCGTGAACAGGGAAGATGCATCACCCAGGTATTGAAAAGCTGCACCAAACGTGGGAGCCAGACTTGGTGGAGGAGAAAATACATCCGTTGGTACATTGACCAAACCGACGATCATCCCCGCAATGGAAGTGATTAACATACCAATGAAGATTGCCGCATTTACCTTGCGTGTCATCAAAATCACGGTTACGATCAATCCAAAAATAGCGAGCACGGCATTCTTCGCTGACAGCACCTGTTCTGGAGTCATGTTTTCATGGAACCAGGTGAGATGGCCCAGAGCGACGAAGGTAGCTTCATTTGCTACAACGATTCCTGCATTTTTCAATCCGATAAAGGCGATAAACAGGCCAATCCCCGCAGATACGGCAAACTTCAAGCTTTGCGGAATCGCATTGATGATCGCTTCACGAACCCCGGTCAGCGACAAGATCAGGAAGATCGTACAAGAAAGGAAAACGCCTGCCAGTGCTTGTTGCCAAGGAATTTGCATGGTCAATACGACCGTATACGTGAAAAACGCATTCAAGCCCATCCCCGGAGCTTGTCCGATCGGCAGTCGACCGATGAACGCCATCAGCAGGGTCCCGATCGCCGCAGCCAATGCGGTTGCTGTGAACACGGCACCGATCTCCGGATAGTTGGCCTTCAGCTCAGGCGGCAAATCTGCGCCGCTTAGAACATACGGGTTAACTGCCAAAATGTAAGCCATCGCTAAAAAGGTAGTGATACCCGCGATAATCTCGCGGCGGTAATTGGTGCCTAGTTTGTCAAACTCGAAATACTTGCGCACCGAAGTGTCCCCCCAGAGTTTTGTAGATTGGCGGTAAACAAAAAAGTCGAGACGCATGAATTAACGCCTCGACTGCAAACAAAACGATGCGGGACCAATCACGAAAAAATAATAACAAAAACCCATCCCGTCGACATTTTGTTCGTAGTCTGGTCGTTAACGGCGACCTGGTAGAAACTCCTAAGCCATATCCTCAGGAATATACGAACTTTCTTATTTACCTGTGTACATCGAACAGTGTATCAGGTAGATTTTGTGCTGTCAACGAAAAATACGAACGTTATTATTCTGTCGCGAATAATCATCCGGTTTTACAAAATTGATCTCGCAGCTTTGTTTACTTTTCGTCTTTTGCCCCCACTGGGTGGTACGCGACGAGATTATTCCCACTCAATGGTGGCTGGCGGTTTGGAAGTTACATCGTAGACGATGCGGTTTACATGATCGACTTCATTGACGATACGCGTGGAAATTTTTTCGAGAACATCCCACGGAATACGCGCCCAGTCAGCCGTCATTCCATCGATGGACGTCACGGCGCGAATCCCCACGGTATACGAATACGTACGAACATCTCCCATAACGCCGACTGTACTCATGTTCGGCAATGCCGTGAAGTACTGCCAAATGTCGCGGTCCAAACCTGCCTTGGCAATCTCTTCGCGCAGAATCGCATCAGATTCCCGAACGATGTGCAGCTTCTCTTCTGTCACTTCGCCCAAAACGCGAATGCCCAAGCCTGGTCCCGGGAACGGCTGGCGCCATACGATTTCGTCCGGCAAGCCCAATTCCGAACCCAGCTTGCGAACCTCGTCCTTGAACAAGGTTTTCAACGGCTCGATCAGCTCGAATTTCATATCTTCCGGCAGGCCGCCTACGTTATGGTGAGATTTGATAGTGTGAGCAGTCGCTGTTCCGCTCTCCACGATATCGGTATATAGTGTGCCCTGTGCCAGAAAATCCATGTCGGTCAATTTCGCCGCTTCTTCATCAAATACGTAAATGAACTCGTTTCCGATAATTTTCCGTTTTTGCTCTGGGTCGCTGACCCCTTTCAGCTTGTTCAGGAAGCGTTCACGAGCATCGATTTTAATTACTTTCATGGAAAACTTTTCTCCAAATGTTTCCATGACGCTTTCGGCTTCTCCTTTGCGCAGAAGACCGTGATCGACGAACATGCAGGTAAGCTGATCGCCAATTGCTTTGTGAATCAGGGCAGCTACAACCGAGGAATCAACGCCGCCGCTCAGCGCGCACAGTACCTGCTTGTCCCCTACCGTTTGACGGATGCGGACGATTTCGTCTTCGATGAAAGAGGTCATGCTCCAGTTTCCTTCACAGCCGCAGATGTTGAACAGGAAGTTGGAGATAAACTCCGAGCCTTTTACCGTATGGCGCACTTCCGGGTGGAATTGCACGCCGTAGAGATTGCGCTCCGGATGGCTGATTGCGGCTACCGGACAGCTGTCGCTGATTGCATCGATGCGGAAGCCTTCCGGAAGCTCCACGACTTTATCCGAGTGGCTCATCCAAACGATTTCATTCGGCTCCCATTTATCGTACAAGCCGTGCTTTTCTTGCAGCCGCAATTCCGCTTTTCCGTATTCGCGTTTGCCTGCCCGTTCCACTTTTCCTTTCAGCATATGGCTCATCAGCTGCATGCCATAGCAAATCCCCAGTACCGGCAGACCCAGTTCAAAGATGGCAGGGTCAACTGTCGGTGCCCCTTCTTCATAGACACTGGCAGGACCGCCGGAGAAAATAATCCCCTTTGGATTCATTTCCTTGATTTTTTCCACGGGAGTATTGTAAGGCAGCAGTTCGCTGTATACCCCCAGATCGCGTACCCGACGTGCGATCAATTGATTGTATTGCCCTCCGAAATCCAGTACGACGACCATTTCCATCGATTTGTCCATGATTTCTCCTTTCTCCTGTACATACAGGACGCACCAGAGCCTGAGAACGATCCATTCCGACTCCATCCGTTTTGTTGATTCCCTCGAGCAGGATGTAACCCGTACAAGCACTGTACCCGAAAAAAACCGGGACTGTCGCCTCCGAAAATTTGCAATACGGCGGCAGAGTCCCAGCTTGTGTACACTTGTGCAGTTGCATGTACAAAAATCCGATGTGCTCTCCTCGTAGTCACCCGATTTACGGTCAGGTGGTAGAAACTTTCAGGCCTTATTCCTGAGGATTATACGAGACTCATTGATCGTCATTCTAGCAGATGAAAAGTCATTGTTCAAGGCTTCAATTGACGGGTCAATCTTTCCATTAATTCTTCAACGATCGAGCGAGCCTTTTGTTCGATTCCTTTCATGCCATAAATCATTCGTTCGTAAATTTCGGTCAGAAAACGCAGATCTTGCCGTTTGTCTCCCGATATATGCAATCGGTTGACATATTCGCGCATCGTTTCACCCGCTTGTCGCCGTGAATGGACACTCTCCATCATCCGCATCAGCAAATGATAGCGATCTGCGTACTGTTCCTTCTCCAGTTGGCTCCACTTACGCCGCAGCCACCAGATCGTAATCTCCTGTCTGAGCCGCCAAGCCACGAAACCCGCTGCTGCCAGAGCCCCCAGGAGCAGCGCGTTTACCTGCCAAGGAATTTGGAATCCACGATTGGAGATTGCATCAGCGCCCTCCAATTCATCAAAGCGCCCATCTCCGCGATTCAATGCACCCTGATTCCCCAGATCTGGCAGAGGAATGGGAGACTGCGCCTCCTCGGTATGCAAATCGTATTTAATCCGAACTGGAGAGGTAAAGGAGCTGGTGGCCTCAAAAGGTACCCATCCCATGTTCGGGAAGTAAACCTCAACCCAGGAATGGGCGTCCTTGCTTCGTACTTCCATGATGTCGTTGCCTGCATCATCCGCTCCTACTCGTTGTCCAGGCGCGAAGCCTTTTACCCAGCGAGTGGGAATGTCCAGTGTTCGCAGCATAACGGCCATGGAAGTGGAAAAGTGATCGCAGTACCCCCGGAAGCTCTCGAACAAGAATTGATCGACAAAATCTTGACCTTGTTCAGGAACTGGGACGTCTGTTGTTTCATACTTATATTTTCCGCTGGAGCGCAGGTAATTCTCGATCGCCCTTACTTTTTGATACGGTGTCGGAGCATCTTTTGTAATTTCCTCAGCCAGTTCTTTGACACGAGGCGGCAGTTGTTCAGGCAACTGAAGATAATGGGTCCTTATCTCGATCGGGTACTGCGTCCCGGCTTGCGTGATGGCCTTTTCACTGATGATCGGGACCTCCGCCTCAACATTGTATTGCTTCAGCTTCATCAGCAGCGTATTGGGTCCTACGACGGGCTGTGAATTAGCCGCACCAGATGGCGGGATGAGATTGATCTTTCCTGCCCGGATTTCCAACTGTTGGTTCCAGGTGTCATACACGACTGTAGCATTTTCGGGTGTATAGTCCGTCACTTTTTTCAGCTGTCCCGGATAAAAGACAGTCGCATACTGCAGGGGCCCGCTAAAATAAAGCGAAGCTTTCACTTCTTTGGTTTCGGTCCCATGAAACAAAGCGTTTTTCCACTCGTAGTTTTTCAAGTCCAGGATTGACTCATAATCTCGCTTGCCCTTTTCCCAGCCTGCTCCCGTATAGATGTCCTTGGAGTCTCCACGCCAGTAGCTTCGTTCATTGGTGAGACCGGTAAACACCAGCGTATTGTCGGAAACAAAAGGGCCGCCTAGCTGGCTATCGTTATTGTCATAGCCTACTTTTTTCATGCCGACAGCAGTTGTCGCCTGATCGCTCCCCATCAGATACGAGATGGGATCTGGCCAGTTCGCCTCTTTTTTGGGCGCCGTGTAGGCAATCCCGATGCTCACCCCAAGAACCAGCAATGGGGCTATGATGGCATTGGCAAGCATCCATCCCCGTTTCCCGTTCAGTGTTGCGATGCTGGTCACCTTCGTCAGATGCGAAATCGCCAGCAGCAGGAACCCATAGAGAAGCGAACGTACAATGCCCCCATCCGCTTCATATGGCATGAATGTATCCAACAGGGCCAAATACGCCTCGGTCATCACGACAAACCACAGCACTTGCCGCTGTTCCAGCACGAGGTACGTAATCATCGAAATCATGACGAGCAGCATCAGATCAAACATGCCATTGCGGGAGATCACTGACATCGCTCCCCAATCCTGCGATAAGACAAGCGGCATGTCCCGTACGATTTGCGTGTATAAATCGATCAGCCATTCCTTTTCCCAGAACGAGGTATCAAAAAAAGCAGCATGGAGCAGCCACAGAACCCCGAGCAGCTTGAACGGAAACGTAAGCCACCGATACGGCAGGAACAGATCCATGAGAATCACTGCACCTGCGATGGTGTAAAAAGGCCATAGCGCTCCCGTATCCGTCAATTCCTGTAAAGGGAGAAGCCATTCTCGAAGAAGCAAAAAAAGGAACAGCGCTGAGATCATATCCAATATGGTCGGGCGTTTCCATTCGTACATCCGCCTAAGCACCCCCCATCCGTTTCCACTGGTGGTAGTCCTGCGTATGGATCGACGTGCAAACTACCTTATTGGCTGCCAAGAGCCGCAACACTTGCTTTTGTTCTGCGGTATAAGCTCCGGTTCGGCTGATATGGAACAGCTGCACCCGCCTTCCCCTTTGTACGAGAGAGACCAAACGGGCTACCAATTCCTTGTCCAGCCTAGGTGTCACCATCATGAGCGTCACGCCTTGCGATTGCTCCAGCGCCTCACGCCCGATCAAACGGGAAAACGAGTCGCTTCCCTCTGGCATGACTCTCGCCAGCTGATCAAAGACCCGCAGAAAATGGGCATGAGACAGGCCGGGATCGATCGACATGCGCTCCTTTTGCTTGAAAACCAAACCGTAATGATACTGATTGCGGTTGGCGTAGGCGATGAGGCTTGCCGTTACTTTTACGGCCAATTCAAACAGATCGGATGCAGGATAACTATTTTTCTCCACATCTAGGAAAAAGACTGCCTGGTTCATCGCCTGATGCTCGAATTCCTTCGTCTTCAAGCCAGTGCCTCGCGCAGAAGCCCGCCAGTGGATCTGACTGAGGCGGTCGCCGCGCTGGTACTCCCGCACACCGCGAACAGCCGCCACATCATCCGAGCGGCGATGTGAGACGTGGATGGTGCCGCTGAAGCTGCCGTCTCCGAGGGGCCAATGGTTCACGTGCTGGTAGGATGGATACACCAGTATGTCATCTGCAAGAGAGATTACCTTTCTTCTCTCAATAAAGCCGAAGAAATCTCCTCCGCAAATGACCGATTCCTGCAGACGATAGTATCCACGGGGCAGTTGCGGAATGACGTAGCGAAACTCTACCTCCCGCTTAAACCAGGGAAAAATCAATTGCTTATGTGGTTCGTAGAAGCCGACCAGCCTCTCCGGGAGCGCTTCAATCACCATGTTCCACCCTAATGGAAACCAGATCCGCCGGCGCAGACGAATCGTGACGACGACGTCTTCCCCTTCCTGCAGGCGATTTCGGTCCAGATGGCGGACGACCTCCAACGTGGCAAACATCAAGTAGTAAGCCAGACACTCATAGACGAAAAAGACGAGGCTGCTGTAGAACAAAAACCAACTGGCGAATCCCCCCTGGAACATGGCGAAAACATAAGTCACCAGCACCAGTGCGATTACATTGAATTTGCCCCATTTTTGTTGTCTCATGATCTGTGGTCACCTCATCCCATCGGAACGCGGGTCTCTGCCAAGATTACCGTCAGAATCCGATCGACATTCGCCCCTTCCAAACGCGCTTCCGGCTTCACGATGATTCGATGCGAGAACGTAACCGGGACGAGCTCTTTGACATCATCCGGAATGACATAATCACGGCCGCGTACGAATGCCAATGCTTGTGCCGCCCGATACAAGGCCAGGGAGCCGCGCGGACTCACGCCTAGATAGACATGGTGATGGTCGCGGGTTTTGTGGCAAAGCCGGACGATGTATTCCTTGATGCCCTCTGACACCTTCACCTCTGCGCTTTGGTCCTGCAATCGCCCCAGCTCCTCTGCCGTCATGACAGGCTCCAAACTGTCCAATGGATTGCTATCGGAAAAACGGGTGAGCATGCGCGTCTCTTCCTCCATGCTCGGGTATCCCAAGCGCAATTGCATCAGGAAGCGGTCCAACTGCGCTTCCGGCAGCGGGAACGTCCCTTCATACTCCAGCGGATTTTGCGTCGCCATGACGAAAAATGGTTTCGCCAGAGGATACGTCGTTCCATCTACCGTAATGGACCTCTCCTCCAATGCCTCCAGCAAAGCCGACTGGGTTTTCGGGGACGTCCGATTGATTTCATCTGCGAGTACAACATGGGCAAACAAAGGACCCTGGCGAAACTCAAACTCCAGGCTCTTTTGGTTAAAAATCGCAACCCCCGTTACATCGGTCGGCAGCAGGTCAGGGGTGAATTGAATCCTTTTAAAGTCCCCGCCAATCGACTTGGCCAGCGCGCGAACGAGCATGGTTTTTCCCACGCCCGGTACGTCTTCCAGCAAGACATGTCCCTTCGCGAGAATCGCAGCAACCGTCAATTCAATGACGGAACGTTTGCCAATCAATACTTTTTCTATATTTGCAATCAAGTTAGCCACTGCAGGATGTACCTGTTCCACTTTGATCGGGTTCATATCGACAACAACTCCTGTTCCATTTCGTCTTCTATCATGCCTGTGATAACGCATCAGACCCAAGAGCTAAGAGCAGAATCCTATACCTAAGGTACTGGATGAAATAAGGAGATACAAGGAAAAATTAATGAAGATTACAAAATTTGTATAAAGAGAACAAACATTTTTATAGAGCTACGTACAAAAACATGCCCTATAGTACAAAAAAGAGTAGGACTATCTCCTACTCTTCCGCTGTTATAAAAATGGAGCGGACGACGGGTCTCGAACCCGCGACCTTCGCCTTGGCAAGGCGACGCTCTACCAATTGAGCTACATCCGCATATAAGGAGTATGTATGTCCTACTCGTTTTGAACACGTTTATTTTAGCATGTTGTTTTCTCAGGAGTCAAGCTTTTCACTTCCATTCAAAAAAAGCCGGAGATACTCCTCCGGCTTTCCATTCTCCTGATTCGCTACATCTAGACAAACACCATGCCGATCAATAGATACAGAGCAGCAGAAATGCCTGCTACCGTCAGCGCATAAGGAAGCTGCGTTTTGACGTGGTCGATGTGGTCTGACGCTGCCCCTGTGGAAGCGAGTACTGTCGTATCGGACAGAGGCGAACAATGGTCCCCCATCACTCCACCCCCGGCAACAGCAGCAATTGTCGCTACGACCAGGAGAGAGACTTCTCCTCCCGAAAAGGTAAACGCTAATGGTGCTGCCAATGGCATGACGATCGCAAACGTTCCCCATGAGGTGCCTGTAGCAAAGGAAATGACCCCACAGACGGTAAAGATCAAAAACGGCAGCAACTGCGGAGTCAACCAGCTCTCCGTGATGGAAATAATGTAGTGAGCGGTTCCCATGTCTTTGCTTAGCTGGTTAAGCGAAAACGCAAAAGCCAATACAAGGATCGCTGGCATGACCCCCTTCATCCCCGCAGTGGCCGTCTTCATGATGTCGGAAAACGGAATTCCCTGAAAACGCATGATGATTCCGAGAATGACCGCTGCGGCCAAAAAGGCTTCCATGGTTTTCGCGGATTTCAACGTCATGAAGGTGCCAACCGCGATCGCAACCACAATCATCACCGGCAGGAAAAAGTTGAGAAAGACGTTGGTCTTGATCCCCTCGTACGGCGGTGTATCCGTCAGCTCAGATCCCATCAGAGGATCTGCACCGTCTCGCAGCACTTTCCCCTCTTCGATGGCTCGACGCTCCGCTTTTTTCATCGGACCGAAATCAGGTATGACGCGCATCGCCAGCAAGCCTACAAACAAAACAGACAAGATCGCGTAGAAATTGAAAGGAATCGTTTTCAGGAACAAGGACATCGCTTCTGCTTCATTCGTAATCGTTCCAACCCCGATTAACAAGCCCGTAAAATAAGCTGCCCAGCCCGTAATGGGAACCAGCACGCTCACCGGAGCAGAAGTGGAGTCCGCGATATAGGCGAGCTTTTCACGTGAGATTCGTGCTTTGTCCGCTAGATTGCGCATGGTCGAGCCTACAAACAGCGGGCTGAAATAATCGCTGAAGAACACGAACATTCCGAGAAACCATGCCATAAGCTGCGTTTTGACGCGAGTAAACTTACGGCGTTCCAGCATCAGCGTTACATTCTGAATCGCACCTGTTCGTTGAAAGAAGGCAATCATGACGCCAATGAATAATTCCAGAAGCAGAAGTCCCGAAAAGCTCGTTGTACCGAGCGCCGTTTTCATCAAGGTGGGAAAGCCGAGCAAGCCCCCGCCAGATAATAGAATTCCCAGGAAACAAGCCACTGCTAATGAGAAGACCGTATTCCGTGTCCAAAATGCCAGAATCACGGAGACCACTGCAGGAACCAGTGAGATGATTCCCATATGAACTGCTTCTGTTGCTTCCATCTTTTTACCCCCTTCTCCGCTCTTCTCTCTTCTATACTCCCAGGAGCTTCTCTGCGCTGACTCGCTCCCGCTGCTGAATCAATGATGTTTCTTCGTGGGTAAGAATCCCCTTGTACGCTGTCAATCCACGGCGCAAATACGGATTGCGGCGTGCCGCTTCTTCCGGTCCATGGTCTGCAATCGCTTGAATGTGAGCAAAGACAGAAGCTGCATAGGCAATCGAGGTTGTATGCGGGGCAGCGCCCGGGATGTTGTCAACACCAAAATGAATAATTCCGTCCACTTCATAGACAGGATCCTCATAGGTTGTCGGTCTGTAAGTCTCGATTGCTCCTCCCACATCCGCGCTAATATCGATGATGACGGCTTTTTTCCGCATCAGCTTCAGCATGTCGCGAGTAATCAGGTGATCCTTCCTCTGTTTGGGCCACTTGACGCAGTTGATCACCAGGTCGACGTGGGGCAGCAATTGCCGGATGTTGCTCTGATTGGAGAACATCGTGTCGATCCCTTTTGGCAAAAGGTACTGCGCATCCCGCAATACACCGATGTTGACATCCATCATTGTCACTCTTGCTCCCAGCGAGGAAAGCACGTTGGCTGCGCTGCGCCCGACGATTCCTGCCCCAATCACGAGAGCCTGGATTCCTGGCGCGCCTCCGATGCCGCCCACGAGCTTGCCCATGCCGCCATTCACACTAAGCAGGTAGTGCGCTCCCCAAAGCGCTCCAAGCTTCCCTGCTACTTCTCCATTTGGAGAGCCGTATTGATGAGTATCCTCTGCTGTGAAGGCGACCACCTTCTTGTCCAACAGCACATCTACCTCTTCGCGATTGGCAGCCGGGTGAAGGCAGGTGAAAATGATTTGTCCCTCTCGCAGCAAATCGTACTCTTCCGGCAAAATTTCTTTTACTTTTACAATCAACTCGGCATTGGCATAGATTTCCTCCATGCTTTCCTTCAATACGGCTCCTGCTTCCACATAAAACTCATCGGGAAATCCTGCATTTTCTCCCGTTCCTTTTCCGACAAGAACGGTATGTCCCCCCGCTGTAAGCTCGGACACCTCATTGGGTGTTAAAACGACGCGAGATTCACCCTGTTTACATTCTTTAAACGTTCCGATGATCATGTTGGACATCCTCCTTATACGTATGTTCCGGATACTCACCTTCTTAGCAAGGAGCATGCCAACGAGTTGATAAAAAAATCAGTAAAAAAAGACGGCCATCTTCCTGTTTCTTGGAAGATTCACCATCTTTTCCGTGCTTTTTTCTCCCGTAATCCCTCTTGCTTGTTCGTTTTCGGGCAATGGTTGGTGATTTTTAGGCAGTCATTCATAATGGGGGCATGCTTCTGCCCGCTACCTGATCCCGTATTCTTTCATCTTATTTTGCAGCGACTGCCGCGGAATACTCAGTAATTGTGCTGCTCGAGAGACATTTCCCTTTGTTTTTTCGATTGCCCTATGAATCATTTTTCTTTCGAGCGCAGCTACCGCTTCCTTGAGCGGGATGAATGCTTCTTCCGCCCCTTCCCCTGACTCCTCGCTGCTCTCCACGCCTTCGTCTACCAGGTGACGAATGACTCTCTCCAAATCGCTTCGCTGCAGGGTCTCCTCATTTTCTTCCTTGAGCAGGAGCGCGAATTCTACCACACTCTCGAATTCGCGAATATTGCCGGGCCAATGATGCGACAGCAAGTATTCATGTACCCCTTTGACGATATGGCGGACGTTTTTTTGCAATAGCTTGTTATACTTCGTAATAAAGTAAGGCAACAGCAGTTCAATGTCCTCTCTTCTCTCGCGCAAGGGCGGCAGATGCAAGGCCATTACACAAATGCGGTAGTACAGATCAGGGCGCAGCTCTGCGTCTTTCACACATAGGCGCGGATGCTTGTTCAATGCTGCAATCACGCGTACATTGACCTTGCGAGTATGCTTGTCCCCCAATCGGCGAATCATGCCGTCCTCGAGTACCCTCAGCAATTTTGCCTGAAGATGATGGGGCATGGAGTTGAGTTCATCCAGAAATACCGTCCCGCCATCTGCCAGCTCAAACAGACCCGGGCGATCCTCCGCACCCGTGAAGCTGCCTTTTTTCGTACCGAACAGAATACTCTCCATCAAGCTTTCCGGTATCGCCGCACAGTTTTGCGCGATGAATGGCTTTTCGGCTCTTTCACTGGCATTGTGGAGCGCCTGCGCAAACAGCTCCTTCCCTGTTCCGGTCTCTCCAAACAAGCAGACAGGTGAACGTCCCCGGGCCATTTTTTCTGCTTGTCTCTTCAACTCCAGCATCTGTTCGTTGGCTGTCACAATATCATCCAAGGTGTATCTGGCTGCCTCGGGCTGAATATTTCCCTCACCCTGCCTGTCTGGCAAAAACAAGCTTGCGTCCAGTTCAATAAACTCATCTACTCCCTGCTTGTTCTCGCTAATGTCTTTTGACAGCTCGATGGCCCCAATCACTTTTCCGTTTGTCTTAATCGGTAGGGTCACATTGGTCGTCTCTATTTTTTTACCGGAAAAATCGATGATCTCCTGACGATTGCGAAAAATAGGGCGCCCCGTCTTCAACGCGTGATAGAGTGTGCTAGTTTGTTCATTTAGCATCGGAAAGGACGTAAACAGATTTTCCCCGACTATTTCATCCGTCTTCTCATCGGCAGAGGCAAAACGCGGGTTGAATTTCACCGAAAAGAGGATCGTTCCGGAAGTATCGATAATGGTAATGCCGTCAATGTATGTAATCTTTTGAAGCAATCCGTCTCGTTCCAAGCCGTTTCCTCCATTTTCCCTTTGGTTTCTCTCTTATCGTAACGACTTTGCAAGGTGGACAACATAAAAAAACCTGGTAGCTAGCCATGGCTGGATAAGGAATGACTTCCTTGAACACATTAATCTGTTAAGGAGGTGAGACATACATGAGAAATCAGGATGTACAGCAGGAACATACTGCTAGTCAAGAGGACGAAACGTTTTTAAATTCTCTAGATGAAAGCGAGATTGAAAAACGCCATCAATTTCAGATGTTTCCTACCCCAGATGAAAAATTCGCTTCAAAGGTCATAACCGAACTGGAGGATTAATTCCCATTGGCACCTTCACTTGAAGCGGTGGAGGTGTTCATTTTATCCCCAATGGCTTCCCTACTTAGCCATGGCGAGCTTGTGCAAATCATCTTGGTACAAATAAAATAAAAAAACCCTTGATATCACAAGGGTTTTTACCTATGGTGCGGGTGAAGGGACTTGAACCCCCACGGTCTCCCGCCAGAACCTAAATCTGGTGCGTCTGCCATTCCGCCACACCCGCATTGTATTCGTGAAAACTGGTGAGCCATGAAGGACTCGAACCTTCGACCCTCTGATTAAAAGTCAGATGCTCTACCAACTGAGCTAATGGCTCGTGCAAATGGCTGGGGTACTAGGATTTGAACCTAGGAATGACGGAGTCAAAGTCCGTTGCCTTACCGCTTGGCTATACCCCAATAAAAATGGTGCCGGCGATAGGAATCGAACCCACAACCCCCTGATTACAAGTCAGGTGCTCTACCAATTGAGCTACACCGGCACATTCAAGCTATTCATATTATGGTGGCTCGGGACGGAATCGAACCGCCGACACGAGGATTTTCAGTCCTCTGCTCTACCGACTGAGCTACCGAGCCATAACTTTTTCATCGCCATTTGATAAGAATGGCGGAGCTGACGGGACTCGAACCCGCGACCTCCGGTGTGACAGACCGGCGTGAACTCCAACTTCACCACAGCTCCATGTTTACAATATTTGGTTGCACCCAGGTGCACTACCCTCTCACTTGAGCAAGAAGAAAATTCGACATAGTTCAAGTGAAGAAATTGGTTGCGGGAGCAGGATTTGAACCTGCGACCTTCGGGTTATGAGCCCGACGAGCTACCGAGCTGCTCCATCCCGCGACGACTAGGACATTGTCCTGATACATATTCTATCCACTTGTAAAAGTGGTGGAGGCTGACGGGATCGAACCGCCGACCCTCTGCTTGTAAGGCAGATGCTCTCCCAGCTGAGCTAAGCCTCCCCATCACTCTCTGTTTCCGAGAGGATTTCCCAACTTGGTAAGAAGTATGTATGGTGACCCGTAGGGGATTCGAACCCCTGTATGACAGCGTGAAAGGCTGCTGTGTTAAACCGCTTCACCAACGGGCCAAGTATTCAATATGGTGCGGTCGGCGAGACTCGAACTCGCACGGGTCGCCCCGCCACCCCCTCAAGATGGTGTGTCTGCCAATTCCACCACGACCGCAGCTTAGGATGGTAGCGGCGGAGGGAATCGAACCCCCGACCTTTCGGGTATGAACCGAACGCTCTAACCAGCTGAGCTACACCGCCACAATACACTATAAGATTGAAAAAATATGGCGGAGAGTGAGGGATTCGAACCCTCGCTACGCTTGCGCATACTAACGGTTTAGCAAACCGTCCCCTTCGGCCTCTTGGGTAACTCTCCGTATATATGGCTCCTCGGGACGGACTCGAACCGCCGACCGATCGGTTAACAGCCGATTGCTCTACCGACTGAGCTACCGAGGAACAAGGAAGGATTTTATTCCTTCAAAACTGAATCTGCATGAATGCTTTATGGATGTGTGTGGATAAGTCCTCGACCGATTAGTATTCGTCAGCTCCACGTGTTGCCACGCTTCCACACCGAACCTATCAACC
>NZ_RHHT01000033.1 GCF_003710985.1 Brevibacillus panacihumi
GTTGATGTTACGGTCCGCTGATTTGCTCGCTCCCTTACGGGATACTTTGTCACAGGGCTTCAACCTTAGGATCTCTCCACCAGTTGCCTGTCAGCTACGAGGCGACTTGGCTCTTACCTCGGTTGGACTTTCACCAACTAGCAATTAACGGCTTGCTGGGCGCGCTGGCCGCTAAAGGCGTGTTCCGTCTTTTCCGTTGCGCCTGGGTCAAGATCCCAAATACCTTCGCTTATCTCCACTTTTTCCTCGACTAGCTTTCTCCTGATATTCAAGCTTTTTTTTCGTTTCTCATGGAGATGCTGATGTCCCATTCTGTAGTTTCAATATTGATACAAACACCCAATTTGCAGAGCTCTGATGAATGAAATGATTCATTCCAACTAATCGTAAATTTGAAATCGCATTACGACTGATACTGCCGCCATAACCCCAGGCTACGCTCTTCCTCTTCTCCCTTTTCCTAAACACATAAACATGGATGATCCCAATAGCAGAAGCGGCCCCAGTCTTTTGACTGCTGGGACCGCTCCCCTGTTTTTTTATCTACAAGATCGGTTTTTTTGCCGGAACGCCTGCTTTTCTAGGGTAGTTCTTTGGCGTGCTGTCTACTTTCTCGATGATGACGATATTGCGCTCGCCTGCATCCTCCAACAGCTGGAAGGTTTCTACCTTTCTCGTCTTTCCGCCGAGGGTTTTAATGG
Organism: Brevibacillus panacihumi; assembly: GCF_003710985.1. Classification (GTDB taxonomy): domain Bacteria; phylum Bacillota; class Bacilli; order Brevibacillales; family Brevibacillaceae; genus Brevibacillus; species Brevibacillus panacihumi. The sequence goes on from NZ_RHHT01000033.1 coordinate 702, forward strand.
CCTTTTTCGCTTCATTCAGCTCCGGCGTAATCTCTGCGCCTTTCAGCGCGATGAAATGACCGCCCACCTTGGCAAACGGCAAGCAAAACTCAGAAAGCAGATTGAGGCGCGCTACAGCGCGGGCCACGACCACTTGAAAAGCTTCTCGATACGCTGGCTCCTGACCGCGATCCTCCGCACGGCCATGGACCGGGTATACATGCTCCAAGCCGAGTTCGTCAGCTACATGCTGCAAAAATCCCATCCGTTTGTTCAGCGAGTCGATAATCGTCATCTTTAGATGAGGAAAGCATATTTTCAGCGGAATGCTCGGAAAGCCTGCTCCTCCCCCGATATCGACAGCGGATTCGACCTGATCAAACGGAAAGTAAAAGGCAGGAGTGATGGAATCGAAAAAATGCTTGTTGTAGACCTGTCCTTCCTCCGTAATGCCGGTCAGGTTCATCTTTTCATTCCATTCCACTAGCAAGCGAAAATACTGGTCAAACTGCTCCAACTGCTTGGCGGAAAGCTCGATTCCTTTCTCAAGCAGCGCCTGGGCAAATTCTTCTCTCTTCATCTCGTACGCTCCTTAATCAGCGGCCCCTACTCGATTGTACTGCTCCAAATAGATCATCAGTACGGAAATATCTGCAGGATTCACCCCGGAGATACGCGCTGCTTGCCCGATATTCAAAGGACGGATGCGGCTCATATTGTCACGCGATTCTTTCGCCATCCCCGTGATTTTGTGGTAATCGATATCCTCGGGTATACGCCGCTCCTCCATTTTTTTCATTCGTTCCACCTGTTGGAGCGATTTGCGAATATAGCCGTCGTACTTGATTTGAATTTCTACCTGCTCCATGACTTCCTCAGGAAGCTCGATGGGAGGTGGGGCCATTTTGATGATGTGGTGATAGTTCAGCTCAGGTCGACGCAGCAACTGCGCCAACTCAATCACTTCTGTAAGCTCAGGCGATCCTGCCTCCCGCAATACCTCCTGCACATGCGGCAAATCGGGACGTACACGAGTATTGAGGACACGCTCCTTTTCCTGCTCAATCAATTCCCGCTTTTTAAGGAAGCGTTGGTAGCGCTCTTCGCTGATCAATCCGATCTCATACCCGATATCCGTCAGACGCAGATCCGCGTTATCGTGGCGCAACAGCAAGCGGTATTCAGCACGGGATGTGAGCAGACGATAAGGCTCGTAGGTGCCTTTGGTTACCAGATCGTCAATTAACACGCCAATATAGGCCTGTTCCCGTCCCAAAATAACAGGTGGTTTGTCCTGTACCTTTCTGGCAGCATTGATTCCGGCCATCAGACCTTGAGCCGCCGCTTCCTCGTACCCGGACGTACCGTTGATTTGGCCCGCTGTAAAGAGTCCTGGAAGCTTTTTGGTTTCCAGAGATGGCCACAGCTGTGTAGGATCTACCGCATCGTACTCGATGGCATAGCCCGGACGCATCATTTTTACCTGCTCCATCCCCGCCAGGGAACGAAGCATCGAAAGCTGCACCTCTTCCGGCATACTTGTAGACAGCCCTTGCACGTACATCTCTTCTGTGTTTCTTCCTTCCGGCTCCAGGAAAATCTGGTGGCGAGGCTTGTCATTAAAACGGACAACCTTGTCTTCAATCGATGGGCAGTAACGTGCTCCCGCTCCTTCGATCGTTCCGGAATACATCGGCGCACGGTGCAGATTGCTGTTGATCAGACCATGCGTCTCTTCGTTGGTGTACGTCAGCCAGCAAGGCAGTTGATCGGTGATAAATTCAGTCGTTTCATAGGAAAAAGCACGCGGAACATCATCGCCCGGCTGAATTTCCATTTTGCTGAAATCTACGCTGTGCTTGTGAACCCGCGGTGGCGTCCCGGTCTTGAAACGCTTCAATTCAAAGCCCAGCTCTTTGAGATGATAAGCAAGTCGAATCGATGGACGCATGTTGTTCGGACCGCTCTCATACTGCAAATCGCCCAAAATGATTTTTCCACGCAGATACGTACCGGTGGTCAGCACGACGGCTTTCGCACGGTAGATCGCGCCTGTCTGTGTCAAGACACCCTCACACACTCCGTCGTTGACGACCAGTTCTTCGACCATCGCCTGACGCAACAGCAGGTTGGGTGTATTTTCGATCGTTTTTTTCATTTCATGCTGATAGGCAATTTTATCTGCCTGCGCACGCAGGGCATGGACAGCAGGTCCTTTCCCTGTGTTCAGCATCCGCATCTGGATGTGGGTTTTGTCCGTATTGCGCGCCATCTCGCCGCCCAATGCGTCTACCTCCCGCACGACGTGTCCTTTGGCAGGACCCCCTACCGAAGGATTGCAAGGCATAAAAGCGACTGCATCCAGGTTGATGGTCAAAAGCAAGGTATTGCATCCCATCCGCGCTGACGCCAAAGCCGCTTCACAACCAGCATGCCCTGCCCCAATCACAATAACGTCATACGAGCCGGCTTCATAGGTTGGTGCATCACTCATAGTAAATCCTCCTTATTTCCTTGCCTACTTGCCCAAACAGAATTGGGAAAAGATCTGGTCGATGAGATCTTCGCCGACGCTTTCTCCGATTACTTCTCCCAGCAGCTCCCACGCCTTTTTAATATCAATCTGAATCATATCCACCGGCATGAGCTGGTCGATTCCAGCCAATGCATCGTCTATCGCCCGTTCTGCTTGACGCAGCAGATGAATGTGCCGAGCATTGCTCACATAGGTCAAATCGTCCTGCTGCACACGTCCAGCGAAGAAAATATCCGCGATCGCCTTCTCCAGCAATTCAATCCCCTGCTCCATTTTAGCCGATGTCATGATCAATGGTTGATCCGGAAAATGCCGCTTGACCTCTTCCAGGTCAATTTTTTGAGGCAGATCGAATTTATTGACGATGACAATCACCGAAAAGCCCTTCGCTGTCTCAAAAATGGCGTAATCATCGGGACTGAGCGGTTCATTGTAGTTGACGACAAGCAAGACCAGATCAGCCTTTTGCAAAAGCTGTCTGGATTTCTCTACTCCGATTTTCTCTACGACGTCCTCTGTCTCGCGGATCCCGGCTGTATCGATCAAGCGCAATGGGACTCCGCGCACATTGACGTATTCTTCAATCACGTCGCGAGTGGTCCCCGCCACATCCGTGACGATCGCCTTCTCCTCCTGCACCAGACTGTTCAGCAGCGATGATTTTCCTACATTAGGTCTTCCTATAATAGCAGTAGACAAGCCTTCCCGCAGAATTTTTCCCTGTTTGGCGGTCTGCAGCAGCCTGCCTACTTCCTCTCTTACCTCCAAGCATTTTTCACGCAAGAAATTCTGGGTAAATTCCTCTACGTCATGCTCGGGATAATCCAACGTTACCTCTATATGTGCCATCGCTTCAATCAAATTTTGGCGTAAATTGCGAATGAGTCGGGATAATTTCCCCTCCACCTGATGCAAGGCTACCTTCATGGCCCGATCCGTCTTTGCCCGGATCAAATCAATTACCGCCTCTGCCTGTGACAGGTCTACACGTCCATTTAAAAAAGCGCGCTTGGTAAATTCGCCGGGTTCTGCCAATCTTGCCCCGTGCTCCAGAATCAGTTCCAGAACGCGCTCGACAGAGACAATCCCGCCATGGCAGTTGACCTCTACGACATCCTCCCGCGTAAACGTCCGCGGTGCCTTCATTACCGATACGAGCACTTCTTCTACCAGATCCCCTGTCTGCGGATCCACCAAATGGCCGTAATGAATCGTATGCGTATCCACAGTGGACAATTTTCGCTTTCCTTTATAGATATTATCCACAACCTCGATCGCCTCGGGACCGCTTACCCGGATCACGGCAATGCCGCCCTCACCCATCGGTGTAGCCACTGCCGCTATCGTATCGAATTTCATGATTGTTCACCTCAAGCTTTCCCTTCACGCGAATAGCCACTAACTTATTAGCTTAACAGATCCCGATTAAAAATACCAAACGAAAACTGCACCCAAGACCCTTCCGGCACCTGGCCAATTTGAAAAAGCAACCTTTTCTGAAGGTTGCCTTCTTGTTTTTGTTATCCACAGTATGAGCGTTTTTTGTCTCGACCAACCCTCGCTCCTTTTTATCCACAGTGGACAATATTGCAGCGATGCGCAAACACTAATTCAAGAGCAAAAAAAAGGAGCCTAACGAGAGGCTCCTTTTGCGGCAATGACAATATAACGGTTGGGTTCTTCTCCCTCGCTGAACGTCACAACATCCGAGCGCTTCTGCAAAAAGGCGTGAATCACCTTGCGCTCTGCTGCTGACATCGGCTCCAAACGAATGTTCTGTCTGGTCGAGAGAGCCTTTTTGGCGACCCGGTCGGCCAGCTGCTCCAGTGTTTCCTTGCGGCGCAGCCGGTAATTTTCAGCGTCCAACGTGATGCGCACATGCTTGTCCGCATGACGGTTTGCTACGACATTTACGAGATACTGTAGGGAGTCTAGCGTTTGTCCCCTGCGGCCAATGATGATCCCCAGATTGGTCCCCTGGATGTCAAAAAGCATGCCTTCTTCGTTGGGACGGGATTCCACCCGAGCATCTACCTTCATATTGGTTAACACATCTTGAAGAAAGTTACGTCCCTCTACAACCGGGTCAAAGTGAAATTCAACCTCCACTTTGGCATCCTTCGCTCCGATCAGGCCGAACAGTCCCCTGCTTGGCTCCTCCAGCACTCGAATGCTTGCCTTTTCCCGAGGCACACCCAATTCCAACAAAGCTTTCTGCACAGCATCGTCTATCGTCTTAGCCGTAGCAACCACCTTTTTCACTTGGAGGCTCCCCCCTTAGGAGTTGGCTTAGGATTCTTATCGCCTTTATCCCGGTACAAGAAATACGTTTGGACGATGGTAAACAGGTTTCCGTACACCCAGTACAACGACAGCGCGGACGGCAAGGTAACCCCAATCGCCAAGATCATCAACGGCATCATGATGATCATCATCTGCATTTGCGGATTGCCTTGTGTCGCTTGTCCCATCATCTTGGACTGCAGATACGTCGTAATGGCAGCGATAATCGGCAAGATGTAGTACGGGTCCTTCGCTCCCAGCTCCATCCACAGGAACGTTTGCGTGTTGATTTCATGCGTTCGGATGATCGCATGATAGAACGCGATCAGGATCGGCATTTGCACTAGAAGTGGCAGACACCCGGCAAGCGGATTGACGCCCTCTCTCTGGAAAATAGCCATGGTTTCCATTTGTGCCTTTTGCGGATCATTTTTGTACTTCTCACGGATTTTTTGCATTTCCGGTTGAAGCTCTTGCATTTTCTTGGAACTCTTGATTTGCTTGACCATCAAAGGCAGAACGATCAAACGGATGATTACCGTCGCAACCAAAATCCCCAAACCGTAATTGTTGCCCAGGATCAGGGCGCTTTCTTTGATCAACCATGACAAGGGATACACCAGATACTTGTCCCAGATCCCGGTTGCGTCTGGCCCGATTGGCTCTGCGGTAGCCGGGTTACACCCCGACAAAACCAGAACCAGCAAAGTCAGCAAAATCATGCTGAGGGTACGTCTACTCAAGGGATGAACCTCCTTTTCCCCGCTTCAATAAATGATGTGATGATTCGCGTTTTTCGGGTACCGGATCAATTCCTCCCGGGTGAAACGGATGGCATTTTAAAATGCGGCGTACAGCCAGCCATCCCCCTTTGAACGCGCCAAAACGTCGTACTGCTTCGATCGCATAATGGGAGCAGGTCGGAGCAAATCGGCATGTAGGCGGTTTCAACGGAGAAATGAATTTCTGGTATCCCCGAATCAGCCACACCAGTAATGTAGACATTGCTGTTCAACCTCTTTTTCCATTATGTATGGGGCCTTGCTTGATCACTTTGGCTCGCTTCATGACATGCAAAAGCGACTGCTCAATTGACTCAAGCGACATCGACTCTACTCCCGGTCGAGCGATGATCACCAGATCCACTCCCTTTGGAATGGCATCCTCCAATCGAGCCACCGCTTCGCGAATGAGCCGCTTGACCCTGTTGCGGATAACGGCGTTGCCGATTTTTTTGCTTACAGAAATTCCGGCGCGGAATGCAGCTTGTCCCTCCTGCCTGGCAGAATATAAGACAAATTGCTTGTTGGCTGCCGAAGTTCCTCTTTGAAACACTGCCTGAAAGTGCTCATTCTTTCTTAGCCGATGCGAACGATGCAAGGTAAACAACCCCTAACATCACAATTATAGTAGAAAAAGCAAACAGCATCTACCAGTATATCCTTCTTTCGACCACTTTTTTACCTGATAGCCGCCTATTTAACGGAAAAAATAAAGATAGAAACAAAAAAGGCCACTGAAAGCGTGGCCTAAGCGGAAAGAACTTTTCTACCTTTACGACGACGAGCCGCCAAAATCTTACGGCCGTTTTTCGTACTCATGCGTGCGCGGAACCCGTGGTCCTTTTTGCGCTTACGATTATTAGGATTAAAAGATGGTTTCATTACAGTATACACCTCCGTCCTAGGCAGACATTCTTTCGAATTATAAAAAGATATGGCTGAAAAGTCAAGTCAGACCTGGGTTTGCCTGCCACGGTAAATATCCCCACTCCGTTATTTCCCGAGCCTGTGGATATCATTTTATCCACATCACAAAATTTCGACAAGATTATCTACAGCTTGTACACAAAATCTAGTTGTGTGAATATGTCCCTCATACCAGTAGTTGTGTTTGTGGATAAGTCTGAAAAAACCATTGCTGACATGCCTTTTATCTGTTATTATATTTTTGTTTTGGAGCGTGAATAACTCCATCTAGATGAACGGGTTTTCCACAGCTTGTGGATAAGTTTGTGGACAGATTGCACCTGTTGTGGGTCTGTTTACTCACAAGGATGCGGATAATTGTCTGTTTTTTTTCTTTGCTCCGAGTGGAATCCCTATATTTCGACTTTTTTTATCCACAGTAGTGAAAGCGCAACCTGGTGATAAGTTGTACCCGGCAGCGCTATTTACCGTCGTTATCACTATATTTTCCCAATTTGTTTTCAATTGATACTTTTTTATGAAGGAGGGATTCTGGTTGGATGCAGCGATTAGCGAGCTATGGCGCAAGGTCTTGGCCAAGATAGAGAAATCGCTAAGCAAACCCAGTTTTGATACCTGGCTCAAGGCAACCAAGGCGACTACTTTGGAAGAAGATGCCCTAATTGTCGTGGCACCGAATGACTTTGCCAGGGATTGGCTCGAAACCAGGTACTCTCAACTGATCACCGATACACTATATGAAGTGACAGGGGTTAATATGAAGGTGAAATTCGTAGTCTTGCAAAATCCGGACTCCGCATTAGCCGACGAACAGCCCCCTGCCCGCGTCAAGACTTCTGCACCGCCACAAGCCGCGGATGATCAGCCGCCCAGCATTCTAAATCCCAAGTACACGTTTGACACGTTCGTCATTGGCTCTGGCAACCGTTTTGCTCACGCTGCGTCTCTCGCAGTCGCTGAAGCACCTGCCAAAGCGTACAATCCCCTTTTTATTTACGGGGGTGTGGGATTGGGCAAGACACACCTGATGCACGCCATCGGACATTACGTGATTCAGCACAACCCTTCGGCGAAAGTGGTTTATTTGTCATCTGAAAAATTTACAAACGAATTCATCAACTCGATCCGGGACAACAAGGCCGTCGAATTCCGCAACAAGTACCGCAGTGTCGATGTCTTGCTGATAGACGACATCCAGTTCCTCGCTGGCAAAGAATCTACCCAGGAAGAGTTCTTTCATACCTTCAACGCCTTGCATGAAGAAAGCAAGCAGATCATCATTTCCTCCGATCGGCCTCCCAAGGAGATTCCGACGCTGGAAGATCGCCTGCGCTCCCGCTTTGAATGGGGCTTGATCACCGATATTCAACCCCCGGATCTGGAAACGCGGATCGCCATTCTGCGGAAGAAGGCAAAAGCGGAGAACCTGGACATACCCAATGAAGTCATGGCCTATATCGCCAACCAAATCGACAGCAACATCCGCGAGCTGGAAGGTGCACTTATCCGAGTTGTAGCGTATTCATCCTTGATCAATCGCGACATTGATACTCAATTGGCCGCAGAAGCCTTGAAAGACATCATTCCTTCCTCAAGGCCACGGGTGATCACTATCATGGACATCCAGCGGGTCGTAGGAGAAGAATACAGTCTCAAACTGGAGGATTTCAAAGCGAAAAAACGGACCAAAACCGTCGCTTTTCCTCGTCAGATCGCCATGTACTTATCTCGGGAGCTGACAGATGCCTCCCTGCCGAAAATCGGCGATGAGTTTGGCGGCCGGGATCATACCACGGTCATCCACGCACATGAAAAAATTTCGCGTGCCCTGGCTACAGATCCTCAGATGCAGACGACCATCCAGTCGCTCATTGAAAAGTTAAAAGCAAACCATTAACCTGTGAATAACGCAAAAAGCCTATACACAATTTACCCACATGTGTATAGGCTCTCTTTTACGTCATTGATCCACATATCCACAAATCCACAGGCCCTATTACTACTTCTGTTAAAAAAGATTATCCTAATAAGATATGATAAAGGCATCGCTGCTATGCATTCATTCTGAAAAAATAGCGACGATCGAGGGAGGCCACGTTGATGAAAATCACTGTCCAACGCGACAAACTGTCCAATGCCGTGTCGCATGTAAGCAAAGCTGTATCCAGTCGGACTACCATTCCTATTTTGACCGGAATCAAAATAAAAGCCGATGAAGAAGGACTTACACTAACCGCAAGCGACTCAGACGTATCCATCGAGGTGCAAATTCCGTTGGAGGAAGCGGATGAATGGGGCGTAACCGTCCACAAAGCAGGAAATATCGTTCTGCCTGCTCGTATTTTTAGCGAAATTGTGCGCAAACTTCCTAGCAATGAGATCCACATCGAAGCAGATGAGCGTTTGGTTACGACAATTCGTTCCGGACAAGCCGAATTTTCGATCAATGGCATGGACGCCAATGAATATCCGCAATTGCCGCATTTGGAAGAGGAAAAAGTATTCAGCATTCCGGGAGATTTGCTGAAAACCATGATTCGTCAAACCGTATTTGGCGTGTCCACCTCCGAGATGCGTCCGATCCTGACCGGGCTGATGTGGTCTCTCGAACAGGGGAAGCTTCGTTTTGTCGCGACAGACAGTCACCGTTTGGCTAGCCGCACAGCTATGGTAGAATGTCCTGAAGAGCTTTCGTTCCACAATGTTGTCGTTCCGGGCAAAAGCTGCAATGAATTGGTAAAAATTTTGGACGAGGATCAAAGTCCGGCAGATATTGTTGTGACGGATAACCAGATCCTGGTAAAATCAAAGCATATTCTGTTTTATTCCCGGTTGCTGGAGGGAACCTACCCGGATACTACCCGGATCATCCCGCAAGGCAGCAAAACCGAAATTACCGTCAATACCAAGGAATTTTTGCAATCGATCGAGCGCGCTTCCCTGCTCAGCCGCGAAGGAAAGTCCAATGTCGTCAAAATGGTCACACTGCCGGACGGAAACGTGGAAATCACCTCCAACGCGCCTGAGATCGGGAAAGTAACCGACGTCTTGCAGCCAAAAGCGATGGAAGGGGAAGAATTGAAAATCTCCTTCAACGCAAAATACATGATCGATGCCCTGCGCGCCATTGACAGCAGCGAGATCAAGGCCAGCTTTACCGGTCCGATGAGTCCCTTCGTGATTCGTCCTACCGACCATGACTGGATGCTGCACCTGATCCTGCCTGTGCGTACCTATTAGTCGATTTCCACCCAGAAAGGAGCCAAACCATGCGTGAGGTTTCCATCAAGACCGAATACATCGCCTTAGGGCAATTTTTAAAGCTGGCTGAAGTGATTGACACAGGCGGCATGGCGAAGGCTTTTCTTGCCGAGGTTCCCATCAAAGTCAATGGAGAGCTTGAAAACAGGCGCGGCCGCAAGCTGTATCCGGGTGATGAAGTGGCGATCGAAGGCTGTGGCCGCTATCAAGTGGTAAGCCGCTGAGAGGAGAGCGTGACGCTTGTATCTCGAGAATCTTTCGCTGACCCATTATCGCAATTACAAGTCGCTGTCGCTTTCCTTTGACAGCCCGATTCAACTTTTTATTGGAAATAATGCACAAGGCAAGACGAACGTGCTGGAATCCATCTATGTCCTCGCTCTTGCCAAATCACACCGCACCCCGCGGGACAAGGAACTGATTGCGTGGGATGCTGATTATGCCGCAATCCGTAGCGATGTACTTCGTCGCTACGGATCTGTTCGTTTGGAGTTGCAGTTGACAGGGAAGGGAAAGCGGGCCAAAATCAACGGAATGGAACAACAGAAGCTGAGCGAGTACGTAGGCGCCTTGAATGTCGTCATGTTTGCGCCAGAGGATCTGTCCATCGTCAAAGGCTCTCCGGCGCAGCGCAGGCGATTTATCGACATGGAGATCGGACAGGTGTCGCCGACTTATCTGTACTATTTGAGCAATTACAACAAAGTGCTGGCTCAACGCAACCAGCTTTTGAAAGATTTGGCGATGAAAAAAAGCCACTCGCTGGAAATGCTGTCAATTTGGAATACCCAATTGGCGGATTTAGCGGTAAAATTGTTACGAAAGCGTTTTGAGTTCATTCGGAAGCTGGAGTCGTGGGCAAAAGACATCCACACCGGCATTACCGACGGCAGGGAAACGCTCTCTTTGCATTATGAAAATACAACGCCTGTCACGGAAGAACTGGGAGCGGATGCGGCAGTCGAGATGCTGCTTGCTGCATACGATGATTTGCGTGACCGGGAAATCATGCGCGGAAGCACGATGATCGGCCCGCACCGCGATGATTTTTCTCTAAAAGTAAACGGCATGGACGTACAGACATACGGTTCCCAGGGACAGCAACGGACGACCGCACTGTCCATCAAATTAGCCGAGATCGAACTGATCAAGGAAGAAGTAGGCGAATATCCTGTGCTTTTGTTGGACGACGTTTTGTCCGAATTGGATGAGCACAGGCAAACGCTGCTTCTGGAAACGATTCAGGATCGGGTTCAAACGTTTGTAAGCACGACAGGTGTGGAAGGCTTAAAGCATCAGGTTCTCCAGCAAGCCTCTCGTTTTTACGTGAAAGAAGGGACTATCTCAGGGGAAAGGTAGGGGTAGCAGGGATGTTTATACACATTGGTGGAGATACTGTTGTGAGCACGAAGGAAGTCATTTCCATCCTGGATCACCAGACTGTCAAATCCTCAAAGACCAACAAGGGCTTTTTGCAGGATAAGCGGAAGACAGTCGTCGATCACAGTGTGGAAGAGACGAAATCGTATGTAATCACGCAGGATGCCATATACTGTTCACCTATTTCTTCTCTGACGCTGAAGCGACGCGCTCAGTTCGTGGACAGCTTGGATCAGGTGCCCATCGTACAAGCTGAAGTGGAGGAGTTGACGTAAGTAGTGGATCAAGTAACGACGAAAGATACAAACTACGACGCCAGTCAGATTCAGGTGTTGGAAGGGCTGGAAGCGGTACGCAAACGCCCGGGGATGTACATCGGGTCTACCAGCAGCCGTGGCCTGCATCATCTGGTGTGGGAGATCGTGGACAATGCCATCGACGAAGCCTTGGCCGGTTATTGCGACGATATTTTGGTTGTTATTCGCCCTGACAACTCTGTAGCAGTGACGGACAACGGGCGCGGGATTCCTACAGGCATCCATGAAAAGACTGGAAAATCGACCGTTGAGACCGTATTGACGGTGCTGCATGCCGGCGGTAAATTCGGCGGCGGCGGCTATAAAGTCTCCGGCGGTCTTCACGGGGTAGGCAGCTCGGTCGTTAATGCGTTGTCCGAGTGGATGGAAGTCGAAGTCAAGCAAAACGGAAAGGTCTATTTCATGCGTTTCAGCATGGGAGCTCCAGAAGCCGACCTCGCTATCGTGGGCGAGACGGAAGAGACAGGGACAACCGTTACGTTTAAACCAGACCCGACTATTTTTACCGAAACAACCGAATTTGAATACGAGATTTTGCAAAAACGGATTCGCGAGCTTGCTTTCCTCAACAAAGGACTGCGGATTACTCTCAAGGATACGCGTCCTGGACAGGAACGGGAGGAGTCGTTCCACTACGAGGGCGGGATCGTGCAATTCGTGGAGTATTTGAATAAAAACCGCGAAGCCTTGCATGAAGATGTGATTTATTGCGAAGGAGAAAAGGACGGCTTGGTTGTCGAGGTCGCGATTCAGTACAACGACAGCTATGTCAGCAATATTTACTCTTTTGCCAATAACATCAACACGCATGAAGGCGGTACGCATGAGACTGGCTTCAAAACAGCCCTGACTCGTGTCATCAACGACTACAGCCGCAAATTCAACTTCCTGAAGGAAAAGGATCCGAACCTCTCTGGAGATGATGTGCGCGAGGGGATTACGGCGATTATTTCCGTGAAAATCCAGGAGCCGCAATTTGAAGGGCAGACCAAGACCAAGCTTGGGAACTCCGAAGCGCGCAGCATTACGGAATCCGTGTTTGGCGATCGCTTCAACACCTTTATGGAGGAAAATCCGGGTGTAGCGAAAAAGATCGTGGAGAAAGCCTTGATGGCCTCGAGAGCTCGTGAAGCAGCGCGGAAGGCACGGGAGATGACCAGACGCAAAAGCGCGTTGGAAGTGAGCGCGTTGCCGGGTAAGCTGGCGGATTGCTCCTCCAAGGACGCTTCCGAATCCGAACTGTTCATCGTAGAGGGTGACTCTGCGGGTGGTTCGGCCAAGTCTGGACGCGACCGTCATTTTCAGGCAATCCTGCCGTTGCGCGGGAAAGTTCTGAACGTAGAAAAATCGCGCCTGGATAAAATTTTGGCCAACAACGAGATCCGTGCCATTATTACGGCGCTGGGGACAGGTGTAGGCGAAGACTTCGACATTTCCAAAGCGCGCTACCACAAGGTCGTGATCATGACGGATGCGGACGTCGATGGTTCACATATTCGTACTCTACTCTTGACCTTCTTCTACCGCTACATGCGTCAGCTGATCGAAGCGGGGTATATTTACATCGCGCAGCCGCCGCTCTACAGCATCAAGCAGGGCAAGCAGCTGCATTATGCGTATACCGATCAACAGCGTGATCAGATCCTTGCCACATTGAAAACCGTACCGAAACCGAGTATCCAGCGCTATAAAGGTCTCGGCGAGATGAACGCCGACCAGTTGTGGGAAACCACGATGAATCCAGAAGAGCGGACGATGCTTCAGGTCAGCCTGGAGGATGCGATGGAAGCGGATATGGTGTTTGAAACACTGATGGGTGACGAGGTAGAGCCGCGCAGGGAGTTTATTGAGCGGTTTGCTGCCAACGTGCGGGACTTGGATTTTTGATGTGATTTTTCACCAGTAACCGAATTTGTTTGTTAATAAATCGGAAAGCGGTCAGTCTAAGACCTGAAAATAAAGTCTTAGACTGACCGCTGTTTTTTTGAACGAACGAACACGTCAGAGTAGATGGTAAGTTTTAAAAACCACCTCTGGAATGAATAATTTGGCCGGTAATCCATTGAGAATCGTCGCTTGCGAGAAAAGTGATCAGGCGTGCTGCATCTTCAGGAAGACCGATCCGGCCCATTGGGAATCGTGGAAGCAGAGCTTTTTTCACCTCTTCGGACATCCACCCCGAGTCGGTAGGACCGGGATCAACAGCGTTGACTGTTATACAAAGCGGTGCCAGCTCCGCGGCTAGTGATTCGGTAAAAACAGAAATGGCACCTTTAGTCGCGGCATAGGCAAGATTTCCGGGCATGGGGCCTTTGCCCTGACCGGAAGTGAGGTTAATGATTCGTCCACACAATTTGCTATGGGAGGAACGAGTGTTTTTCTCTGCCTCAATCATGCGAGCGAATTCAGCCGATAACATGAATGTACCCCTTATGTTTACAGCACAGTGTGCGTCGATGAGAGCCTCGTTTATTTGTCGAAAATCTGCATCGACGCTATACGCAGCGTTATTAACGAGGATGGTCGGAAACCCAACTACTTTCCGTACTTCTTCCAGTAATAAAGACCCTAAACCTGGTAAGGCAAGGTCCAACTTCATATGCCCAACTTTTATACCCAATTGACGTAGTTCCCAAGCGAAAAGATCAGGCCAGCTTTCATCGGCATCACTTGGATTAACGTTTTTATCGTAGTCATACAGATGTGTAAAGAATATGCTCGCGCCTTCAGCAGCGAATGCACGGCAAATTGCAGCTCCGATTCCACCGGGACGACTTGCCCCCGTGACGATGGCGATTTTTCCTTGCAATCTGGCCATTATAGATATACCTCCGATTATGGGAAAACGAGTACATCGTTCATCGTATGGAGATGGATGAATTCCGCTGCATAATAAAAAGCGGATACATCAAGTATCCGCGCAACGGGTTGATAAAACGGTTGCTCGCATCCCTTGAATGGTTGAAGATCAGCATGATGAATCAGACCATTGGCCAATAACCATGTCCGTGTCATGCGATCAGGTTCGATCAAACCATTACAAGGTAGTCCACATTGGCTAGCGAGTCCCCTTTCCTTCATCTCCAATTGATTCAAATTATAGAATCAATCTAACGTTAGTCAAGACACAGCAGTGGCAAGAGCCCTTTTCCTTTTACACCAAGGTATACATACACCCCACAGCAAAGACCGATACGCAAAAAAGTACAAGAAAGTGATGTGTCGATTTCCTATGGAGGATTGGATGTTCCTAGTCTTGATTGTCCTTGTGGCTGCGTTGTTGCAAACCAGTACCGGTTATGGTTTTTCGATTATCGGCACACCATTTTTATTCTTGCTGTATCCGGCCCATACGGCTATACAAATCAATATCATCTTGTCTCTTTGTATTTCCGTCATCATGATTTACAAGATCAGAAAAGAGATCGATCGCTCCTTGTTGTTCAGACTGATAAAAGGCAGCCTAATCGGGCTGATGGCGGGATTGATGGTGTATTTGTATGTAGATGTGCAGTTGTTAAAAATGGCGGTAGGCAGCCTTATCCTGATTCTAACGGTGCTGCTGATTTTACAGCTAACGATAAAGCAAACAAGGCTTCGAGACTTTTTCACCGGGGGAATCTCAGGCTTGTTAACGACAAGCATCGGGGTGCCGGGTCCTCCTCTGCTGCTTTATTTTGCGGGAGTTGGGACGAAAAAGGAGACATTGCGGAGCACGACGTTGGCCTATTATTTGTTTGTCTATTTGATTAGTTTAGTCCTGCAGATTTCTTTTGACGGTTCCAGCAAAGAGGTCTGGGTATCATCCATGATTGCGCTTCCCCCGCTTCTCGTCGGGATATGGCTCGGACAGCTATTGTTTGCACGGATCAGTCAAAGGGTGTTTAAAATAATCACATACATGATCCTGCTTTTTACTGGATCCTATTTGGTAGTATCCAGTCTTTAGTTGCAAAACCCCCTGACGGATCGTTGTCAGGGGGCTTCTTATGCCATTATTTTTTAGGGGTTCCCGGAGTTATTTTTACAGCGTTTTGGATGGGCACTAATTTTGCAGGCATCAGTTCAGCTTTGACTGTTTTCACTGCTGGAATCAATTTCTGGTAGGTGGTGTCTTCCTGAGCTGCAAATGCAGAGCCCGCCATTGCGGACAATGCCATAGCCATTACTGCCACTGCCATTTTCTTTTTCATAGAAAATTCCTCCTTGGATGTGTATCGCTTTTGCGATGTTTTCGCGCCGTTTTCGTTGACTACTAACGGCTACACGTATACGATACAAGCCCAGCGTGACAGAGATATGACGAGCAAATAAAAAACGCCCGGGCTTTGAAAAGCCGAGCGATCTTTCGTTATTGCATTGGCAATGACAACCGAAATACGGTTCCCTTTTCAGAAGTATGCAGAAGATGCAGCTCACCGCCATTTGCTTTGGCTAGCAAACGACTAAGCGGCAGCCCGAGTCCCAATCCATGCTTTTTCTTCCTTTTGCTGTCCCCGCGATAATACCGCTCAAAAATATAAGGCACTTCTGCTTCTTTGATCCCCTTTCCGTTATCGGCTACATCAATAACGAGGGTGTGATCTTTCAGCGAAGGCTCCAGCTTGATATGCGTCGCACCTGCGGCTACGCTATTCGTCAAAAGATTCATCAGGATCTGTTTCAACTGTCCCCTGTCCCCACGAACTTCAACATGGTCAAGCGGATGAGGCGTTTCTAGCTTGACGCTCTCAAAAAAAGACATGGCCTGCATTTGTTGGGTGACTTCAGTTATCAAATCCGTAACAGGAATCCATTTCTGTTCCCCCTGCACCACACCTGCTTCAAGGGAAGAGAATTCAAGCAAATCCTCTACCATTTTCTGCATGCGCTTGGCTTCCTCTAGTGTTGTCAGCAAAAACTTGTCTGCCTTCTCTCCCGTCACGACCCCTCTTTGAACAGCTTGGACCATACCCCGAATGGAGGTAACAGGCGTCCGCAGCTCGTGGGATACACCCGCCAACAGGTCAGTTCTCAGCTGTTCAAGCTGTTTCAGACGTTCGGTCATCGTATTGAAGGAGGTGACCAGCTGTTTCAGTTCGTCCTCTTTCACATCTGATGGCGAAGGCAAATCGGGTGAGTAGTCGCCTTCTGCAACCTGGATCGCAGCGCCTGCCAACTGACGTAAGGGTCTTGTCAGTTTTCGCGAGAGAAGGTAGATGACCGTCCAGCCCCCAAAAGCGATTCCTGCGATGACGAGAGCAAGGATTTCATAGGTCTCCTTCATTTTCGCCGTGTTATCTGTTGGAGGTGCACTCAGGTACAGCGCTCCCATGACGGTGCCATCTTTCCATAACGGCACACCCACCCGCAACCAGCTAACACCGTTTACCCGAATTTTTTCGCGAATGCTTTTTCCTTCCAACACCAGCTTCTGATTGGAGGATGGCTTCATAATGTCAACTGGTACGGTCGTGTCCGCACTAAATGAGTCAAGGACGGCACCGTCTCTATTAAAAATTTGCATGTAATCACGCTCAATGGGGCGTGCAATCTCCAGCGGTTTCATCGCAATGGTCGGTGTATGGGGGACGGTGGCTATTGCGGGCGAGGTTGGATAAATTTTGATCGCCGTCTCCACGAATTTGATTCGTTGCAGCTGGATCAAATGCTTCGCCCTGACATATGAATCTCCCAACTGTTCGGCTCTCGCCTGCAGCACTTGAAAGCTTTGCTGCTCGGCATTCATTTGCATCCAAAACCCAGCGAGCAGCCCGAGCACGACAAGCGTACCGAGAAGAATCAGGGCGTAGCGCCACGTCCAAAAACGCAGCATCGGGATTGCTTTTTCAAGCTGGGGGTTATTTGACATGCAGTATGTACCCCGTTCCACGGATGGTTTGGATTTCTCCCTCACTCGTTGGCCATTCCTGTAAGCTTTGACGGATTCGTTTGATCGAGGCATCTACAGCACGATCTCCGCCAGCGTAATCGATCCCCCAAACCTGGTCGAGCAGTTGTAAGCGGGAAAAACACTGATTCGGATGTCTCACCAAGAAAGCGAGCAAGCTCCAATCACGCGGGGTCAATACGATCTGCCGGTCATAAAGAGCCACAGTACGGGCAGTATAATCAACAATCAAGCGTCCTAATCGAACTACTTCGCTATCTTCCAGATAAGCGGAACGGCGCAATACAGCCTGTACACGAGCCACTACTTCATCCGGATCAAACGGTTTGGAGATGTAGTCATCCGCTCCTCGCTGCAATCCTTCCAGGCGGTCTGGCACACTTCCGCGGGCAGTCAGAATGATAACGGGACAGCTGCCGTATTTGCGGATCTGCTGAAGGATGTCCAGTCCATCATTATCAGGCAACATTAAATCCAGAAGCACTAAATCCGGCCTACATCTTAAAAATACGTCCAGTACATTGCCTTCGCCAGCGTCCCAGGTAACAGCAAATTCTGCCTGTTCCAAATACGCTTGAAGCATTTCGGCAATAGGTGTTTCATCCTCAATCAAGAGTATTTGTTTCACTATGTAACAACCTTTCTCTCCCGTTCTCTGATCCCAAAAGCTATCATACTAAAAGGATCTGCAAGAATTGCTGCCAAAGATTCCATGATACGAGAAATCAGCCAAGGATCTATTCTAAAGTATCAATGTGACCGAACAATGACAGGATGAAAAGCTGTTGCCGGGTAATGGCTCACGTGTTCCTCTTACAGGAAATCGAGCATCATTCCGCCGAGCACACCGGTCAGGACGACTGACCAAGGAGGCATTTTCCATACGTGCAGCAATACAAACAGCAGGATAGCCAAAATGAAATCGGCTGGTTTCAGAATGGCTGACGTCCATACAGGATCATACAGCGCTGCCAGCAGGATTCCTACCACTGCTGCATTTACTCCTGCCAGGGCAGCTTGAAGGTTTTTGCTTTTCCGCAGTTGGTTCCAGAATGGGAGTGAACCGACCACGAGAAGAAATGCCGGCAAAAAGATGGCGATCGTGGCTAGAATGGCACCGGGAATTCCCCCTGCCAACGCGCCGAGATAACTCGCAAAGGTAAACAAGGGCCCAGGAACAGCTTGGGCGGCCCCATAACCTGCAAGGAAATCCTCTGGACGGACCCAGCCGGCCGCTACAATTTCGTGTTCCAGAAGCGGGAGGACGACATGTCCGCCTCCAAAGACCAGGGAGCCTGCCCGGTAAAAGCTGTCTGCAAGACCCAGCCATTCCGACTCACCCGACTGTCTGAGCAAAGGAAGGATGAACAGCAGCGCGAAAAAGCACAGCAGACAAACTACAGCCAAGGAACGGCTGATCGGAATGTGTACATCCGGCACCGAATCTATTGGTTTTTTCCTGAATAGGTAGATGCCGACAAGTCCGGATACGAGTATCAAAAGTACTTGACTGTATGAGGTCTGCCAAGACAAGGCGACAGCTGCAGTCAGTACGGCGATGGTGATGCGCTCCCGATCGGGTGTGAGTTTTTGCCCCATTCCCCAGATGGCATGAGCGACGATGGCTACTGCTACAATTTTTAAACCGTGAATCCACCCCGTATCAGAGAAACCGTAGGATTGCAACAGAAAGGCAAACACGACCAAGGCGATAACAGATGGTAGGGTGAAGCCGAGCCAAGCGACGAATCCGCCCCACAACCCGGCGCGAATAATGCCAATCCCGATGCCGACCTGACTGCTAGCCGGACCGGGAAGAAATTGACAGAGCGCGACCAGTTCAGCGTAGCTTTTTTCATCAAGCCATTTTCGCCGACGGATGTATTCATGATGGAAATAACCAAGATGGGCAACGGGACCACCAAAGGAAGTAAGCCCCAGCTTAATGGAAACACCTAATACCTCTGCAAGTGCAGCCCATTTCCCTATGTTGGATGTTGAAGAGGAATGAGGTTCATTCATTTGGTCGTTTGCTCCTTAAAAAGTGTATTGTTTAGGAGGGATGTACTCCTCTCCAGAATGATTCAAGGCCTTCGAAAAAAGCTCCTGTGGGCGAAAGAAGAATTTACAAATAAAAAAATGAGAATTTCTATTGCAATGAATTAATATATGTGCTAGATTGAAAGTCCAAGAGGTTACGGGCCTATAGCTCAGTTGGTTAGAGCGCACGCCTGATAAGCGTGAGGTCGGCTGTTCGAGTCAGCCTAGGCCCACCATATAGCTTTTCATCGATGGGATCTCCGAAAGGGAAATCGGAAGTACCCGCGATGCGCAAGTGTCCCTTTTTGGGTTCTTGGGGCTGTAGCTCAGTTGGGAGAGCGCCTGCCTTGCAAGCAGGAGGTCATCGGTTCGATCCCGTTCAGCTCCACCATGATACATAAAATTGTTCCTTGGTAGCTCAGTCGGTAGAGCAATCGGCTGTTAACCGATCGGTCGGCGGTTCGAGTCCGTCCCAAGGAGCCATTTCAAGGCCCGTTGGTGAAGCGGTTTAACACAGCAGCCTTTCACGCTGTCATACAGGGGTTCGAATCCCCTACGGGTCACCATATTACCCCACTAGCTGTTGGGGGGGCCTCGCAAAGTACTCGGAATATGTTTCAGAGCATAAACGTCACTTTGTGGGGATGCGGAGGCTTAGCTCAGCTGGGAGAGCATCTGCCTTACAAGCAGAGGGTCGGCGGTTCGATCCCGTCAGCCTCCACCATCTATCTGGAGCTGTGGTGAAGTTGGAGTTCACGCCGGTCTGTCACACCGGAGGTCGCGGGTTCGAGTCCCGTCAGCTCCGCCATTCTTTTTAAATGGCGATGAAAAAAGTGAATTGGCTCGGTAGCTCAGTCGGTAGAGCAGAGGACTGAAAATCCTCGTGTCGGCGGTTCGATTCCGTCCCGAGCCACCATTATTGAATAGCTTGAATGCGCCGGTGTAGCTCAATTGGTAGAGCACCTGACTTGTAATCAGGGGGTTGTGGGTTCGATTCCTATCGCCGGCACCATTTTTTCGGGGAGATAGCGAAGTGGCTAAACGCGGCAGACTGTAAATCTGCTCCCTCTGGGTTCGGCGGTTCGAATCCGTCTCTCCCCACCAGTAATAATCATCGTCTGTTGGGGTATAGCCAAGCGGTAAGGCAACGGACTTTGACTCCGTCATTCCTAGGTTCAAATCCTAGTACCCCAGCCATTTGCATGAGCCATTAGCTCAGTTGGTAGAGCATCTGACTTTTAATCAGAGGGTCGAAGGTTCGAGTCCTTCATGGCTCACCAGTTTTTACCCAAAGGAAAATGCGGTCGTGGCGGAATTGGCAGACGCGCTAGATTCAGGTTCTAGTGGTGGCAACACCGTGGAGGTTCAAGTCCTCTCGACCGCACCAAAACACCCCAAAAAGTGAAGTATGCCTAAATACTATTCGGGGACCCCACAGCACAATAATCAATATGCGGATGTAGCTCAATTGGTAGAGCGTCGCCTTGCCAAGGCGAAGGTCGCGGGTTCGAGACCCGTCGTCCGCTCCATATCATCATGTGCCCTTAGCTCAGCTGGATAGAGCGTTTGACTACGAATCAAAAGGTCGGGAGTTCGAATCTCTCAGGGCACGCTTCTTCACCCCAAAAAGGGAAGAAAAGCGTTGTAGCGTATTCCGAGTACTTTTCGGGGACCCCACAACAAAAATAAATGAATCGGGAAGTAGCTCAGCTTGGTAGAGTACTTGGCTTGGGACCAAGGGGTCGCAGGTTCGAATCCTGTCTTCCCGACCATTTGATAATCACATATGCCGGTATGGCGGAATTGGCAGACGCGCGCGACTCAAAATCGTGAGGGAAACCGTGGGGGTTCAAGTCCCTCTACCGGCACCATATTTTCTTGCGGGTGTAGTTCAATGGTAGAACCCCAGCCTTCCAAGCTGGTCGCGTGGGTTCGATTCCCATCACCCGCTCCATTTTTTGCGGAGGGATACCGAAGTGGTCATAACGGGGCGGTCTTGAAAACCGTTAGGCGGCAACGTCACGGGGGTTCGAATCCCTCTCCCTCCGCCATTCATGCCTTTTTTATTTGTGGCGGCGTAGCTCAGCTGGCTAGAGCGTTCGGTTCATACCCGAAAGGTCGGGGGTTCGAGCCCCTCCACCGCTACCATAGGGGCATAGTTTAACGGTAGAACGAAGGTCTCCAAAACCTTTGGTGTGGGTTCGATTCCTACTGCCCCTGCCAAAAATGGTTTGCTCAAGGATTATGTATCTTCATTATGGCGGTCGTGGCGAAGGGGTTAACGCACCGGATTGTGGCTCCGGCATTCGTGGGTTCGAGTCCCATCGATCGCCCCATATTTTTTTGTCTATATGTCTCAGTAGCTCAGTTGGATAGAGCAACCGCCTTCTAAGCGGTCGGTCGGGAGTTCGAATCTCTCCTGAGACGTTGATTTGCGGTCGTGGTGGAATTGGCAGACACACCATCTTGAGGGGGTGGCGGGGCGACCCGTGCGAGTTCGAGTCTCGCCGACCGCACCATTTTTTAATGAGATTTAAAAATACCTCTTGATTTTCACTGAAATGCATGTTATATTAGAATTCTGCTTCGGAAAAACTTCCGGGTAGCTAAAAAGAAATTCAGTGAAGTTGAAAAAACTGATTGACTTCTTCTGATGAACATGTTATGATGTAATTCCGCGTTACTAAAACGCGAAAATGCTCTTTGAAAACTGAACAGCGAAAGCGTTGATGAGTCTATCATTAAATTGATTTGCCAGCTTTGAAC
>NZ_RHHT01000034.1 GCF_003710985.1 Brevibacillus panacihumi
GAAGCTTGCCGTACGCGATAACCGAATGCCAAGGAAAGAAGAACATCGGAAAGCCGTATGAGGGAGAACCTCACGTACGGTTTGATGAGGGGGAACTGATAGGAGTAAGGCGACCAAACGGTCGCCAGAAAGCGTCAGTTCTCTACTCTACACCCTGAATCGCTTCTTCGAAGTGGGCTGCTTTTGGCCGCGGTTCCGCCTTTGCAATGAAGGCGGCCAGGAATAACCCCCAGCAAAGATCCCAACCCGCCTGAGCTTTCTCCTCTTTTTCCTCCCCTCCACTAAAGCTGGTAGACCACTATCCAAAAAAGCATCGTATTTCCAATCACACTTTATAAATGAAACCAGATTTGAATGGTGCTATACTTAAGCAAAAAGTACCAATTCCAGCATCAAACGCATCGACAAAAAGAGCGTAAAGTCGCAGATAATCTCAAATAAAGACAGGTGCCACGATGGAAAAAACAGACAAGCACTCATTTGAAGCAAACAAACATTTTGCGGAAGAAAAGCTGAAAGAAATCTCCGCCATTCTAGCCGATTACGGATTCCAGGAGCGAATTGAGGCAGCTCAAAGCAGACTGCAGCACGAGAAAATGCATCTTCTCGTCGTCGGCGAATTCAGCCGTGGAAAATCGACTTTTATCAATGCCATCCTGGGAAAACCCGTTTTGCCATCGAAAGTAAATCCCACGACAGCAACCATCAGCATCATTGAGGGCAGCGACCAACCGCAGATGAACATCTTGTACCGCAGCGGCGAAAGAATAAACCGACCCTTGCCGGATGAAAAAGTGAATAAATTTCTAGAAGAATTTATTACGACAAGCAACCAAGAAGCCAATGCCATCCAGGAGGTGCGGATCGGATACCCGGGAGTCCTGCAAATCATGCAATGCGATATCGTGGATACCCCCGGCGTCAACGACCTGGATGATTTGCGCGAGGAAGTCACCTTCCACTACTTGTCCAAGGCGGATTCCTGCATCGTGCTGCTCGACAGCCAGCAGCCACTATCGGAGAGTGAGCGGCGATTCTTGCAGGAAAAGGTATTGGCCAATGATATCAACCGTTTTCTGTTTGTCATCAACCGAATCGATGAGGTAGAAAACATCCCTCAGGGTGAAGTGAGCGCGAGACTGAAGGCATATGTCCGCAAATTATTGCAAGAGCATCTTCCGCAAATTGCGGACCCAACCATACATACTGTTTCCGCGAAAGAAGCGCTTCGTGCGAGGTTTAAGCAAGAAGCAAGCATATGGGAATCTGATTTTTCAAACTTCGAGGCCAGCCTGATGGATTTCGTCTCCAGGCAGGCTGTGAGAGATCGGCTACCCATGCATTACGACCGGATCGCTGCGATCGTCAAAGACGGCATCCAGACGGTAGAAGAACGGTTCAGCCTGCTGTCAGTGCAACGAGATGAAATGCTTCTGGAACTGCAAAGAATGGAGCAGGAAGAACGTACCATGCAGCTGGAATTGGGAACATTCGAATCCTTCATGCAGGTCGAGTCCGTGAATCTCGCCCGTTGGATGACAGCCTTTGTACGCGAGGAATTCACAAAGCTGCAAGCCGAGTTGGTCGGGCAAGCCGCGCAAATCACGACAGATGAGGACGTTTTACGAATCAAATCCATGGCGGGTATTGGCATTCGCAGCATCATGGAAGCCCTGCAGGAGCAAATGCTGGATTATCGGCGCGGACTGCACGAGAAATTGCAGGCAAAATGGGGGCATTACTTCAGCCACACGAGTGACGGGAGAAAAGCATCGAGAGGAATTTTTTCAGATGCCGACACGGAGCATCTCAAGAATCTTATCACGATGGAACCAACTGGCGAGCAGACCTCTTCCTTCGCTGAAGTCGCTGCCGGTATGGCCCTGGGCGGAACCCTGGGATTCATCGGTGCCGCCCTGTTTGGTCCCATCGGGATTGGAGCGGCAATCGTCGGCACCATCTTCCTGGGAGGCAAGCTGCAAGAGGAGAAGGAAGCAAAGGAAAGAGAAGCGCTGCGGACAAAGGTGACGCAAATCCTGCAAACCCAGATTCAAGGGATCATCCAAAACGTAGAGGAAAAAGTGAAGGATATGGCGGGCAAAGAACTGGAGCCCATCCAGGAGCATTACGCCACGCGCCTGCACAATCGAATGAACGCGCTCAGGCTTACCCTTCAGGAGCAGCAAGGCATCATGCAGGGACAAAGCAGCGACATCGATACGCAGAAAAAGCGCTTGGATGAGCATCTTGCCCAATTGCGTCAGCTTCAAGAAGAATTGCTCAACAGAAAGGAACGTTTATTGGTATGAATATCGAGCAGATAACGGACAAGCTGGTGGAGATCAGCGAACGCTTGCAGCACCGCGCAGCGATCAACCTCCTGGCTTCCATAGAAGATGCCGGAAAAAGAAATACATTTCATGTAGCGGTTTTGGGAGAATTCAATCGGGGAAAATCATCCCTGATCAATGCCATTTTGGGAAGGACTCTCTTGCCTACGGATGTGCTGCCGATGACCGCTTGTCTTCATGTCTTGGAGTATGGAAGCGAAGAAGCGTGCACGATTGTTTGGAAAAATCCCCCGGCCGAGACCATTCCGCTGACACAGGAAGCTCTCAGATCACTGGGAGCAGACGGCGAGGAAGATGCAGCGCAGATTCAATTTGTCGTCATTCGCTTGAATCACCCGCTGCTGCAAAATGGTTTGACCTTGCTCGATACGCCTGGGGTCAATGACATCGAAGCAAGCCGGGTGGAGATGACCTATCAGGTATTGCCGCATTGCGATGCAGCCATTTTCCTGCTGGATGCCGCAGCTCCTTTGACCAAAAGTGAAGCAGATTTCCTGCAAAACAAAGTCCTGCACTATCAGATCGAGTCCCTCCTGTTTGTCTTGTCGAAGGCAGATCGTTTGGACGAAGAGGAATTGGAGGAGGCCATGGAAGGCGCAAGCGAGCGAATCCATCAGCTGCTTGGGCAAGAGGCGCATCTCGTTCCCTTTTCTGCGAATCGCGTATGGCAGGAGCGAGCCAATTATGCGGAATCGGCAGAGGTCAACCGCTTGTTTGACCGCATTCAGGTTCTGCGCGAGCAAGCACACCAAAGCTTTGCAAAACGCCAGGTATCCAACCTGCAGCTGGTTTGCCAGATGATCGAAGAACAGTTGGCAGTCGAGCAGACTGTCCTCCAGCTCAACCACACGAAGCTGGTCGAATATGAAAGAGCGCTGCACAGCAGACGAGTGGAGCTGGAATCCGCGTTCACTCTGCTGCTGGCGAGTATGGATAAAGTCGGCAGGGAGACGCTGGAGCAGATGTTTCGGGCTTCCTGCGCGAGACTTGAGGAAAAGCTGGTGGAGGATATTTCCTATCAGCTGCAGATCATGGAGGGCGACCTCGAAAAGTTTTGGAACAAAAATCTTCCCCTGCAAATCGAACGGGCGATCAAGCAGTTTGCGGAAGAAAAGGCGGTCGAGATCAAAACCTATCTGGACCGTTTTTGCCAGCATGTCTCCAGCGAATACCATCGCCACTTCCGAACAGAGCTCTTGCTGACGCTTGGAGCGGATTCGCTGCAAATGCCGCAATGGGCTTCTGCCTCGAAGGGAAGAGGACAGCATGCCGTTCATCAAGTGATGGAACAAGTCCTTCCGGTAACCATCGGAATGGTGGCGGGCAATCTGATTTTACCAGGCATCGGAACGATCGTCGGTGGAGCGTTGGCCAGTGTGATCACTACCGTCGTGCGCGGGAACCAAAAGGAGCAGATGCGCGAAGCTCTCATGGAACAAGTGCCTGATCTGGTCCAAGGCGTGATCACGCATTACCGGCGAGAGGTAGAAAAAACAATCGAGCACTGGTTTGTCCAAATGACAGCGACACTGGAGAGCTATCATCGCGAGCAGGAGGAGCAGCTTCTGGCTACGGTGCAGCAGCATAAAGACGCCGCTTCCGCTCCAGTCCCGGCATTTGAGCAAAGTGAACTGGACAGATACAGGCAAACAATTGAGGAATGTGAACAAATGTTGATGAGGGGTGTCCAGCATGTCTGATTTCTTGCATCACATGTTTTCGCAAAATCTACACGTCCAACCGAATGCGATGGGAGGTCACGACTTCGTGAACAGTCAGTTCCAGACGGTTGGGCATAGCGAGCCAAATGTATTTGGTGGCGAGACATTCTACAACAATAACAACCAAACGATTGGCTATACACAGCCCAACGTGCTGGGCGGGAATGATCATTTCAATGCCAGCCATGAAAAGATGGGTCACACCCAGCCGAATGTCTTTGGGGGCGATACCACCTACGACACGAACTTTCAGACTGTCTCCCACAGCCAGCCTAATATGTTTGGCGGCCATAACTATTATGATACCAACTTCCAGGAATTTGCTCATTCCACCTCTGCGGGCGGCGAGACAAAAACAATCCACTTTCATCCGCAGGAGCTGCAACAGCTTCATACGGATTGGCAAAAGCAAGTGACGCAGCTTGTGCCAGGTGATCCATTAAGACACGCTTCCCAGATTCATTTTCCGCCATTGGTGTAACAACTTGAAAGAACGGTGAATGTCATGCAGCCTTCCGAACGGCATAGCGGGATTCAAAATCCGCAGATCGCAAACATAGTCCGCCTGAACCCGGAGGAAGAAACTCTCCAATATGAAGCGGCAGCTACGTTTTACAACCAGGATTTCTGGCCTGACAGCGAGCAAGTGAGTGGGACTGTCGTGGTTACGGATCGACGAATTGCCTTTTTTGATGAGTCCGTCGACGGGTATTACATAAACACTTTCTTATGGGTAAAAGAGAGCTTCATCGATTTGGACGAGAAGCGGCTCTATCTCGCATGGAGAACGGAAAATGAAGAACAGGATGAACGGTTTTGGCTGAGTCTGGAGGATGAACAGATTCTCTTGGATATTCATGAGCAGATCCTCAATCTGCGACAGCAAATTCCGCTGCCATCCGTCATCAGCAAGCTGGAGGAAGCCCTCAGGCTGATCCAGAAGCGCGAGCTGGACAAGGCCATCTCTTTTCTGAAGGAAATCGGGAAAGAAGACCCGCTTTGCCTCATCGTAGACTTGATGCTCGTACGAACCTTGAATGAGCAAGGAAAATCCAATCAGGCCGTGATGTACCTGGCCAAGCAGATGCCCTATTTATTGCGCTATCTGCCAGAGGTCGTCTTCCACGAATACGTCTGGTACAACTGGCACGAGCAGTCCTTGCGCTATCTGCCCAGCCTCGAGGAAGCGAAAGGAGACCAATCGGTGGGCGCGCTCCTGCTGCGAGCCATTTACGCGAGGGCAAACCAGCAGTCCGGTGAACTCGTGGAGCTGCTTTGCTCCATTTTCCATGCCTTGGCCGAGGAAAATCCGTATATCTACATACAGGGCTACGAAATCTTTTTGCATACCATTGCGTTGGCCGAGGAGCAGAACCGGGACAGTATCGAAAAGCTGATCAGCGTGTTTCTGAAGTCCATCGATGAGTTGTTCGAAAACCCAATTGAGGCGAGCGGTCAGAAAAAATTCGTCGAAGCAGTGGCCCAGGTCGTACGAAATCCGGAATCATTCCAGATTGTCCAACTGATGGATCTCATGAATGAACTGCTCCCGCCAGAAGAACGGGAGGAGGCTGATTTTTACTCGTCCCGTTTGCTCCATCATGAAAATTTCAGCACGCTGGGCAAGCTCTCCGCGGCTACGATGAAGCCTCAAACAGCATCAGTGCCAGCAGAATGGACGCTGTTTGAAATCTACAACATGCAGGATGTCTGGTCTTCTATTTCTCCAGTCAAGGAAGCGGAGATTCAAATCAAAATCCTTTTTGCGAAGTTTCGCAATCGGCAGGTAACCTACGACCAGGTCTTGCATCAGATCTCAAAATGGAAAGAGAACCGGATGGCGGTAAGCCTGCGCAATCACGAGATTATCATCCCCGACGCCTATTCCTTGCTGCAGCTCATGGAGATCGAATGCCTGTACGCGACAGGGAAAAGGGAAGAAGCTCTGCAGGTGACGGAGCGCTGGCGGGAAGATGACGGTTATCAGGTCGGAATCTGCTTGAATCCATTCGGAAAACATCTAGGATCCATCTGCGATCTCTGGGAAGCGATTATTTTGGGCGATGCATCCAGTATTATGGAAAGCCTGCAGGCCATACCGGAAGAAAAACCGTTTTTATGGCTGCGTCAATTTGGCACGATCATGGGAACCGCTCTGTTGAAAAGGCAAGAGGACCTCTCGCACGACTCTGCCTTTGTCATCGAGGAGCTGAAGGCGTCCCTGGCTGAGTTCCAGCAAGTCAGCCGAATCGGGGATACCCATGCGCAGCTAAAAAAGAAAATGCAGGGGTATCAGGATTTCATCCAGGATCAGTTGGCAGCATTGGAAAGCCTCAAGTCAGGAGCGGCAGAAGTAGCCGTTACCGTCACGGAGCCAGAGCCGCAACTCCAGGACGAAGCACCAGCGTCTAGCGGGGGGATGTTTCAGAAAATCCTGCAACTATTTCAAAAGCGGGAGTCCGATAAGAGTAAGCAAGAGGAAGATGACCGTTTCCCGGAAGCAGAGGAATGGAACGACTCTACGAGAAGGTACTTGAAAATCGCCTTGGTGGGCGAGACAAGTGCTGGGAAAACCACCTTGTTAAATCAACTTTTCGCCACCAATATCTTTTTCGTCACGCAAGAAGAAGCGACAGGTGTCCCTACCGAGATTATCAAGGACGTGAACGCCAGGGTAGAAGTATGGGACAAGCAGGGGCAGCGCAAGAAGACGCTTCCCATCGAGCCCGAGTGGACGCTGGCAGACGGCACGACGATCAAGGAAGAGCACGTAGGGCAAATCCGCGATTTTATTATGTCGTATACACGAGTGGGATCTCCCGAGCTGCAATGGGTCGAACGGGTAAAAGTTTTCCTGCCGCTCAAGGAGCTGCCCGATGACATCATGCTGATCGACTCCCCCGGCTTTAACGCCAATGAGGCCCGCAGCGCCATCGCCAATCGCGTCGTGGAGAGCAGTCATATATCACTTTTCATCATGGATGCGCGCAACGCCTTGAAAGGCAAGGAGCTTCATGTCCTGCGGATGGTCCGGGAAGAAGTGGGGAAAATGTTCGTAGTTCTGAACAAAATGGACCTTGTCTTTGGCGATGACGAGCTGGATTGTGACGGCGAAAGTGCAGCGGAAGAGACCATCGAACGAGTACGCCGTGATTTGGCGCGTTCCCTTGAGGTAGAGCAGGTCATCGTCTATCCGGTATGCTCCCTTGCTCCTTCCGAGGTGCAGGCAGACGCCAGGCGCTACGTAGAGAATTTGGGACTCTTGCGCGATAAAATCTTCGCGGAAGCCAAAGATCAGCAGGTAGACCTGTTCGTAGACGCTATAGCCAAGGAATCGATCACTCTCAGCCACGAATTGACGGAGATCATCCGAGAAAAGATCAGTGAACATCGAAAGCAGCTTGCCATCGTGCAAGGAAGTACACCTGCCAGTTTTGACATGTTTGAGGAAGAGATCCAGGAAAGAATGATGAACAGCTATCATCGCAGCAGAAGTCAATATATTCAAAGCATGAACCAGATTCTTGACCAAAGCATGCAGGAAGGCGTCACGTTTTTTCATGACTGGCTGGTGGAAGTGGATTCAGCTGACAAGTTAAAAAAAGGAGTCGCAGCACAAGCTGAGGCTGCGACGAATCATATCGTTTCACAGATCGAACAGGCCAGAAAAAGAGAGCTGGATCGGATGGTGAAACGGATCCATGACGAGATGGTAGGTATGATCGAGGAATTGTATGCCAATCTGCCTTTTGCGAGCCCGGTTCAACAAAGGGATCTGTTGCGATCTCTTCCCAGCTTGCACCAAGCGACGGGTAGTTCCTTGGACAATCATTTCCGTTCAATTGATTACGGAGATGGTCTGAATCTCGGCTCCGCGATTGGTGCCACGATTGGAGCGGCTCTTTTAGGCCCGCTCGGTGCTTTTGTCGGAGGCTTCCTGGGGACGTTGTTTGGCGGGAAATCGCTGGGAGATGTGAAGCAGGAAGTGTATGACACCTTCATTGATTCGATCACAGAGGTGGAAAATCGCATCATTGCGTTTTGCAATCAGGACTTGAATACCTCTGACATGTCCTCCTTTGTCAGCAGCCTGCAAAAAGTGACACAGGAACAGCTTCGTCTGTACAAAGCGACGATCGAAAAAGAAACGGATCGACAGAAACAGAAGATCGCGGCAGTCGAGCTGGATATCGTGAACATGAAAATGTTTTTCGCCAAAACAAAGCTCACGATCCAGACGCTGAAAAAATGGCGACACTTCCGAAAGCAAAATCTCGTTTAATCCTTCGCCGCAAACTGCTATCCTGAGAAAAAGAAAAGGAAACTGGAGAGGAGCGCGGTTATGAAATCATACGTGGACCAGCCCGATGGCGTATTTCCAGCCGTTTGTTCTCTGGATTGCCCGGATCAATGCGGCTTGCTTTTGCACAAGCAGGATGGGCGTGTGGTCAAGGTGGAGGGGGACCCCGAGCATCCGGTAACAAAAGGGAATATTTGCAATAAGGTGCGCAATATGACTGAACGCCTGTATGATCCCAAGCGCCTGCAGCAGCCGCTCAAGCGGACCGGTCTCAAAGGGAGTGGCCAGTTCGAGCCGATCAGCTGGGAGGAAGCGATCGAAACCGTTACGTCCAAGTGGAAGACGCTCATCTCCGAGCATGGTGCAGAAAGTATTCTACCTTACAGCTTCTACGGCAATATGGGCAGACTCAATGCGGAGAGCATGGATTTGCGCTTCTTCCACCGGCTTGGAGCCAGCCGCCTGGAGCGGACGATCTGCAATTCCGCAGGTGCAGTCGGTTACAGCTACACGATGGGAGGCGCTTTCGGGACAGACCCGGAAGATACGATTCATACGAAGCTTTTTATCATGTGGGGCATCAATGCGATTAGTACGAATATGCACCAGGTGGTCCTGGCAGAGCAAGCGCGCAAGAACGGCGCGAAAATCGTGGTCATCGACGTCCATAAAAATCGGACGGGACAGTGGGCCGACTGGTTTATCCCGATCCTGCCGGGCACGGACACTGCTCTGGCGCTTGGCTTGATGCATATTCTTTTCGCAGAAAACTGGGTGGATCAGCACTTCCTGGAGCAGTATACGGTCGGACATGAGGAATTGCGGGAGCATGTTCGCGCGTATGATCCGGCCTCCGTCTCTGCCATTACAGGCGTTCCGGTCGAGGATATCTACAAGTTGGCGAGGATGTACGCGCAGACCTCTCCGTCCTTTATCCGCATTGGAAACGGCTTGCAGCACCACGACAACGGCGGCATGTGCATTCGCACCATCGCTTGCCTGCCCGCGCTCACCGGTCAATGGCTGGTGAAAGGCGGCGGGGCGATGAAGGGCAACGGCGGATTTCTAGGGTTTAACAGAACCGCTTTGCAACGTCCAGATGTACTTGAGAAAAAAGAAACGCGCAGCATCAACATGAACCGGCTCGGGCATGCGCTGTTGGAGATTGATCCGCCTGTTCACTCTCTCTACGTCTACAACAGCAATCCGGCTCTCGTCGCACCGGAAGGAAATAAAGTGAGACAGGGCCTGGAGCGCGAGGATTTGTTTACGGTTGTGCATGATCTGTTTCTGACGGAGACGGCGCTGTATGCAGATATTGTTTTGCCAGCGACCGCCTCCTATGAAAATACCGATTTCTACACGTCGTATTGGCATCACTATATCCACCTGCAGAAGCCAGTTATCGCTCCATATGGACAGAGCAAATCCAACGTCGAAGTGTTCCGCTTGCTCGCCAAAGGGATGGGTTTTGCCGATGCCATGTTCGATGATACCGAGGAAGACCTGATTCGACAGGCACTCAATTTTCCGCAAAATCCGTATTTGTACGGCATCGAGTACGAAGAGTTGCTCGAACAAAACTACGTGAAAGCCCGGATACATGCTCCTTTCATCGAGAATTTGCCGACACCGAGCGGAAGGATCGAGCTGTACTCTAGCCAGATGGAAAATGTGGGGCTTCCGCCTCTGCCGACCTATGCGCCACTACCGGTGGAAAGCTCGTATCCGTACTGGTTTATTCCAGGACCGAACCACAATTTTCTCAACTCCACGTTCTCCAATAACGCGAAGCATGCCAGGATGGAAAAGCAGCCTCGTTTGTATATGAACACGGATGATGCGAAAGCGAATGGCATTGAGGAAGGCGATTGGGTAGAGGTAAGGAATGATCGCGGCGTTTGTGAGCTGGTCGTATCCGTAGGAGATACCGTTTTGCCTGGTGTCGTCGTCAGCCAGGGCTTATGGGCGGATTCGCCGGATTCCAAGCACTTCGTCAATGCCTTGACGCCGGATCGCATCGCAGATATGGGAGGCGGCGCGACGTTTTTCTCCGGCCGTGTCGCAGTAGAGAAGAAAAGCCGGTAAACTTTCGCTATTGTCAAAAGAAAAAGGAACGCTATATAATAGCATTTGTATAAACAACTACACATTCCTTCGGGGCAGGGTGAAATTCCCGACCGGCGGTGACCATGCCTTAGCGCATGGCAAGCCCGCGAGCCTCCCGAGCTGTCACAAGCGACGGAGTGCAGGATCTGGTGAGAATCCAGAGCCGACAGTACAGTCTGGATGGGAGAAGGATGACGACAGTGCGTATTCACACGTGCTTGTTTGCCTGTGCAAACGGGAGAAGCAACAGGGGAGCTTCGTCTGCAATAGACCCTTTTGTTTCTTGTACCCTTTTTTGTGCATGCCTTGGTCATACGCCTGCAATGAAGCCCTGGGGACGATGTTCCTCAGGGCTTTTGATGTTCTTTTTCTGTTGCCGGGCGATCAAATACGTGAAGGAAAGACGACTGTTGCCATTCCTCAAGAAGGAGTAGAAAACTGAGGAGATGGTACACATGAAAGAAACAGCTTTGCACTCATCACGGACAGCAACCAAACGGCTGGTGACGATTCCTATGCTGGCTGCGGTTGCGTTTATCCTGCAGTATCTGGAGTTCCCGATTCCCTTTACGCCTTCGTTTTTGAAGCTGGACTTCAGCACCTTGCCGGCTTTGATCGGCGGGCTTATGTACGGACCAGTCGCAGGTGTTGTCATCGAGGTTATGAAGAATGTTTTGCACATGCTGTTTAAAAATACAGATGGCCTGATCATCGGGGAAGTAGCCAATATCTTGGCAGGTTCAATCTTCGTCGTTTCTGCTGTGCTGATGCAGCGATTGGCAAAAGGCAAACAAGGCTTCCTCACCGGTCTGGCGATCGGAGCCTTGCTGATGACCGTTGTCATGGCATTTATGAACGCTTGGTTCCTGCTGCCTGCGTATGCGGCGCTCTACCAGATGCCGATGGAGCAGCTTCTGTCCAGCTTCGGCGCCGACAGCGTCTGGTCCCTGATCTTGTACGGAATCGTTCCGTTCAATATCTTCAAGGGAGTCGTCCTCGCTTTGGTAGCGTATCCGGTATACGTGAAGCTGGCGCCTAGATTGCAAGTGAGAACGGCGAATTAACCAACGACAGACGTTTTTTAAGAGGTCACGAAAAATCCTCCGTCCCCTGTGGGATAGAGGATTTTTTGTTTTTTCTATCACCTGCGAGAAGCCCACAAAAAAGCAGGAGGACAAGCAAAGGCTGGTCGAGGAAAAAGGGGAGATAAGCGAAGGCCTTTGGAATGGAGACGGCCAGGGATGACCCCCAGCAAAGATTTCAATCCGCCTGGAGCGTTCTCGCCTTTTTCCTCCCCTCCACTACTGTTTGACCAACCACCAAATTAGTAGGGGTCGGGGACTCGGGTGATCTTTTTCTTGCGAAAAATTACACCGTAATCAGCTTCCCTCTGAAATACGCCATTTCTTGCCCCGCAACACCATCATCCTGATTCGTAATCACGGTTGTAATCTCATCCATCTCGCAGACCTTCACCAACGAGGATTTGCCGAACTTCGTTTTATCCACCAGCGCGATCACTTCCTTGGACTTGGAGATAAAACAGCGCTTGACCTCCGCGTCCTCCAGGCTGTAATCGGTAGGTCCCGCACTGTGGCTGATTCCAGCCAGCCCCATGTAAAAGCGGTCGTAGTTGAATTTCAGCACGGTGTCCTTGGCAATGGACCCAACCATCGACATTTCTGATTTTCGCAGCATGCCGCCGACAAAATAGACCTGATGCTGGCTTTTCGCCAGGATGGAGGCAGCTTGGAAGGAATTCGTAAACACCGTCAAATTATTCTTTTTCAAAAGCTCTTTGGCAAATTCAGCTGCTGTCGTGCCGACGTCGATGGCGATCACTTCGCCTTCTTCGACTTGCTCCGCAGCGTACTTGGCGATTTGCTTCTTCAGCTCAAGGTGCTGCTTATGCCGCTGGTAAAACATCGGCTCGATCGAATTGCTGGGAAGGGCGGCCCCGCCTCTTTGCCGGATGATCAAGCCTTCGTTTTCCAGTTCGGCCAGGTCGCGGCGTACAGTAACGGTGGAGACAGCCAACAAGGTGGCAAGCTCATCTATCGATAGGGGAGATCTGCGATTCAAATGTTCCAATATCTCTTTTGCGCGTGGATTTTCCATCATCGTATAACCTCTCTCATTTTTAATGATTGAATAAGGTAATGGATGAACATTTTTGATCTATATGATTAGTTTTGATCATAAAATGATAATACCATGTTTCGAATGATAAACAAATCAGGACTTTTTCGAAATCATTCGCCATAATTTTACAAATCCCTGCAACCATAGCTGCAATTATTGTCTTATAGGGAAAGAAACGCGGATATGACGCGAATGATTTCACAAGAAGAAGGTGCATAATTTTGTTGACATGGATTGGAAAAGGGAATATTCTGAAAACTATAGTACAGAAAGTAACATAATTTAAACAAATTGATCATGATTGTATCATGAAAAGCAGTTTTTCCTCTATTACATTCGATCACGAGAGGAAGGGAGTGCTCACATGCGCTGCAAAATCAAGAAAGGCATTAACATATGGTCATTTCCTGAACAAATGAACATCGCGGACTGTATGAAGTTGGCAAAGGAAGCCGGTTTTGAGGGAATTGAACTGGCGTTGAGCATGAAAGGTGAGCTAAGCCTGACGAGCAGCGACGAAGAAATTCTTCGCTTGAAGCAGGCGGCGGATGACATCGGGATCGTGATCAACAGTCTGGCCACAGGACTGTACTGGCAATTCTCCCTGACCAGCAATCGGGAAGATATTCGCCAAAAGGCAAAGGAGACGGTGAGACGGCAGCTGGACATCGGGGCCTTGCTGGGAGTCGATTGTATTCTCGTTTGCCCGGGGACGGTCGGAGTGGATTTCACCCCTGATGAGGTCGTGCCGGATGCCAAGGAGATCGAGTTTTTTGCCGGCTCTGAGGTGATCGATTACGATGTCGCCTATGAGCGAGCGCTGTCTGCTTTCCTCGAGCTTGCGCCATACGCGGAAGAAAAACAGGTTGTGATCGGAGTAGAGAACATTTGGAACAAGTTTTTGCTCTCTCCCCTGGAAATGCGTGATTTCATCGACAAGATCGGCTCGCCTTGGGTTCGCGTCTTTTTCGATGTCGGCAATGTGGTCGCGCACGGCTATCCGGAGCAGTGGATTCGCATCTTGGGCAAGAGGATCGCGAAAGTGCATTTCAAAGATTATCGCCGGGATGCAAAAGGCTTGGCCGGTTTTGTCGATCTGCTCGCAGGTGACGTGGACTATGTGCGGGTAGTGGATGAGCTCGTCGCTCTGGATTACGACGGATGGGCAAACGCCGAGATGTGTCCGGTGTACAAATGCTATTCCGACCAGATCGTCTACAACACTTCGGCTGCAATGGACAGAATATTGCGAATTAAGTAAGCGAAGGATGGAGGTGCAGAGCTTGTCAAAGGTGATCATGCGTGTGAATGCGCTCTCAAAATCATTTTCGCAAAAGGCCGCGGAACTGCGTGTTCTAAACCAGATCAGCATGGACATACACGAGTCGGAATTTATTTGTGTGATTGGCCCAAGCGGTTGCGGCAAATCTACTTTTTTGAAATGCGTGGGCGGGATTCAGCCTCCTACGACAGGGACGATAGAGCTGGACGGAGTGACGCATGAGCGGGGCATTCCATCCCACGTCCTCGGAAAGTTCGGCTTCGTTTTTCAAAGCAACAACTTGCTTCCCTGGCGCACAGCGGAGAAAAATCTCAGACTCATGCTGGAGGTGTTGAAGGTCAAGGAATTTGACTGGGACCAAAGAATTGACGAAATGCTTCAGATCGTGGGCCTGGCCCAATACAAGGATGTATACCCGCATGAACTGTCCGGGGGGATGAGGCAGCGGGTCGGGATCGCGAGGGCTCTGGTTCATAACCCGGAGATTCTGCTGATGGATCAGCCGTTTGGCGCTTTGGACGCGATCACCAGAAAAATGCTGTCCTATGAAATGCTGAGCATTTGGAAGCAGACGAAAAAGACGATCATCATGGTGACAAACAATGTGGAGGAAGCGCTCTTGCTGGCCAATCGCATCTTTATTTTCTCGCCGTTGCCCGGAGAAATCATCTCCGAGATCGAGGTAGACATCCCCCTGGAAGAGCGGGGGCAGGACATCGCGGGCCACAAGCGCTATATCGAGCTGCGCACCTTGATCAACCAGGTGATTCGCCAGGGACATGCTGCCGAAGCAAGACGTCAGGCAACCTAGCCGAGGAGGAATGGACAGTGGAACTCATACGCACGAAAAGCAAGCCAGTCCAAGCAGACCGTGCATCGATCATGCACTCATTGTCTCCGATTCTCTTGTTTGTGGCCCTGTACGTGCTGCTCGAAGTCATCATCCGTGCGGCAGGCATTTCCAGAACGGTATTGCCCACGCCTACAGGGATTCTGTCGGAGACGATCCGAAATTTCGGTTCCGATCTCTGGCCCCATTTTGTTTTTACCTTAAAGGTGGTGGTGATCGGCTTCGTCGTCGCGACGATTCTCGGGATGACGCTGGCAGCCCTCTTTTCCCAGTACGATCTGATCGTCAAAGCGGTCTCGCCGTTTATTATCCTGCTGGTCGTGACGCCGATGATTACAATTGTTCCGCTCTTCATGCTGTGGCTGGGGTTTGACCCGAACATACGCATCCTGGTGGTGATATTGCAGGCGGCCCCGATCATCATGCTGAATACGCTGTCCGGGTTCACCTCGGTCGAAACGGAGAAGCTGGAGCTGATGAGATCGATGGGTGCAAGCAGGCTGCAGACGTTTTTCAAGCTGATTCTGCCCAATGCGATGCCCCAGGTGTTTACGGGAATCAAGCTGGGCTGCATCTTTTCCACGATCGGTGCGATCAGCGCAGATTTTGTAGGAGGTTCGGTCGGACTCGGATTTCGCATTCTGCAGTATTCCGGCCTGGTGATGACAGAGATGACGTATGGAACGATTCTCATCGTCGCCTTGATCGGGATCATGCTGTATCAATTGGTCAGTTTCGTGGAGGGCAGGGTCATCGTGTGGCGCAAAAAATGAGTCAGCTTATCGGATCGGGGGGAGATCACGTGCAAGATCCCAAAATCAAACTGGTCGATGTCACGAAGGTGTTCAAGACACGCAGCAAAGACATCGTGGCCGTGCGAGACGTCAATATGGAAGTGCATCCTGGAGACTTTGTCGCGATTCTGGGGCCCAGCGGCTGCGGCAAATCGACGATCATCCGGATGCTCAACGACATCATCCAACCCTCGTCGGGAGAGATGTACATCGACGGGCAGGAAATCGTCGGCGGGAAGACGAGCAAGGAACTGATGAAAAAAATGGGCTTCATTTTTCAACAGCCCAATCTGTTCCCCTGGCTGACCGTACGCCAAAACGTCTCCCTTCCACTCAAGGTATTCGGTCTGCAAGGGAAGGAGTGGGAGCAAAACGTCGACAGGCTGATCGAAATGGCAGGCTTGAAGGAGTATGAGCATGCCTACCCTGCTGAGATTTCCGGCGGCATGATGCAGAAGGCGGGGGTAATCCGGGCGATGGTTCACGAACCGGAAATCCTGCTCATGGATGAACCGTTCGGGGCATTGGACGAAATCACTCGAGAGCAGTTGGATCTGGAGCTGTTGGCGATTTGGGAGCAAACCAGAAAAACGATTATATTTATCACCCATGAAGTGGAAGAGGCGGTATTGCTCGCTTCCAGAGTGTATGTAATGGCGACCAATCCGGGACGAATCGTGGCGGAGGTAGAGATTGACCTGCCGAGACCGCGAACGCTGGAGATGATTGAGCACGAGAGGTTCATTACATATGAGATGGAACTGACGAGCATGATCGGAAAAGTGGAATTGAGGCACATCAAGTAATGCGGAAGGGAGGAACATGCGTTGAAACAAGCGGCCCCATCGAATGCAACAAGCGTGCTCGCGCCTGTCATCATGTTTTTTATCCTGTTCGGAACCTGGCAATTCGCCACCGTCGGCTTTGATATTCCGCGCTGGATCTTGCCGAATCCCGTGTCGATCATCGAGACGATGTTTGTTTCGTTCAGCGAATTCGCACCGCATATCGGGATCAGCATTGTGACGATTATCTGTGGTTTTCTGGTTGCCGTGCCGATTGGGATTATGCTGGCTGCGCTGATCACCAATTTCAAAATCATCGATACAACGCTGTCGCCATTCGTGATCTTCCTCGTGATTACGCCATTGATTACGCTCGTCCCCTTGCTGATGATCTGGTTCGGCTTTGGCATCGAGGTGAAAATGCTGGCGGTCGTCATCCAGAGCTTCCCGATCGTCATGATGAATTCGGCGACAGGCTTCAACAATGTGGAAAACATCCGGCTGGAGCTGATGAAATCACTGTGTGCGAGCCGCTGGCAGACGTTTACGATGGCGATATTGCCCTCCGCTCTCCCCAATGTGTTTACGGGCATTAAACTGGCCAGCATCTTCGCCACCATCGCAGCGGTAACCTCCGAGCTGATCGGCGGCAATATCGGGATCGGCAGCCAAATCATCAAGTATTCCCAGTACATGCAGACCGAGAAAGCATTTGCCTGCATTTTCTTCACGGCGATCATCGGTACGACCTTTTACGGCTTGATCAATCTCGTGGAGCGAAAAATCGTCCGTTGGAAAATCTGACGGCCTCGATGGAAATGGGGTGAGCAGTGCATGAGCAGCAAGCAAAAGGTGTTTGAATATTTGGATAATAATAAGGGTGAGCTTGTCGAATTCATGAAATCGCTCGTACGGATTCCGTCAATCAACCATACGTTTGGCGGCGATGAGAAAACGGTTCAGGATCGGCTGGCGAACAGTCTGCGTTCTCTAGATTTCGCAGAAGTGGAGCAATTCGCCGTGGACGCGGAGCAGGTCCGCCCCAATGTCGTAGCGGTGATGAGAGGCGAGGGCGGCGGCAAAAGTCTGCTGTTCAACGGACATATGGATGTCGTCCCCATTGCCGAGCCGCAAAAATGGCATAGTGATCCATTCGAGCCCACCCAAGAGGGAAACAAAATCTACGGGCGCGGCACGAGTGATATGAAAGGCGGCGTATCTGCCGCAATCTGGGCAATGAAAGCGATCAAGGATTGCGGGATATCCTTGCGCGGCGATGTCCTTCTGCAAGCCGTCACGGGCGAAGAGTCGAACGAGGCAGAGGAAATCGGGACGGTGCAATGCCTGAAACGAGGCTACACGGCAGATTTTGCAGTCGTCTGCGAGCCTTCTGATCTGGAGCTGCACACCGCCTCTGTCGGACTGTTTTTCTTCGAATTGATCGTTGAAGGCAAGGCCGTACATATTTCCGCGAGAAACCAGGTCTTGTTTCCGCAGCCGGCAGGCGTTCCGAGCGGACCCGAGGTGGGGGTGGACGCATTCAAGAAATCGCTCCCGTTCGTGAACTACTTCTATTCACTCGAGGAACAGTGGAATCATCGCTGGCGGGACGCGGTGCTGGGCGCTGGCGGCAGTCCCGGACATGATGTGCAGGGAGTAGGCTTGTTTACGATCAACCCTTCGTTTATCGATGGCGGCGAATATCTGGGCTCTGTCCCTGCAAAGGTCAAGCTCACGTACGGCGTCTGGTACCCGGATCAGCTGGTGAAAAAAGAAGAGCTGTGGGAGGAGATCAGAAGGGGCGTCGAAGCGCTCGCCTCGACGGATGATTTTCTGCGCAAGAATCCCCCTAAGCTGACAGTGCCGGTGCTGCAGGAATGGCAAGGCTTTCATGTCCCTGCGGATCACGCAGGCGTGCGCACAATGATGGGGGCGATCGCGGATGTGAAGGAATGCCGAGCCGTCTTGTCCGGCTTTCGAGCCGTTTGTGATGCCGCCTATTTGAACAAACACGGCGTGCCTGCTGTCGTGTTCGGGCCGGGCTCGCTGAGCTGGTCGGTTCACGGCGAGAACGAGTACATCACGGTAGACAGCCTAGTGGCAGCGGCCAAGGTATACGCCAGCATGATGATGGATTGGTGTCAATGATTCAAGACATAAATGATCCAAGGAGGGTTACAGGATGAGAAAGGTGCAAATCACGCTGTTGATCGCTGTGCTTTGGTTGGTCGCGGTGCTTGCCGGGTGTGCGCAAAGCAGCACGCAGCCGGGGGGAAGCAATCCTTCAGGAGGAACGAACACGTCAGGCGGAGGTCAAGCTGCTGGCACGACGCCGCAGCCCAATACCGCAGCCCCTGCATCGGGTTCGGGCAATTTGCAGCAGGTGACGGTCGTCGTGCCGCGCACGGTGGAAGTGTTGGATGACGCGCATATCTGGTCAGCCATCAAGATGGGCTATTTTGCCGAAGAAGGCTTGGAGGTAAAAATCGAACAGTCCTTTGGTACGACAGATACGAAAATGGTAGCGCTCAAGAATGCCCAATTCGCTTTGCCTTCTCCCAATTTCCTTTTTATGGGCATTGAAAACGGATTGCCCCTCAAAGCCGTGTTCCAAAACGATTCGATCAATATTTTTGGCATGGCCGTCCGAACTGACAGCGGCATCAAAACCTGGGAGGACATGAAAGGCAAGAAGGTGGCGCTTGGGGATGCGGCATGGGCCAACATCATCAACCCGACGCTGATCGCCGCCGGTCTGGATCCGGAAAAAGACGTAGAGTATGTGGTCGCCGGGGAAAACCGCTTCCAGATGGTGCAGGAAGGCAAGCTGGACATCTTGTTCACCTGGGTGGCGGAGTATTCGCAATTGAAGGGTCAGGGATTTGATTTCGAGTACATCGACGGCAACGAGATTCTGCCGTATACCTCGAATCCGCTCGTAACCAACGCGGAGTACCTCACCGAAGATCCGGAAATGGTGCGCAAATTCGTGCGTGCGCTGGCAAAAGGGATGTACTTCGTGAAAATGAATCCCGAAGCGGCAGCCGACCTGACGCTGGAACAGTTCCCGTCGATCAAAATTCCTTGGGACGGCGCTGTCGGCGCGATGATGGGCCGCGTGTATCAAGGCTTCGGGCTGAATGAAGCCGACCAGCAGAAAATCGTGAATGAAGGCATCGGCATCGCGGATATGGACAAATGGAAGCTCAATATGGAGTGGGCTGTGAAAACGGGCATCATCCAAAAAGAGATTCCGCTCGATCAGGTAGTGACCAATGACTTTGTCGATACGACCTGGGATAAGTCCAAGGTGGAAGCCGATGCGAAGAACTACGTGTTCAAGGTAAAAGACAAGTACCAGTAAGCCCTTCTCGTCAGTCAGCTTACAGGAAGGGGAGAGATCGATGCACAAGATCGGAATTTTGGGAGCCGGTTTGATTTCGAGAAGTCACGCCGAATCGATTCGTACGCTGAACAATGCCGTGTTGACAGCTGTTGCCGATATTCGCGAAGAGACGGGGCGGCGCTTTGCAGAGGAATACGGCTGCGCCTACTATCAGGACGCCGAGGAGCTGCTGACGCACGCAGACGTGGAGGTAGTGATCATCGCCTTGCCAACCTTTCTGCATGGCAAGTATGTGGAATTATGCGCCCAATACGGCAAGCATGTGCTCTGCGAAAAGCCGGTAGAAATGACGGTGGAGGCAACACAGCGCATGCTGGATCAGGTGAAGGAAGCCGGGATCATTTTTATGGTAGGGCAGGTCGTCCGCTTTTGGAGTGGCTATACCGAGATCAAGGAGCTTTATGAAAGCGGCGAGCTGGGGCAGGTGCACATGGCTTTTGCCAGCAGATGCTCCACCTTGCCGGACTGGGGAAATGAATGGCTGCTGCATCCCGAAAAAGGAGCTGGAGCGATCTGCGACATGCATGTTCATGATGTCGACTTCCTGCGCGATCTGTTTGGCGAGATCGATTCCGTGTATTGCCTCGCCAACAAAGACCATACCGGCTGCTGGAATCACGCCATGTCCTCCATTTCCTTCAAGAGCGGGGTAAAGGCGGTTGCCGAAGCGGCGTTTACGATGTCCGACGGGTATCCGTTCACCATGTTTTTTAAAGCGGCCGGGACGAAAGGGACCGTGGAGTTTACCTACAAGGCAGGCTACAACATCGGGGAGCGGGATACTGCCACTTCCGAGCTGCGCCTCTATCAGAAAGATCGGCAGCCCGTCATCCGCAAGCTGGAACAGCATGATGCTTACGCAAGACAGCTTCATTACTTTTTGTCTTGTGTTGACGCAGGAGAGCAGCCAGCCCGCGTGCCGCATCAGGAGAATCTGGAAGTAATCCGGGCCATTGCCGCGATACGCGAGTCAGCCGAAACAGGTGAAATTCTCTCCCTTACCAGCTAAACCTTGTGGATACGGCAGGTGGTCAAGATGTCTTACGTAATGGGAATTGATATTGGAACCTATGAGTCCAAAGGAGTTCTGGTCGACAGGGAGGGTAGGATGGTCGCGTACCAGTCTTTGCCCCATTCCTTGGAGATTCCGCAGCACGGCTGGGCAGAGCACGATGCCGAGGAGACATGGTGGCACGCCGTGAAGACCTTGTCCAAAGCGTTGATCGCCGAGGGAGAAAAGACAGCCGGCTTTCGTGCTTCCCACATCGAAGCAATCGGAATCAGTACGATTGGTCCAGCTGTGGTGCCGATTGATCAGGACGGCAACGCGCTTCGCAAAGCCATACTCTACGGAATCGATACGCGGGCAAGCGCAGAAATTGACGAGCTGAACCAAAAAATCGGCCCCGCCAACATTTTGCGAAAGGGCGGTCACTATTTGTCCTCGCAATCTGCGGGAGCCAAAATTCTCTGGATTCGCAACCAAGAACCCGGAGTATACGAGAAAACGGCGACTTTTCTCTCAGGAAACGGCTATCTGGTGTATAAGCTGACCGGAGAATGCGTCATAGATGCCTACACGGCATGCGCCTTCTCTCCTTTGTTCGACTTGCAAAAGCAACGCTGGGACGAGGAGCATTGCGCCTATGTGACCGAGCGGGAAAAGCTCCCGCGAATCGTGTGGAGCCACGAAATCGTCGGCTGCGTCACCCTGGAAGCTGCCGAAGCCACAGGGTTGCCAGCGGGAACGAAGGTGATTGCCGGGACCGCCGACGCGATGTCGGAATCGATCAGTGTCGGTGCGGTCAACCAGGGCGACATGATGATCATGTACGGAAGCTCGACGTTTTTCATCCAGGTGATCGATGCCCCGACCCAGACCGCAAAGTTTTGGCCCTCTGTACACGCAGTGCCGCAGCTTCATACGCTCACCGGAGGGACCTCCACTGCAGGCTCCATCACCAGATGGTTCGTCGACCAATGGCTCCAGCCGGGAGAAAGCAGGGATGAAGCCTACACCCGCTTGACGCATTTGGCGGAACAGAGCAATCCGGGAGCAAACGGACTGCTCATGCTGCCGTATTTCAGCGGAGAGCGCACGCCGATTCACCATCTGCAAGCCCGCGGCACGTGGTTTGGCCTTACCCTGAAGCATACGACCGGAGATTTGTACCGGGCGATTCTGGAAGGGATCGGCTATTCGATCCGCCACAACATCGAAGAGATGAGGCTTGCGGGATATCCGCCTCGCAAGCTGGTGGCGATCGGCGGCGGGACGAAAAATCGGCTCTGGCTGCAGGCGGTCAGCAGCATTTGCCGCGTGGAGCAGTACATTCCCAAGGTGACCTATGGTGCGGCGTACGGAGATGCGTTTCTGGCCGCGCTGGGACTGGGATGGTATGACAAGCTGGAAGAGATTGAATCATGGGTCGAATACACAGAAGTGATTCAGCCGCAAAGAAAAGACGCGGAAACCTATGAAACCTACTATCGCTTATACCGTGAAATCTACGAACAGACCAAAAAAAGCATGGATGTCTTGTCATCCATATCAAGGAACTAGGAGGGTCAGCGATGACTTGGTTAAAAGAAGTGATCGGGACAGAGAAAGCGATTATTGCCATGTGCCACTTTTTGCCGTTGCCGGGTGATCCTTATTTTGA
This sequence comes from Brevibacillus panacihumi, assembly GCF_003710985.1. Lineage (GTDB taxonomy): Bacteria > Bacillota > Bacilli > Brevibacillales > Brevibacillaceae > Brevibacillus > Brevibacillus panacihumi. The sequence goes on from NZ_RHHT01000034.1 coordinate 22,404, forward strand.
TCAGGAAAAAGGCATGGAGTACGTCATTGAAATGGCGCGCAGGGATTTCCTCGCCCTGCAATCCGGAGGGGTAGACGCCGTGCTGTTCTCCAATGAATTCAGCCTGCCTTACCTGACGGATGTCAAGACAGAGACAGTCGCTGCCATGGCCCGGATTATCGGGGAGCTGATGACGGATATCAAGATTCCGTTCGGGGTAAACGTCCTTTGGGATGCCAAAAAATCGCTGGATCTTGCTGCCGCGACAGGAGCCAAATTCGTCAGGGAAATTTTCACTGGCGTGTATGCGAGTGATTTCGGCATGTGGAATACGAATGTCGGCGAGACGATCCGCCATCAGCATCGCATCGGCGCCAAGGACGTCAAGCTGCTGTTCAACATCGTGCCGGAAGCGGCCAAATACATGGCGGACCGCGAGATTGAGAGCATCGCCAAGTCGACTGTCTTCAACAACCGGCCGGACGCTCTGTGCGTGTCGGGTCTGACAGCGGGAGCGGAGACGGACTCCGCCATCCTGAAGCGCGTCAAGGATACAGTCCCGGGTACAGTCGTTCTAGCCAATACCGGAATGAGGATGGAGAATCTGGAGCAGCAGCTGTCGATCGCGGATGGAGCAGTGGTGGGAACGACGTTCAAGCATGACGGAAAATTTGAAAATCACGTCGATCCGGCGCGGGTCAAATCCTTTATGGATAAGGTAAAAGCGTTCAGAAGCCAGATCGTGTATTCGTAGCCAAGATGCAGAGTGGAAGCGGGATGATTCACCGCTTTCACTCTGTGTTCGATTTTTCAATTTGGGAGCGGTGAGAGATGAGAGCAGATGAATGGACGCATTTGGCCCAGCGGCTGCAAGGATTGACAGAGGTCGTATCCCCGGCCGGTTACGAGGATGCGATGATTCGCAAGGTGCAAAGCGAATTGCCAACTGGCTTACATGAGGTCAGTGTGGACAATCTCGGCAATGTCATTGTTCAGGTCAACAAAATCGATGAGCCGAATCCCTTCAAGGTAATGGTTTTCGCCCATATGGATGAGGTCGGATTCATCATCAAAAAAATCGAAGAGGACGGTTTTATCCGCGTAGAACGTCTGGGAGGCATTCCGGAAAAAAGCATGCTGGGTCAGACCGTGATCGCCGAAACCCCAAATGGCCGCATCACGGGCATGATCGGCACGAAATCGCATCATTTGACCAAGCCGGAGGAGAAATTCAAGCTGCCGCAGGTGCAGGAGGCGTATCTCGATTTTGGCTTTCGCAGCAAGCATGAAGCGCTGGAGGCTGGCGTCCACGTCGGAATGCCGGTTGTCTACGCCAGGCAATTTTTCCGCCGCCAATCCCTTGCCTTCAGCAATGCCATCGACAACAGAGCAGGTTGCCTGATCCTGCTCGAGCTGATCGACCGGCTTGTCGGCAAATCCCTGCCATGCGAAGTGGTCATTGTCTTTTCCGTGCAGGAGGAGTTTAATCTGCGCGGTGTGATCCCGGCTGTGAGGGCGGTCAATCCCGATGTCTCGATCACCCTTGACCTGGTCGTAGCCGCAGATACTCCAGACCTCAAGGGAACAGCCGATATCCGCTTGGGGAATGGTCCTTGCCTGAATTTGTACAGCTTCCACGGCCGGGGTACGCTCGGGGGCTTGATCCCCAATCCAAAGCTGGTCAGCTTCGTAAAAAAAGTAGCAGACGAAGAGGATGTCACCCTCCAATACTCTACGTTCATGGGCGGCTTGACAGATGCGTCGTTCAGCCAGCTGGAGAACGCCGGGATTCCGATGATCGATCTGGCCTTCCCTACACGGTATACACATGCGCCTGTGGAAGCAGTCGATCTCAACGATTTGTCTGAGCTGATCAGGCTTTTGGAAAAGCTGGTTCCCGCTTTTCATGCCGGAGTGGATTTGAAGAGGGGTTAAACGGGGAGGGAGGCCGTAGAGATGACCGAAGAAGCACGCGTTGTTTTGATTACCGGAGCCAACAGAGGGATTGGTTTGGCGATAGCCCGCAGATTTCGCCAGGCAGGGGATCGCATCGTCATCCTGGATGTGGCGAATGAACCGAGCCCGGAAGCGGCGGAAGTGACCGTAGACGGGAGCTATTTTGCCTGCGACGTGACGAACAAAGCTGCGATAGACGCGGTGATGGAAAGCGTTTTTGCGAAATACGGCTTCGTGGACGTGCTGGTGAACAATGCCGGGGTACAGCGGAGAAAAGAGTTTCTGGAGACGACGGAAGAAGATTTTGATCTGATTTTCAATGTGAATGTCAAATCCATTTACCTGGTGTCGCAGCCGGTCGTCCGGCGCATGATCGCCAGGGAGCGCGGCTGTATCTTGAATATGGCCTCGATGGGCGGCAAATGGGGAGGAGCGGATGAGTCTGCCTACTGCGCGAGCAAGGCAGCCGTCATCGAATTGACGAAAACGATGGCGATGGCGCTCGGTCCCTACAATATTCACGTCAACAGCGTGTGTCCGGGCATCATCATGACCGATATGGCGAAGACGCTTTCTGCTGAGGTACTGGAGGCTTGGCGGGAAAAATCGCCTCTGGGCCGACTCGGATCGCCGGAGGAAGTGGCGGATGTGTTTTATTTCCTGAGCTCGCCTGCTGCTCGCTATATGACCGGACAGGCGATAAACGTGACAGGCGGCATGATCATGTACTGATCGCTGCTGCCTGAATGGGGAGGAGAACAGATGGGACAGCCGTATGATCTGCCTTTGGAGCAATTGCGGGAATACAAACCAGCGCTGACTCGGCGCGCCGACTTCTCAGGCTTTTGGGAGGAAAGCAAGCGGCTGCTGGCGCAGGTGCCGAGCGATCCACAGCTCACCGCCATCACGTATCCGGTCGATGGGGTGCGGCTGTATGAGTTAAGCTTTACCGGTTATGGACATGCGCGAATTCGCGGGTACTACGCGGTCCCTGACCGGGCGGGACAGCATCCGGGACTGGTCCTGTACCACGGCTACAACTGGAGCCATGACGGGCAGATCCATGACGTGGTCAACTGGGCATTGCACGGCTATGCCGCATTTGGGATGCTGGTGCGCGGTCAGCAGTTGAGCGAGGACAATAGTGTCGCACCACACGGAAACGCGGCTGGCTGGATGACCAAAGGCATTTTGTCCAAAGAGACGTATTACTACCGCGGTGTATACATGGATGCGGTACGAGCGCTCGAGGTGCTGGCAGAGCGTGAAGAAGTGGACGCTTCCCGAATCGGCGTGACAGGAGGAAGCCAGGGAGGGGCCTTGAGTCTGGTGGCTGCAGCTCTTTCCTCCATCCCGCGCGTTGTGGTTGCGGAATACCCGTATTTAAGCCACTTCCGGCGTGCGATCGACACTGCGCTTGCCGGGCCATACCTGGAGATCAATGAGTATTTTCGCCGCAACAGCGCGCCCGAGATCGAGGAAAAAGCGATGGAGACGCTCTCCTACTATGATGTGATGAACCTGGCTCCCTTGGTCACATGCCCCGTGCTGGTCTCGATTGGCTTGATCGATGAAATCACGCCTCCGTCGACGGTGTTTGCGGCTTATAATCATTTGCAAACGAGGGAAAAGCAGATCTGCGTCTACCGCTACTTCGGCCATGAACCGATGTCGGCTTTTCATATGGAAAAGCTGAAATGTCTGCGCGAGCATTTGGCCCCAAATACCACGAATTGACAATATGGCACTGGCTTGCTAATATACTTTCTTAAATACACCGCTTAAAGCTTAAAAGGCAATGAAAGGACTCGCAGTTTTTTGCCTGGTCCCAGAGAGTCGGCCCTCGTCTGCAAGGCTGATACATAGGCATAGCTGCACCCCATCCTGAAGCCGCTGGTGATGAACTGTGCCGGATGCCCGCCGTTATCGGGTTTGTTGAGTGAACGGCAGCCTGTGTCTGCTGTTAATCAGGGTGGTACCGCGGAAGTTGATCCTCCGTCCCTATGTGGGATGGGGGATTTTTTATTTTGAAAAAAGGAGTGAGGTCACATGAAGCAGGACAAAGCGTTTGTGAAAGAAATCACCCCGCAGTCCGAGGATTTTTCCCGCTGGTATATTGACGCGATCAAAAAAGCCGAGCTGATGGACTACACCCCGGTGCGCGGCTGTATCGTGTTCAAGCCGGACGGGTTTGAGCTGTGGGAGCGCATCCAGGCGGCAATGGACAAGCGATTCAAGGAGACGGGACATCGCAATGCCTATTTTCCGATGCTGATCCCCGAGTCCTTTTTCCAGAAGGAGAAGGAGCATATCGAGGGCTTCAATCCCGAGCTTCCTTGGGTGACAGAGGCCGGAGGAGAGCCGCTGGAGGAAAAGCTGGCCTTGCGTCCGACCTCGGAGACAATCATCGGACATATGTACAGCCAGTGGATTCAAAGCTACCGCGATCTGCCTGTGCTGATCAACCAGTGGGCCAACGTGTTCCGCTGGGAGAAGCGGACGATGCCGTTCCTGCGTACCTCCGAATTCCTCTGGCAGGAGGGACATACCGCGCACGCCACCGAGGAGGAGGCGCGGGAAGAAACCATGCAGATGCTGGAGATTTACCGCGAAGTCGTAGAGCAGGAGCTGGCGATCCCGGTCTGGAAGGGACAGAAGACGCCAAGCGAGCGGTTTGCCGGCGCGATCGATACGTATTCCATCGAGGCGATGATGAAGGACGGCAAGGCGGTGCAGGCGGGCACTTCCCACTACCTGGGCGAAAACTTCGCGCGCGGCTTCGAGATCAAATTCCTTGATCGAGACAATCAGTTCAAGTACGTCCACACCACGTCCTGGGGCAGCTCGACCCGCCTGATCGGAGCGATGATCATGGTGCATGGAGATGACAGAGGGCTTGCCTTCCCGCCGCGCATGGCGCCGACGCAGGTAGTTATGATTCCCGTCGGTCCGATGAAGCTGCGCGAACAGGTGATGACTGCATTTGATCCTTTGTTTGACGCGTTGAAGACAGCGGGAGTCCGCGTGCGCGCCGATCTGCGGGAGGAGACGCCGGGCTGGAAGTTCAATGAGTGGGAAATGCGCGGTGTGCCGATTCGCCTGGAGATCGGTCCACGCGATGTGGAGAACGGGCAGGTTATTTTGGCGCGGCGTGATACGGGTGAAAAGGTGACAGTGCCGATCGAGGGCGCGGCTGAAGCCGTCACGAAGCTTTTGGAGGAGATCCAACAAAACATGTACGACAAAGCCGTCGCCTTCCGCGATGAGCATTCCCATCTGGAGATCGACACGCTGGAGCAGCTGCATGCCCATATCGCTGCATGTGAAAGCGATAAAAAGCCGAGCGGTTGGGTTCTGGCTGGCTGGTGCGGAGAGGATGCTTGCGAGGCGAAGGTCAAGGAAGAGACCAAGTTCACATCCCGCAATATTCCTTTCGAACCGCCTATGGAGAAAAAGACGTGCATCACCTGCGGGACTGAAGCGAAGCACACTGTCTGGTTTGCTCGGGCGTATTAATGCCGCAAAAATGAGGAAGACCACCTGTTCATACAAGATCAGGTGGTCTTCCTGTTTTTACGATGAGCTCTGCTTGGATTTCCAAGGCTTTTGCTTGTGCTCGACTGGTGCCCATCGCTTTTGTGTATTGTCCCACTTCAATCGGAATAAGTGATGAATCCCGTCTGCCGTTAAATGGACGCTAATAGCTTCGTCATAGGTTCCGTTTTTGACAAACACTCCAGGTCTGCGGTCTCCCACTTTTGGTACGTATGGCTGTTCTTTGAACCCTGGTTTTGCCCACCAGAATGAGTTCAGCTTATGAATCGCGAGAGCCGGATTCTGATCGATGTCTTCGAATGAGACTTTGGTTTTTTCCTGTTTGAACTCATTCAGATAGGTATATTCGTCAAAGTTAAGTCCAAAGTTTGCGAAGATGTTTTTATAGATGTCAAAATCCTTGAAAGCATTGCGAAAGGTTAGCACAAAGCCGCTATTGGACGACAAAAACAACAGATTGTCGTAGCTGTATTGATAGGTAGGACCGGTCGCGTGAAGGGTAGTCACACCTTCCTTCAGCTTGGCACCGGTAAACGTAAACGTAATTTGTCCGCGCACCGTAAAATCCTCGTCAATTTCCACCTTCTCCGCCTCTCCCGGATTGGGGAAAAAGACGACATGCAGCTTTCCTTTATTCGTCTCCAGCATGACAGCCTGATCCGTCGCCTCGAAAACATCTGCAAAAGGGGAGGCCGTCACCTGCTTGATCTCGTAGTTCGTATACCTTTGCATCCAGTCGACAAAGTCAGCCGCAAAGGCGAACTGGTCCTCCAGCACAAGGGGCTTTTCACCCTCCTTCTTCGGTGATTCCGAAGCAGGGGGGACCTGCGTATCCGATGGCACGTTGGGCAGGGATAAAGGCATTCCGATCTGTTTCAAGTGGTCCCAGGGAGGATACACCCACGCTCCGATGCAGATGAGCAGCAGACTGAGTACGATTGGCGCTGGCATCCAACGCCTGTGTGTTGAGGGACGCTGGAGTTTTTGTCGAATTCCCCTTCTCAAGTGTTCCATCTGTTGTTGATCAGTCAGGCCTTCCTGGCGTTTTGTCCTGCCAAGTTCGTTTAGCCGTTGGTCCAGATCCATTCCGTTCCCTCCTCCATGGCCAGCCAGCAGCAGAGCCGATACACGCCGGGCAGATGAGTATTCATCAATTCCTCAAAGGCGTGTGAGCCAGTTTGCGCCAATAGGGTGACAGGCGAATACATCGATTTTTCTTTCAACCTTCGTTCCTCCCTTCCCCCCTTTAGATACAGCTATCGGCAAAACCTTACATTCTGCAGAAAAAAATAATGGATGTGTTTCTGCTAATGCGCATGCGCATGATTATGGTCATGGTCATGATGATTTTCGTGATGATCTTTCCCTGGTCCTACCTGACAGAGCAATTCGTCGTGACGAACGGCTGAGTTCTCGATCTGAACCGTAGCATGAGTTATTCCGTACTGATCCCGCAATAGGTGTAAAGCCTCCTGCAGCACCGGGTAGCTCGGCAGCTCGTCTTCCACCTGCAGATGGACGGTCAGAGCATCGAAGCCGGAGGTAACGGTCCAGATATGCAGGTCGTGCACGTCATTCACACCCGCGATCCTTCTTAACGATGCCTCCACCTCTTGCACATCGATGGAGGATGGCGTCCCTTCCATCAGGACATGGATGGAGTCTTTGGTTACTCGCCATGCGCTGATGATGATCAGGACACCTACCACGATGCTGATGATCGGATCGGCAATATACCAGCCAAACATCCACATCAAGAGTCCTGCCACGATCGCACCCACAGAGCCGAGCATGTCGCCGAGGACATGGAGATAGGCGCTCCTCATGTTGAGGTTGTTTTTGTAATCACCACGCATCAAGACAAAAGCGGAGGCGATATTGGCCAACAGCCCGATGAAGGCGATTCCCATCATGGATAGGCTGGATACTTCCGGGGGAGCGGCCAGGCGTTCAATAGCCTCCAAGAAAATGTAAATAGAAATCAGGACAAGGGTTGCGCCATTTATCAGAGCTGCGAGAATTTCAATGCGGAAAAATCCATACGTTCGCGCAGCAGACGGAGGTCGGGCTGCAAAGTACATGGCGATCAGGCTGAGAAAAAGAGCAGAAGAATCGCTTAGCATGTGTCCTGCGTCCGACAAAAGGGCAAGACTGTTGGTGAGAAAGCCTCCGATGACTTCAATGATGAGAAAAGTGGTTGTGATGATCAGGGAAGTCAGCAGCGCCTTTTTATTCGCACCCTTCCCGTGGTTATGTCCATGATCATGGGAATGTCCATGATGGAGCCCCATAGCAAGCCCTCCTTCAAAATTGGCAACATTTGTTTTCTGTAACCCCATTATAGGAGAGAACAAACAAACATTCAAGTAATTATTTGAATGTTTGCAAACGACGAAATCAAATCGCGGATTGTGAGTCCCCAAAAAAAAGAAAACCACCTCTCTAGATGGTTTTCGTGTTGACTTCGTTTTTTACTCTTGCGTATCCTCAAAGTCATCATCCTGGTCATCGGCAGGATCGGCAGGCGTGAGAGGAAAGAGGATGTTGAAGTACTTCAGCTTTCTTCTGCCGGGTTCGTTCTTGTATGCCTTGTACTTCTGGATCAGTGCACTGATCTCTTCGACCATTTGGTTGCGTTCCTCTTGACTCAAGTAAAACTCAGCCAAATTGAATGCAAACGTGTTTTTGTACTCCTTGCGAACATCGTGATCGCTCGCTACCAGTCGATTCAACGTACGCAACAAATCCTTCTCCGTCGTGCGGAAAGGGGTAAACATAATGTCGCTTAGCTGTTGCGCGTTTTCCTCGATCATAAGCTGAAGCTTTACTTGAATCACCTTGGCTACAGGTTCGTAATATTTTTCCACGATAGAGCCTTTTACACGCGTATCTACCTGCTCCAACAGTCCTACTCGTACCAGTTCTTTCACATGGTAGTGAAGACGGGCTGCGTTTTCGCCCAACTCTGTGGCGATTTGCTTGGCAGTACGGGGTTCCAGATCTTCGAAGAGCTCCAAAATTTTTACGCGTTCCGGTATGGCAAGGGATTTTAGCGCTTCTGGGTCGGTTACTTCAAAAAACTCTTTCATGCCATCATTCACCATCCAACTGACTAGGCCAAATTTTAATAATTCCTCTTTATCGAACCTATCACTCAATTCTATCGTTTTCTGACAAAAAGCGCAATGCGTATACAAGATGAAGTGACAGGCAGCTTGTGATAAAATGGAATTTATCAAGATAGGCAAATCGAGCAGAAGGAAGGGATAACCATGATTGCAGTCGGTCAAGCTGCACCTGAATTTACCTTGCAAGCCAACAACAACCAGACGATCTCGCTATCCCAGTATCACGGCAAAAATGTGGTGCTTTATTTTTATCCGAAAGACATGACGCCTGGCTGCACTACGGAAGCATGCGATTTTCGCGACTTCCATCCGAAGTTTGCCGAATTGAATACGGTCGTGCTCGGAATCAGTCCGGATGAGGTCAAGTCGCATGACAAGTTTATCGCCAAACATGATTTGCCTTTTCCTCTGCTAGCCGATCCGGATCATCAGGTGGCTGAGGCATACGGTGTTTGGGTGCTGAAAAAAATGTACGGCAGAGAGTATATGGGGATTGAACGGTCGACTTTTGTCATCGACTCGGAAGGAAAAATCGCGAAGGAATACCGTAAAGTAAAAGTAAAAGGACATGTGCAGGAGGTACTCCAGTTCATTTCCGAGGAGCTCTCGGGCAAATAAGCGAGGTTGTGGAGGTTACGGTCGATGAGTGTATCTGTGAAATACATGGTGGATGCGTTCTGCCAGCTTGCAAATATTCCTAGTCCATCCGGCAATACCGCAAAAGTGATGGAGTGGGTGGAGCAGGAGTTGAAATCGCTTGGCGTTGCCTGCAAGCGGACGAACAAAGGAGCCGTCATCGCTACCATTGCAGGACAAGAGCAGGAAAAGGCCCGTTTGCTGACCGCACACGTGGATACACTGGGAGCGATGGTAAAGGAGATCAAGGCAAACGGAAGACTAAAGCTGACACTAATCGGAGGCTTTACGTTTAACGCGATCGAGGGCGAGCATTGCTCGGTAGAGACCTCCAGCGGCCGCATCGTGACGGGAACGATTCTTTCTACGAAGGCTTCGGTCCACGTCTACCGCGATTCGGGAAAAATGGAACGAAGCGAAGAGAACATGGAAGTGCGTCTCGATGAAAAAGTGAAAAGCAAGCAGGATGTGCTCGATCTGGGCATTCGCGTAGGGGATTTTGTTTCTTTTGATCCGCGTGTGACGGTTACCGAAAGCGGATTTATCAAATCCCGCCACATCGATGACAAAGCGAGTGTCGCGATTTTGCTCGGGGTCATCAAGCATTTGCAGGAGACGAAAACGGTCTTGCCGTACACGGCGCATTTTTTCATCAGCAATAATGAAGAGATTGGCTATGGCGGCAACTCCAGCGTCCCCGCAGAGGTCGTCGAGTACCTGGCAGTGGATATGGGAGCGATCGGCGACGGGCAGACGACCGATGAGTACTGTGTCTCCATCTGCGCCAAGGATTCCTCCGGACCTTACCACTACGGTCTGCGCCGCCACCTCACAGAACTGGCGGAGAAGCTGGGGCTCAACTATCAGGTAGACATCTATCCGTACTACGGCTCGGATGCGAGTGCAGCTTTGCGCGCCGGTTATGATATTGTGCACGGGTTGATCGGTCCTGGCGTGGACGCCTCGCACTCCCATGAGCGCACGCATCAGGAGGCGTTGGACAACACCGCCAAGCTGGTCATGTCCTATCTGCAGTCCGAAGTCTTGCAGGCGTAGGGGGAGAACATCATGAGTGACATGTACCAATGGGCGGATTACTATGATCTGACACAGCGCGGCGTAGCAGGAGACGTTGATTTTTACCGCGAGATGGCAAAAAATGCAGGCGGCAAGGTGCTCGATCTGGCATGCGGCACCGGAAGAATCAGCATACCAGTAGCGCAGGATGGCGTGGATGTGACGGGGATAGATCTGTCTGCGGATATGCTGGAGCGGGCAAAAGTCAAAGCAGTCGAAAGCGGCGTCGCTGACAAGCTCCGGCTGCTGCAGGGAGACATGCGCAATTTTTCGCTGGATGAGACGTTTTCCCTGATCATGATTCCGTTTCGCTCGTTTCTTCATTTGATGCATATTCATGAACAGATGAAAGCGTTGACCTGCATTCGCAAGCACTTGGCCCCCGGCGGCAAGTTCGTGATGAACGTGTTTGTGCCCAAGATCAGCCATTTTGCCGAGGAGAGCGAGAAGATGTCCCTGCGCGGCACCTATCGGCTCGAAAATGGAGACGAACTGGCGATGTGGGACTACACGCGCTACGATCACTTCCAGCAATGGTCAGAGGTGACCCGGATCTACGAACGCACCAATCCCGCCGGAGTGGTGACAGAGCGGCTGAAGGGACGTTTTACCCTGCGCTACATCTTCCCGGCAGAACTGCATCATCTGCTTCGGCTCAACGGCTTGAAGGTGGTGGAGCGGTACGGCAATTTTGCCAAGGCTCCTTTTGATGCCACCAGTACCGAGCTGATTATCGTTGCGCAAGCAGTGTAGGTTTCCTTAAAAAGCGAGTCGGAAAGGGAGGGATCGGGATGAAAATCTATACAAAAACGGGCGACAAGGGAGAGACTTCCCTGGTTCACGGTGTACGGGTACCCAAGTTCGCCGATCGGGTAGAAGCGTACGGCACATGCGATGAGGCCAATTCGCAGATCGGACTGGCGTTGTCGCTGTTGCCCAAGACAGAAGACTGGACGCAGCTTCGTGACGTGTTTCACATGATTCAGACCAAGCTGTTCCACGTCGGAGCAGAATTGGCGACGCCGGAAGGGAAAAAGGTAGGCTGGCCGATCGCGGAAGAGGATGTCGCCTTTCTGGAAGAGCAGATCGACAAGCTGTCAGCGGATCAGCCTGAATTGACCAATTTCATCCTGCCGGGGGGACATCCGGCTTCCTCTGCCTTTCACGTCGCGCGCACCGTAGTGAGACGGGCGGAGCGAAAAGCCGTGCATGTAGCGCAGCAGGAACAGGTCAATCAGGCAGTCGTCAAATACCTCAATCGCCTGTCTGATTACCTTTTTGTCGTGGCTCGTCATGTGAATCTTCAGACGGGGACAGATGAGCAGTATTTGCACCAATAGAAACATCACAGGAACAGGAAAGCCCTGCTTGCATGAGCGCGAGCAGGGCTTTTTCACAATCATTTGGTGAGATAAGATGAGATGCCTTCGCGAAAAGGGATGGGAGTGGTCGGAAAGGTGTCGTACAGGAGCTGTCCGTCGTGACAAGCGTTTCCTTCCAAAAGCATGGTCAACTGCGTGTTCGTAATCGGGAAGAAAGAAAAACCTTCCATCAGGTTGACGACTGGCTTCATCAGTCCAAGGGGGATATGCGCCTTGCGTACACGGGATTTTCCGATGACCGCACCGATCTCATCCAGGATCTGGCCATAGCTGATGGGAGCCGGCCCCCCGGTCTCATAGATGCGGTTGACAGCGGAGTCCAGCGTCAGGGCTTGGACAAAAACATCCGCTACGGTCTCGCGTGCCACGGGCTGCAAGGGATAGGAGCCATCCCCGATGACGGGTGTGACTGGCATCCGTACTAGGTCAGCAAGCATGTTGACGAACTCGTCGCCGGGACCGAAGATGACGGAGGGACGGAAGATGACATGCGGGATGCCGCTGTTCTGGACCAGTTGTTCGGCTTCGTATTTGGTGCGGTGGTAAGCGCTCGTTGCGTTTTCGCGGGCTCCCAGCGCACTCATGTGGACGAATCGCTTGATCCCGGCTTGCTTGGCTGCCTCCAGCACATTTCGCGTTCCTTCCACATGCACTCGTGAAAAGGTAACTCCTTTTCCCGGCTGCTCGCGAATAATGCCGACCAGGTGAATCACGGCATCACAATCCTGCATGGCGGCGGCCAAAGATGGCGGGTCGAACAGGTCTCCTGCAGCCCAAGTGACCCCATCTCTCCCGTCCTCTTTCATTGATCGATTCTTCTGAGACCCCGGACGTACCAGACAGACGCTCGAATAGCCCTCTTGCTGCAAGCGAGCCAGAATGCCTTTTCCGACAAAGCCGGTAGCCCCGGTCAGGAAGACTTTCATCTGAATCCCTCCTGTCAATCTGCACCATTTTTTCCTTCCATTCTACCTTACTTTCCATCCGGGATACCATTCGAAATAGAAGGCGAAGGATTGCCCGACCGCGATCTGCCTGTATAATGGATGGGGAAGGGGGTTATACCAATGGCACAACGGAAAGTACCTGTCGAAGAGATTCTGGATACGCTGCAGCAGCTTTATCCAGATGCGCATTGCGAGCTGAACTATCGAACACCATTCGAGCTTTTGATCGCTACGATTCTGTCAGCTCAATGCACCGACAAACGAGTCAACGAAATCACAGCCCCCATGTTCGAGAAATTGAATGAACCTGAACACTACCTTCATTTGACACAGGAAGAAATGGAGGAGCATATAAAAGGGCTGGGGCTGTATAAAAATAAAAGTAAGAACATCCTGGAGACCTGTAGAATCCTTTTTGAGAAGTACAATAGCGAGGTCCCGCAAACACATAAGGAACTGGAGGCATTGCCAGGCGTAGGCAGAAAGACGGCGAATGTGGTCTTGTCCAATGCCTACGGAATACCTGCGATTGCGGTCGATACGCATGTCTTCCGGGTGGCGAACCGCTTGGGCTTGGCGAAAAGCGAAAATGTCGATGAAGTAGAGCGCCAGCTGATGAAGCGGATCCCGCGGGAGAAGTGGTCGGATGCGCATCATTGGCTGATCTGGCACGGCCGCAGGATCTGCTCGGCGCGCAACCCGCAGTGTGCGGTATGTCCGTTGCAATCCATGTGCCGCCATGCTCAGGCCGAGGCGAAGAAAGCAGCCTCTAAAAAGAAGCCAAAAGCTGCAACGAAGACCAAAGAAAAGAACGCATAGCACGTTTTTTTCTGCCACTTTCTCCAAATAAACCGAATGCATATTGACAGTTTTCGCTGAGTAGACGTACACTTATTTAAAGTAATTCTAATCAATGACACGAGGAACCTTGTTCTTTTGTCTTGCGAAAGACTGTGAGGTGTAACAAAATGACACAGCGCGTAGAAAAAGCTGTTGAAATTCTTAAAAACACCGGGGTTCGTATGACACCTCAGCGTCATGCCATCTTGACCTATCTGCTTGAAACGATGACCCACCCAACTGCTGATGAAATATACAAAGCGCTTGAGGGTAAATTCCCCAACATGAGTGTGGCCACCATTTACAACAACCTGCGGGTATTCAAGGATGCAGGGCTGGTGCGGGAGCTGACCTATGGCGATGCTTCCAGCCGCTTCGATGCGAATGTGGAAGAAGATCATTACCATGCCATCTGCATTCACTGCGGCTCCATCAGCGATTTTCACTTCCCTTATTTAAGGGATGCGGAAGAATCGGCAGCCAGGGATATCGGATTCCAGGTAACCGGTCATCGGATGGAAGTGTATGGCGTTTGTGATACCTGTCAAAAGACCACCCACTAAACAACAGCTTTGCACACAGACACCTTCTGAATCAACGAGAAGCTTGCGTTGATGCGGAAGGTGTTTTTCTGTCGAATGCTGTAACGTTTTTGCGGCTGGTGCGTCTTTTTAGGATGGAGATCATTCAAGAATTGCCAAGATACAAAAGGTTGTGAACCCCTGCAATTGTCGATATGATCGTAGAAATGACTGTTCGCCGACGAGGAGGTCCAAATACATGAGCTTGGAGAGGGGACTTGCTACTCGCCCAAAGCGAAGACGCAAGAATCTTGCCCGTTTTTTTCTAATGACGATGCTGTTCATCGTCGCAATATTCGGTGTGATCGGCTGGTACTTCTTTGTTCGGCCCTCCACTGAGCATGTCGAACCATACGATGGCGACAAGCATGTGATCGTGTTCCAGGGCGAGCGGGCAGCGATGCCATATATGCTCGATTCAGAGCAGGTGCTGCTCCCCTTTGACTTTGTAAAAGAGCAAATTGATCCGGACCTGTTTTGGGATGAGCCCACGAAATCCGTGATTGTCACGACCAAGGACAAGGTGCTGCGGATGCAAAGCGATCAGGTGGTTGCGTATCTGAACAAGAAGCCGATCAACCTGCAGGTCCCTGTCCAGGAAGTGGAGGGCGTGCGCTACATTCCCTTGGAGCCGGTGGAAAAGCTCTATCCGTACGCATTCGAGCGCATCGAGGAGTCGGGCGTGCTGCGGGTTGAGAAGAGTGGATACGCTGTTCAGCAAGCCGCGATTGTCTCTGAAGAGAAGGCTGGGATGGTGAGGCTGGGCGCATCTTATCGCGAGCCGATTGTTGCCGAGCTGGCGGCAGGGGCCGCGGTCGACGTAGTGGGCGAGCAGGATGGCTGGTACCGGGTATTGACCGCATCCGGTTATTCCGGATTTCTCCCCAAAGAGGCTGTTTCTTTGACGCAGGTTCGCAAGGTGGAGTTGGAGCAGTCCACTCCATCCCGACAACCTGGTGCCTGGAAGCCGCTGGGGCAGAAAATCAACCTGGTCTGGGAGCAGGTCGTGAACAAAAATCCGGATACGGCAGAAATCGGGGCAATGCCTGGGGTAAATGTAGTATCCCCTACCTGGTTTGAACTGAAGGACGCTGAGGGGAATCTGCTGAACAAGGCTGACCCTGCGTACGTCAAATGGGCCCATCAGCGAGGCTACAAGGTGTGGGGGCTGGTGACGAACGGCTTTAACCCTGACTGGACGACCGCAGTTCTCAGCAACTTTGACAAGAGGGAGAAGGTAATCGCCCAACTGCTTCACTATGCGCACCTCTATGACCTGGACGGCATCAATATCGATTTTGAAAATGTCTACCTGAAGGACAAGGAGCGGCTCGTGCAGTTTATGCGGGAATTGACTCCGTACTTGCATGAACAAGGCCTTACTGTCAGCATTGATGTAACGATCAAATCCACCGCCGAGACGTGGTCGATGTTTCTGGATCGGGCAGCGCTTGCCAAGGTTGTAGATTATGTCGCTGTCATGACGTATGACGAACACTGGGCCGCCAGTCCGAAAGCCGGTTCGGTCGCATCTCTTCCCTGGACCGAGAATGGATTGAAAGGCGTGTTGGAGGAAGTGCCGGCAGAAAAGCTGCTGCTGGGCGTTCCTTTCTATACAAGACTGTGGACGGAAGCGAAACAGCCTGACGGCAAAATCAAGGTAAGCTCCCGGGCATTGTTCATGACTGGGGCGCAAAAATGGATCGCGGAACGAAATCTCACACCCAAACTGGATGAGGCCTCCGGTCAGCTCTACGTGGAATACAAGGACCCGAACGATGGAAACACGTACAAGATGTGGCTGGAAGACACGACCTCGATGCAAAAACGGGTAGCTCTCGTCGAGAAGTACAATTTGGCTGGAGTGGCTGCATGGCGCAGAGGATATGAAGTGCCGGAGATTTGGAATGTCATCAATGAAGGGCTGAACAAAAAGTAACCATGAGAAAAGCCACCTGCCTTGCCGTGTAAGCGGCGGGGTAGGTGGCTTTGTATGTGTAAGGGATGTTCAGGTCTGATTCTGTGGTTGTTGCTGCGGCTGCTCGTCATCGAGACGAAGAGGTTGTCCGCAAAACATACAGGCGTCCTCTTTGCCGAGCATCTTGGTTACTTTTTGACAAGAAGGACAAGACACCTGAGGAGCGGATGTAGACACCATTCCAGAAATCATAAACAGGACGGTACTTGCCATCGTAAGCAAGAAACCGAGAATGAGCAGACAGGTCATAAAAATGTAAGAGCCTTTTAGCATAGTCCCAAGCAGGGGTATAAAGTCCAGGTATCCAGCAAAAAACGCGTATCCTGTATACATGAGGAGAAGGCCGATGACCATGCTCCAGTTGCCCCAGGTACGCATGCGTTTAATTTTACTCAGGCGTTCAGTTTTTTTCATTCATCATTCCTCCTGTTCATTAGTATAGCATACCAAGGATTCATCTGTTGACAAGCAGGAAACCTTGTCTGTTTGTAGAATCCATATTTTCAACCTTTGATTGGGAAGGAAGGAGGGCATGCCTCATGCGACCAGATGACTGCATTCTATCCTATTTGCAGACGCTCCAGAAGCGTATGGATGTAGTGGCTGTACTGATGTTGCCTGACTCGGACATGCTTATTCCGTCTCGAGAAGGGATATTCATGCTGGTTGTGGTCAATCATCCTCAGGCTGAGTGTGTTACAAGGCGATTGAGCATTGCAGGCCGGATCATTGTAGAACAGCAGATCAGCAACTGGAAGTTGGAGCAAGGAATCTTGCGTGGGTTGGACGAGCGCCTTGCTGCAATCATCAACAAAGCTGATGTGATATGGGAGAAGAGCGCAGGCTATGTGACTCAGATCAAACAACGTCTGAGCCAGCTGCCGGAGGAGTTGCAAAAAAAGTTCATTTGCAAAGAGTATTCCCGGTTGCTGCGTTATTTTTGCGAGACCAAGGAGTGTTTGCAACGGGGGATAAAGCTGGACGCCTACCATGCGATGATTATGTCCCTGCAATCCTGGGCAAGGTGCATCGTATATGAAGCAGGAAGGCAGCCGGAAGCCGCGCTTTGGGCACAGGTGAAGTTGCTGGATCCGTCCATCTACAAGCTGTATGAGGAATTGTCGGTCAGTGCGGAAGCGTTGGACAAGCGGATTGAGCTTTTGGTGCTGGCCATCGAGTTTTGGATGTCATCGGCCATGAAGGAATCGGTTCGTTTCATAATAGAATTGATGGAGAAGAAAGAAGGACCGTGGCGTCTGGCCGAACTGATGAACCATCCTGAAATCCTTCATTCCCAGATTGAGCTGCCCTTGTTATTGGAAAAAATGGTGCAGCGTTCACTGATTCGGGAAGTGGCTCTGAATGTAGAGGAGCTAGGTTGTGAGGAGCTATGTTTTATATTGTCTGAGTAAAAGTTTTTAAATGGTGTTGACTTCTTGTGTTGGATCATGCTATAGTAACAAACGTCGCTGCTGAACTTCGGGAAACAAATGGCAGCAGAAAAAAAGAAAAAAACACTTGATTTAACAGGCTGATATGTGTTAAATTAAGAAAGTCGCCTCTGGGCGATGAGGTCAAAAATGCTCTTTGAAAACTGAACAGCGAAAGCGTTGATGAGTCTATCATTAAATGATTTGCCAGCTTTGAACCAGTAACAAACTTTATTGGAGAGTT
>NZ_RHHT01000035.1 GCF_003710985.1 Brevibacillus panacihumi
CCTCACGTACGGTTTGATGAGGGGGAACTGATAGGAGTAAGGCGACCAAACGGTCGCCAGAAAGCGTCAGTTCTCTACTCTACACCTTGAATGCCTTCCTCGAGACGGCTGCTTTTGGCCGCGGTTCCGCCATTGGAGTGGAGGCGGCCAGAGATGCCCCAAGAGAAGATCCAAACCCGCCTGGATCGTTTTCCTTTTTTCCTCCCCTCCAGTCCGACAACCACCAAACCAAAAGTTGCGCGAAAGTTCGGTAAAATAGTATGCTATACAAAACGTCACGCTACCCTGTTAGGAGGCCAAACCGAATGGAAGCGAACCCACTCTTCAAAACGTATAAGGAAATCAACGACGACATGATCTTGTTCAACGACGAATATTATCTGAGCGTCAGCCTCGCAGATGTATCCGCCATCGACACCGGGACGCGCGAAGCCTTGTTTAATCATTTATTTGCGTTTGATTCTCCCGATATGGAATTGGAGATTGATGTCTCGGAGGAAGCAGAAGGCAAGTGGTATCTGCAGCTCCTCGTGCCGCATGTGCTCACCTTGCCGGAAGCAGCCAAGCGCCGGCTGGAAAAAGGAAAGGAACAGCTGCTGGACCACCTCAGCCAACAGGAGGGTTCACCCAAACTCCGCTTTTTGTCCGGAGAAGACATTTATACCTATGTGCAACGATATAACCCGGATTTGCGCCGCATTTCCTGACCAAGCGCAGCTGATGGATCGCCCCCTTTTCTCGATTGAGAGGAGGGGGCGATTCTTTTTCGGTGGGAAAGAAATCAGGGAAAGCGTAATACCTTGGTAATGGGACGAATCCAGATGCCTAAGAACCAGGAGATGCGTGTGAATGAAACGATTGCGCCTCATCATCATCGGGCTGCTGCTGCTCAGTCTGGGAGGAACGACGTGGTACGTGTACCAACTATTTGAGCGAGTGCAGCAAACAGCCAAGAGCATCTACGAACCACTACCGCCTCCTCCCGTTCCTTCCGTCACAGCCGAAAAAACGGAAAAGCCCAAGCCCGAAGAACCCAAGCAGGAGGAGGCCAAAAGACCGTTGAAGCTCCTTTTGTTCGGTGTAGACAAGAGGGGAAATGATCCCGGCCGCAGTGATACACTGATTTTTCTGGCGATCCATCCAGGGAAAAAAGAGACGTTGATGTTCAACATCCCCCGGGACACCCGTACCTTCATCGCTGACAGCGACAAGGAGGACAAGATCAACCACGCCTACAGCAAAGGCGGAATCCCTGCGACAGTCAGGACTGTGGAGCGCTTTTTGGACATTCCGGTCGACTACTATGTGAAGGTGGAGATGGAGGGCTTTGCCGCGATCGTCGATTCGCTGGGCGGAATTGCGGTGGACAATGCATTCGCCTTCGACTATGAAGGCTATCATTTTCCCAAGGGGCTCATCGCACTGGATGGGGAAAAGGCGCTTGCCTATGCGCGGATGCGCTATGAAGATCCGGAAGGCGACTTTGGACGCAATAAAAGACAGCAGCTCATCCTTCGTGAATTGATGAGCAAGGCGAAGCAGATCAGCACAGTGGGCAAAATGGACGACATACTGGCGAATATCGGCAACAGCTTTAAAACGAATCTCACGCTGAACGACATGCAGGAGTTGATGCTGAATTACAGAAGCTCCCTGGACCACCTCGAAATCCAGCGCTTGCAAGGAGAGGGCGGGATGCATCAAGGCGTCTATTACTACTTTGTTTCTGCTCAGGAGCGGTTGCGAATCAAACAGGAGATCGAGCGTTTCGTCGGAGAGCCTGGTCCCAGCGTAACGATCCAGGCAGAAAAAAAGGAGACGGAAGGCGTGGGAATATGACATATATTCCCACTCTTTGTACATATACTTGCACTAAGTTTGGGGAATATGGACTATCCATACCGCTGAGAGGTCCTTCCTAGAGGGCCATCCTGACGTTTGCCAGGGGTGGTGGGTTAGAAAAGAATGAAAAAGGAGTCCATGCTCACATGAATCTGGAGTTTGTATTGCTGGTTCTCCAAGCCATTCGCAAGCGCTGGGTCTTGATGCTCACCATACCGTTGTGTTGTGTGTTGGCGAGTGGGTATATCAGTTATTTCGTACTGGTTCCTACCTATTCGGCGACGACGACCATGCTGGTGAAGCCACAGGATCTGGACAGGCAGGACCTCTACAACAGCATCCTCAGCAACCAACAGCTCATCAAGACGTACAGCGGGTTGATTCAAACCAGGAGGATGGCGCAAGACGTTATTCGCAAGCTGGGCTTGTCCCAAACACCGGAAGAGCTCATGGAGCGATTGGACGTCAAAACGTCGAACATTTCCTTTATCATCACGGTGACCTACAGCGACACGGACCCCCTTCGCGCGGTACAGATTGCGAATGAAGTCTCCCGCTCGTTTTCCCAGAACGTCAATTTGTTCATGAACATCGACAACGTCATGATCGTGGACGAAGCGGAGTATGAAGCGGGGATGGAGCCCGTATCTCCCAAGCCTCTGGTCAATATGGCAGCGGCATTTGGCGTGGGTCTGGTGCTGATGGTCGGAGTGCTGATCTGGATGGAGGCCTTGGAGGCGATGAGGAGAAAAACGAACAGAAAACGGATGAATCTGGAGCAGCCAGGACCGGTGACAGGATTCGAACCGGAGCCCGTGGTACAACACGAATAGGTGGGAGGTGATGATAATGAAGAAACAGATTAAAAAAGCGGTGATTCCTGCTGCAGGCCTGGGTACCCGGTTCCTTCCCGCCACCAAAGCCATGCCCAAGGAGATGCTCCCGATCGTGGACAAACCGACGATTCAATACATCGTCGAGGAAGCGGTCAACTCCGGAATCGAGGATATCATCATCGTGACAGGACGAAGCAAGAGGGCTATCGAGGATCATTTTGACAAGAACTACGAGCTGGAAGTCAATCTGCGTGAACGCGCCAAGACCGATCTGTACGAGATTGTGGAAGGCTTGACCAATTTGGTGGAGATTCATTACATCCGGCAAAAAGAAGCGCTGGGTCTGGGCCATGCGATCTGGTGCGCCCGCAAATTCATCGGGAATGAACCCTTCGCCGTTTTGCTGGGGGATATGGTGATCGACAGCGAGATTCCGTGCCTCAGGCAGATGATGGATATTTACGATCAGCGGCAATGCAGCGTCATCGCAGTCGAGGCAGTGGATTGGAATGAAGTGAGCAAGTACGGTGTCATCGAGGGGATCGCCATGGAAGAGCGCCTTGATCTGATTCATGATCTGGTCGAGAAGCCGCAGAGCAATCCTCCGTCCAATCTGGCGATCATTGGCCGGTATATCCTGGAACCGCGTATTTTCGACCTGCTGGAGCAGATCCAGCCAGGGGTAGGAGGAGAGATCCAACTTACAGATGCGCTCCAGATGCTGGCACGCGAGCAGGATTTGCTTGCTTATCGCTATGAAGGAACCTTGTATGACGTCGGAAGCAAGTTCGGTTTTTTGAAGGCAACAGTAGAGTTTGCCATGAAAAATGAGGAATTGAACAAAGATTTTGGTTTGTATTTGACCAACATCAAGCACAAATATTTGGTAAACAATTGGAAGCTTCCCGTAGGATGATGAAGATATGGACTATATTCGAGTTACGCGGCCCAGGGCTACCGTCTCACTGTATGCGAGTTGCGTAAAGGGTGTACTTGACATTGTTTTTGCCTTCTTTCTGCTCATCTTCCTCCTCCCCCTCTTTCTTCTGCTCGCTGTCATTTTGTATTTCGATTCTCCAGGACGCATCCTTTTTCGTCAGGTCCGCATCGGCAAGCATGGCAAAGAATTTACCATCTTCAAGTTTCGCACCATGCACACCGATGTCCCCGCAGAAGGCTTCTCGCCGACCTCCGAGCTGGATCCGCGAATTACGCGATTCGGACGATTTCTGCGGAAAACAAGCCTGGATGAATTGCCGCAATTGCTGAATATTCTGCGCGGCGAGATGAGCTTTGTCGGTCCCCGCCCGGAACAGAAAAAGATCGTGGAAGAGGTGTATACCATCCGCGAGAAGCAGCGATTTCTGGTCAAACCTGGCATGACTGGACTGTGGCAGATCAGCCAGGACCGCAACAAGCCGATACATGAGAATTTGCAGCATGATTTTCTGTACTTGGAGCAGATGTCCTTTTTGCTGGACTTCAAAATCATTTGCCGGACGATACAGGTCGTCATGCGGAGCAATACATGCTGAGGCCGCTCTCCGGTTTCAGAGAGCAATTGCTGGAATGGCGCCAAAGCTGGAACAGCCTCTTGCTGCGAAATACCCTTTGGATGCTGATGGGCGAGGGAGTCAAGCTGGTCTTGCAGATGGGATACTTCGTGATCATCGCCAGAACATTGGGAGCGCACGGCTATGGATTGTTTATGGGAGTCGTTACGCTGGTCGCGATCATGGCCCCTTTTTCCAGCCTGGGGCGCGGTGAGCTGCTCGTCATGCATGTATCGCGGGACAGGTCGGCATTCTCGGAATATCTGGGCAATGCCCTGCTGATGACGCTGATCTCGGGGATATTGCTGACGATCTTGGCCGTGACGCTTGGGGGGCTTTTCCTGCCGGATACAATCCATCCGTTGGTGATTCTCTGGGTAGCCTTGTCCGATCTGATTTTCTATCGAGTGTTCTCGATCTGCGGCCAATCCTATCAAGCCTTGGAGCGTTTGAAGCGAACGGCGCAATTCAACATGCTCATGGGCGGGATCAGGCTGGCGGGGGCTGTCGCCCTGGCGTGGATGTCTTCGCAGCACAGTATGGAATGGTGGGGCTTTCTCTATCTGATGACGACACTCGTGATGATGTCGGCTGCCTTGACGCTGGTGATCAAGGAGTTGGGGAAACCAAGCTTTCACATCCGCAAACTGATCACGGAGCTGAAGGAGGGCAGCTATTTTTCGATCAGCCTGTCTTCGC
The DNA here is from genome assembly GCF_003710985.1 of Brevibacillus panacihumi. GTDB lineage: Bacteria > Bacillota > Bacilli > Brevibacillales > Brevibacillaceae > Brevibacillus > Brevibacillus panacihumi. The sequence goes on from NZ_RHHT01000035.1 coordinate 4,931, forward strand.
TCGTCGTCTATTCCGATATCGGCAAAACCATGCTGGTTCGCTATGCTTCCGCCGAGCATGCCGGCATTTATGCTGCCGCAAGCAGAATCGTAGACGTAGCGTTGACGCCGATCTATTCGCTGATGAGTGCCGCCTTCTCCCGCTTTTTTCAGGAAGGCAAGAACGGGATCGAGAAAAGCGTCAGGTATGCCAAACGTCTGATTCCGTTCTCGCTCGTCTACGCTGCGATCGCCTGGCTGGTCCTCTATCTGGTAGCCCCGATTCTCCCATGGGTGCTGGGAGAGGATTATCTGTTCGCTGTCGAGGCGATTCGCTGGATGGCAATCATTCCGCTGTTCAAGGGCCTGCACATTTTTGCGGCTGATGCATTGACAGGTGCCGGGTTTCAAGGCTGGCGCTCCACTATTCAGGTAATGGTCGCAATACTCGTGGCAGGCCTGCATATTCTCATCGTGCCTCTCTACTCCTGGAAGGGAGCGATTGTGGTCAGCATCGTCGGCGATGTGATGCTGTGCTGCAGCTACTGGGTGATGATTGGATATCTGTTGCGTCGTGAGCGCGCCGTGCGCTTGGAGGGACACATGATCCATGAGGAGGCGAAATTTGCACAATGGAGTGATCGCTGAGACGAGAGGAGAATCGCGGAAAAAGCGCTTGAAGTCGGCAAAACGCTGGCTGCGTTTGGAGCAGGGGTACGTCATCCTTACACTTCTTTTGTTTGCGCAAGCATTTTTCCCTTTTTTCCAGGCTGGACAGATGGACAGCGTAGCTGATGGCAATGCCCTCTTGCAGACCGTGTGGAAAGTCATATACGGGATCGCAGCCGTTCTGATCTTCGTGCACCGCAAACGCGTCCTGGCGATTCTGGCTCGAGACAAGCTTTCTCTCGTACTCCTGCTGATGATCGTACTGTCCGCGCTGTGGTCGGCTGCGCCGGAAATCACGATGCGCAGAAGCGTCGCATTCGTAGGCACCAATCTGTTTGCGATATACCTGGCGTCGCGATTTACCCTGCGAGAACAATTTCAACTGGTCGCCTGTGTTTTGTTGAGCGGGGCCCTCATTAGCATCGTAGTCAGTGTGCTGATGCCGGACATCGGGAAGATGCTGTATCAGGGAAGCTCAGCCTGGCGAGGGATTTTTCCTCATAAAAATCAGTTGGGACGCTTGATGTCTCTGGGTGCCATCGTCTTTTTCCTTCTATTCATGATGAAGATATGGCCGCGCTGGTTGACGGTCGGGGGCTTCGTTGCAAGTGTCATGCTGCTGCTCTTGTCGGAGTCCAAGACGGCCTTGATCGTTTTTCTGCTTTTACTGGGCTGCATTCCCTTCCTGCGGACCCTGCGCTGGAATGAATACGCGCGGATTCTCCTCTATCTGCCGGTCGGTTTGGCTGGCATCTGCGTCAGCCTGCTGGTTCTTTCGTATCTGGAGCCGATTCTGCGCTATTTTGGCCGCGATCTGACGCTGACGGGCAGGACCGGATTGTGGGACATCGTGAGCGAAATGATTCTGCAGCACCCTTGGCTCGGGTACGGCTACAGCGGATTCTGGCTTGGATGGGAAGGAGAGTCCGCTTATATCTGGAGGGTCACATTTTGGGAACCGCCCAATTCCCACAACGGCTTTCTGGACGTCACATTGGACATCGGCCTGATTGGTCTTGGCCTCGTATTGCTCAGCTTTTTCAGCCGCATTCGCAGGGCGCTGCCCTATCAGACGGGGTCGCAGAGCTGGGAGCATGATTGGCCAACGCTGTTTTTGTTCTACCTGGTGCTGTGCAATCTGACGGAGACTACTTTGCTGGACCACAACAGCTTTTTTTGGACACTGTTTATTGCCCTTGGCTTTTCGCTGCCAAAGATGAAAATGGCGGAACGAAGAAGCCGTATTCGCTGGTATGAATCGCCGGCGGGGAGGGAGGAAGCATGAAGGTAGCGATTGGTGTCCTCACCTACAAACGCCCGGATGGACTGAAAAGGCTTTTGGCAGGCTTGGAGCTTCTCACCTTTGAAAAGGCTTGTACTCCGGAAGTGCACGTTCTGGTGATTGACAACGACCCAGAGGCAAGCGCGCAAGATTTTTGCTTACAGCGGCAGGAAAGTTATCGATGGAAGCTGGTGTACAGCCAAGAGACGCGCAGGGGAATCTCGCATGCGCGAAACCGGGCTTTGGCTCTTGGTGCGGACGGGTATGACGGGATCGCCTTTATCGATGATGACGAGGAGCCGGCCCCTGACTGGCTGGATCAATTGCTCTTTGTCCAGCAGGAATACGGGGCTGATGTCGTGACGGGACCGGTACTGCCGAGAATGGAAGAGCCCGCGCCTGACTGGAGCAAAAAGGGAAAATTTTACGAACGGTCCCGCCATCCGACAGGCTTTCGCATGGAATTGGCTCGAACGGGTAATGTGCTGATCAGTACCAGCCTGCTGAAAAATCCGACGAACCGCTTCGACCCCCGCTACGGCTTGTCTGGCGGGGAGGATACCCATTTTTTCCTGCGCATTCGCCAACAAGGTCACGAGATTATTTGGGCGGACGAAGCCGTCGTCTACGAGTGGGTGCCGGCAAGCAGAATCAAGCCGGGATGGCTTTTGCAAAGAGCATACCGTTCGGGAAACACCTATGCCCTGTGCGAGCGGGATATCCGCTTGCCTGCTCACCGCCTGCTGCTTCGCGCTGTGAAGGGAGTCATGCGGATCGGATGGGGCATGCTGCTGCTTCTCCCATCCGTCTTGCTCGGACCTGTGCGCCTGATCCGTTCCCTGCAGCAGATCTGCATCGGAGCGGGAATGGTAATGGGGCTTGCGGGGAGCAGGTATGAGGAATACGAAGAGACGCACGGCGTGTGAGGAGCCGATGAGAGTCAGGAGGAGCTTCGATGAAAACACTGATTACGGGTGTGGCCGGTTTTCTAGGTTCTCATCTGTTGAAAGATTTGCTCGCGAAAGGAAAGCTCGTCATTGGGATCGACAACCTGTCTACGGGCCGTTTGGCACATATCGAGGAGGTGAGAAATCATCCGCATTTTCACTTCATCCTCTACGATGTGTCCGATCCGGGCGTACTCCAACTCGATTCCCTCCTGGATGTGGGCGAAATCTATCATCTTGCTTCACCGGCATCGCCCAAATTTTACCAAAACGACCCTTTTGCCACGATTGCGGTCAACACCATCGGGACCAAGCACATGCTGGAATTGGCGAAGATGAACCACGCCAGACTGCTGTATGCGAGTACGAGCGAAGCGTATGGCGATCCAGTGATGCATCCCCAACCGGAGGAGTATCGGGGAAATGTCAACACCTGGGGGCCGCGAGCCTGCTACGACGAAGCGAAGCGGTTGGGCGAGGTGCTCTGCTATGAGTATTACCAGCGTTTTGGTGTGCAAGTGAAGGTGGCGCGCATTTTCAACACCTACTCGGCAGGACTGCGCAACGACGATGGAAGAGTCATCTCCAATTTTGTCAACCAGGCGTTGAACGGGTCGGCGATCACCGTATACGGAGACGGAAAGCAGACGCGCTCGTTCTGCTATGTGGATGACAATATCCGCGCCTTGCAGCTGATGATGGAGAGAAATGGCGCGACCGGAGAGATCATTAATATCGGAAATCCGCAGGAGTACGAGATCTTGGAAGTGGCCCGGATGGTGAAAGAGATGTGTCAGTCGACTAGCGAAATCACCTTCCATCCACTGCCCAAGGATGATCCGAGAGTACGCAGACCCGTGATCGAAAAAGCAAAATTGCTGCTGGACTGGAAGCCCCAGATCCATCTGGAGGAAGGGCTGCGCCGTACGATCAAAGCGTACAGGGAGCGGCGGGTGGAGCGTGTCCAGTCATAATGCCAAAGGGGGAGAGGACATGAGGGTCGTATGTATCGGAGCAGGCTACGTCGGCAGTGTGACGGGAACGGCATTGGCTGCGAACCACCATCATACAACGATCATTGATGTGAATCAGGAAAAGATCGAGCGGCTGAGCCGGGGGGAGTGCCCGATCTATGAGCCCGGGATGGAGACTTTGTTGCCGACATTGATCGGAAAAAGCTTGTTTGCGACGACGTCCTATGACGCTGTTGCCGAGGCGGATGTGATCTTCATCGCGGTCGGAACTCCGTCCAACCCGGACGGTTCAGCCGATCTGCGCTACATCAAACAGACAGCCGAGCAAATCGGCAAGCATTTGTCAGGTGAGCGTTTTACCGTCATTGCGATGAAATCGACGGTTCCGGTTGGGACCTGCCAATGGGTCACGACGTTATTAGCCGAGGCCTCGGGGCTGACTCCCGAATCGGATTTTACCGTCGTCAGCAATCCGGAATTTCTGCGTGAGGGCTTTGCGCTGCAGGACGTCTTTTTTCCGGACCGGATCGTGATCGGAAGCGTTCATCCGCAAGGCTTGTCGGCGATGCGCACGCTGTATCAGGGAGTGCTGGAGCGAAGCGGGTACGAGGATCTTTGCCAGCATTTCTCCTTCTCCTATGATCTGGCTGCACCGCCCGCTGTCTATTTTGAGACGGATACCAGGAGCGCGGAGCTGGTCAAATACGCTTCCAATGCTTTTCTGGCAGTGAAAATCAGCTATATCAATGAAATTGCCAGGCTTTGCGAGGCGCTTGGCGGCAATGTGCTGGACGTGGCGACCGGCATGGGACTGGACAGCCGCATCGGACCCAAGTTCTTGCAGGTATCGAGCGGCTGGAGCGGCAGTTGCTTTCCCAAGGATACGGCGGAGCTGTTGTCTGCTAGTGAGAAGGTGGGCAGCGAGCTGATGGTCGTCAAGGCGGCCGTCGTCTCCAATGAAAGAATGCACCAGTACGTGGTGGAGAAGCTCAAGCGCAGACTGAACAGCCTGAGCGGCAAACAAATCGGCATTCTGGGCCTGACCTTCAAGCCTGATACGGATGATGCGCGCCGTACCCAGGCGTCGTACATCATCGAAAAGCTGCTGGAGGAAGGGGCGAAGATACGCGTCCATGATCCGCAGGGGATGAGCATGTTTCGCGAGCTGAATCCCGACATGCCGATCACGTATTGCTCGGACCCGATTCAGACAGGTCAAGACGCAGATGCTGTAGTCCTGCTCACACACTGGAGCATGTACAAAGAGATGGATTGGCAGCAGGTGGCTGGCATGATGCGGCAGCCGTACTTGCTCGATACGCGCAATTTTCTCGACGCATCGCGCATGCAAGCATGCGGTTATGATTACCAAGGACTGGGCGTGGCAGCAAATGTCTCCCCTTCGCTAGGTGTGATGGGCAAATGAATGAAGAGAAAAAACGAATACGCATCTCAAGACGCCATTTTTTGAAGGTAGCCATGCTTTCTACAGTGATGGCCACTATCGGAGGCATCCCGTTTATCCATCGAAATTGGAAGCTGGCAGCGGCAGCGCCAGCTCTGGCGATGCCTGCCCCCAAGAAATTTCCGCGCAAACCGATGATCGCAGCGGAAAATGAAAAGCCCGGAACGGCAAACTGGCGAGTGACAAAGCCTGCGGCGGGACAGATACAGGGTTATGCCTCTGCCACCAGCGTGACAGGAGGAGATACCCTTCAGCTGCATATCAGCACCCGAACCCAAGGGCAACGATACGACCTGGAAGTATACCGCTTGGGGTATTACCAGGGCAAAGGGGCGCGACAGGTGTTTTCCAAGAAAGGACTGACGGGCCAGGCACAAGGATGGTGGTCGCAACAGGAAGGCAGACATGGGCTGCCGGAGCCGGACCCGGACACAAAGCTGCTGGACCTGGGCTGGCGACCTTCTTTTGATCTCAGAATTGGAGAGGATTGGGTGACGGGTCTGTACGTCGTCCGATTGACAGAGGCAGACGGCTTTCAGTCCTACATACCGTTCCTCGTGCGCGATGAGCAGTACGAGCACGATCTCATGGTCCAGTCCTCCGTAACGACGTGGCATGCATACAGCGCCTGGGGAGGATACGGCTACTACGGACATTATGACGAGGAGACAGGGAAGTACCTCGAGTACGATGACGATCCGAAAAATGTCGCCGTGAAGATCTCGTACAACCGCCCATACGAACAGTACAGCGGCTCGGGGGATTTGTACCTGGAGTACCCGACTGTCTACTGGCTGGAGTCCAAGGGCTATGATATAGGCTACGTGACGAATATCGATACCCATTTGGGGAGGGTCCCGTGGACTCCGAAGGGATTCGTCTCTCTGGGCCACGACGAGTACTACTCCCGCCAGATGCGGACGTATGTAGAGCGGCTGCGGGATCAGGGGGTTCACCTCGCCTTCTTCGGGGCCAACGATGTGTACTGGCAGATCCGCTTCGAGGATGATCCCGCGCGAACAGACGGGAGTGAGCGGCGAGAGCCAAGACTGCAGGTTTGCTACAAATATCGAGCCATTGCAGAGGATCCCGTCGAGCAGCGCAAATTATTGACCACAGAATGGCGCAACATCAACGAACCGGAGAATCAGCTCTTGGGACAGATGTATGAAGGTCTCGTCTCCCAAGGCTATGACTGGGTCGTGAGCAATCCGAATCACTGGCTGTACGAGGGGCTTCAAGTCCGGAAGGGGGAGGCTGTCAGAGGATTGGTGGGCTGGGAGTACGACACGGTGACAAACGATATTTTTACACCCGCCAATCTGGATATCATTGCTGCTTCTCCACTGGTCAATACAAAGGGCAAGAAGGCAGAGGCGCATACGACCATTTATCGCTATTGGACGAATGCTCTGGTCTTCGACGCCGGCACGATATACTGGTGCTTCGGTCTGGCCAATCCTTGGGAAGATGCGCGAGGCAACGTCAGTGAGATCATCCAGGGAGTGACGGCCAACCTGTTGAATCGGTTTGTTGACGTGCAGCAAAAGGAGTCATGATGATGATCCCCAATAAGGAACGGCTCGTTTATCGCCGTCAATTTGTCATCGGCACCCGGTATGTGGGAATGGACGACTGGCAGCGGGTTGCACTCGATGACCGCTTGTGTCTCTCGGTTCACCCTGATTTGCAGGTGGCGCAATCCTACAGACCAAACAGTCAATTGACACTGCTCGGCTACCTGATCGACCCGGAGCATCCTGAGTGGAGCAATGAAGAAATTCTGCATGACATTCATCAGCAGTGCGCATCATTCGAGCAGCTTTTGGAGGGTGCCGAGCATTGCGGGGGAAGATGGATTCTATTATTCAGGAGCGGGAACAAGCTAAAGCTCTTCCACGATTCCTGCGGCATGCGCCAGGTTTTCTACAGTGTGCAGCCTGATGGCGTGTGGTGCGCGTCCCAGGCTGTCACGCTTGCCGCGCACATTGGCGCCAAAGTGGATGAGAATGAACACCTGCGGCAGTTTATGCAATCCAAGCCTTTTCAAAGCGAGGAAAATCTATGGCCGGGTGACGGCACTCCCTTTGCAGGCATCAAGCATTTGCCGCCCAATCACAGCCTTGACATGCAGAGTGGGAAGGTGGAGCGTTTTTGGCCTGTCCAAAAGCTGCAGCCGCTTGCCTTGGAAGAGGCCGTGAGCCGTGCCAGCCGCATGCTGATCGGCTCGATCGAAGCGATAGCCAGACGATCTGAGGTGATGCTTCCGGTGACGGCGGGTTGGGACAGCCGCATTTTGCTGGCTGCCAGCCGAAGGGTAAGCAAACAGGTGCATTACTATATAACGCTTCATCCCGGCCTGGAGGAGGATTCGCCTGATGTGGCGATTCCCTCGAGACTTTTGTCCCGGCTGGGTCTCGCCTTTCACATCCACCCTTCACCAGAGCAAATGGATGAACAATTTGTCCACATCAACAGAAAAAATGCGCAAATGCGCGATCTGGCCAAAACGAGAATCATCTACCAGCATTACCTTCATTCCCAGGGAAAAGTGAATATAAGCGGCAATTACAGTGAGATTGCGAGAGAGTGCTACTACGACTACCATCCCAATCGAGAAGTAACGGGTGCTTTTCTGGCCAGATACACCAAACTGGGGAAAAATCCGTTTGTCATAAATAGCTTCGATGCCTGGCTGAATGGAATCAAGGACCATGAAAAATGGGGCATAAATCCTTTGACCTTGTTCGAGTGGGAACAGATTTTCGGCAACTGGGGCGCGATATATTCGGCCGAGCAGGATATTGCCATCGAGGAATTCAGCCCCTTCAACAATCGCAAAATTCTAACCACGCTATTGGCAGTGAAGAACAGCTTCGGATCACGCAATTTTTTATATCGGGAGATGATTCGGCAGATGTGGCCAGAAACCTTGCTGGAACCAATCAACCCGATGTCGGCACCGTCCTTACTCAGGAAAATCGGCAAGGAAGCGCTGCGCGGAGGGCTTTATTACGGCTACCAGGCATTGAAAAAGGGCAGCGGGCTGTTGACCAGCAAGCGCAAGGAGGAGACGACGTGAGCCAGATGCAAAAACGTCCGCGCGTAGCCATCGTGTACAAATCATTGCCCCAGTATCGCCGCAGGTTTTATGAACTGCTCAAAACGCAATTGGAATTATATGGAATTGAATTTGTGTTAATCTACGGCCAGCCTGGTGCCTCGGAAGCGAGCAAGCGTGATTCCATCCACTTGCCGTGGGCGAAGAGGATTGAAAACAAGATCTTTCGTTTGGGATCGCGCGAGCTGTATTGGCAGCCCTGCCTTCGTCAGCTGCAGGGAGTCGATCTCGTCATCGTCGAGCAGGCGAGCAAGCTGATGCTCAATTATGTGCTGATGCTGCAAAGCCTTTGGGGCACGCGCAGGCTTGCTTTTTGGGGGCATGGCCGCAATTTTCAGGATCATAATGCCAGTTGGCTGGGCGAGAAAGTGAAGGCCTGGATGTCCCGTCATGTCCACTGGTGGTTTTCCTACAATGATTTGAGTGCCGAGGTCGTAAAAGAGCTGGGGTTCCCGGCAGAGAGAATCACATCCGTGCAAAATGCGATTGATACCCGCCAGCTCGTACGGGAAAAAGAGTCCTGGACGATGGACAGACTGGCTTCCTTCAAGCAGTCCATGGGTATCGCCAGTGAAAACATCGGCTTGTACACGGGCGGCATGTATCCGGAAAAAAGGCTTCCGTTTTTACTGAAGGCATGCGAGAGGATTCGCGAGCAAATCCCTGATTTCCAGATGATTTTTATCGGAGCGGGCGTAGAGGATGGGGTGGTGAAGGAAGCGGCGGCGAGGCATGACTGGATCCACTATGCGGGACCCAAATTTGAAGCGGAGAAGGTGCCGTATTTTTTGATCTCCAAGCTGTTCCTGATGCCGGGATTGGTCGGTCTGGCGATCCTCGACACGTTTGCGCTGGGAGTGCCGCTCGTCACGACCCAAGTCCGCTACCACAGTCCGGAGATCGAGTATTTGCGCAATCATGAAAACGGGGTCATGCTGGAGCAGGCAGACGATGTGGACGCCTACGCGGCCAAAGTCGTCGAACTGATGACCGATGAGCAGAGCCTGCAAAAGCTGCAGCAAGGCTGCTTGCAGGCGAGTCTGACCTATACGATAGAAGAAATGGCGGAGCGGTTTGCCCAAGGCATATGCCGGGCAGTGGAAGCCGCTCGCGACAACCGCAGTGCGGCGGATGGAGGAGAGCAGATATGGCAGTCGTAATCATTACAGGGGCAGCGGGACTGATCGGCTCGGAAGCTGCCTCGTTTTATGCGGAAGCAGGCTACCACGTAGTCGGAATTGACAATAATATGCGGCAAACCTTTTTCGGCGAAGAAGGCTCCACCTTGTGGAATCGCTCGCGCCTGCTCTCCACCTACAAGCAACGGTACGAACATTATGACGCGGATATACGCGACCGCGAAGAGCTGGACCGGATCTTTTCGCGCTATGCTTCCGAAATCGCGCTGATCGTTCATACTGCTGCCCAGCCGTCCCATGACTGGGCAGCAAAAAATCCGTTGCTGGACTTTACGGTCAACGCCAACGGAACCCTCCATCTGCTGGAGGCGACGCGGCGATTCTGCCCCGAGGCAGTCTTCGTCTTTACCTCGACGAACAAGGTTTACGGGGATGCGCCCAATCGCTTGCCGCTGGTGGAAGGGGAAACGCGCTGGGAAGTGGAAAAAAACCACCCGTTCCACCAGGGCATCAGTGAAGAGATGAGTGTCGATCAGAGCATGCATTCCTTGTTTGGCGCCTCCAAACTGGCTGCCGACATTCTCGTCCAGGAGTACGGGCGCTATTTCGGAATGAGAACGGTCTGTTTTCGCGGCGGCGTATTGAGCGGGTCCAGGCAGGCGGGCGTTCCCCTGCACGGCTTTATCAACTACCTGATGAAATGCGCGATGACAGGCACGCCATACACGATCCTGGGGTACAAGGGCAAACAGGTGCGGGATGTCATCCATGCGAGAGACGTCATCGCGGCGATTCATGCGGTCTTTTCCCAGCCTCCTGCGCCGGGTGAGGTGTACAACCTGGGCGGCGGCATCTTCTCCAATGTCTCCATGCTGGAAGCGATCCTGCTGACCGAGAAAATTACGGGCAAGCCTGTGGAGCATCGCTACAGCGAGCAGCACAGGGCAGGCGACCATATCTGGTACGTCAGCGATGTGCGCAAGCTGATGCGAGACTACCCGCATTGGAAAATTACATGCTCCATATCCATGATCATGGAGGAAATCTACGCGGAAAACAAAGAGAGATGGAGTCATGCCTTATGATCAATTTCGGCAGACATCCCGTCCTGGGCGTCCAGATCGCAGCCGTTGATTACGAGTATGCGGTCGAACAGATCATGGCCCATGCTCGGGAGGGGAGCGGCTACGGTGTCTCGGCTCTGGCGGTGCATGGCGTGATGTGCGGCGTACTGGATGAGGCGCATCGAAGGCGATTGAATGCCTTGGATTTGCTGGTGGCGGATGGACAACCGGTGCGCTGGGGCTTGCAAATCCTGCACCGCATCCGCCTGCCGGACCGCGTCTATGGACCAGAGTTAACCCTGCGCTTATTGAAAAGGGCTGCGGATGAGCAGATACCTGTCTATCTCTACGGGAGCACACAGGAGACGATTGAACGCCTGCGGCAAAATCTGACCCGCCGATACCCGAGCCTGATCATTGCCGGATGCTCGCCTTCTCGTTTTCGCCGACTTACGCAGGAAGAGAAGCAAGAGGTGATCCGCACAATCAAGACGAGCGGGGCGAAGTGGGTCCTGGTAGGGCTGGGGTGCCCCCGGCAGGAGACATGGGTATACGAATACCGCGACGAGCTGGCCATGCCGCTCGTAGCAGTCGGGGCTGCTTTCGATTTTCACGCGGGCAATCTGCCGCAAGCACCTGGCTGGATGCAGCGAGCCGGACTGGAATGGCTGTTTCGCCTGATCCAGGAGCCGGGCAGATTATGGCGCCGCTATCTATATTTAAATCCCCTCTATCTCTGGGCACTCTTTTGCGAACTGCTGGGACTAAAAAAAATCCCGGCTCTGCTGCCGGAGCGAAACGAGCGAACAGAGCGGGAAGAGTCATTCGGGTAGACTGCCAGGTCAGCGGGGCACAACTGTGAGTCTGGGGGCAGACGAATACGTGATGCGCACAGAATCCCCGGCTGACAAAGATATGATGCCGCTGGTCTGACCCGTGTCGTACCAGGTGGAACCGTTGCGGCTCCATTCGATCAAGGATACGGCCCCTTTGGCTACCAGGACGTCGACTGGGGAGGCCTGCGCATTTTTGTAGACAAAGGGGCTGCGCGTTGCCGTCAATGCGGCAGGTGCAGGGAGAACGGGCTGCACAGGCTTTGCCAGCGGGAGAAAAACAGGCGGAACGTAAGAGACAGGCTGGTTCTGCTGAGTGGTTCTAGCTGTTGACCCCAGTTCATAGCGGGTAGGGCTTTCCTGATAGGCGATCAGATAGATCTGCGAATCGTTGCCGATCTTGACGTAATCACCGACACGCAAGGAATTGGCTTTGTTGACCGTGAGCACATAGCTGCCATTGGTCAAGCTTCCGGTAACGCCGCTCAAGGCTCCAAAAGTCCCGGAGGACAGACATACCCACCCCAGGCCCTCGGTGGCGATCAGATTGGCATCTGTGAAGTAGATTTGATCATGCTTGGAATACGAGCCCGATGTAGGCAGAACGGGAGAGTAGAGTATGTTCGTCGTGTGAGGGAGGACATGTCCCCGGTCGCTAACCTGCGTCAGGGAGATCCGGGAGATGTACAGCGGCTGTTTGGTTCCGGTCGGAGCCATGTTGACAATGGATAGACGCAGGTCAGGGGAAGGATCGGGATCCTCCGGCGCGTAATAGAAGGTTACTTCTCTGGTTTGAAAGGTATCCTGGACGGGCATCTCGAGAAAGGCTTGATCATGCAACGGGGTACCCATTGCCCCCACATCCAGACCCATCGTCCATTTGCCTGCAGCGGGTGCGGTCGGGAGCTTGTATGTGATGGACATGGTGTACAGATTGCCTTTGGCGAGCGGTTTTCTCAGACGTTGGACCATTTGCTGAAATTGTACGGAAGGGGTGAGCGTGAGCGTCGTCTGGTTGGGAGGTGCATCTGCGCCCATGTACTTGCTTATGCTCAAGCCGCCTGTATCCCAGCCGACGGGGAAGGAAGTGTCGGAGATGCGCAGCGAAAAGTCGCCGTTGTAGAGCAGTTCAGTACGCGTCTTGCTTTGCGGGAAAATCTCCGGAAGTGCCCGATGATCGTCGTAGGATTTTAGATAGAGGGGCATGGAGGTGACCGTGATGGTCTGCGCTGCCGGGACCTGCTTGCCGTCTGCCGTCTGCATCTGGCTCATGGCAAGCTCGGGCGGCAGGGAGAGCTGGGCGGTACGGTCATCATCCATCCAGAGAATATATCCGGATCGCCCGTCCGCATAGGTAAGGGAGAGGGTGTGAATGCCCTGTGTAGAAAAAGTGTACTGATGCATCGCAGCGCCTGTCAGCCACTCCACCATTCGCTGGTAGGACTGACCCGTAACCGCTACGTTTGGCAGGCGATTGAGGTCCAGCAGACGGATGCGCGACCAGGGCTGATCCATCCCGTAAAAAACGGCTCGCTCCATCCCCGCGATCCAGTTGCATAAAAACATCCGGTGGATATACGAAATGGCCAAATCATCCGGCATCTGGACGGAGTAGTCATTTTCGTCGCTGCCGTACAACACCCCTTTGTAGTAAAAGCTGTTCCAGCTGCTCTCTGTATTCCATACAGGGAGAGCACCCGCGCCTGCTTGCGTAATCACCTGCCGATACTTCCTCGCCAGATCGAGCATGGCTTCTGGGGGCTTGGGATAGGAGTAGAGATGGATGCCGACAATATCGATCCAGTCTTTTCCTCCAGCGCGCAAAAAGTCGCCCATTCCCGCAACGCCGTCCTCTGTCGTGTAGGTGGGGCTGATGACCTGGATCTGCGGATCGATGGCTTTCAATACCTTGTAGGCTTCCATGGTCAACTCCACGAGCTTTGCCAATGTTCCTGAATAAAACCCGCTCAGATTCGGCTCATTCCAGACCTCGTAATAGCGAATTTTCCCTTTGTAGCGCTGCCCCAATGCCGCCACATAATTGCGCCAATCCTGGATGTTGTGCGGCGGGATGCTGTTGAACAGATCCCCGTACGGCGAAGAAGAGATTCCGCCTGTGGCCCAGTTCGGTGGTTGACCAAGCTGCATGATGACATCGAGCTTTTCCTGCTCGGCAAAAGCGACGTAAGCATCCACCTCGCGAAAGTCGAACCGTCCTTTTTGAGCTTCGAGCTGCCGCCAGGTTGTACCGACTCGAAGCGTGCCGAACCCGAGTGGACGCATATTGGAAAGTTCCTGGATCTGAATCCCGAAAAAACGCCTGTCTATCGGTGAACCCACTTGCAAGCTGTTTACCATCGGATTGCATCAATCCTCCTTTTGTTACATTTTCGTACCTTGTCTTGCTATTTCTAGCTTATGAAAATCCCCTCATGCTTGTATCAGCGATTGGCAACGTGAAGCGTAAAATAGATTCGGCTGGAAAGAGAGGAGACGCATGAAAATACTGCTGTCTGCATTTGCCTGCGAGCCTGATCGCGGTTCGGAGCCTGGCTTCGGCTGGAATGCTGCTGTCGAGCTGGCCCGGCAGGGAAACGACGTCTGGGTATTGACCCGTCCCGAGGGAAGGGCAGCCATTGAACGAAAGCTGGCTGAAGAACATGTGCCGTCCTTACATGTTGTCTATGTAAAAGATCGCCCGCAGATTCGCCGTTTGATCAGAGGAAATGCCGGCTATTTTATCAATTACTTTTACTGGCAGCATCAGGCGTACAAGGCTGCCAAGCGGCTGGACGCAGACATTTCCTTCGATGTCATCCATCATATGACCCTGGGGAGTCTGCAAGGGGGTTCCTGGCTGTGGCGCTTGAAAAAACCGATGGTGTTCGGTCCTGTCGGGGGAGGACAAACCGCGCCGGCGGAGTTCAGGCGATATTTTGGTAAAAAATGGGTCAATGAGGCTGCCCGTTCCCTCTTGCGATGCAGGATGGCGGGCTGGAATCCCGTCCTGCGCGGGACCATCCGCCATGCCAGCAAGACATTGGTGACGAACCGGGATACGCTCCAAATAGCCCGGGCGGTCGGCGGAAAAAACGTCACGCTGTTTCTGGATACCTCGTTGCCCCGCGATTTTTTCCCAGACAAGCTGCCCGAAAGGAGAACGAACGGCGGGATGAAGCTCCTCTGGGTAGGGCGGTTGATGCCGCGCAAAGCCCTCAGGCTTGCCGTCGAAGCGATGGCCAAGGTGGATCGCGGGCTGGGGGTTCAACTGTACATCATCGGCGGCGGCGAGCTGGAGGATCAGGTCCCGAGGTGGATTGCGGAATACGGGGTGGAGAAGCAGGTGCTCTATCTCGGCCAGCTTCCCTGGGAGCAGGTAAAGGAGCACTACCTGACCAGCGATTGTTTTTTGTTTACCAGTCTGCGGGATTCCTTCGGCGCACAGGTGCTGGAGGCGATGGCGTACGGGCTTCCGGTCATTGTGCTGGACCATCATGGTGTGCGGGATTTTGTGCCTGACGATGCGGGCATCAAGATTCCGGTCTTGAACCCGGAGCAGGCGGTGCAGCAGATAGCGGATGCAATCCAGTACCTCTGTCTGCACCCCGACGAGCGCAGGCGCATGGGGGCAAGGGGCTATTCTTTTGCCCGTGATCACACATGGGAAGCATTCGGTCAAAAGATGGAGTCCATCTACAGGGAGATCCAATCATGCTGAAAGGAAAGATCCATTCCTCGCGGTGGACGGGATGGATGGTCGTACTGGCTTTGCTAGCAGTTCTTGCTGTCTTGTATTTGACACGGGAGGACATAACGTCTCCGCCTCATCTGGTGAACCCGCAGCCCGCAACCCGGGAGATTGGGATCAACCAGGCAGGCTACGCGCCGTCTGCGGTCAAAATCGCGTATACGACGACAGCTGTCGGGGAATTTTCGCTCGTCGATCTGCAAGCGAACCATGCCGTATTTCGCGGTGTCCCGACAATCAGCCAAAAGGAACGAAATTCTGGAAAGCCTGTCTATCAGATGGATTTTTCTTCGTTTCAAAAACCGGGCGTATACCAGATTCAGTTATCCAATGGACGCGGCAGCGCCCCCTTCGCGATCAGCGACCACGTCTACCAAAGCATCTATCAGACCGCGATGCGTTCCTATGAATTGCAGCGCTGCGGAATCGCTCTCGCCGACACTGTCTCCCATGTGCATCACGAAGCCTGCCATCTGGCTCCTGCCCAGGTGATCGGAGGGCAAGGAGGGGAGCGGGATGTGACGGGAGGCTGGCATGATGCCGGAGATTATGGCAAGTACACTGCCAATGCAGGCATGACGACTGCTCAACTGCTGTTGGCGTATGAGCTGGCGCCGATGACGCTGAAAAATACGTCTCTCTCTTTGCCGCAGGCAGATGAGGGGGAGCGCGTTGCCCATGCTGGTGAGCCGGACGCTTTGGCCGTGATACGGGTAGAGCTTGACTGGATGCGCAAGATGCAGCGAGAGGACGGGGCCGTGCATCACAGTGTGAAGACAGCGGAGTTTCCCGGGATGATTCTGCCCGAGGAGGATCGACAGCCACAGTATCTCTACCCTGTCTCGACACCGGATACGGCGATCTTTGCGGCAGCGATGGCGCGTGCTTCCCGCGTCTACCATTCCTACGACGAGCCTTATGCTCAGATGCTGCTGGATGCATCGAAGAAAGCGTGGGCTTTTCTCGAAGGTTCAAGCGAATTGCTGGTCCCCGAATCAGTCCAAGCCTATCGGATCAAAAGCGACAAGCAGAGCCGGGTATGGGCGGCTGCTGAATTGTACTTCGCGACTGGCGATCTTCGCTACCGCTCCTACGTGGAGAAGAATCTGGGAGAACTGGAGCTTCGACCAAAAAAGCTGACCCCATCGTATTGGCAGCATACCTCCGCGATGACAATCATCACTCTGGCCATGCACCAGCGCACTGATTGGGAGTTGACGCAGCAGATGCGCAATCTGCTGATTCGCCATGCAGATCAGGTGGTGAGCCGGATCAATCAGACCGCGTACGGCACGGTCCTGCAAGCCCGTGATTACGACTGGGCTTCGACCAAGACTTCACTTGGGTACGGCGTGCATCTGGCCGTGGCCTACCAGATGGAGCCCAAGCCTGCCTACCTGGCAGCCATGTCCCGGCAATTGGACTGGGTGTTGGGCGCCAATCCCCTCGCTCAGTCATTCGTTACCGGAATCGGCATGTTTTCGCCCGTCCATCCCCACCACCGCTATTCGGCAGCCAGCGGAATTCTTGTCCCGGGGCTTTTGGTCGGCGGCCCCAATGCGAATGCCAACGACAATGTCGCACCGCAAAAGCAAGGGGCCAAAAGCTACGTGGACGATGTGCGTTCCTTCGCCACGAATGAATATGCGATTGATTACAACGCTCCCCTCGTCGTGGTAGCAGGATTTCTCCATGAGAGAAGGAATTAGCTTGGGAAGAGAATGAAATCAATGGGGGGAAGAATCGCTATGGTGAACAAAGAGGCCGCACAAGTGCGTTTGAACCCGATGAATCGACGAAACGGAAACGAAATGAACATTCCGGAATTTGTATCCCCAAAAGCCGCGCAAATCGCCCAAGCCTTCCATCGCACCTTTCCCGATTATCACCCGACGCCGCTTGTAGGCTTGCCAAAGTTGGCCGCCAAACTCGGAATCCGACAGCTTCTGGTCAAAGACGAATCCCATCGCTTCGGTCTTAACGCGTTTAAAGTACTGGGAGCCTCCTATGCCATGGCGTGTTATCTCTGCGATAGGCTGAAGCTTCCGATCGAGGAAGCGGACTTCGCTTATTTGCGGTCTGAAGAGGTGAAAAGACAACTTGGAGAGCTGACCTTCGTCACCGCGACTGATGGCAATCATGGCAGGGCAGTCGCTTGGGCAGCCGCCCAATTGGGACAAAGGGCAGTCGTCTATCTGCCGAAGGGGAGTGCGTCCCAACGCGTGGAGGCAATACGCCAGACCGGGGCGCACGCTCATGTCATCAACGGCAGCTACGATGAAGCCGTTCGCCTTTCGGATCAGATGGCGCGCGAGCGAGGCTGGCAGGTCATCCAGGACACAGCCTGGGAGGGGTATACCGACATCCCGGCGTGGATCATGCAGGGATATACGACCATGGCGGCAGAAGCCATTCAGCAAATAGCGGAACAGTTCCCGGAAGAAGCCCCGACCCATCTATTTTTGCAGGCTGGGGTCGGCTCCATGGCGGCAGCGGTGCTTGGCCATGGAGTTGCCAGGAACCCGTCAAAATATCCGTTTACGATCATCGTGGAGCCGCATGCTGCCGACTGCTTCTACCGCTCCGCAGCAGGAGATGGACGGGCATTGCCGGCTATGGGAGACCTGCGGACGATCATGGCAGGACTCGCTTGCGGCGAGCCCAGTCCGTTGGCGTGGGAGATCCTGCGCGATTATGCCGATGCCTTTGCTAGCTGCCCGGACTCGGTTGCGGCAGATGGCATGCGCAGCCTGGGGCTTCCTGTCGGGGATGACCAGCCGATCGTAAGCGGGGAGAGCGGTGCCGTCGGTGTCGGACTGTTGGCAGCGTTGATGCAGCAAGAGGAGTGGGAGGATTTTCGAAAAACGGCAAAGCTGGACGAGACATCTGTCGTTCTCTGCTTTAGCACGGAAGGCGACACCGACCGGGAATCCTATGAGCGAATCGTCCGCCATGACGCGAAAATAAAAGGAAAGGCGTGAAATCCTGTGCTTTTTCCGCAGGTGCAGGATTGCATGCTCCAACGTAACTTGAGTGAGGCAGCGGGGCAGCAGAGAACTGCCTCTTTTTTGTTTTGGCGGCTTTTTGTGGTATGATAGCTTCGAATGAATGAAGGAGCTGTTGGAAAGGAGTGTCGGTCTCGCGTGAAAGAATTTTTTGGATGGGTCAGATCGATCTGTTTTGCTATCGTCCTCGCCCTGGCGCTGGGCATTTTCGTCTTCCAGCCCTACAAGGTGGATGGGCACTCGATGGATCCGACCCTGCAGGATGAACAACGTGTTTTTGTGTCCAAACTATCCCATACTTTTTCGTATCTGCCGGATTACGGCGACATCGTGGTCGTCGACAGCCGGGTGAAACGAAACCGTACCCTGTTGGATGATATTACAGGTCACCCTTTGGTCAGCATGGTGCTGGGTCAACCGGAAGACAAGTCGATGTACATCAAGCGTGTGATCGGCAAGCCGGGAGATGTGCTGGAATTTAAAAACAACCAGGTATATCGCAACGGTGTGCCTTTGGAGGAGCCATATATCAAGGAAAAGATGGAGTATATGTCCGACCAGGTAGTGACGGTACCGGAAGATCATGTCTTCGTAATGGGCGACAATCGCAATGACAGTACAGATTCGCGCGAATTGGGAGCCATTCCGATGAATCATATCATTGGAACGATGATCAAAAACCCATTTTCTTCGCAATAAATCGCGAACGCAGTGGCAAGGGTTTTTCTGTTGGGAAAACTCTTGCTTCTCTTTCTGCTCTATATGTCTGAATATTCTGCGTAAAAGAGGGGATGCATATGCCCAGCATCATGATCGCCGATCGGGACCCCAACGAACGCGCCGGGATCAACTGGCTGCTCAACAGCTGGGCGATACCCTACGATCAGGTATTTTCGGCGGGTACGGCGATGGAGGTGTTCCAAATAATGGAAAACAGTACACCTGACGTCATTTGTCTGGAACTGGATATGATCGCCAGAGCCAGTTGGGACAGACTCAAGCTGTTGATTGAACAGTATCGCCCTATCGTACTGGTCATGACAGCGGAAGCCACTTTTGAAAAAGCGATGCTGGGGATCGAGCTGCATGCCCGAGACCTCTGGCTGAAGCCTCTGACGCCGCAGACAATCAGGCGGGTATTGACCCGCTGTTGTCAGGAAAGCAAGAAGAAGGGACGAGAAAAATCCTGTACAGGCGCCGCCGAAACCGACGCGGAGATGACTCATGCTTCCTATCGTGAGTTGTTCGCTCCCGATGGAGGGGGGAAAACAGCCGGTCCCCTGATGCTTGCCCAATTGGAGGATACAAGCCAGCATCCCGAACTGCTCGCGTTTCTACACGCATATCCCTTTCATGAGAAGCCGGCCATCCTGCCTCTGCCAGATGTGATCGCTCTCGTCTTTGCAAGCCGGGAAGCAGCGACGCCTGTAACGATGCCGCAGATGGGCAAGCGACTGCTGGTTGAATGGGAAGCAAGTCACCATACTCCGTTATCGCTGGTTATCCATGACGGTATGACATCCCCGAAGAGCTTGCACGAAAAATGGGAGGAAGCCAGCCAGGCCCTGCAATTGCGCTTCTTTATCGGCTATCGGCAGGTGTACGTCATCGAGCATCCCATCACATGGTCGTCAATCGATCCTCTGCTGACTCCAGCCGAACAGCGAGCGTGGATCGACATGCTCTTGGATGGCGACAGGGAAGCGGTCAAGATGTGGATGTACGCTCAGTTTACCAATCTGAGAGAGCCTTACCCGGAGCCTGGACTGTTGCGGATTCGTCTGACCAGCATCCTTGCACAAGTGAGACGCTACATGAAATCGCAGGGACTGGATGCCGCTCCGCTTGAACAGGAATACCACCGGATATTTGAGACTGTCCTGTACGCCCCCATTCTCTATCGCGTGATTCAGGAGATGCTGCTCTACATATTTGCGCTGATGGATGCAGTGCAAAGCAAGGAAAACCCAGGAAGAGCGGATGTGGTGGAGCTGGCGATCCGCTATATGGAAGGGAAGTACACGGATCCCGATCTTCGCCTCGAAGAAGTGGCCCGCCATGTGGATCGAAGCCCGGCCTATTTCAGTACCTTGGTCAGCACCAGTTTGGGCGTCTCTTTTCGCCAGCTATTAAACAATATGCGCCTGAAGGAGGCGCAGCAGCTTATCACGGAAACCTCTCTGCCGATCCGGGAGATCGCGGTACGAAGCGGTTTTTCCAACGCCAACTATTTCAGCAAAGTGTTCAAGGAAAAGCTGGGAATCACACCGCGCGTATACCGGAATCGAAAGAAAAGATAAGAATCGATAAAAAACACTGATTTTCCATCTTTTTTCCCGTTTTGGAGGGAAAGGAGCGAAAGAAAGAGGCACCAAATCAAAAGGCTGGTGCCTTTTTTGCATTACCCTGCTTTTTTATACTGAGAAAAAGTATTCAGAAAGCGGGTGGAAGAGGATGGCGGTTACACAATCAATCGAGCAGTTGATTCAGCAGTTCTCGGGAACGAAGCTGCATGCCAAAGGCTGGGTGCAGGAGGCTGCGCTGCGAATGCTGCTGAACAATCTGAATCCGCA
Organism: Brevibacillus panacihumi; assembly: GCF_003710985.1. Taxonomy (GTDB): domain Bacteria; phylum Bacillota; class Bacilli; order Brevibacillales; family Brevibacillaceae; genus Brevibacillus; species Brevibacillus panacihumi. The sequence continues at coordinate 25,729 of NZ_RHHT01000035.1, forward strand.
GGTAGCAGAGCGGACAGAGGATCTGGTGGTATACGGAGGCATCGGCAAGGCCGCGCGCAATTGGGAGAGCTTTGAGGCGATTGTCAGAACGCTGCAGCAGCTTGCGGACGACGAGACCTTGCTGATTCAATCCGGCAAGCCTGTGGCAGTGTTCCGGACGCATCGCGACGCACCGCGCGTCTTGTTGGCCAACTCCAATCTGGTTCCTGCGTGGGCCAACTGGGAGCATTTTCACGAGCTGGACCAAAAAGGGCTGATGATGTACGGACAAATGACAGCGGGAAGCTGGATCTACATCGGCAGCCAGGGCATCGTGCAGGGCACGTACGAGACGTTTGCCGAATGCGCGCGCCAGCATTTTGGCGGCACGCTGGAAGGTACGATTACTGTCACAGCTGGACTGGGAGGCATGGGTGGGGCGCAGCCGCTGGCGGTTTCGCTCAACGGCGGCGTCAGCATCAACATCGAGATCGATCCAGCCCGGATTCAGCGCAGATTGGACACCAAATACCTCGATGTCATGACCCGGGATCTGGATGAGGCGCTACGCCTCGCCCAGCAGATGAAGGCGGAGAAAAAAGGCGTCTCCATCGGCCTGGTGGGCAATGCGCCGGAAGTGTTGCGCGAGATGCTGGATCGCGGCTTTATTCCCGATGTGCTGACCGACCAAACCTCTGCACATGATCCGCTCAATGGTTATATTCCGCTGGGGATGTCCTTGGCAGAAGCGGAAGCACTGCGTCATCAGTCGCCAGATGTGTATGTAGCCCGGGCAAAGGAAAGCATGGCCGCCCATGTCCGTGCGATGCTAGCCATGCAGGAGCAGGGAGCTGTCACGTTCGATTATGGCAACAACATCCGCCAGGTGGCAAAGGATCAGGGAGTAGAGGATGCATTCCGTTTTCCAGGCTTTGTCCCCGCCTATATCCGGCCGCAATTTTGCTTGGGAAAAGGGCCGTTTCGCTGGGTAGCACTCTCAGGGGACCCGGAGGACATCTACAAGACAGACGAGGTCATTCTGCGTGAATTTGCTGCAAATAAGCATCTTTGTCGCTGGATACGCATGGCACAGGAACGCATCTCGTTTCAAGGCTTGCCGTCGCGCATCTGCTGGCTGGGCTACGGCGAGCGGGCACGCTTCGGGCAGATCATCAACGAGATGGTGGGACGCGGCGAGTTAAAGGCTCCGATCGTGATCGGGCGGGACCATCTGGATTCCGGCTCTGTCGCATCGCCCAATCGGGAGACCGAAGCGATGAAGGATGGAAGCGATGCCGTAGCCGATTGGCCGATCCTGAATGCGCTGGTCAATGCGGTTGGCGGGGCCAGTTGGGTATCGGTGCATCACGGTGGCGGCGTCGGCATGGGCTACTCCCTTCACGCCGGCATGGTCATCGTGGCAGACGGAACGCCGGAAGCAGCTCTTCGTCTGGAACGTGTGCTGACGACAGATCCGGGGATGGGGATTGTCCGCCACGCGGACGCCGGTTACGAGCTGGCCAGGCAAACAGCCAGGGAAAAAGGCGTGCGCATCCCGATGATGGAGGAGTGGAAATGAGACACCAGCCGATATGGATTCGCCATGCGCAGCAGCTTGTCACACTGGCGGGGAAATCAGACGCGCCAGTGACCGGAGAACGGATGAATCAGCTGGCGATCATCGAGGATGGCAGCGTCTGGCTGGAGGACGGCAAAATCATGCGCGTCGGAACAGATGCCGAGCTTGCGGCAGAGTATGGACAGCGCAGCGGAGAGGCACTGGTCATCGACGCTTCCGGGAAGCTGGTCACCCCGGGACTGATCGATCCTCATACCCATCTGGTTCACGCCGGAAGCAGGCAGAACGAATTCAATATGAGGCTTAACGGCGCTACCTACATGGAGATCATGAACAGCGGCGGAGGCATTCATGCGACGACCAGGGCGACCCGCGAGGCATCGGCAGAACAGCTTTTTACAGAGAGCAAAAAACGGCTCGACCAGTTTTTGCTGCATGGAGTCACAACCGTCGAGGCGAAAAGCGGCTATGGCATGTCATTGGATGTGGAGCTCAAACAGTTAGAAGTGGCGAAGCTCCTGGATGAAAAGCATCCGGCCGATGTCGTCAGCACGTTTATGGGCGCACATGCTGTCCCGCTGGAATATCGGGAACGTCCGGATGATTTCGTCGATCTTTTGATCCGGGAGATGATCCCGGAGGTAGCGCGCCGTCAGTTGGCTGAGTTCAACGATGTCTTCTGCGAGCGCGGGGTGTTTACACCTGAGCAGTCGAGACGCATCTTGGAGGCTGGCCGCCAGCATGGTCTCTTGCCCAAAATTCACGCCGACGAGATCGAGCCGTATCAAGGGGCGGAGCTTGCAGCCGAGATCGGGGCTGTCTCCGCCGACCATCTCTTGCGGGCGTCCGAGCGCGGCATCCAGATGATGGCAGACGCAGGGGTGATCGCTGTGCTTCTGCCTGGAACTGCCTTTTTCCTAATGGCGGAATCTGCCAATGGTCGAAGAATGATCGACGCCGGATTAGCGGTTGCCCTATCGACGGACTGCAATCCCGGTTCTTCTCCTACCGTCTCCATGCCCCTGATCATGAATCTCGGCTGTCTGAAGATGGGGATGACCCCTGCTGAGGTGCTGACGGCAGCGACGATCAATGCCGCACATGCGATTCGCCGCGGTGATCAGATCGGCAGCATTGAGCCGGGGAAGCAGGCGGACATCACGATATTCGATGTGCCGGATTTCATGACCCTCCAGTACCGTTACGGGGTGAATCACGTCCATACGGTGTTGAAAAAAGGAAGGGTCGTCGTTTCGGAGGGGAGCTTGCAGCCGCTTCGGGATTCATGAAGAAAAGCCGTCTCCCTTGCTTGAAGGGGGACGGCTTTTCCATATGTTTAAAATGTAAAGCGAAAGGAGATATTCTGTTCGCCATACAGCTTTCTCATCTGGTGTTTGGTGCGGATATTTTGCAGCCAGCATTCCTTGCAAGGCGTGTATTCCGGTTCATATTCATCGATGATGATCCAGATGTCGTCCTCCTCATCCTGCCCATTTTCCAGCTCGTGGACATAATGGTCGACGATTTGCTTGAAAATGGTTTCGTGATGGACAGGAGAAAGGATGATGTAAAGATTCTCCGTATGGTATTTCCAATTGAGCTGATTCGGGTCAAATTCATAACCGCAGGATGTACAAGCCATTTGATTGCCGCCTCCTACCCAAGCGGAGGGTATTTCCGAAAAAACACTTACGTGAGAGCAGGAAACGCAAAATAGCCAGTCAAGCGATGGTTGATCTGCTCTTCCGAAAGCTCAGGGAACAGTCTGGCTTCTTTCACCATATCGTACAGACGCTCCATCGGCTCGCGGCCATCGGCTTTCTTCGCCTTCGGGTCATTCTTGAGCAGCTCCCAGATTCCTACGACATAGTCGCGTCTGGACACATCCTGCTTGCGGAAGAAGAAGTCCAGGCGTTCCACATGATCGAGGAATTCTTCGCCAAATCTGTCTTCCACCTCGCCGCGCAAGAGAGCGATCTCTGCTTCGTACATGGGGCGTTCCTTGCCTTTTTCTTTCCCGATCCAAGGCGTTTCCAGCACCAGAGGCAAATGGCGGATTTTCTCATGGTTTACGATGTAGCTCATCGCATCAAACCCGATGAGTCCGGCACCGATCGGAGCATGGCGGTCTTTGCCTGCACCACGAAAGTTTTTGCTGTCATTCAAGTGGACGACTGCCAGACGATCCAGGCCGATCATGCGGTCAAACTGTTCGAGTACGCCATCGAAATCGTTCACGATATCATAGCCGGCATCGTGAATGTGGCAAGTGTCCATGCAGACGGAAAGCTTGCTGTTGTCGTCCACTTTTTCGATAATGGCGGCGATTTCCTCAAAGCTCCGTCCGATTTCAGTTCCTTTTCCAGCCATAGTCTCCAAAGCGATCTTCACATCGGTATGCTTGACCTCTGCAAGTACCTCGTTTAATCCTTCGGCGATGCGAGCAATTCCGTATTCCGCATCCTTGTCCGTGTAAGCGCCTGGGTGCAGCACGATATTCTTGGCGCCGATGTAGTCGGTTCGCTTGATTTCTTCCTGCAGGAACCGGACAGCCAGCTCGAATGTGTCGTCCTTGTAAGATCCCAGATTGATAATATACGGGGCATGTACCACAATTTCATCTACGCCCATCTTGGCCATGACTTCTTTGCCTTCGGTTATAAATTGATCCTCAATGGGCTTGCGGCGGGTATTTTGCGGGGCACCCGTATAAATCATAAACGTGCTCGAGCCGTAGGTGGCAGCCTCTTCGGCAGCATTCAGCAAGCCTTTGCCGGAGAACGATACGTGCGATCCTATTTTGAGCATAGTGCGGAAACCTCCTTTCATGACTATACTTAAAAATAGCGCAAGACGTCCGATTCGTCCAATCTGGAGCGTTATGCATCAAAAAAAGTAATCGACATCCACTCACTGATCTTTTTTCGGAAACTTCACCCAGACCACAATCATAAAAGTGGCGATAGGGCCAAGCAAAAGGGAGAGGAGAAACCATAGCAGCCCGCTTTCATTCTTTCCCTGGGCTAAGCAGGCATTAATCAGGGCTAACGTTCCCCAACCAACTGCATATCCACCTTCCATTTCCTGCACATCCTTCTCTACATGCTCAGCTTCCATTTGGCGACGCATCAAAAAGATAATCGACATCCCCTAGACAACCGGATGATCTTGTATAGCTGGAAGTAGTTTCGTAGGTCGTTCTTCCGCAAGCGCTGATGGTATACCCTTCGACGGGAAGTTCCTCGTTCGTCAACTCCCTGACCTCTTTTCCACGGATCAGGTATTTTTTCCCCTTTTCGATAGCGTAGGACGTAAATTCACCGTCGCTGCTTAGAAGAATCCGGTCAAAAGAATCTTCCGGAGACAAATTGCGAACCTGGACTTCGTCAAACACTTCAAAAAATCTCGAAGCGAATACAGAACGGCCATATTGCAGCCATTGGGGCCCAACCTTGCGGCGCTTTACTGTATAGGCCTGCGTCTCGGATGAAAAATCAATGTGATAATAGACAAATTCACGATCTGATTGGCCGACTGCATCATAGGACAGCCAGATGATCTCGCCGTCTTTTTCATACTCCGCTCGAAATTTCTCCAAGCGGGCATCGGGATCAATGTCCAATTGCTCTTGTATGGTAAGCCAGTCTTTGGCAAATGGTACCTGATACATATTGGCGCTTGAGGCTGCAATGTCACGAGGACGCTCATACCAATACTCCTGTACGGCTGGCATGATCAATTGCAGAACAAAAAAGGCCAAACCGAGGTAAGCGGCATAGTGCTTCGCTGTTCGATTCGCAATGGGCCGGAAAAAGAAGAGAAAGATCAAAAAGCCTAAGGGAACAGGAAATTCGTTCATGCGAAAAGTAAACGAGCCCAATAGGTAATATCCGATGATTTTGAATCCAAGGTTTGTTTCGTTTTCTTCGCGTTTTTTATAGATATAGACAAGCATGACAATGAGAACGATGGATGTGAGGATATTGATGAACATGCTCATTTGGCAGCGCGCCACCTTCATTTGTTTGTAATCTTGATTATAGCAAGGGATAGGCAAATATTACCATTTTTTTGCAGAAAGTGAAAGGAAAACATGTCTTTCCTGTGCTATGATGGTCACAGACAAGAAAGAAAAAAGCAAAGACAAGAGGTGTTGAGGATGCAGGGATTCGGAGTATTTCGGGATGTAGTAACAGAGCAGACGGTGTTGAGGGAGATGTTCGGAGAGCCGAGTCGCGTGGTGCAGAACAAAAGCATTGATCGCCTGGACGAACATTGCCGTGACTATATCGCAAAATCCCCTTTTCTGGTCATCGCGACCGCTGATGAAGCAGGCAGATGCGACGCTTCCCCGCGCGGAGATGCTCCGGGCTTCGTACATATCGTCGATGATCGGCACCTGGTCATCCCGGAGCGGCCAGGCAACAAGCGAATGGATTCGCTTCGCAACATTCTGGCGAATCCCCGGATTGGCCTGATTTTCCTGATTCCGACCTTGCAGGAGACGCTTCGCATCAATGGACGTGCTTGTGTCATCCGGGATGAGGAGATCTTGGAGAAGATGGCAGTGAACGAGAAACGGCCGACCGTAGGCATTGGCGTTGAGGTAGAGGAGTGCTATATCCACTGTGCCAAGTCGTTTATGCGTTCAGGCTTGTGGAATCCGGATACGTGGCCAGCGAAGGAGAACGTACCTAACGCAGCGCAGATCCTGGCTGATCACATCAAGCTGCCGGACGTGACAGTGAAGGAAGTGGCAGAGGGACTGATGGACAGCTATAAAAACCGCTTGTACTAATGTGCTGGCGAGCTTTTCCTGCATCCTCGTGTATGCTACACTGACTAACGACAACATCCCAATTCTACGTTGAATGGAGGAGATCGTATGACAACAAAGCTCACAGATCGCACAGAACTGAACAATGGGGTCAAAATGCCTTGGCTTGGCCTTGGGGTATACCTGGTAAAAGAGGGCGAAGAGGTAAAAAATTCCGTCCGTTCTGCGATTGAAGCCGGCTATGAAAGCATCGATACCGCTGCTATCTACAAAAACGAAGAGGGCGTAGGCGAAGCGATTCGCGAGTCGGGTATTGCACGCGACAAGCTCTTCTTGACAACCAAGGTGTGGAATTCGGATCAAGGCTATGAATCGACACTTGCTGCCTTCAATACAAGCGTGAAAAAGCTCGGGGTAGACACGCTGGACCTGTACCTGATCCACTGGCCGGTAAAAGACAAATTTACCGAGACGTGGAGAGCATTGGAGAAGCTGTACAAGGATGGCTATGTACGTGCGATTGGCGTAAGCAATTTCCACATTCACCATCTGGAAGAGCTTCGCAAGGTCAGTGAAATCGTTCCTGCTGTCAATCAGGTCGAGTTCCACCCGCTGCTCACCCAACGAGATCTGCTTACATACTGCCGTGATCACAAAATCCAGATGGAGGCTTGGAGTCCGCTGATGCAGGGGAATCTCGATCATCCATTGCTGACTGAACTGGCTCAGAAATACGGCAAATCTCCTGCCCAAATCGTGATCCGTTGGGACCTGGACCAAAAAGTGGTGACGATCCCGAAATCCATTACGCCACAGCGTATTCGCCAAAATGCAGACGTGTTTGATTTCACCTTGGAACCGCAAGATGTGGAACGGCTTGCGGCACTAAATGAAAATAAACGTTTTGGGCCAGATCCAGACAATTTCAATTTTTAATCATGTGAACTGCACCCCGTCAAGTAGACAGTACAAATAAGTAAAAGTTTTAAGCGGCCTTAGTTCTGAATTCCGTGGGACTGAGGCCGTTTAACTTTGCCTGTAATCGCTCGTTATTGTAAAAGTGGATATAGGTATCGATGTCCTTCTTCAACTCTTCAAACGAGTTGTATGTAGTCAGGTAATACATCTCGCATTTCAAGGTTCCCCAGAAAGATTCCATTGGTCCGTTGTCAATGCAACGGCCAACACGTGACATGCTTTGGGTAATGTTTGCTTTGTCCAGTTTCCTCTTAAAAGCCGTAGAGGTGTATTGAAACCCCCGGTCACTGTGAAGCATAGGAGTAG
>NZ_RHHT01000036.1 GCF_003710985.1 Brevibacillus panacihumi
CGAATGCCAAGGAAAGAAGAACATCGGAAAGCCGTATGAGGGAGAACCTCACGTACGGTTTGATGAGGGGGAACTGATAGGAGTAAGGCGACCAAACGGTCGCCAGAAAGCGTCAGTTCTCTACTCTACACCTTGTAGCACATCCTCGAAATGGCTGCTTTTGGCCGCAGTTCCGTCTTTGGAGTGGAGACGGCCAGGGATGACCCACCGTAAAGATCCCAACTTTCCTGGAGCGTTCTCTCCTTTTTCCTCCTCTCCACTATGGCATGACGGCCACCAACCCAAATTTAAGGCTTGAAAACCAGTCTAAAGAAGCACGATACAGACCGCATAGAATCTCCCGACGATTCATATACATACAGATAACTTTCAAAAGGTGGCTGTATGGGGAGATGAAAGAATGCTAGCGATCATCACAGGCTTTTTTCCTCAGGAGCTTCCAGAGATCCTGCTGCGTCTGGTTTTGGCTTTTTTGGCCGGAGCAGTGATGGGATGGGAGCGGGAGCGTTTTATCAAGGATGTCAATCGCCAAAGAGGGGCTGGATTTCGGACATACAGTTTAGTTTGTTTTGGTTCCTGTTTGTTTGGACTAGCTTCGATATACGGCTTTTCTTCAAGTGGAGTGAACCATGACCCCGGTCGTGTAGCTGCACAGGTAGTGACGGGAATGGGCTTTTTGGGTGCAGGTGCCATCCTCAAATCCAACGGCTCTGTAAAAGGATTGACGACTGCGGCAGGGATGTGGGTAGCTTCCGCAATCGGGTTGATGTTTAGTGCGGGCATGTACATTTCGGCGATTATCGCATCTTTGTTTGCGTATTTGATTCTGGATTTGCACAAACTGTTTCCTCGTCTCTTTCAGACTTCCAGAAATGTTCAGGAGGACGAAGATCGATATGAGGAAGACGGGGACAAATGATATAGATGTTTCACGTGAAACGTTCTTTCTTCAGCAGGAATTGGGCGAAATTTGCAGAATACCAAAGAGTAACAAGACGCACTATTCATCGAAAAAAACCAGACTTCCATGCTTTCCTGCGCAGACAAGGAATCTCCTATTTTGACCCCATCCATGCCTGACAACAGAATCTCATCTCGCAAGCAAAGTGGGCAGGCACAAAAGGTCCTTTTGGAAAATTCAATTTGTACGGATGTTGCAGCTGTGTATGCTGGAGCTTCCGGAGCTGGCAGGAATCATAAATATAGAAGGGGAAGTTGGCTCAACTCGAGGAGAAAGCGGACGGAACGGTTAGAAGTGGGGGTTTTTTAGTATGGCAGTAAGAGATTCCTTTTCTCGTATCTTTGGCTTGAACGAGAAAACAGACATCGAAGAAATTAGTCAGATACCTGTCGAGGAGATTGTGCCCAATCCCTACCAGCCGCGTACGGTATTTGATGATGAAAAAATTGACGAGCTGTGCCAAACCATTCGCACCCATGGATTAATTCAGCCGATCGTAGTACGGGTGAGGGACGGTCGCTATGAATTAATCGCTGGTGAGCGGCGGTTGCGGGCCACGAAAAAATTGGGGATGGAGCGCATTCCTGCGATTATCAAAGAGTTTAACGACGCGCAGACTGCTTCCATCGCATTAATTGAAAATCTGCAGCGAGAAGGATTGACAGCCATTGAAGAGGCGGTTGCCTATCAAAAGCTGATTGATTTGCACAATTTGACTCAGGAGAGCCTCGCGCAACGATTGGGAAAAGGCCAGTCGACGGTCGCCAATAAGCTGCGACTGCTCCATCTGCCGCAGCCGATCCAGGATGCGTTGATGTCGAGACAACTGACAGAACGACATGCCCGCGCATTAATTCCTCTCAAGGATGATGAGTTGCAACTCAAAGTGATGCAAGAAATCCTGGATCGTGAATGGAATGTAAAGCAGACGGAAGTCAGAGTCAAACAATTGCTGGAAGCGGCAGAACAGCCGAAGGAAAAGGAAGCCAAACCTAGGTGGAAGGCTTTTTCTCGGGATGCAAGAATCGCCATCAATACGGTGCGGCAATCCATTGATATGGTCATGCAGACGGGCTTGCCGGTAGAGACTGACGAAGAGGATCACGAGGAATTCTATCAATTTACAATCCGAATTCCGAAAAACAAAAGAGAAAAATAAATACATCACGGAAATATCTGCAAATCAAGGATGGTGGCGACAAAGCCGCCTTTCTTTTTGACTCAAGTGCGATTTCTTCTATATAAAGAGCATTCTTTGCAAGAAAACTGCGTCAGCAAACGGATATTATTTCCAGAAGATTGCATTTTTGTAGAGTGGTCAGCGAAAAAATTCAGTACGGCAGGGCGTTAAATCTGGTAACATACATGTATAGAAGGCTTGTGAAGAGGCGTCACGGTTTCTTTTATTTGGAAAGACAGAACAATGAATAGCGGATCGTTGTTGCACGTGCTTTCCTACACGAAAAAAATGAGGTGGAGAAGTTGGGTAAAATCATTGCGGTAGCGAATCAGAAAGGCGGCGTCGGGAAGACAACCACATCCGTAAATCTCAGCGCTTGTCTGGCCGCATTGGGGAAAAAGGTACTGCTGGTTGACATTGATCCACAAGGAAATGCGACGAGTGGAATCGGAGTGAACAAGGCCGATGTAAGGTATTGTATTTATGATGTGTTGATCAATGACATAAGCCCCGTTGATGCCACTTTGCCAACTGAAATTGAAGGTTTGAAAATTATACCAGCCACAATTCAACTTGCCGGTGCGGAGATCGAGCTGGTTCCCACCATTTCTCGCGAAGTTCGCTTGAAAAAAGCGCTGGAAGTCGTAAAGGACAAGTATGATTTCGTGATCATTGATTGTCCGCCATCGTTGGGTATTTTGACAGTCAATTCCTTGACAGCCGCTGATTCTGTATTGATCCCCATCCAGTGCGAGTACTATGCGTTGGAAGGGCTTAGCCAATTGCTGAACACGATTCGTCTGGTGCAGAAGCATCTGAACTCTCAGCTTGCCATTGAAGGTGTCGTATTGACGATGCTGGATGCGCGCACCAATCTCGGTATCCAGGTCATCGAGGAAGTGAAGAAGTATTTTCAGGAGAAAGTATACAAAACGATTATTCCACGGAATGTTCGTTTGAGCGAAGCGCCGTCACATGGACAAGCCATCATCACGTATGATCCGCGGTCCAGAGGCGCTGAGGTGTATTCTGACTTGGCGAAGGAAGTGGTAGGGGTATGACCAGAGGCTTGGGAAAAGGGCTGAATGCGCTTATCACCTCCAACCTCATCGAGGAAGGGGAAACAATAAAAGAGGTTTCGGTCAGTGAGATCCGTCCCAACCCGTACCAGCCCCGAAAGGAATTTGAACCGGGAGCGATCGAGGAGCTAGCCCTGTCCATTAAAGAACATGGCATTATCCAACCCTTGATTGTACGCAAAAGCATCAAAGGCTATGATCTTGTAGCGGGCGAACGCCGCTTGCGGGCAGCCAAATCGTTGGGGCTGAAGCAGGTGCCTGTTATTGTGAAATCCTACACGGATCAGCAGTTGATGGAAATTGCGCTGATTGAAAATCTGCAAAGAGAAAACCTCAATCCTTTGGAAGAAGCAGAGGCATATGGTAAACTCATTTCCCATCATTCCTATACACAAGAGCAATTGGCGAAGAAAATCGGGAAAAGCCGACCGCATGTAGCGAATATGCTGCGCTTGTTGCAATTGCCGGAGAAGATTCGTCAGATGCTTGCGACAGCTGCGCTTACGATGGGACACGCCCGAGCATTGCTTTCCGTGGAAAAGGAAAAGCTGCAGCTTGAGCTGGCAAAAGAGGTCGTCAACAAGGGACTTAACGTACGGCAATTGGAAGAAATGGTGAAACAGCTAAGTGTTTCACGTGAAACAAAAAAGAAAAAACCAATCAAAAGTGAACCGATCATAATCGAGATGGAAGAAAAGCTGCGCAGCCGTTTCGGTACTTCGGTCAAAATTAAAAAAGGGACAAAACGAGGAAAGATCGAAATCGATTTTTACTCGCCAGAAGATTTGCAGCGCATTCTGGATATCCTGTATATCGAAAAGGGAGTGTAGAGAAGCGATGGCAATCATCTATTTGGACAATGCAGCCTCTACCTGGCCGAAACCACCTGCTGTCAAAGAGAAGATGGCTGAAGTAATCGAGGAGTTTGCTGCCAATCCAGGCAGGGGTGGACATGCCCTGGGGATGAAGGCAAGCAAGACGGTGTTTCGTACACGAGCGCAATTGTCGCGGTTGTTTGGGATCCAAAACCCGAATGACCTCTTTTTTTATCTCAATGCTACGCAGGCGCTTAATCAAGCCATTAAAGGGTTTTTGAAGGATGGCGACCATGTGGTGTCGACGACGATCGAACACAACTCTGTGCGGCGTCCTTTGGAATATATGAGCCGCACCAAGCAAGTAGAAGTCACCTATGTGGAGCCAAGAGGCGATCAGCTATTTTATTTGGAAGATTTCGCGCAGGCGATTCGTCCCAATACGCGTCTGCTGGCGGTCAGTCACGCTTCCAACCTGACAGGCGTGATTCTGCCGATTGCCGAGCTGGGTCGATTGGCGAAGCAGCACGACGTCAAATTTTTGGTGGACGCATCTCAAACCGCTGGAGTCTTGCCTATACACGTAGAAGAGATGAGTATTGATATGCTGGCTTTTCCTGGACATAAAGGCTTGTACGGTCCACAGGGAACAGGGGGACTCTACGTGCATGGCGAGATTGATCTTGAGCCGATGATTCACGGGGGAACAGGCAGTCAGTCTGAATCGATCGTACAGCCTGCTACCAGACCGGATCGCTACGAGAGTGGAACAGTCAATACCGTAGGATTGGCTGGGCTGCTGGCAGGCGTCTCGCATGTGATGGAAAAAGGGGTAGAAGCAATCGGACAGCACGAGTGGGATTTGGTTCGAAAAACGATAGCAGGGCTGCAAGAAATACCCGGCGTAACCGTATACGGTCCAGGTATCGAGACCCAGCGTGTAGGGGTCGTTTCCTTTAATATTGCAGGAGTGGACGCTTCGGAGGTCTCGTTTATCCTCGATCAGCAGTATGGCATTGCGACTCGGGCCGGCTTCCATTGCTCTCCGCTGGGACATCAGACCACGGGGACTGAGATGGCGGGTGCTGTCCGCGCAAGCTTTGGCATGTACAATACAGAGCAAGAGATAGAGGCGCTGATCGGAGCGGTGGAGGAAATCGCGGCTGCTTTCAGATAGAGGCCCATAGGGGGAAGTCACGTGATCTTGTTTGGAACCCTGGTCAATGCAGCAGCAATTATCGTCGGCTCCTTGCTGGGACTTTTGTTGACTCGCATACCGGAATCGATTCGCAAGACCGTTATGCAGGGGATCGGGCTGGCTGTCGTCGTATTGGGCTTGAAAATGGCCCTGGGCACAGAAAATATTTTATTGGTAATTGTCAGTATCGTGGTCGGAGCCATTCTAGGGGAATGGATCAGAATTGATCATGGCTTGAATCAAGCAGGAAAATGGCTGGAGAAAAAAGTCGGTGGAGACAAGCAGGGCAGTATTGCGACCGGATTTGTTACAGCCACCCTGGTCTATTGTATCGGAGCAATGGGGGTTCTGGGCGCGATGGACAGCGGTCTGCGCAACAACCACGATATTTTATATACCAAAGCGTTGATAGATGGATTTTCGGCGATCATTTTTACGTCTACGTTGGGAATTGGCGTTTTGTTTTCGGCAATTCCAGTCCTTTTGTATCAGGGAGTAATTGCAGTGCTTTCAACGCAAATCTACAATCTGGTCAGCGAGAAAATGCTTGATGCGATTTTGCTGGAGGTAACAGCGGTCGGAGGCTTGATGATTATTGCCATCGGGATCAATATCCTGGAGCTGAAAAAAATACAGGTCGCCAACATGCTTCCCGCTTTGGTCGTTGCTGCGCTGGGAGTGCCGCTTGTAGACTGGTTATCCGGTATTCTCTAAACCATGATTCACGAAGCTCTCCCAAATTGGGGGAGCTTTTTTACGGGATTTTTAGAATCGTCTTATGTAATATGTTTTATACGCCTATTTGGAAGTGCAGTGTAAGCCATAAAAAAACTCCTTGAGAAACCAGCAAAAGAAGAGCGAGGTCCCCAGTAAAGCTGGCTGAGGAAAAAGGGGGAATACGCGAAGGTATTTGGGATCTTGACCCAGGCGCAATGGAAAAGACGGAACACACCCTTAGCGGCCAACCCTGAATCACTCCTTGGAATCGGCTGCTTTTGGCCGCGGTTCCGCCTTTGGAATGGAGCCGGCCAGGGATGTCCCACAGCGAAGATCCCAACGATCCTGGAGCGTTTCCCCCTTTTTCCTCTTCTCCACTGAGGCCTGACGACCACCAATCTCAAGAGGTTTGTCTCATTCTTTTCAGTAGATAGAAGCCGTGCGATAATAAAAATAGACAGCACACGAAGCGGAGAGGATGATCATGCTCGGATTTATTGTCAATCCAATGGCGGGCAACGGCAAAGGAAATGGCATATGGAGGACAATAGAACGCTCTCTAAGGGACTCAGGAGCCGTTTATCAGATGCGGAAGACATCGGGAATGGGTGAAGCTCAAAAACTGGCTGTAGAGTTGATTCAAAAAGAGGGAGTAACGAAAATCATCGCTGTTGGGGGAGACGGAACCGTTCACGAGGTGCTGAATGGAGTTCAGCAATCGGGACGAGCATGTGTATTTGGCGTAATTCCAGCAGGCTCGGGAAATGATTATGCCAAAGGACACGGCATAGCGATAGAGCCGGTTGCGGCATTGGAACAAATCCTGCGGGAGGAAAAGAAAACTGTAATCGATCTGCTTCGGATCAATGGGAGAGTGGCAGTCAATGTGGTCGGGGCCGGTTTTGACGCGCAGGTGGCCAAAACCACGAATGAAGCGTCCTACAAAGGTTGGCTAAATAAGGGCGGACTCGGCAAAGTGGCCTATATCTTGTCTGTTTTGCGGGTGGTCTGTTCCTTTCAGCCTACAGATGTGACCTTGGCTGTAGATGGACAAAAGCATCAGTTGCGAAATGTCTGGCTGATCGCGATTGCCAACATTCCCAATTTTGGAGGAGGCATGCTGATTTGTCCGGGAGCAGTGCCGAATGATGGGATAGCGGAAATCTGTGTAGTGAGCAACGTCAATCGTTGGCAATTGCTTCGAGCTTTTCCGCTGATATTTACAGGCTCTCACGTAAAGCATCCAGGCGTTCGTTTTTTTAGAGGTCAGCACATCCAGCTCGAATCGCAAACTCCTTTGTTCGTACAAGCGGATGGGGAAGTGATTGCTCATACGCCGTTTACCGTGGAGATGGTACCGAGTTGTCAAGCGATTTGCGGATAGGATCCGCTACATTTCATGCAGGATATTTCCCAGCCTGTTGTCGCCAGAAGAGAGGATTGAGGCTTTGGAGAGACCGGAAGCAATGATTTCGGCCATCTTCATGACAACGGCAAGACGAGTATTTTGCAAGACAAAATACTCCATGAAGCCTCCCACGTTCACGATTCCCGTGATGTGAAAGGTTCCGACAGAGGGAAGTTCTTTTTTGACGCCGGCTCCGGGCTTGAGCGGGCCATTGGCTACGTTAATGTTGCCGACATTGGAAAACTGTCCGAGACAGGCATCGATGGCGATAATCGTCGATTTTGGATGAGCGTCTTGGATCTGCTCCATTTTTTCATTCAGATTCATAGCGTGGACCGGCTCATCCAGCGTCCCGTAGACCTGCAGGCGCTGGGAGGGGAGTTCATACAATTTGCTGCCGACCAAAGGGCCAAGGGCATCTCCTGTCGAGCGGTCAGTCCCGATGCAGACGATTACAATTTCGTCGTTGTATTCCGTCAACCGCAGCCTTTGTGCAAGATGTTGGGCCAGATGATCAGCGGCGTTTTCACTGCGATATTCCACTTTGAAGGGTGGCAAAAAACAAGGGTGATCCTGTTCGCGTGTATTCATATATGGCTACCTCCACTCTTGCGGTTTTGATCGAAAATGGCATTGCCGTGCAAAGGCGCGCTTGGTGTGGGTGGCATAGGCTTGGCTGCAAAGCAAAGATTTCTTCTACAGTATTCAAAGTATAGGAGCAAAATGCCATTTTCATACCCGCTTATGGGAAGGTTGTGCCAGTTGTGAAAAATCAGCGAAGCTGGCGTGAGAAAACCTGAACAGGTACAATAGGAATACCATTCTGACCAAAGGGATTGCAGAAGTCGGGAGGAGGCAGATGGGCGGGAGAGTACCCTGACTAAAGATCGCAACGGGATGGCTCCCTGTCTTTTGACTTTTCAATCGTGGAAAATGGGAAGGCAAGGGCTATCATGGAGGAACAGATTAAGAAGATGCGAAGCTATTTTCCCCAGTTTCCAGGACGCTGCCTAGAAGTCGATGAAACTGGCGAATGGATGAGGTGAGTCAGATGGAACAGAAAAATTTCTTCAGCAGTTTATATGACAAGGTGTATCAATACGTCACCGACACGGAGATGTGGATAGATTTTGGACTGATCGTCCTGAAAATTATCGCGATCCTGATCTTGTCCCGCATACTTGTATCGATCGTTCAGGCTGCGGTCAACCAGGTATTTCGCCATCGCAAGGGAGGCAAGCTCCAGCTGGAGCAGCGGCGTGTGGATACCATGCGGGTACTGGTCAACAATGTCGTCCAATACACGATTTACTTTTTGGCCTTGCTGATGGTTTTGCAGCAAATGGGAATCGACCTGCGGCCTGTGTTGGTCAGCGCAGGGGTTCTTGGACTGGCAGTTGGGTTTGGAGCGCAAAGTCTGGTCCGCGACGTGATTACCGGCTTTTTCATCATTTTTGAAGATCAGTTCGCGGTCGGGGATTTCGTCACGATCAACAATATGACCGGAACCGTTCAGGAAATCGGGCTGCGGATTACCCGCATTCGAAGCTGGACGGGGGAAGTGTTTATCTTTCCGAATGGGACGATCAATCAGGTGACGAATTTTTCACTTGCCAATACATTGGCAGTGATCGACATATCGGTTGCTTATGAAGAAGATCTCAAGCAAGTGGAGGGGATCCTGCAGGATGTTCTCAAGAAGGCAAAAGAGGAGCTGACGGACATTGTGGCAGAGCCGCAAATTCTCGGCGTACAGGCTCTCGGTCCATCAGAAGTGGTCATGCGGATTACGGCTGAATGCAAGCCGAACACGCATCACGGGGTCAGCCGCAATATGCGGGCGATGATTCGGACGGAGTTTACGAGACTGGGCATACAGATTCCGTACCAAAAAATCGTTGCCATGCCCGCCAAAGGACAGGAATACGCAGGAGGGAGAGGACAATAAATGGAACGAAAGCAATTCGGTCTGGGTGATGTCGTACAGATGAAAAAAGCGCACCCTTGTGGGACCAATGCCTGGAAAGTAATCCGCATGGGGATGGACATTCGGATTAAGTGCACAGGATGCGAGCACAGTGTCATGATTCCAAGGCTTGAATTTGAACGGAAGCTGAAAAAGATCCTGGTCAAGGCGCCGGAAGATACACAGTAAAAGGGCCGTAAATTGGGCCAGACATCTTTATTTTTCCACAGAATAAAAAGATAAAAAAGGATGCGTGCCGGTTGCTTGGGCGTGCATCCTTTTTTCGTTGTACTATCACAGGTGGGACCGCCATTAGATAGTACAGGTAGATATGGCTGATCATAGCCGTGCTTGGCTAAACGGTCAGCAGCTCTGTTTTTACATTGATCGAGAGGAGGGAAGCCCGGCTCCCAGATCCCAGTGAGAGAAACGTTCCGCTCGTCGCGGTTTGCAAACGGTGTTTCCAGCAAGATTGATGAAGTCATGTTGATAGTTGAAGGCAAGCAGATTTGCTTACCTTCAGATAGGCTGGATCGCAGCGGGATGATTAGTCGCAGTCACAACCAACGATTACGAGCAGGATGAAGAGAACCAAAATCAGCGCGAAGTCGTCGAAGCCGTTAAAGATACCCACTTGCTAACACCTCCTACCCTAGATTCAATACTTATGCTATGTCAGAACAGGGAAAGGGGTATGGGCAGGTGTCACGATTTTGCGGAAAATAAGTTATTCACAAAATATCCACAGAAAATGTGGACAACTTTTCGCGCGAAAATGGGATGTGGAAAGAATGAGGTGAGCCAAACAGGGGAGGTTGGCAAGGTTGTCCACAGTTTTATCCACAATACATATGGATTCTCTGGATAAAGTAACAGTACTTAATGAATTTTTAGAATTTTTTATGAATCAAGCAGGAATTTTCGATTGGTAAAGATAATTATTATAACAATAATTGGCAATGATAATCCGGAAAGGGGAGATTTGTTTTGAAGAAACATGTTTTTGCTTCTATTACAGCCATTGCTATTGCTTTATCGACTGTGTCCGGTCCGTTCATTCCCTACAGTTCGCCGGCGGTAGCATTTGCAGCAGAGGCTGCGCCGATTTATAAAAATCGTGCTGAAATACCCGACCAATATAAATGGAAGCTGGATCACATATACGCCAGTGTCAGCGAATGGGAAAAGGACGTAGCCAAAGTCGAAGAGATGGCCAAGGCTTTTACCAAGCATCAAGGCAAGCTGGGAAATTCCGCGGCGTCGATGCTGAAGGCATTTCAAGATTATGAAGCGATGATGCGCATCAATGACAAGGCTTATGTCTATGCCAATATGGCCCTGGATGTAAACTCTGCGAATTCCGATCTGCAGGATCTGGCAGACCGCGCCGAAAAAATGTACACCCTGGTCTCCGAGAAAACATCCTGGATTCAGCCTGAAATGGTGTCGATTCCAGACGCCAAAATGAAAAGCCTGCTGGCAGACAAGAGCCTTGCTCCATACAAGCTGGTGATCGAAGACATGCTGCGCACCAAGCCGCATTCGCTCTCGAAAGAAATGGAGGAGCTGCTGGCGAAATCATCTCCATTGGCCAGTTCACCCACCAACATCTACGGGATGCTTTCCAAGGACGTAAGGTTCCCGAAAATCAAGGATGAGAAGGGGCAGGAGGTACAGCTTACCCGAGCCAACTTCATCTCTTATATGGAGAGCAAGGATCAACGGGTGAGACAGGAGGCTTTTAAGGCATACTACAGCTCGCTGCTGAACTTCCAGGATACATTTGCCCAGACGTTGGCAGCGAAGGTGAAGGCGGACAACTTTTATGCAAGCGTCCGCAATTACGACTCTGCGCTTGAAGCAAGCCTGACACCTAACAACATTCCGACCAAAGTGTATGACGAATTGATTGAGACGGTAAACGACAACCTGCCGCTGCTGCATCGCTACATTTCCCTGAAGAAAAAGATGCTCGGGGTAGATGAGCTGCATATGTACGACATCTATGTGCCGATCGTAGAGTCTGACGACAAGTACATTCCTTATGAGGAAGGCAAGAAAATGGTCGTAAACGGCCTGAAAGCAATGGGCGACGACTATGTGTCCGTGCTGGCTGACGGGCTCGAAGCAGGCTGGGTAGACGTCTATTCAACGGATGACAAGCGATCCGGGGCTTATCAATGGGGAGCTTACGATACACATCCGTATGTGCTGCTCAACTACCAGGGGACTTTGGACGACGTGTATACCATTGCCCATGAGATGGGGCATGCGATGCAGTCGTACTATACGAACAAGAATCAGCCGTACATCACTTCGGATTACCCGACCTTCACGGCCGAAGTGGCATCGACAATGAACGAAACGCTTCTCTTCAAGAGTATGTATGCGGAGGCGAAGACCAAGGAAGAGAAGATGTACTTGCTCAATCACTATCTGGAAAACTTCCGTTCCACGCTGTTCCGTCAAACCCAGTTCGCAGAGTTTGAGAAAGCGATCCACGACCGCGAGCAGGCTGGAGAGTCGCTCAACGCCGAAGCGATCAAGAAGATCTACCATGACATAAACAAGAAGTACTATGGCAAAGACATGGTTTCCGACGATGAGATCGCGATGGAGTGGGCGCGTGTATCTCACTTCTTCAACTACCAATACTACGTCTATCAGTACTCGACCAGCTTCGCCGCCGCTCAGGCGCTGGCTAAGCAAGTCATGGACGAAGGAAAACCAGCAGTAGATCGCATTCGCACCAATTTCCTGGAGGCGGGCAATTCCGCACCGCCGATCGAGGTGCTGAAAGCAGCAGGGGTAGACATGTCTACATCCAAGCCAATCGAACAAGCGATGGAGATTTTTGAAGAAACACTGAACGAGCTGGAAAAGCTGGTAAACGAGAAATAATGAAGCAAACGATAGAAGGGGCGATCCCAATAGTCGAGTGACTGTGGGATTGCCCCTTTTTTCTGCCAGGCTTCTCGATTAATAAGCGATTCCGAGGCGCGTATGAAGATGCTCTCGCGAGAACACCTGCCGATATACGCAATCGGCCGTGTCGGCAACGGAGATCTGTGTTCCGTTTTCCGGCAAATAATGGGCTTCGACACGGTAGCTGCCAAGACGCTCACCATCGGGAAGATAGGTGGGGCAGACAATCGTCCAGTCCAATCCGGATTGCTCAAGCAAAGTATACACCTGGTGATGTTCTTGGGCAGCCCGCGTCAATGTCCGCTTCGATTCGCTGGATTGGTAGCGCAGCAGATCCGGCGAGACCCTGCTTTGCAAAATGCCGGCCGTTCCAACGGTTACGATGCGCGAGACGCCTGTTTTTTTCATCGCAGCGATCACCAGCGGCATTCCCTGGGACAAGGTGTCTGTCCCGTCCGTGCTCAAAGCGCTGACGACGACTTCCGCCCCTTGCATGGCAGTCTCGACGTCTGCAGCATTCAAAACATTCCCCACTGCTACCATCAAGCGGTCTTGATCCGTAACGGCAAGCTTGTCCGGATTGCGAACGAAGGCTGTCACCTGATGACCGTCCCGCAGGGCATGTCTCAACACCTCGCTGCCGACGCGGCCCGTGGCGCCGAGGATAAGCAAGTTCATGAAAAGCACTCCTTTTTCGTCTCAACTGCCTCCCAGTCTACCATTCCTTTTTTTGTCCTACCAGCTTGCGGTACAGTGGTTGACAAAGGGAGGACATATCGATTCGCGCTGGGCGGCTAAGGCTGAAAAGTTGCCACAAGGAGACAATTGTATTCTCAAAAGCAAATCTATATACTGAAAAGGATGTCAGGAAGAGTATAAGGAGTGTATATAGATGGGTGCATCTTGTGGGATTGTTGGTCTGCCTAACGTAGGTAAATCGACACTGTTTAACGCTATTACGCAAGCAGGTGCAGAATCGGCCAACTATCCGTTCTGTACGATCGACCCCAATGTCGGGATCGTGGAAGTACCAGACCCAAGATTGGCCAAACTGACGGAAATCGTCGTGCCTAATAAAGTCGTTCCGACGGCTTTTGAATTCGTAGATATTGCTGGTCTGGTAAAAGGAGCGAGCAAAGGGGAAGGGCTGGGCAATCAATTCCTCGGCCACATTCGCGAGGTAGACGCCATTGCTCATGTGGTTCGCTGCTTTGAGGATGAAAATATTACGCATGTATCCGGTCGCGTCGATCCGCTGAGCGACATCGAGACGATCAATCTGGAATTGATTTTTGCTGACCTGGATTCCGTAGAGCGTCGCATCGAGCGGATTGCACGCAAGGTGAAGGCTGGCGACAAGGAGTCCAAGCAAGAGCTGGATGTGCTGGAAAAGCTGAAAGCTGCTTTTGAAGAAGGCCAGTCCGCACGCAGCGTGGAGCTGGATGATGAAGAACGCAAATGGGTCCGTGATCTGCACCTGCTGACCATCAAGCCGATGCTGTACGTGTGCAACGTGGCAGAGGATGGCATCGCCGACGCTGATCAGAACCCGCATGTGCAGACGGTACGCGAGCACGCGGCTGCAGAAGGAGCGCAGGTGGTCGTGATCAGCGCGAAGGTTGAGGCGGAGATCGCTGAGCTGGATGGCGAGGACAAGGAAATGTTCCTGCAGGAGCTCGGTCTGGCTGAGTCCGGCCTGGATCGCCTGATTCGCGCAGCCTACGAATTGCTCGGTCTGGTTACGTACTTTACAGCAGGTGTGCAGGAAGTGCGCGCCTGGACGATTCGCCGCGGAACCAAGGCTCCGGGTGCGGCGGGTGTGATCCATACTGATTTCGAGCGCGGCTTCATCCGTGCCGAGGTCATTGCGTATGACGATCTGATCGAAGCAGGGTCGGTAGCAGCTGCCCGTGAACGCGGGAAGTACCGTTTGGAAGGAAAAGAGTACGTTGTCGCTGATGGAGATGTCATGCATTTCCGGTTTAATGTATAGACTTTCACCTTGATTCAAGAATTTTGCTTTGCTATAATCTAATAATGCGAGTAGTCATAGAGTGCATTCACCTGCGTTCAATTAGCACTCGCTCCTTGCCCGATACGGGCCGTCAAAGTCCATAAGGAGGTGGAAAAGGTATGCGTCAATACGAAGTAATGTACGTGTTGCGTCCAGACCTTGAAGAAGAAAAAGTGAAAACCAATGTGGCTCGTTACAGCGAAGTTGTAACTAACTACGGTGGCGAAATCACCAAACTTCAAGAAATGGGCAAGCGTCGTCTTGCGTATGAGATTCAAAAGTTCCGTGAAGGTTATTACGTTTTGATGAACTTCAAAGCAAATCCTGATGCTGTTGCGGAAGCAGAGCGTCTCATGAAAATTAACGACGACGTTATCCGCTTCATGTTCATTCGTGAAGAGCAGTAATTGTCGTCTCGGTCAGAGGGGGACCCAAGATGAATAAAGTCATTCTCATCGGCAACCTGACGAAAGATCCGGAACTTCGCTACACGCCAAATGGCGTTGCCGTTGCTACTTTTACCGTGGCTATCAATCGTCCGCGCACCAATCAGGCGGGAGAGCGTGAAGCCGACTTCATCAATATTGTCGCGTGGCAAAAACTTGCCGATCTGTGTGCAACCTATTTGCGCAAAGGCAGACAAGCTGCTATCGAGGGACGCCTGCAAACGCGCTCCTATGACAATAAAGAAGGAAAACGGGTGTATGTAACGGAAGTCGTTGCCGAAAACGTCCAGTTTTTGGGCGGAAGAGGCAATGAGGGTGGAGAGAATGCCGGGTACGATCCAGGTCCTGGATTTGGCGGCAGCAACAGACCGTCTCCTCAGAGAAACGATGATCCATTTGGTGACCCCTTCGCGAGTGCTGGCAAGCCGATCAACATTTCAGATGATGATTTGCCGTTCTAAGATCGTATAAACTTCACTTTTCCTAAGAAGGAGGAACTCAAATGGCACGCAAAGGACGTCCTAATAAACGTCGTAAAGTTTGCTTTTTCAAAGTGAACAAAATCAAGCACATCGACTATAAAGATGTAGACTTGCTCAAAAAATTCATCAGCGAGCGCGGAAAAATTCTGCCTCGTCGTGTAACCGGTACTTCCGCGAAGTATCAACGTGCTCTGACTGTAGCGATCAAACGCGCTCGTCAAGTAGCGCTTCTGCCTTACACGGCTGAATAGTTCACTGGCTATAAAAAGGGGGACACAATTGCGTGGCCCTCTTTTTTCCATACAGGAAAGTACGTGTGCGAACAATCGAGTTTCATCAAAGAGGTGCTGATATGCCTTCGAAAACCAAGCAATTGGCAGAAAACGCCCTGATGCTGGGGCTCGCGCTGGTATTTTTGTTTCTCAGTACATATACCGTACTCGGAGTGGTTACTGTTTTTCTGATTCCGCTGCCATTTTTGCTCCTGGGCCAGCGCAGCAGTATATCCAATATGGTCTGGGTCACTCTGGCATTTACTGTAATGGGTATCCTGATTGCGGATATTACCTCTGCCGTCATTGCTTTGATCTCCGCTGCACTGGGCGCTGTCATGGGGATCATGTATTCCAAAAAAGGAAAGGCCCTTCCTGCCATCATAGCAGGGGCTGCCGTTGTTTTTTTGGGGTACGTGCTTATGCTTGTGATCTTGATATTTGTCATGAAAATTAACTTCCAAGATATCTTAAAGCAAGCCGAACAATTCCGTCCCGAAATCATGCCTGTGGAGCAATACAAAGCGTACACAGAACTATTTATGATGATTTTGCCCGGGGTATTTGTCACCTCCAGCTTTGCGCAAAGCATGGTAACGCATGGATTGGGACGTTTGATCGGGAAACGCCTGAAAAGGCCGGTACCGGCATTGATGCCCATCCGGCAATGGAATTTTCCGAGATCCTTGTTGTACTACTATTTTATCGCGATGATCGGCATCCTGGTTTTTAGCGTGAATTTGAAAGGAACATTTTGGGAGAGCGCATTGTACAACGTCAAAATGATCCTGGATATCGTCTTCTTTTTGCAGGGACTAAGCTTTTGTCTCTTTGCGGCAGACTTGTACGGATGGAAGAAAATGACTCCGGTGCTTATTGTCTCTCTATTTATTTTTCCGTTCTTAAGCACTATACTGAGTCTAATAGGCATCTTTGATTTGGGAATACGTTTGCGAGACAAGCTGGAAACAAGAGTGAAGAGGGGCTGAGGAAATGCCCAAATTCCTGTTAAAGCGTTGGTACGGGATGCATATGGTCCTGGCACTTAGCTTTAGCTTTCTGTTGTTGGGAATCTTGTCCCTGCATCACTGGATGTATGGGGCGATCGGCATTGTGTGCTTGATTGGCCTGGTGATTTATGCCGTTCAAGCCGAAAAAGGATTTCAAAGGGACCTTCGTCTCTATCTGGCCACGGTCACGCACCGGGTAAAAAAGGCTGGAGAAGGTGTCATATCCGAATTGCCGATCGGGATTCTTCTATACAACGAGGAAAAGGCAATTGAGTGGGTAAATCCGTATATGACTGAAATGTCCGGTGATGAATTGCCGATCGGAAAAAGTCTTACGGAGGTATTCCCCCAACTAAACTGGAAACCAGAGCAAAAAAGGATCGAATTCACCTATAACGAACGGGTCTATGAAGTATTAATTCGTTCCGAGGAACATCTTCTTTATTTCAGGGACATTACCGAGCACAAGGAGCTGACCAACCGTTACCATCGGGAGCGTGCAGCTCTTGCCATCATCCATCTGGACAATTTGGATGAGATTGGGCAAGTGATGGATGAACAAAGCCGCACGCTGCTGTCCACTAGCGTGGCTGGCGTGATTACAGATTGGGCCAACAAGCATCGCATCTACCTGCGCCGCATCTCATCGGACAAATTCCTGGCGCTGATGGAACGCGAAACGCTGGATAAGCTGGAAGAGACGCGCTTTGATATTTTGGATGTCGTGCGGGAGATGACAGCCGACAACAAAATTCCGATCACGCTCAGCATCGGGGTCGGGGCGGCTGCCACTACGTATACCGAATTGGGACAGATGGCCCAGTCGAGCTTGGATATTGCCCTCGGACGTGGCGGAGACCAGGCCGCTGTGAAGATCGGCAACAAGCTTACTTTCTACGGCGGCAAGTCAAATGCTGTAGAAAAGCGGACTCGTGTACGCGCGCGTGTCATTGCTCATGCCTTGCGTGACCTGATCCATGAGGCTGAGCATGTGATCGTAATGGGACACAAGCAGCCGGATATGGATTCCGTGGGGGCTTCTTTAGGTGTCCTCAAGGCAGTACAGGTGCATAACAAGCAAGCTTATATCGTTATGGACGAAGGCAATCACTCAGTCGAGCGATTGATGCGGGAGATCTACGCCAACGAGGAATTGGCGGAATCGTTCATTACGCCGGAGCAGGCGATTCGTCTGGTAACGGGACGCACGTTGCTCGTCGTCGTCGATACCCATCGTCCGTCACTGGTGATTGAGCCAAGGCTGTTGGGCGAGACCAGCCGCGTGGTGGTAATCGACCACCATCGCCGTTCCGAAGAATTTATCGAGCCCGTGCTGCTGTATCTGGAGCCGTACGCGTCGTCTACGGCTGAGCTGGTCACTGAGCTGTTGCAGTATCAAAGCGAGCGGCTCAACATCGACAGCCTGATTGCGACAGCCTTGCTTGCAGGGATCGTGGTGGATACGAAAAGCTTTGCTTTCCGTACAGGGTCGCGGACATTTGAAGCCGCGTCGTTCTTGCGCCGCAATGGTGCAGACACGGCTGCCGTACAGCGTTTGTTGAAAGAAGATTTGAATCAATACGTGAAGCGGGCGCGAATCATCATGAATACCGAAACGTATCGGGACAGCATGGCGATCGCAATCGGCGATTCATCTGAAGAGTATACACAGGTACAAGTGGCCCAGGCAGCCGAACAATTGCTGACCTTGTCGGGCATTCAAGCATCCTTTGTCGTAGCCAAACGGGCTGATGGTACGGTCCTGATCAGCGGACGCTCCCTGGGAGACATCAATGTCCAATCCATCATGGAACATCTCGGCGGAGGCGGTCATTTGACAGGGGCCGCTACCCAGATCGAGGGCATTTCCCTGAAGGATGCTGTCGTGCGGCTGAAGGAAGCAATTGATCTGGTAGTATAGGGCCAAAATGAAAAGGGGGAAACGATGATGAAAGTCATTTTTCTTCAAGATGTAAAAGGCCAAGGAAAAAAAGGAGAAGTCAAGGATCTCTCTGAAGGATATGTACGCAACTTCCTGCTCCCAAAAGGCTTGGTGAAGGAAGCGACCGAAAGCAACGTAAAAACGCTGGATGCCCAAAAGCGCAGCGAGGAGAAACGCAAAGAGCAGGAAAAACTCGATGCTCAGGCGCTGGGTGAGAAACTGAATGAGCTGACTGTAAAGGTAAAAGGGAAAGCCGGAGAAGGCGGACGCCTGTTCGGAGCCATTTCGAGCAAACAGGTAGCCCAGGCGCTGGAAGAGCAGTTCAAGATCAAAGTCGATAAACGCAAGCTGGAGATGGATGCGATCCGCTCCTTAGGCGTAACGCAAATTAAAGTGAAGCTGCACAATGAAGTGACAGCGACGCTGAAAGTACATGTAGTCGAAGAATAAAATGGGATGAAAGATGTGGGAGGTAAGACGTGAGCGACCTGTTTTTAGATCGTGTGCCGCCGCAGAACAAGGAAGCCGAACAGTCTGTACTGGGTGCCGTCTTCTTATCCAAGGAAGCTCTCATCACCGCCATAGAAATCCTCCGACCGGAGGATTTTTACAAGACTGCGCATCAGCGCATCTTTCAAACGATGGTGGATCTGTATGAAAAGGGAGAGCCGGTCGACCTGGTGACGGTGACCGCTGAGCTGCAGGACCACAAGCTGCTGGAGGAGGTAGGCGGGGTCACCTATTTGACGGAGATCGCCAGTTCGGTTCCGACAGCAGCCAACATCGAGTACTACGCCAAAATCGTGGAAGAAAAATCGCTGCTCAGGCGATTGATTCATACAGCTACAAAGATCGCCAATGATGGCTATTCGCGTGAGGATGAGGTAAGCGAAATCATCGCCGATGCCGAGAAGTACATCATGGAGATCGGCCGCAACCGCAACAGCGGCGGCTTTACACCCATTCGCGACGTGCTTCTGGAAACCTATGAACGCATTGAATTTTTGAGTCAGCGACGTGGTGATGTGACCGGCATTCCTTCCGGTTACACGGATTTGGACAAGATGACATCAGGTTTTCAACGAAGCGACCTGATTATTCTCGCCGCCCGTCCATCCGTAGGGAAGACGGCCTTTGCGCTGAACGTAGCGCAAAACGTCGCCGCCCGCGCCGGAGAGACGGTGGCGATCTTTTCCCTGGAGATGGGTGCTTCCCAGCTCGTACAGCGGATGATTTGCGCCGAAGGAAATCTGGACGCCTCGAGAATGCGCTCTGGTTGGCTGGAGGAAGACGATTGGCAGAAGCTGACGATGGCGATCGGGACGTTGGCGAAAGCGCCGATCTACATCGACGATACGCCAGGGGTGACCGTGATGGACATTCGCGCCAAATGCCGCCGCCTGCAAGCGGAGAAGGGCCTGGGCATGATCCTGATCGATTACCTGCAGCTGATCCACGGTCGGGGCAAAGGCGACAACCGTCAGCAGGAGGTATCGGAAATCTCCCGTACCCTGAAAGGAATCGCGCGTGAACTGAATGTCCCTGTGATCGCACTCTCCCAGTTGAGCCGTGGTGTAGAGCAGCGGCAGGACAAGCGGCCGATGATGTCGGATATTCGTGAATCAGGTTCGATCGAGCAGGACGCGGATATTGTGGCCTTCCTCTACAGGGATGACTACTACGACAAAGAGACGGAGAACAAAAACGTCATCGAGGTCATCATCGCCAAACAGCGTAACGGCCCTACAGGTACAGTAGAGCTGGCGTTTTTGAAGGAATACAATAAATTCGTCAGCTTGGACAATCGTTTCCGCGATGCAGCGGGTCAGTAAAAAAGTCGGAGAATATCCGGCTTTTTTCTTTTTTTCATTTTACAAAATAGACGAACATATACTGTATTTACCATCCGAATGTTCGTATTTTCATTGACATACAAGAATTGGTTTAGTACACTTAGATTGTTTCAGGCCCAAAAGGAAATGATGATATCAGGAGGTGTTTTTCGATGTCAACTGTCGTTGTCGTCGGAACCCAGTGGGGCGATGAAGGTAAAGGCAAGATCACGGATTATTTGGCGGAGAGCGCAGAGGTAGTGGCTCGTTACCAAGGTGGTAACAATGCGGGTCACACCATTATTTTTGATGGGAACAAATACAAACTGCACTTGATTCCATCCGGAATTTTTTATACAGACAAAATTTGTGTTATCGGCAATGGCATGGTCATTGACCCGAAAGCGCTGGTAAAAGAGCTGGAGTACATCCACAGCTTTGGTTTTAGTACGAAAAACTTGCGCATTAGCGACCGCGCTCACCTGATTCTTCCATATCACATCAAACTGGATGGGGTAGAAGAGGATAGCCGTGGAGCCAACAAAATCGGCACGACACGCAAGGGAATTGGTCCAGCGTACATGGACAAAGCGGCACGTATCGGTATTCGCATCGCGGATCTGATGGATCCCGAAGAATTTGCACGCAAACTGGAGCGCAACCTGGCAGAGAAAAACCTCTTGCTGGAGAAGCTTTACAATACAACCGGCTTTGATCTGAAAGAGGTTATGGACGAATACCTGGGCTACGCGGAGATCCTTCGCCCTTATGTGACAGATACGTCTGTAGTCTTGAACGATTCGATTGACAATGGCAACCGCGTTCTGTTTGAAGGCGCGCAAGGCGTGCTGCTGGATATCGACCAAGGAACCTATCCGTACGTTACTTCCTCCAATCCGATAGCAGGCGGCGTAACGATTGGTTCTGGTGTTGGACCGACCAAAATCAACCAGGTAATTGGTGTAGCGAAAGCATATACCACACGTGTGGGGGACGGACCGTTCCTGACTGAACTGAGCGATGCCACAGGCGATCACATCCGCGAAGTCGGGGCTGAGTACGGTACGACTACAGGCCGTCCGCGCCGTGTGGGCTGGTTTGACAGCGTAGTCGTTCGCCATGCGCGTCGCGTCAGCGGAATCACTGGCCTGGCGATTACCAAGCTGGATACTCTGACTGGCATTGACACACTGCGCATTTGCACTGCGTACAAGTACAACGGCGAGATCATCGAGTCTTTCCCAGCCAACCTGAACCTGCTGGCAAAATGCGAGCCGGTTTACGAAGAACTGCCAGGCTGGTCCGAGGATATTACGGGAATCCGCAATCTGAATGATTTGCCGGAAAACGCGCGTCACTACATCGAGCGCATTACCCAATTGACCGGTATTCCGATGTCGATTTTCTCCGTTGGTCCGGATCGTGAACAAACCGTCGTTGTTCGCGGCATCTGGGGCTAATGAATGTGATATAACCGAAATAGCGACCCCGTCATGCATTTGGCGGGGTCGCTCTATGTTGGTGCATGTGATATACTGAATGGGATTTTCAGCATTGGAGGTTTTTGTGATGAGAGGCATCGCATTCATGCGGCTTCGTTAATTTCGATTTTACCCCGCGAAAGCTCAGCCATTTTTAAATCAAGTAATGGCTTGGGTTTCTTTGTGTTGTGGTTGAATCATGAACGAAACGAATGAATGAGGTGTATTTTTTATGTCCAAAAACATGAACACGAAAATAAAAGAGATTGTTTCGCTTGCAAAAAAACACGGAATTGAAGTGGAACCGCTTAGCGTGAAGAGCAACGAATCAGGCTTGGATTTCCTTGCCGTATTTGCACGCTCGACTGATGGCGCATCCTGGGTCATGAGGTCTCCCCGTCGACCCGATGTCGTGGAATCGGCTGCTTATGAGAAAAAAGTGTTAGATCTGATCATCGACCGATTGCCTGTGGCAGTACCGAATTGGCAGGTTCACACGCCAGAATTGATCGCCTACCGACTCTTGGATGGGGTTCCGATCGGGACCATCAATCATGAAGCCAAAGTTTATGAATGGTACCTGGAACCGCAATCGATTCCTGAACAATTCATTCAATCTCTGGCGGAGGCAATGGTCGCACTCCACGCCATTGATCATGAAGCGGTGCGCCATGCTGGTATTCGGGTCCACCAACCAGCGGAAGTCCGCAGAGCACTAGCGGTGAAAATGGAGGAGATCAAGCGGATTTTTGGCGTGTCTCGAGCGCTTTGGGAACGCTGGCAATCCTGGCTGGCAGATGATACATGCTGGCCCCGTCACTCGGTTCTCGTACATGGCGATCTTCACCCTGGTCATACCTGATGGGAGAGTAACCGGGCTTTTGGATTGGACGGAAGCAGAGGTAGCCGATCCTGCTACTGATTTTACTGCTTATTGCCTGATATTTGGGGAATCGGGCCTGGCAGAGCTGCTCAAACGATATGAGAAGGCAGGAGGCCGTGTATGGCCGCGTATGCAAGAGCATATCATCGAGCGGATGTCCGCATCTCCCGTACTCCTCGCAGACTTTGCGCTGAAGTCCGGTTTGGAGGAGTATATGACGATGGCTCGCAACGCCTTGGGTGTCGATGAAAAAGGGGAAGAGATCACAAATCAAGCTTAACAGATGACAACAATCGAACGGGCAGGGAGACGAAAGCGGCTCCTGCCCGTTTTTCATATTTTTGCGGGAACATAGGTTTCTTCACATTTTTTTAAGCAGGACAGACACGATTCCGCACCTTCTGGGCATATGGTAAAAGCAAAGGCAGGAAATGGAGAGGTGATCACAGATGATGATGATGGGATTCGACCAGAAGGCCATGAAGCTGTTGGGCAAAAATGTACAGGTGAAAATGGTGAATGGCTGCGTCATCAAAGGGACCATGACTCATTATAACAAGGGATACCTCTGCTTCATTACCACATACAAGCAACGGGATGATGAAAAGACCACGATCCGCCGGCTGGCGCTAAAAGACGTGACGTCTATGTCTGAGGTGTGACAGCTCCATGGCCAAGAAAAGTTGAGCCACCTCTCCCTTTTGTGGAGAAGGTGGCTGTCATTTTTTTACACCATTCCGCCAAAGGAACGAATAATCTCCGTTGCTTCCGCATTGCGATCAGCGGGTACGACAGCAGTCAGCAAAAACGGCGTATTGAATTCATCGCCGCGATCAGCCATGCCGCTCGCATCCGGGTCTGCCGCGGCCAATACACTGGCGTCACGGCTGGAGAAATCGCCAGCTAGAGTCAAGCTTCCGAGAGAGGGGATCTGTCCCGTGATGGGATTGAGGACATGATCGACGCCATCGCCTGGGAATTGCCCGATATGATCGATTTGGACGATTGTAAAACCAGCCGTATTCAATGCCTTTTTGGCCTGAACCGCGGCATCCTCGCTGGAGAAACCAGCCAAAATATTTTGTTCTTTCACAAAAGTCAACTCCATTCCACACATAAAATTCCCCAATTTCATGAACATATCATGACTCATTCTTGTCTTTTTTATTCGACGGCATTTTACACTTGCTGATCGCAATATTTTTGTGGTAAAGTCGACATAGTTGGTTTCATTAGGCATTTTGGCAGATAAATGGAAACCAACATTTGGTATGGTAGACCTATTTGGTCAATTTCAAATTTTCAGGAAATAGACGGTGAGAATGCTGCTGTATCTGTTTTCAGGAGGGACAAGTTATGCAATGGGCCAATTGGAAGGCCGAACTGCAGGAACGGTCGAAGCAGGTCGTTCGCAAATGTAGTGAAATGGCGAAACGCACGATGAAACATACAAGCACTTACATGACCACGCATAAGAAGCAAGTGATTACCGTAGCATCCGTATTCGTACTGACAGTTGCCACGGGTGCATCTGCACAATATTATTACAAAAGCAATATCAACTCGATTTACCATGTGATTGTGAACGGAAAAGAGATCGGCGTCGTCAGCAGTCCGGACGTCATCAACAAATGGACAGCAAGCAAGCTGGAAGAGGAGAAGGCCAAGAGCGGCTACACATTCATGCTCTCCGACTCGATCAGCTTCCGGGAAGAACGTTTGTTCAAGGGTGAATACGACGATGAGTCTGCATTGAAAGAATTATCTGCCATCGCAGATTTCAAGGTTGATGCAGTCAAACTCGTAATCGATGGAAAAGTGGTCGGTTATGCAGCCGATCTGGATGCAGCCAATGAAGTACTGGATAAAGTAAAAGAAAAGTACTCTGGAATTCCGGCACAAAAAATCTCTACCCTGACAGCCGCAGCGGATAAAAAGAGCACGGTGGCTGCCGCCTCGCTAGCTGCGACGGATGCGAGTCCAGTCAAGGAAGTGGCGTTCAAGGAAAAGGTGGAGCTGCAGTCAGAAGCAGTGCCATCCGCCCAGGTTTTGACGGAGGACAAGCTCGAGGATCTGCTGGTCAAAGGAACATATAAAGAATTGATACATACTGTCGTTGAAGGTGATTGCGTCGGTTGTATCGCGAAACAATACAACATTACGTCGAAGGATATTTACGACAACAACCCGGGCCTGACGGAAAATACGGTTCTCAAGCTCGGCCAGCAAATCAATGTGACGGCGATCCGCCCATTGGTGACCGTACAAGTGAAGGAAAATGTGACGCAAAAAGAAGAAATTCCTTACAATACGCAATATAACAACAACGAAACGCTGCCGAAGGGCGAGACCAAGGTCGTCCAGGAAGGCAAAAACGGTACAAAACAAGTCGAATATGAAATCATCAAGGAAAATGGACAAGTCGTCGAGCGCAAGATCCTGAAGCAGGAAGTATTGGATGAACCTGTGATCAAGGTAATCGAGCGTGGCACGAAGGTTATTCCTTCGCGCGGGACAGGCCGTCTGGCTTGGCCAGCACAAGGGTATATCAGCAGCGGCTTCGGCACGCGCTGGGGAAAACTGCATAAAGGAATCGACATCGCTGGTGCAGGCTCCGTAATGGCAGCTGACAATGGCCGCGTCAAGTTTGCGGGCTGGGATGGCGGTTATGGAAAAGCGATCATCATTGACCACGGAAACGGCATGCAGACTCTGTACGGCCACCTTAGCACGATTAACGTAAAGGTTGGCGATGTCGTACAGAAAGGCAAGAAAATTGGTGTGAAGGGCTCCACTGGGAACTCCACCGGGGTTCACCTGCATTTTGAGGTTATACAAAATGGACGAGTCCAAAACCCGATGCGTTTCCTCAATTAAGGCAATTTCAAACTGGAAAATCAAGGAGTACTCGATGGAGTGCTCCTTTTTGCGTTCGGGGAAAGGATTGGCATAGTATAATGGAGAGGAATACAGGGACGAAAAGTAGAATGTGTTTGGAGAGAGGAGGCAGCAGTCATGGCAAAACTCCTGGTAGTGGACGATGAAAAACCGATTGCAGATATTCTGAAATTTACGTTTGAACGGGAAGGGTATCAGGTGGTCTGCGCATACGACGGGGAAGAAGCGCTGGTCGCCGTCCAGCAGGAACGACCTGATTTGATTTTGCTCGACGTCATGCTTCCTGGACGCGATGGGATGGAAGTATGCAGGGCTGTACGCAAAGCGCATGATGTTCCCATCATCATGCTGACGGCGAAAGACTCCGAATTGGACAAGGTGCTGGGTCTGGAGCTAGGCGCGGATGATTACGTCACCAAGCCGTTTAGCTCGCGCGAATTGGTGGCGCGGGTAAAAGCGCATTTGCGCCGCAACAAACCAAAGTCGGAAGCGCAGGAAAGCCATCTTCTGCGTATTCATGATCTCGATATTGATTTGCATTCCTATACGGTCGAAAAGACGGGAGAGCCGCTTGAGCAGGAGCTGACTCATCGCGAGTTCGAGCTGCTGGTTTATCTGGCCCGTCATCAAGGGCAGGTCCTGACGCGTGAGCACTTGCTCCAGTCTGTCTGGGGGTTTGACTATTTTGGCGATGTGCGCACGGTGGACGTGACGATCCGCCGACTGCGAGAAAAAATAGAGGACGATCCGAGCCAGCCGAAATATATCATTACCCGGCGCGGTTTGGGCTATAGCATGCGCAATCCGGGAACAGGAGGAACGCCTGGATGAGGCGGCTCTTCAAGACGATCCAGTGGAAAATCGTCGTGATCTACATGCTGTTGATCCTTTTGGCCATGCAATTTATTGGGGCTTACTTTGCCAGGGAAGTAGAGAGCTACTACATCAACAACTTTTCCGAGGCATTGAATGCGCAGGCAAGTCTTTTGGCCAGTCTTCTGGAAGGGGATCTGCGCACGCGGGAATCCAAGGAAGAAAGCGTAGAGCAGATGAGGCTGGATATCGACAACCTGATCAACAATCTGGTCAAGATCAACGGAGCCAATGTACAAGTGATCGACCAGACAGGCACCGTGCTCAGCACCACAGAAGATCGCAGCATCATCGGGCAGCGGACCTCACAGCCGGAAGTGACTGTGGCCTTGCTCGGGACGCGGAGTGAGTCCATGCGGATCGACCCGCGAACAGGAGCCCGCGTGAAGGTTCTGGTTCTCCCGATCAAAGGGGACCAGATCGTCTACGGAGCCGTGTATATGGTCGCTTCGATGGAAGGCACATACAATACGATCCGCAAAATGAACGGGATCCTCGCATCTGGGACGATGATCGCTTTGCTGATCACGGCCGGGCTGGGATTTGTGCTGGCAAAAACGATTACCAAACCGGTCAAGGAAATGACCCGCCAGGCTAGATCGGTAGCAGACGGGGACTTCAACAGCCATGTGCGCATCTACGGTACGGATGAGATCGGGCAGTTGGGGATGGCGTTCAATCATATGACCCGCCGTCTGCAGGAAGCCATCTCGCTGCAGGAAGAGGAGCGGGAGAAGCTGGCGGGCATCCTGAGCAACATGTCCGACGGCGTGATCGCGACCAGCCGGGATGGGCAGATTATTCTCATGAATCGAGCAGCCGAAGAGATGCTGCAAGTCAAAATGGAGAACCTGATCAGCAAAAGACGGACGTTGCCCGAGCTGCTTGGTTTGCCTCCCGAGGACGAGATGCCTCTGCATCGGCAAACGGAGCCGCTCTTCATCGAAATGCTGCTGCCCAACCGTGAAGAAGTAATTTTGCGTGTCACCTTTACTCCGCTGCAGCATGATAGCGGCAAGCGGGGCGGCATCATTGCGGTCGTCGCGGACGTGACGGAGCAGCAGCAAATGGAGCATCAGCGCAGGGAGTTCGTCGCCAATGTCTCGCATGAGCTGCGCACACCCCTGACCACGATCAAAAGCTACGTGGAAGCGTTGCTGGATGGAGCCGTAGAGGAAAAGGAGCTGTCCAACCGCTTTTTGCGCGTCACGATGTCAGAGACGGAGCGGATGATACGCCTGGTCAACGACTTGCTGCAGCTGTCCCGCTTTGATTCGCAAGGAGTGCGCCTCCACTGCAAGGAAGTGGACATGAA
Organism: Brevibacillus panacihumi; assembly: GCF_003710985.1. Taxonomy (GTDB): domain Bacteria; phylum Bacillota; class Bacilli; order Brevibacillales; family Brevibacillaceae; genus Brevibacillus; species Brevibacillus panacihumi. Next base: position 27,698 of record NZ_RHHT01000036.1, read on the forward strand.
TCAGATGCTGCGCTATGCGGTCGATCGGTTCTCCATGTTCGGCGAGCAGCAGGAGGTCGCGCTCGATCTGGAGATTCCGGAGGCTTTGCCATCCGTCTATATCGACCCCGACGCGATTAATCAGGTTTTGGACAACCTGCTGTCCAATGCGATCAAGTATACGCCTCAAAGCGGCCGTGTCGTCGTGCATGCGCAGCATCTGCGACGGCAGGAGCGGGTCCAAATCTCGATCACGGATACCGGAATCGGGATTCCGAGCCGCGATCTCAAGCGAATTTTTGAAAGATTTTACCGTGTAGACAAAGCGCGCTCGCGCGGTCAGGGTGGGACAGGCCTGGGGCTTGCCATCGCCAGGGAACTGGTGCAGGCGCATGGCGCTGACATCGAGATCGCCAGCGAGTGGAATGTAGGAACGACTGTTACGTTCTGGGTTCCGTCATTTCGAGGGGGGAGTGCAGGATGAAGCGGTGGTTGGAACCAGCAAAAACCGTCATTCTCTGCCTGCTTGTGGTCGCCAGCTTTTGTCTGACGGCGGCAATTTGGATCAATCAACCCAATTTTCAGATGATCGAGCCGGCGAAGTATACAGAATCCAAGCCTGTATTTGAAAAACAACTGGAGAAAATCATCACACCGTCTGCTGTTGTTTTTCACTACGGGCAGGATCGGCACACCAAGGCAGTGGCAACAGACGGGCAATTCAGCATGATCATGCGCGAAATGCCAAGATGGATTTTCCTCGATTTTTCTCCATTTACCATGACAGAGGATAAATGGCAGGAAATTGCCCGGGAAAAGTTGGGGCTTGAGGTTCGCTTCAGAAGCAGCATTCCGCTCGCGGCAGTCGGGCGGCTGGTGACATTTCGGGAGGACTACAACATTCCTTTGAAGGGAATCGATCGCATCTGGCTTTACCATGAACCGGAAGAGGACTTGGTCTATGCCCTTTTTTTCTCGGGTGAAGAGGAAAAGATCGTACGCTCCCGCACATCGATCAGCCCGAAGGATCTGCGTGATTCATATCTGGCGAACGGCAATCAGATGCCGGAACAGATCATGAAGGTCGTCATCCCGAAAAGGTATACCTATGCCTCGCCTGCGGAGAAAGGGCAGACTTACTGGCACATGTACTACTTGCCGAAGCATCAGATTCGGATGCATCAATTCAGCTACAGCTATGAGCCTGTCTCCGTGGAGAGGGTCATCGAGGCTTACTTTCTCGACCCTTCCTTGGTCAGGCAGATCATGGAACGGGACAAGACCATGATCTACACAGACGGAAGCCGTTCGATTCAGGTGAGGTCTGAGCAAATGGCAATGACCTTTACCGATCCAGCCTATCAGCAGCGGGCCGTGCAGCTCTCCGATACGGAAAAGCTGCAGGGGGCGGTCAACTTCGTAAACAAGCATCTCGGCTGGCTGGACGACTACTATTTCGAGAGGTTCAGGAAGAGCTACAACGACAAGGACGTCATGACGTTTCGCCAGTATATCGGCGCCTACCCGCTGGTCAGCAAGGGAGACAAGCCTGTCGATACGATTGAGATTACTTCAGAAGCGGGGCAGGTCGTCACGATGAACCGTTCCCTGCTGGACTTGGATTCGTATGTCGCTCACAAGGATTGGAAGGTCATGTCGGGACCGGAGCTGTACAATCTCATTCGGGAGCGAAATCTGGCCAATACGGACGAAATCACCAACGCGTATCTGGCCTATCAGACGCTCGTAGCAGAGGACACCATCGATCTGATTCCGACATGGGTAGTGGAAGTGCCGAATCAGCCTACCCTTTACATCCCTGCGCGATCCACCGAAGGAGGAGGCGGGTCTATTGGATTGGAGTAAAACCAAAACAATCCTGATCTGGGCATTTTTGCTATTGGACCTCTTTCTCGGCTATCAGGTCTATGTGACGCGGATCAGCGGATGGAGCGACCAGGAGCTGACCCGTACGGACAAGGGTGAGATGGAGATGTACCTGAACCAGCAGAACATCACCTTGGCGACGGAGGTCCCGCAGGAAACGCCGGAAATGACCAAATTGCAGGCCGAATATCTGGGAATCAACCCGTTTCATATGAAGGAGCTGCCAGGGGTCAAGGCGACGATGGAAAAGATGGCTTTGTCCGCAGAGCTGATTCCGCCGATCCAAATTCACGGACAAATTGTCCCGAATGAGCTTTTGCGCCAGCTCGGACCGCTGTTGATGTACGCGGAGCAGTATACGGCAGATCTGTACCAATCGAATCAAAGCAGGCTGTTGTACTGGCAGACGTATGAGAAAATGCCTGTCTTCGTCGCTCCGCTGGAAGTCAGCCTCGATACGGGTGGGATCAGTGGATACAGACAGACGTATTTCCAGCTTCGCGAAGAGGAAGGCGCCAGACAGGTGATTTCGGGGTACAAGGCGATTCGTTCGCTGGTGGAAAAGCAGATCATCGGTCCGGGAGAACGGATCGAGAGTGTGAGCTTGGGCTATTACGGCTCTTATGATGCGGATATTCAGTCGCTCGCACCGGTATGGCGTGTGATTCACGACGGAAGGCTGCATTTCGTCAATGCTTTTACAGGTGCTGTAGAGCGGCAGTTGGTGACAGAATGAGGGTTTTTCGATCATACAGACAGCGAGGGAATGCTTCGGGAAGAGGGATGATGGGTGAAATTTAGTGTGTTAGCCAGTGGAAGTACTGGCAACGCGATCTACGTAGCGACGGATCGCGTCTCCGTATTGATTGATGTAGGGATAACAGGAAAGCAGGCAGAAGCTGCTTTGCAGACGATCGGGGTCAAGCCGGAAGAGCTGACTGCGATCCTGGTCACGCATGAGCATGTGGATCATATCAAGGGCGTCGGGGTGATGGCTCGCCGCTACGGTCTGCCGATCTACGCCAACGCGAAGACGTGGAATGAACTGGACGGCCAGATCGGCACGATCAAGGAGGAGCAGCGAAAGCTTTTTGCCGTTGGCGAAAAGCGGGAGCTGGAGGATCTGGGGATCGAGTCGTTCGGCATCTCCCACGATGCGGCGGAGCCGATGGGATTTTGTTTTTACCAGGGAAACAAAAAGCTGAGCGTGGCTACGGATCTGGGGTATGTGAGCGAGAAGATCAAGGAGACGATTCGCGGTGCGGACGCCTATATTTTTGAGTCCAACCACGATGTGGAACTGCTGCGAATGTCGCAGTATCCATGGAGCATCAAACGGCGGATTTTAAGCGATGTCGGCCATCTGTCCAACGAATCGGCAGGCGAAGCGCTGACAGAGTGTCTACGTGGCGGAGCGGAGCGGGTCTACCTCGCGCATTTGAGCAAAGAGAACAATATGATCGACCTGGCGCGTCTGACAGTCAAAAATATTCTGGAAGAACAAGGCCTGACTGTAGGCGACGACGTACATCTGCGCGATACCTATCCGGATCGCCCGACCAAGCTGGAAGTGTTGTAGCAACGATTAATCCAGCGAAAGAGACTTCTCCTGATTGACGCCGTTGAGCAGCCTGTCGGAGATGCGGGTATAGGTCTCGATCTGAAAGGTCAATTGAGAGTCGAGCTCCACCATTTTGCGGGACAGCTCGTCCTTCGTGAAAAAGCCTTTTTCGATCAGCACTTCCGTCAAGGCGTGCAGCACCAGTGTATTGTGGTAGTCTACCTCTTGCATGTCGGCAAGTTTTGCGTACAAGTGAACTTCTTTCACATCTATCAACCCTTTCTATCGGCCGTTTGGCAGGCGGCGAACAAGCCTTTTAATCTATCATATCCGGGCTCTCGGCGATTTATGCCGGGAGCTTTTGATATTCCACAACCTTTCCATATTTCTCACGCGATTTTGCCAAAAAATCGGCGTATACTTTGGGTAACAAAGGGAGGCAAGGAGGTTGAAGGCACCCCTGACAAGTATAGAGCACATCAAAACCAGTTACCCTAATCATAGAGGAAGGAGAATGGATTCATGGGCTTTTACGATGATCTGAGACATGTAGAAAAACGAAAGCAGCGTGTTCCAGGTGTTGGACGCTTGATCATGACGTCCATCACATCGGCAGTGATTGGGGGAATGGTTGTCCTGCTGATGCTGCCAACACTGTCAAACTCGGGATACATCAAGATGGTCGAGCCCAGTTCGACCAATGTGATGAGTAATCCGGCCGCCAATTTATTTGCCCAGCCTGTATCGGTATCGGTAGAGACGGGTACAGTCAAAGCAGTAGAGAAAGCTGAAAATGCAGTCGTCGGTATTATCAATATCGGTCGCGCCCGTACGAATTGGTTCAATTCGACAGAAGATGTCGAGCAAGGGCAAGGCTCGGGTGTTATTTTTCAGAAGAAAGACGGCAAAGCTAGAATTATTACCAACTACCACGTGATCGACCAGGCGCAAAAACTGGAAGTGGCACTGCCAAGCGGTGACAAAGTGGAGGCCAAGGTGCTGGGTTACGATATATTCAATGACCTGGCTGTGTTGGAAATCGACGGCTCCAAAGTACTTACGGTAGCAGAGCTGGGCGACTCGTCCACCTTGCGGGTAGGAGAGCCAGCTATCGCGATTGGGAATCCGCTCGGGATGAAGTTCTCCCGTACGGTAACGCAAGGAATCATCAGTTCACTGGAACGCTCCATGCCGATGGACCTGGATGGAGATGGACAGGATGACTGGGAGCTGGACGTTCTGCAGACAGACGCAGCGATCAACCCTGGCAACAGCGGCGGTGCCCTGATCAATATCCAAGGTCAAGTCATCGGAATCAATACATTGAAAATCTCCAAATCCGGTATTGAGGGTCTTGGTTTTGCCCTGCCGATCAACGACGTGAAAAAAATCGTCAACGAGCTGGTGGAGAAGGGCAAACTGGAGCGCGCTTATCTGGGCGTCACACCATACGACCTGACCAATGTACCTCGTTATAATTGGAAGGAAACCTTGAATCTGCCTGACGATGTCGCGGCTGGTGTCGTGATCCGCAATGAGGTCGGCAAATTCTCGCCGGCTGGTGAAGCGGGTCTGAGACAATACGACGTCATCGTCAAAATGGACAACAAGGATATTGCCAACGGCGCTCAATTGCGCAAAATCCTAACCTTGAACAAAAAGCCTGGCGATACGGTCGAGATTACATTCTACCGAGATGGCTTCAAGAAGACAGCCACCGTCAAGCTGACCAAAAATCCGCAGCAGTAAGGAATACCAACTTACGTTGCATTCCGGGACATCTGTCCCGTTTGCATATACCGCAGTTCCCCTTTATCTATGAACCATAGATGTATCCTTGGAGCACCGTCATTCTTCGGTGCTCATTTTTTTTTGCTGTGAAAGGCTTAGCTCGGAGCGGGCATTTGTTTTCTCGCTGTTCTGGGGTAGAATATAGAGCGATGCTGGAGAGAACGGATTATCTAGGAAAGGGAGTTAAGGAGATGGCAGAAAACATGCAGGCAATCAAGATCGATGGAAAAGAAGTGGAGCTTCTTGCGGAATTTCCTGTACGCTTCGCATGCATGGAGCATGTGGAAGATGAATTGGACGACTATGTAAATGAGTTCGAAGTAGCACCAAATACATATCGTGCAGAATCGGTAGAAGCGGCGGCTGGTGCGGATGCGGATGGGAAGGAACTGGACAAGCGTTGCCGGGTATGCGGCAAGCCGGGACAGATTGCGCTATTGCGGGAGAAGGGAATGTAGGCGACGTGCAGATTACTATCATCACCGTGGGGAAGTTGAAGGAGAAGTACTTGCGCGAGGGCATCGACGAATACAGCAAGCGGCTGTCTGCGTATTGCAAGCTGCAGATCGTAGAGGTTAATGATGAAAAAGCGCCGGAAGAGATGAGCCAGGCCGAGATGGAGCAAGTGAAGCGCAAGGAGGGAGAGCGGATCCTGGCGCAGATCAAGCAGGATCAGTATGTGATTGCGTTGGCGATCGAGGGGCAGATGTGGTCGTCGGAGAAGCTGTCGGCGGAGTTGGACAAGCTGGCGCTGCATGGTCGCAGCCAGGTGGCGTTTGTGATCGGCGGGTCGCTTGGGCTGTCGGATCAGGTGCTGAAGCGGGCGGATGTGCAGCTTTCGTTTTCGAAGATGACATTTCCGCATCAGTTGATGAGGCTGGTGTTGGTGGAGCAGATTTATCGGGCTTTTCGGATTGGGCGGGGGGAACCGTATCATAAGTGAGGGATATCAGAGAAATCGACAGGAACATATTATCTAAATATTAAAAAGTGGATAGGAGAATAAAAATAAAATTGAGTTTGTGAAAGAAAGGTAGCTTTTTGGAGGTTTTTAGTTGATAATGTCGAAACAACACTTATATCTATGTATTTAGGTGGTGCTTATAGCTATGTCAAAGAAAATGGACAATTCTCAGTTGATTGCAAAACAACTTATAAAAAAAAGCTTTGAAGAGAGCTTGATAGAAAATGAAATAATTTGTGTTCGAAATGATGCTCAATTAAATGCAATGTTGCATGACTATTTTGAATTCTTTTCAGCTAGCTTGATATTAAAGCCATATGATTTAAGTGACGAAGAATTAGAAAAAGGAATAGTAGGAAGTGGGAACGATGGAGGATGTGATGGACTTTATTTGTTTGTAAATGAGGAGTTAATTATGGACGATACGCCTCTAGCGAATATAAAAAAGAACCCAACACTCGATGTGTATATCATTCAATCAAAATTTGAGACATCTTTTAGAGAAAGTGCTTTTAGTAATTGGAAAAGTATTGTTGATAATCTTTTTTCACTTGAATCATTCCAGAATAATGATTTTTCAAAAAGATACAGTAGTGATGTGTTGGAATTTTTCGAGAGATTTCATCATACATTTTTAAGCTTAATTACAAAATCCCCCAAAGTAAATTTTAAGTTTTTTTACACAAGTATTGGTAATGAGGTACATATTAATGTACAACAACAAGCTGATGAGATGATGGCTAAATTAAAGACATTATACCCTAGCCCAAATACTACTATTAGTGTAGATTATATTGATGCTCAGAAAATCCTTGCATTATATGATGCACCTTCGAAAACGGATTTTGTTTTGCATGTCTCTGAAACTCCCATAATTGTACAAGAAGAAAAAGAATATATAGTATTAGCAAATTTAAAGCAATATTTTGACTTTATAACTAATGAGAATGATAAATTAATAAAACATATTTTCGAGGCTAATGTTCGAGATTATCAAGGGAATACAACCGTCAACAAAGAAATTGCAGAAACTCTAAGCCAAAGTATTTCCGGAGAAGATTTCTGGTGGCTAAATAATGGAATAACGATGCTAGCAAGTAAAATTGATCAGAAGTCTACAAAGGTGTTTGAGATAAAAAACCCTGAAATTGTTAATGGATTACAAACATCTACTGAGATATTCAACTACTTTATATCCAAAGAAAAAGAAGGACTAGAAGAGAATAGGAAAATTTTAATAAGGATAATAGTTCCTAATAATGAAGCTTCTAGAGACAATATTATCTTAGCTACTAATAGCCAAACAGCAATTCCTAAAGCAATTTTGAGAGGAACAGATAGCATTCATAGAGAGATAGAGAGCTACTTGAAAACAAAAGATTTATTTTATGATAGAAGAAAAAACTTCTATAAAAATGAAGGAAAACCAAAGGATAAAATTATAAGTATCCAGTTTCTTGCTCAGTGTCTAATGTCAATTCTGTTAAAGAAACCAAATTATGCCAGAGCGAGACCTTCAACATTATTAAATGATGAAGATACATATAACCATCTGTATCTTAATAATAAATTTCTAGATAGCTATTATAATGCTGCTGTGATGGGAAAAAAAGTAAAAAGTTCGATTAGTAATTCAGGTTTGTATTCGGTGAGTGTACAATCCGATATTTCATTTTATGTAATGTATGTTTGTGCAGCCAAACTAGTAGGTTCTACAAGTATTACACCTGAACAGTTGAGCAAAATAAATATAGGTCAACTTACTGAAGAAAACATTCAGTTGTGTACGGATTATGTATACAAAAAGTATATACAACTAGGTGGAAATGATAAAGTAGCAAAAGGAACTAACCTGATTGAAGCGATATTAATGGATGATTTTATTAAGCCTGATATTGATAAACTAGTAGAAATTTAGATAAAGTAATACCTTATTAAAATACACAAGAGAGAGCCGCATTTACTCTTCCCCAAAAATTTGAGAAGAAACAAGATGGTTATCTGTTAACTTGGTAGTGTCTGTCAAGAATATAGTGTAGACCAACTCATACAATTGTATGAGAAGGTTTCATCTCCTATTCAGGAAATTTTTTTCGGCAAATAGAGGTTTCTTAAAGAAAAACAAATTACTGCAGCAAGATCTGGCCCAGATTTAGACACTTTTCTGGCAATGCTTGAGTACGAAGTGAAAAATTAAAAAAGACAAGAATTATATAATCTTGATACTCTCTACAGCCTCCCTGAATCTTATGATAGAATATGTATAGAGGAACATTCGTTTCCCTTGTAGTTCTATCTATGGGAGGTTTTGTTATGCCACAAAATAAAAATAAGCGTAACCAATTGCAAAACTTCTCTTTCCTTGAGTTCTTTGCAGGTAGTGGCCTTGTCGCATATGCGTTGAAGGATTACTTCTATACTAAATGGGCGAATGATATATGTACGAAAAAGGCTTCGGTATATGTTTCGAATCACGGTTTTGGACAACTCCACATAGCAGACATCTGTTCTGTTCAAGGGAATTTGCTACCTGCTACACACCTTTCGTGGGCGAGTTTCCCTTGCCAAGATCTTTCTCTTGCAGGTTTAACGGGAGGCATCCATGCTCAGCGCAGTGGCCTGGTGTGGGAATGGTTACGAATTTTTGATGAAATGATCGACAAACCCCCGATACTTGTAGCCGAAAATGTTGCCGGACTGGTATCTACAAAGAATGGTGGGTACTATCGTGTATTGCATGAAGCACTTCGTGAAAGAGGATTTAAAGTGGGAGCGGTAATCTTAGATGCCGCACGTTGGGTACCTCAATCTCGTCCGCGCGTTTTTGTGATTGCGGTTCGAGAGGATCTTGTTATTCCTTCACACCTTATTGCAGACGGGCCAATTTGGCTTCACCCATCAGCGGTAGTACGAGCGGCTAAAGACCTTGAAAACTGGGTATGGTGGAATCTGCCTGAGCCAGCTTCTAGACAGCAAGATCTAATTGATATATTGGAATGGGATGCTCCTTGTCATGATGAAGAGACCACCCACCAGACGCTCAAGCTTATCCCAGATAGACATATGGAAAGGCTGATGCAAGAAGATGTAATAGTAGCAGCTGGGTACAAAAGAACTCGAAATGGAAGACAAGTACTGGAGCTCCGGTTTGATGGCATCGCTGGTTGCCTTCGTACGCCTGAAGGAGGGAGCAGCCGTCAATTTCTTGTATTAAAGAAGGACGGGGTATTGAAAACGAGGCTGTTGACAATCCGTGAAACGGCACGACTTATGGGAGCACCTGATACGTATGAACTTCCTGGTACATACAATGATGGGTACAGGGCGATGGGAGATGCCGTAGCGGTCCCTGTGGCACACTTTTTAGCTAAACAACTACTTGCACCTCTTGCAACAGCTTATACAGAGCATTTGAAAACGGCAAATACGGAGGATCGCTATGTCGGTTGAATTACGAAATAGGCTAGCAGAATTTCGAACGGAAAACAAAATCACTTCTAAAGGGAAGCTGGCTGCTATCTTGTTTATGACGCGTCAGGCAAGAGTCATGGGGTTACCATTAAACCCGTCTGATCTTGTTACCGATAGCAAAGGGCAGGTGCAAGGCCTTGGTAAAGCAGCTGTCCAGGCAATCTTGGCCGATTACGGTATTCTTAGAACACTTGCTGAAGAGGGGGGGCGGACGAGTCGTGGCAGTTTGGGGAACATGCAAAAATACGTCCATTTCCTCAACAGTCTCCATGATGATAACTTAGATGATATGGAAATGATCGAAAAATGGTGGATAGAAAGAGTTCATGATTTTTTTACTGCCCAGCCGTTTATCTTGAGATACGATACAGCTAAATCTCTGCGGGCAATTGTACGTGATCTGCTAGCTCAGGCTTACAAAAGACAAAAGGAAAATCCAGGGACAATGTATGCGGGTGCTGTATTGCAACATCTCGTTGGAGCAAAACTCACGTTAGTTCTGCCGGAAGGAGCAATTGAACATCATGGGTTCTCCGTATCAGATGCGATGAGTGGCAGGAATGGAGATTTTATAATTAATGAGGTAGTTTTTCATGTGACAACTGCACCTAGTGAATCGCTAATGGAGAAATGCAAGCGGAATCTGGAATCGGGAGCGCGGCCAATTATCGTTACGACCCATAGCAGTATGCCAGGTGCAGAGTCTCTGGCTGGCATACATGAACTTGAGGGGCGGATTGACATTTTGGAAGCGGAGCAGTTTATTGCTACCAACCTCTATGAAGTAAGCGGTTTTCAAACGTCCAAACGACGGGTAACTGTTGTGAAGCTTATTGAGTCCTATAATAAGATTGTTTCTGAGGTTGAAACAGACCCGAGTTTAAAAGTTCAAATTGGATAAATAGTATGGGTAAACTTTAGTGTTATATTCTCGAAACTACTGTGTTCCTCACTTTAATATGTGTATGAGAACATAAAATGAGTCTCTTATAAGGTTCGGAAGAGTTCTCTTCCTCTGTAAAAGTTATTCGAGCCACCTAGTGGAGATCCTACATACTAGGTATACAGTTCAGTGATCTCCCTTCGAGAGATCTAGGTAATGCTGAAACAGATCATCAATAATTGCTTATTATAGCGAACATAGGACGAGTAAATAGCGAATGATAAAGAAAAAGTGAAGCAAGAATCCTTCTAACTTACCAAAATCACACCATAAATTTAGGAAATATTGTCGTATTTGGTCGTACAAAAATCCCCCTAGATCCATCTCTAGAGGGATAAACATATATCTCAGGCACCTTCCTTCACTACTTCAACAGTTTTCTGGTCCCTCCCAACACACCAATTTTTCACCGTCACTTATGGTAGGGTTCACTGTAACGGGTCGGACGGTCATTTTTTCATAAAAAAGTGGTTGAAGGATTTTCTAACTCTGGTCAGAGAGACTTGCATAGAATTTTCCATCGTTGCCGGTGCTGACCGTTATTCGGATGGAGGATTGAAGCCCTCTGAGCGCTTGTGTCTCAGGGGCTTCAGTCTTTCCGACGTTAATTTTGAGGCCGTCCAGTATCGTATCCCAAACAGGGAGCAAGCCAGTCTTTCCCGTAAAGCGACTTCCAGCTAACGAACCGTCATGAAAAAAGCCCCATCAAAGCTGCATTCCTCAAACCGGCAACAATATTTCGCCGCCAAAATTGGCGTTGGAAAAACGGCGCGTATGAACGATACATAGTTCACTATAGCTTTACTTAAATTGCAGCCTGTAAAATCACAATCGTTACATTGCTTGCTGATCCTAGCATTATTCAGCTTTGCTCCTCGGAAAGAACAGTGGCTGAATGTATGAGTTACATATCTGCTATTCAGCTTGACCCCGTCAAAGCAACAATTTGTAAATGTTGAGGTGTTCAAGCTTGCAGAATAATCGAAACGTGCATAAGACAGATCTATACCCTTACTGTCAGGTATTGTATGGTCTCGTTCAGGGAAAATCCCCGAAAATCCTCTTGTCCAGCATCAGATTGTCCAAAGGGTGACGAAAGGAGCGGTCTTTCTTATGCAGGTTATGTTTTCCTGTAACAGCGGCCAACAATCGATTCACTTCTGCGAGCTGATCGTCGTCCCCTCTTGCAATGAGTGACTCCTTATTCAACATAGAACCTCCTTACCCCTTCATTTATTACTCACAAGAATATGAGGATGATCACACTGGATCGTTTGTACTAACCTTTTTAGTTGGTGAATATCATCAAACATTAAGCTTCTGCCAGGAAACGAAAAGGTTATCTCCTTTTGCGATAAACAGAAAGAAAGGAAGTACGTTGTATATATTCCTACCTGTTTCTCGAATAACCTGATCTTGTTTATCTCCTTACAATGTATTTTACTAATCTTAAATTTCTTATATAAGAGAATGCCATTCCCGTAGCATAGGCAATCCTTAAATAAGGTCTGATTCATTTCGTTGATTGTATGTTCACTAAAAATCAATGGATCTTTCGCGTGAGGATACAGTTGTATTTGGCAAGCAAAAAATGCAGAGTTCGGAAACCATTTTGTGCATAGCCTTGCCAGGCTAAATTTTCATAATTTTAACGGTGGGAAAGAGCATGCCGAAGGCGATAGCTCTCTCCTGTGAAAGCTACGATATGAGCGTGATGTACAAGACGGTCGATCAAGGCAGCGG
>NZ_RHHT01000037.1 GCF_003710985.1 Brevibacillus panacihumi
CGATAACCGAATGCCAAGGAAAGAAGAACATCGGAAAGCCGTATGAGGGAGAACCTCACGTACGGTTTGATGAGGGGGAACTGATAGGAGTAAGGCGACCAAACGGTCGCCAGAAAGCGTCAGTTCTCTACTCTACACCCTGAATCCCATCTTCGAAATGGCTGCTTTTGGCCGCGGTTCCGTCTTTGAAGTGGAGCCGGCCGGGGATGACCCACAGCGAAGATCCCAACCCGCCTGAAGCGTTTTTCCCTTTTTCCTCCGCTCCACTACAGTAGGAGGACCTACGAAACACTCCTTGATTGCATACTTGTTCTCCCGCGAATCTGTCTGCGCATCTTCGCCAGATAGAACAGAAAGAGCAGCAGGACCAACCCTTGCAAGACGATGGCGCCGGAGATCGAATCACTCATGTACGTAAAGAGATAGTAGATGCCGGAACCTGCAGCCATCAGAAAGTTTTCGATAAAGTTTTGAATCGCGATGGTTTTCCCCGAGCCCACCATCTTTTTCCCTTCCTCCTGCAAGACCGTATTCATCGGAATGATGAACACCCCGCCCATAAAGCCGACCAGAAGCAAAAGACAGATGGCGATAAACGTGACGTGAATCCAGGGAAACAGCACAATCACGAGGAACATGCCAAAGCCGTAGAGCAAGGAACGAGTGAACTTCTGCAGCGGAATCAATTTGGGAGCCAAAAACGCTCCTGCGATAATCCCGATAGATGTCGTTGCCAGAATCAGCGAAACGGAAAAGTGTTGCGGGTCGATGGCCAGCGCGGCTGGAATCCATGCCAGCACGGCGACGCGCAGAACAGCGGAACTCATCCAGAACGCTCCCGTGCCGACGAGGGCGAAGTTGGTCTCCGGCCGTTTCATCAGCTTCCCGAAATCTAGGAAGAAGCGGCGTGCCTCGGCACCGTAACGAATCGTAGCATCTCCGTGCATGCGCGGAATAAAAAATGTCACCCCAAGCGACAGCAGATAGAGAGCGAGACAGATGCCGGAAGAAAGCAGCGGGTGCGTCATGGAAGCAATCGCACCGCCGCCGCCGATCCCGGTCAGAATCGCGATAATCGTATAGGCTTCGATGCGGGCATTGGCATGAAACAATTCCTCTTCGTTTTTCGTCAACTCCGGCAAGATTCCGTATTTGGCAGGAGAGTAGACGACCGCGCCTACGCCGACCGTAAAGTAGCAAAGCATCAGCAGCAGGATGCTGGATTGATCAATGAAAAACAAGAGCAGGACGCCGAGAGCCTTGATCAAATTGCCGATCACCAGCACGAGCGACTTGGGATGTTTGTCTGCGAACGGTCCCACGAGCGGTGCCAGAATGAGATACGGCAGAAAAAAGGAGATGGAGACGAGCGCGAGCATGGCGGGAGAAAAACCGTTCTCCCGCAGCAGATTCGCGATCACAAACAGGATCATGTTGTCGGCGAAGGCAGATAGAAACTGGGTAAAATATAAGGCTTGCAAGGGTTGTAATCGCGTTTTCATGCTGTTTCTCCTCCACGCTCAGCCCATTGCTTCAAGCTGACGTAATCTGTTTTTCCGCTGCCGAGAAGAGGCAGTGCTTTTGCATGCCGGATCGCTCCCGGTACGAGCAACGGTGAAAATTGGAGCTGCTGGATGTAGGCGCGCAGCGGGCCGAGCTCCACTGTCTCATCGGTCGTGTAGAGCAGTACGCGCTCGCCTTTTCGCTGATCATGCACAGTGATGGCAGCGAACCCGGAGTGACCAAAGCATTGCATCGCCAACTCCTCGATCAGGTTCAGCGAGACCATCTCTCCGCCGATCTTGGCGAATCGCTTCAGGCGGGACTTGATGGTTAGATAGCCTTCCGCGTCTGCCTCGACCAAGTCACCAGTCTGGTACCAGTCTTCTGCTGGCAGGAAGCCTTTTCCGTGGATCAAGTAGCCCTTCATCACATTGGGCCCTTTTACCAGCAACTGGCCTCCTCCCTCGATCCCCTCGACGGCCTCCAGGCGATACGACATGCCTGGAAGCAGGCGTCCTACTGTTCCTTGCTTGTTTGCGAGCGGTGTGTTCAGCGACAGGATCGGGGCTGTTTCTGTAGCGCCGTAGCCTTCGAAGATTCGCACACCGAATTTCTCCATCCACATTTGGCGGACGTCGTCTTTCAGCTTCTCAGCTCCTGCGAACACATAACGGAGCGAGTAGAAATTGTACGGATGAGCCATGCGGCCGTATCCAGCCATGAAGGTGGAGGTTCCGAACAGGATCGTCGCGTTTTGATCGTAGACCAGCTCGGCGATCGCCTTGTAATGCAATGGGCTGGGGTACAGGTAGACCGGCACTCCTTTGACGACGGGCAGCAAGGTGCCGGCTGTCAGACCGAAGCTGTGGAACATCGGCAAGGCGTTGAAAAACTTGTCGCGCGACGTGATGTCGATCACGCTGGTCACCTGCTGGATGTTGGCAAACAGGTTGGTATGGGTCAGCACGACCCCTTTTGGCTTGCTTTCGCTGCCGGATGTAAACAGCACCAGCTCGTTGTTGGATTTTTGTGCAGGCTGTTTGGTCAGGTAACGGATGAGCGCTGCGATTTTGTCAAAAGTAGTGGCAGTCTCTTTCAAGTCCTCCAGATAGACAATTTTCATCTGGTCCTGCAAACCATCGATGATCGGGTCCAGCTTCCCTTTTTCAATAAAGACGCGGGAGGTCAAGATCGTCTTGATCTCCGCTGTTTCGCAGCAGTCCAGCAAGGGGCGGATGCCCAGCGAAAAGTTCAGAATGGCTGGTGTTTTGCCGATGCGAAACAGGGACAGCAGAGTAATCAGGTGTCCGACCGAATTGGGCAGAAACAGGCCGACTGTGGATTGGCCCAAGAGCTGCGGACGAAGCTTGTTGCCGAGCAGGTAGCTGCCGACCAGCAAGGTCCGGTAATTGACGGCCGTAGTCAGATCTTTGGCAATTTCCATCTTAGGGCCGTTGATTTTCGCTGCTTGCAAGACTTCGTCAAACAGGTTGACGTTGGTTTTCATCTGGCTTTGGAACAGCTCGTTTTGGAGTGTACGCAATACCAGGTCGCTGGCAGATGCTTTTTGTTCGCGCATCGAGCGGTTCTTGTCATGGGCGATGGTAAACGGATTTCCGATCGTAAACGTGACGTCAGGGAACCAGAGCAGACGCAATTTGCCTTGCAAGTAGGAAAATTTCGAACGCTGCAGTCCTTGGATGATCACGGGATAGACGGGGACGCCGGTACGCATGGCGAGGTAGCCGACACCGCTGTAAATTTTCATCAGGCTGCCAGTGGTGGTGATGCGTCCTTCCGGGAAAATCACCAGAGTCTCACCCTTTTTCAGCACGCGCAGCATGTGGCGAATGGAGTAAGGGTTGAGTGGATCGACGGTGACATGCTTGCGGAAGCGCAGAAAGAAGGCGAACTTTTTGGCGATCTCCGTGTTGACCACGAAGGTGGCGTTTTTCGGCAAGGTAAAGGAGAGCAATACCGCATCCAAAAGAGATACGTGATTGGGCGTAATCAAGGATGGCTGGGAAAGGTCGAGCTTTTCGAGACCTTTCATGCGTGGGCGGAACCACAGTGTCAGGATTGCTTTCAGCAGGGCGTGAACCAAAAACATGAATACCACACCTTTACAAAAATGATGATTGCTTAGCCTTAATTGTAAAGAGTGGGGAGAATTAAAAAAGTACCAACTTTGCTTGGTACCTGGTCATAAGTCTTGGTCAGAAGGGGCAGGAGAGAGAAAAAGGCAGCCCCCAAAAGCCCGCCGTACTCGCTAGAAAAGCTTGCGCTGGCTTGCTTTGGCGGCTGCCTCCTTGCTGGTTTTGACGCCCATTTTTTTGAGGATGCGGTTGATGTGGTTTTTGATCGTCCGTTTGGTGATGTGGAGCGATTGTTCGATTTGCGATTGGGTCTGACCCTGGTGGATGAGCTGCAGGATGTCTTTTTCCGCGGGGGAAAGCAGCTTCTGGTATTCTTCATTTTTCATCCGTAAAAATTCATTGCGCAAAGCGGCAGCTGCCGTGGCGTGAATCGCCGACTGCTGCGAGTGGGCAGCGCGGATGGCGTCGGGTATTTCCTTGAAGCTGGATTTGCTGATGTAGTTGACCGCACCGGCTGAGAAGGACTCGACGATCACTTGCTCATCGGTCAGGGAAGTGAGCATGATGATTTTGCATGCCGGATGCTGCTCGGTCAGGATGTAGACGGTTTCGATCCCGTCCAGGTTGTTTTGGGTCAGATTGATGTCCATGAGGATGACATCAGTGCATTCGGGCTGGAAGCGTTCCAATGCTTCTTCCTTGGTGCCTGCTTCCCCGGTAACCGTGATGTCGGGTTGGCTGTTCAGGTAATCGACGAGCCCTTTGCGCCATGCTGGATCGTCCTCTACGAGAAAAATCTTGATCTTCTCCATGGTGTGCTAGGCCTCCTTTCGGCTTTTGATGAATGGGTCAGTGATGGACGATGCGTTTTTTCGGGAACAACAGGAAAACGGTGGTGCCGTTACCGGGCTCGCTGGTCAGCTCCAGCATTCCTTGATGCTTTTGCATGACATGGTAGCAGTAGGAGAGCCCCAGCCCGAAGTTGTGGCCCGTCTTTTTCGTGGAGAAAAAAGGGTCCAGGACATGCGGGAGGTTTTCCTTGCTGATGCCGGAGCCGGTATCGGCGACGGCGATGACCAGATGCTTTTTGGAGCGAAACACCTGGAAGGCGAGCCGGCCGCCGGATCTCATAGCTTCGATCGCGTTCATGCCCAGATTGGTAAGGACTTCGCGAAGCTGTACGGGGTCGCATGTCAATGGCTCCGTATCCTCCAGCTCCAGCACGACCTCGATCCGGTATTTCTCCGTATAGGGTGCCAGCGTATTCGCGACCTGCGTGACGATCTGGCCCGGGTAGACGGTGTCTTCCTGCAGGATTACCTCGCGCAATTGATCCTGGATGCGCGCTACCATGTTCAGGATATGCTCCGAGGATTGCTGCAGCACCGCTGCGTCCTCCTGCAGCTGCGGCTGATCGGTCTTTTGCGCATAGGCTTGCATCCGCTCCGCGTAGAGGGAGATTTTGCCGACTTCATTTTTGATCGTATGGTTGACGATTTGTGCCCCGGAGGTGATCGCGCGCAGGGTGCTGTCCAGCCGCCTTTTCTCTACGCGGAGCCGGACTCCGAGGAAGCCGTATTTCAGGCTGATCGCCACGATAAAAATAAACTGGACTCCGACGACGAGTGAATTGTAGCGCCAGGCGTCGTAGTCGTTTTGAATTCGCATAACGTAGATAAAAGTAAAGACGAAAAAGAGCGGCACGATGATCAGAATATTGGTGAAGAAACGGTTTTTTTTGACCAAAGGATCTTTTTCCTGCCGATACAGGATGATCAGCAAGGTACAAGCTGCCAAAAAGTACGGAATCACCCACGCTACCATGATCCAATAGTTGAAATCGAGAACGGGATAGAGCGGCGTGATCATCAGCATGACGAGCGGTGGGATCAGCGCCGTGTATTGTATTACTCTTTTGACTTTTTTCGAGATGGTGTCGCTGGAGTGGATCGCGAACATCAAAAAGGTATAGGGAAGCCCCACCTGACACACGAAGGAAGCGCCTCTGCTCAAGATGGAAAATACGCTTAGCCAGCCCGGGTGTTGAGCGAGAATATCTGCATAGTGGACAAGGATGAATTCATCGATGACGCCGGCAAGGAATCCGCCGCCTCCGACAAACGCAGTCGCGCTTCCCCAGCGAATCTCTGTACGACGGGGATCGGTAAACAAGACGAACAATCCCAATGCCCAGATGGTAAACAAAATGAAAACCAGCATGGCTGTCACAATCTCCTGTCTTATCAGTGCAAAACGACTCCAGGGATGAGACGCGTGGTCATGAGTCAAGAGCGTTTTGTATACATTCATTATACCGTAGGAGTGCTCGCGGGTCAGAAATAAATCGACGAGAGCTGAATAAGGAAGGAATTTCCTTCTCTGCATGGAAATGAAACCGAACTGCTTCTATGTGTATCGGCATTTTCCACTAACGATTGGCGGTGATGAAATGAAACGGGTCGACTTGATCTTTCAGAAGCTGATGGAGTTAGGTCCGCAAGCGCGGGTCAGCGCCAGCGATCTGGCGAATATGCTGGGACTCTCCAGGGCCAATGTAAGCAGCGATCTGAATCTGTTATGGAAAGAGCAAAAGATAGAGAAGGTAGTGGGACGGCCTACTTTGTTTCATGTGAAGCCGACCGGGGATTCCCGATACCAGGTGGAGACGGCATTGGATCGCCTGGCGAAGACGAACAAGAGCTTGCAGACGCAGATCGAGCAGGCGAAGGCAGCTGTTCTCTATCCGCCGCGGGGGATGCACTGTCTGATCCTGGGTGAGACAGGCGTAGGCAAATCGGTGTTTGCGGGCTGGATTCACGAATTTGCGGTGGATATCGGGCGGTTGAGCCCGGAAGCGCCTTTTGTCGTCTTTAACTGCGCGGACTATGCGAACAATCCCCAGCTGTTGATCAGCCAACTTTTTGGCGTGAAAAAGGGGGCGTATACAGGTGCGGAACAGGATCGACGCGGCCTGGTCGAAAAAGCGGATGGCGGGATTCTCTTTCTTGACGAGGTGCATCGCCTGCCGGCTGAGGGGCAGGAAATCTTTTTTACTTTTATGGACAAGGGGACATTTCGTCGCGTAGGAGAGACAGAGGTAGAGCGCTCCGCGCAGGTGCAGATCATCTCGGCGACGACGGAGAATCCGGAATCGAGCCTGCTCAAGACCTTTATCCGGCGAATCCCGATGATTATCAAGCTTCCTTCGCTAGTCGAGCGGGGCATTGAGGAGCGGTACCATATTACGATGAGTTTTTTCCGTGAAGAAGCGTTTCGCCTCGGGCGGGAGATTCACGTCTCTGCCAGTGCGATACACGCCTTTTTGTCCTATCACTGCCCCAACAACATTGGGCAGTTGCATACCGATATACAGCTGACCTGTGCAAGGGCGTATGCGGATTTTATTTCTGCGGGAAAAAAACAGCTGCGGGTCTCGGTCCAGGATTTGCCTCATCACGTCAAGCAAGGACTATTGTATGCCAAGGAGATGCGGCCGGCGCTGGAAGAGTTGTTTGGCACGGATCACAAGAGCTTTGTCGTTCAGCCCCAGGCAGAGAATATTCTGGTCGTGCGGGACCGAGAAGATTCGGCGGACAGCGTCTACGAAAAGATCGAGCAGAAAATTGCGGAGCTGCGCGATCAAGGAGTCAGTGAGGAAGAACTGGAATTCGACATCGAAAATTACTTTACGCCGTTTATCAAAGGTGTTCATCAGCGAATCAACAAGGAGGATATGCGGCGCATCATTGACCCGGTGATTATCCGGCTGGTAGAAGAGATCGTCCGATATGCGGAGTCCCGTTTGGGCAAGGTGCTGAGTCAAAAAGTGATTTTCGGACTGGCTCTGCATATCCAGACTTCACGGGAACGGCTGAGTCATGGAAAGCAGATCGTCCATCCGCACGTCAACAATGTGAGGATCAAGTACAAAAAAGAGTTCGCCGTCGCTTTGGAATGTGTGCGGATGATCGAGGAGGCTCTGCTGATGGACCTGCCCATCGGGGAAGCGGGATATCTGACGATGTTCTTCGTGCTGGATGATGAGGAGGTCGAGGAAAAGCGGGAGATGATCGGGATTCTGGTCATCACGCATGGCAGCGGTGGAGCTACGGCGATGGCAGATGTCACAAACCGCTTGCTGGTAACCCAATATGCCAGGGCCATCGATTTGCCCCTGGAAGTGGATTCTTCCCTCATCCTGGAGCGGGCGATTGAGGTAGCCAGGGAGATTGGAGGCAGTGCCGGCCTGTTGCTGTTGGTAGACATGGGTTCGCTGCTGGGGTTTGGGGAAGTGATCGAGAGGGAGCTGGGCATTCCGGTCAGAGTGATCCCGATGGTCAGCACGCCGCACGTGATCGAGGCAACGAGGAAGGCGATGCTGGGGCATACCTTGGAGGATGTGTATCGAGATGTTGTCAGCATGGGACATGGGCTGGTGGAATTCCAGCAACGGGAACAGCCTTTACAAAGCATGCCTGCACTCGCGATCGTGGCAGCCTGCCTGTCCGGGGAGGGGAGCGCTCTGTTCCTGAAAAAGATGTTGGAGTCCAAACTGCGCTACGATGAGTCGTTGCTTGAGTTCGTGCCTCTGCAGTTGATCGACAAGTCCGAGGCGCGCAAGCAATTGAAGGCGATCAAGGAAGGGCGAAAGGTACTGTGTGTCGTGAGCAATTACATGCTGGACAAAGACTTGCGCTGCTTCGGGATGGATGACGTGGTGACAGGAGAGGCTCTGCAGGATATCCAGCAGATGATCGACCAGGAGGAAGCCCTGTACAAAATGGAAGGGGAGCTTCGAGAACATTTGAAAATGGATTCCGTCGAAACTTTGCTGCGCGATGTGATGACCTGTGTGGCCCGAATGGAGGAGCGCCTTCACCGGAAGTTGGATTTTGATACGCGCATCGGGGTCTATCTGCATATCTGCTGTATGGTCGACCGCTTGAAAAAAGGGGCGCAGACGACCATGTACACCGGCAAAGAACAGTATTTGACTGCCCATAAAAAAGAGTACAGCCTGGTGCGCCATGAGATGCAGCCGATTGTAGAAAAATACGAGGTTGCCGTTCGCGACGATGACCTTTGCTATATCATGAACTTTTTTGTGGTGTAGAGGATAAAACACTAGCCTGATTAGTGTTTTCTTTTTTTCCAATTTAGCCGTAAGACAAAACACTAAAGCGTTTTCCATAAAACACGAAGCAAAGCGAGAGCCCACACTTGTGAAAGCGCATACATTTTGGTGTTTTGGCATGGCGCTTGCAATCTTTTCCAGTGTATACGAAAGGGAGGAGATGACGTGAACATTTTGCTTTGTTGTGCAGCAGGGATGTCGACAAGCCTGTTGGTCCAAAGGATGGAACAGGCGGCGCAGGAAAAAGGGATTGTGGCAAGAATTTGGGCAGTCTCTGCGGGCGAGGTCAAGCAGCATATTGGGCAAGCTGACGTACTCCTGCTCGGACCTCAAGTTCGCTACAAGCTGGCGGAGATGAAAAAGGAGGGTGACGCGCGGGGCATTCCTGTCGATGTGATTCAAGCGCTGGATTACGGGACACTCAATGGAAAGAATGTACTGGAGTTTGCAATGGGTTTGAAAAAGTAGAGGAGGGTAAGTATGGGCGGATTTATTACGTTTTTGGAAAACCGCGTCATGCCTGTTGCGGGACGGATCGCTGAGCAAAAACACCTGCAAGCAATACGCGACGGGATCATTTTAACCTTGCCGCTGTTGATTATTGGCTCCCTTTTCCTCATCATTGGTTTTCTTCCCATTCCAGGTTACAACGACTTTATGAGTTCGGTGTTCGGAGAAAATTGGCTGACCAAATTGCTGTACCCGGTAAACGCCACGTTTGACATTATGGCTCTTATCGTAAGTTTTGGGGTGGCATACCGTTTGGCTGAAAAATATAAAGTAGACCCCTTGTCGGCAGGAGCGATTTCGGTAGCGGCCTTCCTCTTGGCTACCCCCTACAAGACGATGTTCACGCCTGAAGGAGCTTCCGCGGCGGTAGAAGTAGGCGGGGTCATTCCCGTCGCTTTGATGGGCAGCCAGGGCTTGTTCGTCGCGATGCTTCTGGCGATCATTTCAACGGAGATCTATCGCAAAATCATTCAAAAAAATATCGTGATTACGATGCCCGCTGGTGTCCCACCGGCTGTATCGCGCTCTTTTGTCGCCTTGATCCCCGCTTTTGTCGTGCTGCTGGTGGTCTGGCTGCTGCGAATTCTGTTGGAGAACACCTCGTTTGAAAGCATCCACAACATCGTTTCCGATCTTCTCGCCGTTCCTCTGAACGCACTCGGCGGAAGCCTCATTGGCGCAATAATTGCGGTTCTCTTGGTCCACATGCTGTGGGCGGTAGGATTGCATGGGGCAGCGATTGTAGGCGGTGTGTTGGGACCGATTTGGCTTTCCTTGATGGATCAGAACAGGGCGGCGTTCCAGGCAGATCCTAACGGAGAACTGCCCAACGTCATTACGCAGCAGTTCTTTGATCTATGGATCTATGCGGGGGGATCAGGAGCCACGCTTGCCTTGGTCGTCCTCATGCTGATGAGGGCAAGGAGTCAGCAGATGAAAAATATCGGCAGACTATCCATTGCGCCTGGCCTGTTCAATATTAATGAGCCTGTGACGTTTGGGATGCCAATCGTCATGAATCCCCTGCTGATCATTCCCTTCATCCTGGCGCCTGTCGTCCTCGTCATCATCAGCTACTTCGCGATGTCTACTGGATTGGTGGCGAAGCCGAGCGGTGTGGCGGTGCCGTGGACCACGCCCTTGATCATCAGCGGCTATCTGGCCACCGGAGGAAAAATTTCGGGGATGGTGCTGCAGGCATTTAACTTCATTGTCTCGCTCATCATCTACTATCCGTTTTTCCGCATGTGGGATAAGAAAAAGCTGGCGGAGGAACAGGGTAGCGCTGCGCAAAATTCGGATCGTACCCTAACCATGTAATCTGTAAGAAGAAAGGACTTGGCAATGAAACTGATTGTGAATGCAGACGATTTTGGCTATTCCAAAGGTGTCAATTTGGGAATTGTAGAAGCGCACGTCAACGGGGTGGTTTCCTCTGCAACGATGATGGTGAATATGCCCGGCTTTGAGCATGCAGTCCGACTCGCCAAGGAGAACCCCAGGCTGGGGGTGGGGGTTCATCTCGTGTTGACATGCGGGAATGCTGTCCACCCCGATGTTCCTTCCTTGACGGATCATACCGGAGCGTTCCTTCGCGGGAGCAAGCATCTGATGGCTGCTTCTCCAGAGGATATAGAGCGGGAGTTTGCGGCCCAGATTGAGCGTTTTTTGCAGAGCGGGCTGCCGCTGTCCCATCTGGATAGCCACCACCACGTCCACGCGCATGAGGCTGTCTTGCCAATCGTCCTCCAATTGGCCGAACGCTATCAGGTGCCGGTCCGCAATCCCTGGACGCTTGCCGGGGCAGGACGGAAACAGGCGTGCATCACGACAGAGGGTTTCTCGCACCGTTTCTATGGCGATCAACTTTCCACTGATTTGTTCTGCGAGATTGTAGATGAATGGGGCGGATGTGCGACTGCGGAAATCATGACTCACCCTGCATATCTCGATGATGAGGTGTTGGCGGGCAGCAGCTATCATCTGCCTCGGACGAAGGAACTGAAGATATTAACTTCCAAACAGGTAAGCGAGTATCTGGAGAAAAAAGGCGTACAGCTCGTCACTTTTCATGACATTCGATAGGTGGAGATAGATATGGACCATACGGAAGCGATCTTTCAACTCATCCTGCACGGGGGCAATGCGCGGAGCCTGGCGATGGAAGCGATTGCCTTCGCCAAGAACAAAGACATGGCTGGTGCGCAGCAGGCACTTGACCGTGCGGCGGATGAACTGACAAAAGCCCATCACAACCAAACGGCATTGATTCAGAAAGAAGTTGCAGGCGACAAGCTGGAGCTGAGCATGCTGCTGATTCATGCCCAGGATCATCTGATGAACGCGATGACGATCAAGGATTTGGCAGCCGAATTCGTCGAGATGTACGGCCAAATTCATCAAAGCAAGGGGGCAGGCGTATGAGCGGAATCAAAATTGTAACCATAGGAGGAGGCTCCAGCTATACTCCGGAGCTGGTGGAAGGCTTCATCAAGCGTTATGATGAGTTGCCTGTTCGCGAGCTATGGCTGGTCGATGTCCCGGCAGGAGAAAAAAAGCTGCAGACGGTAGGAGCGCTGGCAAAGCGCATGGTGGAAAAAGCAGGGGTTCCCATCGATATTCACCTGACGCTGGATAGGCGCGAGGCCTTGAAGGATGCTGATTTTGTCACGACGCAAATCCGTGTCGGACAGTTGGATGCGCGCATTCTGGACGAAAAAATTCCGCTCAAGTACGGAGTGATCGGACAGGAGACCAATGGGCCTGGGGGCTTGTTTAAAGGCTTGCGGACGATACCTGTCATCCTGGACATCTGCCGTGATATGGAGGAGCTTTGTCCGGATGCCTGGCTGATCAACTTCACCAATCCGGCCGGGATGGTGACGGAAGCAGTCTTGCGCTATACCAATCGCAGGAAGGTCATCGGCTTGTGCAACGTACCGATCGGCATGAAGATGGGCGTAGCCTCCATCCTTGGGGTAGATCAAGCTCGCGTGCATATTACATTCGCTGGCTTGAATCACATGGTATACGGCACAGATGTCTATGTGGACGGAGAAAATGTGACGGATCAGGTGATCGAAAAGCTGTGCAGCGAACAATCGGGAATCACGATGCAAAACATCCTGGATCTGGGCTGGGAGAAGGATTTTATCAAGGCCTTGGGAATCCTGCCTTGCCCGTATCACCGCTACTATTACCAGACAAAAACGATGCTGGAGCATGAATTGGAGGCGGCGGAAAAAGACGGGACCCGGGCAGAGGTGGTCAAAAAAGTGGAAGCGGAATTGTTCGAACTCTACGAAGATCCGGAATTGGCGATCAAACCACCGCAATTGGAGAAACGCGGCGGAGCCTATTACAGCGAAGCAGCATGCAATCTGATCCATTCCATCTACAACGACAGACGGGACATCCAGCCGGTAAACGTGCGCAACAACGGCGCGATCGCCAGCATTCCCGACGACTCGGCGGTGGAGGTAAACTGCGTGATCACCAAGGAAGGACCAATCCCTTTGGCGGTAGGTGATCTGCCTGTGGCGGTTCGCGGACTGGTGCAGCAGATCAAGTCATTCGAAAGGGTGGCAGCAGAAGCTGCTGTGACAGGGGACTATCATCTCGCTCTGCTGGCGATGACGATCAATCCGCTCGTCCCGTCCGACGTGGTAGCCAAACAGATATTGGATGAGATGCTGGAAGCGCACAAGGACTATTTGCCCCAGTTTGCCAAGGTAACTACCTGATTACGGAAGGGGTGGAGAGATGGAATGATCCGATTTTCTGAAAAAGTAACCGTCAGCGGTGGACTGCACGCTCGGCCCGCATCGGTGCTCGTCCATCAGTTGAACCAATTCAGCTCGACAGTCAAAATCATTTGCGACCAAAAGCAGGCAAATGGGAAAAGCATCCTTAGCGTGATGGCTTTGGGGGTAAAAACAGGAGATGAAGTCATCTTCGAGATTGACGGCATTGATGAAGAAGCTGCTGCTGCGGAGGTCCAAAATCTGTTTCAGCGTGAATTTGCGATATAGCAGAAAAGCCAATCATCGGGAAGAGAGTTTCCCGGATGATTGGCTTTTTCTTATAGGTAACGAGTGAACTCGACAATCACTTTGAAGTAGTCTCCGTCAATTTCGATAAACAGCTTACCGCCTTGCAGCTCGACGATGCTTTTGGCAATCGCGAGGCCAAGACCAGAACCCTCGGTATTGCGTGATTCGTCAGCTCGTTTGAAGCGTTCGAACAGCTCCTCGGCGTCGAAGTTGATCTCGTAGGCGGACACATTTTTGATCGTAAACCTTACTTTATCCGCAGATTCGGTCAAATCGACGTAAACGCGAGTATTGGGAAGCGAGTACTTCAATGCATTGCTGATCAGATTTTCAAAGACGCGCCAGGTTTTTTTGCCGTCCAGCGGAGCGTAAATCTTGCCATCTTCAATATTGGTTCGGAAGGTAAGCGAAGATTGCTCGATTTTATCACTGAACTCGGCCAGGGCCTGATTCACCAGTGCCGCTACATTTACTTGCTCGATATTTAATTCGACGGAACCGCTCGACATCTTCGCCGCCTCGAACAGGTCATCGATCAGCGCTTTCAGCCGATCAGTCTTCCGTTCGAGAATTTGTACATACTCCTTGCGCGTTTCTGGGGACAGATCCTCCCGTTTCAGCAAGTCGACATAATTGACGATGGAAGTTAGCGGTGTTTTCAAATCATGGGACACATTGGTGATCAGCTCCGACTTGAGCCGTTCGCTTTTCATCTGGTTGTCGAGAGAGCGTTTGACCCCTTGCTGGAGATTGTTCAGGGAATGAGCAGTGCTGGCCAGCTTGCCTTTGGTCTTTCCAGCATCAATCACGACATCGAAATTCCCGGCAGACATCTGTTCGACCCCGCGCGTGATCCGATTCAACAATGCGATGCGGCGCAGGATATAGGGCAGTACGAACAAGACGTAGAACACGCAATAAAAAAACGCGAGGAGAAAAGGCTCCAGATCCCTTTTTACGAAGTAGATCAAACCAGTGCCCGCAGCAACACAAAATCCAATCGTAAGGATAAAGATCGTCGCGAGCTTGAAAAACATTCCTTTGTCGGCAAAACTGTCTCGAAGGACCGCAAGGATTTTCAGGCTAATGCTGTTGTGCCATTGTTGGGTAAAGGCCTCTGGTTGCTTGAACATGATCCATGCTTCTAATACAAACAAGAGAAAATAGGCAGTGAATGGAGCCATTACGACAAGCGTAAAAACTTGACCCAATCCGATGGGGAGCGAGAAAAAGTTGGCCTCCAAGGAGTAGATCAGATAAAACAATCCTGCTGGCAGGAGCGAAACAAGCCGGATGTCCATTGGGATGCTGCGAAAGATGGACTGACTTTTCGTGATCATGGAATGTTCCAGTGCCTGGTTCTTTTTCAAATACCAGAAGAGTCCAGCTGCAAGGAAGAGAAACAATATCAATAAGACAATCTCTTTCAACAATCGATCGTGAATGGACTGATAATAATTGACGTCATCTATGATCTGATTGTAATAGCCTCCGTAATCGAATTCGCCAGATTCAAACTGGTTGGGGAGAACAGGTTCATAAGGATCTGCTTCCCGGGGTATATAGATAAGTCCTTCCCATTGGTTTTGCTGAAAAAAACGGTTCAGTCCCCAGTTTCGCTCCCCTTTTGGCTGGGGAATTTTGACGGAGATCAGTGCGCTTTGTCTGAGCTCAGTATCAGTAGGCTCGTGGTCCAAATTGGTATAGACTTTATTGTTTTTCTTGTCCTGAATGGCGTATTTAAATGTGCCATCCCGGAGAAGCAAATTGAATTTGACTGCCTCGTACTCTTTATCACGAGCAGCGATGCTCTCCTTCATCTTTGCATCGTAATCGGCCTTAATCTGTCTTTCCCTGCTGAGACGTTTGTTTTCTTTTTCCGCTTGAAGCAAGGAAACCTGGCTATCATTGCCTGCTGCGCGTGCTTCTTCTATTCGCTTGTTGTATTCCGCGTCTAGCTCAGCTTTCAGTTGCTCAAGCTGATGTTCGCGCTCTTGATTGAGTTCAGACAGCCAATCACTATCGAGCTTTTGCTGAGCGGATTTGGTAGAGTAGTCGGCATAGTCTACGTGGACCTCCTTGATTAGCCTAGCGACAGTCGCCAATTCCTCGGAGATAAGATGATTGTTCCTGCTGATGAAATAGTCCTTGTCCAGAAAGCGACGGTCATCGTAGAGATTGGCGACGGTTAGCGCAAGGAGGGTGGTCACAAGGATCAAACCAAGCAGGGCAAGCGCGACGTAGCGTTTATTTTTCAATTTTGTATCCAATTCCCCACACCACTTTCAAGTATTTTGGTTCTCTCGGGTTGATTTCAATTTTCTCGCGGATGCGACGGACGTGGACGGCTACTGTATTTTCGGCGTTTAGATAGGGTTCCTTCCAGACGCGTTCATAGATTTCTTCAATGGAGAACACCCGGCCGGTATGACCCATCAGCAGTTCCAGAATTTTGTACTCCGTGGCTGTCAGGCGTACTTCATTGCCATCTACGGTGACGGATTTGGTCAGTTTGTTCAAGGTCAACCCACGGACACTGATTTCATCCTGGCTTTCCTTGTAATGCCCCAGATTGGTGTAGCGCCGCAGCTGCGATTTGGCTCTTGCTACCAGTTCCAAGGGTTGAAAAGGCTTCGTGACATAATCGTCTGCCCCGATGTTTAGTCCAAGGATCTTGTCGGTATCCTCTGACTTGGCAGAGAGCATGATAATCGGGATGTTTTTCTCCTGCCTGATCTTGAATGTTGCGGTAATCCCATCCATTTTGGGCATCATGATGTCGAGGATGATCAGATGAATGTCCTCTTCCTCCAAAATGGCGAGAGCTTCCAAACCATTTCCGGCTTTGTAGACGGTCATGCCTTCGTTTTTCAAGTAAATCTCAATTGCATCGCGGATTTCTGCTTCGTCATCGACGACGAGCACATGATAGCTTTTCATGCAACCTCCCACCTGTCTGTACTCATGGTTTTTATCATAGCGATCAGCATTAACAAAATAGTGGAGAAAACTCTTACAAATTTCTTACGAATCCCGTTGGAGGCTCCCCGGCAGCCCGTTTTCTTTCCATGCGTTGACCGAATAAGGTAAGATGGGTGAAGAAAACCGACGAAACGTGGTGATCATGATTGCTTGAATGGACGGGGGAACGAATCATTCCCAAGCTGCTGAAACCGACGAACGGCATGTTGCTGGAGCACATCGCCCGCTATTATTTTGCCACTCCGTACATCCATGGCAGAGTGTTGGACATTGCATGCGGCACAGGCTACGGCAGTCACATGGTCGCCAAGGAACGCAAGCGCGAACTGATCCAGCTCGTCGCTGTAGATAACGATAAAGATACCATTGATTATGCCAATCGGGAGTATCACCATCAAAAGATCGTTTATCAGCAGGCTGATGCGCTCGATCCGGATTTGCCCGGGAAGCTGGGGATGTTTGATACGATCCTGAGCTTTGAGACGATTGAGCATGTAGCCGATGACCGCCTTTTTATGGACAATCTCTATCAGATGCTGAAGCCTGGTGGAAAGCTGATCTTGTCCAGTCCATTTGGGCGGGGACGCGGGATGCCGACAAGCGAGCCTTTTCACGTCCATCAACTGACGCCTGCTGAATTCGAAGAGCTGTTCGACCGTTTTTCTGAAAAGGAGATTTACTACCAACGCGGCGTGACGTTTGAGAAGCCGCGGGATGGTGTGCGCTATTTTATCGGCATCGCGGTGTGCACCAAAGCTGACCACTAAGGAGGAAGACGTTCTGGCTACATTTTCGTCACTGGGAATTGGTTTACCCTTACATGATACATTAAAAGCAAATGGAATCACGGAAGCAACGCCTGTCCAGGAAAAGGCAATTCCTTTGCTGTTGGCGGGAAAAGATGTGATCGCGCAGGCGCAGACGGGTACAGGCAAGACACTCGCTTTTCTATTGCCGATTCTGGAAAAAGCTGACCCGCATGTCGAGCATGTGCAAGCCCTGATTTTGACGCCGACCCGGGAGTTGGCCCTGCAAATTACGACGGAAGCCAAAAAGCTGTCGGCTCAGCTGGACGATATCCATGTGCTGGCGGTATACGGAGGGCAGGATGTCGAGCGGCAAATGAAAAAGCTGCGAGGCAAGAAGCAAATCGTGATCGCGACGCCGGGGCGCTTGCTGGATCATCTGCGGCGCGGAACGATCGAGCTTTCGACGGTATCGATGCTGGTGCTGGATGAAGCGGACCAGATGCTGCACATGGGATTTTTGCCTGAGGTGGAGGAAATTATCGGCTGTACCTCAGGAGAGCGGCAAACGATGCTTTTCTCTGCAACGATGCCGGCACAGGTGCGTTCGCTGGCGAAGCGGTACATGCGCAACCCGGAAGATGTCCGCGTGCAGGGCAAGCAAATTACGCTCAAGGATATTCGCCAAATCGCAGTGGAGACGACAGACAGGGCCAAGCAGTCTGCTCTCCGGGAGCTGATCGAACAGCAGCGTCCGTTCATGGCTGTGATCTTTTGCCGGACCAAGCGCCGGGCCAGTACCTTGAATGCTGCTTTGCAGGGGTATGGGTATCTGTCAGACGAGCTTCACGGAGATTTGTCACAAGCGAAGCGCGAAGACGTGATGAAACGGTTTCGCGAGGCCAGAATTCAATTGCTGGTGGCGACGGATGTAGCGGCAAGGGGTCTTGATGTGGAGGGTGTCACGCATGTATTCAATTACGACATTCCGCACGATGTGGAGAGCTATATTCATCGGATCGGCCGAACAGGCAGAGCGGGGGAGCAGGGGGTCGCGATCACCCTGGTTGCGCCCAAAGACCGCATGCATCTGGAAATGATCGAGTCAGGAATTCGCATGCCCCTCGAAAAAAAGCGAATAGAGACGGCCCAACCCAAGAAAGAGCAGACGAGTCGGGAATCACGCGGACAAAGAGGAGCAAAAACGGAGCAGAGAAAAGAGATGGGGCGGTCTCCGGTTCGGGGTCAAGGCGGCGGTCCGAGGAGTAACACGGACAGCAGACGCCAGGGCCAGAAAAAGAGGAGCCAGGCCGCAAGAATGGAACGACCGGCAAAGAGAAATTCCCGAACGCGATCACGTTAACGAGTTTACAACAAATGGAAAAAGACCGTCATGACCCGTATATGCAGGTCACGGACGGTCTTTTTTATCAGCTGGTCTTTAAGCATCAGGAAACAGGCGTGAACGGGTGAGAAAACGCACCCCCTCGGGGCCTTCGAGCGAGAACATGCCTCCCCGCCCCTCCACTACGTCTATGATCAACTGGGTGTGCTTCCAGTACTCGTATTGGGCCTTGCCCATGTAAAACGGGCATCCGCCGATCTCGCCCAAGAGCACATCCTGATCCCCGATGAGAAACTCGCCCTGCGGATAGCACATGGGAGAACTGCCGTCGCAGCAGCCGCCAGACTGATGAAACATCAGCTTGCCGTATTTCGCCTGAAGCCGCTCGATCAGCTTGAGGGCAGCATCCGTTGCGAGCACTTTTTCTGCTGCGTTCATGGCTTAGAAGAATCCCAATGCTTGGTCGCTGTAGCTGACCAAGAGGTTTTTGGTCTGCTGGTAATGGGAGAGCATCATTTTATGGTTCTCGCGGCCGATTCCGGAGCTCTTGTATCCGCCGAACGCAGCGTGTGCAGGATAGGCATGGTAGCAGTTGGTCCAGACACGTCCTGCCTGGATTTCCCGTCCGATGCGGTACGCGGTATTCATATCCCGTGTCCAAACCCCGGACCCGAGGCCGTACAGAGTGTCATTGGCGATGGAGAGAGCTTCTTCGGTGTCCTTGAAGGTCGTTACGGATACGACGGGTCCGAAGATCTCTTCCTGGAAGATGCGCATTTTATTGTGTCCTTTAAAGACAGTCGGCTGAATATAATAGCCACCGCTAAGGTCTCCCTCCAGTTGTGCAGCCCCTCCGCCGATCAGGCAATCTGCCCCTTCCTGCTTTCCGATGTCGAGGTAGGAGAGGATTTTTTCCACCTGCTCCAGAGAAGCCTGGGCTCCGATCATGGTTTCGGTATCCAGAGGATTGCCTTGCTTGATGCTGGCGACGCGCTTCAGAGCACGCTCCATGAATGGCTCGTAGATGCTTTCGTGGATCAGTGCGCGGGATGGGCAGGTACACACTTCGCCTTGATTGAGAGCAAACAGGACAAAGCCTTCGATCGCCTTGTTCAGGAACGCATCGTCCTGGGCGCAGACATCGGGGAAGAAGATGTTGGGAGACTTGCCGCCCAGCTCCAACGTGACCGGGATAATGTTTTGCGAGGCGTATTGCATGATCAGGCGGCCGGTTGTCGTCTCACCCGTAAAAGCAATCTTGGCGATTCGATTGCTGGATGCCAGGGGTTTTCCCGCTTCGAGACCGAAGCCGTTGACAACGTTGACGACCCCGGCCGGGAGCAGGTCGCCGATCAACTCCATCAGCACTAAAATGGAAGCAGGAGTTTGTTCCGCTGGTTTCAGGACGACGCAGTTGCCAGCTGCCAAAGCCGGAGCCAGCTTCCATGTAGCCATCAGGAGCGGGAAATTCCACGGAATAATCTGTCCAACTACGCCAAGCGGTTCATGGAAATGGTACGCGACTGTACCGTTGTCAATCTCACTGATGGTTCCTTCCTGTGCGCGAATGCTGCCGGCAAAATAGCGGAAATGATCGATCGCAAGCGGCAGGTCCGCTGCCAAAGTCTCTCGAACGGGTTTCCCGTTGTCCCAGGTCTCGGCTACGGCCAACAGCTCCAGATTGGCTTCCATTCGATCAGCAATCTTCAACAGAATATTGGAACGCTCTGTTACCGAGGTTCGTCCCCACGCTGCCTTTGCCTCATGAGCGGCGTCCAGGGCCAGTTCAATATCTTCGGCAGTAGAGCGAGCTACCTCGCAAAACACCTTGCCGGTCACTGGGGTCACATTTTCAAAGTACTCTCCTTTGACTGGCGGGACCCATTTCCCCCCGATGTAGTTGTCGTAGCGATTTTTGAATGTCACCTTTGATCCGGCTTGGCCGGGCTGTGCATAGATCATGCGAACGCCTCCTCACATTTCTCTTGTGCCTTTCATCCCGTTATTCAGCAAATCCTATGCCATCGACGGCAAGTATTGCTATGACAAGGTTTCCAAGGCGTACAGCCGGACACATCGTTCCGAAGCGGAGCAATGACCGTTCCATAATGGAACAATGTGCAGAGAATGAATCGTGTTATACTGGAGGAGAATGATTTTTTGTGGGAGGGAAGGGAAGTGTCGACGATTGTTCAACAATCATGGAAACGCTGCCAAGCATCGAACCTCAAAGCCACGGAGAACGCATACGATCAGATCATATCCATGAGTCGAATCAAAGAAATCATTCGAGACAATCATCTCCTGATTCGCACAAGTCTTCCCTTGTTTGAGAGGTTGGAGCCCTTCTTGGCAAATACGGAACATATCGCCCTGCTAGCTGACCGTGACGGCAACATCATACATACGGTAGGGGATCCGACATTTGCCAACCACGCGCAAAAAGTACAGCTGCAAATCGGCGCGAACTGGAACGAGGGCTTCAAGGGAACCAACGCCATCGGCACCGCATTGATCGAACGGGTGCCTGTCCATGTGCAAGGGGAGCAGCATTACTTTTTGGAAAATCAATTTCTGACGTGTTCAGCTTCGCCGATTTTTTCCGCTGCCGGCGAGCTGTTAGGCGTCGTGAATATCAGCACGAGAAAAGAATACAACCATCCGCTGTCCATGAGCCTGGTCTGCATAGTGGCCGAATCGCTGCAAAATCGTTTTTTGTACGCCGAGGCCGATCGGGTTGTGGCCCTGCCCCATGCTGATGTCCGAACGTCCTCGCGTTCAATGCCGTTGATCGGATTGGATCGTGATGATCGCATCGTAGGGATCAATGAGTCTGCAAAGAAGCGTTTGGGGGCGGAGGTGCTCGGCAGCGAGATGCCGCAACTGGACAAAGGAATGGGCCATACTGTCAAAGACAATCGCAGAAGGATTTGGCCTTCCGCAAAAACGGCGGGGTTGAAGCCATTTCCGCGCTTGGCCGGGACCTGCCCGCATTTTCTGCAAGCCAAGCTGATGGGGCAAAAAGCAGCCCTCGTCGATTTCCCTGTGCTCATTCTGGGGGAGAGCGGGACGGGCAAGGAGTTGTTTGCCCAGATGATCCATGAAACGGGGCCGCGCTCCAATGCTCCGTTTATCGCCGTAAATTGCAGCGCAATTCCGGAAAATCTGATCGAAAGCGAATTGTTCGGCTACGAAGGCGGCTCATTTACCGGAGCACAGCGCGAGGGGAAGATCGGGAAATTTGAGGCGGCGAAGAAAGGAACCATTTTTCTTGATGAAATTGGGGACATGTCACTGAGATCGCAAGCAGCTCTATTGCGTGTCCTCCAGGAAAAGGTGGTGACCCCCGTCGGCAGCAATCAGCCGCGTCCGATTCATGCAAGGGTGATTGCGGCTACCCATCGGCATTTGCCCGATGAAATCAAGGCTGGCCGTTTTCGCGCTGACCTGTACTATCGGCTCAAGGGAGTCATGATTCAGCTGCCGCCGCTTCGCCAGCGCACAGATATTCTTCCGCTGGCAGAGCACCTGCTGCGACAGCTCACACCCGGTAGTTCTGCGAGCATTTCCAGGGAAGCCCAAGAGCTGCTTGCTGCCTACGCTTGGCCCGGCAATGTCCGCGAACTGCAGAGTGTGCTCATTCAGGCTGCTTTTCTGGCCGACGGGGGAGATATTGAAGCCGCCCATATCCAATTGGAGGGATTGGACGAAGCAGGTGAATTCCCTTATCGCGAGCGAGGGCTGCCTTCTCTGAAGGAGTCGGAAATGGAGGCCATCAAACGCGCGATCCGGTCGACGGGAGGCAATGTCAGTCAGGCAGCCAAGCTGCTGCAGATCGGCCGCAATACTCTTTACCGAAAATTGGCGGAGTACCGCATTTCTTTGCCTGCTACCTGGGAGGAAATATGATTGCTTTCTATAAAATAGACAAATCGGCAGAGGCGAAGTTTGCATCTTTGCTGGATACAGATGATTATCATTTCGAGTTTTTTTCTTCCATTCAATCCATCCTGGATCACCGCATGACACCTTCTGTTGTGATTGCCCCTGAACCCTATGCAAAAGAGTTGGCTGCTCTCTCAGTTCCCGTAGTCACGTTGTCAATTGATATGAGAGATATTCGCGACAAGATTTCCAGATTGCGGAAGAAGGGAAAGCAGTTTGGACGTGCCGTCTTTTGCGCGTCCGCTAAAGAAAGGGATTGGCTGCAAAAGGAGCACGCACTCGAGCCCGATGTGATCGATGGCCCTTGCCAGTTTGTAACCAACGAGTTCCTTAGCCTGCAAGCCTCCGAGGAGCCGGCCATCTATCTGACACCGGTATGGGATGCTCAGAGCCTCCGGGTCAGGCCGCCGTCAGGAGAGTGGCAGGTGGTGGAGCCGTCTTTGGCTACCTTGACTCGGGCTTTGCAGCAAGCTCTTTCACTGGAGGCGTATCAACGGGAGCGGCGAAGGGAGAAGCTGCTTCTGGAGGCTGTCGTCGATTCCCTGCATGATGCGGTGATCGCGGTAGATCGTCAGAGCCGGATTATTTTGGTCAATGAGCAAGCGAAGATGCTGCTCGGTCTGTCAGGGGATGTTCTGGGCAGACCAATTACCGATTACATCCCGCATTCCGACATGCTGCGTGTACTGAAAACCGGGCGGCAGGAGTTAGGGGACGTAGCGACCGTCATGGATCGTTCCATCGTCATCAATCGCATTCCCGTCATTGTGAAGGACCAGGTGGTGGGTGCGGTCTCCAACTTTAAAGAGATCACCGATATTCAGAAAATGGAGATGTCTGTCCGCAAAAAGCTGCATGACAGCGGTTTGGAGGCCCGGTATCGACTGGAAAACATCATTGGCATCTCGGAGACGATTCGGGAAACTAAGCAGCAGGCAGCTCTCTTTGCCAAAAGCAATGCGACGGTTTTGATCACCGGAGAATCAGGCACGGGCAAGGAGTTGTTTGCACAGGGGATTCACCTGGAAAGCGGGCGAGCGTTGGGGCCGTTTCTCGCGGTCAACTGCGCGGCGTTGCCGGAAAGCCTTTTGGAGAGCGAGCTGTTCGGCTATGAAGAAGGCGCTTTTACCGGAGCGAAAAAGGGAGGAAAGCCGGGGCTGTTTGAATTAGCCCATGGCGGGACTCTTTTTCTTGATGAAATCGGGGAAATGCCCTTGCGGATTCAGGTGCATCTGCTCAGGGTGTTGCAGGAACGCCGCGTCAGACGTGTCGGCGGCGAGCGGATCATACCGATCGATGTCCGCATCATCGTAGCTACCAACCGGGATCTGGAAAGGGAAATCGCGAAGGGGCATTTCCGTTCTGATCTCTACTACCGCATCAACATGCTGAACCTGGAGGTGCCGGCTCTGCGGGAACGCCTGGACGATATTCCGGCGTTGCTGGAGAGCATGATACAGGAAATGAACGAGCAGCATGAGCAGAAAATAGTAACGCTGGAATCCGCTATTTACCCGTTGCTGCAAGAGCATCACTGGCCCGGAAATGTGCGCGAGCTGCGCAACGTGGTCGAACGAATGGTGCTGCTCTCTCGGGATGGAAAGATACATGCCAAAGATGTGGCGTTGTTATTTCAAGGAAAGAAGAAAAGCTGGAAGGCAGAGTATGAAAATGGAGAAGCGGGGATGTCCGGTCCCGAAGATGAGAGCCCGGAGGCTGCGAGAATCAGGAGGGCTTTGGAGAAAGCCAAGCACAACCGGACTTTGGCAGCCAAAACGTTGGGGATGGACCGCACCACCCTATGGAGAAAGATGAAGCAGTACAGAATCGAGTGAAAGTGTTGCAACAAATCGTTGCAACACTTTGTTTTATTTTGCATTCCTGTTTTACTAATAACTTCATTGATTTAGCTGAATTGAAAGCGTTATCGGGTTTCGACACGATTCTAGGTAAATTGGCATGATTTCTGCAAGTTATAATAGCGTTGAATTGTCTAAATATTTTGGTGATTATGAGGAGGGAGTCGATTGCAACATTATTCGATCGCAGTGATACCAGGAGACGGAATCGGTCCCGAGGTTATGGATGAAGGCTTGAAAGTCCTGAAAGCGATAGAAGAAAGCCACGGGGGAGTCCGGTTTGATTGTGATGAAAAGCCATGGAACTGCGACTACTACTTGAAAAATGGCAGAATGATGCCGGAAAATGGTTTGGATGTGCTGAAAAGTTACGACTTGATCTTGCTGGGCGCGATCGGAGCTCCGGGAGTGCCAGATCATATATCTGTTTGGGAATTGATTCTTCCCATCCGCAGAGCCTTCCAACAGTATGTCAACCTAAGACCAGTCAAACTGCTGCGCGGATTGGAAAGCCCACTTCGCTACAAAAATCACGACGATCTCGATTTCGTGGTCGTACGGGAAAATACAGAGGGCGAGTATTCCAACATGGGCGGCCGGATGCATCAAGGCACCCCTTATGAAATGGCTGTGCAAAACAACGTATTTACTCGCTATGGCACCGAGCGAATTATTAAATACGCGTATGATCTCGCTGAAAAAAGACCGAAAAAGCGGCTGACTGCAGCGACCAAATCAAATGGAATCAACCACTCCATGCCGTTCTGGGATGAGATCGTCAAGGAAGTCGGAAAAGATCATCCAGGGATCCAGACAAATCTCTATCATATCGATGCATTGGCTGCATACTTTATTACCCGTCCGGAAGAATTCGACGTCGTGGTTGCGAGCAATCTGTTTGGCGATATTTTGACGGATCTGGGCGCTGCTGTCGTCGGCGGTCTGGGGCTTGCTCCTTCTGCCAACATCAACCCGGAGCGCAACTTCCCGTCCATGTTTGAGCCGATCCACGGATCTGCACCGGACATCGCAGGCAAGGGAATCGCCAATCCAATCGCGCAGATCTGGAGTCTGAGCATGATGATGGATCATTTGGGCCATTATGAAATCGGGAAAGTGATTCTGGACGCGATCGAACAAGTGCTGATCGACGGAAAGGTACAGACACCTGACCTGGGAGGCCGTGCAACGACGAAAGAACTGGGTGACGAGATCGTTCGTCAAATCCACCTGGCAACACGCTAGTATAAAAAAAGGAGGAGAAGGAGAATGTCTACACAAACCTATGATCTGTATATCGATGGTGAATGGGTAAAAACAGAGAACTATATCCCGGTATACCATAAATTCACTGGTGCCACCATCGCGCAAATCGCCAAAGCGGAACAGCATCATGTCAACGCAGCGGTAGAGGCAGCACACAAAAAATTTAAACAAGACTCGCTTACTCCGTTTCAACGGTATAAAATCTTGTTAAAAGCATCTGAACTAATGGAAGAACGTCGCGATGAGATGGAACTGTCCCTGATTCGGGAAGTCGGGAAGACTCGTAAAGATGCGATGAATGAGCTGGACCGCACGATCAACACCCTGCGTCTGTCAGCCGAAGAAGCGAAGCGCATCCATGGGGAAATGGTACCGCTCCAGTCTACAGAAGGTTCGGAAAACAGACTGGGCTTTACCATCCGCGTACCCAAGGGGGTCATTGGGGCCATCACGCCATTTAATTATCCGCTGCTGCTCAGCACGCACAAGATCGCCCCTGCTATTGCGGCGGGAAATACGATCGTCGTGAAGCCAGCGACTGTGACTCCGATCGCTACCTTTTTGCTGGTAGCTGTGCTGGAAGAAGCCGGTCTGCCAAAAGGCCATATCAACATCGTGACCGGAGCGGGAAGCCAGGTAGGCGAATGGCTTCTTGATGAGCCGAAAATTGCCATGTACACCTTTACCGGATCGGGTGAAGTGGGTCGCCACATCAAAGAACGCAGCGGCATGCGTCCTGTAGCGTTGGAGCTGGGCAACAACTCCCCGAACATCGTTCACCTGGATGCCGATCTTGAATTGGCAGCCCGTCAGACAGCAGCCCGCAGCTTCCACAACGCCGGTCAGGCTTGCATCGCGGTCCAACGTATCTACGTACACGAATCGGTCTTGCAAGAGTTCACGGATCTGTACGTCTCCGAAGTTCAGAAATTGAAGGTCGGCAATCCGGAAGATCCGGACACTGATGTAGGTCCAATGATCAGCGAAAAGGAAGCAGCACGTACCGAAGAATGGGTGCTGGAGGCGATCAGCCAGGGTGCCAAGTCTTTGATGCCTGTAAAACGGGAAGGCGCTTTGTTCTATCCAGCTGTCATGGTCGATACCAAGCCGGAAATGAAAGTCGTCTGCCGGGAAGTGTTCGCTCCGGTCGTGACGATTATTCCTTACAGCGATCTGGATGAAGCGTTCGCGGAAGCCAATAATTCCGAATACGGTTTGCAAGCGGGCATCTTTACTCGCGATTTACATATTGCGATGAAGGCAGCGCGCGTGTTAGAGTACGGTGGCGTAGTCATTAACGATGTATCCACCTACCGCAATGATGTCATGCCGTACGGCGGCATCAAAAACAGTGGTCTGGGCAAGGAAGGGCCGCGTTATGCCGTTGAAGAGATGAC
Source organism: Brevibacillus panacihumi (assembly GCF_003710985.1). GTDB lineage: Bacteria > Bacillota > Bacilli > Brevibacillales > Brevibacillaceae > Brevibacillus > Brevibacillus panacihumi. The sequence continues at coordinate 26,836 of NZ_RHHT01000037.1, forward strand.
AGATGAACGTATGGTGGTGATCAATCTATGAGTAGAGAGCTTTTGCAAGGAAAAACAGCGATTGTGACTGGGGCCGCTTCTGGAATGGGGAAGGCAATTGCCAAACTATTTGCACAAGAAGGCGCCAATGTTGTTCTAGCAGATCTGAATAAAGATGCGGCGGCGAGTGTCGCACAAGAGCTTCCGGCAGGCAAAGGGCATGCTGTACAAACCGACGTGGGCAATGATGAGAGCGTAGCCGCGATGGTCGCGGAAACGATGTCTGTATATGGCTCAGTTGATGTCCTGGTCAACTGTGCAGGGGTGCCCCAAGCATTCACCCCGATTGAAGAGTTGACGCTCGAGATGTGGGATAAAATCATGACCGTGAACACGAAGTCAATTTTCCTTACGATACGGCATGCGGTTCCGCATATGAAGGCTGCCAAAAAAGGAAGCATCATCAATATCGCCTCGATCGCTTCCATCCGGGCTCGTCCGGGTTTGAATGCATATTGCGCTTCCAAAGGAGCAGCGGTCATGCTGAGCAAAGCGTTGGCATTGGAATTGGCTCCTGCCCAAATCCGTGTCAATGTCATCAATCCCGGTCCGGCAGAGACGCCGATGCTCGGGAAGTTCATCAATGGAGATGCCGAGACAGTGGAAGCGGGAAAAAAGGAAATTTTCATCGACAGTGTGCCGCTTGGCAAGCTGATTCAGCCGGAAGACATCGCGCAAGCAGCGCTCTATCTGGCTTCCGATCTGTCCAAAATCGTGACGGGAGAGGTCATGAACGTAGACGGAGGCAGAGGCATTTAACTTTGGTATTACAGCAATACACATATATAAAAACAAGAAATGCAAGGGGGATGTAAGACGATGATGAAAAAGAAGTGGGGGCTCGTACTGTCGAGCCTGATGTCTGTATCGCTGTTGTTGACGGCGTGCGGAGGTGGTGGCGGCCAGCAGGCGGCTCAGCCATCCGGACAAGCCCCGGCAGCACAGACAGAAGCGCCGAGTGCTGATGATGGAAAAAGCTATGTGTTTAAAGCAGGCCACTCCCTGACGGAGGACCATCCTTACCACGTAGCAATGAAAGATATGGCAAAGAGAGTAGAAGAAAAATCGCAAGGCAAAGTCAAAATCGAAGTGTACCCACTCAGCCAATTGGGTGCAGAGCGTGAACTGACAGAGGGACTGACACTGGGAACTGTAGACATGGTCATCACGTCTACTGCGCCGGTAACCAACTTCTATCCTAAGCTGGGTATTCTTGACCTGCCGTTCTTGTTTGAAAGCCGCGACCATGCTTATAAAGTGTTGGACGGCGAAGTAGGGCAAGGAATCTTGAAGGACATCGAAAGCGCAAACATCATTGGCTTGGCTTGGGCTGAAAATGGCTTCCGCCACGTAACCAACGGTACGAAAGTGGTGAAGACGCCAGCCGACCTCGAGGGAATGAAGCTGCGCACACAGGAAAACCAAATCCATCTGGCTGCCTTTGAAGCGATGGGTGCGAAACCTACACCTATGGCGTGGACTGAGGCACTGACCGCACTGCAGCAAGGAGTCGTTGATGGACAGGAAAACCCTGCTATCGTGGCGAATACCTATAAGCTGTATGATTCCAAGCAAACACAAATGTCTCTGACTGGCCACGTGTACTCGGCTGCCATGATTCTGTTCAGCAAACCGGTTTGGGACAAGCTCCCTGCAGATGTACAAACCTTGATCGCTGAAGAAGCGAAAGTAGCGGGTCAACAAGAGCGTGAACTGATGATCAAAATGGAAGAAGAGTCCCTGCAGGTTCTGAAAGATCATGGAGTAACCATTACGGAAGATGTGGACAAACAAGCTTTCCGTGATGCTATGAAACCTGTATACGAGAAATTTGCCGGACAAATCGACCAAGACCTGTTGAATAAGATTTTGAATACAAAATAAGTAGCGGAGGGGAGAAAGGCAGTCTGCTTTTCTCCCCCCTTTCCCTGAGAAAGGAGAAAACGGATGGGCAAAATCATTTCCTTCATCAACAGCATCACACGGTACTTCGTTATTGCCATAATGGGTTTGATGATTGTCGCCGTCTTCTTGCAGGTATTGTTCCGGTTTTTCCTGGATCAGCCCCTTGCATGGACGGAGGAGTTGGCCCGTTATCTTCTTGTATGGCTGACGTTTCTCGGCTCCGCCTATGCGATGTCTATCAAAGCACACATTGGAACCGAATATATTCAGAAATTTTTGTCACCGCTTTGGAACAAAATCGTCTTGTCGGTGGCTGCTCTTTTAACGATCGCGTTTTTTGTCGTCATGATCCACCAGGGTTATCTGTTATCGATGAGAAGCATGACCCAGACATCCCCAAGCCTGCTCGTTCCCATGGGCTATGTCTACATGGTGATCCCGATCAGCGGTATTTTGCTCATCATGAATGTCCTCCATGTGACGTGGAAAGACATCACCGGGAAGGAGTGAATGGATAATGGGCACGATGTTATTTTTAATATTGCTGTTTCTCCTGATTATTAATGTCCCGATTGCAGTTGCACTCGGCTTGTCCGTAGTGGCGGTCTTTATGATTGAAGGGAATATTCCTCTTCTGGTCGTCATTCAAAAAATGTTTAATGGGACAGACTCCTTCCCGCTGATGGCTATTCCGTTTTTCCTTTTGGCGGGTAAGCTTATGGAGACGGGCGGAATTTCTGCAAGATTGATCAACTTTGCCAATACCATCGTAGGAAATCTGCCAGGTGGACTGGCTATTGTTGCTGTTATTGGATGTACCTTTTTTGCGGCGATTTCTGGTTCTTCTGCAGCGACAACCGCAGCAGTCGGTGGAATTTTGATTCCGCACATGGTCAAAAAAGGGTATGATGTTCGTTTTTCTGCGGCTTTGCATGCTGCGGGAGGAACGATTGGAGTGATGATTCCCCCAAGCGTGCCGCTGGTTCTGTACGGAGTGGCAGCCAGCACATCGATTAATGATTTGTTTATTGCCGGAATTGGACCGGGAATTCTCGTCGCCATCTCCTTGGTCATCTACTCGATTTGGGTAAGCAAGAAGCATGGTTGGGGCGGTGGTAGGAAGTACTCTGCCGCGGAAATCTGGAAGTCTTTCAAGGATGCCATTCTTGCAATTATGATGCCCGTCATCATCTTGGGCGGAATTTACGGTGGAATCTTCACCTCGACAGAAGCGGCTGTCGTGGCTGTAGTCTACGGCTTGGTCGTCGGATTGTTTGTCTACCGGGAGATCAAGTGGAAGGACCTGGGGCATATTTTTACCAGCTCTGCCAGCTTGACCGCAGCAATCATGCTGATTATTGCCACAGCCAACTCGTTTGGATTCCTATTGACTCGAGAAAATATTCCTCAGGAAATTGCTCAATTTATGCTGGGGATTACAGATAGTGTTGTCATCACGCTTTTGATCATTAACATCTTCTTGCTGATCATGGGGACGTTTATGGAAACATCGGTTATCATCATTCTGTTGACGCCGATTCTGCTGCCGATTATTTTGGCGCTGGGTGTCGACCCTGTACTGTTTGGGGTTATCATTGTGGTGAACTCTGCCATCGGAATGCTGACACCGCCAGTGGGAATCAATCTTCTGGTCGCCGGGAAGATATCGGGGTTGCCGAATACAGCCATTGAACGTGCTGTGATTCCATTCCTTGTCATCATGATCATCGATTTGTTGTTAATTACTTATATTCCAGAAATCAGCATGTTCCTGGTCAATCTGAGCAAGTAACCAAGTAACGAAGGGGAGAATGCAGCATGAGCTTTATCGAAGAATTGGTAGGTTTGCTGGGAAGCGAACGCGTCACAACCAATCCAACCGTTCTGGAACATCATAGCCATGACGAATCCTACCATACGCCTCATTTGCCTGAAGTTGTCGTATTTCCGCAAACAGCCGAAGAAGTCAGCAAAATCATGAAGTTCGCAAATGAGAAGCGAATCGCCGTAACGCCATTTGGAATGGGAAGCAGTCTGGAAGGACATGTCATTCCCTACAAAGGCGGAATCAGCATGGACTTCTCGCTGATGAATCAGGTGCTGGAAGTGCGTCCGCAAGATTTCCTGGTTCGCGTGCAGCCAGGTGTAACACGTATGCAACTGAACAAAGAATTGAAAAAGCATGGATTGTTTTTCTCTGTGGACCCAGGGGCTGATGCGACAGTGGGCGGAATGGCAGCAACCAACGCGAGCGGAACCACTTCCGTACGCTACGGCGTGATGCGCGATAACGTTCGCGACCTAGAGGTAGTACTGGCAGATGGACGCATCATCCGTACGGGCAGCATGACAGCGAAATCCTCTTCCGGCTATCATCTGACTGGTTTGTTTGTCGGTTCAGAAGGAACGCTGGGAGCTTTTACGGAGCTGACGCTGCGCGTATACGGCATTCCCGAAGCCACGATGGCAGCACGCGCCAGCTTCCCGACCGTTCAGGATGCTGTCAACACCGTCGTCGATATCCTCTCCGCTGGAATTCCGGTAGCGAGGATTGAATTAGTAGACGAGCGCTCGATCCGCCAGGTGAATTTGTTCAAGGAAACAGATTACCCGGAAAGCCCGACACTCTTCATCGAGTTCCACGGCAGCGAGCAAAGCTTGCAGCATGATATCGAATTTGCGCAAGGCATCGCGGGCGAGCATGGCTGCACCCAGTTTTTGTTCGAGACCGATTCCAAGGCTCGGGCGCAGCTCTGGGATGCGCGTCACAACATGGCCTATGCATTCGTGCATAAATCGCCAGGCAAAAAAATGATGGTCACAGACGTATGTGTGCCTTTCTCCGAATTGGCAGACGCGATTGTGGATGCTCGTGAAGCCATTGATCGCTCGGGGCTGGACGGCGCGATCCTGGGTCACGTCGGGGACGGCAACTATCACGTCATCCTGATGATCGATCTGAACGACAAAGACGAAGTAGCGCGTGCCGACAAACTGAATGCTCATCTGGTCGAATATGCATTGCAGCGAGGCGGTACGTGCACCGGCGAGCACGGTGTCGGCATCGGGAAAATGAAATATCAACGCAAGGAGCACGGGGCGGCTCTCGACGTGATGCAGTCGTTCAAACAGGTGCTGGACCCGAATGGAATCTTGAATCCGGGTAAAATTTTTGGGTAAGACCACCTTACAAAACAACCTTCTTTTGGCATATCATCTGCTTGAGGGAGGTTGTTTTTCTTATTCCCAAAGGAGTTCAGGATTTGCATGTGGAATGTAGGTTTGTACGCCATAACATGAAATGCAGGGGGATTCGGATGAAACCGATTGTCGAGATAGCCAGGCAGATAGGGATTTCAGAAGAAAATCTGGAGCAATACGGAAAATTCAAGGCGAAGCTGGCGGATGAATTGTGGGAACAGCTGAGGGAGCGGCCCGATGGGAAATTGATTCTGGTCACCGCCATGAATCCCAACCCGGCAGGGGCCGGCAAGACATTGACCACGATTGGATTGTCTCAGGCTCTTAATCTGATCGGGAAAAAGACAGTGGCTGCCTTGCGAGAGCCGTCCTTGGGTCCTTGCATGGGGATAAAAGGCGGTGCAACAGGCAGCGGAAAGGCACAGATACTGCCGGCAGACGAGATCAACCTGCATTTTACGGGAGATCTGCATGCGATTACTTCTGCGCATAACCTGTTGGCTGCGATGATAGACAACCACATTCATCACGGCAATACGCTGCGCATCAATCCGAAGAAAATCGTCTGGAAACGGGCGATGGATATGAATGACCGTGCGCTCCGTCAAATCGTAGTCGGTTTGGGAGACGGCAACGGCATTACTCGCGAAGATGGTTTTATGATTACCACCGCATCGGAAATCATGGCCATTCTATGCTTGAGTGAAAATCGGGAAGATCTGCGGGAGCGGCTAAACCAGATCATTATCGGCTATGACACGGACGATCAGCCGGTGCGCGCCCAGGATATTCAGGCGGTCGATGCGATGTGCGTGCTGCTCAAGGACGCCATCAAGCCAAACCTGGTGCAGACCATCGAAGGTACCCCGGTTCTGATTCACGGAGGGCCTTTTGCCAATATTGCCCACGGATGCAGCAGTGTCGTCGCCACGAAAACGGCATTGAAGCTGGCGGATTACGTGGTGACGGAGGCTGGTTTCGGTGCCGATCTGGGTGCCGAGAAGTTCTTCGATATTAAATGCCGTCAAGCAGGTCTGACGCCTTCTGCCGCCGTAGTCGTGATTTCGGTTCGCGCCTTGAAGTTTAACGGCGGGGTCAAGGTCGCCGATCTGGAGACAGAGAATTTGCCTGCCGTGAGACGCGGTTTTGAGAATCTCAAACGACATATCGAAAATATACGTAAATTCGGTGTCCCGGCGGTTGTAGCGGTAAATCATTTCATTACCGACACCCAGGCTGAGGTGGAAACAGTATTTGAGCTTTGCCAGGAGCTGGGTGTAGAAGCGGCTCTCTCCCGTGTCTGGGAAAAAGGCGGCGAGGGCGGTGTAGATCTTGCTGAAAAAGTAGCCCGTGCTGCCAAGCAACCGTCACAATTCCGTTTTCTGTATGATGAGCAGCAATCCGCGAAAGAGAAGGTGGAGACGATTGTCCGGGAATTATACCGGGGGTCGGGAGTCACTTTTTCGCCAGCAGCGTTGAAAACCTTGCAAAAAGTGGAGGCTATGGGGCTGTCCCATCTCCCGGTGTGCATGGCGAAAACGCCGTACTCCTTTACAGATCGTCCGGAAATTTTGGGAGCGCCGACCGATTTTACGATCTCGGTCAGCGAAATTCGCCTTTCAGCGGGAGCAGGCTTTCTCGTCGTTCTGACAGGAAGCCTCATGACCATGCCCGGCCTTCCCAAAAAACCGGCAGCAGAGGCTCTTCGAGTGGATCAGGACGGAAGGATCACGGGACTAACTTAGCTTTTGGCAGCAAAAAAGGGTCGGTATCAAGGGAGTACCGACCCTTTTCTTTTTTTTCAGGGGACGATTTCGTCTTATGCTTCTCCCATACCAAATCCGAAAATAAGAAGAAAAATGACGTAGAACGATTCATAAAAAGACTTTTTATCGATAAAATTAACTGAATATTTAGTTAATAATGATATACTGGATAAGTCATCACATTACATAGATCAATCTGGAGGAAATGAACGATGAAAAAATGGACCAAATCTGTAATGACTAGCCTGTTTGCTGCTGCCCTTCTGGTATGTGCAGCTGGCGCTGGAGCAGCCGAGACAGCTGCAACGCAACCCTTAACTGCTACAGTAAAAAAAGCCAATCATGAATCCCGCCTCGACGCGATTATCGAGAGAGGGTATATCGTTGTAGGCACGACTGGGGACTACAAGCCGTTTACCTATTTGAATCCGGAAACTAAAGAATTTGAAGGATATGACATCGATGCCATGAAGCAATTTGCCGAGAGCCTGGGTGTGGAAGCGCGTTTTGTGCAAACGACATGGCCAACTCTGATGTCTGATCTGCTCGCTGATAAATTCGATATTGCCGTAGGGGGAATCACCCGAAATACCACCCGCGCGAAGACAGCATCCCTGAGCGATCCCTACCTCTACTTTGGCAAATCTCCGTTGATCCGCGCGACGGACAAGGAGAAGTACAAGAGCCTCGCTGACATCAACAAACCGTCCGTTCGTATTGGCGTCAATCCTGGCGGGACTAATCAGGCCTTTGTCAATGAGTATCTGCCAAAAGCAACCGTCACCGTAGTCGAAAACAATCTCGACATCCCCGGCCTGATTGCCAATGGAACATACGACGTCATGATCACCGACAATATCGAAGCGATCGTCTATTCCAAGGCTGATCCGCGTCTGTATGCAGCATTGGCTGACGATACGTTCACCAAAAACGCGACCTCCTACATGACCCATCGCGGCGATTACATTTTTACCAGCTATTTAAATCTGTGGATCGACGAGATGAAGCTGCAGGGGAAATTTGATGAGCTGTATCAAAAATGGGTGAAGTAATGATGGAGAAGACCACTCTGGAATTCGGGGTGGTCTTCCCTTTCTTGAGAAACAAACAGAAAAAGACAGGAGACCAGAAAAAGTTGGTCGAGGAAAAAGGGGAAAAAAGCGAAGGCATTTGGGATCTTGACCAAGCCGGAACGGAAAAGGCGGAACACGCATTTAGCGGCCAGCGCGCCCAGCAAGCCGTTAATTGCTAGTTGGTGAAAGTCCAACCGAGGTAAGAGCCAAGTCGCCTCGTAGC
>NZ_RHHT01000038.1 GCF_003710985.1 Brevibacillus panacihumi
GATTGCTTCACAGAGTGGAAGTGATCCAACTAAACGAAGACAGCTACAGAATCAAATACAGGAGCTCTATTTTCGGAGAAAAAAGTGTTCAATCTTAATGAGCAAAAAGTGTTCAAAACTACTTGACGGTTACATCAGCTCCCCTTCTGTTGTATACATATAATATCCATGCCCATCAAATTTCCGTTTCCCGTTAAGTAACTTTCCCACATGAATGTCATAAAGACTCATCGGATCACTCCCTTTCAGTGTTACTGATAATGACAGTATAATACATGAACTAACACGCTGGAAAAGGCATCGTAAATACACGAAAATGGTCAGCACTCCGGTCCGCCTGGCAAAGTGATCCGTCCAAAGCAGGCTCTCCGAGGAGCAAGATGCGCGCCTACCATTTGCTTGAAGCTAATCACGGACACGAATCGAGTACTTCATTTCGACACATAAACAAAAGCCTCCTGATCAATGATCAAGAGGCTGAAGTTTTACAAACCCGTATATAGGGAGATGTATAAATCAATTTCTTTTCTCAGCCAACTACTGTAATCTTGGACTTTGTAAACCTGCCATTCCTCTAGACTGCTCGGATTTTGTACACCAACGAAAGCATCACTCGGGTATTTGGGATCTACATAAATGACAATATCCTTCCTAGGAAATTCATTCACGCCTTCATCGGGGATATATGGGGGTCCTCCCCGCTTGGTAAGCCAGCGTATATAAATCTTTTGCACTCACAACAATCCCCATGCTTTCGGAGGGTTTTGTGAACGAAAAAATGTCATGTTCTCTTTGTACAACAAGTTTTTCAACGGTAATTTTTTGTTCTTCCCCAATCTGCCTCAGTTGGGTTGGGGCAACAGTCACAGCATCAATGGATGTAATCGTTGTCCCTGACCATCCAAGTGTCATGGCTATAGCAAGTGGAAGTATGAACGCTATTTTTTCAAAACAAAACACCCTCCATGCGAACTAATTAATGCCTTATGAGCAAGAGTTTTCCTTTTTGCTTTTTCCTATTCATTTCTTTGTTGTTCTTGTTCAAGTATTCGGACAATCGTGTCCAGCTTTTGGTTTCTTTCCTGATCCATTTGTTTTTTGGCGTTCATATACGCCAACACTTTAACAAGGAAATAGATCACGAAAATAAAAAGCGATAATGGAACCAGAAAAAAGATCAACTGCCAAAGCAAAGTTCCCCATTCTAAGGCAACTGAACCGAATTCCAACATAGTGATTCCTCCGCTTTCATTCGTTAGTTATATGCATTCAAGCCAAAACCCACTGAACACATTTTGCATTCAGTGGGTTACATGATGGGTGTTCGCCAGATTATTTTACTTTCACTTTAATCTCTACTTCTTCACCCTTATATTTTGCGGTAATGACAGCATTCCCCTTCTTCTTGCCTGTGACAACGCCGTCCTTCACTTTAGCGACCGAGGATTTGGAGGTGCTCCATTTCACATCGGAGCCAGATACTTTTTTGCCATTGTAAGTAACTTTGATGGTTTCCTTTTTCCCTACTTTGATGGAGATGTTGTCGTCATCGACTGACAGTTTATCGTTGGAATCTGATACGGTGATCTCAATCTTGACCTTCTCATTTTTGTACTCAGCTGTGATCGTTGCTGTCCCGGCTGCCTTTGCTGTCACAACACCGTTTTTAACCGTAGCGATAGACGACTTGGACGTACTCCATTCGGCTTTGGAACCGGTCAGCTTCGAACCGTCGTATTTCAGACTGATGGTTTCGGTATCTCCCTTATCCATGCTAATCTTGGTTTTGGTTGCTACCAGTTTGTCTTTCGACTCTTCATTTACCGTGACTTCAATTTTTACGGTTTCTCCCTTGTACTTTGCGGTAATTGTCGCGGTTCCCTTGCCCTTCGCAGTCAGTTCTCCATTGGATACGGTCACTACGGAAGACTTCGAGGTGCTCCAATCCGCTTTGGAGCCTGAAAGAGTCGAGCCATCGTATTTCAGGCGGATGGTCTGCTTATCGCCCTTGACCATCGTTACCTTTGTTTCGGTGGCGACTAGCTTATCTTTCGACTCTTCATTTACCGTGACCTGAATTTTTACGGTTTCACCTTTATATTCGGCAGTAATTGTCGCGGTTCCTTTGCCCTTGGCCGTCAACACTCCATTGGATACCGTAACTACGGACGACTTGGAGGTGCTCCAGTCCGCTTTGGAGCCCGTCAACTTTGAACCGTCGTATTTCAAGTTAATCGTTGCCGTATCTCCCTTAACCATCGTTACTTTGGTTTCGGCGGCTTCCAGCTTGTTCTTCGTATCTTCATTTACCGTGACCTGAATCTTTACGGTTTCACCTTTGTACTTGGCGGTGATCGTCGCGGTTCCTTTGGCCTTGGCAGTCAACACTCCATTGGATACGGTCACTACAGACGACTTGGAGGTGCTCCAGTCCGCTTTGGAGCCAGTCAATTTTGAACCGTCGTATTTCAAGTTAATGGTTGCCGTATCTCCCTCGACCATCGTTACTTTGGTTTCGGTCGCTACCAATTTTTCCTTCTCTTCTTTAACGGTTACGTCGATCGTAACGGTTTTTCCGCTGTATTTAGCCGTTATGGTTGCTTTTCCTTCTCCTTTTGCCGTAATCGTCCCATTCTTCACTGTCGCCACAGACGATTTGGATGTTGTCCACGTCGCTTTGGATGCTGTTAAGGAAGAGCCGCCATAAGTGAGCGTTACCTTCTTCGTATCGCCTTTTTCCAAACTTACTTTGCTAATACTCGCCTTTAACGTGCTTGACGCCTGTACGGCCGCGATCCGATCCAATTCTTGGGCTTGGGCCGTCACGGGAAACGAGATATGAAAACTACTTACTAACAGTGCTGTCAAGATGCAACTTGACACAAGCTTTCCGGTTTTACGCAGCATGATAATCCTCCTATGTATCCTCTTACTTTATTTGACGAATTGAATTGGAAAATGTCACGCAAGAATGAAAAAAATAACACGATTTCTTTGAAATTTATTTGAGGAAAAACCATTGACAATCATGGTTTTCTCGTTCCAACCTCGCTGTCAGACATAAAAAAATGCCTTCCAGACAGGCTGGAAGGCGAAAGTTGTTGCTTGGAGGAGTTTCATCGCGTCGAGTACAATACATCATACGTCGCACGTGAGCGCCTTGCTGTAGACGTATCCCCATTCCCCAGCATATCTTGCGCCCGTTTTTTCCACGTTCCGTACGCTTGCGAAACCATTCTCAATCAAAAAGCGTACTCGATATGGTCGATCTTCGTCGCCACCCCGTCCACTTTTCCCAATGGACACGTAATGGCGATGACATCGAAGCGAAAGGATGGAAACGACTCCGTCTGCCGCTGCAGATAAGCCAGGGCAAGCTCGCGCAGCTTTTGTCTCTTTTTCCAGGTGATGGACTCTTGAGCCGTCCCATATGCATCCGCAGTGCGTGTGCGCACTTCCACAAAAACAAGTGTCCGTCCATCCAAGGCTATGACATCAATCTCGCCGTGCCTGGTCCGCACGTTTCGTTCCCGAATGACATACCCTTTGTCCTGTAAATACAGACAGGCCAAATCTTCGCCTTGTTGTCCGAGGACGCGCCTGCGCATGCTCATCGCTTGTTATTTCCTCCCCTTGTCCAGGCGATAGACGAAAGCAAGCACCTCCGCCACTACCTGATAAAGCTCCGGTGGAATTTGCTGGTTCAAGTCAAGCTTGCCCAACACCTCTACCAGCGATGGGTCCTCCTGTACCGGTATCTGATGATCCTGGGCTACCTTCAGGATATTTTCCGCTACGTAGCCGGATCCCTTGGCTACAACTTTCGGAGCCTCCATCGTTCCCGCCTGGTACTTGAGCGCTACAGCCTGCTTGCGCTTGTTTTGATTGGGTGGCGTCTCCTGATTCATACGCGCAGGTCCACCCCTTTGTAGTCGCTCATCATGGCGCTCTTTGCTGCTGATGTTTTCTGATTCTGCTTGGGAACAGACTGCACGCGCATGGAGGAAAGCTGATACCCCACCTCGTGGAGCTGATCCGTAAAGCCGCCTTTCATCGCATGCGCCAACGCTTCGATGCCAGGTGTATCGTTAAAAATCTGCAAACTGATGATTTTATTGACGATATTGACGTCGATCATCGTGGTTCCCAAGGCTTGCAGGTCGAGATGGAAAAAGAGGCGGCAATTTTCGGCATCCAGCTGTCCGGCTCCTTTTTTCTTCGATTCGATCTGTACGTAGGCCGTCTCGTCCCCTTGCTCCGTTCGCAGCGGAATTTGCATCACGATCTGTGACAGGGAGTGATTCGCAGGTTGCGTTAACATAAGCTGTTGCCCCGTAACCTGCTGCAGCAATTGATCGGCTGCCTCGCGTAAAGCTGTGGGGATCGCCTGTGCATGGTTCTGCGTCAGCTGCAAAAGCATGGCCTTGACGCTCTCCATCTGCTTATGCGCCCCTGCCTCCCAGGAGCTGCCCGCAATCATTTGTCCCATCAGATCACGTTCATGTGTAATGCCCAATTGCTGAAAAAGCTGCAGAATCGGGTGATTTCTGGCGGTAGACGGCTGACTCTGCGCCAGCGCTTGCTGTGGTTGGTTGCCAGTATCCAAAACAACCTGCTGTGGAGCGGCTTTCAGCTCAGCCGTTACAGGTGTGCCTTGTCCCGGCTGAGGGATCACAGTTCCCGAAGAGGGTGCTGTCGTCGTCATTGTCGGAGCGGGCCCCTTGCCCTCTAGCGGAGATCCTGCCATCTGCTGTGTTGGGGGAGCCGCATTCGCTTGACGAGCGTCGGTGATGACCTCACGAGCAACAGGCCCTTTTCCCTGATCTCCCGCAAGCATCTGGTTGGGAGTGATTGGAGAAGAGGGCTGGCTGGATGAGGGTAATTGCGCAGTTGCAGCCGCTTGTGGTCCTGTTGCCGCTGATGCCGTCGTTGCAGGCTGCTGAACCATTGCTTGCGTGTTTTGTCCTGCTGCGTTTTGGCGGTTCCCGGAAGATTGCGATGAGGCAGACTGCTCATCGGCTTCCATTCCAACGCCCAGCAGTACAGGCATTGCCGCCAGCTTGTCCCGCAATTGACCTACCAGTTGGCGTACGTCTCCGATTGGGGGTGGCATCGTTTGACCAGTCGTTTGCCCTCCTGGCCCTGCTGGTGTCGGATTCCCCGGTATGGCGGAGCCAGTCGTACGAGCCGAGTCTCCATTCGCCTCGAGAAAACGGGCTGCCTGCTGCATAAAGCTCTGCATGGCTTGACTTACAGGACGATCGGAGAAAAAAGCCTTCAATCCTGCAACCGTCTCTGCTGTCAGCGGCAGATTACGCTTTAAGGCGGTCATGAATGCCTGGATCGTCGCATTATCCATCCCCAGCTTCCGCGCGACTCCCATAAAAGCCTGCACCGTTTCTTTGCTGACAGGCTGATTTGCGTTCAGCAAGGCCTGGACAATGGCGCGGCTCTCCTTTGATTCCGGCAAGCCGAGCGAGCGCATCAGACCTTCCAGGCTGGCGCCTCCTTTGGCGTTGCCTTCCAATGGGGTATCCAACACCTTCAAAGTGACAACATCAGAGGAGGGCTGTACCTGCAGCCATGCTTTCTGACCGGGTTCCAAATTGGCCTCCATTTTTGCCTGTACCTGGATGGGACCGATCTGGACCAACGACATTTGATTCGGGTAATGCTTGATGACCGTGCCTTTGAAAACCTGGCCTGGGACAAGCTCTATAGGCTTGGCTGCAGCTACAGGTGCGCGCTGTGTCATCGATTGCAGCAACTGCGAGGGGGAATACATCATCAATCTCCTCCTTCACGACTGTGAAACAAAGGGTGCTACGCCTGCTCCTTGACACCCGTAAACGTCATTCTGTGAATCGGCGTAGGTCCATAACGCTGAATCGCAGCCAGGTGCTCGGCTGTTCCGTACCCTGCGTTTTTGTCAAACCCGTATTCCGGATATTGGCTTGCATACTCTGTCATCATGCTGTCTCTCGTGACTTTCGCTACGATGGAAGCCGCTGCGATCGAGACGCTTTTGGCATCTCCGCCAATAATGGGAAGTTGCTCGCAAGCCAGTCCCGGCAGCCGAACAGCGTCCAGCAGACAGACATCCGGGGCAAGCCCTGCATTTTTGATGGCGAGATGCATCGCTTCTTTGGTCGCTTCCAGAATGTTGATGGCATCGATGCGTGCAGCATCCACGATTCCAATTCCGACAGCCAGCGCATCCCGCATGATCACCTCGCAAAAGGCCTCACGCGTCGCCGCTGGTACTTTTTTGGAATCGTTCAGTCCCGGCAAATAAAAATCCGACGGGAGGCAGACAGCACTCGCTACGACTGGACCTGCCAAGGGGCCTCGTCCTACCTCATCGACGCCAAACACATGGACATGTCCTTTTTCCCGCATGGCTCGCTCGTATTGCGTCATTTCCGTCCACATGGCAGCCAGCTTTTCCCGGCGGGCTACAGCGGCCTCAACCTGTCGGACGAGATCCTGGACGCCTTTGCGCGGGTCGGCTTTCATCCATTCTAGAAAATCTTTCGGTACTTCGTCCAATTTTTCGATTTTTTCCCGTATTTCCTTTATCGACAACTCCGCCAGTTCCATTCACTCATTTCTCCCTATGTAAAAAACCGCCTACCGTTCACGATAGGCAGTTTCCTCGTATATGCATGACTCATTCTGGAAAAGCGACCGGTTTGCCAATTGGTTCATCCATTTCCCAATCGATAGGCCGTTCGAGCGTCACCCGTCCCAGCTTGCCGGAGCGCAGCTCACGCAAGAAAATTTCTCCTGCCTTGTCGTAGTCGATCTCTCCGCCGGAGATGAGACAGCCGCGTTTTTTGCCAATTTCCTCCAGCATTGCGACCTTGTCTGCCGGAAGCGCCTTTAGTTTGAAGCGCTCCACGAGGCGTTCCGGATAGTAATGCATCATATAGGCAATCACGAACAGCGCTATTTCCGTAAAGTCGATCAACTCGTCCTTGATCGCGCCACTTGCGGCAAGGCGAAGCCCCACCATCTGATCTTCGAATTTTGGCCACAAAATCCCCGGCGTATCCAACAGCTCCAGCGTATCGCCCATCTTTACCCATTGCTGCGCTTTGGTTACAGCAGGACGATCCCCTGTTTGCGCTACGGCGCGCTTTGACAAACGATTGATCAGAGAGGATTTTCCGACATTGGGGATTCCGAGTATCATGATTCGGATCGCACGTGCCTGCATGCCTTTTTCCGCGCGTTTTGCCAGCATATCCGAAGCCAGCTCACGACACAGATCCGGCAGCTTGTTTACGCCTTTTCCGCTTAAAGCGTCAATCGGCAGGGTACGGATGCCGAGACCGCGAAAATAGCCCATCCATTCCTCTGTGGCTTTTTCATCTGCCAGATCGGCTTTGTTCAACAGGATCAACCGCGGTTTTTCACTGACAATCTCATCAATCATGGGATTGCGGCTGGACAGCGGGAGACGCGCATCCAGCAATTCGATCACGACGTCGATCAGCGCCAGCTTTTCCGTTACTTGACGGCGCGCTTTTGCCATATGTCCAGGAAACCATTGGATGGTCATGATGGATCACCTACCTTGAATACCCTGATTTTTATCGAGTAAACCGGGTTTGACTAATCGGCCAGAAGGTAAATTCCGCACGTCCAACTACTGAACTGACCTCGATCGGACCGATTACCCGGCTATCCTCACTGTTCAATCGGTTGTCACCCATGACAAACAGATGTCCTTGTGGTACCTCAACAGGCGGAAAATCATACGTAAAATGAAGCTCCCCCTGCTCTTTTGCCCGCTCTTCTTTTCGTTCGAGATAAGGTTCTTCGACAACCTTGCCGTTTACCATAAGCTGATCGTCTTTCACCTCGACACGATCACCGGCTACAGCGATCACCCGTTTGATGTAGTCCCGGGTTGCGTCAGCATGAAACACGACGATCTCGCCTGGTTTCGGTTCCCGCATAAAGTAGATCGCTTTGTTCACAACTAGCTTTTCATGATTATGTAAGGTAGTTTCCATCGATTCTCCCTGCACGATAAACGGAGCGAACAGGAAGGTGCGAATCAGCAGGGCGAGGAGTACCGCAATGACCAGCGCCTTGATCCATTCCCATGATTCACGTTTTTTGGCCTGGCTGACACCAGCTTCTTCATGCATGTTATACCCCTCCTCACGAAAGGCATGTATGGGCTATACACTTTCATTCATCATCGCGGCAGCGAGTGAAATCCTTCTGAAAGTAGAAAAAAAGGCCTGGCTAGCAGGCCAGTGCCTTTTTCTATGGGTGAACAAACGCTTATCGACGAATTTCCTTAATGCGAGCTGCCTTACCCACACGGTCACGCAGGTAGTACAGTTTCGCACGGCGTACTTTACCATGACGCACGATCTCGATCTTGTCGATTTTCGGCGTATGCACCGGGAACGTACGCTCAACGCCTACGCCGTAAGAAATCTTACGAACAGTAAATGTCTCGCTGATACCAGTACCACGACGGCGAATAACAACACCTTCGAACAACTGGATACGTTCGCGCTGACCCTCGATAACTTTTACGTGTACACGTACGGTGTCACCAGGTCGGAACGCAGGAATGTCCTGTTTCAATTGCTCTTTTTCCAATTCACGGATCACTTGGTTCATTTGAATTCCCTCCTTCCGATCAGACGTTCTTACTCGCCTATTCAATCGTTCAGTTCAAAAACTGAGTTACGAGTAGCGGACCGCCTTAGTCAGCGGGCAAAATTGCCACAAGAAATATAGTACCATATGGAAGTGCATTGCACAAGGCGATTCTCACGGTTTGTCCGCCATTTTTTTCTCTTCCTTGATTTCTTGCAGCCATTTTTTCATCTCTGGCGTCAATTCCAGCTTGTCCAAAAGATCAGGCCTGCGTTCATACGTGCGCCGCAGCGATTCCCGCAGACGCCACTTGTCGATATTGGCGTGGTGGCCGGACAAGAGAATATCCGGCACCTTCCAGCCGCGAAATTCCGCCGGCCTGGTGTAGTGCGGATACTCCAGCAATCCAGTGGAAAAGGAGTCCTCCACCGCAGACGTCTGATTCCCCAACGCGCCCGGCTGCAGACGCACCACACTGTCGGCAATTACCATCGCGCCCAGCTCTCCGCCAGTCAGAACGTAATCACCGATCGAGATCTCATCTGTCACAAGATGCTCGCGAATGCGTTCATCGTAGCCTTCGTAATGGCCGCAGATCAGGATCAGATGCTCTTCTTTGGCGAGTTCCTCCGCCAGCTTTTGATTGTACGGCACGCCCTGCGGACACAGGAGGATCACACGCGGCTTGCTGTCCGTCGTCACAGCTTCTACAGCACGAAAGAGCGGCTCCGGCTTCAACACCATGCCACCGCCGCCGCCATAAGGCGTATCGTCCACGGTTCCGTGCTTGCTTTCCGAGTAATTGCGGAAGTTGATCACTTCGAACTGGACGATGCCTTTTTCCTGCGCCTTGCCCAGAATGCTGCTCGACAAAACGCCGGGAAACATCTCCGGAAACAGTGTGAGGATATCAATACGCAAGATGACCCCTCCTCACAGCAAGCCTTCCATCAGATGGCAGACGACACGCTTGTTCGCAATATCGACTTCCTTGATGCAATCATCGATGTAAGGCAGCAAGACCTCTCCGCGATTGCCTTTGACCACCCAGACGTCATTGGCCCCTGTCTGGAGGACCTCAGTGATGGTCCCAAGCTCTTCTCCCTCATCCGTGACCACTTCACAGCCGATCAGTTCGTGAATGTAGAACTCATCCTCTTCCAGCTCCATCAGGTCGGATTCCGGCACCTTCAATTCGCCACCCTTGTACTTCTCGATGTCATTAATGTGACCGTATCCCTGGAAGCTGATGATCTCGAAATCCTTATGGGCACGCCGCGAAGCAACCTTGAGCTTCAATGGCTGGTCGAGCAAAGAATGAAACAGATACAGCTCGCTTCCTTTGCGAAAGCGTTCATCGGGAAAATCGCTGGTCGAGATCACACGCACTTCTCCGCGCAAGCCATGCGTGTTCACCAGCTTCCCTACTGTAAAAAAACGCTCCTGGGTCAAATGATACCCTCCTCTATAGGTGGCTGAGCAAGTTCATCAACTCCGTTGCCGGATTTCATGCACTCGCCCGTCTTTTATCAGGATTTCCGTTCCAGCCATGATATCATCCCATACGTCTCCCACCTGGATGGTGACGGGGCTTTGCACGGTCTGATAATCCAGTTCGCTGCCAATGGGCAATTTCTCTGCTTGCAGGAGCTGGTACTGGAGGTTCTCCAGCTTCTCCTGCCGTTGCCGTTCCTCGCGGGCGATTTTTTCTTGCGCCAGCGAATAGCGTTCCGCCGATTTTTTCTTCGCATCGGCAAGAATTTTCTTCGCCTGGAATTGCCATCGCTGCCATTCGTCCTTTTGCTGCTGAATCTGCCTTTGGTACTGATCGACCAAAACAGCCCTAGCCGCCTCTGTCATGATGATTTTCACCTGGACAGAGCGATAAATCGTAAGCATGCTTGCCACTTCCTTTCGACGCAAGAAAGATCGATCCGCTTTATCATCGAAAAAAAAGACTGGGAAGCTCCCAGCCTTTTCTCAGACAATCTCAACCGTGACGCGCTTGTCCGTATCGACGGAAGCAGCCATCACGACGGTGCGCAGGGCCTTGGCAATACGTCCCTGTTTGCCGATAATTTTCCCCATATCATCAGGATGTACCGACAACTCATACACGAGCGTACGCTCTTTGTCCACTGCATTCACACGAACCTCATGCGGATGATCGACGAGAGCCTTTGCGATCGTTTCGACCAGTGCTTTCATCATCAGACCTCCAGATGATCGGCTTATTTGCCGTATTTGGTTTCGTGTACTTTTGCCATTACGCCTTCTTTGGAGAGCAGGTTGCGAACTGTGTCAGTCGGAGCTGCACCGTTCAGGATCCATTGTACCGCTTTTTCGGTATCAATGTTCACTACTGCCGGTTGAGCAACCGGGTTGTAGTACCCAATCTCTTCAATGAAACGGCCATCGCGAGGGGAACGAGAATCAGCTACTACCACACGGTAGAAAGGAGCTCTCTTGGAACCCATGCGTTTCAGACGGATTTTTACTGCCATGTTGTTTCACCTCCTGTATGGATCAACGCAATACTCAATTGCGTTGGTGCTGCTATATCTGAACCATCGCGCCTCTGACCGCAGTCAGCGGCGCGAAGAGATCATGCAAGTTACTTGAATGGGGGCTTGAAATTGAACGGGAAGTTCATGCCTCCTGGATTGCCGCCCTTGCCTTTGCCCATGAACGGAAGTCCCATGCCGCCTTTTTTCTTGGACTTCTTCATCATCTTCTCAGCGGTGCCGGAGAACTGCTTCATCATTTTCTTCATATCATCGAATTGCTTGATGAACCGGTTCACTTCCTGAATGCTGGTGCCGCTTCCTGCCGCAATGCGCTTGCGTCGGCTGGCGTTGAGCAGATCAGGGTTGGCTCGCTCCGCTTTCGTCATGGATTTGGCGATCGCTTCTACGCGGGCAATTTGCTTTTCGTCCACGTTCATTTTGCCCTTCATCTTGTTCATTCCAGGCAGCATGCCGAGAATGTCCTCAAAAGGTCCCATATTGCGAAGCTGCTGCATGGAGTCAAGGAACATGTCAAAGGTGAACTCACCTTGACGCATCTGACGCTCCATGTCGCGCGCCTTCTCTTCATCGACGTTGGCTTGCGCCTTTTCGATCAGGCTGAGCACATCGCCCATGCCGAGAATCCGGGATGCCATGCGATCCGGGTGGAACGCTTCGAGCGCGTCCATTTTCTCGCCCATCGCAGCGAACTTGATCGGCTTGCCTGTGACGGCCTTGACGGAGAGTGCCGCACCGCCGCGCGTGTCGCCATCCAGCTTGGTCAGAACGACACCTGTCAGCTCCAGCTGGCTATTGAAGCTCTCTGCCACATTGACCGCATCTTGACCGGTCATGGCATCGACGACGAGCAAAATCTCATCGGGCTTGGCTACCTCGCGAACCTGTTTCAGCTCTTCCATCAGCGCTTCGTCGATGTGCAGGCGACCTGCCGTATCGATCAGGACCACGTCGAGGTTGTTTGCTTTGGCATGCTCGATAGCTTGCCGTGCAATCTCTACGGGACTAACCTGATCACCGAGTGCGAAGACGGGGATGTTCAGTTGTTCACCCAAAACCTGCAATTGCTTGATCGCTGCCGGACGGTAAATATCGCCTGCTACCATCAACGGCTTACGGTTTTGTTTGGTCAGATACTTGGCGAGCTTCCCTGTCGTAGTCGTCTTACCCGCACCCTGCAAACCTGCCATCATGATGACAGTAGGGGGACGGTGAGACATCGTCAGTTGGGCTACATTGCCGCCCATCAGCTCAACCAGCTCTTCGTTGACGATCTTGATGACCATCTGGCCAGGCGTCAGGCTTTTCATGACTTCCTGCCCGACTGCGCGTTCCTTGACGCGAGCCACGAAGTCTTTTACCACTTTAAAGTTTACGTCTGCTTCCAACAGGGCCAGGCGAACTTCACGCATCGCTTCATTGACGATCGTCTCGTCAATCTTGCCTCTGCCTCGCAGCTTGTCAAACGCGTTCTGCAGCCGATTGGCCAAGCTCTCAAACGCCATGCGAGCCCTCCTAATCCATCTCTGACAGTTGGTGGAGCAAAGTGTTCAGTTCCTCTCTTGCCGCCTTGTCCGCCAACCCCTGGACCAGCTCATTCATGCGGTTCAGCACGTTCATGCGCTGTTCATGCTTCCAAGCGAGTCGCAGCTTCTCATCGTATTCGAAAAGTTGCTTTTCAGCCCGCTTGATATGGTCATAAACGGCTTGACGGCTCACCTCATGCATTTCGGCAATTTCGCCGAGCGACAAATCATCCAGATAGTACAATTCCAGATATTCGCGCTGCTTTCCTTTCAGCAAGGGAGCGTAAAAGTCAAACAAGAGATTGACTTGATTGGTCTTCTCGAGCATCGTAACCAATCCTTTGCTATGAGGTACTCGACTCCAATCTGTAAAGACATTTTCTTTACAGCACGTAGTTTATAGTACCCAATTCCCCACCTAGTGTCAAGCATTTTTATTGACATATGAATTTCTCTTCATCGAGTCAACGGATTCAAGCTATCCTTGGGTGTTTTCCGCTTCAGTCTCTTGTTGAATCAAGCCTGCAAACAAGGCGTGGACGAACTGTTCCGGATCAAACGGCTGCAGGTCATCCATTTTCTCGCCGAGCCCTACGTACTTCACCGGAATGTTCAATTCGTTGCGAATGGCGATCACGATGCCGCCTTTTGCCGTCCCGTCCAGCTTGGTCAGCACAATTCCGGTCACGCCAGCCGATTCTCCAAACGTCTTCGCCTGGGATAGCGCATTTTGTCCCGTGGTCGCATCCAGTACGAGCAACACTTCATGCGGCGCGCCAGGAAGCTCCCGGGCGAGCACGCGGTGAACCTTCGCCAGCTCCTCCATCAGATTGACCTTGTTTTGCAGGCGGCCTGCCGTATCACACAGCAAGACATCCACATTGCGCGACTTCGCCGCCTGGACCGCGTCGTAGATCACGGCGGCGGGATCAGAGCCTTGCTGTTGCTTGATCACTTCCACACCGACGCGATCCCCCCAGACTTCCAACTGCTCAATAGCTGCAGCACGGAAGGTGTCGCCTGCTGCCAGCAGCACTTTTTTCCCTTGCTGTTTGAACATATGCGCCATCTTCCCGATGGTGGTCGTTTTGCCGACGCCGTTTACCCCTACGAACAAGATGACGTTCAGGCGCCCATCCTCTACATTCAATGCAGTGTCCGCTGCCTCGTCGTTTTTCAGCAGGGCGACCAGCTTTTCCGAAAGTATCGGCTGCAGGTCAATCGCATTCTCAATCTTGTGTTTGCGCACTTCTCCGCGAAGATCGTCGATCAGCTCCATCACCGTATTGACGCCGACATCGGAGGTGATCAGGATTTCTTCCAGCTCGTCAAAAAAGTCATCGTCAATCTTTTTATAGCGGCGGACGAGGTCCTCTACCTTTTCTACCAGCAAATCTCTGGTTTTGGCGAGTCCATCGGTAAACTTCTGGGTAACCTCTTCCGACTTTTGCACAATCGCGTCGCGAAGGCGTTTGAAAAAGCTCATCTTCATCTTCCTTTAATTGGTAAATTTGCACAGATCTTACGAAGCGGACTCGATGAACTTGCTGCTCTCCTCCAGTTTAACGGAAACCAGCTTGGAGACGCCACCCTCCTGCATCGTAATGCCGTACAGCACATCTGCGCTCTCCATCGTTCCTTTGCGGTGGGTCACGCAGATAAACTGTGTCTGGCTGCTGAATTGGTGCATGTACTCGGCGAAGCGGTTGACGTTGGCTTCGTCCAAAGCGGCTTCTACCTCGTCCAACACGCAGAAAGGAACGGGCTTGACCCGCAGTATCGCAAATAGCAACGCCATGGCGGTCAGGGCACGCTCCCCGCCGGACAGCAGGGCGAGATTTTGCAGCTTTTTGCCTGGCGGCTGGGCGACAATATCGATCCCTGTCTCCAGCAGATTCTCCGGGTTGGAGAGCAACAGATCAGCCCGGCCTCCACCGAACAATGCGACAAAAACATCGCGGAACTGCTCCTGGATGGCATCGAAGGTCTCCTTAAATCGTCTGGACATCTCCGTATCCATTTCCAAAATGACCTGATAAAGCATGTCCTTGGCTTCGTTCAAATCCGCTTCCTGCGTGCTTAAAAACTGCTGCCGCTCATACAAGCGCTCGTATTCTTCAATCGCGCCCAGATTCACCGTACCCAGAGCCGCAATCTCTTTTTTCAGGCGGTTGACGATTTGCGTCTCTTCCGCGATCTCACCGCGCGGCGGATACTTCATCTTCGCCAGATCGTAGCTCATTTCGTATTCTTCCGAGAGTTTGTTCAACAGGTGGTCCAATTCTACCTCGCTGCGGTTTACCTTGACTTCTTCCTGATGCAGCTTGTCTTCCAGGGACTTGACCGCTTTGCGGATCTCTTTGACTTCCTGCTCCAACTGCTCCTGCCGATGGAAAAGAGTAGCCCGCTCGTTGCGCCGCTCCTGGATCAGTCCTGCTACCCGGTCTTTATCCTGGCGAAGCTCGGCGATGGTCTCATCCAGCTTGCTTCCCGAGGATTCATTGGTCTCTTCCAGCTCGTCCAGCGAGGCAAGTGTGGCATTCTGCTCGTCCCATTCTTTTTGCAGGGAGATTTTCTGCTCCAGCAGCCGTTCTGTCTGCTCCTGGCGGGATTGGTACTCCTGTCTCACCTGCGCATCCAATACCTTCAGGCTGGTGATCTTCTGGTTGATCTCTTCCTTGGATTCGAGCTGCTCCTGACGCTTGGCTTCCGCTGCGGCAATCTGCTCCGTGAGTTCTTTTTCCTCTGCCACAAGCTTCGCCAGCTTTTCCTCCGTAGCCTGCTGTTTGACAAGCGCTTCCTCGCGCTCGCGCTGATAGCCGTCGATTTCCTGCTCGACCAGCTTGGCCCTCTCCCCAATGGATTTTCCTTCTGATTCCACTTGCTGCAGCAGTCCCTTGACTTCCTGCTCCTTCAAACGCAGCGCTTCTCCCTGGCTGCGAAGCGACTCCTGCTCCTGCTCCCTTAGCCGCTGTTGCTGTGCCAGTTGTTCCATAAGGCTAGTATGCCCAGAAATTGCCTGATCGATCTGCCCCATTTGCGCTTCCAGCTCTTCCACCTGGCGATTGCGCCCGAGCAAATTGGTCGTATTCTTCTTCAGCGCCCCACCCGTCATGGAACCGCCTGCGTTGACGATATCCCCTTCGAGGGTCACAACCCGATAGCGATAGCCCAAGGTGCGTGCGACCTGGTTCGCCTGCTCCAGCGTTTGGGTGACGATGACATTGCCCAGCAGCGATTCAAAAATCGGACGATACGTTGCTTCGAAGCTGACCAGCTCGCTCGCGATGCCGACGACCCCGGCTTCTTTCTCCAGGCGGCGCTTGTCCTCTGCCTGTATACTGCGTGAACGGATGACATCAAGCGGAAGGAAGGTAGCCCGTCCGGCATTGTGCTGCTTCAGGTACGCGATCGCTGCTCGTCCCGCCGCTTCATTTTCCACAACGACATTCTGCAGCGCGCCGCCGAGTGCCACTTCCACTGCGGTTTCCACCTGCTGCGGCACGACGACTAGCTCAGCCACGGCACCGTGAATCCCGGAAAAGCCGCGTTCACGAGCTTTCAGGATTTCTTTGACACCTTGCTGAAAACCCGCGAACTCCGATTGCATCTCGCGCAGCAAATCCAGACGGGACTTGGCGGATTCCCGCTTCTGCTCCAACTGGCGCAGCTCTTTGCGAGCCTGCTCGGATGCAGTCTGTCCCTCGCGCACCTGGTCCATCAGTTTCTTGTATTTCTCAAGCGTATCCTGGATCGCCTGATCGATTTCACGCAGCTGCTCTTGCAGTTCATTGCGCTTTTCTTGCCGCTGCTGTTCTTCTTGCTCCAGCCGTTCCTTTTCGACGCGTTGCCGGTCCATGCGGGCTTGGCTGGTCTGCACAAGCTGCTGCTGATGGCGAATGTCGTTGCGCAGGTTGGCCATTTCATTGAGCTTTTCAAAATAATCGCTTTTCAGCCTCTCCACATCGTCCGTCAAGGATTGGACCATGGCGTAAAACTGGTCCTCTGCCTCCTTCAGCGCGGAACGGGCGTCACTCATTTTCTGCTTGGCTTCCTCCGCACGCTTTGTTTCTTCGGCGAGTTCCATCTCCAGAGCATGCTGTTTTTCCGTGATCCGGTGCATGTGCTCCATCGTCTGCTGGCGGTTGGCACTCAGATTGCGCATCCGCTCGCGCAGAACCTCGCGCTGTCCCTCTACCTTCTCCGCCTCTTCACTGACGGTCAGCAGCACTTGCTGAAGCTCTTCAATCGACTGATCGATCTGCGACACGTGAAAACGGGCTTGCTCCAGATCGGCCTCCTGCTTCGAGGCTTGAGAAGTCTGTCCCACAAGCTGCTCTTGCAATTCCTGTACGCGCGCCGAAGCTTCCTCCCATTTTTGGTGGGCCGCTTCGATCTGCTGGACGTACAGCGCCACCTCGTGTTCGACCAGCTCGCTATGCAATTCCTGATACGTGCGGGCTGTCCTTGCCTGTTCCTGCAACGGACCGATCTGCTCGGTGATTTCACTTACGATGTCGTGAATACGGACCAGGTTCTGCTCCGTGTCCGCCAGTTTTTTCTCGGCCTCGCGCTTGCGGGTTTTGTATTTGACAATCCCAGCTGCCTCTTCAAAGATCCCTCTGCGGTCCTCGGATTTGGTGCTGAGAATCTCCTCGATCTTTCCTTGCCCGATGATCGAATACGCTTCTTTTCCCAACCCCGTATCCATGAACAGTTCCATGATGTCCTTCAAGCGGCAGGCGCGGTTGTTTATGTAATATTCACTATCCCCGGAACGATAGACCCGGCGCGTCACGGATACTTCCGAATACTCCACATCGAGCGAACGGTCTGTATTGTCCAAGGTTAAGGTAACTTCTGCAAAATTGACCGGCTTGCGTGTATCACTGCCGGCAAATATGATATCTTCCATTTTCGCCCCGCGCAGGGATTTGGCGCTCTGTTCGCCAAGCACCCAGCGAATCGAATCGGACACATTGCTTTTCCCGCTCCCGTTTGGGCCAACTACAGCCGTAACACCAGGAACGAATTCCAGCTCTGTCCGATCGGCAAAGGATTTGAACCCTGCCAATTCCAGGCGTTTCAAATACATACGGATGGTCCTCCTTCTATCGCAAAAAAGCTGGCCCCTTCTCATTGGCACGATCCTACTCGTGCAGAAGGGTTCAGGGGATCTCGAATGTTCTTCCGTGAGCATAGAGCCGCATCCCTAAAAGAAAGCCCCTGTATGAACAGGAGCTTCTTTCACGAAGAAAGCATTCTCTATCAGTTTATCATAGAGGGAGGCAACACGCAGTAGTTTCCCAGTGGTTTGTCGTGAATTATTCGGGTTTGAAGCAAAAAGCCGTACTCCCCCTTTTCAGAGATCATACGACTTTTTGCATCCCTATTTCGCGCCCAGCTTGATCAAAGCACGAGCGGCGGCTTGCTGTTCGGCTTCTTTTTTGGAGCGGCCTGTTCCAACGCCCAGTGATCGGCTATTCAGCAGAACCTCCGAGACAAATTCGCGGTTGTGAGCCGGACCTTTTTCTTCGACGATTCGGTACTGAATATCTCCCAGATTGTCTTGTTGGACAAATTCCTGCAATTGGCTCTTGAAGTCTGTAACCTGGGCGAACTCCCCCTTATCTACACGGGGATACACGTATTTTTCCATGAAGGCAAAAACAGCGTCCAATCCTTGATCCAGATACAGGGCTCCGATAAACGCCTCAAACACATCCGCCAACAGAGCCGGACGCTGCCTTCCTCCTGTAAGCTCTTCCCCTTTTCCCAGCAGAACGAGATCACCAAACTGGAGCAGTTCGGCAAACTTGACCAATGACGGTTCACAGACAATCGCTGCACGGAGTTTCGTCATTTCCCCTTCGCTCATCTTGGGGAATGTCTTGTAAAGAAACTGGGAAACAGTCAATTCAAGCACGGCATCGCCCAAAAACTCCAGCCGCTCATTATCCTGTATCCGTTTGCCACGTTGCTCGTTCACGTAGGAAGAATGGGTGAATGCCTGCCGCAAAACGCTCTCATCATGAAAACGAACGCCTATTTTTTCTTGCAGCCGTGCAAAATTCATCACCCTCACCACCAATTCAGGAGACTTCCTACTTTTTCGCTCAGTAGGACTCATTTAGGCCTCGTATCTTTTTAAGATAATGGTTGCATTGTGCCCGCCAAATCCGAATGTATTCGTCAAAGCGACTTGAACCTCGGACTTGCGTGCCTGGTTGGGAACATAATCGAGATCACATTCAGGATCAGGGTTCTCCAGGTTAATGGTTGGCGGCAGAATCTGATCGCGCAACGCAAAGGCGGAAGCAATCGTCTCAATTCCACCCGTCGCGCCCAGCAGATGGCCAGTCATCGATTTGGTCGAGCTGACGGCCAGCTTGTAGGCATGTTCACCGAAAACGGATTTGATGGCTTGTGTCTCGGCGACATCCCCCGCGTCTGTGGAGGTGCCGTGCGCGTTGATGTAATCGACCTCTTCTGGTGCGATTCCCGCATCTTGCAAGGCGTTCGTCATGCAGCGGGCGGCTCCTTCGCCTCCCGGAGACGGAGCGGTAATATGAAAAGCGTCGGCGCTCATTCCGTATCCAATCACTTCCGCGAGAATCGTGGCTCCGCGCTTTTTCGCGAATTCCAGCTCCTCGAGAATGACGACGCCTGCGCCCTCTCCCATGACAAAACCATCCCGGTCCTTGTCAAAGGGACGGCTTGCTTTTTCTGGCTCTTCATTGCGCGTGGACATGGCTTTCGCGGAGCAGAAGCCGGCAAATGCCATTGGACGAATCGTCGCCTCCGCACCGCCTGCAATCATCGCATCCGCTTGGCCAAGCTGAATCAGACGGAACGCATCGCCGATCGCATTGGTTCCTGTAGCACAAGCCGTAATCGCACTGGAGGTAGGTCCCTTCGCACCGTATTGGATCGATACCGCTCCAGACGCCATGTTGGCGATCAGCATCGGAATGAAGAAAGGACTCACTCTTCGCGGACCTTTATCCAACAATACCTTGTGCTGCTCTTCCCACGTGGTCAATCCGCCAATTCCCGACCCGATGTATACACCCACTCGTTCCGCATTTTCTGCCGTAATTTCCAGCTTGGCGTCTTCCACAGCCATCTTGGCAGCCGCGAGTCCAAACTGAACGAATCGGTCTGTACGTCGGATCTCCTTTTTATCCATATACTGTTCTGGATCAAAATCTGTCACTTCACCCGCGATCTTGGTCGGGTAATCCGATGTGTCGAAGGAGGTTACAGGCTTGATTCCCGATTTGCCCTCGATCAGATTGTTCCAGAATGTTTCCTTGTCATTCCCCACCGGAGAAATGACGCCAACGCCGGTAATCACCACTCTGCGCTTCATTACGATCACCTCTATGAAAGTCAGCCCTTGGGCTATCTTCTTTATGATTATCTATTTTCAACATGTCCGCATAAGCCCGCAGACAAAATAAATCGTTCATGAAACAGCGTCAATGAAGGAGAAGTCCCGCATGCAAACGGGACTTCCAACTGATGGATCTACTTGTGAGATTCTATGTATTTAACAACCTCACCAACAGTAGTGATCTTTTCAGCATCTTCGTCAGAAATCTCCAAATCGAACTCGTCTTCCAATTCCATCACGAGTTCTACTACATCCAGGGAGTCAGCGCCCAGATCTTCTTTGAAAGAAGCTTCCAAAGTAATTTTGGACTCATCTACACCCAGACGATCGACGATGATTTTCTTCACGCGCTCCAATGTATCTGCCATTAACCTTCACCCCCTCTCCCGTATTATAGTGGATGAGCATGTAAAAAACCAGTTTTGAGAAAGCTGGATTACATATACATGCCGCCGTCTACATGCAAGGTTTGACCTGTCATGTAATTGGCTGCGTCAGA
Source organism: Brevibacillus panacihumi (assembly GCF_003710985.1). Classification (GTDB taxonomy): domain Bacteria; phylum Bacillota; class Bacilli; order Brevibacillales; family Brevibacillaceae; genus Brevibacillus; species Brevibacillus panacihumi. Next base: position 20,572 of record NZ_RHHT01000038.1, read on the forward strand.
AGCCAGGAATACCACGACATTCGCAATATCATCCGTCTGTCCGAGACGTCCCAGAGGGATTTGGCCGATAAGACCAGCCTTTACATCTTCTGGCAAGACAGCTGTCATCTCGGTGTCGATAAAGCCAGGAGCAACCGCATTGACCGTGATGCCGCGTGTCGCCAGTTCTTTCGCTGCCGTCTTGGTCAAGCCGATGACACCGGCCTTCGCCGCTACATAGTTGGCTTGGCCCGGGTTGCCCAATACTCCGACGACGGACGTGATATTAATAATCTTGCCGGAGCGCTGCTTCATCATCGGACGGGTAGCGGCCTTCAGGCAATTGAAAACACCTTTGAGATTGGTGTCGATCACCGCATCCCACTCTTCCTCTTTCATGCGCATGAGCAGGTTGTCACGCGTGATCCCTGCGTTGTTGACGAGAATGTCGAGACTGCCGAAGTGCTCCAATGCCGTCTTGAACATCTCATTGACTTCTTCGCTGTCGGACACGTTGGCACGAACCATGATTGCATCACGTCCCAATGCCTTTACCTGAGCGACGGTTTCGCTCGCCGCCCCTTCGCTTCCTGCGTAGTTGACGACGATGTTGGCGCCAGCTTCAGCCAGCTTCAGCGCGATCGCCCGGCCAATCCCGCGCGATGCCCCTGTCACCAATGCCGTTTTCCCTGTTAGCATACCTTCCCTCCGTTCAATAGCTCTGTCAAGGATTCTCCATCTTGAACCGATAAAATTGTCGTCTCAGCAGGCGCGATTTTCTTGATCAGCCCCGAGAGAACTTTTCCTGGTCCGATCTCGACAAAAGTCGTAACCCCCTGCTCCACCATCCATTGCACGGAATCTTCCCAAAGCACAGGAGCCGAAACTTGCTTGACCAAACTGTCTACAATCAAAGCCGCCTCAGATACTGGGCGTGCTGTTACGTTTGCCACAACTGGCACCTTCGCGTCCGCGACCGTGACGCCAGCCAGAACGCCATGCAGTTTGTCAGCCGCAGGACTCATCAGGCTCGAGTGGAAAGGACCGCTCACATTGAGAGGCAACACCCGTTTGGCACCGGCAGCCTTCGCCTTTTCCCCCGCTTGCTTGACGCCCTCGGCAGACCCGGAGATGACGATTTGTCCCGGCGAGTTGAGGTTTGCCAATTGTACAGGGTGACCTGCTGCCGTCACTTCCTCACAGACAGCATGCAGCTCGGCGCGATCCAGGTTTAATACCGCCGCCATCGCACCTTCTCCTGTGGGTACCGCTTCCTCCATAAATTGCCCGCGGGCACGAACGGTTTTTACCGCATCTGCAAAAGAGAGCGCGCCTGCTGCAACCAATGCCGAATATTCACCCAAGCTGTGTCCAGCCACATAATCTGGAGTAAAATCGGGACGCTGCTCCCGAAACGCAGCCAGAACCGCAATGCTCGCTGTCAAGATTGCAGGCTGTGTATTGGCTGTCAATTTCAGCTCTTCTTCTGGTCCTTGAAAGCAAAGCCCGGACAAGGAAAAACCGAGCGCTTCATCCGCCTGCTGGAAAATGGAGCGGGCCGCTTCTGACTGTTCTGACAGAGCCTGCCCCATCCCCACAAACTGCGATCCCTGTCCCGGGAACACGAACGCTACTTTTCCCATTACTCGACGCTCCCTTCTGCTGGGGTTGTGCACCATTTCAAGAGAGTCGCTCCCCAAGTCAAGCCTCCGCCAAATCCGACGAGGATCAGATTGTCGCCTTCTTTTACTCGACCTTCTGCAATCGCTTCATCCAGCGCTACCGGGATGGACGCGGAGGACATGTTGCCGTAGCGGTCAAGGTTGATCGCTACTTTTTCTTCCGACAACCCAAATCGCTGAACAGCGGAATCGATAATGCGCTTGTTCGCCTGATGAGGCACCAGCAGGTCGATTTCATCCCGTGCTACACCTGCTTTGGAGAGAACCGCTTCCGTCGCGGAATTCATCACACGAACCGCAAATTTGAATACTTCGCCGCCCGCCATGGAGAGGTAATGCAGATTGTTCTCCACAGATTCATTGGAAGCAGGGATGCGCGAACCGCCTGCTGGCAGGCAGAGCAAGGAACCGCCGGAACCATCTGCTCCGAGCTCGAACGATTGGAAGCCATAGCCGTCTTTTACCTGACCGAGAACGGCTGCTCCAGCCCCGTCGCCAAACAGGACGCATGTATTGCGATCCTTGTAGTTCGTAATTTTCGAGAGTGTTTCTACACCGACGACGAGTACGTATTTGTGCAAGCCATTGGCGATAAATTGAGTGGCTGTCGTAATGCCGTACAAAAATCCGGTACACGCCGCAGACAGGTCCATCGCTGCTGCCTTCGTCGCACCCAGTTTTTCTTGCAAGAGGCAGGCCGTGGACGGGAAGCTCATATCTGGAGTGACTGTCGCCACGATGATCATGTCCAGCTGCTCTGCGCTGATGTTTGCTTTTTCCAAAGCGCGTTTGGCCGCCTCATAGGCCAAGTCAGAGGAGGCTTGCTCGGGAGAACAGATCCGCCGCTCGCGAATTCCGGTGCGCGATACGATCCATTCATCCGAAGTATCCACCATTTTCTCCAAATCAAAATTGGACAACACCCGCTCCGGGGTATACGAACCAGTACCCAATATGCCAACAGAACGCAAACCCTTCATCTGCCTCACTCGCTTTCTTCCGTGCTTGATTTTAGTGCTTGCTGAATCACGACGTTTACATCCTTTTGGACATAACGCGCCGCAACCAAGATCGCGTTTTTGATCGCTTTTTCGCCCGAAGAACCATGCGCTTTGATCACAGGACTTCCCAATCCGAGCAACGGCGCGCCGCCGTATTCTGCGTAATCCATTCTCTTTTTAAATCGGAGCAATCCCGGCTTGAGAATGGCCGCACCTATTTTATTTATCAGGCTGGAAGTAAACTCCTGCTTCAATTCAGAAAAGATTGTGGTGGCCGCACCTTCCAGCGATTTGAGCAGCACATTGCCGACAAAGCCGTCGCAAACCAGGACGTCGCAAGCCCCATCCATGACATCCCTTGCCTCCACGTTGCCGACAAAATGCAAGTCCGCTGCTTTCAGAAGAGGATAGACGTGCTTGGTCAAATCATTGCCTTTTCCCTCTTCTGTACCTACGTTCAACAAACCGACAGTCGGGCGCTCAAAGCCGAGCACTTTTTCTGCATACAAGCTGCCCATGACCGCATACTGCAGCAGGTGTGAGGGTTTGGCGTCCATATTGGCACCCACGTCCAATGTCAGCGTCACCCTCCCTTTGCGGTTGGGAATATATGCAGCGAGTGCCGGGCGTTCAATGCCCTCCATCCGCTTGGCGTACAACAATCCTGCCGTCATCAAGGCGCCTGTGTTCCCAGCCGAGATGGCAGCATCTACTTTCCGTTCGCTCGCGAGGTTCATTGCGACGACCATCGAAGCATCCTTTTTCCTGCGAACGGCTCGCACCGGTTCTTCATCCGCCCCGATTACCTCTGAAGCATGGACGATCTCCAGGTTAGCTGGCAGCTGATCCGGCACATGACTTCGAATCGCCTGCTCATCTCCCACCAGGACTACGGTAATGTCCGGATTTTCTTTCGTGACGGCCAAGGCCCCCAAAACATTGCTGCGAGGTGCCAGGTCTCCGCCCATTGCATCTAGTGCAATTCGCAATCGTGTCCCCTCCTCTTCTGTCCTACCCTGCTGAAGTGACATCCGTCATCCCCACTACGCGGAACGTGGCGGTAAATACCAGTTCCCCTTGCACTTTCGTCTCGACCCTTACCTTGCATTCGTCACCGTCGCGGCTCCGTACAGTCGCCTTGGCCACCAGCTTTTCTCCCAGCCTGGCAGGCCGAACGAAACGGATTCTGGCGGTAGCCGTCAGCGCGACATCTGCATTGATCACCGCAACGGCGAGAGAGTTGGCTTGGGCAAATATGTAATGTCCGCGCGCTATCTGCGTTTTGGCGAAAACATGCTCTTCCTTGATTTCCAGGACGGAGATCGCCTGGGCATCCAATTGCAGGTCGATCACTTCCCCGATCACTTCATCGATCCCCAGGGATTTTACCGGGTCCAGATGTTGTTCAGCAACGGATTTAATCCGCTCCCTCAGCTCCGGAATGCCCAATTCCAAACGGTCTAACCGTATTGTTTGAATACTGACGTGAAAAAACTCCGCCAAATCCTCATCGGTGGCGAAGGGATTGTCTTGTAGATACTGAACCAATTGCGTCTGGCGATCTTTCTTCGGCAAGCGGGCGATGCTCGACACCCCCCCAATTATAATGGAGCTCTCATGATTACGAGCAGTTTTTATTACCAGGTACTAAGTCAGTATACGGGAGAATAAGTGGATTGACAAGAAATAAAACACGCATGATCGAATTCGGTCACGTACCAAACTGGTAAATACGTGGTCTATTGCGGAATCCGGAAAAAATATTGGCCGTCTATGGAAGTCTCACGCAAGACCTCCCATTCGACGGCCGTTTTACAAGCAGTTAATCTGGATTTCGACATCAATGCGATTTTTAGGAAGGATGCACGGGGCTGTACAGAAGGCTGTTGAGGAAGAGGCAAGCATATGGGGGACTGTTGTGCGGGGCTCTCATGCTAAAGCATATCAGCTGGCGGGGGGCCTTTTCTGATGCAAACCTTGACGATCTCTTTTTCTACCCATTTGAAGGCAAGCGACCGATCCGCATTGAAGTTCGCTTCTTCTGCAAATACGGTACAGAGGATATCCGCTCCCACGACATGGAAGGTGTCATCTTCATTGGCGTCTTCGCGATCAATCACACATTGGAACGGAACGTCATCTTCTCTAGTCTGATTGTTTCCATGTGCGTCAACGTACCGAATCGTCTTGCGAACGACTCCGCAGATCACTACTTTTTCAGGGCATACCTTTTCAATGGCTGCCTCTACCATCTTTTCCTCGGCGGCTGTTCCTACTCTAGCAGGCGGCACCAGCTGCGTCTTTCTTTCGATCACAACCTGACAGCAGGATTGTATATTGACTACAGGACATCCCTGCGGCGGTGGTGGCATCCTTTCGCCAAAGATGGCCAGACCGGCAATTGAGCTGAAACCATTTGCTTTAAATTGGGTAAGAATGTTTCCGGAAGCAATATCAAATTTATAAACATTGAACGTGGAATAGCCAGCCGTCCAGAATGAAGTTCCGTCGGGATCAAGATTCATAGCAAAGAAGAAGTTTTCGTCAGCAGGATTGGGTGTATCATAGGTTTGAAGGAGATTGCCTGAGGCATCCAAACGCAAAAGATTCGTCGTATTCGCGACTAGAAATTCTCCGTTCGGAAGTTGGCGTAGAGCATAAAGCGTGTTTGCTGCCGGGACATTGATATCCGCAAGCTGCATATCGGCACACACATCGTACTGCAGGATTTTAGTCCCCTCCGAAGTATAGAATATTGTGCATTGGTTGGGACCTAGGTCAATCCAGTCGGAACCACGATCTTGTGTCGCAACGACAAAATCACGGATAAAATTTCCCGCAGCATCAAATTTTTTAATATGCCTTGTACCGTCAGCCTGACCGACAAACGCTTCTCCCGCCTCGTTAAAAATTATCGACTCGGGGTCTGCATTATAATCCGATCCGAAAAGTTCCAAGAAGTTACCTTGAGTGTCGAATTTGGCAACTCTTTGTGCTTGAAACGCGGTTGCATAAAGATTGCCGGCGCTATCAAACGCCATCCCAGTCATTTCAAGACTGCCCGTAGTGGAATCAAGATTTTGAACAAATGTTCCGTCAGGACGATACCATGCTATTAACCCGTTTCCGATCCCGACGAAAACATCGCCAATTTGAAAATTTGGCAAGATCATTTCCTCCTTTTGTAATATTTCCATTCCTCGGTTTCCATACTCTCTTCAGCTGTTGTCCTTGAAAAAAATGTCCGTGTGGGCCTTTCATAACTTCAGGAAGTCTCTACCTGCACCCTTAAAGCTCATTGCGGTTCGGATAACGGGAGCTTGCTCATAAGCCATGGCAACACTCTTTTTCGATATATTGGACAGGAATGGCGTTTCCGTTCATTATATGAACAAACTATTACGCTTGAACGGGGCAAATCTATGAAGACAGGAGCATAAATTAGAGCCAAAAGTAGGTACTGACCACTGCAACCACCGTCAACCATCCAGGATTTGGAATACCCTTATTTTCACACACAAAAAAGCGAGGTGTATACGGGAGAAAAAGTGGATTGACAAGAAGGGATCATGAAATTGGGTCCAAACAACGCAAAAACGAACGATAGATGTAACGGCAATTGTACACCATACCGCTACCGACTGTTTTCAACAACCTGACAGGTTACAGAAGAGAACCTTGTTTCATAGATAACTCTAGGTAAAAGTGACTATTTTCCAAATTGTAACTCTTTTGTAATCTATTAATCTTTAGATAAAGTAAAATGCAATTTGTATCCAAAAATTGGCACAACGAGGATATTTATGAAAAGCATTTCTAAATTAGCAGTTTTATCAGCTACTCTATCTATTGCTTCGTTAACAGCTAATGCTTCCGCAAACAGTATTTCCGGAACTAGTGAAGATAATGAACCTCACTCGATAGAGAAATTATACGCTCAAAATACGCTCCAGATTTTGGGGATTGATGCAGAGACGGATTCGATAACATCTTCACACTGATAAAGACGGCAAAGAATGGGTTTATATTGATTTTACCGATAGAACAAAATTCATTGAAGATATGGAAAACTACTATGATGAGGAATTGTAGGAACCTTTATTGACGTGCAGGCCGACATCATGAGGAAACATTCACAAGTTGGGAATACGATTCCGGTTATACTGTTAGACAAAGATTTACAGGAAGGCACTTTCTCTTTTACTAGAAGTGGTGGAGAAACAATATCCTTCCCGATCTATTATGATTCCAGAAAAGGGTGGACATACGAAGAACCAGCGCTATTTGAATCAGCTCAATAACGATCTAAGGAGCCATGTAATTCGGCTCCTTTATTTCTTCGAAGAATATAAAAAAACGAGGTGATTGCTCACCTCGCTTTTAGCAGCAAAAATACATTATTTCGCTACTTTCACGCCTTTGTAGTGACCGCAGCTTGGGCAAACGCGGTGCGCGAGTTTGTACTCACTGCAATTGTCGCATTTTACCATGCCTGGAATCTCTAATTTGAAGTGCGTACGACGCATTCTTTTACGGGTTTTGGAAGTTCTCCGTTGAGGTACTGCCATCTTCCTTACACCTCCTTCAACTGACAAATGCTAAGATGCTCTATTGGGTGGATCGTATAAGCCAAAAGCTTATGCTATCCTTCAAAAATGAGAAAATCCAATCAGGTGATCGGTATCCCATCTTGAAAACGAATGAAGGGAAAAACGCTTAGTTGTTGTCCTTGAACAAATCAGCCAACCCTGCCAAACGCGGATCGATCCGTTCGTTTTTGCAGCTGCAGGGAGCTTCGTTGCGGTTTACCCCACACGTCGGACACAATCCTTTGCAATCCTCCTCACACAGTGGGAAGGTAGGCATCGCCAGCAGAAAATCCTCCTGCAGCAGCGTGTCCAACTCGATTTGATCGCCTTCGAGCGGATGAATATCGCTCTCTTCGTCCTCCTCGATCTGCGGGTCGTCTGCCATAGCAAACGTTTCGGAAAAAGGAATAGAGGCATGCTGTGTAAAAGGGGTCAGGCAACGGGCACAGACAAAATCGATGTCCGCTTTCATTTCGCCTTTTACATAATAGAGATTGCCCAGCTTTACGGCATCGCCCTCAACAGTCACGGGGGTCAGACCACGTATCTCATGGTGGCGATTCTTCAGCTCTGCCGCATCCAGCGTTACCTGAAACGGCAATGGCTCTCCCTTTCGGTGATCCAATTCAGTTATCTTGATATTCATCTTTTCTTTCACCTCAAGCACAACAAGGATGATTATAGACCTTGCCCCAATGCTTTGTCAACCATTTTCCCTTGACAGCCAGCAAATCAGCTAGGTTTGTTTCGGTTTTAATTCGTTTAAAAAGGCAACGGCTTCGTCGATGGTCTTGACGGGCACAATTCGCATGGAAGTTCCGATTCGCTCTGCTGTTTTGACAGCGTCTTTATAGTTGGAATTCGGATCGTTCGGATCATCCGGCGCAAAAAAGATCTCTGCACCAGCCGCGTCTGCAGCCACAATCTTGTGATTGATACCGCCTATCTTCCCGACTGATCCATCCAATGCGATTGTTCCAGTACCTGCGATTTGAAAGCCCTTGGTCAGATCCGTTTCCGTATTGAGCTGGTCGTAGATCTCCAGCGCCATCATCAATCCGGCAGATGGACCTCCGATTCCCTGTGCTGCGATTGTGACCTTTTTGGGGATTTCAATCGACTGCTTGCTGTCGGTTCGAACTCCGATCCCGACTGACTGCGAGTTGGGCAGTGGCTTTAAAGGTAACATCGTTTTGGCGACTTGTCCATCACGAGTGTACGTAATTTCGACCTCGTCCCCCTCTTTTTTGCCGGCGAGCTGATGCAGCAGGTCTTTGGCTTCAGGGGTTTTGACCCCATCTACTTCAGTGATCACATCGCCGATTTTGAGAGCCCCTTTTGCCGGCATTCCCTCCAGTATCCCCATTACCCAGACACCTTGGTTCTCCACATGCACATCGTAGCCGGCCAGACGAAAAGCGACTGCCTCCGCCAATTTTTGCGAATTGTCCATCACCGCTTGCTCGCGGCGAATGAAATCCTCGTTGCTCTCTCCCTGGCTTACCACCAATTGCTTGGGCATCAACTCCGCATCCTGCGAAAATTGGGCATACAGATACCATGCGATGCTCGCCTCGCCCATGCGCACTGTCGTGAGCATAAAGGAGCCCGTTTCATCCTTTTTGCCGTCTTCCACCTCGATGATCGGTCCAAGCGAGATGGCGGAGCCAGGCCGGGTGACATAATAGTTCGTCGGCACGAAGAAAGAAAGGCCCAGCAAAATCACAATCAATATGATGAGCCCATTGATCCATCTTGCCATTCTTCTACGGGATGCCTGGGATACGCTGCCCATGCGACGTTCTTCCATTATTCCTCTTCCTCCCAGTTCGCGATCATTTCCTCGATTTGTTGAACGATCTCGTTGGCTGCATGTTCGCCCCGGTCTATAATTTCTTCTACGCCGCCGTATGCAATACTACTATAGTGTCCAACATCCGGACGGATTACGAGGTCAGCAGCAAGGATCCGGTTGCGGAAAATCTCCCTTTCCATCACATCAATCGTCTGGACGATCACGTCAAAGATAGAGCCCATCTTCATCTCAGTGTCCAGTTGCGCCACATCCACCGCAATCACGATGTCTGCCCCCATCTCGCGCAAGACGGACACCGGGACACGGTCGATTACCCCTCCGTCCACCAGCAGCCGACCGTTGACTCTCTCCGGCACAAAAATGCCCGGTATCGAGATACTGGCCCGAACCGCTTGATCAATCGGTCCGTCGCGAAACACGACGCGATCCCCTGTCTCGATATCAGTAGCCACAATGGCAAGAGGAATATCCAATTCCTCGATTCTTTTGCCGTGAGTCAATAGCTGAATCAATTGCTTGATCTTATCCCCAATGATAAATCCCATACCAGGCACGGTGAGATCCACCAGGTGTTTGCGCTTTAAATTTTTGGCGAGCTTGCCCATCATATGAGGCTCGATGCCATTGGCGTAGACTGCTGCGATCAAGCTTCCCATGCTGCTGCCTGCGAGCATGTCGACTTTGATGCCATGCGCATCGAGAACCTTCAACACACCAATATGGGCGTAACCCCGGGCTCCTCCCGACCCCAATGCCAGGCCTACTATCGGCTTTCTTTTTGCCGCCACGCTCCATCCCCCCTGTAACCAACATATGTGGGGAGCCACCGATCTTTCTCTTTCTCGTCTGATCACGCAAGCCTGCGCATAGTTTTCGTGTCCGTTACGTAGACATGTACTACTGTTGCTTGTTCAGGAGGATTCCATGTCACGTCACTCTCCCGTACTAACCCTGTTACTTGCCTTCTCGACTATTGCCCTGGTCTTGATGTTGGTGGCTCATTCCCAAATCTCATTCGAAGCTGCGGTCCGCGGCCTGAAAATCTGGTGGGAAGTCGTCTTCCCTTCTACCTTGCCGTTTATCGTTCTCTCGGAGATCTTGATGGGTCTTGGTGTCGTTCACTTCTTCGGCGTCCTTCTGGAGCCTTTGATGCGCCCGTTGTTCAACGTGCCCGGCACAGGCGGTTTTGTGCTGGCAATGGGCTTCTCCTCCGGTTATCCGGTCGCCGCCAAGCTGACCACCAGCCTGCGCGAACAAGGCAGCCTGACAAAAGCGGAAGGCGAACGTCTCGTCTCCTTTACCACTACCGGAGATCCTTTATTTGTAATGGGCGCAGTCGCCATTGGATTTTTTCATAGTGAGCAGATGGGAATCATTCTGTCGCTGACTCACTATCTATCCGCCATTCTCTTGGGGATTCTGTTCCGCATGTATGCGCCTACAGCTTCGATCAGCAAGCCGCTCGATAAAACCACGAGTTCTCTGCCCTATCGAGCGCTTCAGGCGATGCACCGGGCACGTCTGCGTGATCGTCGTCCCTTCGGCAAACTCATGGGCGATGCCGTCCAATCTGCATTGAACACCCTGTTTATGATTGGTGGATTCATCATTGTCTTTTCGGTTCTCATTCAGTTGTTCCAGGCTATTGAATTGACCGCATTCATTACCAGACTTCTTGCGATCATACTCGGCCCCTTCGGTGTGCCACCCTCATTGTCTCAAGCGATCGTGTCCGGTCTGTTCGAGGTCACACTCGGAGCACAGGCAGCAAGCGATGCTCCAGCCACTGTTCCGATCGTATGGAAAGCTGCGATCGCCAGTGCCGTTCTCTCCTGGGGAGGCTTGAGCGTCCACGCACAGGTGGCAAGCATCCTCAGCGCGACCGACATCCGCGTCATGCCGTATCTGATCGCCCGCTCCCTGCACGCGTTGCTGGCTGCGATCCTCACGGTAATCCTCTGGAAACCGCTGACCTCCATGGCCTGGCTGCAGGAAAAAAGCGTGCCGGTTTTCTTGCCCAATCAATCGGAGCTGACACTGTCCAACTGGTGGGATGCTTTGGTCTACTCCGGTCTGCTGATGTTGATCGGCGGAGGACTCCTGGTGCTGGGGTCCCTCGTGGCCGGCTATCTGCAGACGCTTAAAACCCGCTGAGAACGGTTATTGACCCAATTTTTCTTTCAGGGCTTTTTCCACAACTGGCGGCACCAGGTCGCTGACACTAGCCTTGTAGCTTGCCACTTCCTTGACGATACTGGAGCTGAGGTAGGAGTACTTGTTATTCGTCATCATGAAAAAGGTTTCTACCTCTTCATCCAGTTTTTTATTAATAGAGGCAACCTGCATCTCGTACTCAAAATCAGAAACGGCACGCAAGCCGCGAACAATGACACGGGCTCCGCGCTTTTGCATGTACTCGATCAGCAACCCCTCGAAGGAATCGATCTCGACATTCTCCATCCCTGCCGTCGCCTGCCGAAGCAGCTCTACGCGCTCCTCGACGCTGAACAGGGATTTTTTCTTGGAATTGATCAGGACTGCTACGATCACCTTGTCAAAAATTCTCGCGCTGCGCGCAATGATGTCCAGATGTCCATACGTAACGGGATCAAAGCTTCCCGAGCAAACTGCGATAACCATGACCAACTACGCCTCCCTTATGTAGCCGATTCTTCGGCCTCCGTATCCTTCTCTGGCTCGTATACGTACAAGGTGACAGCCGTATCTCCATAGATAGCTGCACGATATTGGATGCAATCGCCCACCTCTTGCGGCAACGTGATCCCTACGTCATGCTCCGCCACGATCCAGGCACTGTCAGCAAGCAGATGCAATTCTTGCAGCAGCTCGATTTCTGCCGCAATCTTTTGATGTGCATAGGGCGGGTCGAGAAACACCAGATCAAAGGCTAATTCACGCTTGGCCAAAGCCCTCAGCGCACGGCTGGCGTCTATTTTGTACAATTCGGCCTGATTTTCCAATCGGCACGATGCCAGATTTTGTTGTACAACCGAATAAGCCTTTGCATCCCTTTCTACAAAGACCGCACGCTCAGCTCCTCTGCTCAAAGCCTCGATCCCGAGTCCTCCCGTGCCCGCATACAAATCCAATGCCCAGCCCCCATCGAAGTAGGGACCGATCATGTTGAATATGGATTCTTTTACCTTGTCTGTTGTCGGACGCGTCCCTTTTCCAGGAACTGCCGCCAGTCTTCGTCCTCTGTGTTCGCCTGCGATAACGCGCATATTTTCCACCTGTCAACGATTTATGTATTCTGTCTCAAGAATGATTTCATACTATCACATCAGCACTGGGCCCGTAAAATTTTCAGATGCGCAAAAAATGCTTTCCTGATGTATAGCTGTTGCAAGAAATGGAAAGGAATATGGATAGCGACGCATTGTTGTCGCTGACAACCGCGGAGAAGACTTACGTTTCCCCATAAGCTCTTCCTCCGGTTTCTCCTCTCCCATAATTGAAAGGTGTTCACTTTTGCGCACGACGTGTCTGATAGGAGCATGCCGTGCCGTCTCTGCCCTGTATGGGGCAGAAGTTGAACGCCTGCCTCATCGTCATTTAGCGATGAGGTATTTTTTTGCTATTTAGTCGACATACTACATACAGCGTAGAAAGGGAGGATTCGCACATGGCAGAAAAACAACCGTCCAAGCAAAAGCTCGAAGCTTCCAAAGCCCAATCCGAGGCAGATCGCACGGGGGCCGGGGTGGAGCGCGCACGCGAGATGCAATCTGCGGCCGACCAGTCGGACATCATAAAGCACGGACAATAAAAAAATGTAGAGGCCAGCCAGCGTCACTTCAAACGCGGCTGGCTTTTTGTTTGCGTCCTTCATTTCCCTCCCGATTCTGTCTGTTTTCTGCGGATACTAGCGGTATATACGCTTCATCAGGAGGGATTAGATGCACACGGTATGGAAGGGCTCGATCAGCTTCGGGCTGGTGAATATCCCGATTCGGATGTTTACGGCGACCGAAGAACGCGACATCCGTTTTCGCCAGCTGCACAAGGAATGCCATACTCCAATCAAGTACGCGAAAATGTGTCCGCACTGCAATACGGAAGTAGACGCTGCAGATATCGTCAGAGGCTTCGAATACGAAAAAGGGCATTTTGTCATCGTCGAAGATTCAGATCTCGAAGCCATCACGCCGGAAACACGCCGCGCGATCGAGATTCTGGACTTTGTGGATCTGAAGGAGATCGATCCCGTATACTTCGATAAAAGCTACTTCCTCTCCCCGCAGGAGACAGGCGAAAAGGCGTATTCACTGCTTCGAGCTGCTATGGAGCAAACGGGCAAGATCGCGGTTGCCCAGGTTACCATGCGAAACCGGCAAAGCCTGGCGGTGATCCGTCTATACGAACACTGCATCATGCTGGAGACGATCTATTATCCGGATGAGGTTCGATCCGTGGGCCAGGTCCCCGCTTTGCCTGAAGCAAATGTGGAGCTGGCCGAAAATGAGTTGAAAATGGCGAGCGAACTGATCAATAACATGACGACTCCATTCGATCCTGCTAAGTATACGGATGAATACCGCAGCCAATTGCAAGCTATGATCGAGAAGAAGCTGGAGGGCAAAGAAATCGCCACTTCTCCGGCAGCACCTCGTGCGAACGTCATCGATTTGATGCAAGCGCTGAAAGAAAGTCTGGCAGCGACGGGTGGAGAGGCTGCCGCACCAGTCAAAATGGCGCCAGACCCAACTCCAGAAAAGCCAAAGACAAAACCGAAAAAAGCAGGGACACGTCGAACTGCCCCGGCAGCCCCTGCGAATCCACCTGCTGCTGCGACGGGAACCACTTCGGGCACCACCAAAACCTTGCGCCGCAAAAAGAAAGCAGACTAGGTTTCCCTTTATACAGGCACAAAAAAGCCCGAGACTCTATTCTCGGGCCCTATCATGTTCTGGTTCGATATGGATGTGTACATCGTAAATCTTATGATCCCGTCTCATCCGGTCTTCAATTTCTTCGGTAATCGTATGGCTTTCGACCACGTTCAGCTCAGGATCGACGTGGACCACGACATCTACCAGAACGCTGCTTCCGTGGTACCGGGCCTTAATATCGCTGATTCTTTCCACTCCATTGATGTCGGCGATGGTAGAGCGCAAATCTTCCAGCTTGGACTCCTCGAAGCCATCTGTCAAGCGGTGGACAGTCTCTCGGAAGATTTCCCACCCCGTTTTGATGATGAGGACTCCGACGACGACTGCTGCCAAAGGGTCCAGCCATTGCAATTGAAATTGTGCGCCGGCAATCCCGATGAACGTACCGATACTCACCAGGGCATCGGAGCGATTGTCCTGCGCTGCAGCCCTCAACGCCTGGCTGTTAATTTTCTGTGCTAGTTTCAGGTTGTAGCGGTATACCCCAAACATGATCACAGAGGTAGCCAATGCCGTGTAGCCTGCAATCATCCCGGGAGCGACAGGATCGGGGTTGAACATCGAGGGAATCGCTCCTGTAATCACATCTATCCCTACGTACAGCATAATAAAGGAAGCGACAAGTGCAGCGATCGTCTCTGCCCGAAAATGCCCGTACGGATGATCCCGATCGCGCGGTTTGCGGGAAATGCGCAACCCGATCAGGACTGCTACGGAGGCAACGACGTCCGTCGTATTGTTCAAACCATCCGCCATCAGGGCAGCGGAGCCAGTCAAGATCGCAACGCCTATTTTTAATATAGAACAGAACACGTACGCAAAAATACTAATCCACGCCCCGCGTTCTCCTTGCTTTAAATTTGTATACACATCCACCCGTCATCACCTCTGGCATACTCCAACCTACTTGTGGCAAGAGCCACGTTTTCTGTAGCGACCTTCATCGTAACAGACTGGAATCATGTGGGTCTACAGAAACAGTTTTAGTCCCCTTCATGAGTATAGGGAGCAGGAAAATATGTTGCATGACAGCAATCTTTTGGCGTGAGTATCACTTTCCAGTGGCACCCTTATAG
Source organism: Brevibacillus panacihumi (assembly GCF_003710985.1). GTDB lineage: Bacteria > Bacillota > Bacilli > Brevibacillales > Brevibacillaceae > Brevibacillus > Brevibacillus panacihumi. The sequence continues at coordinate 35,628 of NZ_RHHT01000038.1, forward strand.
GTTACCCGTTTTTTCCCTTTGAAAAAAAGAAAATCCTTCCGACGATGTACGGGAAGGATTTTTTCTGGCTTTATCTGCCGCTCGATGAAGATATGCTTTGCAATGGAAGACCTTCTTTATAATAGAGAGAAGGAGATAGCAAAACAAAAAAGATGTGTGTGTGGGGAAAACCGCGTTCTGCAAGAATGTGGTGGATCATCGAAGCGATCTCATCATGCTTCTCCTGATCCCTTGCAAACATGTAAATTTCAACCGATAACGGGCTGTTGGTTATGGCTTCTACCTGGAGTGATTCCAGCTTCACTTTTTCTGGCGCTACTTCAGCAAGTCGCGCGAATTCTTCGCTGATGACGGGAGAAATACCGTGCAGAAAATCGGATTCAAACCCTTTAAATCGAATAAAAGGCAAGATAATTCCTTCTTTCCCAAAGCGGATTAATAAGGCAAAACAAAGGCGTTACATGTCGAGGGGCCATAGCAGAGAATGATTTCCGACGAAACGAAGGTGTGGTGGACGTACCACGATTGTCAGAATTCACTCAACCTGCTATAGCCCATTCGAAACGAAGAACATGTAGACACCTTGTCATTTCTTATTTGTAGTATACCCTCCTTAATTATACATAATCAACCAAAAAGTAAGGAAAAGTGTGCTTCTTTTGAAATTAGGCATGACCAATATAGGTGAGAAACCCCTGATTGTCAATGATACGTGGCAGGATCAGCAGCGCCCTCCTCTTCATATTTCTTGCCAAGGATGAAAAGACTATGTGAAAAAGGAATGTTGCAAGTGGAACCAATCGTACCGTTTGAACCTATTTCTACAGAACATATTCCGGAAGGCCCGAACTGGGTAGGGCAGGTCAAATGGGATGGGGTTCGCGTATTGACTTATTATGATGGTCACGAAGTTCGTCTGTTTAACCGGAAGTTCAATGAGCGGACTTTTCATTATCCGGAGCTGACCAACATCTCGGAATACTGCTCAGCCGCTTCCATCATCCTGGATGGAGAGATTATTGCATTAAGAGACGGAAAGCCTTCTTTTTATGAGGTAATGAAAAGGGACGGCATAAGGAAGCTGAGCAATATAGATGTGGCAAGAAAGAGCATTCCCGTCACTTACATGATCTTTGACATTCTGTACTTGAATCATCAATGGGTCACCTCCTCCCCCCTCGCCGAGAGACAAAAGATGTTGCGAGATGTCATACAGCTGACAGGTTATGTTCAATTGGTGGAGAACTTTGACGCAAAAGCTTTGTACGAAGTCATTAAAAACCAGGAAATGGAAGGAATTGTAATAAAGGACCTTGCCAGTACCTACTTGATTAACGGAAAAGATTCCCGCTGGCAAAAGAAAAAATATTACAGGGATATTATCGCTGTAGTAGGCGGAGTGACGCTGAGGAACAACATTGTGAATTCACTTCTGCTTGGCCTTTACGATCGGGATGACCAGCTCCGGTATATTGGGCATGCCGGGACAGGAAGACTCACCCAAAACGACTGGCGCAACCTTACAGAACGCATAAGACCGCTTGTTCAGAAAAACATGCCTTTTGTAACGAAACCGCCACGAACTGCGAATGCGCTTTGGCTTCAGCCAGAGCTCACAGTCAAGATAAAATTTGCCGAGTGGGTTGAAGGGCATTCATTAAGACAACCAAGTATACAAGGATTTGTGGATGTTCCTGCCCATCAATGTGTTTTCGAGTAAGCACAAAAAAGTTGACGCTGATTGTGCCGGCGTCAACTTTTTGCGTCAGGTCTCTTCCCTTCTGCGAATCCCTTTTCATGCTTCCATAGTTGCCCGTCTCTTTTTTCGTTCTGACGGATTATGATAAACTCCTCCAATGGTTTGAACCATTCGAAACCTGGAGCAGAGGTGCGTAATTGCCGTTGACAATAGAAAGGTACATAGTAACTGTAACCATAACCCCATTTTGGTAGCCCAAATGCTTGGGGTAGCGATCGCTAATGCGCTTAGTACAAAAGGATGGATCAAGTAAATGAAAAAAGAATGAACCGAATACCATTGCAGAATAACGGAAGCTTTAGAACCTATTTTCATAAAATAAGTCATGCATTTATAGAAAAAGATGAAGCTAAACAAGGTATACAGCATGATGCTGGGCTTCGTGGATGAGGTGTAGGTTTGTGTAGCGTTGCTCTCCATAATCAAAATCAGCCATGTGCATAACCATACAAGCAACAATTTGACAAGGCTCATATCCCTTATTTTCTGCAGAATTGTTTCCTTGTTTATGGCAATGTAAGCCCCCAGAACGAAATAAAAAATCCACACCGGAAATAGAATGACATACGGTACGCCAATGCTTGGAAGTGCTGCGATCTGCAGTGCGTGCAGGTAAATCATCAGATGCATGCCAAAACTAATGATAAAGGAAGCAGAGAGCATCACCATCGGCTTCTCCACGATCCATTTTTTTAGAAAAGGGTACATGAAGTACAGCTGAAACATGATGACTAAAAAATAGAGATGGATATAGGCGGTACCGGTGTACAATTGTTTTCCTAAAGTAGACAGGAGTGAACTTGGATCGGTTGTTGTAAAGCCATGCCGATTCGCAAAAGTAAAATAAAAGAGACTCCAAAAGAGGTATGGAATCAAAATTTTGCCAAATCTCTTTTTTATAAAGGATCCTGCCGAAAGAGACTTGTTTTTATCAGACAGTAAAATACTGAATCCTGACAAAATAATAAACATGGGCACAGCAAAACGGGAAGTCTGGTTCAAATAGTATGCCGCATCACTATATTCCACATATCCGGCTGAAACGTGTATGACGATGACCGCCATGGCACAAATCGCTCTTGTATAATCTATCTCTCTGATTCTTTGCTCCATTACAACCATCTCTTTTCACTATGCTTCTATCCCATTCCCCTCCTTTCAGTTCTACACTATCTTACCATTTTTCGGCAAGCGTTTTATAACAAGAGTGAAGATCCGGTATCCTTTCTTCAAGCAAACCATACAAGAATACCGGAATGTAACCGCTCGCCAGTACTCGCGCCGACAGCCTATGTATACGTTCCAATTTTTTTCCTTCCCGTCTTGTGCAAGTATCGATTCACGGTCTGCATCTGCAGATAACTCGTCACGAGTGCGATGACGAGCAGCACCACCACGATGATTATCACATACTGCGATAAAAACATGTACTGCTCAAAACACCACTTCCCGATCAAGGCCGTCAGGAGACACCCCAAAATCGACAGGTTGGAGGTCCATTCCATCGTCCGGTAAAATTGGTTATAGCGGGTTCCATGGGGAAGATCACTCTTCAGATTGCCTGCTCGTCTACGTTCTATCCTCCCTCTGATCCATAGAAAAAGCAGAAGCGGAACTTGGATGAAGAGAACTACACTGGTATAGCTGTAACCGACGAACCTTTCTACATCTTCCACTTGCGGAAAGGAGAGCAGGGCGGTAATGATCAGAAACAAGCCGAGAGACGGGATAAACGGCTTGTGCTGTGTTCCTCCTGCGAAGCTGCCAATCCCCGTCAATAGGGCGAGAAAGGCAACGATGACCTTGATCGCAAAGGAAGGAAACCAAATGCTGAGAAGAAAAATGTCGACCCGATCCAGGAAGTCAGTTACATGAATTTGTTGGACGAGTGCCAGGACGGGGTAACTTAGACGACTTGCAATGCTATGCCCCATTACCAGAAGGAGGCCAAGCATGATAAGACCCGTGGCAAATCCCACGATCATGACCCCGTGTTTGATTGCTGTAAAAAATAGCCGAGGCTGAATGAACATCGGAAGAAAAGCACCGAACAACAGAACGTCTCCGAACATCCCCATAGTCATGTAATTGCCGAAGAAGATTCCCTTTAGCGAAGTGCTCAGAATGGGGTCAAGTCGCTGTACATCGTACTCGTTGATAAGAAGACAGAGCATCAGAAGCGACGAGATTACATTCGCAGGAAAAAAGATCTCATTGACACGGGCTGTTACCTCCAAAGTGCGATAGGACATCATAAGCAGGATAAAAACCAGCAGAATGACTTCCAACGGTGTCTGCGGCAATAGGCTTGCCTTTACGAAATAGGACAAGCCCTTCACATCGATGACCAAGATCATCCATATATACAGCAGCAAAATCAGGTTGATGAACCCGCCTACCCATTTTCCGCATACCAGGAAAAGAATCTCGAAAAGGTTTTTCCCTGGAAAGGCATGGCCCAATTCTAATAAGACGTAGGCGATGAGGATGGCATACATGATAGGGATAATTTGGAACAACCAGGCATCTACTTTGGCTACCTGAATGATAGACTGGTAGAGACCAATCATGCCGCCTGTCATCAATACCCCGCCTACCAACCAAGCAACCTGTCGATGGTTAATCACTTGCCTTTGAAGCATTCTGCCCACCTCCTCCTAGCTCTGTTTCACCCACATTTTCATTTGAGGTGAGAAATAGTCATTGATGTAATTGATCGGCATTAGTTGAACGTTAGGAAACAGGGAAGCTATCAGGATCAGGAACGTCAACAAATAGAGCAAGCCCACGATCCTACTCTGCGATGGTTCCCACCGTTTTCTTTTCCGGAGATACCGGAAAAACATGAAGAGCAGCACACATCCAAATATAATTCGAAAGACCTTATCCATCATAATCCCTCTTTCATCAAGCTGTTTGTGGTTTGTCCGATGTTGGTGACTTGGACGTTGCTGTGAATTTGAAAGGTGATATGAGGAAGCTCTTCGTTCCATCTCTTCTTATACTTGTCCTCCCATAACTTCGGGTATCTCTTCGCAAAGACTAGTCCCAAACCAATCGGGTCTACCCGATGTTTCCTACTCTCCTTCAATAGGAAGTCCACCTTTTTCGTGATCTCTTCTGAAAGCCTTCTTTCCACCTTTCGGAAGGCACTTTGGTCATTAAAATCAAGCGGCGCCATGGTTTCAGGCATGAACACCGAAGCGTATAGGTGAATATCGAAATGGATTCGCCCATGTTTGATCAGTGGCTTAACTACTGCATGGCCCTTGAGAACCATTGCGCTGATGAACCCCTTATCCCCGAGTTCAACAACGAGGGAAAAAGGATTGAAGTAGTTTTGAAACCAGCGGATTCCGACAGCCTCAGAACGCTTATAGGTTTTGATCAGCTTGTCACCTCGAAAGAAAGCGATTCCCATTCCTTCGATCTCTTTCGAATCGCCTTTGGGCTGCGTATTTACCGGATCGAATACAGGCAAGAACGTATCGAGTCCGGGAGTAATGTTCATTTGAGCCATATCCTTGATCGAAACCGGAATCGTAACTGCTTTTACCAGTTCTCGAATCGATTCGCCGGAAAAACGTTCCAATTGGGGGTGTGCATTCAGCAGATCGATCGCTTTTCCTTTCGTCATCACCACATACGATGTCAGTCGGTTCTCTGGATACCTTGAAATGATATCGAACGGTTTGCTAAACCCGGATCTTGCGACTTCGCTCCCGATGACGACGACTCTATAGTGAGCGAAATACAGGATGCGCGACATGCGAGTTTGCAGAATGGCCCGGGCTTCATGCAAGGTTTTCCCTACAGCAGAATCGACATAGTAGCTTTTATTTCCACTTGTTCCTCCTCCACCGCCGGAGAGAGAGCCCATACTGCCAACAAGCGGAATTTGTACACCAAGGCGATACTTGCCGTCCTCTTCCTTGTCCACTGACATCGCGATGACGATGGCAATATCATTGACTTCCCGCCGATCCCAACATCCGCTGAGCAAAATGCTGACAATAGAGACAATCAGACAAAACCGTGTTAGTCCCTTCCGATTTCTTCTGTTATTCATCATGACGCTCTCTTTCTTTCGCTTCCTTATTCTGCGATTGTTCTTCGGCACGCTGATATTTTTTCAGAAATTCTTCACCGATCCTTCGTGCCTGCTCGACCCCGAGAAAGGAGGGGCGATCCTTCAAATCCGCCCACGGAGCTCGGATTAGCACATCTTTCAGATCACCGACTGACATCGGAGCCACGGGAGAGAGATAGGGTATGCCAAAGGAACGGAGGCTGGCCATATGTCCTACGATGATCAGCAGTCCAACCAATATGCCATAAATCCCGAGCAGTGATGCGGCAAACATCAACGGGAAACGAAGCAATCGTATGGAGATGGCTGCGTTAAAATGAGGAACAGTAAAGGAAGCAATCCCGGTAATCGACACGACGATGACCATAGGAGCCGAAACGATCCCTGCCTGAACGGCTGCCTGGCCGACTACCAACGCCCCCAAAATACTGACTGCCTGTCCCACGGTCTTGGGGAGACGAATACCTGCCTCGCGCAATGCCTCGAAGGCGATCTCCATGATCAAGGCCTCTACAATGGCGGGAAATGGAATCGCTTCACGCGCTGCTGCAATGCTCAGCAGCAGCGAAGTGGGAAGCATGTGTTGATGGTACGTCGTAACCGCGACATACAACGCGGGCGTCACAAGGGAAATGAGTAAAAACAGATAACGCAGCCAGCGGACCACCGTCGCCATTTGAAAACGTTCGTAATAGTCTTCGCTTGCCTGCAACATCATCCAAAAGGTAGTCGGGACGAGCAGTACCATCGGGCTCCCGTCTACAAAAATGGCGACACGCCCCTCCAACAGCGCGGCGGACACCGTATCGGGCCGTTCGGTATACATCACTTGCGGAAACGGAGAATATTCATTGTCCTGAATTAACGATTCGATATAGCCGCTCTCCAGTACGGCATCGATTTCGATCCGACTGATGCGATGGGTTACTTCATCTACCAACTCTGAATTTGCGACTCCATCCAGGAAAGCAACGACGACGTTGGTGTTTGATTTTCGCCCGACGACCAAGGACTTCATTTTCAATCGAGGAGTCTTTAACTTTCGCCGCACCATGGAGGTATTCGTCCGAATATTTTCGATGAAGCCTTCGCGCGGACCACGAACGACAGCCTCGCCCTCCGGTTCATTGACCGAACGTGTATCCGCACCGCGAATCCCAAGCGTGAGCGCTTCCCGATTTCCTTCTACGATGATGCCCGTATCCCCAGACAACACCGCTTGAAGCAGCCCTTTATAGTCTTTGACTCTGGAAATTTGCGAGACCGGGAGCAACGCCTCTTCAATGACTCCGATCTGATCGCTTCCATCCTCAAGAACCATCAGGGCTTTTAAAGCATCATTTACATCATTTGTACTGATCAAACCGTCGACAAAGATGGCGATGGCATGCACGCTGTTTTTTAACTGAAATTTTCGTAAAACAAAATCAGAGCTGTCGGAAAACATACGCTCCAAAAAGCTAGTATTGTCATCCAGCTCAAGCGAGATCGGCACCCCTTCCAGTTCAATCAGATCACATACTTCAAGAGATCTGTCCGTTAAGGGGTTCTTTTGCTGTTCCGTCCAATTACCCATCTTTTCACCAACCAGCCAAAATCTACCTGTATTATGCTTGTTCGACTGGAATAATATGCATCACCCCTTCCTGCATACCTGGATTGACTCAGAGGGCAACGTAAGAAAAAGCTGTTTTTTGAAAAAGAAGGTGTCATATGAGCCTTGTCGTACCGCAGTACGAGTTGCAGTTAAATGGGCATACGGTTGCGATCAGCAGCCCGGACAAGCCGCTTTGGCCCAAAGCTGGTGTAACCAAGCTCGATTACATTCGGTATCTGCTGCAGGTTGCCCGGCCGATGCTGGCCTATACCCGTGATCGGCTGCTTACCGTCATCCGCTATCCCCATGGAGTCGGTGACAAGCATTTTTATCAAAAAAATACACCTGAATACGCACCCGACTGGATTGTCACACATGAGTGGGAGAACACCCGCTACACGCTGTGCAATGACGAAGCAACTTTAATCTGGATGGCAAATCAGGCCACACTGGAGTTTCATGTTTCCTTTCATCTGGCGACCGATGAAATCCCAACAGAACTGGTGTTCGATCTCGATCCTTCTACTCCGGATTTTTCTGTCGTGATTGAGTCTGCCCTGCTGCTCAAGGAACTGCTGGATGAACTCGGCTTGCCGTCCTGTGTGAAAACCTCAGGGGCCAGCGGACTGCAAATTTACATACCGATTGAACGTCGGTATACGTTTGAACAAACGCGGAAAGTGGGCCATTTCATTGCTTCTTATCTGGTGGAGAAGCATCCTGCCATGCTGACAATTGAACGGCTCGTCAAAAATCGCGGCACCAAGCTCTATATTGACTATCTGCAGCACTGGCGGGGGAAAACGCTGACCGCCCCGTATTCAACCCGGGCCAGGGAACAGGCAACCGTATCTACCCCCTTGCGCTGGGAGGAAGTGCCGACTGCACATCCGACCCACTTTACGGTTCACAACGTACCCCAACGCCTAGCGCAAGTGGGAGATCTGTTTGCGGAAATTTCTGCACCGGCCCGTCAAGTTTCCCTTGATCCAATCCTCGCTTTTTTGCGGGATTGAAAGTCTTGCCAACCAGGGTCAATCTGTTGGAAACCTTCCTTCTATCTGTGCTATACTGTCCACAGATGTTTTTCAGGTCGAGGAGGAAAAATGATGATTGATCCGGTAGCTATTGCAATCGGCCCCATCAAGATCCACTGGTATGGAATCATAATGGGGCTTGCCTTTTTGCTTGGAACGTATCTTGCCCGTCACAATGCCAAGAAGTCGGGCATCGATGCAGACCATGTCTTGAATATGGTCGTAATGATTATTCCTGCAGCCATTATTTGCGCCCGCGCATACTATGTCATATTTGAATGGGATCAGTACAAGGACAATCTGCTCAGCATCTTTTACGTATGGGAAGGCGGTTTGGCGATACACGGCGGGTTGATTGGCGGGGTTCTGGCAGGGGCTTGGTATGTCCGCAAACACAATCTGCCATTCTTGCGCATTGGCGATGCGATGATTCCCAGCGTGATTTTGGGTCAAGCGATCGGACGTTGGGGGAATTTCATCAATCGTGAGGCACATGGGGATGTAGCCAGCGAACAGTTCATGTCTCATTTCCCGGCCTTTATTCGCGACCAGATGTACATCCATGGACAGTACTACCATCCGACTTTTTTATACGAATCCATGTGGAATCTGCTCGTATTTGCCATTCTGCTGCTGATGCTCTACTTTTGGAAGAAATTTGACGGCCAGGTGCTGTTCAGCTACATGATCCTGTATTCGATCGGCCGCTTCTTTATTGAAGGAATGCGTACAGACAGTCTGCTCATCGCTGACACTTTGCGAGTAGCCCAGCTTATCAGCTTGCTTCTGATCGCAATCGGTATCATCCTGCTGATCGTGTTTGGATGGAAGAGCAGGCAAGCCAAACACACCCATAACTCTGTCGAATAGGTACTTGCTTACAAATCCGCTTTTCCTCAAGGAAAGGCGGATTTCCTTTTGCTGTTGCAGCCTGTATGCCACGCGTCGATGTCTAATCACTGCCTTGTCTGAATACTTGTAATGGAGGGAATACTGATCCATAGACCTTAGTACGAGAAAGGAGTGATCGAGAATGACAGAGGATGCTTTGCTAGAAGGATTTCTCAATCGCAAGGTGCGCGTTCAGTTTGCTCCAGGCATGCTTGGACCCGAATCCAATCCCTATACAGAAGGCAAACTCTATGATTACAGCCCCAGTGGTCTTTTACTGGAAAAGCCGGATGGCTCTCTGGATTTCGTCCCCACATCAGCGATACGGCTGGTCGAAATCCGCCCGCGAGCCGGATGGTGGGAACGTTTCACTGGTACTGAATAGCGTGAAAGAAAAAGACACCTGCAGCAATCAAAGATCCTGAAGGTGTCTTTCGTATGAAAAGCGTTTATCTTTTGTTTTACAGGAAGACGTCAAGAACAACGTAGCAAGCTGCTGCCAGCAATCCTGTGATGGGAAGCGTAATGACCCACGTCACGACGATTCGTCCGGCTACTCCCCACTTCACTGCGGAGACCTTTTGCGAAGCCCCTACCCCGAGAATCGACGAGGTGATTACGTGGGTGGTACTTACCGGCAATTTCAAAGCAGTAAAGATCGTAATAATCAATGCGGACGACAAGTCAGCTGAGAAACCGCTGATCGGCTTGATCTTCATGATCTTGCCGCCAAGTGTTTTGATGATGCGCCAGCCGCCAAATGCGGTTCCCAAAGCCATGGCGATGGCCGCGGCAAATTTCACCCAAAGCGGGATGGCGAATTCTCCTGGCTCCTGAACCAAAAATCCTCCGGAAAGCAGTGCGAGGGTAATCACACCCATCGTTTTTTGCGCGTCGTTGGCTCCATGGCTGAATGCTTGCCATGAGGCTGACAGCACCTGCATAAAGCGGAAATTGCGGTTGGTTTTATGATACGCCGTGTTTGCGACAATAAATGAGACGATCTTGATGACGATAAAACCGACAACGAAAGCAACGACCGGCGAAATAATCAAAGCTCGTACAATGTCAAAGAAGCCGGCAGCATTAATCGAATCAAAGCCTGCTGCGCCTACCGCCGCCCCGGCGACACCGCCGATAATCGCGTGTGAAGAAGAACTCGGAATCCCGAAATACCAGGTGATGATATTCCAGAGAATAGCGGCAATCAATGCTGCCAGGACCACGACCAATCCGTTCTCCAGCTTGAACGGGTCGGTGATGCTCCCCCCGATCGTCTTTGCCACTCCCGTATAGGTCAGAGCGCCAATCAAGTTAAAAGATGAAGCCAAGATGATCGCTGTACGCGGGCTTAGCGCACGAGTCGAGACAGAGGTTGCAATCGCATTGGCTGTATCGTGGAAGCCGTTGATAAAATCAAAGCTAAGCGCCATGACGACAACGAGAATGAGCAAAATCATGTCTGGCGAGAGGTCAAGCATTCTTTAACACAATCCCTTCTACCAGGTTGGAAACATCCTCGGCAAAGTCAGCACAGTCCTCAAGCTTGTCGTAGATCTCTTTCAGCTTTATCGCCTCGATCGGATCAGCATTCGGGGCATTCAGCAGATCAGAAACCATTTTTCGGTAGTTGGAATCCGATTCATGCTCCAAATCCTTGATCTCGCGAGCGATTTTGGATACCACCTGATGATCGAGCTTGCGCAAGGTCCGAATCAGCTCAATCAGTTTCGCCGAACATTTCACCAAAATATTCGCCTGTGCCAGAACACGGGGATCTGGCTGTTGAACTTGATAGAGATACATCCGATCCGCTACGCCATCGATATAATCGATCATCGAGTCCATGGTATGAGCAAGCTGATGAATATCTTCACGCTCAAGCGGAGTGATAAACGTGGAGTTCAATGCGTTCATGATTTGCCGAACGATCTCATCTCCTTCTTTTTCGACAGCTTTAATTGCCTTTACCTTTGTTTCGACGTCCTGATAGTTCCCTACCATTTCGTAAAACAGATGAGTTCCTTTGTGCACCGTGGCAATCTGCTGTTCAAACAGATCGAAGAAGATGTGCTTTTTTGATTTTAACATACGTCTCCTACTCACTCCTTTGAAAAAATCGCACCTAGACGATTATATCGAACATCCTTGTGAACGTAAATTTAAAAACAAGGTGAAATATGTATTTTTTTATTTAAGGTATTGTTAAGTTTTTGTAAATCCCCTTTACATTCTTCGACAAATATCGTAATCAATCGACGTTTCGACATAGTTTCCCATTCATTTCTCCCTCTTTCTTTTCTGCTTTCCGTCGTATATACTTACCACAAAAAAACTTCTATCGAAAAGAGGGAATTTTCCAGATGGTTTGGTTCCAATCCATCCTCTCACGCTATGACCCGACGATCTGGATTCGCGTCATCGGGACAATCCTTACCACGTTCGCTGGTTTCATGCTTCGTCCCTTCCTTGCCTTTTATCTCTATGACAAAATGGATGGCAATCTGTTGGTCGCCGCCCTCGTCACGAGCCTTCATCCCTTGACTGGCATTCTCTCCAATCTGTTTGCCGGCAGCCTGTCGGACAAATACGGTCGCAAACCATTAATGGTTGCAGCGCTGCTGATCGAATCTGTCTCCATGGCGGGATATATCTGGGCTGAGTCTCTCTTCGCATTTGCTGCTCTGACTATTCTGAACGGCATTGGAGCGTCCCTGTTCTGGCCTGCCGCTAGTGCTCAAGTCACTGATGTCGTACCAGAGGAAAAGCGCAGCGAGGTCTTTGCCCTGTTACATACGGCACTGAATCTGGGAGCAGCTGCTGGACCTCTGATCGGCGTGGCGATCTACAAAGTGAATCCCGGCATCGCTTTCGGTTTCTGCTCATTCATGTTGCTGATTTACTGTATGCTGATTATTTGGAAAGTACCTGAAACTTTGCCTAAGGAGAAGCGCCATCCGGAGCAAAGAACAGAAAAAAGGGCTGAAGCTGCTCCGCGCATGAAAATCAGTGAGCATCCGACGCTGATCTGGATGACACTCGCTGCGATCCCCATCTCTTTGTTGTATTCCCAGGTGGAGATCATCCTGCCGCAGCATCTGAGAACCCAATTCGACGACTTCCTGACGGTGTTCGCCACCCTGATGACCATCAACGGCGCCCTCGTCGTCTGCTGTCAACTTGCCATTGCTAATTATGCGGATCGTTTTCCCGCTCACAAGGTCATTCTCATTGCGTATGGCTTTCTTGCCTGTGTCGGCTTCGGATACGGCTGGGCCCCCAACTTGGTCTTGCTGATCATCGTTGAAGTTCTGTTTACCATCGGTGAGATGCTGTACGGACCACAGATCCAAAAATCCATCTCCTTGCTCGCCCCAGAGGCTTACCGCGGCCGCTATTTTTCCTTGTTCGGTCTCAACTACGGGGTGACGGGGACATTGGGGCCTTCTGTCGGCGCTGTCGCGTTTCGCAATATCGGCGGTGCGTACTGGTTTTCCCTCATCGGTGTCCTGCTCATCATTGCCGGAGTGTTCCAATTCGGCAACGTAAAAAAAGCCCTGACAGGCCCCGCAAAAGTCGACAGGGCAAAGACAAGACAGCAAGAAACCCCTATATAGACCTGATTCTCCAAAAGCCTGTTGCTTGCTGTAAAGCGAAGCCGCAGGCTTTTCTCCTCTCTTTTGGTCAAGCCTTCTCGAAATATCCCCAGCATAAGAAACCCGCGCATCATGCATGGGATTTACTGGGTAGGGGAAAATGAGAATACTTACCAAGTAGGGGAGGGAGTTGTGATGCCCCGCATCGAAGCTGTTGCGACTGTCGTGCCGCCTCACGTTGTTAACCAGGAAGAGTCGAAGGCATTGGCACGTCATTTCTTTCAAGATGCCTTTCCGGATATTGATCGCTTGCTGGGGGTATTTGCTCAAAGCCAGATCCGCAAACGACATTTTTGCATGCCCCTGGACTGGTTTTCCCAAGACCAGACATTCACCGTGAAAAACCGCTTGTACGTCGAGCATGCGGAGGAGCTGGCCCGGAAAGCTTCCTTGCTCTGTCTGGAAAAAGCCGGATTAACCCCTGACTCCATCGATTGCCTGATGTTCGTCTCCAGCACTGGAATCGCTACCCCGAGCCTCGATTCCCGACTGGTCAACGGACTGGGACTGCGTCCGGACATTACCCGTGTCCCCTTGTGGGGCTTGGGCTGCGCTGGCGGGGCTATGGGACTGTCGCGAGCGTGCGAATATGCACGCGCTTACCCGCAGCGGCGCATCCTCCTTGTAAGCGTAGAACTATGCGGGCTGACCTTTATTCGCCAGGATATGTCCAAAAGCAATCTCGTCGCTACCTGTCTGTTCGGAGACGGAGCGGCAGCGGTTTTGGTCGAAGGTGACGCAGTCGAGCGCAAATCGTCATCCCCTCCCCTGCACTTCTGTGCTTCCCGCACCACAACCTGGCCCGACACGCTGGATGTGATGGGCTGGGAAGTGACGGAACCAGGGCTGAAGGTCGTTTTTTCCCGTGACATCCCCACTCTGATTCGGCAATCCATGCGAGAAAACGTGGAACACTTCCTCGATCCGCATGAGACAAGCCTTCATGATTTGGACCATTATATTTTTCATCCAGGCGGTGCCAAGGTGCTGACGGCTTATCAGCAATCCCTGGGCCTTTCTCCTGAGGAGACGAGGTTGTCGGAGGAAGTTTTGCATGACTTCGGCAACATGTCCTCCCCTACCGTACTGTTCGTTTTGGAAAAAAGCATGGAGCGGCGATGGAATGCCGGAGAAAAAGGGCTGGTGGCCGCTCTTGGCCCCGGTTTCAGCTCTGAGCTTCTCTTGCTGGAAGCGAGGTAGAAAAACATGTCCTTTTTTTGGCTGGTCATGGGAGTCGTGCTGCTGCAGCGCATAGGAGAGCTGGTGCTGGCCAACCGGAATGCCAGGCTGATACGCTCCCTCGGAGGGTATGAAATCGGCTCAAGCCATTACAAATACATCGTTCTCCTCCATCTCTTCTTCTTTCTGTGTCTCATCTGGGAGGTAGTGAGAGGGCATCATGTCTCGCTCCTTCCCGACTGGTGGATCTTCCCCTTTTCCTTGTTCGTGCTTGCTCAGATATTGCGCTATTGGTGTATCGTCAGTCTGGGGCGGCACTGGAATACGCGCATCCTCATCTTGCCGGGATCGAAACCCGTCAGACGAGGTCCGTACCGCTTTTTTCGCCACCCCAACTATCTGGTCGTCGGCATCGAGCTTCTTGCATTGCCCCTTACCTTCCAGGCTTACGCGACGGCGATCCTGTTCACGCTGTTCAATGCCTGGCTGCTGCTTAAAGTCCGCATCCCCATCGAGCAGCAAGCCGTTTACACGCGACGGGATTCATAAACAAAAAACTCGACCCAGATTTCATGGCGTCGAGATTTTTTTGTTCCTATCATGTTTATTTTCCCTTCAGAGCGGGTACAGGAGGAAAGACCCATATTCTATTCCTTGAGGTGGATAACCGTGAATCACTCAACTATGCATGAACCTCTGGAAGCGCGTCGGATGATTGTCCGGGAATTTATTGACCTGATCAACACCACTCCAGATGAAGAAGGGCAAGCTACTGTGCAAAAGTTCTTGCGGTACTTGCAAAGCCTGTTGCGAATCAAACAAGTGGTGCCACCTGTCGTGGAGATCATGACCGTCGTCAAGCATACCAAGCCCAAGCTGTACCATACGGCAAGGAGAACTGTGCTGAAGACCAGCAATCTGTATATGCTCTTCCAGGTCGACATGAGTCTTTCTCTCGCTCAGGAGCGGCTGGACAAGTACATGCA
Organism: Brevibacillus panacihumi; assembly: GCF_003710985.1. GTDB lineage: Bacteria > Bacillota > Bacilli > Brevibacillales > Brevibacillaceae > Brevibacillus > Brevibacillus panacihumi. The sequence continues at coordinate 50,823 of NZ_RHHT01000038.1, forward strand.
CTAATGTGTTTATTTTTTTAACCGCTCGGGATTGAGCACATCTAACTCAGGCAGGACAAAACGTCCATCTTTGCGAATCAATACATCGTCAAACCAGATTTCTCCTCCGCCCCATTCCGGACGTTGGATGGAGACCATATCCCAGTGTACAGATGAGTGATTGCCGTTGTACGCCGTATCATAGCATTGGCCTGGCGTAAAATGGAAGCTTCCGTCTATTTTTTCGTCAAACAAGATGTCTTTCATCGGGGTGGTGATGTATGGATTCACCCCGATCGCAAACTCTCCGATATAACGTGCCCCTTCATCGGTATCCAGGATCTGATTGAGACGTTCTGAATCATTTGCTGTGGCTTCGACAATTTTGCCGTCTTTGAAAGTGAGACAGACCTTTTCAAACGTGAAGCCATGATATGGTGTAGGGGCGTTATGGGTGATTGTACCGTTGACCGAATCCCTCACCGGTGCTGTATACACCTCACCATCGGGAATATTGCGCAATCCTGAGCACTTGACTGCAGGAATATCCTTGATTGAAAAGGAAAGATCCGTGCCGGGACCCGTGATTCTGACTCGATCGGTCCTGTTCATGAGCGCGACCAGGCTATCCATCGCTGCATCCATCTTGGCATAATCCATCGTGCATACTTGAAAATAAAAATCCTCAAATGCTGCTGTAGACATGTTGGCGAGCTGGGCCATCGAGGCATTTGGATAGCGAAGTACCACCCATTTTGTTTTGGGAACGCGAATGTCCATCACCGGACGCTCGTACAACCGCGAATACATGCCCAGCCGATCCCCCGGCACATCAGCCATCTCATTGATATTGCTAGCTGCCCTGATGCCGATGTAGCCGTCCATTTTCTCCATGAATTGCTTCTCATTCTCCGCCATGACTGCCAATTGTTGCTCATTGCAGTTCATCGCAATTTCTCTGCTGATTACAGGGTCGATCAGTTGCACATAGGGATTTCCTTTAGCCTTGTATATCTCACTGACCAATGCCCGAACCAAGTCCGGCACTTCTCCCTTTGCATTGATCAAGATGTTCTCTCCTGGCTGGACCCGTACCGAGTAGTTAACCAGCAAATGGGCCAACTTCTCCAATCGAGGATCTTTCATGTTTGCACTCTCCTTTTTCAATTTTCTGATTCCTCTTGTATTTTTAACGATAAACTCATATATGTCAATAAAATATTTTTTAACGATTGATCAGACCAGCCCTGTTCAGGCTGGCCTTTCGCTTATTCTTCCTCTGTAAGCTCTGCTTGGTCGATTGTCCCCATGTTGTAGACATCACCGATCTGTTCTTGTACAATCGCTACTCCTTCTTCTTCTTGCCGAGCATTCTTTGCTCCTGCGTCGTTCTCATTTTGCGGATTTTGGCGTTTTGCCATCTGACTGCCTCCCTTCAAGATCTCTGCTCTAGTTTGTACGGAGGCTTGCTGTTTCACGCATGAAAAAACGCCTTGCTCACGAGGAGCAACGCGCCTTTTCGCTTTCATGCTTATTTATCGGAATCAGTGTTGGGGGCTGTCCAAGTCCAGCCGGTGCGGCTTCCGGAATTTTGGTAAGCATCGTTTTTGATCACGACAGCTTCCGAATCTTCCAGTGGAGCAGCTACCCAACCATGTGCTACTGCTGGTTGATCTTGTTTTTTCACCAGTACGAACTCATCTTCCTTCGGCATGGTGATCCAGCCGTGTTGGGCGATGTTTTCTGCAGCAGCAGGGCTTACTACGTAATATTCATCTTCCTTCGGCATCAGGACCCAGCCATTTTGAGTGAGGTTCTCAGCTTGAGCAGGTGTCAGAAACAGGAATTCATCTTCTTTTGGTGCTGTTACCCAGCCATTCGGAGCTACTGCTGGATCGTTGGCTTTTGGAGAATAGATGAAGTACTGATCTTCTTGTGGCATGGAAATCCAGCCGCCCTGTACGGTTGCAGGAGCTTCAGGTGCTGTTGTTGCTGGCTGTTGCGCTTCTGCAGCCTCTTCTTCCACTGCAGCTGGCGCTTCTGTTGCTTCTTCTTGGACTGCAGCTTGTGTTTCTGTTTGCGTCGCAGTTGTCGCGGCTTCTTCGGCACAGGCGGATTGAGCGAACAGTGCCGCTCCCAAGACAAATGTTCCCATCATCAGTGTGTTACTCTTTTTCATCATGTACACTCCTGTCTCGTAATACCACCTTGCCAACCACGTTTCCCCCGCGATGCTTCAAGCAGCATTTCCTACAGACATTGCCTCATTTTTTCAAGACAATTGGTGAATTGTTCGAGTTCTTCGTCCGTCAGTTTTTCAGTCAGATTGGCCACCAACAGCCTTCTTCTGGCCAAAAGCCCTTCTATGACCGGAATCGCTTTCGGTGCGAGAGTTACCCAGACAACTCGGCGATCCTCCTCATCACGGACGCGATCAACAAGATTTGCCTTCACCAATCGATTGAGCGCAATGGTAGTTGCACTGTTCGACTGCTTCAATATGTTCGCCAGATCTGACACGGTACTTCTTTTCACTTGATGAAGCACACGCATCAAAATGAACTGTTTGGGACTGATCTCTACTTCTTCTACCAGCCACTGACTTATAAAAAAGCGGGCCATTTCAGAAAATACGCGATCCAGTTCCTCAAGTTTACTGGCGCGGGACATATCGTTCACATCATCACCTATTTTCAGATTTACCTACACTATTTATAAAAATATTATAATTTGTGTAGATAAAGAGCAAGCATAATCTTCCACAGCATTCTGAAAATGGGGGGTATGTACATGATTTAACAAAGTGTTTATTACTTAATATTTTTATAGTAAAACTATTTCCAAGATCATATTACAATAATGTGGAAAGAATGACAAGGGCGCGAAATTGTCTATTTTGTGACACTCAAAATCCACCTTGTCACCCGCCCGCTTTTCATTTCCCATGAATTGCTTTCTTCTCGCTTCCGAAAGCATGTATAATAGAAGGGCAGCGCAAGAACCCTGCATGCTGTTGTCCGGCGCAAGCCGCACCCGAAATTACATACATAGGAGATCAATTGGATGGAACAGACCCCACAAGAGACAAAATGGAGATCGGAACTTTTGGATTGGCTCAAATCATTTGTCCTGATTGGTGCCATCACAGCCTTGATCTACATCTTTATCATGGCTCCCTACGTTGTACAAGGACGCTCCATGGAGAGTACGCTGCATGACCGTGAGCGAGTGATCGTCAACAAAGCGATTTATTATCTGCAAGACCCGCACCCAGGCGACATCGTGATTATTCATCCAGATGCCAGTGGCGACAACTGGATCAAGCGCGTCATCGCGGTTGCAGGCGACAAGGTAGAAGCAAAAAATGATCAGTTGTACATCAACGGCCAGCCATTGGATGAGCCTTACCTCGCAGAGAACAAACAGAAAGCTGCTGCGGCAGGGGTTACTTTGACAGATGATTTCGGCCCCATAACAGTCGAACCAGGAAGCGTGTTCGTCATGGGTGACAACCGCAATAACAGCATGGACAGCCGCATGATTGGGCCTGTCAGGCTGGATCATGTAGTCGGTCGTGCAGAAGTGGTCTATTGGCCATTGTCCAGTATTCGCATTCCGAGATAATACGTGCTCCTTCCGCTCTTCACGCCAGGAGGTCTGACTGGAAGGTAAAATCACATAAGACTTTTACCTTCCCAGCCTCCTTTGCTCATCCAAACGCGCCAGCTGCTCCTCGATTTTCTCCAGCAAAAATTCGCAATCATCGATTTCATACTGGTTTTGATCCCTCTTGTGCCACTTCAAGCAAAACAAGACATGTTTCTTCCATTCTTCCAATTCTTCGTACGTACAGCTTGTCATTTTCTCAACTGCTTGTTCACGGTGCATCCTATCACCTTCCCGCTTCCATTCGCAGTGCGCAAAAAGGGCTGCCGAGACTCCTCGACAGCCTGAAGCCGCGCAATAGCAGCTATTTTTTGCTCTGATTTAAAAGTCTCAAGACGAGCTGCTCTCTTGAAAATACTCTTCCAACGTGATCCCCCGCGACATGATTTCCTCCGCCGTCTCTACTCCAACATAGCGCAGGTGCCACGGTTCATAGGCATAGCCGGTAATGTCCTCCTTGCCCTTCGGATACCGGATGATAAAGCCGAAAGCCGCGCATTTTTCCGCGAGCCACATGCCCTCCGGCGTATCCGCAAAGGTCTGTTCCAGGCGGGTTGCCTGATCCAGGCCGGATACATCCATCGCCAAACCCGTTTGGTGCTCACTTTTCCCTGGAACCGCGCTAAAGGCAGCCGCATGTGCCTCCCCTTGCGTTCTCACATACGTTTCATAGAGTGATTTTTGTGTTTTATACGAGCGGTAGCCCGATACCGCATACAGTTCAATCCCGTCTTGCTTCGCCTGGGCGAACAGCGCTTCCAGCGCTCTTGCCGCCGGTTCCCGCAGCAGGCGCTTTTCCACTTTATCCTTAAAGGGAAACGGCACATTCGGCTCTGTCAGATCCGATGGCACATAATCCGAAGGTAGGGCACGCTGTTTGTTGACGATGACATACAGCTCCTCTGGATTCGTCACTGTCGGGATCCCTTCCACTGTCTGGATCGTCTCTTCCATGCTTGGCTTGTGGGCTGCACTGCTGCCTTGGCCATGCCCCGTCGACGGCTCCTCTGCTGGTGTTTCTGTCCCGCTGCTATCCCCAGTTGAAGCTGGTTGGGAGACCTGCTCCTTTTTGCTAGACAAAAAATCCAGCGACGGCGCTTCACATCCGCTCATGAGTGTCGCCATGCATACCGCTGTTGCCATTGCCAAGCCTGAAACCTTCTTGTTCACTGTAATTCCCCCTGTTTTTGCAGGTCCTTATGTAGATTGTTAGTTTTATCATGCCACGCCGGTAAAAAAAATGGTCAACTGCCGTAGCCACACCATGATTACGGCAGGATGACCAAATTGCTGACCACGGGCCGTTCTCGTCCGCCCGATGGCTTGTTCAACAGCTTTCCATTGTAGTAAAAAGCACTGGAGCCGCCCCCATCCAGGTTGTAGGCGTCTACTACGTGAAATTCCTGCAGTTTTTTCTGTGCTTCCTCCAGTGTTACCCCTTTGCTCCAGCCCTCTCTTCGTCCGTCAATGACGATGACGAGCAAATCCCCATTGTCAAAATGACCGATCAGAGTGCGCGGTTGACGGCTGTTCGCCCATTGGCGCGGAATCGGCAGGCGCTTGCCGTTCTCCAGCAGTCTCGGCAAAAAGCTGGCACCCTGCAGGATGCCCTGCTGTGTGATTTGCTCCTGCGTGGTGATTTTGGTTCCAACCAGATGCCCTTTCTTATTGAAGCCGACGAAGCTGAGGTTCTGGTCATTGGAGAAGGTGCGGATCTTCCCATCGACTACCGTGATTCCAAGCGGCACCAGATAGCCGTCGTTGTCCGTCCGAAAACCTCCCGCATTGACCGCAAGCACAGCATTCATCCGTTTCCCGGCCTTGCTGGTGGTCTCCCCTTTGCTTTTCACCGAATTGTTCGCCAGCACCATTTTCAAGGCATTCGGGTCCTTCAGCCTCACTTTTGCCATGTAGCCGCGATAGCCCGCCTCGGTCAGCGAGTACACCTTCACAGTAGAATTGGCGCCAAAGTGTTGACCGATCGGTTTGCCCAACATATTCGACAATATCGTATCCAATACATCTTCAGACTGTTTGGTCTGCGAGATGCTGGCTGCAAGCAGTGTATCAAGTTTCTGATTTTGCTGCTCGTAGTCCTGCTTCTCCTTCTCCGCAGCTTCGCGGATTGCCTGGAGAGCAAGCTCGGTTCCTGCCAGCTTTTCCTTCGTTTCATCGAGCTTTTCCTGCAGCATCGAGACCTGCTCGTGCGGCTGTTGGACAGGCAGAGCCAATCCCTCGAAGGAAAGCTTTTCGACCGGATTGGTTTGGGAAAAGGCGACTAAAAACCCAAGTGCAGGCGCCAATAGAAAGGCGAAGAAACGATTGACCTTACCAAGCACGGGCCGCATCCTCCAGCTTTTTCAGGGAAGCTTTCAGTTCTACCAGCTGCTTGTTCAACTGATCAATTCGCTCCTGCAGGGCTTGTTTGGTCTTGTCGGTTCCCCCGATTGTCTCACCAGTCATTTGCAGCTCTTCTTGAATGTTCGCCAAACCGCTCGCTACCTTTTCCATTTCATCCTGGACGAGCGTAATCTGCTCCCCCATCGCCTGCATCTGCGCTTCATTTTCCTTTTGCACTTGTGCGATGCGAAGATCGACTGCCTGTTGCTGCTTGTCCAACGTATGCATCGCGAAGGCGTATCCTCCGTAGGCAAGACCCGCCCAAAGCAGAACCGCCAAGCCCGTCGGCAGCCAATTTCGTTTCCCTGTTGCTTGGGAGGGATTCAATGTGTTGAACAGACTGCTGAACAGTCCGCCCCGTCTGCGTCTTCTCTCCTGCTTCCCATCTGCTGGAAGCGGCAGTGTGGATGACGTTGTCGATGAAGCGTGTATGTACTTGTCGTTCATCGGCGCCCCTCCTTTCGATGACAAAGTTTGCGTCCCTATTATAACATATAACAAATTTCGCGCACTTCTTTGCGAATTTTGGAAAAATAAGGGGATGGCTCCTCAGTGCGAGACATCCCCTTATTGCTTATGCCGTTTTCAGCTTTTTCCGCCTAACTGCCAATCCTTTTGCAGTTGCCAATAGAGCCGCTCCAAAAAGGCAATCGGATCCTGCTCGACTGACTTGTGATCGCTCCACTCCAGTTTTTTCACAAAGCGGGCTGCAATCTGGTCGCCAAGCTCTCGTCTTTTCTCCTTGGACAGAGAGTCTAGACGTGTGATAAAGGTAGAGAGCAGCTGCCAATCCTCCCTTGTAATCGCTTGTCTTTGCCGATCTTCCAATAGGAGGGGGAGTCCGATCGCCTGGTTTTGCATCGATCGCTGCTTGCGGGACATTTTACCTTGTTCATTTTCCGACACGACAATGGTTCCGGCTACCAGATCGCCAATCCGTTTGTCCTGAGGATGGAAAAAAGAGACGAGCGCCCCGAGAAAATAGCCGCTGGGAATCGCATCGATCAATCGGAACAAATTGCGTATCGCCGCTGATAAAAAGGTAATCGGTTGCCCATTGTCGCGAATCACCCGAATTTTCATCAGCCTTTTCCCCACGGTTTGCCCCGTCCAAAACGCTTCGAGGAAAAAGAAATAGCCCGCATTGACGATAAAGAGAAAGAGGAGCAGGAGTGCAATCGCAAAATCCTTCATCTCTTCCAGCCAAAATTCATTTCTGTCCAATACGACTATACTGAACAGTACAAATACAGTAATATTAACCAATAACAGGATTCCTGTGTCTATCAGTTGAGCAGCAGCACGACTGCCCAAGCCAGCGGTTTGGAAGCGCAGCTGCACATGCTCGGGGGTTACGACAGACGCTTCCCGGTCAGCCTGTTGACTCGGTGTCCATTCGTTCATTCCTGTTGCCTTCACCCTCTCGTGATATTTTCTCTATTCAAGATACATATTTTTTCGTCTGCAAAGGAGGCCATTTCATGGATTTAACATCGTTTTGGCATACGCATAAAGCTTCTTGGGCTGAACTGGAACAATTGGTCGAGCGATTTCAGAAAAAGAACCGCGGCATTCAGGCGGCCGACATCGACAGGCTGACGCTGCTTTACAAGAAAGCCTCAGCGCATCTTGCTTATGTGAGGTCGTATTATCCAAGCGACGAGCTGACCCAGTATTTGAATCAGCTAGTCTCACGGGCGCACAACCTGACGTATAAGCAGCAAGCGACAAGCTGGCAGCAAATCACTTATTTTTTCGGCACCCATTTTATCCTTTTGATCCAAAAAAGGCTCACGTTCATGGCGATTGCCGCCTTCTTGTTCGTGATCGGGGGGATCTTCGGATACGCAGCAGTCATGATTGATCCACTCAATCTGTACTATGTCCTGCCGGCAGGAATGGCGGAGCAGATCGACCCGGCACGCCTGGGCGAAGGGCATGATGCCATCAACAGCCCTGTCGTCTCTACCATGATTATGACCAATAACATGCGCGTTGCCATTCTCGCGTTTGTCAGCGGCGTTACCTTCGGACTGGTACCGATCTATCTCCTGCTGTTTAACGGACTGTTGATCGGTGCCTTGGCCGCCGTCTATCAGCAGGCAGGCAGCAGCTACGCCTTCTGGGCTTACATCCTGCCGCATGGAGTCATTGAGCTGACCGCCATCTTCATTGCAGGCGGCGCCGGTTTGTACATGGGCTACCGCATGCTGGTTCCCGGCCGCTACGCCCGGAAGTACCAGTTCCTGGAGGCTGTCAAAGAATCCGCGCAGCTGCTGCTTGCAACTCTGCCGCTCTTCTTTATCGCCGGTGTGATCGAAGGCTTTATCACTCCTTCCACCACCCTGTCCTTGGAGACGAAGTACGGCGTTGCGATCGTCACCCTGCTGGTGCTCGTGGTCTGGTATCTTTTCGGACAAAGAAGGCGCCAGACTCAAAGCGCCTCTCTCGATTTAATCTCCAAATAAGTGTTGACTACACTTAGTGTCAATTGATCGGACGGGACATCCAACACCTGGATGCCTGCTCCGGTCATTTTTTGTTGGAAGGCTTTGCGATCCAGTCTAAATCGCTGCGCCAATGCTTTTTGATAGGCCAAGCGGCTGTTCCTTACCTCTGTCTGGCTCCACCCTGCCAAGAGCGGGTCCGCCAGGGAGAGCAGCAGCAACAGATGGGATCGGCGCATTCGCCAGAGGTAGCCGCTCAGCTGATCCTCGATCAGATAGTTTTCCATGTCGGAGAAGAGCGCAATCATGCTCCTTCGCTTTTGCTGGCGATGGAGATAAGTGAGCGCTTTGGCTGGATCAGACTCGACGAAATCACTTTTGAGATCGTACGTGGCTTCTACCAGCGTGTGCAGATGGGCAAGACCGCGTCCCGGCGGAATATACAGCTTGATCTCATGGGAATAGGCCATCAGCGCTACTTGATCTCCTTGCTTGAGGGCGACTGCCGCGAGAGTCATCGCAGCTTCCAGTGATATGTCCAGCCGCGTGCGATTGTCCAGCTCCACGCCCATCAGCCTGCCGCAGTCCAATACAATCGTGACGACCTTCCCTTGCTCCGGTCGATACTGGTTGGTCATCAACCGGCGTGTGCGCGCAGACGCAGACCAGTTGATCGTCCGCGGATCATCGTCTGGCACATAGTCGCGAATCGCATGAAATTCCGAGCCGCTGCGAGCACGTCGCAGAATTTTTTTCCCGTCCACGATCAGGCTTTCTTGCAGCGAAGCCAGATACCCGCGAACCGCCGTTAAATCCGGATAGATCTTGATGGTCTGCTCACAGGCAAAACGGCTCTGCCTGGACCAAAGTCCAAGCCGCCCCTGCCAGCGAGCATACAGCCAGGAAAACGTGTACTTGCCCCGCTCTCGTGCCCGCGTCATGTAGACTACTTTGCTTCTTCCATGTGCCCATACCCCGCGCAGCCTGCCGCTCTCATCAAAAGAAAGCGGCAGGTCATCGGTTAGCTCATAGGGGACTTTCCGACCTGTCTGCTGTTCGATCTCGATCTCAACCTCAAATACATGGCCTATATCAGATTGTTGCGGAAGAATTCGCCTGATCGAAAAATCCTTTTTTCGCGGCATAGTGATCCAATCGACGACGCTTGCGATGAGGAGCAAGCCATTGTATATCCAGAAAGCTCGGTATCCCCAGCCCAGCACGAAGCCTCCCATGACCAGCGGCAATCCGATCACGATCAGAAGCAGCAGGCGGCTGGTCGGCAAAACAAAGCGGTCTTGCAGAAAATCAGCGAGGTACTGGAATGGCCGCCAGCGTTTCGTCGATGATGTGGTCACTGGTACCGCCCTCCAATTCCACCTGTGGTGAGAGAATCAAGCGATGGCGCAATGCCGGTCTCGCCACAATCTTGACATCATCGGGTGTGACGTACATGCGGTCGTCCAGCAAGGCCCACGCCTTGCTCGCCATCAGAATCGCGATTCCAGCCCGTGAGCTTGCGCCGAGCAGCAGGCGTTTCGTCTCCCTCGTTTTGCGAATCAGGGTGGTAATATAGTCCAGGATCGATTCCTCTACGACCACTTCGCCAAGCTTTTGTCTTGCTGCCAAAATTTCATTCAGTCCAACAAGCTGCTCCGTTTTTGGGGCGGATTCCCCTCCATACGGAACGTGCTGAGCGAGGATCTGTTTTTCCTCCTCATGGGAAGGATACTTGACATGCAGTTTAAACAAAAAGCGGTCAAGCTGTGCTTCCGGCAGCACATACGTGCCTTCGTACTCGATCGGGTTTTGGGTCGCTACGACAAAAAATGGATCAGGCAGCGGATAGGTGACACCGTGGATCGTCACTTGCTTTTCCTCCATCGCCTCCAGCAAAGCCGCTTGCGTTTTTGGAGGGGTGCGGTTAATTTCATCTGCCAGCAGCAGGTTGGAGAAAACCGGTCCGCGTACCGTCTCGAATTGGTTTTGCTGCATATTAAACACGACATGCCCGATGATATCGCTCGGCATCATGTCCGGAGTAAATTGTACGCGTCTGCTCTCCCCGCCGATCAGTCCGGACAAGGTGCGCACCATCTTGGTTTTTCCAATCCCGGGAACGCCTTCCAGCAGAACGTGTCCGCCTGCCAAAAGGGCTGCTACCAGCAGGCGAATATTCTGCTGCTGCCCCACCAGTTCCTTTTCCATCTCTTTTATCAATTGTTCCACGTATCTTGTCACTCCTTCTCCAGGCGTTTGATGATCTCATCCAGCAAAAGACTGTCTGCCAGCAGTTGCTTCGGCGTGTACTTCATTCCGGACTTGGCCTGCTCCAGCCGATGCAGCACACTTGCCATCTGTTCGCTATCCTTGATGCTCCATTTGCTCCTCGCCATGCTGATGATCTCATGAGGCTCTGCACGTTGTTGAATACCCCAGCGGTCATGGAGCATCTGTCTCAGATACGCCTCCCGATGGCGCAGCGCATCCAGTGCCAGGCGCCTGCGTTCGTACCAGCTCGCCACCGCAAGCAATGTCTCGTCTCCGCGGCGAACAGTCCACTCCCGCAGCGTATAGATCGGTCCGAATCTCTTCCCGCGCCACCAGATCCCGAGAAGAAGGAGCAGGCCAAGCTGGGCAAACCCTGCTATCAGCCACCCAGGATAAATAGCGAAGATGCTGGGCTGTTCCCGATAGCCGTGATGATATTCGTCCATCCAGACGACAGACCAATTCTCTTGCAAGAAGGGCCAGACTGCTTCAAAATGAGAATGCTTCGCAATCTGTCCGTTGCTCATCCACTCCGGAACCAGAAAAAGGGTAACAGAGCCATCCCCGACCTCTGTACGTCCTGCAAGAATGCCTTCTTCATCATAAATGAGCGTTTCCATATCCGGGTCCTCTTCCAGCCTCGCCGCCGTATTGGCTACACCGACCGCGTCTTGGGCGAGATGAGTCCCCTGAATGTTGTGCTGCACATTCCCTTTTTCCAGAGAACGTACGTAGAAGGAAGCTTCCTCCCAATCCTGCGGCTCCTCGTCGAACAGAATCAGATCATTCCCGGCGGCCACCCAATCCAGCAGCTCTTCCCGTTCACTCTCTCCCAAACCATTCGGTTGAAGCGAGATCAGCACCTGTCCCTCTTGCGGGGGCAAAAACGTCATCGGCTGCCGCCATTCCCTGACACGCATTCCCTTTTCCTGCATCAGCATGACAATGGCTTTGCTCCCATCGGCTTGTGCGGACGCCGAGACGTATGGCGGATAGGTAGGTACTCCCGGCTTGACCACAAAGACCCCGATCAAAAGCAAGAGCAACAGCGCGACGACAAGGGCCACGCGATAGGTACGCAAACTACCCATGATGTCCCTCCTCACGCCAGATCTGTTCCAATTCATTTACATGCTTCCAAAATACCTGTTCATCGATCTCCTTCTGTCCGTACCAGATCTGTTCAAAGGTGCGCGCATGCCTGCGAAAAAGCTCCTGCATGGCCGGGTGGTTGTACCGGATCTCATCCATATACTCCCAGTTGGTTTTCCACTGCTCGATCCGAATCCAGGATTTCGTTTGCAGGTAAACCAGCAAGGCCAGAAACAGATGGCGAACGGCCTCCCGCCACTCTTCTCGTTGCGCAAGCTGTCTTGCTTCCAAAAGATAGTCTGTATGGGTGCGAATTTTCTCTCCTTGGGTAAACAATGCCCGCTCTTTTCTGGAGTGTAGCATCAGCTTGCGGGAGGTCCAGTAAATGAACGCAAGCAAGACGAGTATCGCGACCACGACAACCGTCGTAGAGACGGTCCCGGCGGCTTCCGTAGGCAGATCGACCCGTTCGAACACCTGGGCAATCAGCTCTATCAAATAATCCAACGCTTTTTCGATCCAACCCTCTCCCGCTTTCGACGATTGGGTGAATTCGTCAGTGGAGAGGATGTCGATGAGCCGCTCTTTGTCCTCTGACCACCTGGGGACATTACTCATGCTGCTCTCCCGACATTTGAGCAGGAACGGTCGCAGGCTCTTCGATCGGCTGCTGGTTCAGCAATGCCTGCAGATCAGTCCCCTCTTTTCTGACGCGCAGGTCCAGGTAGGCAAGCGCGTATACGATCATCATCCAAGGCATCAACAGGCAAGTAACCAGGATCTGCAGCAGACTGCTCACCAGCGATGTCCCTAATGCTCCTGCCAGCATGATTTGCATTCCGCCGGATAGCGTGGAATAAATCACCATCAAAACAAAATACAAGGCAAAGAGACGCCAGAAATTCCCTTTTGTCAATTTCCAGCTCTTACTTAGTCCGACTCCCTCTTCCTCCAACAGCACATAGGGCAGGTAAAAGCCCCAGCGAAGGATGAAGAAGCCAGGAACGAGCATGACTCCCACAAGAAAAACCAGATAGGCAACCAGAATCAGCAGGACAGCCAATATGGAGCCTACTTCATCCGTGCCTGAAAAGAGCCCTTCAAACGAAACGCCTATGGCGACTGCACACAGGAAAAAGAATAGTACGCAAAAAAGCGTAAAGGCAAAAAAGATCCCGATCATGATCAATATGTACAGAATCGTACTTCCTGCCAGGGGCCAAAAACGGCTAAAGGATTGGCGCAGGGCCGGCATGATCCCGATCGTACGGCCCTCGACTACCGCTCTGGTCATCAGCAAACTCGATCCCATTAGCTGTGGATAGGAAACCAGTGTTGTAATGGGCAGAATGAGAAATAAATAAACAAGGACCAGGGCAATGCTCTCCGTTAAAAATGCATCCGAACTGGTAAAGCGCTCGGCGAGGGCTTCCCAGAATTCTTCCTCAGTTGTCTCCTGGTACAGAAACGGCATGCTCGTAAGGTCCATCAGCATTAGATTTTGCAGCAGCAGCAAGGGGCCGAACAGCAAAAGGGCCAACAGAAAAAAGGCACCGAAGTGTTGGCGGTACACGGAAAAACTTCGGTCCAGCAGCTTCCCTACTCCCATAGGTGCTAGCGGTGTTTGATTCATTGCGAAACCTCCATGTCTCTATTTGAGATTACCCGATCATTATACACGATTTTCCTTTCTTTTTTATAAATTCCTTCCACTCCCCACGAAATTTGTCAGAATGAGGAAAATCGTCCCATTCTTCTACTGGACGTGATTTGCAATTTGCCGTACTGTTAGTTCATCCAAAAATATTCCAAAAACGGAGGTGGCATGATGGACCTCGCTCATGTCCTGTCTTTCCTAACCGTCTCGATTCTGCTCACTCTGGCGCCAGGTCCTGATATCTTGTTCGTCATTGCGCAAAGCATGTCCAATGGCCGCAAAGCAGGAATCTGGACGGCGCTCGGTTTGGCTAGCGGAGTCATCGTTCATACCCTTGCGGCTGCCTTGGGGATTACAGCCGTCCTCTACAGCTCTGCCTTTGCTTTTCAACTGATGAAGTATGCGGGGGCGGCCTACCTGCTCTGCCTGGCCTATCAAGCTATTCGCGAAGGCAATAGCCCGCTTGCTGCGGCCACCGTAAGCAAGCAAAGCGGCTTCAAGCTGTACCGTACGGGAATTCTTATGAATGTGCTGAATCCCAAGGTCTCCTTGTTCTTTTTGGCCTTTTTGCCTCAGTTCATCACACCTGGCACAGGCGACGAGCCCTTCCAGATGATGGTCCTGGGTGTTGTCTTTATGCTGCAAGCGGTCGCACTGTTCTCCCTCGTCGCGGTATGCGCCGGCCTGTTCGGCAACAAGCTGCTCGGCAAACCTCGGCTCGGCAAATTCGTCAATTACGGAAAAGCCCTGCTGTATGCTGCCATCGGGATACGGCTTGTCCTGTCAGAAAAATAAGAAAAGCGTCTACTCCCAATTTTGCCCGCACCGGGTATATGTCCATGACTGCTCCTGCCTTGTTGAATAGGATATAGCATGCATAGAGGGAGGTGTCATGAATGAAAACGGCCAAGGCCGGCAAGAAAAAAAACACTCGTTCGGCTAGACGCTCGTCTGATATTATCCGCGCTCCTGCATCCTCAAAGGGCAGCAGGCCGCGTCCGCTGCGCATCCTTGTCCGTGCTCCAAAGGTTCACGTAACGACCCCTGCTCCACAACTGACGGTCACGCCATCGACACCTGCTGTCCAGGTAGAGGCTCCTACGGTTCATGTTCAGGCTCCAAAACCGCTAGTCATACCCGCTCCGATCGTCAAAGTGGAAGTTGAGCCGGAAGAAAACCCGGATCTGGAAAGCATTAAAGCGCTTCGAAAAGAACTCAGCAAATGCAAAAAGCATAATCAGACAGTCGAGCTGTTGTTAGCTGCTGACCTCGGAACGCAAGGTAGACAGTATCGAATCGGACATTTGCTGCGCGTAGAGGAAGGCATCATTGCGCTGCGCACATTGTCCACACAGGAAAGGCAAGGAATGACTGTCTTGATTCCTTTGAATCGAATCGTGGCCGTCATTCCCGATACTCCCTTCTCCTAGTTAGTTGCGCTCTCCTGGCGACATATGGAAACCTTTTGCCCACTTCCTAAAGTGTTTCACGGAAAGTGGGCTTTTGGATTCTCTATGAATATTCAATGAAGTCCATCCCAGACCGCCCGGACTTCATTTGCTACCCGGTCCCAAGCAAATCGTTCGAGAGCCAATTGTCGACCCGCAGCTCCCATTTTTCTTTGCAGATCCCGATTGGACAGAAGTTGATGAAGCTTCTCGGAAAAAGCCAGGGGATCTTCTGGCTGCTCCACCAAAAGGCCGTTGCCTCCGATGATAACCTCCGCATTTCCTCCCCTTTTGGTGGTCACAAAGGGAAGGCCTGCTGCCATCGCCTCATAGTGGACACGTGCCAATGGCTCCTCCCATTGCGATGGGCAGACGAAGATATCTCCAGCCCAA
Source organism: Brevibacillus panacihumi (assembly GCF_003710985.1). GTDB lineage: Bacteria > Bacillota > Bacilli > Brevibacillales > Brevibacillaceae > Brevibacillus > Brevibacillus panacihumi. The sequence goes on from NZ_RHHT01000038.1 coordinate 66,176, forward strand.
AACCAGTGATGAATCTGTTCGGCTGGTACAAAGCCGGTCGTCACAACCGGAACGGGAGAGCGGTCAGCCAGTGATCGGACGTAAGCAACGTAGTCACTCACTTTATCCACACTGTACCAGGACCCTCCGACCAGTACGAGGGCGATATTGGAATGCCGTTTGCTCAAGTCATTCATGGCACGAACCAGAATATCAGCACCTTTTTTCGGTGTCAGTCTGCCGACAAACAAAATGACTTGTTTTCCATTTAACTGATGCTGGCTTCTTAATGCTTGGCGAACCTGACGGGCATTCTGCGACTGTTCCCAAGGGTGAAAGGTCTGCAGATCAACGCCCGAATAGATCGTCCGCAGCTTGCTCGCCGCTTCTGGAAACAGAGCGGCTATAACGCTGCCTACATAGTCGCTGACGGTAACGATCCGCTCTACTTCCTGGATGGCCTTCACGGCTTCCTCCCGTGAAATTTTCGAAGCGTCGAACATATCATTGTGCATGCTCAATACCAATCTCGCTTGTGGACAGAGCTCCCGAATGAGGGGGATCAGGCGGGGACGATTGAAGACGTGAATAATATCAAAGGTTTGTGTTTGCAGCAATTGCCTGATTTCCTCTGCATAAATTTCAAACACACCCTGACCGTTCACCCGTATATAGCGCACATTGCGAACCCGTTCATCAGCAGGAAGCATGGGATCTGTCGTCCCAATCACAGTTATATCGTGGTGTTTGCCTAGCTGATCTACAATTCCTGCGATATAGGTTTGAATGGCACCGCCGCGGACTGGAGGCACGGGCAATTTTTCCGTACATATCATAGCTACCTTCATGCTGATACCCCTTTCCTCATGCCGTTCATCGCAGACCACCCGATGTTTTCACGCCGCGCTTCGCTCTTGGTCTTCGGGCAGGATTTCGCGTCACGCGGCGCTGAGGACCTGCTGCTTTGCTGTAGGAGTGGCGCCGTGCAGCAGAAGGCTTTCTCGTCTTGCCAACAGATGTTGTTGCTTGTTTCGGTCTGGACGCAGGGCGCCCTGACACCGCCTTCTTCTTTGCTGCTTTTTGCGGTTGATTGACCCCACCCCTGATTGTTCGAAGCGTTGTTTTCGAACTGCTTGCTGTACGTTTCGTCCGACTGGCTACGGTAGTCTTTTTCCTATTCGCGGATGATACTCCGGTCTTGGTCCGGGCACCCGTGCTACTTCGCTTTAGCTTCGATTTCCGAGTCGCACTTGCCAAAAACGGGAGCAGATCAATCACATTAGCTTCAGGTGGCATGCTTTGAGACCTTTGTGGGCTGCGGGACAAAGTCCGTTCCAGTTTCTTTGAAATAGAAGCTATAGATGCAGCGATAGTTGCGGTGTCGCGCACTGTGGACAGGGTTGGTTTTTTGGTCGTTGCTTCGGTTGTTTTGACTTTCTCCTCTTTCTTCCGTTTGACGAGCGGAACCGTTGCTTTTTTCTCCGCTGCCGGCACGGCTTCTCGTTTTACAGGAGCACTTTTTTGTTCGCTCTTTTTCTTGCCGGACTCCACGGATGCAGCTTTCTTGCTGATCTCTGCAGATGCAGCTTTTTTGCTGGTCTCGACGGGTGCAGCTTTTTTGCTGGTATCTGCTGATGCAGCCTTTTTGTTGGTATCTGCTGATGCAGATTTCTTGCGCACGGTGTCTGCTGCTGTTTTTTGCGGCAGCAGGATCCATTTTTTCGCTTCCCACGTAATCTTGGATGGAACTTGAACTTTTTCCGACGTTTCCGGTGTTTCCGGCACGCTGACCTGATCGTAAGCGCCTGCTGCGTACTTGGATTTGTCTTTTGCCAGTTCGGCCAAGGCCTGCCATTTGGTTTGATCCGTTGCCACGACCCGCTGCAGGATCGCTTCAGCCTCTGTGTTCAAAAAAGTAACCGGGTCGAAAAACATTTCTTTCAAGTGCTTGTAAAACTCATTTGGCATCGCCATGTCGATCAGCAGAACCTCGAATGATTCCGCATCCAATGGATTTGCCCGATGATACGCGTCGATCATGCCGCGCATCCAGGTGATATCCCAGACACCCATATCATCCATCGTGCTCGTAATCAACTTGCGCAAATCACGGAAGGGCAGATCATATGCTACACCATCGAGGTCGATAACCCATAGTCCGCCGGGTCCATTTTGACCATTCGACCAGCCATAATCCTGATGCACAAGCCCCCAATAAGGCTCTCCTTTTGCCACCATCCGGGCATAAGCGGATTCCTGTAATCGCCTCATTGCGTCCTGCGCCTGCTGTTCATACTGATCAATGACGGAGAGTATGGAGGCACTCGCCGCTGTATCCTTGTAAGCCTTGGCTACTTCTCGTATCCAACCAATTTTTTTAGTAATTTTTTGGTAATAATTAGGCCAGCGATACAGACGTGAGGAATTTTTCGCACCTACTGGTGGAATGTAGCCTTTGGTATGCATGTGAAACTCGCCTAATCCATAGCAAAGCTCTTCCGCGCCTACCAAATCCACCTTGGTGGCTGGTTGCAGCGCGATCCAGTCGGTGACAATCCATAGCTTGCCGCCTTTCTCCACGAACAATTTTCCATCCTTGGCTGGTATCAATGCTGGGACTCTGGCCCCTTGCTTGACCACATATTCCTGTAACCCTACGCTAAATAGACTGCGTTCCGGTCTGCGATGCAAAAGCTTGAGGCTGCGCGGTCCTTTGTTGGTCTCGATTCGCCAGATTGCTCCACCTTTATCTGGCTTGGAAGTAATCAATGTCCGACTGCTGACTGCCATATCGTAGTGCTTCATGACTTCTTCTGCCAACACGTCTATTTCCGGCGGGACGTGCATATCCCAGTCTACAGGCGTAGTGGCACTCTGTCTGGTGTCCCACGGTTGGATCAGATACTCTTCCATTTGCTTCCTCCCGTCCTGCAATTGTCATGCTGTAGTGTTCCTTCCCTATTCCTATTCAGTCCGTTTTCATCAGGAAACGGACAAATAGCCATAGCTATTCGCCAGTTCTCAAACAATTGCGGAGGTACAGTTGACATCGCCAAGCCTATTTACGACGCCAACACGCACTGACGCTTTCAACCTTTATTGCGTTAGCGAAAGGAACCTCCGAATACAGAAAAAAAAGACGCGTCCCCGACGCATCTTTTTTCAGATCGATGTTCTCTCTTTAAGATTAGTCTTCGTCTTCGTCTTCTTCTCCGTCTTCATCGTCGTCTTCTTCTCCGTCTTCTTCATCTCCATCTTCTTCTTCGTCTTCTTCTTCGTATTCTTCTTCGTCCTCTTCTTCGTCCTCTTCTTCGTTGTCTTCATCCTCTTCTGCATCTGCCCGAAATGCTCCGTCCTCGTCTTCCTCGTCCTCGTCGTCTTCGTCTTCGTCGTCTTCGTCATCGTTGTCTTCCATGACGGGATCTTCATCGCCGCGGAACATCCATTTTCTCTTTCCGCCGTCTTCGTACTCTACCTTTACCTCTACTTCCTCGATGCCATCGTCATCGTCAAGAATCCTTCTCAACTGCTCCAGTAATCTGTTACCCATGACCACACCTCCGGTACCTGATAATGTCATGTCAGCGGAGTCACCGTTGACTGTAGTACTATATGACGAATTCCTGAGCTTTGTATGAGCAGTTGTCCCTCCTTGCCGTTGTTTTTTCGCACAGGTTGCTCAATTGCCCAGCGTACATATTTGGAAACAAACTGGACAAACTTTTCATGATCAATTCAGTCTGAAGTACAAAAGGAGAAGAGGTGAAGATTTCGTTATGGAGACACTACGGGAGAAAGGATTTGCGTACCGACGAATAACACTGCTGATTTTCAGCCTCCTCCTGCTTGGCATGCTGCCGCTTCAAGCAGCGTGGGCCTACCAGGATCAGCCCTACCACTTCGGGTTCAAGAAAAGCAAGAACGGCCGACTCCCTTCAATAACGGAAGAAGGCTTCAAGCACGTAATTGACCGCCATGGTGCCATCTTTCTTGGCGACACTACCCAAAAAGAACTGTACCTGACCTTCGATAACGGCTATGAGAATGGCTATACACCGATGATTCTCGACACGCTTTATTCCCGCCATGTCCCCGCCATCTTCTTCGTCACTGGACATTATGTGAAAGATCAGCCTGAACTCTTGAAGCGCATGGTCGCAGAAGGACATCTGATCGGGAACCATTCGTGGAGCCATCCCGATATGTCACGCATTTCTAATGAAAAGATCCGGGAAGAACTCAGCAAAGTAAAAGATGCTGTTGCGCAGGCAACGGGACAAAAGGAAATGCGCTACCTGCGTCCACCCCGGGGGATATTCAGCGACCGCATGCTTGGATACAGCAAGGAACTGGGGTATACGAATGTATTTTGGTCCATCGCCTACTTGGATTGGGATGTAAAAAAACAACGCGGCTGGAAATATGCGTACGACCAGCTGATGGCCCAGCTGCATCCCGGTGCCGTGATCCTGCTGCACTCGATATCCAAAGACAACGCGGAAGCACTCGGAGCTTTTATCGATGAGGCTCACAAACGCGGATATGTGTTTAAAAGCCTGGATCAATTGCCCCGAACACAGTCTCCTCCTGCCGCTCCTTCACCTGCATCGTAATGAAAAAAGCAAATCCCGCCACCTTTTGATCAAAAGGTGGCGGGATTTTTCGATTGCGCTGCTTATTCTCGATCCAACAAGGAGGCACCTGCGATGCCGGGGTGCGTCATTTCAAACGGATCCAAAATCAGATCCAGCTCTTCTTCTGTCAGGACATTATGCTGCAGGCACAGCTCTCGTACCGATTTTCCAGTCAGAATCGCTTCTCTGGCGATGCGGGCAGCCGTCTCGTAACCGAGATGCGGGTTGACAGCAGTAATTACCCCAACACTCTTTTCCACGTATTCCTTCATGCGCTCGCGATTGGCTTCAATGCCTACAAGGCAGTACTCTGTGAAGGCGCGGAAAGCGTTGTCCATGATGCTGATGGACTGCAGCAGATTGAAGACGAGAACAGGCTCCATGACGTTCAGTTCCAGTTGACCTGCTTCCGATGCAAGACAGATCGTATGGTCGTTGCCGATCACCTGGAAAGCGACCTGATTGATGACCTCGGCCATAACCGGGTTTACTTTTCCTGGCATGATCGAGGAACCTGGCTGGCGTGCAGGCAGGGAAATTTCCCCGAGACCGGCACGCGGTCCGGATGCCATCAGACGCAAATCATTGGCGATTTTGGACATGTTCATCATGCAGACCTTCAACGCAGCCGAAACTTCTGTATAGGCATCCGTATTCTGTGTCGCATCGACGAGATGTTCGGCGCCTTGCAGCGGGAAGCCGCTGATTTCTGCCAGTGTTTGCACGACTTTCGTAATATATTTGGGGTCCGCATTCAATCCGGTACCTACTGCGGTCGCCCCCATATTGACTTCATACAGGTGCTGGCGGGATTGCTTGATCCGCTTCATGTCGCGTTCCAGGACGCGGCGATACGCTTCAAATTCCTGCCCCAGACGAATCGGAACGGCATCCTGCAAATGGGTCCGGCCCATTTTGATGACATCATCGAATTCACGCGCCTTTTCGCCAAACGCGTCATGCATCGTCTGCATGGTCACAAGCAATTTTTCCAATAGAGTCAGGGTTGCGAGATGAATAGCGGTTGGAAAGGCATCATTCGTCGATTGGGACATGTTCACATGTGTGTTCGGGCTCAGGTGGAAATAATCCCCCTTCTTCTCGCCCAGAAGCTCCAATCCTCGATTCGCAATGACCTCATTGGCATTCATATTAATGGAAGTTCCCGCGCCGCCTTGGATCGGATCCACGATGAACTGGTCATGCCATTGTCCGGAAATGATCTCTTCTGCCGCCTGTACAATCACATTCCCCAACCGAGGATTCAATCGGGAGACCTCCATGTTGGCAATCGCTGCTGCTTTTTTCACCATAGCCATGGCTATGATCAGCGAAGAATGAAGACGGTAACCGGTGATGGGAAAATTCTCTGTCGCCCGCATGGTTTGGACACCATAATAGGCATTTACAGGAATCTCTTTTTCACCCAGAAAATCCTTTTCAATTCGAAACGATTGTTGTTCCATCTTGTTCGACCAGCTTTCCTAGTAATTGTTGGTTGTATGCCACCCCCATTCTACCATAGAAACGTAAAAATAGGGCTGTTCAGATGAAACGCGATTTTCTTTTCTCCGTCCAATTGGGTAGAATGTGTATCAACATCATTTCCAAAATCGAGGGGGATACCATGAAGAAATTTTTACTCCTTCTGTTGACCGCTGCTGTCCTGCATGGATGCAGCAGTTCATCAGCACCCGCCGAACAACCCACTGAAACGCAGCCACCCGCTGCCAATGAGCCAGCGACTCCCGCGCCCACACAGCCGCAAGAACCTGCGCCCGCACCAGAGGCCGGACAAGAAGATCCCGAGCCAACTTCCGATATGACGTATGGCAACGATATTTTCCAGAAAGTTACTGTCACTAAAACGGGCGAAGACACATTCGAGGTAAAAGGACAGGCGAGGGTCTTCGAGGGTGTCGTAAATTATGTAGTAGAGGATGGACACAACGAGTTGGCTGAAGGCTCCTTCACCACCTCTGCAGGCGCTCCTGAATGGGGAGACTTCACCTACACCTTGAAAGTGAAAAAAGCAGAGCCGAATTCGACCCTGTTGCTCATCCTCTTTGAAAAAAGCGCCAAAGACGGAAGCAGAAGAATGGAACTGATCATTCCGCTGCCTGAAAAATGAACATTCACTGTGACGTATGGGTGACGGCTTTTCCCTCGTCTTTCTGCACGCACTCGAGATAGATCATCGTGCGATGAAAGCACGGAGTGAGCCTGTTCTACAGCGTCCTGGCTATCAACGCATCTATGTGGACCGGCCTGCTCACGGTCTATGTCATGTCGGGGACAGGGCGGCTACATGGCTCAAGGCATCTTTCACCGGAAGTCAGCTCTGATCGATGGCCTTTTCCTGCTCGCCAACCGCAGGCCATATGCCGGAGATCGAACAGCGCAGGACCGTGCAAAGCCTTTTTTCCGGTTGGCTGGATCGACTGGAGTCCTTCCAAGCCAGTTCGCTTGAAAAGCAGCCGAATCCCTAAGGCCCTTTTACATCGCAACAATTAAACGCCCCCTTTGACGCAATGCTTCACAGCAGCGTTCTTGGGGGCGTTTGTTTATCATTCAGATGCACTATTCCAATCCCCTTCTTTGGAACCTTCTGACTTTATGGTATAATTTGGGCGTCGTTTTTTCAGATACATAGATGGGAGGGAGTATTGTGATGAAGGAATATGGTATCGGGTGGGGGACGCTTGCCCTGATCAACGCGGGGATTGCCCAGGGAAAAAACCGCAGTGGATTCAACTGGTTTCTGCTTTCCCTGCTGCTCGGACCAATCGCAACCTTAATACTCGTCCTTGTAGAAAAAAGGCCGGAAATGTAAAAGCCCCCCTCTCCGTCGAAACGTGAACTGCACCCCGTCAAGT
>NZ_RHHT01000039.1 GCF_003710985.1 Brevibacillus panacihumi
ATGTGGGCAATAGCCTTGCTTTTTCCCTTGATTTCATGGAACGGGTCAGAGGAAGGCTTGAGCCTGGCCATTTCCTGCTGCAGGTGATGCACCTTTTTGGTGGCATCGTACAGTTCCTGATTCAAGCGCACTTGACTGGTAATATCGGTTTCGGTCGCGACCGCACCAATGATTTTCCCGTTGAGGCGAATCGGATTGGTGTTGATCACCACAAACAGGTCCTCACGAGGCTGATGATGCTTCCGATGAACAGCTTCGCCCGTTTGCAGCGTTTTGAGCATCGCCAGCATCTCCGCTGAAAAGAAATTTGTGATCGGCTTCCCCAGGAGTTCGTTTGCCTTGAGGGAAAAGAGTTGCTCTGCCACTTGCGACCAAACAACCACATTGGCCTCTTCATCAATCGCGGAAATCGACAAATCGAGGGTTTCAATCAGTGTCGTGAAGTACGCCTCCAGGTACTGAAACGATTGGAGGACTGCCCGCATGGCGTCGGCTTGATGCAAACATCCAACCCATTGGCCGCTTGCATCCGTCACCCAAAGGGGATCGCTCTGTTGAAAAAGGGGAATGGCTTCAGACAAGGGGGTGTCCAAGGGGACGGACAACATTTGGGTATTCGCTTCCCAATGATTTCTCTCTTCAGCGGGGACTTTTCGGATCAAATGTTCCAAAGGCGGAAGTGTATGTTTCAAGAGCACTCACCACTTCTCATTCAGTGTGTAAAAAGATGCGCAGTTTCACAGTTGATTACACATATTATAGCACTATTGCGAAAATTTTTACACATCATTCGGGGGTAACCTGGCGTTCTGCGTTGGCACGCGCCTTGCTTTGTACTCAAATTGAAAATCCCCATTCTTTTCGCAGGCAGATCCAACATCATGAACAGATCCCGTTTCGAAACAGCGGTCATAGGTGGTGAACCGCTTGGTCTCTACCGTTTTTCCAGGAAAGGAGGTGAAACGTGAAATGGGAGTACACGAGACGCGTGGTCTGCCACTTCACCAAAAATCCCTTGTCATTGACGCCACCTGTCCGACAAGGGGCAACTGAAGATGATCTCCCCGTTGTTTCCGATTGAACTGCAAATTCCAAAAAGGAGTTGAAACAGATGCGCATCTCTGTTGATGTTGGCGGAACGTTTACCGATGTGGTAGTGCTGGATTCGGCCACTGGCACCCTGCGCCTGGAGAAGGTCGAGACCGTTCCGCGCAACCCGGCCAGCGGCGTTCTGGAGGGTTTTCGCAAGGCGGACGCTCGATTCGCCGAGATCGACTACTTTGTCCATGGCACTACCCTGGGGCTGAACGCCCTGCTCACCCGCACCGGAGCCAAGGTGGCGATTGTCACTACCAGGGGGTTTCGGGACGTGTACGAGCTGGGCCGAACCGACCGTGATACCATGTACGACTTCAAGTACCGCAAGCCGAAGACGCTGGTCCCGCGTCACCTGCGGTTCGAGGTGGCAGAACGGCTGGACTATCAAGGAAACGTCCTGACTCCCTTTGATCGGGATGGGGCTGTATCAGTGGCCCGGCAGATTCGGAACGAGGGAGTTCGTGCCGTGGTGGTCTGCTTCCTGCACAGCTATACCAATCCGGCCCACGAGCTTGCGATGGAAGAGGTCTTGCGCCAGGAGTGCCCGGAAGTCTCCGTCACACTCTCGCATCGGCTGACCCGGGAGTATCGGGAGTATGAGCGCACCAGCACAGCAGTCATCGATGCGTATATCAAGCCAATCATGCGGACTTATCTCGACCGGCTGGGCAGTGAACTGCGGAACCAGGGATACGGGGGCCAGTTTCTGCTCACCCGTTCCGGCGGCGGTGCCATGACTGCGACGGCGGCCAAGGAGGAGCCGGTACACTCGGTGATGTCCGGACCGGCAGGAGGGGCGATCGGTGCCGCCTACCTGGCGGAGCTGACAGGATACCGCAATCTGATCACGTTGGACATGGGAGGAACGAGCCTGGACACAACCATGGTGGTGGATGGGCAGATCTCCGTGGAGAACGAGGCGACGGTGGAGCATCTGCCCATCTCTACTCCGATGATCGACATCCGTACAATCGGTGCCGGCGGCGGCAGTATTGCGTGGATCGACGATGGTGGAGCGCTCCAAGTGGGCCCGCAGAGCGCCGGTGCAGACCCTGGTCCCGCCTGTTACGGCAAGGGAGGGGAAAACGCGACGTTTACGGATGCTGCCCTCACCATCGGCTACCTTGATGATCGGAACTTCCTTGGGGGTGCCATGGGCATTGACACGAGTTTGTCCCGCGTGGCGATCGAGCGCTTGTCCGGGCCGCTGAACCTTTCGTTGTACGAGGCGGCCGCCGGCATCATACGAATCAGTGAGGCCAAGATCACCGGGGCCATTCGCGAGATCTCGGTGGAGCAAGGATATCACCCGAAGGACTTCGCGCTCCTGGGCTTTGGCGGCGGTGGCGGGCTGGTGGCATGCAACGTGGCGCGGGAGATCGGGATTCCCACCGTCATCATTCCACCGGGGCCGGGCAACTTTTCGGCATGGGGGATGATGATGGTCGATGTGGTCTACGACTTTGCCCAGACCTACGTGACAGGCCTTGCTAACGCCGATTTGGCGGCGGTCAACGAACTGTACGCCAACCTGGAAGCGAGCGGTCGGGAGGCACTGGGTCGAGACGGGTTTGCCCCGCAGGACTGCCGGTTTATTCGCTGGGCAGAGCTGCGCTATGAGGGTCAGGAGCACACGGTGAAGATCGAAATTCCTGACGGGGAGCTGACTTCCAGCCACATCCCGCGGATTGCCGCCAGCTTCGGCGATGCCCACGAGATGCAGTATGGCCACCAGACGAAAGACCCGGTGGAGATTGTTACCCTGCGTGTTCGGGCAGTGGGTGTGCTGCCCAAGCCAAAGATTGCGAAGCTAAAGCAAGGGACCGGCGATGCAGGTCCAGCCTTCAAGGGCAGCCGTGCCGTATACCAGTCGACCCTGGACCGTTTTGTTCCGTACAGCGTATATGACCGGTTCAAGCTGTTGGCCGGGGATCAGGTAGCCGGGCCGGCCATCATCGAGGAGCCCAGCCACACAACCGTCATCCATGAAGGAGACCTGGCAACGGTGGGAGAGTACGGGGAGCTTGTGATCGCTATTTTCTCAACCAAAGGAGGCATAGCATGACCAAGAGCGCAGACTTTACCAATGTAAGCGGCGTCGATAAACAGGGAGGACACATTGAAGTGCAGGTGATCCACAACTACTTGCTGTCGGCAGCCCGGGAAATGATGCGGAACTTGAAGCGAACCGCCTATGACACCATCATCTATGAGATCCAGGACTTCGGTTTGGGGATCTACGACCGAGACTGTCGGTTGCTTGCGGAAGCCCCCGGCCTCGCCATTTTCACACGGGGCAATGACTTTGCTCTCCGGAAGATGGTGGAGTTCCTGGGAGAAGAGAACATACACCAGGGTGATGTGATCCTGTTTAATTACCCGTACTGGAGTTCCAATCACACCCTTGACGTACTCGTCACCTCCCCGATCTTCTTTGATCAGCAGTTGGTCGGATACGCAGCATGCAAAGCCCACTGGCTGGATCTGAACCAACAGGATCCGGGTTATTGCCTGGACACCACCAGCATTCACAATGAAGGGCTGGTCCTGCCAGGGCTCAAGATTTACAAGCGAGGGGTTCGCGATCAAGAGGTGGAGAACATCATTCGGTTCAACTCCCGCATTCCGGACCGGGTCATCGGCAACATGAACGCCCAGATTTCCTGCTGTCGGACCGGAGAGCGGCGGGTCCGGGAACTGGTGGAGAAGTTCGGACTGGAAACGTTTAACGCCGCCGCCCAGGAGATTCTCAACCACGGCGAACGGATTGCCCGCGCCCGTCTTGCGGCCCTGCCCAAGGGAACGTGGTCCGCTGAGGATTGGGTCGATGATGACGGAGTAGACAAGGATACCATGCTCAAGATCAAGGTCACTGTCACCGTCACGGACACCGAGTTTATCGTGGATTTCACCGGTACCGATGACGCTGTAAAGGGCCCAGTCAACTTGCCCCTTGGTTTGACGGAAGGGGTTTCGGCTCTCGCCTTCAAGGCCCTCACTACCCCAGACTCCCCGGCCAATGACGGAAACTTCCGTCCGCTGAAGGTAATCGCTCCGGAGGTGTCACTGGTCAACGCCCAGCCTCCGGTCGCCACCTTCACGATTTGGCCGGCGATTCACATCCCGGAAATTATTTGCAAGGCTCTCGCTCCCGCCATGTCCGAGGTGGTCCCCGCCTGCTCGGGAGGAGAGGTCGTCTCCATGATGGGGGTAGGCAAGCATCCCGTCACCGGCAAGGTCTGGCTGGAGGCAACCAATGAGGCCGTCGGATTTGGCGGACACGCCGGGGGCGACGGAGAAAACGGGATCATGCACCTGTCCGAGCCAGGCTGCCGCAACAATCCAGTCGAGGTGTTGGAGAACAAGGCCCCCTTGTTGATTGAAGCCTATTATTTGCGACAGGATTCATGCGGGGCCGGCGAGCACCGGGGTGGGTTGGGCGCGACCCGCATCTACCGGTTTACCGCTCCCGGCAACGCTGTGACGATTGTGAAGAAGACGAAGACTCGCCCCTGGGCGCTGAATGGCGGCCTGGAGGGGGATCCCAATCACATTATTGTATGGCCCGGAACTGACCGGGAGTGGCGGACGGGCGCCATCAACCAGCCTTTGCAGGCGGGAGATGTGCTGATCAGCAGTGCCGGCGGCGGAGGAGGCTGGGGGAACCCTTTGCGGCGCAGCCCGGACAAGGTACTGGAGGATGTGCGCGACGGGTACGTTTCGCTGGAAAGCGCGAAGCGTGACTATGGCGTGGTCATCGACACCACCAACTGGACCGTCGACACCGAAGCGACAGCCGCGCTTCGGCGGGAACGAGCGGGGGCCTGAACCATGCGACTCATCGACTTGCACAGCGACATCCTGGTAGACGTAATCTGGCGCAGATCGCGGGGGGAGCACAGGGTAATCGCCGAGCGCCATCTGCCTGTTTTGCGGGCTGCCGGCATCACCGCCCTTGGCCTGACGATTTGGATCGAATTGGATCACACTCACCGGGCGGCGGCTCGCACCCGTGAGGTGCTGGCAGCCCTGGCGGCAGAACTGAGTGAGTCTCCCGGAGAGCTTGCCCTGGTCAGGACTCCGTCTGAGGCTGAAGCGGCAATGGCGGCGGGACGCCTGGCGTTGCTGCTGACGATCGAGGGGATGGCAGCTTTGGGCGAGGACCCGACCCTCTTTACAGATCTTTGTACCCAGGGCCTTACCTCCGGCCTGTTGACATGGAATGAGGCGAACGCCTTTGCCAGCGGCTTCCCGGGATACGCATACGAGGAGGCACGTGCGCTATCCACCTCCGGTAAAGGCAAATGGCTGTTAGGGTTGCGCGGATCCGGGGAGGGCGAGGTGCAGGGTATTACCACCAAGGGCCGCACGCTGTTGCGCCAGATGGCTGCCGGCGGTGTGATGCTGGACTTGTCCCACCTGAACGAACGCTCCTTCTGGGAGGCGATGGACGCCTACCCTGGTCCCGGAGTGCTGGCTTCCCATTCCAATGCCCGCAAAGTTTGCGATATCCCGCGCAACCTGACGGACGAGCAAATCAAGGCAATTGCGGAGCGGGACGGGGTTATCGGCTTGAATGCCTTTTCGGCGTTTGTTGACCCCGACGACCCGGGGCTGGACCGGTACATCGACCACGCCGTCCATATCGCCGACCTGGTTGGGATCCGGCACCTTGGTTTCGGGTTTGATTTTATCAGCTACATGGATGACGAGGCGCTTGGGAGCATCGGCGGCCGTCTGCCAGGCAATCCGGAGCTGGACGGACCGGCAGACGTGCCCTGCCTGATGGCCCGGATGGCAAAGCGGGGGTTCTCCCGTACAGACCTGGAAGCGATGGCCTGGGGCAACTTCGCCCGAATTTGGCAGTCAGCTGTCACGTGCGCGGCCGGATAAGCGAAGGCTACAGATCAGCAGCGGACGCCTGGTTGAGGGACTCTGGATGGAGGTCTGCGTCACCTGGCGTCCGCAGCTCGATTACAGAACTGAAATACGTAAATTTTTTCGGATCACAAAAATTTTTACTGTATTACAGGAAATATTGCATTGTAGACGAAATTATTTTACAATATCGGCAATTCAAAATTATACAATTAAGAATAGAAACGGAGGGTCAATATTGGAAAAAAAGGTATTATGGATCAATCCAGTAACCACAGATTTGTTTGATGCAACGTTCAAGAGCGAGTTTGAGAAGGTCAAACAACCGAACACGATCGTGGATGTGGTATCCCTGCCGCCTGCGCCGGGCCCGCTTCATCTGGAGTACAACAGCTATGAGGTCATGGTCATGCCGGAAATCCTCAGGCTGGTGAAAAGGGCGGAAGAGGAAGGGTATGATGCCGCAGTGATTGGCTGTTTTTATGATCCGATCCTCAGGGCTGCGCGAGAAGTGTCCAAAAAGATGGTCGTAACAGCTCCGGCAGAGGCAAGTTTGCACATTGCCGCGACCCTTGGCGAAAGTATTTCCATCATTGTGGGGCGTCGAAAGTGGATTCCGGAGATGAAGGAAAACGTCCACAAGTACGGTTTCGGGGACAAGTTGGCATCCTTCAAGTCCCTTGAGATGGGAGTGCATGATTTTCAGAAAGACCATGAGGAAACGATGAAACGAATGAGACGGGCAGCGAAGGAAGCTGTGGAACAAGATGGTGCAAATGTACTGATACTGGGTTGTACCATTGAGTTTGGTTTTTTCCGTCACATTCAGGAAGAACTTGGGGTTCCCGTCATTGATGCGAGTTTAGCGCCGTTGAAGTATGCGGAATTTTTGGTGGAGATTCATAAAAAGTTCGGATGGGGCCACAGCAAGCTGGACGGCTATCAGTCACCCCCCGATGAAGAAGTGAAAGCTTGGAAGATTTTTTGAAAAACAGGAAAAGAGGGATCATCATGAGTGTTCAGCCTTTGGGGCAAGGCCTGACAAAAGGGATTGTGCAAGTCGGGGAACTTTTTGACAATATGCCGGTAACCCGCCAGCATTGGAAAGCGGGATTGGCCCTGTTTTTTTCCTTTGTCATTGAAGCATGGGAGATGATGATTGTCATTCTGGCCAGCGCTTCAATCGGTGCGGAGTTTGCACTGGACGGAGCGCAAATCGGTTCGCTGATCGGTTCCATTTTCCTCGGCATGATTCCGGGATGCCTCGTCTGGGGGAAACTGGTCGATAAGTTTGGCCGGAAAAAATCCATGGTGTACAGTCTGGCTCTATATGGCGTCATCTCTCTTCTCAGTGCATTTTCGGTCAACTACGAGATGCTTTGGTGGACGAGGTTCCTTTCGGGAGTTGGCCTCTCCGGTGTGTTGGTTGCGACGTTCCCCTACTTCGAAGAATTGCTTCCGGTAAAAGTACGCGGGAAAGCAACTGTCTACCTGGCTTCCGGTTGGCCGGTGGGATTCCTGATCGCGATCGGGGTTACGTATCTCTTTATGGATCTGGGTTGGCGCTGGATTATCGGGGTCAGTTCACTGGCCGGGCTGTGGTTCCTGGTGGTAGCCGCGTTCGTCCCGGAATCACCGTACTGGTTGGTCGCCAAAGGCCGCGAGGCAGAAGCGAAAGACGTGGTGCGAAGACTTTCAGAGGGAAAGATGAATGAGGAAATGGATCAGGCCCAACTTGTGGTGGAAGAAGCCAAAAAGGGCTCTTTCCTGGAGATTTTCAAGGGAAAATTCCTGCGTCTGACGGTACTGCAGATCATCATTAACTTCTGCTTCTCCTGGGGGTATTGGGCCCTTTCATCCTGGATGCCGGTCCTTTTGGCCAAAAAGGGTCTGAGTACGCCGCAGGGGTTGGGATTCATGGCATTAACGGCGCTGTTCATGTTCCCGGGGTATATGGCCTCCTCTTACTTGACGGGCAAGTATGGGCGCAAAAAGGTGATGACATCATTTGTTCTCTTTGCGGCAATCGGAGGTTTTGGCTTTGCCTCGGCGGAAACCATGACGGAAATGTATGTCTGGAACTTTGTTCTCTCGTTCTTCAGTTTGGGAGCGTGGGGGGTATGGGATACCTGGATGGCGGAACTGTATCCCACGGAAATTCGCGGTGTCAGCTATTCGCTCGGTGTGACCGGTCAGCGTGCAGCAAACGCAATTGCTCCGAGCGTAATCGGTGCCATGCTCGCGGCAAACACCAGCTTTTTGGCGACAGTTTCCTTTATTTCCACATTCCTGGTCATTACGTTTATCGCCAGCCTATTGCTGAAGGAGACGGAAGGCGAAATCCTTCATTAATCAAAAACATTTGTGAAAAAGTGGATAATCGAGGGATTGTCCACTTTCATTTTACAGAATATTCGCATTAAATATATATGAAAAAAATTACGATGATACAGTATATTTTGAATTGATATCACAATTATTCCGATATATAATAAAAACAACAAAGAACAATCAAAGACAAATAGGAGTTGCTATGGAGGAAATTTACAAAAAAATCAGAAGCCTGCGCAAGATGCATGATTTGACGTTGAAGGATCTCAGTGAAAAAACAGGATTGTCGGTCAGCTTTCTTTCCCAGGTGGAACGGGGAGAGACATCCCTGGCCATCACTTCTCTGAAGAAAATCGCCGATGCCTTTGCGGTTCCGATTACCGATTTCTTCGAGAATGAAAGCAATCAGAATTTCATCGTCAAGCTGGAAAGCCAGAAACCGTTCCGGATCGAAGGATCAGGTGCCGAATATACCCGTCTGGGCGGCAACTTTAACGGAAGGTCCCTTGAGCCGATGATTGTCACGCTTGCACCGGGTCTGGTTCAGGACAATGTGTTCAGCCATCCCGGCGAGGAATTTTACTTTGTCCTGGAGGGTGCGGTGACTTTTAACGTCGATGGAAAGGAATTCCTGGTGAAAACCGGCGACTCGATCCATTTTCCGTCCAATTTGCCGCATTTTTGGTCCAACCCGCTCAATCAAACTTCGAAGATACTTTGCGTGTTAACACCGGTTATTTTTTAAAAAACCGGGTTCACATAATTTTGCAGATTCCTTCAAGAAAGGTGGTTTTTATGCGGGTAGCAACTGATATCGGAGGAACATTTACGGATCTTGTCTATCTGGATGAAAACGGTCGTATCGGAACCGCAAAAAGCGATACGACTCCTCCCAACTTTGAACAAGGAGTAATGGATGTCATCAAAAAGAGCTCGATTTCTCCTGAAACGATCACCGATTTTATTCATGGAACTACTGTCATTATTAATGCTTTGACGGAGCGCAAAGGGGTAAAAACCGGATTGATCACCACCAAGGGATTCCGGGATGTTCTGGAAATCGCCCGCGGGAACCGACCGGATTTGTTCAATGTGCGCTATCAGAAACCGACACCTTTTGTCCCACGCTATCTGCGTCACGAAGTTAGCGAACGGTTGAACTACAAGGGAGAGGTGATTTGCGAATTGGCGGTGGAGGAGGTGAAGGCAGCGGTTGAGCAATTGCGGAGTGAAGGGGTCGAAGCGATTGCCGTTTCCTTCCTGCACGCTTATGCGAATCCTTCTCATGAAAAGCTGGCTGTTCAGGCCATCAAAGAGGTTTGGCCGGAAGTGGCTGTAACCGCTTCCCACGAAGTGACCAAGGAGTGGCGCGAGTACGAGCGTACCAGCACAGCTGTTTTAAACGCTTACGTAAAACCGATTGCCTCTTCCTACATTGATCAGTTGGACAAACATCTTCAGGAAATCGGAGTCAGCGGAAACAAGTACATCATGCAGTCCAATTCCGGAACGACTACCTTTGAACAATCCAAGGAAACCCCTATCAACATGGTCGAGTCAGGTCCCGTAGCGGGAATTTTTGGCGCCGCCATTTTGGGGAAAATCCTTGGGGAAGAGAATATCATCGCTTTTGATATCGGTGGAACGACCGCCAAGTGTTCCTTGATCGACCACGGAGAAGTAAAGGTAACGACGGAATACAAGATTGAAAGAGATGACCGGAATGCCGGATATCCGATCAAGGTGCCAGTGGTTGACATCGTGGAAATCGGGAACGGCGGAGGCTCTATTGCCTGGATCGATGATGCCGGTTCGCTGAAAGTCGGTCCGCAATCCGCGGGAGCGATGCCGGGTCCGGTCGCTTACGGGCGCGGCGGCGAAAATCCGACTACAACGGATGCCAATCTCGTAACAGGACGCCTGTCACCCAAAAATTTTAAAAATACAGTTAATATGGATGCAGTCAAGCAAGCGATTGAGGAAAAAGTAGCCCGTCATTTCGGCATCTCCGTGGAAGAGGCAGCTCTCGGCATCATTCGCATCGCCAACTCCAACATGCTGAATGCGTTAAAGTTGATTTCCGTTCGGAAGGGGTACGATCCCCGCGAGTTCTCCCTTGTCGCATTTGGCGGCGGAGGTCCGATGCATGCTCTGGCCCTGGCCAGGGAATTGGGAGTGAAGAAAGTGATCATTCCGATCGCCTCTTCCGTGTTTTCTGCATGGGGCATGCTGATGACCGATCTTCGGCACGACTACATTCAAACGTACATCCGTCGCGTAAACGGGATGAATTTGGATGAATTAAACGATGAATGGAGCCGACTGGAGGAAGGAGCCCTGCAGCAGTACGCGCAAGAGGGAATCGCCAAGGACAAGGTATTGTTTGTGCGCTATGCCGATATACGTTATGTCGGGCAAGAGCATGCGGTCAAAGTTCCGGTACCGAACGGGCGCATGGACGAATCGGCTGTCCAGGAGACGGTCTCCCGTTTTCATGACCTTCACGAGAAGCATTACACGTTCAAACTGGAGGGAGCTCAGACGGAAATTGTCAACCTGCATCTAACGGCATTTGGCTTGGTGCAAAAGCCCGAGATCGCTCGGCTGGACAATACAGGAGACAACGCCAAAGAAGCGCTGAAAGAGGTGCGGCCCGTTCTGTTCGAAGAGCATGGTTGGATCGAAACCAACGTCTACTCCAGGGATATTTTGAACGCAGGCAGTGTGATTGAAGGACCGGCGATTGTCGAAGAACAATCCTCTTCTACTGTCATTGAACCGGGGCAACAGCTGGTTGTAGACGAGTACGGCAACTTAATCATTGACACGGGGGTGTAACGGCATGTTCGAGGAAAAAGTGAAGCGGGATCAATTTACACTCGAAATCGTAAAAGATTCGTTGATTGCCATCGGTGAAGAGATGTTCCATACACTTGCGCGTACCTCGATGAGCCCGATCATCTATGAAGTGCTTGACTTCGCAAGCGGATTGACCGATGCAAAGGGGCAACTGCTGACCCAGGGGAACGGGGTCACCGGATTTATCGGGATGCTGACTTTTATGGTGAAGCAAACGCTGGAGAAGTTCGGCAAAGAAGGCGATCTGAAGCCGGGAGATATTCTGATTATCAACGACCCATACGGCGGAGGGGGTTCACATTTGTCCGATGTCGGTCTGGTCATGCCGATCTTTCATGAAGGAAAGCTGGTGGCATTTTCCGCCAACAAGGCGCACTGGACGGAAGTGGGAGGCAAGGACCCGGGGTCTTGGACAACAGATTCAACCGAGATCTTCCAGGAAGGACTTCAATTTCCGTGCGTCAAGTTGTTCGATGAAGGGAAACTGAACCAGCCATTGGTTGATATTATCGCCGCAAATGTACGCTTCCCGGAATTGTCTCTTGGGGATATGTGGGCTCAAGTGGCTGCGCTTCGCACCGGTGAAAAGCGCTTCCGTGAACTGTGCGACAAGTATGGCCGGGCTGTTGTAATGGATTCTATTGATCATCTTCTGAACCATGGCGAACAATTGGCGCGAAAAGAAATAGCCAAACTGCCAAAGGGTACATTTGAAGCGAAGGACTTCATCGATGACGACGGGATCGGAAACGGTCCTTTCCACGTACAGGTGAAGGTTACGATCACGGATGACGAGTTCATTTGCGACTTCCGTGGAAGCCATCCCCAGGTATTGGGCCCGGTTAACTGCTCGTACACCGCTTTGGTGTCCGCCGTGCGTGTCCTTTTCCTGGCGGTGACGAATCCGTCTCAAGACGTGAATGACGGAGTATTCCGTCCGTTGAGAGTAATCGCAGATGATCGTTCGATTTTCTCGGCTGAACGCCCTGCGGCTGTATCGACTTACTGGGAAACGATGCTGTACGGGGCTGACCTGGTTTGGAAAGCGCTCGCACCGGTTGTTCCCCACCGTTTGAATGCCGGACACCTCTTGTCTGTGTGTGGAGTGGTTCTCTCCGGAATTCACCAGGATACAAACGAGCCGTTCCTGATTGTAGAGCCTTCCGTCGGAGGGTGGGGTGCAGGCGAAGGACTGGACGGAGCAGCAGGCCAATTCTGTATTGGTGACGGCGAAACATACAACGTACCGGTAGAAGTTGCCGAGACGCGCTATGGTGTGATGATCGACGAGTACAGCCTGCGCACGGACGGTGCCGGTGCCGGTGAATATCGCGGTGGTTCCGGAGCGATCCGTTCTTATCGGGCAATGACCAACGGGCAAACGATCACAGCCACTTTCGGTCGTCATAAATTCCTGCCCTGGGGTTTCAACGGTGGTCATGACGGGTCACGAAACGAGTTTGTGATTGTCAAGGCGAACGGGGAAGTCGCCGGCCCGTTTGGCAAATTTGCCCGTTTCCCACTGAACAAGGGAGATGTGGTTCGGCTGATTACCGCAACCGGCGGCGGCTACGGCAACCCGCTGCGTCGTCCGGCCGAAAAGGTGGCCTTGGATGCGAAGAACGGCTACATTTCTGTCGAACAAGCGAGAGACATTTATGGGGTGATTGTAAATCCCCGTACATTTGAAGTGGAAGGTATCACATCTGCCAGACAAGCTGTGTAAAGGAGGAACACCGATGATCGTGGTCCGTGCAGATTCCGTAAAAGCGGATGTTCGTCAGGCGGTACTGATGAAGACGTTGTTTTCGGAAAACCACATAGAAGGCGGCAGAGCCAGATTTGGGGTGGTAACCATCCCTCCTCAAGCAAGGATTCCCTTGAACGGAGAGGGCAGTCACGAAGAAGACGAATATTCCATCCTCATAAAAGGATCCATCCTTACAGGGGTTGGTGACAAAGAACACCGGCTGACGGCCGGGGATGCATCCCTGATTCCTGCGGGAGAGGCACACTGGGCGTATAATGACGGCGATGAGGAGTGCGAGATCGTCTGGGTGCTTGTCAGGCGATAGACGATGATCGGCGGTGTCTTCTTCTTAGACAGACCTTTCACTTCAAACAGGGAGGTTGTAGGGACACGATGAGCGTATATGTGCAGAGAATGAAAAAAGCGCAAGCGATTTTGGATGAGAGCGGTTGGGAGGCGGTGATCGTTTCTTCCCCGGCCAATTTTTTCTATTTCACAGGAACATGGCTGGACTCCCATGAAAGGCTTCAGGCTGTCTTGATTCCGAGAACGGGTTCACCGTGGATTGTTGTCCATGAAATGTCACGGGAAGAGATTACACCGCTGGAGGGAGTGCAGTTGCGCTTTTGGAAGGACGGCGAGCCTACTGTCCAGATTCTGGCCGGGCTTTTGCCGGAACAGGGTGTGATCTCCATAGACAGCCAGTGGCCGAGCGGAAAATTGATTGAGCTTATGTCGATTCGCAGCCGGCTTTCCTTTATCAAAGACACGCCGGTGACAGGAGCCCTTCGCCTAAGGAAAGATGCAGCGGAAATGGACCGTTTGCGAAAGTCAGGAGAAATCGCCGATCGCGTGATGGGAAAGATGATTTCTTTTATAAAGCCGGGCATGACGGAGAAAGAAGTGGCCAGGGAATTGAAAAGGCTCTTTCAGGGGGAGGGGGTTGAGCAATTGTCCTTTCAACCGATCATCGGGACCGGTGCGAACGGGGCGATTCCCCATCACCAATCAGATGAAACCCGTCTTGCCGAAGGGGATATGGTTGTGATTGATATGGGTGGAATCAAGGATCACTATTGCTCGGATATGACTCGGACGATCGTCCTGGGGGAACCTGCAGAAGAAATGGTCCGCGTGTATGAAATTGTGAGAAAGGCTCAGGATGAAGCGGTGAAAGCGATCAAACCCGGAGTCCCGATGAGAATCATCGATCAAACGGCCCGCGCCATCATTTCCGAAGCCGGCTACGGGGAATTCTTTACCCATCGCACCGGTCACGGCATAGGGATCGAAGTTCACGAGGAGCCGTACCTGACGCCGAACAACGAACAGCTGCTGGAGGAAGGAATGGTGGTCAGCGTCGAGCCTGGCATCTATCTAAGCGGAAAGTTTGGAGTACGGATCGAGGACATTGTCGTTGTAACCGCAGATGGCGCAGAGCGGTTGAATCATTTTCCACGTGAACTGCTGCGTGGAGGCACGCCGATTTCCCGAGAATGAAAGGAAAAGGTATTTGCCACGAAATGTGAAGGAGCCTGCTTACGCGAAGGCTGTTCTCAACAGACCGGAACCAAAAAAAGAAGACATTTTGGGACGATGAACAGAGTGCCCGAATGGCTTCTTTCTTTTTTTGGCCGAAAGGGACATCCGGATCGAGCCTGCCCCCATTCCTGCGAAGTCAGGATCGTAAAGGGGTTTGGGGCATTCTGTTTTATTCATTTATGGATGAAAAAGGAAATTGCGGGTCTCATCCCGAACGAAAAGAAAAGGAGGAAATCTGTCCAACGGGAACCCATTGTAACAACTTTGCAAGTGCGATCCCGTTACGCAGATACAGCGATTTTTGTCTTTCCTCACCTTTTTCAAATCCCGCCCAAATGAGGTGAATCCCATGAACACCTACGCCACTTTTCAAACCCCGCAAAAAGTGCTGTACGGGCCCGACTCTTTTCAACAGGTGGGCAAGGAGGCCGCTGCAAAGGGGAAAAAGGCGCTGATCATCACGGACCCGATCATGGCCAAACTCGGATACGTGGAGCAATGTCGTCAGCTCCTCGCAGCCGAAGGATTGGAAAGCATCGTCTACCAGGGAGTGGCTTCCGAGCCGACTGACGCGTATGTTGTGGAAGCGCTTGATCTGCTCCGGGATGAAGCCTGCGACGTCGTGCTCTCTCTTGGTGGAGGGAGCTGTATCGATACGGCAAAGGCAATTGTCGTCCTGGAGCGAAGCGGCGGCTATATCGGTGACTACCTGGGGGGCAAAAAAGCGTGTTTGCCGCCCGGAATCGCCCACATCGCGATTCCGACTACGGCCGGAACAGGCTCGGAAGCAACGGATGTGACGGTCATCACCAATACGCAAACCCATGTGAAAATGATGATCAAGCATCCTGCCTTCATGCCTGCGGTTGCCATCGTCGATCCCGCTTTGACGAGATCGGCCCCGCCGCATGTGATTGCAGCCACGGGAATTGATGCGCTGTGCCACGCGATCGAAGCCTATCTCTCGAAGAAAGCCCATCCGATGACGAAGATGCTGGCCTATTCCGCGGTCACCCACATTGTTCACTCCTTGCAGCGCTCCTATGAGGATCCGCATGATCTGGATGCCAAAGAGAGGATGTGTATCGGGTCCCTGCAGGCGGGCATGGCTTTTTCCAATGCTTCCGTGACGCTGGTGCACGGGATGTCCCGCCCGATCGGCGCCCTTTTTCATGTCCCGCACGGCATCTCCAACGCGATGCTGCTTCCCGCCGTGTTGGAATTTACCCAACCTTCCTGCATCGAAGAACTGGCCGAGCTGATGCCCTTGTTTGTGCGGGAACAGGATGCGGAACCGGTGACCCTCAAAGAGCGGGCAGACTATACGATCCGGCAAGTCAAGGAGTTGTGCCGAAACTTGCAGATCCCCAATCTGCGAAGTTGGGGAATCCCCGAGCAGGAGTTCCATACCATGCTGGAAAAAATGGCGCGGGATGCCTGGGACAGCGGGAGTCCGTCCAACAACCCCCGGGTTCCGACGATCGGGGAAATCATGGATCTCTATCGGATCTGCTACGATTATTCCTATTCCTGCGACCGGATGACCCAATAACGGCCAAGACGGTCAACCATTGCCCCTTGTCAAGGCCGCGCAGCGTTCCAATCAGCCTTGACAGGGGGCAAACTCATACACTTTGGATCTGCCGGCAATCTCTTGCTGGCCTGCCACACGGCTGATTTAATGCGGATTTCATACTTTTTTCAATGGAGTATTGCCGTCGCAATATGGTCGGGTACATCAGAATCGCCATTTGCATTGCCGAGATTCTGCTTCTCTCAATCATCACTTCTCGTCACCTTTCGTCGGGTATGGTTTCAGCCCGGTATCCTGTCGATATTTGTTAAATTCCCCGCTGCGGCTTCCCCGTTAACCAGGGCGCCGACGATGCATACAGCAGCTCCGACCTGTTTGGGAAGCCTTACTCCCGCCTCACGCAGGTGTCGAAGGATCAGTGTTACGCAATCACTTTTCTACCTACCCCTGCAGTTACTATTCTTATTGAACGCGTATGAGTAAAATGTTCGTGGGCAACTGAAATGAAACTTTCTGAGGAAATTTCGCAAGAGGGTATAGAAAAGGGTTTCCCTTCTTGGTAAAGTGTAAATCGCCAAAAAACAAACACAAACCAAGGAGGAGAAACCCTTATGCGTGAGTGTAACACGGAATTTCCGACAATGAAAGAGCTAGAAACCCTGTTATTTCGGAAGTTACAGGAACAATTTGCTGCAGGTATGGCTCGCTTGCTGGAATCACTGGACGAGTGTCTGATGCATCAACGGGATCATTCACGCTATCGGTTAAAGGACCAGCGAGAAGTCCAGATCGACACGATCTTTGGTACGGTTCGATTTAAGCGGCGCTTGTATCAGGATCGCGTGAAGGGTCAACATGTGTATTTGTTGGATCGTATGCTGGCCTTTGACGGGCGGGAGAAGCTAAGCCCGTTTTTGGAAGAGGTAGCGATCGAATTTGCTAGCCAAGGACCCTCGTACCGGGACAGCGCCAACCGCCTGGAAGCGTTACTGGGGTATCGGGTACTGAGCCATGAAGCCATTCGGGACAAACTGATCACGCGGGCCGAACAAGAATCAACCATTGTGTCGAAAGCGACCCGAAGGTCGGTTCGCGTGCTGTTTGTGGAAGTGGATGGACTTTACACAAGCTTGCAACGACAACGCCGGCGGGGAATAGAAAATCGAATCGCGGTCGTACACGAAGGATGGGAACAAGAGGGGGGCCGAGTGCGGCTTAGGTCGAAACGACATTACCTGCATACGACGAAGGGAGACTTCTGGGAAGGGTTTGGCGACTTTCTCGTTCGTCATTACGATGTGGATGAAAACACGTGGCTGGTGGTCAATGGGGATGGAGCCGAATGGATCGGAGAATGTGAATCGTACTTTCACCGCTGTATTTACACACTGGATCGCTTTCATGTGACGCGAGAATTGCGCCGATTCCTGGGTCAGTTGCCAGAGACGTGGCAGACGGTACGGCAGGCGTTGGCGGCCTTTGAAGCGGATATCTTGCTGGCGACAGTAGAATCCGTACCGGAGGAAAAGATTCTGGAAGAGCATCGGAATGAGTGGCGGAAATACGTGGCCTATTTACGGCGACATCGAAGGCATCTTATCGACTATCGAAAGGTTCTGGGGGAAGCTGGTATCGACACGACGGGCATGCGTCCAATGGGGAGTGCGGAAGCGCAAATGCGGGTGATGGCAAAAAGGACCGGCTACAGTTGGAGTGTACGGGGAGTACAGGCGATGTTGCGAGCCATTATGGCACGACAAGAGGGAAGTCGTTTGAGTGGACAGACGATAGCGAAGAAGCAAGTGTTACAGCCCAACCCAATGGTCCGAGTGAAGGACTTGCTACGGGAAGTGAAAGAGCAGGCAAAAGGCTATATAAACGGGACAATCCGCCCTGTTGCACGGGCAATATCAAAGCAGCCCTACCGGGCTGGCCTTAAAAGCCCTTCGCGGATGAGGAAAAAAGAAGATCAAGAAAGGAATCACCCAAAAAGAAAACGCTTTCAAGAAGAGGGAACCCCAAGAGACAAAAAATCTTGCCCACTATAGCTTGACTCACACGCCAAAAAAGGATTTCGTATTGCTCTTCCATCCAAAGCGTGCATCTGGATCAATGGCCGACATAATACCTTTATTGGCGAGGAGACGTTCGTCTTCCACGATGGCCTTGGCGATCTTGACCTTCTCCGAGATGGAACCCTCATGATCGGGTAACAAAGTCTCGACAGTCTCTCCAAGTTCCGCCAAGTAGTGAAGCATGATCTTCTCAGCATCCTCTTGATCTTTCTTCAACTCCGGTAACCGTGGGAGTTTCTTTTCGAGTTTTGGATGCTTTTTCACCACAACACGGAATAAGCGCTTCGCCGCATCCCGCAGTACTTCAAGCGGCTTTTGTTTTTGCGAAGCTGCCAGTGTATGGGTGGAATCCATGATGATCGTCTTTGACTTCACAAGTCCTTTTTCGATGGACTGACGTACAACTGATTTAAGCACCTCATCCACGGCTCCCGCCCCTAACCGATGATTACGAAAGCGGGATAATTGAGAGGGGTCAGGAAGGGTATCTTCTGGATTTAAACCTAAAAACCACTTATAAGCGAGGTTTACCTGCGTTTCCTGAATGATGCGTTCATCCGAAAGATTGTAGAGAACTTGTAAAAACAATAAACGAAACAGGAGTTCGGGTTCGTTAGCAGGTCTTCCGTAATGATCACAATAAGAGGAACGAACCAACTCATGAATGAATGTGAAATCTACGATTTCATTGATTTTACGTAATGGGCGATCCGCGGGAATTAGTTTATATAATTCGGCATGGAAGGATGCCGCGATTTGTTTAGAGGGCTGTAGCAATGGTTCCAACTCTTTCGTTTTCTTTTCATTGTACAACAAACCCAGTGTCGAAGGGGCATTGGGTTTCAGCCTGTTGAAAACCTACTGTTTCGGAGGAGAAGCATGTTTCCAGGCGGAGCGACTGGCGGAGTCCAGCCAAGCGGAACAGCGAGCCCGGGGAAACAGAAGCGCAATCTATGAGTAAACCCCGGAGCTGCGCGCCGTTTCCCCCTACGGGGACTTCGTGCGCTTCCCCCGGGATCGCTGTGGAGCGGACAGTTTCACATCCTTGCAGGACGTAGACCGGAGCGCAGATCGGAAACATGCTTCTCCCCACTACAGCTACATTCTCGATACTTAAAACCCCAGTACCTAAGGGCACTAGGGTTACGGTTTACAGATATTAGGTGGACTTTTGCAGGACTCTCACATTGGGGCAGCTTTTTTTCGCTCGCCGTCTGAAACGTATGTTCCCTGTCAGGATGTGACGGTTTGCGCCATTCACAGAGGGACACCGGACATCTGCTGGCGATTCGCCATTTCCTTCCATCCAGCAGCATACATATGTTCGTGTGTTTCCCGGTTATTCCTGGTATACTTTTCATAGCTTGGCATACCGGTCACCGCAAGCAATCGGCATCATCAAACAAGGAGGAATTTTCGGCATGGATGCATTTATCCTTTTGTCATCGCTGGCAAATCTCATCCTTTTACTGGCCGTCATCGCGCTGATCATGCGCAGCGGGAAGACGGCCTCGACGGTTCAGCTGCAGCATCAACTGTCAGCCCTGGAAAAAAACCAGGAACGGCTGGAAAAAGCGGTACGCGACGAGATCGTCTTGAACCGGCAGGAATCCCATGCGGCCGCCAAACAACATCGGGAAGAGCTCTCCCGCTCGTTTCAGATGATGAGCCAAACCCTGGCGTCCACGCTGGCTTCGAATCAGCAAAACCTGCTGGCATCCATCGGGGAGATGTCTTCGCAGCAGAAACATTTGCTGGACAGCTTCTCCCGGCAAGTGGCGGAACTGACGCAAATGAACGAGCGAAAGCTGGACAAGGTCCGTGCTACGGTGGAAGAAAAACTGACCCACTTGCAGGAGGACAATAGCAAAAAGCTGGAGCAGATGCGCATGACGGTCGACGAAAAGCTGCATGCCACCTTGGAACAGCGTTTGGGCGACTCCTTCAAGCTGGTCAGCGAAAAACTGGAACAGGTCCACAAGGGACTCGGGGAAATGCAGACCCTCGCTTCCGGTGTTGGCGACCTGAAAAAAGTGCTGACCAATGTCAAAACGAGAGGAACGCTGGGGGAAATCCAGTTGTAAAATCTCCTGGAGCAGATCCTTACCGTTGAGCAGTACGAGAAGAACGTCGCCACCCGCAATGGCAGCAGCGAACGGGTCGAATTTGCCATCAAGCTGCCTTCCCGGGAAGAGAGCCGGCCGTTCATCTGGCTGCCGATTGACTCCAAATTTCCACTGGAGGACTATCAGCGATTGCTGGAGGCGCAGGAAACAGGGAATGTGCAGATGATCGCGGAAGCCGGGAAAAGCCTGGAGGCGAGGATCAAACTGGAGGCCAAACAGATCCGCGACAAGTACATTGAACCTCCATACACCACGGATTTTGCGGTCATGTTCCTGCCCATCGAGGGACTGTATGCAGAGGCGCTTCGCCGCACCGGCCTTTGGGAAGCGCTCCAGCGGGAGTACCGCGTGGTCATCACCGGCCCGACCACCCTGGCAGCTTTCCTGAACAGCCTGCAAATGGGCTTTCGGACATTGGCGATTCAGCAGCGCTCCAGCGAGGTCTGGCAGCTGCTTGGCGCCGTCAAGACAGAGTTCGGAAAATTTGGCGATGTCCTGGAAAAAACGCAGAAGAAACTGCAGGAAGCCAGCAATACCATTGAAACGGCGTCTGTTCGCACACGGGCGATCGAGCGGAAACTCCGGTCCGTACAGGAACTCCCGGCGGCAGAGGCGACCCGGCTGTTGCCGGAGTGGGAAATGACGTCGGTGGAGTAGTTCCACCAGGGGACAAAAGGGAAGAAACAAGTTTTCCATGGGAAAAAGGTGACCGCCTGCCGTTCATGCCAGAGCGTTCACCTTTTTCTGAATCGTTCACCTGCCCGTGCAAAAGAGCGTTACATCGCTTGCGCCTGCTCATACATCTGATGCAGCCTTTCCCTCCCCAGCGCGATGTCCGGATGGAACTGTATGGCTGCCTGCTGCCGCACGAGGCAGACCCGTTCCATCGCGTGCCGCAATGGTTCGGGTTCACGCAGTTTTCCCAGGTCGGCGGCGATGGAGAGGCCGGCAACGGTTCCCTGGGCGATGGCCACTTTGGCGCTTTCAATGCCGGTGATGTTGCCGGCGACATAAAGGCCGGGAAGGGAGGTCTGCATCCGTTCGTTGTGCAGCGGGACGTGTCCGCCCAGCGAGGGCAGGTAGGCAAAGGCACAACCGGCGACGGCAGCCAGTTCGGCCAGCGGGCTCAAGCCTCCGGCGATGCAGACGAAATCGGCAGGGATGATTTTTTCCGAGCCCGGAACCGGGACCCCTTCCGGCGAAATTCGGGCGATCCGCACGCCTTCCACCTGCCCGGTTCCCACGATTTCGAGAGCGGCCGTCCGCAGCTGAAAGGGGATGCCCCACATGCGGATTCCGCCGGACGGATAGAAGCGGATTCCCCGTTTTTGCAGGCCGAGGCTCTGCACCAGTCGGCTGCCCAGACGGATCAGGGGCGATGGGGCAAGATGGGCCACACGCAGCATGGACTCCATCACTTTCTCAGGATGGCCGGCAGATGATGTAACCGGACTGAGGGCAGGCAGCACCATGCGATCGACATGGATCCCCGCCAGCTGCAGTTCACGGGCGATGGCCACAGACAGTACGTTGATCCCGATCACGACGCCGCGTTCTCCCGGCCGTACGCGCTGCACATTGGTCATCACCTGCGCCGCGCCGATGGACATCACGCCCGGCAGTGTCCAGCCGGGAACCGGTACCGCGGTCTCCGAGGCTCCGGTGGCAAGCAGCAGCGCGGGAACCTCGCAAACTCCCTCCGTTGTGAATGCCTGCCAATTCCCGTCAGCTTTTGCAACGTTGTAGACAGACACTCCGCAGCGGATGTCTACCCCTGCCTGCAGAGCTTTGTCGTGAAGTTTCGCAGCTTCCTCCAGGCCGTTCCACCATTGGCCGTCCGGTTCCTCGTGGAGCTGTCCCAGCAGCCTGCCGCCGGGCCGGTAAAATTCATCTACCACGCGGACGGAAAGCCCCTGTTCCCTGCAGGCGAGGGCCGCCGACAAACCGGCTGGCCCGGCGCCCACGATCAGTACGTCTGTCACCCTTCCCTCAGTCCTTTCTGCAATAGTTGGCTGTCCCGGCCCTCGGACGAATCCTTCGCTTTTGGATGCTTTAGCGGAGCAGGCAGCCTTTCTCCGGAGAATACTTCCATATCCGCTTCCACCAGTGTCAGACACGCGCGCACGCCCGGCCGATTGTTGATGGTGACGCTCATTCATAACAGTGGCCAATGTTGCAGTAAAATCCACGAGGCGATCCGCTTTCTTCGTGCACGCGTAGCTGGCGGACTCCATGAGCCAGCAGCGCGGCGGCGACGGTGTCGCCATGCAGGGCGGTGTACGGTTTCCCGTTATATTGAAAAGTGAGCGTTTTTCCTGGCGCGATTGCGCCCAGCACAGGATGGTGTTGGATGCGTCTGTCCATATTACTCTGTCCCTCCAAGCATCGAGAAAGAAACGGGGCGGACGGGAGGCTGGCAGCCAAGCGGCATGTCGTGGCCCGGCGCCTGACTGGCCGACTCCTCCAGCATCGCCAGGATCAGGCTCCGGCAGGATCTTCCGCCGCAGGTTCCCATTCCCGCCCTTGTCCGCAGTTTGAGCTCCCGCGCCGAACAGCCATGGGCGGCGGCCGTCTGCAAAAGTTTGCCGAGGCCGACCTCCTCACAGCGGCAAATCACCATATCCGGGGATGTCATACTCCGTTCCTCCTCTTTTCTGCCTTCTTGTACGGCAAGTTTCTTGTTCTGCAAGGTTCATGCCGTGGGGAGACTTTCAAACTTCGGACTCCCGGCGAGGAACCAGGCAGTTCGTGCGTGCGGCTCGACGTGGCGGACCAGTGCGGTCGAGCGGCTCTTTTTTCATTGAATTGTCCAAAATTTTAGACATAACGGAACGAAATGTGTCCAAAATCTTGGGCATTGCCAACGGAGATCGATTCCCCCTTTCGATGGAGAGCCGTTTATGGAAGGGAAATACGCAGTTTGTTCAGTTTGTTGTACAGGGTGGCGCGGGATATTCCGAGCCGTTTGGCCGCTGCCAATCGCCTGCAGGATGACCCGTTTCTCGTGCTCTTCCAGCTCCTGCTGCAGGGAGAGAAGGTCTTCCCGGTTCTGAGAGGGGAAGGGTCTGTGTTTGTGGGGAAGGGAAAAGGGCAGGTCTTCTTCCTGAATGATTCCGTCTGTCGCAAAGACGACCAGCCGTTCCATCGTGTTTCGCAGTTCCCGTACATTTCCCGGCCAATCATGCTGCAGCAGCTTTTGCATCACGCTCTGCGAAAGGGTCTGGATCGGCCGATTGTAACGGAGCGAGAACTCGTACAGGAAGGTGTGGGCCAGTTCGATCGTATCGGCCATCCTTTCCCGCAGCGGCGGAATTTTCAGGCTGACGACATTCAGCCGGTAGAACAGGTCTTCACGAAACCTCCCTTCCCGGACGAGCGACTCCAAATCCTTGTTCGTCGCGGCCACAATCCGGAAGTCCGCTTCGATCTGCCGGGTGCCGCCAACCGCGTAATACTTCCTGTCCTGCAGCACACGCAGCAGTTTTACCTGCATCTCCAGGGGCAATTCCCCCACCTCGTCGAGGAACAGCGTGCCGCCTCGGGCCAATTCGACCAAACCTTTTTTTCCCTTTTGATCCGCCCCGGAAAACGCCCCTCGCTCGTAGCCAAACAATTCGCTCTCAAACAGCGTGGGGGCGATCGCACCGCAGTTGATCGCCACAAATGGAGCGTCGGGGCCCTCCCGTACATCGTGGATCGCCTTGGCAAACAGCTCCTTGCCGACGCCGCTTTCCCCCAGGATCAGCACCGTCGCTTCGGTGGAGTGAAGTTTCCGGATTTTGGCTTTGATCCGCTTGATTTCCGCGCTGGTCCCCTTGATGTCCCGAAAAGGATCGCGGGAAGGGCTGAGCTTCGCCATCTTCTGCTGAAGATCGTGGACTTTGCGTGTCGCGTTGAACAGTTCCTCGTTGAGCCGCACCTGGCTGGTGATGTCCGTCTCCGCTGCCACCGAACCGATGATCCGGTTCTGCAGCCGGATCGGGTTGGTGTTGATCAGCACAAACAGGTCCTCGCGGGGCTGATGCTGGCGGCGGTAGACCGATTCGCCTGTCTTCAATGTTTTCAACGTCTGCAGCATATCCAGCGGAAAAAAGTCGGTGATCGGCCTGCCCAGGATCTCCTCTGCCTTGATGGAAAAAATCTGTTCCGCCCCTTCCGTCCAGACCATCACATTGCCTTGCTCGTCGATGATGGAAATGGAAGTATCCATCGTTTGCAACATCGTCTCGAAGTAGGCATCCAGGTACTCATACGTCCGGTAGACGGTTTGCAGCAGGGTGGGCCTGCAGACGTATCCGATCGGACGGGAATCCTCGATCAGGACGTACGCATGCTTCAGCAAGAGCAAAATGACGAGGCCAAGCGGGCTCCCGGGGGCAACGGCGACAGTGCGCGTCCAGGGAAATGAGGGAGGTTCAACTCCCGGATTCGGGGCAGCGCTCAGAGAGGCAGCGGTTGTGACGAACAGCTCGCCATGGAACCGGGTAAAAACGGGTGTATCGGCTCGAGCTTGATTCAGCGCTGCGTCGATGCCGTTCTCGGTGTACACAAACGTGCGAACGATCAGGTCTTCCAGGGGGGGAAGCTTGTGTTTCAAGGGAACACCTCCCTTTTTGAACAGGCTTGGAAATTTTCACAATTTACAGGATATTATACAGAATCGAACGGAACTGTCAAAGGGTTTGGACATTTCTCCAGGCATGTTTTCATGTGCCGCCTGTGAACGCTTCCGCTTTTCCCCGGAATGCGCTGGAGCACCGCTTCCGTGCTCAACTGGCATGCCTTTTGCTATTTACGGGGCGTAGAAGTTCGAACTGGGGCAGCGAAGGGAGAGGAATGGATGACCAGCACATCACATGCGGAAGTGGTCGTGATCGGCGGCGGCATCATCGGAGGGGCGGTCGCGTACTACGCGGCGAAAGCGGGTCTTGCGGTGACGGTGGTGGAACGCGGAGAACTGGCCAGCGGCACCTCGTCCCGCTGTGACGGAAACATCCTGGCGATTGACAAGGACCCCGGCTTTGACAGCCAGATGTCGCTCAGAAGCCAGCAATTGGTGAAAGAACTGAGTCGGGAATTGGAGCATCCGTTCGAATACCGGGCCCCCGGCAGCATTCTCGTCTGCGAGTCGGAAGAGGAGATGGAGGCGGCGCAGGAATGGGTTCGCCGCCAGCGGGAGGCGGGACTTCCCTTCCGGATGCTCGACCGCGCTGACATCCGGCAAGAGTCTCCGTATTTTGCCGATGATCTGCTGGGCGGACTGGAGTGCGCCACCGATTCCACCGTAAACCCCTATCTGCTCACGTACTCCCTGTTTGAAGGGGCGAAACAGCACGGAGCCCGGATCCTGCTAAGAACCGAGGTAACCCGCTTCAAACGGGATTCGGCGACAGGCCGGTTTCACCTGCAGACGTCCCGCGGCGAACTGACTGCCAAACAGGTGGTGAACGCTGCCGGCATCTGGGCGCCGATGATCGGCCGCATGGTGGGGGTCGACATCCCGATCGTACCCAGAAAGGGACACCTGCTCGTCGCATCCCGTCAGGTTCCGGTCGGGCTGCGCAAGGTGATGGAATTCGGCTATCTGATCTCCAAGTTCGGCGGCCGGCGAAAAGCAGATCCGGAGACGGAAAAATACGGGGTGGCGCTGGTGTTTGAGCCGACCGAAAGCCAGAACTTCCTCATCGGCAGCAGCCGCCAGTTTGTCGGATTCAACACCAAGGTGGACCCGGCGGTGGTTGCCTGCATCGCGCGGCGGGCGACCCGTTTCTACCCGAAAATCAGGGACTTCACCGTCATCCGCACGTATTGCGGGCTGCGTCCCTGGACACCCGACCACCTGCCGATCATCTCGCGCGTCGAGGAAGTGCCGGGATTTTTCATCGCCGCCGGGCACGAGGGCGACGGCATCAGCCTGGCCGCCGTGACCGGAAAGGTGGTGAGTGAAATGCTGACGGAACAGGCGGAAACGTCGATTCCCCTGGGGCCGCTGCGCCATGATCGCTTTGCGAAAGAAAGGGAGGTGCGCCGATGAGAGCAAGTCATCTATTTTCCACCATCGACACCCATACCGGGGGGAATCCCACCCGGACCGTGATCAGCGGACTGCCCAGGCTGTACGGTCGGACGATGGCGGAAAGGATGCTGGAGATGAAGGCGGAACACGACTGGATCCGCCGGCTTCTCATGTTTGAGCCGCGCGGCCATGATGTAATGTCAGGGGCGCTGCTCGTGGAACCCTGCCATCCGGATGCCGATGTAGGGGTGATTTACATCGAAACGGGCGGCTATCTGCCGATGTGCGGCCACGATACGATTGGATTCTGCACCGCACTGGTGGAAACGGGCATGATCGCCGTGACCGAGCCGGTTACCACCCTGAAGCTGGACACTCCGGCCGGACTGGTGGAAGTGCGCATCGACGTGGATAACGGGAAGGCCAAGCAGGTGACGTTTCGCAACATTCCATCATTCCTGTACAAGCAGGACCTCGTGACAGTGGTGGAAGGGCTGGGCGAAGTGCGCTGCGATATCGCCTATGGCGGCAATTTTTACGCCATCACCGACGCGCGAAAGCTGGGGCTGGAACTGCTGCCATCCAATGCTTCCACGATTGTCGAGACCGCCGTGCGCATCCGCCAGTCGATCAACCGGACCGTGGAGGTGGTTCACCCCGAGTCGCCGTTTATCCGCGGCCTAACGCATGTGGAATTTTTCACCGATCCCACCCACCCGCAGGCGCATGTAAAGAATACGGTCGTGGTTCCGCCCGGCGGGATTGATCGTTCTCCCTGCGGAACCGGAACCTCCGCCAAGCTCGCCACCCTGTTTGCCAAAGGGGAAATCGGCATCGGCGAGGAGTTCGTCCACGAAAGCATTGTCGGTTCGCTGTTTCGCGGACAGGTGCTGGCAAAGACAGAGGTTGCCGGCTGTCCGGCGGCAGTCACGCAAATCACCGGGTCCGCCTGGCTGATGGGAATGCACAAGTTTTTTTACAATCCCGCCGATGAACTGGCGGAGGGTTTTTTGCTGATCCCGCCTGCCGAAGATCATTGACTGGAAAATTTCCGAAAATGCGAGAGGAGAGCGAAAACAATGACAAGATTTGCAGGTGTCTATGTAGCGTTGGTCACGCCGTTTACCCCGGATTGCGAGGTGGACTACAAGCGGCTGCACGAATTGTGCGACTGGCTGATTTCCCAGGGGGTTGACGGACTTGTGCCGTCCGGCTCGCTCGGCGAGTACGCGACGCTGACCAACGAGGAGCGCGCCAAGGTGATCGACACCGTCATCGAGGCCGCGGAAGGACGAGTGCCGGTTGTGGTCGGGACCGCGGCTCCCTCGACCAAGCAGGCGGCGGACTGGGTTCGCTACGCCAGGGAAGCGGGGGCTGCCGGCGTGATGGCGCTGCCTCCGATCAACTACCGGCCGCTGGAACACGAGGTGGTGGCGCACTTCGAAGCAATGAACAGCGTGGGTCTGCCGATTATTGCCTACAACAATCCGCTTGATTACAAAACCGATCTGACGCCCGATTTCCTGGCCAAACTCTCCCGCCTGGAAAACGTGGTGGCCGTCAAGGAATTTTCCGGGGATGTCCGCCGCATGCTGGAGATCCTGGAAAAAACCAATCTGGAAGTAATGGTCGGGGTTGACAACCTGACCCTGGAGGGCGCGATGGTCGGTGCGACAGGCTGGATCGCCGGGGTGCCGAACGCCTTGCCAAAAGAAGGCGTGGAGCTGTTCAACCTGTCCCGGGCTGGCAAACTGGAGGAGGCCATGGCGCTTTACCGCCGCCTGCTGCCGCTGTTTCGCTTCGACGCCAGCCCGCAGCTGGTCCAGTCGATCAAGTACATGATGGAGCTGGCCGGTTTTCCCGTCGGTCCCACGCGAGCGCCGCGGCTTCCGCTTCCGGATGCGGAGTACGAAGCGATCCGGCAGGCCTACCAGCACGCGGTCGGCGGAAAGTGAGGGAAGTCGGGATGCAGAGCAAAAACTGGATCGGTGGCGAATGGGTCACGCCTGCGGGAAGAGAGGTTGTCGTGCAAAACCCGTCGCAGCTGTCTGAAGAAGTGGGCGTTGTCCGGCTGTCCGACACTTCGCATGTGCGCCAGGCGGAGCAGGCCGCACGCCAGGCGTTTTCCCACTGGGCGGGGATGACGGGGGCGGCAAGGGGAGAAGTGCTGTACCGAATCGCGGCTGCGCTGGAGAAAGCGGCGGGGGAAGTGGCCGAACTGGCCAGCCGGGAAATGGGCAAGCCGATCGGGGAAATGCGGGGCGAAGTCACAAGAGGCGTCAATTTGCTCCGCTATTATGCCGCGGAAGGGGTGCGGTCCGTCGGCAGCGTGATCCCGTCCGCCGAACCGGATGTGCTGCAGTACACCCGACGCGTACCGCTGGGTGTCGTCGCGGTGATTACGCCGTGGAATTTTCCCGTGGCGATCCCGATCTGGAAAATCGCCCCTGCGCTGATTTGCGGCAACACCGTGATCTGGAAACCGGCGGAGAACGCTTCGCTTACGGCGGTGAGGGTGGCGGAGATATTTGCCGAAGCCCAGCTGCCGCCAGGGGTACTCAACCTGGTGATCGGCAAGGGAAGCGAGATCGGCCAGGCGCTGGTGGAGGAGATTCAGCCGGACGCGGTCAGCTTTACCGGCTCCACGGCCACGGGCAGGCAGATCGCCGCCGCCTGTGCAGCCCGAAATATCAAGTACCAGACGGAAATGGGCGGCAAAAACGCGGCTGTCGTGCTGCGCGACGCCGATTTGGAAAAAACCGTTCCCCTCGTGCTGAGTGGAGCGTTTCGTTCAGCCGGGCAAAAGTGTACGGCAACCAGCCGGATCATCGTCGAGCGGGAGGTCTGCGAGTCGTTCGCGGAACTTCTGCGGAAAGCGGTGGCAGCCTGCAAGGCGGGGCCGGCGCTGGATCCGGGCGCGTATCTCGGACCGGTGGCGTCGCATGCCCAGTACAGCAAGGTTTCGGAGTACGCCGCGATGGCGGAGCGCGAGGCGGATCTGGTGGCCCAGGGCGTTTTGCTCACCTCTCCGGATGAGGGCTACTACGTCAAGCCGATGGTCGTCTCGGGAGTGACGGAAGACCACGCGCTGGTGCAGGAAGAAGTGTTCGGACCGCTGGCTGTCCTTTTGCCCGCAGACGGCTTCGATCATGCCGTGACGCTGTGCAACCGTACCGTATACGGGTTGAGCGCCTCGCTGTTTACCCGCGATCTCTCCCGGGCCCACCGCTTTCTGGATCTGGCGCAGGCGGGGATGGTCCGGGTCAACCAGGAGACGGCGGGCGTGGAGTACCAGGCGCCGTTTGGCGGGATGAAGCTGTCCAGTTCCCACACCCGGGAACAGGGACAGGCCGCACTGGACTTCTACAGCGCGGTCAAAACCTGCGCGATCAAGCATACCTTGTGAGGAGGCTGGCATGAAAATCAGACAACTGTTCACGACAGTCGACACCCACACCGGAGGGGAGCCGCTGCGCATCATCACGGGAGGCATTCCGCCGCTGAAAGGCGAAACAATCCTGGAACGAAGGGCCTATTTTCGCGAACACCATGACGTCATTCGCCGCGCCCTGATGCACGAGCCGCGCGGACATCACGGGATGTACGGCTGCGTGATCGTTCCGCCGGTCAGCCCGGACGCTCATTTTGGCGTTCTATTCATGCACAATGAAGGATTCAGCACCATGTGCGGTCACGGGATCATCGGCGTGGTGACCGCGGCAATCGAGACGGGATATTTGCAGGTGGACGGGGAGACGCCGCAAATCGTGATCGACAGCCCCGCCGGGAAGGTGGTTGCCCGTGCGCGAGTGACAGAAGGTGAAGTCAAATCGGTTTCCTTTGAAAACGTGCCGTCGTTCGTCTTTGCGCAAGATGTCCCGCTAACTGTCAACGGAGTCTCCATTCAGGTCGACATCGCCTTTGGCGGAGCGTTTTACGCGGTGGTGCAAGCCGAAGACCTGGGAGTTCGCGTCGAAATTGACCAGTTGCCCGCTCTGCAGGACTGGGGGCAGGCGATCAAGGAGAGAATCGAAGCCGACATCTCCGTGCAGCATCCGCTGCAACCGCAGCTGCAGGGCATATATGGGGTGATCGTATCCGACGAACCGAAAAAAGCGGGGTCCCACCTGCGAAACGTCACGATTTTCGCCGACAGGCAGATTGACCGCTCTCCCTGCGGCACGGGTACATCCGCCCGGCTGGCGACACTGTACCAAAGATGACAGATCGCGATGGCAGAACCGTTTGTTCACGAGGGAATTGTCGGCAGCCAATTCACAGGCACGGTGATTGGCACGACCAGGGTAGGTGATTTTCCGGCCATCATCCCCACCATCGAGGGAAACGCGTTTGTCACAGGCTTGCACCAGTTTGTCATCGATCCGGAAGACCCCCTGGGTGACGGGTTCTTGCTCGGTTGATAACCGGGGAAAACCTTGGGAATCCAAAGGAGGCGTGTTTGCGCGGGAAACCATGCGCGGGCACGTCTTTCGTCATGTGCCTGTTTGTGAATCTGCGAAAACAAAGGGAGCCGGAAGCCGCCGGCTCCTTTTGCGAAGAGAGCTGGTTTATTCTTGTCTTGAGCGGGCCATTTGCAACCCTCTCTGATAGTATTCTTCCTGTACGCTCTCAGGCACCAGACTGCCTCCGGTGCCCCAGACAATGTGAGTGGCCTGTTTCATCGACAAATTCTGTTTCTCGATATAGCGCCGCCCTTCCGCACTTCCCGCCAAACGGGAGGGGCCGCACATCCCCGCCAGAGCGGATGGCTCCATGCGAATGCCTTGCTGGTCGCGCAGGGCGGCCAGCAGTACCAGCAGTTCATCATCCTCTACGGTATAAATCCCGCTAAGAAGGGTTTCGATCGTTCTTCCGACGAAACGGGAGGGACGTCCAACCGCGAGACCGTCCGCTTCGGTCTTGTTGTCAATCCCGAAGTCCTGAACGGAGATTTGATCGTGAAGGCCGGTCATCAATCCCAGCAGCATGCAGGGAGAGTGGGTCGGTTCCGCGAAAAAGCAATGAACATGATCGCCGAATACCTGCTTCAAACCAAACGCGACGCCCCCGGGCCCTCCACCCACTCCGCACGGCAGGTAAACAAACAGCGGATGTTCGCGGTCAACCGTGATTTGCAGGGCATCCAGCTGATTTTTCAGGCGATAGGCAGCAACGGCATACCCGAAAAACAAGTCCTTGGAATTTTCATCGTCAATGAAATAGCAGGAAGGATCGGCTGCCGCCTGTTTCCTGCCCTCTTCCACCGCTTTGCTGTAATCGGACGCATGCTCTGCCACGTTGACCCCTTTGCTGCGGAGCAACTCTTTTTTCCACTCTTTGGCGTCGGCCGACATGTGGACCGTGACCTGGAATCCAAGTTGGGCACTTATGATGCCGATGCTGAGACCCAGGTTGCCCGTTGAGCCGACGGCGATGGAGTGCCGGGAAAAGAGTTCCCTGAACGCGTCTGTGGAAAACTTTGCGTAATCGTCGCCCGGCGTAAGCAGGCGATGGGTCAACGCCAGATCCTCGGCATGTTTCAGCACCTCGTAGATTCCGCCCCGAGCCTTGATCGATCCGGCAATCGGCAGATGGCTGTCGCATTTCAGCCACATTTTTCCGGGAATCGCGATCTGTTGCACCGATTCCAGATAAGATTGCATCTCGGGTATGGGGAGGAGCGGAGATTCGATCAACCCATCTGTCTTTCGGGTCTCGGGAAAAGCGGATTGCAGGTAAGGGGCAAAGCGTACCAGGCGCGCTTCCGCATCGCGTATATCCTCTTCCCGCAATGGGAGTCCCGCCCCTTGCCGGAAGGATTCGTAATGTTCGTTTAGCCAAAATGCTTCTTCTGTCGCGATGAGGGAAGAAAGCAGCGGGTATGCTTTCTTCCATTCCTGCAGCGTCCGGCCGTGAATATTCAGATTATCGTCCACGCGTGAATCCCCCTTGACCACTGTTCTTTTTGGATCCGGCTGGTTGGCGATTTCCAGCGAATCTGGTATACGAAAGGCAGAAAATGCGTACAATGCGAAAGGAGCCGGTTGCCTCCGACTCCTCCCTGCAACAGCCGCTTTTTTGAGCGGTCGGCTTACAAACGTTCTTGGAAATAGACCGGTTGCCTTTGGTGAGGGCGGTCTATTTCTTTTTGTTTTGGTTAATCGCTGTAACGATGGAGACAACGAGCGCCAGCAGCGCGACAAGCAGCATACAGAAGCTGATCATCAGCGTCAGCCAGCCGACCGCCCTTGCAAGCCTGTTCTGTCCACGGAAATTATAGCATACAGGCGATAGGTATACCAGATTATGGGTTTTTCCTGCACAAAAGAAAGTGAATTTTCTTTCTTATTGACAAAATCCCCCAAGTAAAGAGGAAATAAAATTTATTTCATGAATACATATATATTTTCCTATTTCCAAAGGTGGATTTCCATGGATAAGACACAACGCCTCTTTTTCATCGTGACAACGATTCAACAGCGGCCCGGAATAACCGCTCCCGAACTTGCCCAATTGACCGGAACGTCAGTCAGAAGCATCTACCGGGACATCAAAGACCTGGACAAATGCGGGATCCAGGTGCTGCTGCAGGGAAACAAAGGCTATTACATCATTGACAACCATATTCAGACACAGGGGAAACTTGGGGCCGAGGAATACCTGGCCATCTCCCTGTATCCCATGCTGGCCAGTCCATTCAAAACAAAGGGACACCCTTTTCAGAAATCGTTTCAGTCTGCCATGAAAAAGATCCTGACGCGCTTCAGGGTAAATGACGACCTGCTGCATTTGAGCAAACGCATCCGCATCCATACGGAGCCTGCTGCCAACGCCGACCAGGATCTGATCATGCAGCGGATCATCGAAGCGATTGTGCAGGACGTGACGATTTCCTGCGCATATTACACGATGTCGCGGGAAGACCTGACCAGGCGCATGATCGATCCCTACTACCTGGTTCCCCGCGCCGGCCATCTCTACCTGATCGGATTCTGCCACTTGCGCGGGGAAGTGCTTACTTTCCGCCTCAACCGGTTCCATTCCATTGAACTGACCCATAAGAAGTTTTTCATCGAGGATGATTTTCAGATCGACGCTTATTTGGACAAGCTGTGGGGAATCAAGGCAGATGGCAGGGAAACCACTTTTACCGTGCGGTTTTCCCGGGATGTCGCCCGTTACATCAAGGAGCACCGGTACGATTCAAAACCCCAACTGGAAGATCTGGCTGACGGTTCTCTGCTGCTGCGGGTCACGACGCGCGGGGCGGAAGAGTTCTTGCGCTGGATGAAACAGTACGGAAAGGACGCGGAGCTTTTGGAGCCTGCGGAATACCGGCGGCAGCTGCTGGAAGAGTATCGGATATTGGCCGATATGTACGGCCAGCAGAAGTGAAAGACAGATACGATCGTGCAAGCGATGGAGGAAAGACATGAATGGACGGCTGTTCGCCCAGGCCTTGTGTTCTCTTCAGGGCAATGAGCTGCGCATGGTGCATGCGCTGTGCTGCGATACGGGCATCATGGATATTCTGGCAACCAAAATGCAAGATCTGTTTCACCGCAAGACGAATCCCTTCATCCAGAAACTGAATGAGAAAGCGAATGCGCTCAAGCATCGTCCCGACGAAGAGCTGCAGCTGGACATCCTGCTGGAGATGGCGAAACGTCTGGAAGTGCGCGGCAGCCATCTGCTCACCGATCAGGAAGTGGAAGAGTTCGCCGGACAAATCGTGGAGAGAGCGGACCAAGGGATGGCGAAACAGGATTCCCGGTACCGCGACTACAAAGCGAAACATCCGGGCATGGACCCGCTGCAGACCATGGTCCGCTTCCAGCTGGACCAACTGCTGGCGCAGGCGGGAAAAGAGATGGATGCGGCATCCCCCGAGAAACAGCGGGAGTACCTGGAAAAAGTGCAAGCGTTCATCGAATCCATGCCGGATGAGAAACAGGACCAGATCAAGCAGCGGTTGGGTGTCGAGCAATTGACCCGCGACGTGCTGCAAAAAATTGTCGTCACCAGCGGAGCCAGCATTCTGTTTGCCGTCATCGTGGAAGTGAGCGGATTCGCCTTTTATACGTCCGCTGTTTCCCTGTTGGCCTCACTGGCGGGGCTTGTGGGCGTGACGCTTTCTTTTGGCACCTATACCGTGTTGACCTCTACCGTGGCCATCTTGGCCAATCCGCTCTTTCTTGTCATGCTGCTGGGCGGGGGCGGATTCTATCTGTACCGTGCGCAGACCCGGAAGTTTCAAAACAAGATGGTGCCGATCCTGATTCTGCAAATTGCCCTGCCTGCCTTGGGCGCATTCCGGCAGCCCGTCTCCTACAGCCCCTTGCAGGGAAGGTGGCAGGCTGCCTTTGAGCAGCACTGGAAGCTGCGGGCAGAAATGGGGGAGCACCAGCAGCATGTAGATGAGTACATCCGGCAAATCGCTGCCTGCAAGGAAGAGATTCGCCGGGCGGAGCAGAGGATCGCGGAGCGGGAACGGCATATCGCCCGTACGCATTCAGAGGTGAAAAGGCGGCTGGAAAAGGCAAACCTGGCGCAACTGGGAATATCGGAAAAGTTTGACCTGCTTGCTGCTCGCTATGAAGAGATCGGCCGGGAAATCGAACGAATACGGCAGAATCGGCAATCCCGGGAGTATGGATTCCTGGGCTGGGCGAAGCAGAAAATGAAATCTGCCGCTGCCTTCGTGGAAACCTCCCGTTTGCAAAACCAGCGAAAAGAGCTGCTGGACAAACTCGCGGGTGAGGTTATTTCCGCTGAGCAGGAATGGGGCAGAGCGGAAAGAGAGCAGATCCGCTCTGCCAGGCAGGAGTGCCAAAGTTTGCGTCACCAGCTGACGGCATTGCAACGAAAGCGGGGAGAGCTGGAGACGGCACTGGCTCAGCACCAGACTGCGGCAGCAAGATTGGAGCAGGAGATCGGCAGTCTGGAACAACAGTTCTACGGGTTGCAGCATGTGTAAGGAAGGCGTGATGAGTTGATGAGAGGGATACCAAATCCGGCTTTTTGGACGTTGTGGAAGCAAGGCAGGTACAGGGAAGCGCTCAGAGAGCCGCTCCGACCGGTCAAACCGCAAAGGGAGCAAGGGCGGCTGCAAGCCTTTTTGTTCGGCAGCGCGGAGGAAATGAAGCAGACCTTCAGCATCACGGCGGTCAGCGCCGGGGATTTTCTGTACGACTATTTCCGCCTGGACCCGACCGTGATGGAAGGCATCGACTTTTCCCGGGCGGAGGATTTGTCTTCCCTGTTCGCCTTTTCCCGCTTTGCCGGAACGGTGGACACGACGGTGAATACCGGGGACATCGCGCAGATCCAGGGGTACGTCGCAGAGCGGATGGTGGCGGCGGAACTGCAGGCGAAAGGTCACGATGTGGAGTTCCCGCAAACCTCCAACCAGGCAGGCTACGACCTGCTGGTGGACGGCCAGCGCGCCCAGCAAGC
>NZ_RHHT01000004.1 GCF_003710985.1 Brevibacillus panacihumi
AAGGAGTGTGATTGTCACCTCTAACCTTGAGTTTGGCCAGTGGAACACGGTGTTTGGAGATGCCAGACTGACAGCAGCGCGCGTGGACCGACTCGTTCACCACGCACACGTCCTGGCTTTCACCGGCGAGAGCTACCGGCTACGAAATGCGCTATCCGGAGTGAGATCGTCATAATCTTCGGCGTTGGCCGTGCCTATGCACAAATCCGCAGCTATTCTCTGCATTTTTAGACTTGCCATAAACACTGCTCTAAAAGGCTATTTCGTATCCAGCTACGAGGACCGCTTGATGGAAGACAAGTACGCGGTGGCAACTATCAATAAGAAGATCCAATTTCCTACAGGCGTTTAACCTGTTCCTGCCCATAAGCTGGCAACGGAACAAGTGGTCACGCTAAGAAGGGACAGTAAAAGTTAGTAACTGGCAGTGAGGGAGAATTAAGAAGTTTTCACTGAACAAGAGGTAAACCAGATACTTGTTCTTTATCCAAGACAGGAGTAAAAACAGCCTGCGTAATCATCTCCTCGTTTGGCTGCCCTTGTACAAAGGAGTTAGGGTGATGGAACTGTGTGGGATTCCGCTCAGTGATCTAGACTACCTCACCAACATGCTCAGGGTAACAGGTAAAAGAGGCAAGTATTGTGAGGTACCACTTCCGCTTGATCTAGTTGACCTTATCTACATCCAGTCGGAACGGCAGGATACAAGCAAAGGAAAGTCCCTACGTCTTGCACAGTCAACGTGCCGACAAGCCTGCACAAGGACGTTGTCAACACGTTCCTAGAAGGTCTGGTGAGGCAGCACGACTTACCTTTTGTTTCCGACTGATCAAAAGGGGTATACCCTTTACGACGGTCAGTAAGCTGGTAGGCCATTCTCATAATCCAGACGGCGGCTCACGACTACATCAACACCGGTTGGCAGGATAAGGAACAGGTAGCAGCCTTGTTGTAGAGAGAAAGGGACGAAAAGACATGATCACGGTTCAGGATGCATACGAGGAATTGATTCTACCGGAGGATCAAGTGATTCATCAAATTAAAACGAGTGAGTGAGCAGTCTCTATTCTCATGGATGAACTACTTTAGCGCCATAGAGGGATTACATGTGCAGGAGTTGTGCGAACAGATAAGGGAGCTGGAAGAGATGTTGA
Source organism: Brevibacillus panacihumi (assembly GCF_003710985.1). Classification (GTDB taxonomy): domain Bacteria; phylum Bacillota; class Bacilli; order Brevibacillales; family Brevibacillaceae; genus Brevibacillus; species Brevibacillus panacihumi. The sequence continues at coordinate 1,155 of NZ_RHHT01000004.1, forward strand.
CTTTTACAGGATCAAACTTGGTAGTTTATAAACAAATAAAAACAATACAGTGAAGCTTCAACAATTTCCCGATGGAACTGATTATGACTTGATTGTATATGACCCTACGGGAACGAAGGTACTGGGCAAATCAATGAATCCAGGGAATCAGGATGAGTCATCACCTTCCTGGGTGAAACCGGTAAAGAATACTTTGTAATAGTGTTTTCGTTATCTGGTTATTCTACTAAGTATTTTTACTTAATTAGATGGGATAAAGAAGTATAATAAAAACAAGTATTCCAATTATAGTGGAAGATTATAAAACGCATCTGCATCATCCAGTATGCGTTGTTTATTTTTTTGCCCCAAGCCTCCGTCTTAAACTAGAAACTAGAGTAGAGAGAAAGAGGAGGATTAAAGCCAAGTGGGATTCTATTATAAAAAACTTCTGCCATTACTGTTGGTGAGCCTTCTTGTACTAACATCTTTTTTCAGCATGGAACCGGATCACGCGCAAGCTGCACAGAGTGAAACCGCATCCGATGAAACAAACGAATACATCATCAAGCTAACATCTTCCGTCCGAGCCAGAGCAGTCTCCTACCTTCACAGTGAAGACCCGAGCCTCTCCGTAATCGAGTCCAACAGACAGCATATTCTGGTGAAGCTGCCAGCCGACCCAGATCCAGACCTGCTGTATGACCTCGCTGCCGATCCTGCTGTCGAGTATATCGAGCCCAATCTGCGCATGCGCAAGGCTTCAAATTGGACAGAAGATCCTCGCTTTGAAGAGCAATGGGGTCTGCGAGCCATCCAAGCCCCAGAGGCATGGAAAGAGGGCGGGAGTAACGTACAGGTGACAGTGGCTGTACTGGACACAGGAGTAGATTACACCCACCCTGATCTGATAAATCGGGTAGATACACATAATGGCTACAATTATATAGATGATAATTTCGAGACGATGGACGATGACGGGCATGGAACTCATGTCGCTGGAATTATCGCTGCGGAACTGAACAGCATCGGGATCGCAGGGGTGAGCGGCAATGCCAACGTAAAAATCCTGCCGCTAAAGGTCCTGGACGATCAGGGAAACGGGACGATGTACGATGTGTCGTTTGCGATCATGGATGCGGTGGATAAGGGCGCTGATGTCATCAACCTCAGTCTGTCTGGGGAAAGGGGACGGGAAGAGCCGAAGATGCTGCAGGAGGCGATAGCCTATGCGCTGGAGCACGATGTGATAGTCGTTGCTGCAGCAGGAAATGACGGTGATAGGGTAGAGCGTTATGTACCCGCCTCGATCCCCGGCGTGATTGCGGTGAGTGCGGTAGATGAAGAGTTGGAACTGGCGAAGTTCTCCAACTACGGGTCAGGGATCGCGCTTGCCGCACCTGGTGAGGAAATTTTGAGTACATATCTGCATGGAAGATACGTGTATGCGAGCGGGACCTCACAAGCCGCTCCTTTTGTCGCCGGTACAGTTGCCTTGATGAAGGCAGCCAAGCCACAGCTGACTGTGCAGGACATCGAGGACCGTTTGCAGCGAACGGCAATCGACCTGGGGCGTAAAGGCCCCGACGAGAAATTTGGCTATGGACTGGTCAACGCCTATGGCGCGTTGCAGGAAGAGAAAGTGTCGAATGCTGAGATGCGCAGGATCAGTGTCGATCCTGTGAGGCTGTCGTTGCGCCCAGGTAGTACAGCGTTACTGCAGGCTACTGCGATTTATCAGGATCAAACAAAGCGTGATGTGACGAAGAAAGCGATCTGGCAGGTGGAGGATGATTCTGTCGCTGCGATCGAGCAGGGGGTAGTGAAAGGACTGGCTTTTGGAAAGACAAACATCACTGCTTCATTCGGTGGCAAACGATATACGGTCCCGGTAGAAGTGTCCGTCCGCAGCCTTACATTTTCAGATCGGCGAATAACAGTAAAACCGGACGAAGCCGTACAACTATCCATCACTGCCACCTACGGGGACCGGACGAGAGAAGAGGTGCCGCCGGAAGATGTGAGATGGATTTCGCTGGATGAACAGGTAGCTACCGTACATAACGGTATCGTCTCTGCCCAAAACGTCGGGAGTACCTGGGTTGTGGCATACTACGGCAGCGAGCGCATCTCCATCGAGGTACTTGTAAAGATGGACGCGCTTGTAGCAAATCCGGACCAGCTTCAGCTTGTGCCGGATTCTCAGATTCCCGTCACGCTGTACGCATATTATAAGGAAAAGAAAGATGTCGTAACCGCTGAGGCAGATTGGCAGACTAGCAATCCAGAAGTTGCTGTCATAGAGGATGGCGTGATTACTGCCATCGGCCCCGGCATTGCGACGATTACGGCTGAATACCGTGGAAAATCAGCCACGATCCGGGTGGACAACAGCGTGCGAAAGCTGGATGTCCCGGACGACAAGATTACCCTTCGTCCAGGGGACACCTATACACCGGAGCTTGTCGCTACCTATCGTAATGGTGCCCGGGTGGAGGTAAACGATAAAGGAACATGGCATTCCTCGGATGAACACGTAGCTGTCGTAGATGAGCAGGGGGAAATCACTGCTATAAAGGAAGGAACTGTTTCGATCACGGCCAGTTACGGAGGCAGAAGCGCTCGTATACGTGTATACGTACAGGAGAGCGGCAATCCCTGACGTTCCTTGACATTTGACGTTTGGAAAGTTATTCTAAAAAAATATTCCCTTCATTCGGGAGGCGGGGTTTATCAGGTTTGCGGAAGCCAGAAGATTCCGCAGTTTCCCTAGGCACATACCAAGTTTTCTATGTTGCAAACAAATGTCACTATGCTATAGTGAATGACGAGCAAACGTACATGTATATATAGATGAAGAGAAAAGTTGGGAGCGACGCTATGTTATCCTTCTTGAAGAATTTATTGGGGAAAACGCCCACGACGGAAGAAGTAAGAGAACAGGTAAGAGAAGAATCCATTTTGCCTGCTGGCGATACGGAACAGTCGGATCAACGCGAAGAGCAAGCTGAAGGGACAGGAGGAATCGTTACTTCCCTGTCTTTGCATGAGTCCTGGGAAGCCAAGCTTAGCCAGCAGGAGAAGTACGCTCTCTCTTTTATGGCGCAGGAATTGCCGCCACTGGCACCTGGCAATCTATCTCTTGCCGGCACTCAGTTGATCCCGCATGAGGAAGGAATTGAAGTGACTGCGTTTATACGCAATAGTCTGGATCGCCCTGTACGACTGGATACGATGACGCTGGTAGTGCTGTTTGGGGATCAGGAACTGTTTACCCGCCAATCGTTTGATCTGTCTCAGGTAGGAGAAATACCGGCGCAGTCGGCGCGTCCCTGGTCGTTTGTCTTCACCCGGGAACACTTTTTGCAATTGAATGTGTTGTTGAGCAATTGGAAGATTGCCTTCGAGCTGGCCCAGAAAAAAATGGTTCTCCCGCAGCAGCTGGAGCTGGAGGAATCCTGGATCAAATCGCTGAGCGACCAGCAAAAAGAGGCGTTGATCGGGCTCGCGAAACGGCTCCCTGCGTTAAAAGAAGGGGAGGTCAATATCCAGAGCGTGCAAATCCGCAAACAAGAGGATGGCTCCATGCATGCTATTTTGCTGATTCGCAACGGTTCGCAACAGTCGCTCTCCTTTGAAAAATTGCCGCTCGCCCTCTATGATGCTTCGGGAGACGAGGTAGCAAAAGGATTGTTTGAGCTGAATGGGCTGACAGTTAATGCCAACACCAGCAAGCCGTGGCTGTTCGTCTTCCCGCCCGAGAGCGTAACCAAGCCCGATGCCGATCTTTCGCGTTGGAAAGTCAGTGTGCCACAAGGGACGCAGTCCTAGACTGGATAAGGTTTGGAATTGCTCTCTATTCAAGAAACAGATATGATGATAGAGAAGCTTCGTTCGTGTTCGGACGTGTGAGGAGGTAACGCATGTTTTCCTTTTTTAAGAACTGGTTAGGCAAAGAGCAGGACAGCGCTCGTTCGATGGAAGAATTGAAAAAAGACATCCAGGAAGAGTCCGCCATCCCTGCTGAAGAAATGCGCAATACGGAAGTTGAATTTGAAGCGGACGCTCAAGCTGAGACGGGCAGCAGCTCAAATATGGTGCGTACAGAGATTTCGCTGCATCCGCAATGGGAGCAGCAGCTGGACGCTGAGAAAAAGTACACACTCCGCTTTTTGCAGGCAGAACTCCCAGAAATTCATCGTGGATTGATCAGTGTTACAGGCTTTAGTATGGTTCCACAACCGAACGGTATGACTGTTGCTTTCTTTTTCCGGAATGCGACGAACAAGCCGGTCCGGGTCAAAAATATTCGCCTGGCGATTTATCTGGATGACAAGCCATTTGCACGGATGCCAGTAAATCTGGAGCAAATGGGAGCCATTCCGCCGCATACGAGCCGTCCTTGGGAAGTGTTTTTCCCGCAGGAAAGCTATCTTCATGAAGACTACTCGTTTACACGATGGAAGCTGGTCATGAAAGCGGGACAGAGCACCCATGTATGGCCCACTCAGCTAGAACTCGATCCAGAGATGGAACGCCGCATGACAGACCGTCAAAAGGATCGGCTGGAGGCCATGGTTCATACATTGCCGCCGATTCCTCTTAATACGATTGAGGTAACTGGCTTTGACATCGGCTGGACCAAAGAAGGACAGCTGGTGGCGGCGCTTCTGTTCCGTAACGGGTTGGATAAGGTATACAATCCTGGTGAAATACAAATCTCTATTACAGATGCGGAACACGATGTGGTGGCACAGGGAACCCTGAATGCGAGCAAAATCAAGGTAAAGCCTGGTCATAGCCGTCCTTGGCTGATTGTATTCCCGGCTGATGCAGTGCAAAAGCGGGATGCGAAACTGGGCAGATGGCATCTCGAAGTGAAGTAAAACACATGTAAGGCAAGATATCCGTTTTAATGGGACTGAGGAGGTTGACAGATGAGTTGGTTATTGGAGAATTGGTTTGGTTCGAAGGAAAGCTTGGAGCAGGTAAAAGAAGACATTCATGAAAATCTGCACAAGGAATTTTATCTGGGTCTGTCCGGGATTGAAAATCCGGAGCAATCGTCTACGCGCGTCGCTTCCAAGGAGCTGTTCTTGCAGATGAATGGACCGTGGGACAGCAAACTGGAAGAAGCAGAGACGGAATTGCTTCAGTACATTCATGACGAACTGCCAGCGGTTGTCCGCGATGAAGTGGGTATCATACCTTTCTACACACAAGTAACAGAGGAAGGCTACCTGGTGCTTACTTATATTCGCAATGCGATGTCCCGTGATATCCTGCTGCAGCGCGTTCCACTCGTGCTGATGACTCCGGATGGGGGCATTGTTGCGAGAAAAATCTTTGATCTGACCGCAATGGGTCCGCTCGGGGACATGTCCAGCCGTCCATGCGAGTTCATGTTCCGTTGGGATGAATTCGACAATATTCCTGAAAAAGAAGTGCCGCTGACGCTCGCATACAAGAAGCCTAATCTCAAAAAGGCCGATATCGACGATAGTGAGACGGGCGGTTTGAGCATCGATGAAGTCGTCCACTACAACAAGGCGCTGAAAAACATCGAGCCTATGGAAGATGGCAACGTCGATTTGCAGGTGCTGGATGTGAAGGCGGATGAAGATGAAAAAGGCGGATTGAAAGTCGTCGTGGTCTTCCGCAATGGTTTGGATAAACGTCTGGAGTTCACTGAGGTGCCGATCATCGTAAGCGACAAGACAGGCGACAGTGTGGCGAAGGTTCACTATACCCTGGAAAACATGAAGGTAGATGCGAAAGGCCATAAGCTGTGGCTCTTCAAAATTCCGGCTGACTCCCTGCTCAAGTCGATCGATGACTTTGCCGGATTGACTGCGTTTATTCCAAAAGCGAAACAGCAGCGGAAATCACCCGTGGTAGCCCCAAGCGCAAATAACAAAGATCTTTTGCAATAAACAGGGCCCCCCTTTTTGCCGATGGTGAAGAGGGGGGTTGTTTTGATTTAACATTCCAAATATTGGATATACGGACTTGCACTACGTCTGATCATTCCGTATGCTTAATGAATAACCTATTTTCCGAAGGATGTTTTTGTCATGAAAAAGTGGGTAGGAACGATACTGGCTGTTGTAATCGGCTTAGTCATGGTGATGGTAGATGTCCGCCCCGTACGTGCAGCATCTGATACAAATGATCCTTACATTGAAAACCAGATCCACTTATCGCAGATCCAAGCGATTAAAGCTTGGGATGTCGTCCGTTCCAATACCAATATCACCATCGCTGTGCTGGATACGGGAGCTGATTACAATCACCCTGATCTTAAGGGGAACCTCTTGCCAGGGATCAATCTGGTCAATCCATCCAGGTCTGCCCAGGATGATAATGGACATGGCACAGAAGTGATCGGTGTATTGGCTGCCGAAGGAAACAACAAAATCGGGGTTTCCGGCGTTTTGTGGAAAGCAAAAATTTTGCCTATCAAGGTATTGGACAAGAATGCTGTCGCCGACCTTGATCTTGTCGCGAAAGGAATCCATGCTGCGTTGGACAGGGGAGCCAAGATCATACTCATGTCTGTCAGTAGTATGTCCTATTCCCAGGCTTTGACCAATGCGGTGAATCGAGCCGAGGCCAGTGGTGCGATTCTGGTCGCGGCGAGCGGAAATGAAGGGGATCGTGTCGCCTATCCTGCTGCTTATCCGACGGTGATCGCAGTGGGCGGTGTCAGGGCAAACAACCAGCCCATCACGGAGTCGAATTCCGGTCCTGAACTGAATCTGATGGCAACGGGCCTGAATGTGTATACGACCAAGCTGGGGGGCAGGTACGGAACGTTTAGCGGGACATCCGCTGCTGCTCCCCAGGTAGCAGGTGCGGCTGCTCTGGTACTGGCTCGTCACCCCAATCTCAAACCCATTGATGTAAGGCAGTTGCTTTATCAGACGGCTCAGGACTTGGGAGTGCCGGGCTGGGACAAGTCCACCGGGTATGGGCTGCTGAATGTGCACAAAGCGGTTACGACCCCGATGTCGATGGATTTTTTGGAACCCAACAACCAGAGGTCGAGAGCGAAGGCATTTCCGATCGAATCGCAAATTCGCGGCAATCTGGGGCCGAATGATACGGTAGACTGGTTTAAAATGGACATTCCCTATGACGGCAAGGTAACATTCCATGCTACAGTCTCCGTAGGATCAGCTTCTCCGATGGTGGCGACCTTTTATTCGGATAATCGAACACCTGTCACGCACTACATAGGCAACGGCGATACGCTGACAGTGCCTGCAAAGCAGGGTCAGATGATGATCAGGCTGATGCGAAACGGCGGAGTGTCTGGTTTTACGTATGTGTTAACCAGCCGGTATTCGATCAATCCAGATCGATATGAGCCGAACGACTCAATGGCAACGGCCAGACCTTTGGTTGGAAATCAGATCAGTGTCGTCGGCAATTTTCATGAAGAAGGGGACCAAGACTGGTTTTCCTATTATGTCCGCGAATACGGCATGATGAATGTGACAGTGACGCCCGATACGAAGCGTATGGATATCGTCCTGAACATTGGAAAACAGGACGGCAGGGAAATGAGATGGGATCCCAGCTACGACAACGGCGACCGGGATGACCCGACAGAGCGGGCGGAGAAGGAAGTGTCGCCTGGGAAGTATTTTATTCGTGTCAGCGAGTACGAACAAAATGCGGTCAATGCGGAGTACACGCTTGATTTGTACTATACTCCGGTCAAAAAAGACCCGAATGAGCCGAATGATACGTACCAGCAGGCTTCCCCTCTGGCGGGAGGCAATTTGATGACGGGTACGTTCCCGACTGCTACAGATACAGACTGGTTTCAATTTACTGTGAATCGGGAATCTTATGTAAGTATCCGAGCACCTTTTGTTCCGGTCAAGTCTGGAATGAGGCTCGCATTGTTTAGCGGCAACAACTTCAATTACCCATTGGCGATGACCAACTCTGTGGCTGAGCGTGCTGACCAGGGAAGAGAAGTCCTGGGGATCCGGTTGCAGCCGGGCAAGTACTACATCCGTCTGAACAGTTCCGTATCCTTCAAGTACGACTTGTATCGACTGACAGTCAACCAGCAGGAGTTGATTGCGGGGTACCGGGATATTTCGACTCATTGGGCTCGTACAGAGATCGCACGCTTAAGCAGCAAGGGAGTCGTAAAAGGCTTTGATGACGCCACGTTCAAGCCGGATCAGCCTGTGACGAGAGCGCAGTTTGCCACGATGCTGATACAGGCGATGAAAGCGAGCAGGATGCCGGTCGGCTCCTATAGCGGCAATACTTCATTTCTAGATCTTCCCAAGAGCCACTGGGCGTACAATAATCTGGGGCTCGCCTACCAATTGGGGATCGTAAAAGGCTATCCGAACAATCAGATGAAGCCGGATCAGGCGATTTCACGGGCTGAGATGGCAGCCATGGTTGCGAGAGCGCACAATGTGCCGCTGTATTCCCGCAGCATCTCCAGCTATCGGGATGTATCGACCGAGCACTGGGCATCACCTGCGATTGAGGCTCTGACATCGAGGGAATGGCTGCGAGGCTATGGAAGCCTGTTCAAACCGACAGGCAATGCCACGCGAGCAGAAGTGATTGTCGTAATCGCCAAATCCTATAAATTGTAGAAAGAGTAAGAGTCAGTCAACGGGGAGGAATTCGCGATGAAAAAGTTTACCAAAGGAATGCTGGCAGTCATGCTAGGGGGAATGGCTCTATTTGCTTCGCAGGCAATGGCAGATGGCGTAAATGGCGTACCTGGTTCGGTAGACGATCCAGTCGTGACGAAAAGCTATGTCGATCAGGTGCTGCGGTCCATCGGGGCAGGAGGAGGCAGCAGCAGTGGAAGCACGTTGACTGTTGTCGAGCTGTATCCGGGCAAAACGCTGTACGGTTTTGAGGGCACAGAATTTATCGTTCGCACGGGACAAGTACAAGCTGTAGCAGGCAATAACGGAGATGGCTTGACGGATCTGACTGCAGGTGCTGATTTGCGCGGAGGAGCCGTCGTCGGACACAATCATCTGCTCTTGATCGCGCGCTCGGACAACCGTGGGTTGCGCACGGCTCCGCAGTATGACGGGGTCTCGCACATCATGGTTCGGGGCAAGTACGAGCTGCGGTAATTCTCTATTGACACCACTGGAAAAAACAATTATTCTATAATCCGTAATGGATACTCTTATCCAGAGCAGGCGGAGGGACTGGCCCTATGAAGCCCGGCAACCGACTAGAGCGGTGCTAACCAGCAGAACGGACATCTGTTCTGGCCGATAAGAGGATGAAGGAAGCTAAAGCGCGCAAACCTTTTCCTCCCCCAAAGGCGGAAAAGGTTTTTTTTGCCTGCATTTACGTCGATAAAATCCTGCGTCGGCTACCACACTATTTGTATGAGGTCAAAGGAGGTTGTTTTCTCATGGCTTTGCAAAAAGGTCGTCGTCTGTTCACATCTGAATCCGTAACCGAAGGACACCCGGATAAAATTTGTGACCAAATTTCCGATTCGATTCTGGACGCTATTCTGTCCAAAGATCCCAATGCTCGCGTGGCCTGCGAAACGTCCGTCACCACTGGACTGGTCCTCGTAGCGGGTGAGATCACTACCAACACATATGTAGACATTCAAAAGCTGGTTCGCGAAACCATTCGCGAAATCGGGTATGATCGTGCCAAGTTCGGCTTTGATGCGGATACTTGCGGTGTGATTACTGCTATTGGTGAACAGTCTGCTGACATTGCACTTGGGGTAGACCAAGCCCTCGAAGCCCGTGAAGGGAAAATGACCGATGAAGAGATCGAAGCCATCGGTGCTGGCGACCAGGGTCTGATGTTTGGTTTTGCTTGCAATGAAACGCCTGAGCTGATGCCTTTGCCGATCAGCATGGCTCACCAACTGGCTCGCCGCTTGACAGAAGTGCGCAAAGACGGCACGTTGTCCTACCTGCGCCCGGATGGCAAAACGCAAGTGACGGTGGAATACGACGGTGACAAGCCTGTACGGATCGATACCATCGTTATCTCTACGCAGCATGCGCCTGAGACGACTTTGGAGCAAATCAAAAACGATCTGATGGAATTGGTAATCAAACCAGTTGTTCCCGCTGAATTGCTCGATGGAGAGACCAAATACTTTATCAACCCTACCGGCCGCTTCGTAATTGGCGGTCCTCAAGGCGATGCTGGCTTGACTGGCCGCAAAATCATCGTTGATACTTACGGTGGTTATGCGCGTCACGGCGGCGGTGCCTTCTCCGGAAAAGATCCGACCAAAGTGGACCGTTCCGGTGCATACGCAGCTCGTTATGTTGCGAAAAACATCGTAGCTGCTGGACTCGCTGACAAATGCGAGGTACAAGTAGCTTACGCGATTGGGGTAGCTCAGCCTGTTTCCATCGCAGTGGATACATTCGGCACAGGAACCGTTTCCGAAGAAGACCTCGTGAAGCTGGTCCGCAAGCATTTCGATCTGCGTCCTGCTGGCATCATCAAGCAGCTCGACCTGCGCCGTCCTATCTACAAACAGACTGCAGCATACGGTCACTTCGGCCGCAACGATCTGAACGTTCCTTGGGAGCAAACAGACAAAGCGGAAGTACTGAAGCAAGATGCAAGCCAATTGGCGAAATAATGGAGTTGTACAACGAAGGCCTGGCGATACTGCCAGGCCTTTTCTTTTCCTCATCTTCACTGCAGCCAGACAAGGTCTCCCCGTGTATAATCTTACATGTCCAATGGATAAGTCTTCATAAAGGAATTTTCTAGTTGTTTGTCGAATCACCTTATGGTAGCAGCAGAGGAGGGGTATTCTTGCGCAATAAAAAACTCTTCCTTCTCATGTTTGTGTTTTTTTTGCTGATCTTTCTGTTATCCGGACTTCTCTATGGACAACAGCTTGCGAAAAATAATGCAGTCAAAATGCAACCTTTTCCCCAAGTGAATACGTCTATAAGCACAAGTGAACCGGTAGAAGCTGAGTCAAACGTCACAGCAAACAAAGAGACGACAGTTCCGCGCAAAGAGTGGTATCGCAATCAAGTTGTTGTATTGTCCTATCATCATGTGACCAAGAATCCGACCCAACCGTTTGCGATTACACCCGAACAGTTTGCGGAGCAAATGTCGTTCATACATGAACAAGATTTGCATCCGATCTCGTTAAACGAGTTTATAACGTTCATGGAGACGGGAAATTTGCCGACGGCCAATGCGGTATTGCTTACATTTGATGACGGATACGAGAGTTATTACACGGAAGCTTTTCCGATTATGCGCTCTTTTGGCTTTCCGTCCGTTAATTTTGTGATCGCAGGCCGTGTCCGAGATATAGCGGAAAGAAAGCGGGAAAACATGACTCCCCCTCTAACCCGGCAGCAGGTAAAGGAATTGGTGGCTACAGGTATGGCCGACATCGGCTCTCATACCTACAGCTTGCACGGGCAAGCGGCGCGCAATGAATGGGGAGAGGCAGGGCCGGTGACTGCCCCTGTCTATCTGGAAGATCTGCAACGCCTGGAAGCGGAGCAGGAATATCGCGATCGGCTGTACGTCGATTTTAGCCTCTCACGGGTCGGATTGAGCGAATGGTTGAACCAACCCGTAGAAATTCTGTCTTTGCCGTTTGGCTATACCAACGAAATTGTGCAGGAGACGGCAAAACAGACAGGCTACCGATACGTTTTCCATTCCACTCCCGGTGTCGTAACAAGCAAGACGGACCATTACGCGATCACCCGCTATGACGTGGGGGTTCCCGATATGGATTTGGCAAAGCTCCATCAGATTTTCACGAAAGCGAAAAACACGTTTGAAGGAGAGCAGTCATGAACAAAGCAATCGACATCAGCGTGCTCGATGGAGTGATTAAACGAACGATTGAAACAGTAGAAACAAGTAAAAGTCAAATTTTTGATATAGCGGAGAGTGCCAGGCAACAGGGCAACTCGATGAAGCTGGAACTTCACGAGCTCCGCCAGGAAATCACCAAGGTTATACAAAAGGTGGATGCGTTGGAGCTGGCTTATCGCAAGTCGCGCAATCGGCTGGTTTTAGTGAGCCGAAATTTCCATATGTACACGGAGGAAGACATCCGGGTAGCATATGAGGATGCAAGTCGCATCCAGGTAGACCTTTCCATTTTCAGGGAACGGGAAAACAATCTCAAGCGCAGAAGAAATGATTTGGAGCGTCAATTGCGAACCCTGGAAGAAACCATTATCCGCGCTGAAAAACTGGTTTCGCAAATGGGTGTGGTACTGGGCTATCTGACTGGTGATTTGAGCAAAATCGGTGAAGCCTTGGAATCTGCGAAACAGCACCAGCTGATGGGCTTGAAAGTGATCCAGGCGCAAGAGGAAGAACGCAAGCGGGTAGCGCGGGAAATCCATGACGGACCTGCGCAATCGATGGCCAATGTCGTACTGCGTTCCGAAATTGTGGAGAAGATGCTGAAGAATGAACGCGTTCTCGAAGCGCAGATGGAACTCCACGAGTTGAAAGAAATGGTGCGGATGAGCTTGGCTGATGTCAGACGGATTATTTTTGATCTGCGTCCGATGGCTTTGGATGACCTGGGGTTGGTTCCGACTCTGCAAAAATACATCCGGACCTGTGAGGAGCGAATGGAAACCTCTATCGATCTGGTTGTATTTGGTGTGGAGCCAACGCTGAGAAGCTCGGTCAAGGCGGCTATTTTTCGACTCGTGCAGGAATGTTTGAACAATGTAGAAAAACACGCCAAAGCCAAATCCGTTCAGGTGAAACTGGAATTTGTACAGGATTCCCTTAGTCTGGTCGTGAAAGATGATGGCGTCGGATTTGATCTCGACGAGAGGATGGGGACAGGCGGTTCTTTTGGATTGTTGGGAATGAAAGAACGAACGCAACTCCTGGAGGGACAAATTGAGGTCCAATCCGCTCCCGGTGAAGGAACCAAGGTGTTGTTCCAAATACCACTAAAAATCTAAGCGAGCGATAGATCAGAAGCTGAATAGGGGGAAATAACATGGAAAAAAGACAGCAAGAACTCCGTATCGTGATTGTTGACGACCATCAATTGTTTCGTGAAGGCGTAAAGCGTATTTTGGAAATGGAAAGCGACTTCAAGGTTGTTGGAGAAGGAGCGGATGGCGGCGATGCGTTTAAACTGGCGGAGGAATACAAGCCGGACGTCATGCTGATGGACATCAACATGCCGAATATCAATGGCGTATCGGCGACGGAGAACGTCATTTCCGTAAGTCCGCAGACTCGTGTCATCATGCTCTCCATTCACGATGACGAAGGATACGTCTATCGAACCCTGCGTACCGGCGCCTCTGGTTATCTGCTAAAAGAGATGGGGACCAGCGATCTGGTCGATGCCGTACGGGTCGTTGCCAGCGGTGGAGCATACATACATCCCAAAGTAACGGGGAAACTGATTGAAGAGTTTCGCCGTCTGAGCGATCAGGAAGGAATGGCTGAGCGCAGCTTTGCTGTTGATGATGCCAACGCTGTCGATCCGAAGATGATCGAATCCTTGACTCGCCGCGAGCGTGAGGTTCTGCAATTGATGGCGGAGGGAAAAAGCAACCGTGCGATTGGCGAATTCCTGTTTATCAGTGAAAAAACGGTGAAAAACCACGTCAGCAGCATTCTGCAAAAGTTAAATGTGCAGGACCGCACACAGGCAGTAGTCAATTCGATCAAGAACGGTTGGGTCAAATTGTAAATTACAGCTTCACTAGCACCCTGTCCAAGCCATCCGGCATACCTATGAAGTAAGAGGAGGTATGACCGCGATGGCAGATTTATTACTATGGCTGTTAGCGGCGTTTGGCTGCTCTTCTCTGTTGGTGATACTGCTTGAGCGGGTGACTGACAGGATGGGCAGTGCGGCTGATTTCCCTGACGAGCATTATCGTTTGCTTCTCCGCGATTCGGAGCAGGTGCTGGAGGGTGTCATTCGTCGCCTGCTGTTCCGTTCGTATTGGAGCGGCAAGTCGATACGAATTACCCTTCAGGATGAAGGATCAGTAGATGATACCAAGAAAATGGCTGCCTTGTACGAACGCTATCCGTATTGCTGGTCCACAGACGGTCATCATGGGCTGGCGCAGACCAAGGCGATTATCATTGACCTAAGACAAGAGAAAGCAGGAGCGTAGCCGTCTGGAGATGGTCGAGCTTTGCGAAATGGAAAAGAGCCGGTGTGCTCTTTTTTTATTTGGCGCAGGGGTGGGTGAAAATAGGGATGAACAGTTAACGAAAAAATAACGAATGAATAGCGAGGAAATAGCGAATGAATAACGAATAAATAGCGAATGAATAACGAATAAATAGCGAATTAAAGTTTTAAAAAAAGTGATGACAGAAAAGATTGAAAAATCTACTAAGAAAGGAGGCAGTAAAGTGTATAAACCACAATTTCAATATACTAACGGGATTGTAAAATCATTAATGGCTATAGAAAAATATAAGAATACAGTTGAAATGCTTCCTCTTCCAAAAGACATTGAAAAAGAATTACGTAAAGAAGCAAAACTAAAAATGACTCATTACTCGACGCGAATTGAAGGGAATCCTTTAGACCTAGAAGAAGTCTCAGAGGTCATTATGAAACGTCGTGATAGACAAGGATTACAGGCTGAACAGGAAGTTCGAAATTATTGGAATGCGTTGTCTTTCTTAAGCACTTCAAGGAGATTAAAAATTCCAATTTCAGAAGACTTCGTAAAGCGATTGCATTCCATCATTGAGGTTAGGGGATCGGGAAGAAGAACAGAGGAAAGTGATTATAGGGGGCCGATGAGACCTGGGGTGTTATTTGCTGTGTATGATAGTGTGACAGGTCAACCAGACTATATTCCGCCAGAAGCAAATGATGTTCCCGAACTTATGAAATCGTTCGTCGCCTGGATGAATAGTGAAGAAGCCAAAGAATTGCCTGCACCTATTCGAGCGGGGATCGCGGCATACCAACTCTTGACGATACATCCGTTTTATGATGGAAATGGACGAACGGCTCGGGCTCTTGCTACTTATATCCTAAGTATTGAAGGATATGATTTGAAGGGATTTAATTCGATGGAAGAGTACTATGTATCAGATCTCCAAGGTTATTACGCAAAATTACAAATGAATCTCCCTGTTTTGTATTACAACGGAAGGAACGATCCGCCTGATTTGGCTCCTTGGCTTGAGTACTTTGTTTTAATAATGGAAAGAGCATTTCAAAAAGTAGCCCGAATCGCCCAGAGTAAGTACACATACCAAATCGACCCAAGGGTGAATAAATTAGGGCCGCGAGAATTGATTGTCGTAAAACTTTTGTTAAGCAAAAATGGAGACATCACCCCGAAGGAAATTGCACAGGAATTCAATGTTGTCACAAGAACGATAACGGAATGGGCAAAAGAATGGATGAAAAAAGGGATTATTGAACCCGCTAGTGGAACCGAAAGAATTCGTGCTTACAGAATCGGAAAAGAATTTCGAGATTTGAAGCTGAGTGATCTTGGTTATGTAGAAACAGATAAATAATATGTACAGGGAGCTAGCGCAACGCTGGCCCTTTTTTATTTGCACTCCTCCGCTGTCTTTTTGCAAACTATGTACAAGGATGCAAAACGGGGGGAGCCATATGCGAGAGTATCTGCTGTATGTCAAAGTCGGGAGGGAGCCGGTACAAGCCTACGTAACCCCTTGCTTTCGGGTAGATCAGGACTACTGGCAGGAGCAGGAGGGCAGCCAGCTATATGTCATTGGCCGTACGCCTTCGCTAGCGATGGCTTTTTCCTTGCGCGAGCGCTTAAATCAGTATTTGCAGGAAAGACAAGCCATACAAGGCACTGTGAATGAGCAGGCACTGGCTGGGATAAGGAGGATCGCGCTTACTACCGTTCGAGAGGCAAGTGCTGTGTATGGAACCACTCTTTCACACGAAAACACTGAGGAGAAAGAGTGGTTTGCCTGGAGCGAAGCCAAGTCCGTAAAGGAGGAGAACAGTACACCGATCGTTACTTCAGGGGACAAGGAGCAGTCGGTAAAAGACGTGCTGGCCGGCAGAGCCTTGCTCTGGGAAGAGATGGAGCGGTTACTTCAAACGCATGGAATAGCGGTCCCGGAGCTGCCGCAACTCTTGCAGAGAATGGTACTCTCAGGAGACGCGCAGTGGCTTCCCGGGGTGCGTCTGCATGTCAGGAAAAGCTGGCTGCGCCATTCCCTGCAGTTGGCGTGTGCGAGATGCGGCAGCGGCAAAGAGAAAATCGAGTTGACAACGTGTCACAGTTGCGGACAAGGCTGCGCGTATTGTACGGAATGTCTGGGTATGGGGCGAAGCAAGTGTTGTACGCCTTTTCTATGTGTGCCAGCCCACACAGTTCCCTCCTCTCATGCCGGTCAGGCAGGACGCTTGGTATGGTCCGGACGCTACTCCCGGGATCAGGAGGTAGCGGCGGACCGAGCGCGCCAATTCGTGAGCAGTCACTGGAGGAGAAACGCAGAGTTCCTGATTTGGGCTGTCTGCGGAGCGGGAAAGACAGAACTGCTCTTCCCTTCCGTCGTAGCGGCATTGGAACAGGGGGAAAGAGTCCTGATCGCTACCCCGCGAAAAGATGTGGTGTTGGAGTTGGCTCCGCGGATTCAACGTGTGTTTCCGGAAGCGCGTGTCATTGCCGTACATGGATCGAGCAAGGAAAAATGGGAGGAATGCGACATCGCTATTGCGACGACACACCAGGTCATGCGTTTTTACCAACGCTTTTTTCTGGTAGTGCTGGACGAGGTAGACGCATTCCCCTATCACCAGAATCCAGTCCTGTATCGAGCGGTGGCTCGCGCCGTTAAGACAGGCGGAAGACTCCTCTATTTGAGCGCGACACCACCGCGCTATCTGCAAAAGAGGCTGGTAACCAAGCAGAAATCACTTCTTGGCCGATCGTCATATGCCCTGTATTCATCAAGTCATGTCCTGCTGCCCGGACGCTACCATGGCCACGCGCTGCCTGTTCCCCAAATTTGCACGGTTTCGGGGTTGGACAAGCTGCTCGCTGCCGGCAGGGTAATCACGCCGCTCCACGATATGTTGAAAGCATCACTGGACGCCGGGCGACAGGTGTTTGTATTCGTGCCGCGCGTAGAAGAGGTGCCGCGTATGCTGGGCTACCTGCAGGCTGTATTGCCTGAATATCGGGACGGCGTGGCAGGTGTGCATGCTTCCGACCCAGCTCGGGAAGAGAAAGTGATGGCCTTTCGTGAAAAAGCGGTCAAGCTGATGGTGACGACGACGATATTGGAGCGGGGTGTGACGATTCCAGGAAGCGATGTGGCAGTCGTAGGGGCACAGGCACCTGTCTTTGATGAGGCTTCCTTGGTGCAAATCGCCGGGCGTGTAGGGCGCTCTCCTGACGATCCTCAGGGTACAGTCCTTTTTGTGCAAAGCTATCGGGCATCCGCTCCTCAGGCAGCTGTGCGCCAGATTACGCAGATGAATCAGCTTGCCAAGCAGCTGCGTGACAGGAGGAAGATGGCATGAGCCAAGGAGGCTGTGTCAGATGCGGCATACGGTATGCTGCAAAGAATCGGCGGGAGGCAGTGGTGCGAAGCTGGGCAGTGCGATTGTCTAGCAGAACAAGCTATGCTCATATGTATCGCCTGGTGGAGCGGCTTCCTTTATGTGCAGGTTGTCTCGAGGAAATGCCGGTGATCGGGGAGAAGATCTGTGAGCAATGCGGGCGGAGCTGGGAGCATCAGGGACAGCAGCTGCTGGAGTGTGGCGCACTGCGATGCAGAGACTGCCGATCGATAGAGGAAAATGCCCTTAGAGGAAACCGGGGGCTGCTTCACTATGACGATTGGGGCAAGGATCTGCTTGGTTTGTATAAATACCGCGGCGATGAGCGATTGGCTGATTTTTTCGGCAAACTGCTGACATTGGCTATGTATCGCTATTTTCGCTCTGGGCAATTTGATTATCTGGTGGCGGTTCCCTTGCACCCAAAACGCTTGAGTGAGCGTGGCTTCAACCAAATGGAAATCGTAGCCGAACGGATCGGCCGGGACATTGGGGTGCCAATACGGAAAGATTTGATCCGAACGAAGGAAACAGCCAAGCTAAGTCAGCAGACAGGACGTGAAGCGCGCATTCTGAGCATGCAGGATGCTTTTGCCTGGAAGGGAGAAGCCGCCAAACCCAAAAAGCCATCCCGAATCTTGCTGCTTGATGACATCTATACTACGGGTTCCACGCTTCGGGCCTGTGCGCAAGCCATCCATCAAGTCGAAACTGTAAAATCGTATATTTGGTCCTTGACAATCTACCGATAATATAGATAGAAACAAATGGCAATTTGCGTTATCATGGGACTAGATGCTGGATTCCGAAAATGAAGAGGGCAAGGGGGTGCGCATATGTCTTTGGGCAGTTTATCGAATTGTTCGCGTTGTGATGCCTTGTTTGTTCGGGTCGCTCGTGACATTTGCCCCAAATGTTATCAGGAAGTAGAGAAAGAATACGAGATCTGCGCCAAGTTTTTGCGCAAACGGGAAAATCGCGGTTCCAATATTCACCAGGTCAGCGAAGCAACTGGTGTCAGCGTAAAGCAAATTACGAAATTCATCAAAGAAGGCCGCATTTCCGTCGATGGAAACCCGGAGTTGGGCTACCCGTGCGAAAGCTGCGGGTTTCTGATTCGCAGGGGCAATATCTGTGAATCGTGCATGCGTGGACTGAAGCATGACATCACCCAGGACCTCGCTGTCGAAAAACGTCTGGAAGAGCAAGAAAAAGCGAAGGAAATGGTCGCAGCCTATCGAAGAAAGCAGAATCGAGACGAATGAATACTCCCTCCACCTGCAGAGGTGGGGGTTTCTTGTGTCTCGTCCTTATCGGACGCTTAACACAAGCGGAGTTGACACTGCGACAGCCATTAGGCTGTCCAACCCCTCTATTCCATTAGCAAATGCCGTTGGAACTTCTTTTTGTAAAATGTTGTATGCACCATTCACATCAGCGTTGATGCACATGCCCGTTCCGGATCGATACATGCAACGGTGGATCCGTCTTCCCGAGAAGAGCTTTTTCGTATCACTTTCCCCATATACGGGAATATCATCACAATCTAGGAAGCTTGCCTTTGAGGTGTACGATTCTTCTCGTACGACGGTCGAAATGCCCAAGCGTTTTGCCTTGTACAGAATCATCTGGATGAGTAGATGATGCGGAATGTGGCAAAACGACTGATTATTTCGCCTGCCCATTTTTGCTTCGCTTTTCCATTGCTTATTGTGACCAATGACAATGGTTCCAATCCGCTCTTGCAAGGCGATTTCCATGATGGCATAACTCGCTTTATGAAAGTAATCTTTGATTTTCAGAAATCGTTTACGATGTAAACGTTCCAAGCGCTGCGAAGTCATTTGACCTTCGTGCGCTTTCTTTCCTTGCCGCAAAATGCCATGATAGTGCGTCTTCTGCTTGTTGTAATACTGATTGATCGATTTGACGACCTTGCCCTTGACCAATGTTGGCGTTCTGCCTGTATTGGTCACAATGGTTGCCAGGTTATCAATGCCCAGATCCATCGCCATCACCCGATCCGTGGGGTGCACTTGTGGCTGTTCTTCACGGGTGAAGATCAGCTCGACCACATAACGCCCATAGGATGGAAGAACACGAACTTGCATCAGCTTTCCGTTGGTATAACCCACTTTGCCAATATTCAAGCGTTTCTTCGTATAGGGAAGCTTCAAGAACCGCTGATTCTTGATTTTACAATCCTGGTTGGTGAAAATCACTTCTTTTTGCGAAGTACGGCAATACTTCGGAATACGCGGCTCTCCTGTCAAGGAAGCAGGATGATCACGCCACTTCTTCCGCAAGGCGAAGAAGCTCTTCCAATTTTGAAAGACGACTTTCATGATGTTTTGACTGCTTTGCGCAGGCAAGGAACGATAATTTTCCTGCCCTATCGCTTTGAATAACGCATCGAGAAAGGGATAGGTGATCATTGCATTCGCTTTCGTCGGAAGGGAAAAGAGGTTGGCATGGACTTCTTTGCGTTGTTCTAAAGGTTTCAACCATTCCTTTTCTTGTTTCTTTTGATAGGCGAGAAGCTGGTTGTTGTTGATAGTATCAATATGCCGATTCAACACATCCATCACCTCCTTTTGAAGTGGTTGAAGCCCCTTCTCTTGGGTCACTGCGGTATATACCTGTCGGATGTAAAAGTTCGTGATGTTATACAAACCTTTGGCTTGTTGACACATCCCTTGAAAATATGGAAAAAGGGAATGGCCTGGTTTGATCCAAATCTGGTAGGTTTGGTGGGAAATTTTGCCTTGCATGTTTTTTCACCTCCTTTTTCCTATATTCAGGGATAGGAACGTTTGTTCCTGTTTTAATTATATACAAACGAAGGCAAAAAGAAAAGCAATTCGCCCACTTATAGAAGTAGGAGTACCTCGACTGACTTAGATAGTTTTCAAAGAAAACAACTAATCGTTGACAACGAAATTGCCGATGATACTACTAAGAAGTATCGTCGGTTTTATTTTTATTTTACCTACAGAAGGCGATCAGGAAGAACCGATTGCTTGAGAGGATGGTTTCGCATGCGAATACATGAACCCAATCGTACAGGGATGATTCAGGCATACAATAAGACGGGTACCGCATCAGTGAGCAAAAAAGGAAAAATGGCGATGGGAAAAGATGAAGTGAAAATTTCTACAGAGGCCATGGAGATGCTGAAACAAATCGAAGACCCGAATGC
The DNA here is from genome assembly GCF_003710985.1 of Brevibacillus panacihumi. Taxonomy (GTDB): domain Bacteria; phylum Bacillota; class Bacilli; order Brevibacillales; family Brevibacillaceae; genus Brevibacillus; species Brevibacillus panacihumi. Next base: position 21,890 of record NZ_RHHT01000004.1, read on the forward strand.
ACCGGCGCGCCGCGAAAAGGTAGAGCAGCTGCGCAAACAGGTCCAGGAAGGCACGTACCATGTGCCTAGCGAGAAAATCGCGGACAAGTTCCTTTCCTTTTGGAAAAAATGGTAGCACACTTCTTCGGGGAAGCTGAGGGAACGACATGACGAAGATGGAGACACTCTACGATCTGCTCGACAACTTGATCCAACTGCACAAAGCCATGTATACCCTGGCCGAGCAGAAAAGGCAGATACTGATTAAAGGTGAGATCGACGAGCTGGTGGCTATTACCCGACAGGAACAAAAGCTGATCAAAGGGGTAACGGCTGCGGAGACGGCGCGACAAAACGCCGTGCGAGAGCTTTCCAGTGAAAAGGGATTCACCTTGCAGGAAGGTACGTTGGCTGAATTGATCAAGTTGACGACCAGCGCGGAAGAGAAGCAGCGCCTCTCATCGTACCGCGAAGAACTGAGTCGGATCGTAGGGGAATTGCGGGATGCCAATGAGCTGAATCAGCAATTGCTCAAGCAATCCCTTTCTTTTGTGAACATGACGCTGGATTTGATCACGGATACGCCTGAGGATGATTATATCTACGGAAAACCAACCCATGATATCAAGCAGGCGAATCGGAATTTTTTCAATAAAAAAGCATAAAAAGAGGTGCTAGGATGCGATCTACCTTTCACGGCTTGGAAGTAAGCAAACGCGGCTTGTTTGCTCAACAAGCGGCATTGAATACGACAGGTCACAATATCGCCAATACAAATACGGAAGGATATAGCCGGCAACGAGTCAATATGGTGACAACGAACGGCCTCCCTTATGTCGGCCTTCAAGCGGGGGTAGAAGCCGGACTCATGGGGACAGGGGTTCGTGCGGACAGCATTCAGCGACTGCGGGAAGAATTCCTCGACATCCAATACCGCAACGAGTACAAACGCCAGGGCTATTGGGATGCCCGCGCGGAGACGCTGGACAAACTGGAAGGCATCATGAACGAACCGTCTGATACGGGTCTGGCGAAGGTCATGGACCAGATGTGGCAAGCATGGCAGGACCTGGCGAAGGACCCTGCTGATACGTCTGCACGTGCAGTAGTCCGTGAACGCAGCAAGGCTGTTGCGGATACCTTCAATACCCTCTACACGCATCTGGAAGAGGTGCGGACAGACCTGGACAACGTAGTGAATGTCAAATCCTTGGAGATCAACTCCCTGGGCCAGCAAATCGCAGCGTTAAACAGTCAGATCGCTAACGTGGAGCCGCACGGTTACTCGCCAAATGACTTGTACGACCAACGGGATGTCCTTATCGACAAACTTTCCAAACTCGTAGAAGTGAGAGCGACTCAAACGGTGAACGGCATGGTTGACATCACCATTGAAGGACGAGCATTCGTCACTGGTGTGACATCTCAGCCGTTTGTAGCGACGCAGGATCCCGCCACGGGGAAAAGCAACATCACGTTGGGTGGAGCGGCTTTCACTCCGACAACGGGATATCTCGCAGGAACTCTTGAATCACGTGATCAAATCGTCCCTAACATTTTGAATCGGCTGGACGTTCTGGCAGTCAACCTGACGAAAGAAATCAATGACCTCCATCGCGCGGGACGCAGCCTTACCGATATCGCCAACGGCGGGGTGCAGGATCTGCCGTTTTTCGTGGATGCCGATGCCCTGGCTGCAAACGCAGCAACCAAAGACTATCCAAAAGGCGCTTCTAAAATCGTGGTCAATCCTGCTATTATGCAAAGCCTGGATGCCATCGCAGCGGCCAAGCCAGAGGCAGCCGGGACACCGGTAGGAAACAACGAAAGCGCACTGGCAATCGCTTCGATCAAATTTAAAGTACTTGCAGCGGGTACTGGACCTACAGATTTGGCCGAGAGTTCTACTTTGGACAACTACTACCGCTATACCATCAGCCAGATGGGAATCGATGCGCAGGAAGCGATCCGCAACCAGAAGAATGCAGAGATGCTGGTCGGAACGGTCAACAACCAGCGCCAGTCAGTCTCCGGGGTTTCAATCGACGAAGAAATGGCTGAAATGGTCAAATTTCAGCATGCCTACAGCGCTTCTGCCCGTGTCATGACGAGCATGGATGAGGTGTTGGATAAAGTAATCAACGGCATGGGCCGTGTCGGTCTCTAATAGGAGGAATGAATCGTGTCAGTACGCGTAACGCAAACTATGCTCAATAGCAACATGCTTCGCAATCTGAACAATTCGATGCATAATATGGACAAGCTGCAGCACCAGCTTTCTTCGGGGAGAAAAGTCGCGAAGCCGTCCGATGATCCAGTGGTCGCTGCTCGGGGGATGTTTTACAGATCCTCTCTGATGGAGAATGATCAATACAAGCGCAATGTGGATGAAGCGCAGTCCTGGATGGATATGACCGATGCTACCATGGATGAGATGGGTAATATCTTGAAGCGGGTGAAAGAACTACTTATATACTCTGGTGATGGGGCAGTTTCACCAGAAGATCTCATGACGATGGGCGCTGAGATCGAAGAATTGAAAAATCATATGGGGACGCTGGCAAATCAGCAGATCAATGGGAAGTATATATTTGCCGGGACAGATACGAATAAAGCTCCGTTTGATGCCAATGCCTTGGGGGGAAAAGGTGACTTTGTTAGTACGAATGGCTCTCCAATCAATCTAGAAGTGAGTCAGAATGTCTTCATTACCTCCAATGTAAATGCTCAAAACATTTTTAATTACCCGAATGCCGCAGGCAATGTATTCAAAGTGCTGAACAATATCATCGACGAGCTGAAAGCAGGAAGGTCGGCTACTCAGTTCCAGACTGCAATGGACGATCAATTTGATAATTTGCTTGCAGAAAGAGCAACTTTGGGAGCTAGTGTAAACCGGGTTGAATTGATTGCAGAGCGTTTGGATTCACAGGAGGTAAGCATAACGGGTTTGCTGTCCAAAAACGAGGATGCCGATATGGCAAAGGTTATGACAGATTTGAAAACGCAGGAGAGCGTACATAGTGCGGCATTGGGTGCAGGGGCGCGGATTATTCAGCCAACCTTGCTGGACTTCCTGCGATAAGGTGAGTAGAGATACAGGAGGCTGACAGGATGCCAATCGCACAATTACGGATGGAAAGTACTTTTGCCCGCCTTGGCCTAAACATCAATAAACCTGTCCAGGAAATCAGACAACCGGTTGCGGAGATGAATCTGAGTCAGGTGCCAGCCAAGCTGGATATTGAGCAAGCACGACTGGAACTGTCGATCGATTCTAGTCAAGCTCGTGCCAATATTGGCATCATGACTTCAACGCAATTCAGTGAAAGTAATGCGGCATACGGTAAACAAAAGGCAATGCAGGCGATCGCTGAAAAGAGTCAGGAAGGCGATCGCTTGATGCGCATTTATACAAAAGAAAATGCCATCGCTGCCATCGGCAGGGAAAAAGGGCTGCGAGTACTGGAAGGCGGATATAGACCTCCTTCTGCATCAGCAGACGAAGGTGTAGATATTCAAATCCAACTCAAGCCAGTGGTGATACAGGTCCAACGTAACGGAATGACTATGAATCCTGTGACCAAACCTCCTGAATTATCCTATACGCCGGGCAAGGTAGAACCATATATGATACAATACAATAGCTTGAAAATTGATGTCGTTGGTGGCCAGTTTGACCGAATGATGTAAGTGAGGCGAAAACATGAACGCAAGTCAACGAGTGGAATTGGGTAAGCTATTTTTTGAGGACGGCATTCCTGGTTTTTCTCATTTGCAGTTTTTTCAGTTGCTCCAGGAAGAAGAAAGCCCCTTTTTTCTTATACAGTCTACAGAAGAAAAGGATATCGGCTTCTGGGTGGTAAATCCTTTTTCATTCTTCCCTGAATATCAGTTCACGCTGTCAGATGTATCCAAGGAAGCTCTTCATCTGAACGAGGAGTCTCCTGTAGCTGTGTTTTCTGTCGTCACGATCAGGGGCAACAATCAGGCTACGATAAATCTTAAAGCGCCGATTATCATCAATCTAACCAATCGAATGTGCAAACAGGTCATCTTGGCAGAAGATACGTATCCCATCCGTCAGCCGTTGTTTGGGCAACAAGCTGCGGTGCAAGAGTAGGTGGTGTCCAGACATGTTGGTCCTTTCTAGAAAGAAGAATGAATCCATAATGATCGGTGACACCATTGAAATCAAGATTATCTCGGTTGAAGGAGATCAGGTGCGTATCGGAATCGAGGCACCTCGGAAGCTGGATGTGTATCGCAAGGAGATCTATGATGCGATCCAGGAAGAGAACAGGCTAGCGACACAGAATCAAAGTGATTGGTCAGTTGTAAAGCAACTCATGCAGATGAATCAGAAATCAGAAGATGGTCAGTAGACCATCTTTTTTAATTTTTTGCAGAATAAAGAAGAAAAAACTCTAAATATGCTAACAACCTAATCCGGAGATTCCGATAATAAAAATGTAGGGACAAAGTAGCAAGCGCGCGATTGCGAAATTGTCCTAAATCAATAGGAACAGTCACAGGGACGTGACTGTCGAATTCTCAAGGAGGAATTGTACATGATTATCCAACACAATATGTCTGCGATCAACACACATCGCCAACTCGGTGTTAACTCTGGCAACCTGAGTAAAAATGTTGAAAAACTATCCTCTGGCTACCGTATCAACCGTGCTGCTGACGATGCTGCTGGGCTCTCCATCTCCGAGCGTATGCGTGCACAAATACGTGGTATGGAGCAAGCTTCCCGCAACGCTCAAGATGGGATCTCTCTGATTCAAACAGCAGAGGGTGCACTACAAACTGTTAACAACATGCTGGTTCGCGTAAAAGAACTTGCGACTCAATCTGCAAACGATACTTACAACAGCGCCAATGATCGTATGCGTCTGCAAGAGGAAATTCTTGAACTGCGAAAAGAAACAACAAACATTATGAACAACACTAAATTTAACGACATTGCCTTGCTGAATGGGAATGGTGTAGCTAGTAACCAAATCGTCTTGCAAATTGGTCAAGGGGCTACTCAAACGCTTTCTTTGGATGCGAGCAAATTTAGTCTAGCTTCTGCAAATTCTGCAATGAACGGTTTCAGCGTAAGTACCAGAACTGCTGCTAGCAGCGTGTTGGTAAGTATCGATAGCATCATCAACAGCGTGAGCCGTGCGCGTTCTTACCTGGGTGCGAACCAAAACCGTCTGGAAAACACTATCAACAATCTGAATGTAACTTCCGAGAATCTGACAGCTGCTGAGTCCCGTATCCGTGACGTAGATATGGCGAAAGAGCAAATGCAGTTCACGAAAAACAACATTCTGACTCAAGCATCCCAAGCAATGTTGGCTCAAGCTAACCAACTACCACAAGGTGTTTTGCAATTACTCCGCTAATCTATATTGGATATTTCAAAAGCATGAGCTCCTTACATGGAGCCCATGCTTTTTTTCATCTTTGTTCTTATAATAGATTCGACTTTGTATGCCGATATATATAGTAAACCAAACAGGTTGGAGGAAGAAATGATGAAAATTAGGCTGTATGAGGAAATACTTTATGAGGGACAAGATACCAACCAATTGACTGCTGTTTTTCATACTGCTTATAAATTGATTGCAGATAAAGGACAAGTATATAGTCACATTACGGTTGACGGGATAGATGTTTATCAGGATCCATTGGCGAGCTTGCTAGCTGCGGGAAAAGCAGTAGAAAATGTGGTGATAAAGGCTGTAAGTGTGGAGAAGTTTAAAACGGAGATCCTTTGTTCTATCAGCGAATATATTTCCAGATCGATACCAGAACTGGAACGTTTGTCAGGTAAATTCTACCTAAACCCTGACCAAGAGGCATGGCATGGTGTCTCACAACTATTGGAGGGAATTCAGTGGATTGAGAAGGCTGTTTTGTATCTTTCAACCAATAGTACGGATACTGATAGCGAATCGCTTTTATTAAAATTTAATGTAATAGAGGAAGTCAAAATGTTGGAAATGGCGATAACCCAACAAGATCTGGTGTTGGTGGGGGACATTTTGAAATACGAAATAATTTCTCGCTTTACAAATATTGAACAAACGGTTAAAGATGTATTAAAGACAAAAAATGGGGTAGAGATTGATGTTATTAGTTGACTACACTCTTCAAGGAAAAATAACGAAAGAGTTTTCTATTCCTGCGATCATGAATATGACGGGGAGAGAAATCTTGGATGAAGAAGTAAAAGCTGAAACAAATGCCAAGGGTCAGGCTACTCTACTCGTACGAACAGTAAATGGGTGGAATTATCTTCACAGCAAGTATGACCCAGTTGGAGAAGCTGGGCGCTGGATCGATACGCTTCAAGACGTAGGGAAGTATAAACAGGTTTTCTTTTATGGCATTGGTCTTGGGTACCATATCAAGGAATTTGCAAAAAGATATCCTGAGATCAAATATTCTTTGTACGAACCTAACTTAGCCATCCTCAAACATTACTTAGCTAGGGTACCGATTGATGAAATCGTTACTGGCAATCTACAATATTTTTATTGTGAGAATGGGGAGTCACCACAAAATAATCTTCGGCATTTTGTCAGCAGAGTGAAAAAAGATGTTCTGCTTATTATATTGCCAATTTATGAGAGGCTTTTTAATAAGCAAACTAAAGGTTTCATTAATAATTTTTTTGACATGATCTATGAGCGTAGAAAATATAACTATGCAGCTGCATCATTTTCAAAGCGTACGGTAATCAGCAGCATCATGAACTTGCCGACAATTTATCAAACCCCGAATATTCTTCACGAAGAGGCCGCATCTTTCAAGGGCAAACCTGCCATACTAATAGCAGCCGGACCGTCATTGGACTATGAATATGAGAATTTGCGCTATATAAAAGAAAATGGTCTGGCATATATTTTTTCTGTAGGTACTGCTATCAATGCTTTGTTGGAAAAAGGGATATATCCCGATGGAGCATGTACATATGACCCGAGTCTGAAAAATTCACAGGTTTTTCAGAGGATCAAAGATGAGAATATTGATTCTATCCCCCTTGTTTTTGGGAGTGTTGTAGGTTTTGAGACTATTCAAAACTATCCTGGTCCCATGCTTCACTTCTTATTAGACCGAGATTTTGTTAGCCCATTTTATTTAGAGAGAACAGACGGTAAAGGATTGGAGGTTGTGCACTCGGCTGAATCTATTGCGACGGTTACCTTGCAATTATTGTTTCGATTGGGGTGCAACCCAATTGTGTTGGTAGGTCAGAACCTGGGATATGCAAAAGATCGTTCTTATGCATCGGGGAGTAAGGAGGATGTTGGAATCAACACTGAACATTTGAAAAAGGCGTATATCGTCAAGGATGTTGAAGGGAACGATATGTATACAATAAAGGCATATGACTCGTTTAGATATGAAATGGAGTCCATTATTCAGTCTTTTTCAGGTACAGAAGTGATAAATACAACTAAAGGTGGCGCTCACATAGAAGGCACTACGTATATACCCCTGGAAAGAGTAATTCAGGAGAGGCTACAGGAAAAGAATACGGTAGATCATGATTGGGTTAGTCTCTACTCTGTCAAATATAGAAGGGATTTTTTTTATAAGAAGTCCGAGGAGTTAGTTGATGAGTGTGAGAAGCTTGAAGGAATCTATAAAGGCTTTTTTCAATTGTTTGATCAAATGAAAAAAGCAATCGAAAGATCTAATAAAAGAGAACTTGAGAAGCTATTCAATAAGTTTGATAGTAAATTTGATAAGTTGCAAGCTAATAACTTTTATTGGTTTTTTATTCAAATTATGAATGACTTGGATTTTGATGTTGTTATGAAATCATTTGAAGAAGCGCGTTTCCATCATGACCCTGTGGAGAAAGCGGAGAAGGCATTGGAATATTTTGTTAATTACTTAACACAATGCCGAGTTCAAACCCAACAGCTTAAGCCGTTGCTGGAGAAAATGCACAAACAGGTATTGGAAGTAGGTAGTGAATTATGAGGAATGAAAAGCTGGATTTGAGGCAAAAGCGCATCCTGGTAACTGGCGCAGATGGCTTCATTGGATCGCACCTTACGGAAGAGCTAATCAAGCAAGGACATAACGTAAAGTCTTTTGTGATGTACAATTCCTTCAACTCCTGGGGGTGGCTGGATCAGGCTCCGAAAGAGATTACCAAACAGTTGGAGGTTTTCTCCGGAGATATTCGCGACCCTCACGGAGTAAAACAAGCAATGAAGGGCTGTGATGTCGTGTTTCATCTGGCGGCACTCATAGCCATCCCTTATTCCTACCATTCCCCAGATACCTATGTGGATACGAATATAAAAGGTACGTTGAATGTCCTCCAGGCAGCTCGGGAGTTGGAGGTTGAGAAGGTCGTCCATACCTCGACTAGCGAAGTTTACGGAACAGCCAGATTCGTACCTATATCGGAAGAACATCCACTTCAAGGCCAATCGCCGTATTCTGCCAGTAAAATCGGGGCGGATCAGTTAGCCTTGTCTTTTTACAGTTCGTTCGGTACTCCTGTATCCGTGATCCGTCCATTCAATACCTACGGCCCAAGACAATCGGCTCGAGCCGTGATCCCGACCATTATTACACAAATTGCTAGCGGACAACGGCGAATACATCTGGGTTCCCTACATCCGACACGTGACTTCAATTATGTAAAAGATACCGTATCCGGATTTTTAGCAGTTGCTCAATCAGAAAACTCAATCGGAAAAGTAATTAATATCGGAAGCAACTACGAGGTTTCGATCGGTCAAACTGCCAATCTGATTGCAGAACTAATGGGACAAGACATTGAAATCATTTCGGACGACCAACGTATTCGCCCGGACAAGAGTGAAGTTGAGCGATTGTGGGCAGATAACAGCAAGGCCAAAGCCCTGCTTGGATGGGAGCCAACTTATGGTGGAGTAGAAGGCTTCAAACGGGGTTTATCAGAAACAATTGATTGGTTCACGCAAGCAGAGAATTTACGCCTATATAAGGCGGGGATCTACAACTTATGAAACAATCAGCAGACGTCATTAACAATATCGTATCCGTCTTGCAAGAGAGTCTGCCGACGGATAAAGATTTTATCGCGTTGCATGAACCCTCCTTTCAAGGAAACGAATGGAATTACGTAAAAGATTGTTTGGATACAGGCTGGGTTTCGTCAGTAGGCAAATATGTTGATCGTTTTGAAGAGATGCTTCAGGAATATACAGGTGTAAAGCGCGCTGTGGCCGTTGTAAATGGCACGGCGGCTTTGCATATATGCCTAAAATTAGTCGGGGTAGAACGCAATGACGAGGTTCTTCTTCCTGCACTTACGTTTATCGCCACCGCGAATGCTATTTCTTATTGTGAGGCAGTTCCTCACTTTGTGGACAGCTGCTATGAAACGTTGGGACTGGATCCTATCAAACTGGGAGACTATTTACAAGACATTGCTGAGGTTAAAGATGGGGCATGCTACAACAAGCAAACCGGCAGACGAATAAAAGCCGTCTTGCCGATGCATACCTTTGGACATCCTGTGGATTTGGACACTCTCGTGGAAGTATGTGATCGTTTCAATCTGGAACTCATTGAAGACGCTGCTGAATCACTAGGGTCCTTCTACAAAGGGCGCCATACAGGGAATTGGGGTCGTGTCTCTGCATTGAGCTTTAATGGAAATAAAATTACCACAACGGGTGGCGGCGGTGCTATTTTGACAAATGACGATTCACTGGGGCAATTAGCAAAACATCTTACAACGACGGCAAAAGTACCGCATAAATGGGAATTTGTTCATGACCATATTGGCTACAATTATCGAATGCCAAATTTGAATGCGGCTCTAGGATGCGCTCAATTGGAAATGCTGCACCAGTTCGTCCAGGAAAAAAGAGCATTGGCATCTGTATACCAAAAGGCATTTTCACCAATAGACGAGGTTTCCTTTTTTATTGAACCAAAATTTGCGACCAGCAATTATTGGCTCAATGTCATAAGGGTGTCAACAGAGTGGAGTTTCCTTCGCGACGAAATCCTGCAGACAACCAATGATCTAGGTTTGATGACCAGACCGGTGTGGAGGTTATTGTGTGATTTACCGATCTATACTTCTGCACCAAAAATGGAGTTGACAGTAGCAAGGGATTTAGAGAAAACCATTATCAATATACCAAGCAGTTCATATTTGGGGGCTGCCTATGCAAAAGCGTAAAATTTGTATTGTGACAGGAACCAGGGCGGAATACGGTCTTCTGTATTGGCTGATGAAAGAGATTGAGGAGGATTCCGATCTCGAACTGCAAATAGTGGCTACAGGTATGCATTTATCTCCAGAATTCGGCCTTACTTATCAAAACATTGAAAAAGACGGTTTTGAGTTAAATGAAAAAGTGGAAATGCTGCTCTCTAGTGATACATCTGTAGGGATAGCCACTTCTTTGGGAATAGGAACTATTGGGTTTGCTAGAGCCTTTGATCGACTAAAGCCTGATCTTATTGTGTTATTGGGTGACCGATTTGAGATATTGTCGGCAGCACAAGCAGCAATGGTGGCTCGTATTCCAATCGCTCACTTGCATGGAGGAGAGACTACCGAAGGTGTTATTGATGAAGCAATCAGACACTCTATTACAAAAATGTCTCATTTGCATTTTGTGTCCACAGAAGTATATCGAAACAGGGTGATTCAATTAGGTGAGCAACCTGATCGCGTTTATACGGTCGGAGCTATAGGGTTAGATAATATTAGGAAGTTGGAATTGATGGACCGGGCAACTTTTGAAAAGTCCATTGATTTTACTCTTGGTGAAAAAAACTTACTTCTAACCTACCATCCAGTGACTTTGGAAAAAGACGATTCAAGGACTGCCATCAATCAATTATTCCAAGCTTTGGATGAATTTCCGAATGTGAAATGTATCATTACAAAACCGAACGCTGACATGGAGGGTCGATTCATCAGTGAAATGATCGATGAGTATGTCGCGAAAAATCCTGAGAGGTGTCGAGCTTTTGTTTCGCTTGGGCAATTAAGGTATTTAAGTGCAATCAAGCACGTGGACGCAGTCATTGGCAATTCATCAAGCGGGATTTTAGAAGTCCCTTATTTTCGGAAACCGACGATAAATATAGGTGACAGACAAAAAGGTAGAATTCAAGCAATCTCGGTTATAAATTGCCAAACTTCAAAGGAATCTATTTGCGATGCTATCCGGTTATCCTTTTCAGAACAATTTCAAAAAAAGTTGATTTCAATGAAATCGCCGTATGGTGAAGAATATGTTTCTGGAAAAGTAAAAGATGTTCTGAAGGATGTGAAACTAGAGCCATTGCTTAGAAAAACATTCTATGACCTTTCAATGGGGGACATGTAATGCGGACATTCATCATTGCAGAAGCCGGAGTGAATCATAATGGTTCACTTGACTTGGCAAAAGAACTAGTTTTTCAAGCAGCAAAGGCTGGAGCAGATGCAGTAAAATTTCAGACATTCAAAGCTGAAAATATCGTTAGTAAGCACGCTCAAAAAGCTGATTACCAAAAAAAGAGCACATCAAAGGATGAAAGCCAGTTAGAAATGGTAAAAAGGCTAGAAATGAATCAAGCTATGCATGAGGAATTATTGCATTTTTGCCAAGATCATCATATCAAATTTCTCTCAACTCCTTTTGATCTAGAGAGTGTCGACTTACTAGCGAGTCATTTGAAAGTTGATCAGTTGAAAATACCATCCGGAGAAATTACGAACGGGCCACTTTTATTAAAAGCAGCGCAAACGAAGTTGCCTATCTTGCTCTCTACGGGAATGTCCACAATTGGAGAGGTTGAAGATGCATTGCGTGTTTTGGCATATGGCTATCTGGGACATAGTGAGCAACCTTATCCGTCTATATTAGAAGAGGTTTTTTCCAGTCACGAGGGGCAAAAAATATTAAAACAGAACGTGAAGCTGCTGCACTGTACGACAGAGTACCCTGCTCCATTTGAGGATGTCAACCTAAGAGCGATGGACACGCTTGAACAAGCTTTTGGGTTACCCGTAGGACTATCTGATCACACAGAGGGTATTGCTGTTGCTATTGGTGCAGTAGCCCGTGGAGCTACCGTTATTGAGAAGCATTTTACCCTAGATAAAACACTTCCTGGGCCGGACCACAAAGCGTCTCTGGAGCCAGATGAATTAAAACTCATGATTACTTCTATTCGACAGGTTGAATTGGCTTTGGGATCATCGGTTAAGCGTGCCACCCCATCTGAGCAAAAGAATAAACCAATTGCACGTAAAAGCTTGGTAGCTGCTTGTAAAATTCAAAAAGGGGAGCTATTTAGCCAAATGAATCTCACCACGAAACGCCCTGGTACCGGAATCTCCCCTATGCATTACTGGGAGTGGATTGGAAAACCAGCAGCCAAAGATTATGAAGCAGATGAAGTGATACAACAGTGAGGCCATATATTGTTTTAGGCGGTGGCGGCCATGCCAAAGTTGTTATGGAAGTTTTGCAATTATGCGGAAAAACAGTGATTGGTTTTACTGACCTTGGGGTTTGTGCCCCGGTTCTTGACTTTGCATGTCTGGGAAATGACAACGTAGTGAATCAGTATAATCCAGATGAAATTTTTTTGGTCAATGGTATAGGGTCAGTGGGTGATAATAACAGGAGAAAAAGGCTGTTTTTAACCTGGAAGGAAAAGGGGTATTCTTTCCCTGCTATCATTCACCCGGCTGCTATATTATCGCCTGACACTGTATTGGAAGAAGGGGTCCAAGTGATGGCAGCCGCAGTAGTACAAGCTGGAGCATATATTGGACCCAATACAATCATAAATACTCGCGCAACGATTGATCACGATACCACAATAGGAGAACATGTCCACATTGCACCAGGATGTGTCATCTCGGGAAATGTGAAAGTAGAAAGCGATGCCCACCTGGGCCCTGGAGCAGTCGTCATTCAAGGTTTGACCATTGGAAAAGGTAGCATTGTAGCTGCTGGGTCCGTCGTCGTAAAAGATGTGGATGAGTATACCAAAGTGGCGGGGGTTCCTGCGCGAAAAATGTAAATGAAGATTCATTTAGAAAGGCGGGACAAAGGTGAACTGGAGAGATTTATTGGTATCCCCGGATACGCCGATTCTCAACACATTGGAAATTATTGATAGAAATGCTCGTCAAATTGCACTGGTGGCTGACGAGAATGATAAGTTGCTAGGAACGGTTACAGATGGGGATATTCGCAGGGGATTATTGAAAGGAAGAGATTTGCAAGACCCAATCTCTATGATTATGAATCCATATCCGACCGTATCTTCCCCTTACGATACGAGAGAAAATATTCTGGCTCTCATGAAAATCAAGCAGATTCATCAAATTCCAATCGTCGATGAGGATGGAAAAATCGTACATGTAGAAATGCTTAATGATTTATTGAGTCCTGATAAAAAAGATAATTGGGTTGTTTTAATGGCTGGGGGATTAGGGACAAGACTTTATCCTCTTACGCATGATTGCCCAAAACCATTATTAAAAGTGGGAAACAGGCCACTGCTGGAAACAATCATGCAAAGTTTTATTGATCAGGGCTTTCACAAATTTTATATTTCAGTGAAATACAAAGCAGAGATGATACAAGAATACTTTGGAGATGGAAGCCGCTGGAACGTCACCATTCAGTATCTGGTGGAAAAGGAATCGCTGGGGACAGCAGGCGCGCTTAGTTTGTTGCCAGAACGGCCAAACGAACCGTTCTTTGTCATGAATGGAGATTTGTTGACGAAGGTGAATTTTGATCATTTGCTGGATTTTCATAAGACCTATCAAGCTCAGGCGACCATGTGTGTGCGCGAATATGATCATCAAATTCCGTATGGTGTTGTTACCTTAGACAAGCAAAGACTCGTATCTATGGAAGAGAAGCCAATCCAACGCTTCTTCGTTAATGCGGGTATCTATGTTCTTAACCCAGATGTACTAGAGAAAATCCCACACAATCAATTCTTTGACATGCCAAGTCTGTTTGATCTCCTGATGAAAGAAGAAGGACAAACAATTGCTTTTCCTATTCGCGAATACTGGTTGGATATAGGCCGCATGGCAGACTTTGAACGGGCGAATATTGAATTCGCGGAGGTGTTTGGATGATCCAGGACAAATCAGTGTTGGCGATCATACCGGCACGTGGAGGCTCAAAAGGAGTACCGAGAAAAAATATACGCGAGTTGGCTGGAAAACCTTTAATAGCATGGACGATTGAGGAGGCTAAAAAATCGAAATACATAGATCGGCTTGTGGTATCCACCGAAGATGAAGAAATTGCAGGAGTGGCCAGACAGTGTGGGGGAGAGGTACCTTTTATGAGGCCGAGTTCTCTTTCCAGGGACGATACACCTGGGATTGATCCTGTTCTGCATGCAGTTTCAGTATTGTCTGGCTTCGATTATGTCGTTTTACTGCAACCAACCTCACCGCTGCGGACTTCTGAGGATATTGATGAATGTTTGGAGCATTGTCTGAGACAAAATGCTAATGCTTGTGTTTCTGTAACATTGACGGATAAATCCCCCTATTGGATGTACGAACTTACGGTTGAAAGTGGATTAAAGCCTGTAGTTGTCTCGGACAAACCGGTTCCTCGAAGACAAGATGCCCCAAATGTATATGTTCTAAATGGAGCTGTCTACGTGGCAAAAACGAACTGGCTACAGCAAACGCGGTCCTTCCTGGATAAGGAAACTGTAGGTTATGTTATGCCAAAAGAGCGTTCCATTGATGTTGACACGGAGTTGGACTTTTGTATACTTGAAACGATCATCCGTGAAAAGAAAATGTCTAGCACAGAAATGTAAATGGAAGACCACTTTTATCCGATAACAATGGTAAAGGTATCCATTGGGGAGGAAAAGGTGTGAGTATCCAAGGGAGTAATGCAGCTGGGTATGTAAAAGTACCATATGTCGATCAATTTCAAGGTACGGGAAATAAGCTGACAGCCCAATCAGGAGACCCACAAGTCGCAGGATATCAACAGGAAAATAGCATCACGCGCGCTGACTTGGAGCGGGAAGTAGAAAGTTTGAACAAATTTATGCAATCAAGTTCTACGCATCTCAAATTTACACTGCATGAAAAGTTAAATGAATACTATGTTCAGATCATCAACGATCATGACGGCACAGTTGTTCGGGAAATTCCATCAAAGAAAATCATGGATATGGTCGCCAAAATGCATGAAATGATCGGCTTGCTCGTGGACGAAAAAAGATAGGAGGCTGAAGAAATGGGAATACGCATTAGTGGTATGGCATCAGGGATGGATACAGAGAAGATTATCAAAGACCTGATGAAAACGCAGCGTGAACCTATCAACCGTTTGCAACGCAATAAATATACGATTGAATGGAAACGCGACGCCTACAGGGAAATGAATACGCTTCTGGCAGATCTGCAAAATTCGTTGAAAACTCTTCGGATGTCCAGCACCTTTAGCAAGAAAGTGGCGTCTTCGGAAAATGATAGTGTTGTTTCAGCGACTGTAAAAGGCAAACCGGAGTTGCCCTCCTATACGGTTCAGGTAACGAAACTCGCAGAAGCAGGTACACCCCCAGTAGTATCTGAGCTATCTTTATCTGATGTACAAGGGATTACGCTAAAACTGCATACAGACAAACAGGAAGATGGTTCGTATGCTAAAACCACAGAGGTAGTTATTTCTGCCACCGATTCGGCAGAACAAATCGTTAGTAAAATCAACAGCTCGGATACAGGCATAAAGGCTTCATTTTTTAACGATAAATTAGTGCTGACCGCTGCAAACGAGAAGGATTTCAAAGTCGAGACCCCAAATAAGGCGGTAGCTTCTCAGAGCTCACCGGCTAAAGCTGCTGAATTTACCATTAACGGGGTGCCTTATGAAGCGAAGAGCAACACATTTACTTTCGATGGTATTGAATTTAACTTAAAACAAGTAACCTCGACTCCCGTTGTCATCAGGACAAAAACAGACGACGAAGCGATTTTTAATACAGTTAAAGATTTCGTCGACAAATACAACGCAATCATCGAGACGATCAACAAGAAGATATCGGAACCCAAGTACAAATCATATAAACCGTTGCTGGATGAAGAAAAAGAAGCCCTCCCTGAAAAAACAGCTGAAAAAATGGATGCGATGGCAAAGAGCGGCATTCTTTTGCGTGACCCAATTCTGACGAGCGGATTGACCGAAATGAGACGTGCCTTGAGCACATCACTGCAGGTAACTGGTGTAAACACTGCATTTGATACGCTCTCCGAGATCGGGATCGGCGGTCCTCCGTCCGGAAAATTCGCTTACCAGGAAAACGGTAAACTGTATATCAACGAAGACAAGCTTCGAGAAGCCATTCGCAATAATGGCGACGATGTGCTCAAGCTGTTCACGAACTACAGCAGTTCTAACGACCCTGCTACGAAATACAAAGAGAGCGGCGTAGCTGAACGTCTCTACAGCGAACTGAATAAAATCATGGACAAGGTTACGAAGGAGGCAGGTTCGTCTGGAAGCGTCTATGACGACAGCAGCCTAGCCAAAAAACTCAAGCAAACAGACGAAGACATCCAGCGCTGGGAAGACCGCTTGAAAATCATCGAAGACCGCTACTGGAAACAATTCACTGCCATGGAAAAGGCGATGTCCAAAGCCCAATCCCAAGGTTCTTGGTTCGCACAAATGCTGGGGCAACAATAATAACAGGGAGCGATGCAGATGTTACAAAATGCTGCTCAGACCTATCAATCCAATCAGGTAACAACCGCGACTCCTGCCGATTTGACCTTGATGCTCTATAATGGAGCGCTGAAGTTTATCAAACAGACGAAGAACGCTATTGAAGAAAAAAATGTGGAAAAAGCCCATGAATCATCACTCAAAGTCCAGAACATCCTGTATGAATTGATGTCTACATTGAACAAAGATTACGAGATATCAAAGGAGTTCCTCAAACTCTACGAATACATGCTTCAACGCACAGTCGAAGCAAACATGCGTAAAGACATCACAATTTTAAACGAGGTAGAGGAGCTATTCGTCCAGTTCCGAGACACCTGGAAGGAAGCCATGCTGTTGGCGAAGAAACAAGGGTAGGATGAAGGCAATGGACCAGACGGTAGATGTGCTATTAGACCGCTTGTTTGAGGCGAGTCTGCGTCTTGAGCAAGCAGTTATCAAGGAAGAATCTGAACCGGACGATTGGCTCGCTATCCTGGACGAGCGGGAGGAAATCGTTTTGCAATTCCAAGGCAGCGGGATCACAGGTTTTATGCTCACTGCAGCACAGCGGGAGCAGCTAGGTAAAATCAACGAATTAAACCAACGACTCATTCCGCTCATGGACGAACGAAAACAAGGTGTGCAAAAACAGCTAAACAACGTACAGCGCAGCAAACAAGCGATGCACTCGTATAATGATGAAGGACCGAGTGGATACGGAGCATTTTTTGATCGCAAAAATTAAAAACGGCCGGAACTCGGCCGTTTTTCACGTAAAAGGTAGTATTAGTGTTATTTATAATCTTCATATACCCTTACATCCAATCAATACCTTTCCCCAACGACGGATGTGGCGCCTGCCCCGCCTGAACTTTTTTCTGTGTCTGTGCAAACCACTCCAACAATATTGCTGCCTGGGCTTGCACCGTCTCCTGTACAATTATCTGAATTTCACCTTGTGGGCATACGACTACATTTTTATAGTAAAGACTGAAAAGTCGGGCAGATTACTAGCTTGCGAGGAATTTACATTTTGGATTGGTCTGCCCTTTAGTTTACCAAAGTGTATACGTTGTTTTGCCAAACACATGCAATCGTTAGTTACATTACAATAGATTATCTAAAAAGGAATCATTACAGTCAAATCGATTGAACCAAAAAGAATTAAGATCATAAATTGGACCCTTAATATTAGTAAATGCCCCCTTATACCCATCTAAAAGTAATACATCCTGTATACTTTCCATCAGTAACATTTTCTTTTCTCCACCACCGAACGGCGGAGTATACCAGGTTGGATTTATATGTAATTGCTCCCTTATGAACTCTGCACAAGGAACGATCTCTGTTTGATAATATTCTTTTGCCCTCCCGTCTTGTATATCGCATAATAAAAG
>NZ_RHHT01000040.1 GCF_003710985.1 Brevibacillus panacihumi
TCGCAAGGTCTTCTTATGGAGATTGTACTTGTGGGCGACTTCCACCAGAGTGCCCCCACCTGTTTTCAACTCCTCCAAAATCGCCAATTTCTCCGCGCCACTATACTCATTCTTCTTAGCCAAAAGAAATACTCCCCTCCAAGTAGTAGGTTTGTTTTTTAAACCTGTCTACTTAAAGGGGAGCATATCACCATGGAGGGTAGGCTTTTTCCAGTGACAAACCGTTGTTCGTATGGAATGATAGACAATGGACCGGGGAAGAAACTTTTTTCGATCGTATCCGTCTATAAGATGGGGGAAGAGAGAAAACAGGAGGTAAGAAATGGCAAAAAAAGCCAAGAAAAAAGTCAGAAAGAAAAACAAATTGCTGTTGATTGCCGTATCGTTTATCATCTTCCTGCTCTTGAGTGTGGTCGGGGGATACTTCTCTCTCCTTTACGCTGGAGAGCGGATGATTGCGGAAAATGAACAGAAACTGTTGGATTTGAAAGTCGAACCGACTGTCATATACGACAAGCACGGTGTAGAAATCGGGAGACTGATCCGTGAGAAGAACCGTGAATACAAACCAATCAGCGAAATGCCGGAAATTCTGATCAAAGCTTTCCTTGCCGTGGAGGATAAACGCTTCTATGAACACAAGGGCGTTGACATGGTACGGATTGGCGGCGCGATCATCAACGATATCAAGAAGCGTTCGCTGGCTGAGGGCGGCAGCACGATTACCCAGCAGCTGGCGCGCAATGTGTTTTTGAACCTGGATCAAACCTTTTGGCGCAAAACAAAAGAGATGAGCATCGCGATTGGCTTGGAGCGCAGATTCTCCAAGGATCAGATTTTGGAAATGTACCTGAACCGCGTCTATCTGGGTGAAGGACAGTTCGGGGTCGAGGATGCATCCAAGTTTTACTTTGACATGCCGGTCGATGATCCCGAATTTTCGATCGCGGAAGCAGCCATGCTGGCAGCGATTCCGAAATCGCCGACGTACTATTCGCCATTCAATTATCCGGATCGTGCCAAAGAGCGCCGTGATACCGTGATTCGTTTGATGGCGGAGCAGGGCATCATTACAGAAGAGCAAAAGATTCAAGCGCAAGCTGAGCCCCTGCCAGAAGAGAAAGAGCATAAGAAACCGAGCTCGGGTGTGAAAAAAGAGTACAGGGCATTCTTTGATTATATGTTGAATGAAGCCGAGACCAAATACGACGTCAAAGAGGAAGAACTGTACCGGGGCGGCTGGATGGTCTATACGACCTTCGATTCCAAAATGCAGGATGCCATGTCTGAACAATACAGCAATCCGAAAAACTTCCCGAAAGACGGGGCTACACGCCAGGTGGAATCTGCCATGATCGTGCTGGATTCCAAAGACGGCGGAATCGCAGCGATGGTCGGAGGACGCAAATACGCGGCAAAAGGGTTCAACTACGCGACCCAGATGCAGCGCCAACCAGGCTCTGCCTTCAAGCCGTTGGCTGTCTTTGCCCCTGCGATCGACTTGAACAGCAAGTGGAACCGAAATTCGTCCTTGAGCAACAAAAAGCAAAGCTTCAATGGCTATGAGCCGCGCAACTACAACAATAAATACAGTGATTCGGTAAGCATGAACCGCGCCTTGATCGACTCCCTCAATGTGCCTGCCGTCTGGCTGTTGAATGAGATCGGGGTAGGGAATAGCTTGAAGTATCTCGAGAAATTCGGGATTGAGCTTACTCCTGAGGACCGGAATCTGGCCATCGCATTGGGCGGTCTCAACAAGGGGACCTCGCCTTTGCGCATGGCCCAGGCATACACGGCTTTCGCCAATGGCGGCATCGTCTCAGAGCCTTTTGCCATCAGCAAGCTGGAAAACAAAGCGCTGGGCGTATCGCTTGTCCATGAAGCCAAGCAGACTGCGGCTCTGAAGCCAGAGTCGGCTTGGGAAGTGCATCGCATGCTGGAGCGGGCCGTTCAGGAAGGGACCGGGAAAGCAGCCCGCATCTCCGGACGTCATGTAGCGGGGAAAACAGGGACCACACAGTCCATCGCTGGCGGCAGCAACGTCAACAAGGACGCCTGGTTCGTCGGCTACACGCCTGAATACGTCGCCGCGGTCTGGATGGGCTTTGATCCCGAGGACAAACAGCATTTGATGACACAAGGCAGCAGCATGACGGCCAGCATGTTTTCCAAGGTGTTGGGAGAAGGGTTAAAAGGTGTGAAGGCAAGCGAGTTTGTTCCGCCTGCCGGGATGCGGGAGACGGAGGAGAAAGAGGAAGTAAAAGATCTCCCGATTCAATTGGCGGCAGTCCTGACGCTGGATAACAACAACCCGGTCGTGGTGCTTAGCTGGATCGGCGGTTTGCCGGAATACACGTACGATGTCTATCGTGTCAAGGCGAATGGAGAACGGATTCCGATCGCGTCTAATCTGGCGGATACCAAATACGTTGATGTTCTCGATGGATCAACCATTTACCAATATGTGGTCGTTCCGCGAACACCTGATGGAGAAGAAAGAACGCCTTCCCCTATCGTGGATGTTGACACCAAGACGTTGGAGAATTTGTTCGAAGGCGGGGAGCAGCATCACCAGGACGGTAGCGAGTATCCGATCGAAGGCGACGATTCCTGGGATTCGGGCGACTCCAATGGCGGTACAGATGAACCTTGGCCTCCAGGCAACTCGGGAAATGGAGGCAATTCTGGGAATCCAGGCAATCAGGGGAACCACGGGAATTCCGGAAATGCAGGCAACTCCGGAAACTCCGGAAACTCCGGAAACTCTGGGGATTCCGGGAACTCGGGTGAAGGCATCCCTGTGATCCCGCCAGATTTGGGAATTCCGAATTCCGGTTCAACTGGTTCGGGCATTGAGCTCCCTCCTCCGCCAGATGAAGAGTCGGGTGACACACACGGCTGATCGACAGAATAGATAAAGATACGAACAGTTTCACCTATTTGCACAACTTTCTTCGCGTGGTACAATACCTATAAATCGGGAGACAGGAGGGAAAGTCTATGTCTGACTTCGCAAAAACAGATTTACCCCCATTTTTTATCGAGCAATTACGCCGTGCCAAGGTGAATTTTGAGCGAGCTCTCGACTGTAAACACACCGATTTTGATGACCTTTACCCATACATGAACGAGCAACCCCAGTTTTTCTGGTATAAGAGGTATGTGGCTTGGTCGGAATTGCTGACTGTGGTGCGGTTGGCCCAAGAACTCGGGATTGAGTGGAAGGCTGACTTTACAGAACAGCAGGTACAGTTCATCGAAGGCAAGGTTTTGCAGGGCAAGGTACTCGACTACTGGAATCCGGAAGCGGAGCAAGAAGAGAAGATTGGCCAGCTAGAGGAAGAAAAATAGTCAGGTTGAGCGCGTCTCCAGCAGGGGGCGCGCTTTTTTGGATAAACATGGAGTAAACTGGAAAAATGGCCGAATGAAGGTGTGGATGCATGAAGCTAATCGAATTGAAACTGACAAACAGCAAAGTCATGATGATTCAATTTTCTCCTAATACAGCAGATCCCGAGGAGCATGCGCATGGCACCGACTTTCAGTTGAGTATCCCGCTGGCCGGCTCTCCGTATATCCGCTATCAGCAGGAGACGCGCAGGCTGGAAGAAAATCTGTGGTGCATCACGGCTCCTGGCGAGAAGCACTACCATTTTGCCAACGACCGACCGGCGAAGGTGCTGTTGATCAACCTGGAGCATTCTTTTTTGCAGCAGGTATTGGTGGAGCATTTGGAACAGAAGGCAATGCAGGTCGAGTTTATGCCGTGGATGGGAGGGCCGGCAGAGGCTCTACGCAAAGGGGCGTTGAGCCTGATGCAGCTTGCCCTGGAAGGAGATGGCGATCAAGCGCCGTTGCTGGAGCTGGAATACGAACTGGCTTCGCTGCTGTTTGCGCTGGGAAAAGGGAGCCATACAGAAGGCTGGCAGCAGCGCACGCCGCGTTTGGAGCATCCGACTCTGCAAAGAGTGCTTCGCCGCATCCATGACGACCTGTCGCTTGATCTGCGTCTGGACGTCCTGTCAAAAGAAGCAGGCATTAGCAAGTACTATCTCATCCGCTTGTTCAAGGAGTACCTCGGGCAGACCCCCAGCGCTTACATTGCGGAAGTCAGGCTTTCCAAAGCGAAGCAAAAACTGATCGAAACCAAAGCTGACATCACGCAGATTGCTTATGACGTCGGTTTCGGCAGTCTGAATACCTTCGAGCGCTTGTTTAAGCAAAAGCATCACATGAGCCCAAGCGAGTTTCGCAGGATGCAGTAAACCACCGACACTTGTTGAAAGAAAGCAAACCCAGTGACCGCGGCTGACTTTCCGTGGTTTTTTGCTGTAAAAATTGCTCTGTTTATTTGGCAATTTTTGCGCCGTACCATCACCGCTCCCCATGTAAAGTGGGGAAAGAATGCATCAGAAAGAAAAGGTGATCGTATGGCTCGTTTTCATCCTGTCGTGTGGAGTTTGCTTGCAGGGACCTTTTTATCCAGAGTGGCGACGTATATGACCATGCCGTTTTTGGCGATCTATCTATACAAGAGTAAAGGGATGGATGCGGACTGGATCGGAGCAGTGATTGGCATCAGCTTTTTGGTCGGAGTGGCCAGCAGCTTTTGGGGAGGAATGATCTCGGATCGCTATGGACGCTATCCCGTGATGATCCTGGCCTTGCTTGGCTGGGCGCTTACCTTCCTGGGCTTTGCTTATGCCGAATCACCCTTCGCTTTTTTTCTCATCAGCGCACTAAACGGATTTTTCCGCAATATTTTTGAGCCGGTCTCGAAGGCGCTGCTGTCCGATATGACCAGCATAGAAGAGCAGGCCACCGTATTTCATGCACGTTACCTGGCGATCAATGCGGGTGCCGCGCTGGGACCGATCGCAGGTGTATATCTAGGCAGCGCGCAGACGGCGGCCCCGTTTTTCCTGACTGCCGGCACCTACGGCTTCTACCTGCTGATCATCCTTTTGCTGCAAGCAAGGTGGCCGCAAGCGTCGGTGAGGCAAAAAGAAGCGCCGGATGAGACTGCCATTACGGTCAAACAGGCACTGTCAGTCGTGATTTCCGATCAGGTGTTTTGCGCGTTTCTCATCGGGATGATGTTTTTGACAGCAGCATATGCACAGATGGAGTCGACTCTCGTACAATACATGGGGAGTGCTCCCGGATTTACTGATGGTGTCCGGCTGTTCTCATATCTGGTGACTGCGAATACTGTCGCTGTCCTGCTGTTGCAGGTTCCGGTCTTGCGCCTGGCGAGACGCTTCCCCGCGATGAAGTCGCTGCAGCTCGGGACGGTCCTGTTCGCGCTTGGTTTGTTCGGTTTTGGCCTGTTCAAATCGCTTGTGCCGCTTCTGTTCTGCATGGTACTGTTTACAGTAGGCGAGATTCTCTGTTTTGTCATGTCGGAGGTCTTTATTCAGGAGCTGGCGCCTGAGCATGCCAAAGGCACGTACTTCGGGGCGAGCGGTATTCCCTTTCTCGGACAAAGCATCGGACCTTGGTTCGGGGGGTATTTGCTCAAGCTGCTGGGATTTGCCGAGGGGCATCTGGTCTTTGGTGTTCTGGCAGGGATGACGCTGCTCGCCATCCCGCTGTTTAACGTGGCCCAGAGCCGACTAGCCAGGCATACGAGGATCGCACGGCAGGAGAACAGAAGCAAGAAAACGAAAAAACGTGTGAAGGATACGATAGACGAGGTGTTTGGAAAGTGAGCAAATTTACCAAGGATTATGTCATCACGATGAAGGATATTGTCCGCGAAGGGGCCAAGATTCTGCGCAAAGTGACGGAAGAAGTGAGCATTCCTCCTGCGGCAGAGGATGTAGAAGAACTGCAATGCATGCTGCAGTATCTGAAAAACAGTCAAGACCCCGAGCTTTCCCAGCGATATCGCCTGCGCCCCGGCGTGGGGCTGTCGGCCAATCAGATCGGGCTGGATAAGCGCATGTTTGCCGCGTATTTCCCGGACGAGACGGGGGAGTCGCAGGCGTACATGCTCATCAATCCGAAGATCATCAGCCATTCCGTCGGGATGGTCTATCTGTCGGAGGGGGAAGGCTGCCTTTCCGTCGACCGGGCTGTCAAAGGCTATGTTCCCCGCTATCAGCGGATCAAGGTGAGGGCCTACAATCCGGCAGGCGAAGAGGTCGTCCTGTCATTCAAGGGATACGGGGCGATCGTGATGCAGCATGAAATCGATCATTTGAACGGGATCATGTTCTACGATCACATCAATAAAAAGCATCCGTATCTCCTGCCGGCCGGTGTTCCCATCGAGGCCTTGTAAAACAAGGAAGTATCCAAAAAGCGCGCTCCTCCTTCTCAGAGGGCGCGCTTTCCTGTTTGTGGAACGTAACTTTTGGTGTTCATAAACGTCCTGACTAGCAGACCTTAATGCAGCCATTTGTACACCACATGCGGCGTCTCTTCCTCGGGTCCTGCAGCCAGAACGAAGGGGGCGGGATTGCTCCATTCCACGCTGGAAGGCATGGCGGAGATGACGACCTCTGTCCCCAGCGAGACGAAGCTGTACAGTTCCTCGACGTCGGCATTGTGCAGCCGTACACAGCCGAGAGACGAGTTTTGACCGATACTGGCCGGGTCGTTTGTACCGTGGATGGCATAGCCCTCCGGCATGAAGACGAGGCCACGTGTGCCGTAAATATTGTCGTGACCGCGGGGCTTGTTGATTTTTTGCAGGATCGTATGGAGCCCGTTTGGCGTTGCCTGGTTTTTGCCAATTCCGATCGGATGACTGCGAATCACGTGGGAACCGCTTCGCAACTCCACTCTGTGGCTCGCCTGGAAAAGATGCAGCTGCATCGGTTCAAGCGGTACGACAGGCTCCGGATATCCGGGCAAGGGCAGGACTTCCGGCAAGCTGTCCCAAGCAAGGGCAGGGTCCCATTTTTCTGGATGGTACGCATAAGATGTCATCCCCCATTCGGCGGGCGGGAGCGGAATTTGCGGCAGACTGTTGCCGGGATACGCTCCGGCGAGATCTTCCAGACGGGCTGGCAAAGCTCCTTTTTGCTGATAATGGCGGTAAAGGGCGTTGCGCAAGGTGATGATATGCTGATAGACCATCTGCTCTCGGGTGAATGCTTCTCTCGCCTGGCTCAATGCGTTCTCCGTCTGGTAGCTTGCGGGCTGGGCAAACCATTGCTCCGACAGGACCATGCGTGAAGACGGATGATACTTGACAATTCCAAGGACTTCCTTGGGTTGATAAAACAAAAGCGGTGTAAACAACGGCAAGCCAAAAGCCTCAGGCACGATCATGACCGTGTAGGGCTGTTCAAGAGCCGGTCGTCGCCCCAACAAATAACGTCTGACCTGACTTTTCATTTCCTCGACGGATAGCGAAGGCGGTACGGCAATGACCTCCACATGGGGCTTGTCCATGGTGGCGGGGGCCATCGACTCGGATGCAGCCTGTGCAGGTGCAACAGCCGGAAGCGGATCTGTCAGCAAACCTGGCGAAAAAACAAACTGCAGGTAGAAAAACAATAGAGAGCCAAGCAGAAGGCGGGAGCGTCTCCTCCAGGCTTCCTTCTGCCGTTCGCGCAGCAGGTTCTGGAAGGCTTGTCTCGCTTCTTCTTGGAACGGACCTGGTCGGGTGTGCAAGGCTTGCCTGTGTGCGGCGAGCGCCAAGTCTCGTTCCCCGCGTGCTTCATGCTCCCGTCCCAGGTGATACCAGCCGATGGCTTCCTGCGGGTACTGCTCGGTGAACCAGCGGTAAAAGGCGAGATCGCTCTGCTGCGGATACCGCATGTGAAACGAACTTTTTTCCTGGAGAAAGGAAAGCTTTTCCATGTAAACTCCTCCCTATTGGGTGTATCGGAAAAGTCAGCAAAAAATTTTACGTGAACTTGTCACAAAACCTGATTCGGCGGTTTCTATAAAATGAACGAGGCGAAAGGAGGAAAGGAAGTGGGTGTGCAGGCCAAACTGGCGATTCAATCCATGAGAGGAAAGCAGGATGCGGACAACTTTCAAGAGCTGTTTACGGCCTATTATCCGTTTGTCGTCCGGCAAATCGTACGGATCGTCAAAGACCAGCAGACTGCGGAGGATTTGGCTCAGGAAGTCTTCCTCACCTTTTACCGTACGGATCGAACCGTAATCGAGCATATTCCCGCCTGGCTGTCCAAAGCTTCGATATACGCAGCGTACAACTATCTGCGATCGGAAAAGAGAAGAAATGCGCGAGAGGAGCAGGTGGAAGCCGAGCGGACACATACCGCGCCGTCGTCGGAAGAGATATGGCTGGAGCAGGATGAGATCGGGCAAGTGCGCGACGTGTTGTCCGCACTGGATGAACGGGAGCGCACACTGCTGGTCATGAAATACTCCGGCTTTCCCTATACGGAGCTGGCGAGAGCAACAGGTGTCGAAGTAGGGTCAGTGGGCAAGCTGCTCTCTCGCGCCAAGCTGAAATTCCGCAGTATCTACAAACAGATGAGGGGGGAAGCTGAATGAAATGCGTGGCTGAAGGTTTGCTTCAAATGTACCTGGACGGAGAATGCGGGTATGAGGAGTTTCAAAACATCTCCCAGCATTTGGAAAACTGTGTCATCTGTCAAGCACGTTTTACCGAACTATCCGAACTGGAGAATTGGACCAGGGAGAAGGTAGAGAGGTCGTTTCTCTCCTCGCCCCATGAAGTGAAGGTAGATACGGAGGCAGCATGGCAACGTTTTTCCCAACAGATCAATCAGCAGAACATCGGCAAGCAGGATGCGGAAATAGGAGCCGCTCCTGCCAGCAGCCCGATGAATAAAAGGAGTTGGAGTCATATGAACAAGCGAACCAAACAGTGGATCACAGGTGTATCGACAGCAGCGGCAGTCGCCGTAGCGCTGTCTATCCCGCAGGTGCAAGTGGCGGCCAAGGATCTCTTGTCTATTTTTCGCGTAGACAAGGTAGCATTCGTCAAAGTGACCGCGGAGGATTTGCAGCACGCGGAAATGTGGCTGTCCTCCGGAAAGGCCGGGGAATTGGAGTTAAATGGAATCGGGAAAATCAGCATCGATGATTCGGATCAGAACGGCGATGGCTCGGTCTGGTATGAGTCGAAGGAAGAGGCGGAGAAGGCAGGCGTCCAGCTTCCTGAGCTCCCGAGCGACGTCAGCTTCAATGGGGTGGATGTGCATGCTGCGCATCGCGTCCAATTTGAAATCGATACGGAAAAAGCGAATCGCCTGCTCGAGCAAGTCGGCATGGACAAACGCTTCGACGACCAACTGAATGGCAAGCCATTCTCGCTGCAAATACCGCAAACCATGAACCTGTACCTGAAGTCGGGAGATGCCGATTTTACCTACAATGTAGTGGAGGGATTGAAGCTGCAAGCTCCTGAAGGGGTAGATCTTGCTGAACTTCGCGATACGGTGCTGGCCCTGCCGTTTATTCCGGAGAACGTCAAAAAACAGATGGTCAATCTGGATGACTGGCAGCACACCTTGCCACTGCCTTACATCGAGGACAAGGACAGCCAGGTGAAAAACGTAAACGTCAATGGCGAAGAGGGCTTGCTGATCGAATCGCCCCATCGCTCTTACCTGATCTGGCAGCATAATGGCTCAATTCACATGCTGGACGGCGCGGAAGACAAAGCCGAGCAACTGATGTCCTTCGCAAAAAAAGTCAAATAATGGCTGTCAAATTGGCAGAGCTTACCGGGCGAGGTGGGCTCTGCTTTTGCCCGTTTATTTTGTCTGAGAGTCTGGGAGGGTACTATGTCTGACAATGTCATCGAAACGATAGGTTTATCCAAGCAATACGACGGCAAAGGCGGCTGCAAGCAGATCACGCTGCAAGTTCCGCGCGGCTCTGTATTTGGCTTTTTGGGGCAAAATGGCGCTGGGAAGAGCACCTTTGTCCGCACGATGCTGGGCTTGCTGCACCCGACGGCGGGGAGTGCGACGATGCTCGGCTACCCCATTGGAAGCGTGGATTCACGCCGAAAAGTCGGTTATTTGCCTGAGCTGTTCCGTTATCCGGACTGGCTTACCGGCAGGCAATTGCTCAAGCATCACGGGGAGATCTGCGGCTTGTCCAAAAGCCAGCGGGACCGGGTAATTGGCGAGGTTGTCGAGGTTGTCGGTCTGGGCGGGCGGGTCGACGAACGGATTCGCGGCTATTCCAAAGGGATGCAGCAACGAATTGGTTTGGCCTGCGCCCTGCTGAGTGACCCGGAGCTGATTTTTTTGGATGAACCGACATCTGCGCTTGATCCGATCGGCAGAAAAGAAGTGCGGGAGCTGATTGCGCGCCTGCGTGATCAGGGAAAAACGATTTTTCTCAACAGTCATCTGCTGAGCGAGATGGAAAGCGTCTGTGATTATGTCGGCATCATTCACCGAAGTGAGCTGGTCGCTTCCGGAGAGTGGCGCAAGCTAAGCGCAGTAAAGCCCCAGGTGGAGATCACCATCGAGCAGGCGACAGCGGATTGGCATGCCCATTTGCCGTTTGTAACGGATCAGCGCTTGCTGAAGGAACGGGAAGGGCAAGCGACTTGGCTCGTGACGCTGGATCAGGAGGGACGGGTGCCTGTTCTTTTGCAGGAGCTGGTGGCAAGTGGGGCTGCCGTTCACGAGGTCGTTCGCAAGCAACAATCGTTGGAGGAAGTGTTCTTGTACTGGGTCCAGCAGAAGGAGAGGGAAACGCATGTGGCCAATCATTAAAATCACATACCGGGAGATGATCTCCAAACGGATATTTACCATCACCGTCTTGATGTCACTGGCGTTCCTGCTCTTATTCGGCGTCGCGACCTGGTTCGCCGCGCGCGAGGTCAGGGAAACAATGGGCGCGGCCTCTGGCGATGCGATGATGATGAAAGGGTTTTTCTCGACGCAATTGCTGGGAATGGGGTTGTATTTTGGCTCGATTATCGCCGCGTTACTGGCGATTCTGAGCAGTGTGGGGAGCATCGCTTCGGAAATCGAGAGCCATCAGATCGATACGTGGCTTGCGCGCGCGATGCCACGCAGACAATATATGCTCGGTAAATTCCTGGGACTGGCCAGCATGCTGATTCTCTATACAGCGATGCTCTATCTGGGACTGATCGCCATCAATCAATGGGTCGGAGGCGGTGAGATGGCCGTGCAGCTGCGTGCAACGCAGGTCATGACAGGGCTGGGCTACTTTCTTCTCCTGCCGGTCATCCTGGTTTGCGTATCCCTGCTGATGAGCAGCATGACGACGACCGTCACCGGCGGCATTTTCCTGATCATTCTTTATGGCATCAGCTTTATCGGCGGTTTCGTCGAACAATTGGGCTCCTTGATACACCAAGAGTCCCTCGTTCAGATCGGCATTGTCTCCAGCCTGATCTTTCCGACCGATTCCTTGTTTCGGCTGAGCATGCTCTCCTTGTTTGAGGCGGTGGACAATCCCTTGTCTTTTGCTTCCCAAGGGATTTTCGGCACTTCTTCTCCGCCAAGCGCCGCAATGCTATACTACACCCTTGGGTACGGACTTGTCGCATTGCTGATCGCGATCCGGATTTTTCAGCGAAGAGATGTATGAATGGAAGACATAAAAAAAAGAACGGCCATTAGGGTTAAGACGTTCTCTTTTGAATTGAATTCGCAACACGAAGTGGGTGCGGAATCGCAATGGTTCCCGTACCCTATTTTTTATACCTGCTCAACGAATCGGATTAACAATAAAGTGTTTGACGTAAAGGATATAATTGTGAAATAAGAGAGAGCATTTCAAAGGAAATGAAAACCTGTTAGAAGTTTGCGTTTGTCAAAATTCAATAGTAGTCTTTTTTTAACGAGGCAGGTTAGTAAAAAAAATTAAAACAGGGTGTGCAATATGAAAAAAGGATTCTTGGTTTGTATTACGATCATGTTGATGCTGTCATCGGCTTGTGAAAATGTTCAAACAGCATCAACTACAAAAACTTCAAATACTTCGAATAATAGCGTAGAAAATACAACGGTTCCCAAAGGTGCAGATACTTCGCAAACAAATTCTACCAGTGAGCATGAATCTGAAACTGATGAGTCCATTATTCCAAAGAGTACCGCTGAATACTGTGATGGGGTATGGACAAATTTGGATGATGAAACGGAAAAGTCTTTCTATGGAACTTGGAAAGTTGAGAAACTTTTGGGGTTTGCAAATTCATACAATGATGCTTCTGAATATCCAACAGGGCAAAAAATAATTGGTGATGAATTTATAATCAAAAAAGACTTCTTTTCATCAAAAGGACTTAAAAACTATCATGATTATCAACACGAACTGAAGAACCCATTATATAGGCTTGATTTTATATGCGATAACTCAGACTCTTTTTATCGTTTATTTCAAACAGATCCCGATCCTTTAAATATAAATAATAATGATACAGTAAAATACATAGTAATAAATGACTCTTCTACACAACTTGGCATACCTCTAAGTTTTTTTATTGTTAATAATGATAGGCTTATCTTGTTATTAGAGGCAACATCTTTTGAACTTAAAAAAGTCACTGATTAAATGAAGTATTGAGGTTATGTAATAAAAAAGATGATGTTGAAACATAGAGAAAAAGCATGACCTATTCTACATGTGAATGGTCATGCTTTTTCTCTTGTTCATTCAAAAGAGAACGTCTTACGTTAGGGTTGCTGTTCTCTTTCTTTTTCACGCAAGAGCTGGATCAGGGCGTCCAGCTTTTCATTTCGTTGTTGGTCATGGAGCGTTTTTTGTTTCATGAAACGAATGACTTGCACGATCAGGTAGATGATGAGGGCGTAGAAGGCCAGCATCAGCAAAAGCGGAATAAAAGAAGCAAAAGCAAATCCAAGGTCCATCAACTATGTTCCTCCAAGTCCTACTGACATTCCAATATTATACCATTTTTCCAGATAAGGAGGAAGAAAGGCGCTGCCCTTGCTTATCCTTATACATCTCACAATCAGCCCTCTTCATAATTTCTTCGATGGACAAGTCGGTGTCTTTTTCGCATTGATAGAGCCCTCGGCTTACGGATAACGTGTAAGGCTTGCCGCTGCTGCTGTTTTTCTCTGCGAACGCTTGCTGGATGGATTCCCAGATCGATGAGACCTGCTGCCAATCCTTTTGAAAGAAAAGAATAATAAATTCATCTCCGCCGTAACGGAAAAAGAGATCTTTGTCATGCAATTGTAACTGCTAAACTAAAT
>NZ_RHHT01000041.1 GCF_003710985.1 Brevibacillus panacihumi
TCCCTCGTTAACCGATTTAAAGCTGATATGACTATTATACTTGGCAATACAGCTTCTGTGCTGAGTTCGGCTTTCACTTTTGTATGTATCGATGAGTTCATATTGTTAATACTTCCCCGACAAATAATCTTGAACCGCTTGAAGCTTTAATTCAGGGGAATACCGGTTATTCTTGATTCGGATTTCTAACCCTTCCATTCCGTACAATTCATACTGATGCCGCCAAGCTCGCAAGGTCTTCTTATGGAGATTGTACTTGTGGGCGACTTCCACCAGAGTGCCCCCACCTGTTTTCAACTCCTCCAAAATCGCCAATTTCTCCGCGCCACTATACTCATTCTTCTTAGCCAAAAGAAATACTCCCCTCCAAGTAGTAGGTTTGTTTTTTAAACCTGTCTACTTAAAGGGGAGCATATCAGCAAAGGAGGGCTTTTTCTTTTTCCTCTCTGTGTAACAATGAAGTTCTTTGATGCGTCATTATGGGGAAGAGAAATAGCAGTCAAAAGGGGGACTATGCTTGTTCTTATCACGTTGTGTAAGAGCTGGCTTTTTGGTTTGCCTGTCTGTTGTATGGCTCGCGGGATGCAGCATCGGCGACTCGACCGATTCATCTGGAGCCGGTACTCCTGCTGTGCCCGGGAGTACGCCAGCCACTCCGCCCCTGGAGCAGGAAGGGACGAATCAAGCGAAGTGGAGGACAGTGGAAATTCCGTATGCCTATGCAGCGATGCAGGAGGATGTCGTTATTCGATTGGATGAGGAGCCGCGGCTTCAATCACCCATGCGGACTATCGTGGGGACGGAACCACAAGGCTATACGCTCTTTTTCCGTCAGCCGATGGACCGTTCCAGCGTGGAGCAGGCGATTCGCGACAACGCCCAGGCAGAAGCCAAGCTGGAGGATTTGGGATATGTCGAGCCGCTGCTGACATTTCACTGGGTCCACGATCAGCAGCTTCACGTTTTGGCTGAGCTGCCGCAGCCGAAGACATCGGAGAACGAGTGGGCTGAGTATCGTTTGCACGTAGCTGGTGCGAAAACGGCGAAAGGCAGTCCCTTGGCGGAGGAACCGCCCGATTTTCGGGCTTTGGTGATGCTTCCGGATCAGGTGTGGCGAGTTTCGCTGGACGGCAAGGAACAGGAGAAGATGACGGATTGGACGGTCAGTTACAATACGACGATGCTCGACGAGGACGCACGTTTTTTTCTGGTGAGCCGCTATACGCGGTATTGTGAATGTGACGCTCGCTACCCCAAGCTGTACTGGCTGTATGACAATCAAGCGAAACAATTGATTTCCTATCCTGGCGAGCTGCTTGAGCATTATCAGGGAGAGGGCGAGTTTATTGCGGATCGTCGCGGCTTTTTCTTTGCGACACCTCCAGCAGGTGCAGAAGTGCCTCCTAGCGACACCGCTGCGACGGTAAAAGTAGACGGCTATGTCTATGGCGCCAGCTTCAGCAAGGATCGTCAGCGCCTGTTGATGGCGATCGGGACTGCCGAACAGAGGAAGGATCTGGATTTTGCCGTATACGACCTGGAGGCAGGAAAGATCGAGCTGCGTCTGCCTGGCGTCATGCAGGGAGTGGTTGCGAGGAGCGAAGTGGACGATTCGCTGGTAACGGTCCGATTTGCCGATGATGGACAGCAGGTTACGTTTTCGATGCGTGAACATGAGGAGTCGTACGCAGAAAAGCGGTATCGCCTGGACTGGATGACCGGTACCGTAAGCGAGTGGAATCCGCCTGTTCCAGCAGATTCCTGGGCGGGTTATGCCGCAAGCGACGACGGCATGTACCAGATGTACCTGACTGCTGGTCTGTTCAAAGGCACTGAGGCGGTAGCGGACTATCTGGGTCAGGGATTCTGGCTACCCGGCAGCCATCAGTACGTCTACGTCAAATGGGAAAGCACGAGTGACATGCAGGAGAGCTTTCTGTCGCTCCATTTATTTGACGCGGACCGCAAGCAGGATCGAGTCTTGCGCACGGGATTGCCAAGCACGTTTCATTTGCTCGGGGTTAGCCGGGACGGGAATTGGCTGTATGTATCCAGCAATCGCGATTTGGCCGCGAGCAAGTAATGGTCCGAATCATGAATCCAAAGCAGGGCTGTTGTTTTCGCACAGCCCTGTTTTTTTAACAAATAGGTCCGGAATTGTGGCAAAGATGGGTTTTAAGCTGT
Source organism: Brevibacillus panacihumi (assembly GCF_003710985.1). GTDB lineage: Bacteria > Bacillota > Bacilli > Brevibacillales > Brevibacillaceae > Brevibacillus > Brevibacillus panacihumi. The sequence continues at coordinate 2,185 of NZ_RHHT01000041.1, forward strand.
TTGTATATGAAGGCTGTCACGATGTACGAAGGATCCCATTTCGATCTGAAGATCAAGATGCTCCATGAGAGGCACGTAAAAGGTGGGGGGAGCAAGAAAAGCTGGTCGAGGAAAAAGGGGAGAAAAGCGAAGGTATTTGGGATCTTGACTTAGGCGCAACGGAAAAGGCGGAACATGCATTTAGCGGCCAACCCTGTACTCCTTCTTCGAACTGGCTGCTTTTGGCCGCGGTTCCGCTTTTGGAGTGTAGCCGGCCAGGGATGCCCCCCAGCGAAGATCCCAACCCGCCTGAGCGTTCTCGCCTTTTTCCTCTGCTCCACTACAGCTTGAGGACCACGAAAGCAAAAAGACTCGGGTGATCTTGATCTTCCTGAGTTTTTCTTATTCCGAGCGAGCCCGGGACGAGCCAGCAAAAATTACCAAGCCCAAAAGAAGAAAAGGAGGTATAAAAGCGAACGTTTGTTTGCTATACTAAGAACAAAAGGTTCATGCGAACAAACGTTCTTATATAGGAGATGGTCTAGGATGACCAAGGCGAACAAGCGGATTATTTTTCTCATCGACATGCAAAGCTTCTACGCCAGTATCGAGAAAGCAGCCAATCCAGCGCTTCGGGATCAGCCGATCGTCGTAGCAGGAGATCCTGAGCGGCGCAGCGGTGTGGTTCTGGCTGCCTGTCCAATCGCCAAAACGTATGGCGTTGTCACAGCAGAAGCGCTGTGGCAGGCCCAGCAAAAATGCCGGCGTCTCGTCGTCGTGCGTCCGCGCATGGAAACCTATATTCACATTTCGATGCAGATTACACAAATTTTCGAGTCTTTTACCGACAAGGTAGAGCCGTACTCCATCGACGAGCAGTTCCTCGATGTAACAGGGAGTGTCCATTTGTTTGGGGATGTGTATCAGATGGCGGCGCAGATCCGCCAGCGCGTCTGGCTGGAGACGGGGATCAACTGCCGGGTAGGCATCGGGGAGAACAAGGTGCTGGCGAAAATGGCTTGCGACAACTTCGCCAAAAAACAAGAGGCGGGCGTTTTTTGGTTGAAGAAGGAGGAGCTGGAGGAGACGCTGTGGAAGCTGCCGATCGAGAAGCTGTTTGGGGTGGGCTCGCGGATGAAGCGGCATTTTCACCGTATGGGCGTCTACCAGATCGGGCAGCTGGCGAGACTGTCTCCAGCCGTCCTCACACAGCGATGGGGAGTAAACGGAGAGGTGTTGTGGCGCACTGCACATGGGCTGGATGATTCGCCTGTCTCGCTTCGTACCTACGATACGCAAAAAGGGATCGGCCACCACATGACGCTGCCGCGCGATTACCACACAGCGGCAGAAATCAAGGTGGTCCTGCTGGAGCTGTGCGAGGAGGTCGCTCGACGGGCGCGGAGCAAGGAGCTGATGGGATCGGTCGTCTCGGTAGGGTGCCGCGGCGCTGATTTGGATGCAGCCAACGGATTTGGCCGCCAGTTGAAGCTGGAGGAGCAGACGAATGACGCGACGACGCTGTATGAGGCAGTCTGCTGCCTGTTTGACCGCCACTGGCAAGGGACGCCTGTGCGAAGTGTCGGAGTCAATCTCGGGCAGTTGGTCCCGGACAACGTGCTTCAGTTGAATCTGTTTACGGACAATCACAGACGGCGTTCGCTGGCCCATGCGATGGACGGGATTCGCTCCAAGTACGGTCCGGATGCCATCCTGCGGGCTACGTCTCTGCTGGGAGCCGGCCAGGCGAGGGAGCGCGCCCGGAAGATCGGGGGGCATTATAAATGATCGAGCCGGAGGAATCAGGAAAAGAACAGCAAGAACAAGAGATGGATCTGATCCGACGGTTCATTCTTTTCGGCATTTTGTTTCGAGTCGTAATGGTGGACATGGATTCGACGCATCAGGTCGTCCTGAAGCTGACCTACGACAGCATTTTTCAAGAGCTTTCCCGCTGGGCAGAACGGCAGCACCATGCCATTCGCCGCCTTTTGCGCCAGCGGGGGTGCTACGTAGTCCGCTCCCAAAAGCAGGGGCATGCCTATGTGGTTCAGTATCGGCAGCGCGGCTATCTGCGAGAGGCCATCTATTCGATCGAAATTCTGCGGGCGGAATGCCAGGAATTGATCCGTCTGTGGGTATCAGGCTATCAGCAAGGAGAGAAGGCACAATGAAGGGGACTTCTAGCCAGCCCCGGGGGATTAATTATTTAAATATTTTGAAACAAAACAGACTCAGCTGATAATTCCAAATTGTGCTACGATGAACAAAAGAGAAATAAAGGGTAGCAGGAGTAAAATGATGCAGCAACAGAAGAGAGGAAGTCATCAGGTGAACATACCAAGAAGGCCGCGAGTAGCCATCATTGCCGGTTCACGGAAGACCGCCGGGGAAATTGTCGATCAATTGAATGGATTATTTGGGCAATGGATTGATTTTTCAGGAATCCCCATCAAGGACTGGGGGGATCAGGATATCGATTTTGACATGGTCCTGATCAGTACCCATACCATTTTCCTCAGGAATACTCCTCCCTGGATCAAACCAGGTACTGTGATTCTGGTCATCCGCCGGACCTTGACGCTCGGCAGTTGGGAAAATGTAATGGCGATTCCTACGGGAACACGATTGCTGCTCGTCAATGATGAAAAAGATTCGGCAGAGGAGGCAATCGCCCTTCTGTATGAACTCGGGGCAAGACATATCGAGTGCGTGGCCTACTATCCGGGGGTCGCGCTGTCCGAACAGCTTCCCATCGCGATTACGCCAGGTGAAAGCCATCTGGTCCCGGACTATGTGAACCAGATCGTGGACATCGGCGGTCGGGTCGTAGATGTAGGGACCATGGTGGATATGCTGACGCAATTGAACTTGTTGAACGGCACAACCCGCAACATTCTGTCCCGATACGCAGAAAACATCGTATCGCGCAGTCAAGGTTTGGAACTGACCATGAAAGGCTTGATTCATACCAAAAAAATGCTGCAGCAAACGCTGAACATGGTTCAGGACGTTGTCATTGGCTATGATCAACACGGCAGCATTACGCTGTTCAACCAAGAGGCTAGAGCATTCTTTTCCTGTACCGCGGAAGAGGCACAGGATGTCACGCGCTTGCTCAAGCAGGAAGGAGCGGAATGTCCTTCGTTCGAGGAAGAATGGAAGGATGTCCTGACACAAATCAAGAAGCAGAAGGTGATTCTCAACAATCAGCATATCATCACGAACGGCAGGATGACAGGAGGCGTGTTGACGCTCAAAGTGGCGAAGCGGGTGGAAGAGCTGGAATTGAAGCTCCGCTTTCAACCCAAGGGACACGTGGCCAAGTTCGGCTTTCACGATCTGGTGACGGTCAGCGAGAAAATGAAACAGATCGTACAGCGGGCGAAAAAAATGGCATCTACCGATTTGAATGTGCTGATTCTGGGGGAGAGCGGGACGGGAAAAGAACTGTTTGCTCACGCGATCCATCAATCGTCGAAGCGTGCGAACTATCCATTCGTTGCAGTCAATTGCAGCGCATTGCCAGATAATTTGCTTGAGAGCGAGCTGTTTGGCTATGAAGATGGGGCGTTTACGGGGGCCAAAAAGGGAGGAAAGCCGGGCTTATTTGAGGAAGCGCATAAGGGTACGATCTTTTTGGACGAGATTGGCGACATTTCACCTAGCTTGCAAAGCCGGCTATTGCGCGTGATTCAGCAAAAAGAGGTATTGAAGGTAGGGGGCACGAGGCTTTTTCCGATCGATGTCCGGATCATCGCTGCCACCAATCGGGATTTGTCCAAATTGGTGTCGGAAGGTACCTTTCGCGATGATTTGTACTATCGTCTGCGGGTGTTGCAGCTGGATATCCCACCGCTTCGCGAACGGCCCGAGGACATTCCGTATTTGGCGACCTGGTTTCTGGAGCGCAGGGGCGCCCATCCGGGTCATGTTCATCAGCTGAAGGACGCACTGATGCAGTATCCATGGCCCGGGAATGTCAGGGAACTGGAAAATACGATGGAGTATATCGCGTTTATGAATGAAGGTTCTGAGACGCTGGAGGACATTCCCCCGTTTTTGCAGGGCAGTGCTGACTCTTTGTCTGATCGCATGACTCCGCATCCCGATTTGCAGGAGCTGCCGAGTGAAAAAAGGGAGACCTTGATTTTGCAGCTGATTCACCAAGGCAGGGTGAATGGACAAAATACCGGCAGACGAGCACTGGTTAGACGCGCCAGGGAGAACGGCTATGTGGTAACAGAAAGTGACATGCGCAAGGCGCTCGATCACCTGCGGGCTGCTGGCTTGATCGAAGTTACCCCTGGTCGGGCGGGCTGTAAATTGACAAGCAAGGGAAGTGCCTATTTGCAGGAATGTTAAAAGCAATTGGATGAATGGGTGAAATGGGATAAATGGGTGATTGTAGCCCGATTATCCCATTTTTATTTCGTGCAAGCCTAGTCTTTTTCCTGTTAAAAAGATGGCATGGTTTTTGCAATTGTGATTTGTGTGAAGATTTACTAAATTTTCTCTCGATAGGAGGGGAAGGATGCCGCCCCATATAGAGAACAAAGACAGAAAAGGCAAGAAGGATGTGGTAGGGATGGAGAAGCCATTGCTTGCATTGCTGAGTGACCTGATTCGAATGGAAGCCACTACTGCGACTGCGATCAATCAATCGGCGACATTCTGTGCGGAGTGGCTGAACCGTCATGGCGTCAAGACGGAGATCCTGATGAATCAGGGACTGAAAAGCGTAGTGGCAAGCAAGGGCGCACGCAAACCTGGAAAGCCAACAGTCGTGTTGAATGGACATCTCGACGTCGTGCCGGGGGAGCCTCATTTGTTTGAACCAAAGCTCGTCGAGGACAGGCTGTATGCACGAGGCAGCTACGATATGCTCGGCGCAGTAGCCGCCATGATGATGGCGATGGTTGAGCTTCGGGAGGAAGAGCTTGATTGCAATGTTCTCTTGCAGCTGGTGCCGGATGAAGAGACGGGAGGCATGAAGGGAACAGGCTTCTTGGCGCAAAATGGCTTCCTTGGTGATTTCGTCATTTGCGGGGAACCTACGAACTTGCATATTGCCGTCCAGGCCAAGGGCGTGTTGCAGCTGAAGGTGCAAGTGACTGGTGTCGCCGCTCACGGAAGCCGTCCCTGGCTCGGGAAAAATGCGATTCTCTCCGCGATGGACGTGTACCGTAAGATCGAAGGGCTCGACTTCTTGAAACAAAGCACAGCTTTCTACGATCGTCCGTCCTTCAATATTGCGCGGATCGAAGCGGGAGGGGCGCTCAATCAGGTGCCTGACGCATGCTCGTTCTGCCTGGATATTCGTTATCTGCCTGGACAAGATCGGGATGAGATCCTCTCCGATATTCGGCAAGCTGTCCCGGAGGCAAGCGTAAGCGTACTCCAGGAAGGCGCTCCCGTTCTGACCCCCGCAGGTGACCCATACGTTCAACTGCTGAGCCAAACGACGAGTACAGTGGCTGATATGCCGGTGAGGATGTTTGGCCAAGACGGCTCTGCAGACACGCGTTTTTTCGCCGCGCACGGCATACCGGCAGTCGAGTTTGGACCGATTGGTGCCAATCATCATGGTCCAGATGAATACGTAGATATCCGATCATTATTTACTTATCAACAAATCCTGCAAAAATTCGTACAATCCATTCAGGGAAGGGAAGATGTCAAATGAAACTGCAAAACAAAGTGGTTATTGTAACAGGAGCCGGATCCGGAAATGGGCGGGCCATCGCATTGCGCTACTTCGAGGAGGGGGCGACAGTCGTCGTTGCGGACATCAACGAGGCGGGAGCCAATGAAACTGTCGCGATGGCGCCGGCGGGAAGCAAAGGGATGGTAATCAAGGTGGACGTTACCAATCCGGCAGATGTAGAAAAAATGGTGTCGCAAACAGTTCAGGAGTTCGGTCAACTCGATATTCTCGTAAACAATGCCGGCATCGTCGCTTTCACGCCATTTCTCGAGCTTGGGGTAGAGGAGTGGGACCGCGTCCACAACGTCAATCTGAAAGCGCCATTCCTCTGCTCCCAGGCAGCAGCCAAAGAAATGATCAAGGCGGGCCGAGGCGGCAGAATTATCAATATCACTTCAGTTGAAGCGCATCGCGTGGTTTCCAGCAGCGGTCATTGCCAGCCGCATTACAACTCGTCCAAGGGCGGACTGTTCATGCTGACCAAAGCAATCGCGCTGGAGCTTGCTTCCCATGGCATTACGGTAAATGCAGTGGCTCCTGGCGTGGTGGAAACGCCCTTTACACAAAAAGGCTTGGAAAACCCAGAGGTAAAAGAGTGGGTTCTGGAACGTGTGCCGGCAGGACGAGTTGGAAAACCGTCTGATGTAGCCAATGCCGTAGTCTTTCTCTCGTACGATGAGTCGGAGTACATCACGGGAAGCACGCTTGTCGTCGACGGCGGTTGGACCATTCACTAAGGAGAGAGGGGGGAAGGCAAGTGGGAAAGATTGATCTTGCGCAGTTGGCAGAGCTGGTGGCCAGTGGTGAAATCGAAACGGTAACGATTGCGGGCGTCGACATGCAGGGCAAGCTGTTCGGGAAAAAGGTGCCTGCCCGCTACTTTTTGGATGACGCCAAGGACGGCATTCACACTTGTGCCATTAACTTCATTTGGGATGCCAGCCTGAAATATGCGGAAAATTATGAGTTCTGCAATCTGGACAGCGGGTTGCACGACATGCTGGTCGTTCCCGATCTGAACACCTTGCGTCGCTACCCCTGGATTGAACGGACAGCACTGGTGCTGGGCGATCTGTACAACAAGGACGGATCGGAAGTATCGATAGCACCGCGCAATATTCTGAAACGGCAGTTAAGCAAGGCCGCCGCCAAGGGATACATCGTCAATGCTGCGTCGGAGATGGAGTTCTACTTGTATCAGGAGACGAGCGATAGCATTCGTGAAAAGAACTTTCTTGATCTGAAGCCGCTGTTCGCCTATCCGGTCGATTATTCCATCTTTCGCTTAAATGTGGATGACTGGTTTCTCTCGCAGTTGTCTCGCCATTTGGAGGGAGCAGGAGTTCCATTGGAGGCGATCAAGGGCGAATACGGCAAGGGACAGGTTGAGCTGAATGTCCGATATGCCGAAGCGCTGGAGATGGCGGATCGCACAGCCGTTTACAAGAACGGCATCAAGGAAATGGCGGTTCTGAACAAGCTGATGGCGACATTTATGGCCAAGCCTGACACGGATGAGCCAGGCAGCAGCGGACATACCCATATCAGCCTGTGGGATACAAATGGCAACAATCTGTTTTACGATCCGGCCGGCACGTATGGACTTTCCGAGACAGGCCGCTTTTTCCTCGGCGGCATGCTGGCGCTTTCTCCAGCCATGATGCTCTTTTACGCACCGTACATCAATTCGTACAAGCGGCTTGCCAATGGCGGCGGAGCTCCCAACACCTTGACCTGGGGTGAAGACAACCGCTTCACTTCGTTTCGCACCGATGGCAAAGGGAAGTCATGCCGGATTGAAAACCGGATTCCGGGAGCAGATGTCAATCACTATCTGGTCCTTGCCGCTATGCTGGCATCCGGTCTCTACGGCATCGAAAATCGCATAGACATCGCAGCCCCTACTCGTGGCGAGCCCTCCAGCAATCCCGATGTAGAGCGCCTTCCTTCCAATCTCGTCGAAGCGATTACGCAACTGGATCGAAGCGAAATCGTGCGGCAGCTTCTGGGCAATGAAGTGGTGGAGCATTATCTGACGGCGGCCCGCAACGAGCTGAACGATTATTTCGCGGAAGTGACGGATTGGGAGCGGAAAAAATACTTCGAGTTCATCTAGCTGCCAGGAGCCGTCATAAGGGCGGTGTCGGAAGCGGGCAGAGCAGGTTGTGAAAGGAGTGGAGCATGACAGATGAAAGAGAAGAGCATGGAATGGAACCACATGTGGATTAACGGAGAGCAAGTCACGTTGCCGGAGACCTTCGAAGTATACAACCCGGCGACAGGAGCAGTCCTGGCCTATGTTCCCAATGGGGGAGAAAGGGAGACGAAGCAAGCGATCGACGCCGCCTATCAGGCATTTCCGGAATGGTCCAAGCGGACAGCAGGGGATCGGGCTGGATACTTGCTGGACTGGGCAGACCGGATTTTGGCCCATCATGAGGAGCTTGCACTCCTCCTGTCGAGCGAGCAAGGGAAACCGCTTGCCGAGGCACGGGGCGAAATAGCGGGAACCGCGTACATGATTCGCTACAATGCGGAAGAAGGACAGAGGCTGGCGGGAGAGATCATCCCTGCATCGAATCCAGGACAAAAGCTGATGGTCTTTCGAGAGGCTGTAGGTGTAGCCGGTCTCATTACGCCTGCCAATTTTCCGGCGGCGATCTTGGCGCAAAAGGTGGCTCCGGCATTGGTGGCAGGATGTACCTTTGTGCTGAAGCCTGCAGAGCAGACACCTTGTATCGCTATTGCTTTGTTCCGTCACCTGATGGAGACAGGCATTCCCCAGGGTGTCGCGAACCTGGTGACGGGTGAACCGGCTGCCATCGGCAACATGCTTTCAGCAGACCCAAGAGTGCGGAAAATTTCGTTCACGGGTTCCACGGAAGTAGGCAAAATCCTGATGAGGCAGGCTGCTGATCACGTGAAGCGATTGACCTTGGAATTGGGTGGAAACTCTCCGGTCATCGTTTTCCCGGATGCCGATCTGGACGCGGCAGCGGAGAAAATCGTCAGCAATAAATTCGAAAATGCCGGGCAGGTGTGCAACGGGATCAACCTCATCTATGCCCACAAAAAAATCCATCGGGAATTGGTGGACAAGCTGGCGGAGCGGATCAGCCGACTGCAAGTGGCCCCGGGATTGGCGCCAGAAAGCCAGGTGGGAGCCATGATCGATCCTTCCTACTTGGCCAAGGTGGAGCGTCTGGTAGCGGATGCTGTGGAAAAAGGGGCCAAGGTGCTGGCAGGCGGTCGCCGGCTTACAGAAAACGGACTGGGAAATGGACTGTTTTTTGCGCCCACTCTTCTGGACGATGTGACACATGACATGGAGCTGACTCGGGAAGAGATCTTTGGCCCAGTAGCTCCGGTTCTTACCTTCGAAGATGAGACAGAGGTGCTTGAACGCAGCAACAACACGCCGTATGGGCTGGCCGGCTACGTCTTTACGCGGGACGCCGCCAGAATGTTCCGCATGATCGCGGGCCTTGAAGTAGGAAACATGGCGATCAACGGGACCTCTCTCGCTTATCCACAAGCGCCGTTTGGCGGTGTGAAGGCGAGTGGAATCGGACGTGTCGGAGGAAAGCAAGGCGTCGAAGAATTTACGGAGCTGAAATACGTGGCCCTCACTTTCGAGTGAGGGGCCACGCCTCTTGCAGATTTTTGCATCCATCTAAATCGGGGGGATTGACTTGGGTGACATGAACGTACAGACAGGCTTGAAAGAAAATGGAGCTGCTTTGACCAACCTCGGCTACAAACAGGAACTGAAGCGTGCCTTGACCATGAAAGATCTGGTTGTCTACGGCTTGATCACGATGCTCCCGATCGCGCCCATCCAGGTCTACGGCATGCTGGCGCACGAGAGTTCAGGCATGGTGCCGCTCGTCTACCTGGTCGGGATTGTGGCCATGGTATTTACAGCACTCAGCTACAGTCAGATGAGCAAGGAGTTTCCCATTGCGGGCTCCGTGTATTCCTACGTGCAGCGGGGGGTAAACCCGCATGTTGGGTTTGCGACAGGCTGGTTGATTGCTGTCGATTACATAATGGGCCCCGCGTTATTGGCGTCTTTTTCGGCAATGTGGCTGAACAGCATTTTTCCGGCAATCCCGACTTACCTGCTGATTCTGTTGTTCCTTTTCATCAATACCTTCATCAATGCGAGAGGGATTTCCCTGACTGCCCGGACGAACCTGGTATTCCTCATCTTGGAGCTCTCGGTGTTAGCGGTATTCATCGCCTGCACGATCAAATTCGTCTTCGTGGACGGACAGGGAACAGGCGGTTTCTCATTAGCTCCGCTGATTCAGCCGGACAAAGTGAACCTCGAGTTTCTGGCAAGTGCCGCATCGATCGCAGTGCTCGGATTTCTGGGCTTTGATGTCATCAGTACGTTGTCCGAAGAGGTGAAGGAGCCGCGGAGAACGGTCGGTCGAGCGACTGTATTTTCACTAGTCGCCATCGGGATGATCTTCATGGTGCAAACCTATCTGGCGTCACTCGCACATCCTCATTACCAGGACCTTGATCCGGATATGGCTTACTTCGATATTGCCAGAGAGGTCGGCGGGGATCTTCTCTATTACCTGTTTATCATCATCGCTGTAGCTGCAGTAGGAATCGCGAATGCATTGGCGATTCAATCGGCCATCGCCCGCATCATCTACTCTATGAGCCGGGATAATTTGCTGCCGTTTGCCGGAATATTGGGAAAAATACATCCGGTCTACAAAACACCTTTCAACGCAACCATTTTTGTCGGAATAGTCTCATTCTTTGTTGCCTTATTCGTCTCCATTGAAACGATCATTAAGCTGGTCAACTTCGGTGCGTTAACCTCCTTCATGATGCTGAATCTGACCGTCATCATCTACTTTGTTTTCAAGAAAAAACAGCGGGATCCCAAGAGTCTTCTGCTGTATGGCCTGCTTCCATTGTTAGGATTTTCCATCATTTTCTTCGTCTGGTCAGGTTTCGATACCATGACCTATGTCGTTGGCGGAAGCTGGCTAGCAGCAGGGATTATCCTGGGAGCCGTGAAGTCAAAAGGATACAGGGAAGTGCCGCCTGTCATGCGCGACCTGTAAAAGGCGGGAATCAGCCCTCAGTCAAGATCCGAACCTTCGACCTTTTTGGTCGAGGGTTCTTTTTCATATCGAAGGAAGTTGATAAAACGAAGGATAACCGCATATAATAGGAACATAGGTTCGTAAAAGGGAGGGGAAGATATGGGCAGCAAGAAAAACGATTTATTCGGCTCTTCGCGATTTGTACTGCCGGAGCACCGTGAATTATACATGCGTATCAAGGAACAGGAGCGCCGCTACGTTCCCCCCGAGCTGGACAGTGAGCAGCTGGCGGAGCTGAGTGAGCAGGTCTGGCAGGCGTATCAATCCGGAGACATGCTGACCCTCGCCTATTATGACGGGAAGGAGCAGTGCCAGCTGTCAGGACATGTCGTGCATATCGACCAGGCGCAGCAGCGGATCAAGCTGCGGACGGGAGGCGGGATGCACTGGCTTTCGTTTGCCAGCCTGCTGCAAGCTGAATGCGGCGACCGCTGAGGGATCAATACTCGCAAACCTCCAGGCAGTTTCCGTCCAGATCGTAGAAGGCAAAGTACTTCGCTCCGTACTCCTTGACCTCTTCTACCTGGACACCGCGGTTTAGCAGGTAGTCGTAGGCCTCGCCAGCGTGAGGGACGTAGAAGTTAAACGCGCTTCGACGCGGTTGAAAATACAAGGGATCATCGGTGAGAAACAGCGTAATCGAGGTGTCGCCAAATTTTACACATTGGTATTCTCCTTTCTCGCTTTTCCAGCCGGGCAGACCGCCCAGGACATCCTGATACCAAGCGAACGCTTTTTCGATATCGCGGGTTGGGACAAAAACCGTATCAATTCGTTGGAACATCGTGCTCATCATCATCACCTCTTTCTTTAAGAAAAGATAAAACGATATTCGTTGGACGGTTGGAAAAATCCTCCTTTTGTCTGGCGTAAAGCATGTGTAAAAAAAGGCAAACCGCAAAAAACAGCGTGCCGAAGCGAAAGATGTGCATGCGCAAGAGAAGGATAGCGGCGGTAGCGAAAAGCGGTGAAAAACAGCTCATTTTCGCATTTTCCAGCGCAATGTGGATTTTGCCAGAAGTACCTTTTCCCTGTATCTTTGTATTCGTTAGAAGAGAACATCAATGAATCAGGGATCTGAGCTTAAGACAAAGGGGATTGTACATGTTAGCACAAGAAATGGGTGTCATTTTCACGAAGCACGTCGATCAAATTACGTCCAAGTGCTGGAGTGAATTTTTGCAGCAATTGGAGGGTAAAGGTCTGTACGTGGTCATTGAGACAGATACCAATGGACGGGTGATGAGTCCATTGGGCGGGTTGATGCCGATGCCGTGCAAAAATGAGACGCTCCTTATTCTGACAGCGGATGATTTGCAGCAACGAGGCTTGCCGCTGGGCCATCACATCGTGAACACACGAGACAAAAAAGTCGCGAATTCCTAAAAACAAGCCACCCATAAACCTTTCTGCCGGAAAACCCGTGCGGAAAGGTTTTTTACATTTCACCCAAAACCCCGAACCTGCAGCGACAGACATATAGCGATCTCTTTGCCATACAATGAATGTGGAGCACGCTGGCGGGTTGTTACCTGATCCGTTCGCCCTTCATTCATATACCCAAGGTTATCGATGGATAAATAAATATATATTATCAATTATTTTAAATCGATTATAAACTAAAGGATGAAAAGCTGATCTTAGCGTCTCAAAGGATGTTAGAAACGAGGGATGAATGATGAGAGCTGCGGCGATCGCAAGTCCTGGTCCTCCTGATGTCTTGCGGGTAATGGAATTTGAAAATCCACAGGCGGGTGCAGGACAAGTTCGGGTTCAAGTCAAGGCTGCCGGAGTACAACCGTTTGATTTATCGGTACGGAGCAGCGGATGGGCGCCACCCGGACTAGAGGTAAGGTATCCGCAAATTCTTGGCAATGAGTTCGCAGGAGTGGTTGATCAGGTTGGGGAGGATGTCACGAACTTCTCGGTGGGGGATGAAGTGATAGGCTGGGCCCTGCTGGCCAGTTATGCCGAATATGTAGTTGTCCATGTCGACCAAATTTCGCACAAGCCAAAAAACATGCCTTGGGAAGAAGCAGGGGGAATAACCGCTTCTGGACAAACCGCTCACACAGCGTTACAAGAGCTGGGAGTTGGCAAGGGTGACACGGTGCTAATCCATGCTGCAGCAGGCGGAGTTGGGACGATAGCCGTTCAGCTAGCACGCGCGTGGGGGGCAGCCGTTATCGGTACTGCGAGTGAACAAAACCACGACTACCTTCGCTCGCTCGGCGCCATTCCGGTCGCATATGGAGAAGGTCTCATCGACCGGGTGCGTTCCATAAAACCGGATGGAGTGGACGCTGTGTTTGACGCTGCCGGGGGTGAAGCCCTGCTGGAATCATTGGCCCTTGTTCAGAATAAAAATCGTATCGGTACGATCGTCGCATTTGAACTTGCACAGAAGCTCGGTGTTCGAGTAATCCGCAGCCAGCGGTCGGTAGATCGACTTGCTGAACTTGCTGAGCTTTACGAACAAGGGAAATTGCATATCCATATCCGGAAGACATTTCCGCTGCATCAAGCTGCAGATGCTCATCGAGAGATCGAAAGCGGTCACGGTCGAGGGAAGGTTGTCCTGGTTATGGACTAACAAAAACTGAATGTTGTGTCACCTATTAAAGGAGGGGTCTGCGTGTTATCAATCGGAATCATCATCGGCAGTACACGGCAAGGACGCAATGGGGAGGCTGTCGCAAAATGGGTATACGATTTTGCAACCGAACGCAACGACAAGGCAAGCTATGAGCTAGTAGATCTTGCTGATTTCAATCTTCCGTTTTATGGATCAGCCATACCTGAAGCGATGCAAGAGGAAGCAAAAGCACATGTGCAAGCCTGGTCAGAAAAAATGGCCTCCTTTGATGGCTATATTTTCGTAACACCAGAATACAATCATGCCACCAGCGGTGTATTAAAAAATGCGCTTGATTACCTGAATCTTGAGGTGAACAATAAGGCCGCCGGTTTTGCCGCTTACGGCAGCTTGGGCGGTGCGCGTGCAATCGAAAATCTCCGCCTGATTTTGGGTGAATTGCAAGTTGCAGATGTTCGTACGGCAATTACATTCTCGCTTTTGACGGATTTTGAAAACATGAGCGAATTTAAGCCCGCTGATTACCATGCCAAGAATGCGAATCAAATGCTTGACCAACTCCTTGCATGGAGCCGTGCGTTGCAGACAGTAAGACAAAAGTGATTTGCACAAATCAACACCCTCTACAATGGTCTAATCATGGTGGCCGATGTAGAGGTTTTTTATTTGCAGAAGGATTATCGCAATAGACGGGCAATTAAGAAAGGAGGGAATGAATAGAGGGGGCTGTGCCATGACAACAACCATTTTTACGAATGGACATATTTACACAGGAGATCCGCAAAACCGTTTTGTACAGGCAATTGTCGTACGGGAGGGACTTGTCCACGATCTCGGAAGTGATGCGGATATGCGTTTGCAATGGGGCAAGGGAGCCCATGTCATCGATTTGCAGGGGCGTACCGCTACGCCGGGATTGATCGACAGCCACTTGCATTTGGGATGGCAAGGCTTGACGTTTTTGCAGCTTGATCTGGGCAAAGCGAGGTCCAAGGAGGACATGCTTCGGCTGATCAAGCAAAGAGCAGACGAGACGGCTCCCGGAGAGTGGATCGAGGGATTCGGCTGGGATGAGAATTTGTTTGCAAGCGGAGGAATTCCGAGCATCGAGGAGCTGGACCAAGTAGCGCCCCACTGCCCGATCATGCTCTCGCGCATCTGCGGCCATGCCCATCTGGTCAACAGCAAAGCTCTGGAGATGATTGGCTACCACACAGGAATGCCAGTGCCTGCTGGAGGCGTAGTCGTTTGCGATGAGGCTTCAGGGCGTCCGACAGGGATGCTCTTGGAGACGGCATCGAATCTGGTTAGACCCCATATTCCCAAGCCGGATTACGAGCAGTTGAAAAAATCCTTGCGCCGCTCTATCCAGTATGCGATGCAGCATGGATTGACAGGCGCGCACACGGAAGATCTGCGCGAATTGGGCGGCTTGGCGCAAACCTATCAGCTATACGACGAACTGATCAACCAGGAAGGACTGGCGCTGCGCTGCAACCTGCTCGTCTACTATCCCCATATGCACGAGCTGCACGACCTGCAGATGCACGCCGGATACGGCAACGATCACGTCCGAATCGGCGCCGTCAAAATTTTTGCGGACGGGGCTTTGGGTCGACGGACTGCTTATTTGTCCGCGCCCTATGCGGATGATTCCTCCACCAGCGGCTATCCAGTCCATGAGCAGGAGGAATTGACAGAGCTGGTGAGGCAGGCAAGAAGCCTATCCATGCCGATCGCGGTGCACACGATAGGGGACAAGGCACTGGAAATGGTCCTGGACAGCCTGGATCTCTTCGCGCCTGCCGCGTACCCGGATCGTTTGATCCACACGCAGATCGTCCGCCCCGATCTGCTGGAGAGACTGCGTCATCCCCACCGCATCGCGGACATCCAGCCTCGCTTTTTGGCCGGAGACTTCCCATGGGTGATTGATCGGGTCGGACCGGAACGGATTCAATACTCCTATATTTGGAAAACGATGCTGAACAAAGGCATCATCTGTGCGGGCGGTTCTGATACTCCGGTTGAGCCGATTGATCCTTTGCTGGGGATTCATGCGGCAGTCACACGCAAGGCGCCGGGAGACACACATGAAGGATACATGCCGGAAGAAAAGCTGACGATGGAGGAAGCGATCGCCTTATTTACGGCAGGCGGCGCACAGGTAACGGCAGAATCGCATTTGAAAGGCACGCTGACACGAGGGAAATTCGCGGACATGACCGTTTATTCTCATGATTTGTTCTCTATGGATCCCGATGCCCTGCTCGAAACCAAAATCGAGATGACCGTGATTGGCGGCAAGGCGGTCTACACCCGATAAGCCAGGCTGGCCAAAGAAGAATCCGGCTCCGAAGCACAGGAGCCGGATTTTTGTTTTTAGGAGGAGAAGTCCCGGTATGTAGGGGAGGACGTTCTTTTTCTCTTCGATGCAGCGAAGGGCAGGTACAGCAGAAGAAACATGGCGATTGCGACGCCTTCGAGGGAGATGATGTACCATGGATAGGCACCCAGATAATCAATCAGGCTGGGGTTATCCGGCTTGCGGGAGACGAACAGATAATTCCCGCCCGTCCAGCGATTGACCAGCAGCGCGATGACGAGAAGCAGGTTGAGGAAGCCCATCGTTTTCCAAACAGAACGCAGTGTCGGCTGATACGTTTCCACCCAGGTCATGTACAGGCAAGCCCAGATGATGCAGGCATGCGCGAGAAAAAAATGCAGGAAGCGGAAGTGCGGGAATGGATAGAACAGTTCGGGAGTAAGCATGGCCTGAATGGCGCCGCCAATCCCGGCGAAAAACGTCACTTCGTAAAGGGCATAGCTTTTGCTGTAGAGCATGACGACACAGAAAAGCAAGGAGACACTGCACAACTGCAACGGTAAGGTATAGGCAGGCGACCAGGTCTGCGTCCACATATGCCAAAGCTGAAAGGCAAATTCGGTCAAAAGCAATGTAGCAGCAAGACCATGGCGCAAATATTCTTTCATGGAAGAGGCGCGAAGTTTTTTGCGAAAAAAATAGAGAGCCCCTGTGCCAGCGGCAAAAAGCAGCAAAACAACCAGGTGAGAAAGCGAGAAAAGGCGGAAAGGCTCGCCAGAGATCGTGTAAGAAAGAAAGGTTTCAAGCATGAGCAGGCTCCTGACGAAAAGTTATGAAAGAATTCACACAATTTTAACACATACAGGCTGTATTACATAAGGAATCGTTTATAATAAGAGTATAGAGAGAGAAAATATCGGAAAGGAGATCGTGCTGTGAACTTGGTATTGACAGAAAGACAGTGTACATCTTGTCAGGCGCGTTTGACCGAGTATGAAATTGAGAATAATAACGGCCTCTGCATAGATTGTTACAAAGATAGTCAGAAAAATGAAGCAACAGAAAAGTAAGATACAGCCCCCTCTTCGTTTTGATATGCTCCCCTTTAAGTAGACAGGTTTAAAAAACAAACCTACTACTTGGAGGGGAGTATTTCTTTTGGCTAAGAAGAATGAGTATAGTGGCGCGGAGAAATTGGCGATTTTGGAGGAGTTGAAAACAGGTGGGGGCACTCTGGTGGAAGTCGCCCACAAGTACAATCTCCATAAGAAGACCTTGCGAGCTTGGCGGCATCAGTATGAATTGTACGGAATGGAAGGGTTAGAAATCCGAATCAAGAATAACCGGTATTCCCCCGAATTAAAGCTTCAAGCGGTT
>NZ_RHHT01000042.1 GCF_003710985.1 Brevibacillus panacihumi
ACTTAAAGGGGAGCATATCATGCGTGGGAGGACTGCTTTTCTTTCTATCTTCTATAAGAGCGAATCGTATGGTACATGCTCTTGTCACGCAGTTTGGAAAACAGCGTAATATCCGGACGCAGATTGGCTTCGATAATCCAGACCTTTCCTTTTGCATCGATGCCCATGTCAAAGCCAAAAACGCGCTGGGCAGTATAATAGGAAGATAGGCTTCTGGCAGCAAGCAGGGCAATTCGGCGCAGACGATTGATTACGGCAGAGGAAGAGTTGGGGATATTGGAGCGCGCAATCGCCGTGGATAACGGCAGGACATAGCCCCCGCTGCGCTTGACATTAGTGATGATATATCCCTTGCCAGCCACTTTTGCCAGCATTCCCGTCACCTTCCAATCAGAACCGTTTCTTTTTTGTACCATGACACGGACATC
>NZ_RHHT01000043.1 GCF_003710985.1 Brevibacillus panacihumi
GAATAGCGTGAGAGAAAAGAAAGAAAACTGCGGCGGGAGAACAGGCTAGTGCGGGGCAGGGCCCCGGAAAGCGAGGCACGGGCACGCATGATTTTAAGCTTGGTCCATTTCGATTCACTTTTTTTACCCAAGTCGAAATCAACCCCAATCCTTGTTTAGATGCACTTCTCCTAATGTATGTACGGACCGGAATGCGGCTTGTAGAGGTGTCACAACTGGGAAAAAATAGATGCAGGCAGGCGTTCTCCGCAATCTTTTCTTTACTCCTGTGCAAATTTTCGTATACTGAAAAGTAGCCATTCGTTTCATTAGGTGAAACTTACCGGAACAAAAGGGAAGCAGGTGTAACAGATGGAAGAACCAAAAGCAAACGTGCGTGCCGTCGAGCGGGCATTGGAGATTCTGCTTTGCTTTACGGATTCGACAGATTTGGGTTTAAGTGAGATCGCGACCCGACTATCCTTGCACAAAAGTACCGTGCATCGTTTGCTGGCAACTCTCGAAAACAAAGGATTTTTAATTCGTGATGTGCAGACAGAAAAGTATCGATTGGGCTTTCGGGTATGGGAATTGTCTGCCAACCTCACTCATAATGATGATCCGGCTACGATGCTGCTGCCGGAAATGGAACGATTGCGCGATCTGGTAGAGGAGACGATCAGCCTGTACGTGCGCGATGGCTATGAACGAATTCGCATCCAGGCCGTGCAAAGCAAGCAGGCCATACGCAGGGTTGCTCCGGTAGGGGCCAGGATGCCATTGACGGTGGGTGCTTCCAGCAAAGTGCTGGTTGCCCACGACGAGCCGATGGTAACGGCTGAAATCCTCAATGGATTGGAATGGCCGGATTATGTGGATCGG
>NZ_RHHT01000044.1 GCF_003710985.1 Brevibacillus panacihumi
AATTTAGTTTAGCAGTTACAGGTGTTCCATCTCTATTTCTAGCGTCTGTAGGCACGTATCGATTCGAGTCCCGCTACCTAAAAATCGCTTGGCATCACTACTCAAAATGAGCAATGCTTGCTTTTTTGCTTCCATAAACAACAATTCATCGTGCAGCTTTTTTTGACAGTCGCGTAGTTCCGTATAGTCTGTTCCAAAATATAGATTACAGTTATGTAACAATTTGATCTTTGACTTTTCAATATTTTCCTTTGCTTCTAGATTTGCAATAAAATACTCCCCTGTGGAATTCGTATACTGGTATCCCCTTTGTTGGGCTTCTTTTATCTTTTGGGTCGAGGGGAAATAAGTAGCAAAGCTTTTCACCCCTTCAATCCATCTTTCCTCTAGATTGGAAATGCCGACTTTGTTGAGGTTTCCAAAAGATGTAATTATATTTGTAACAGCTTGATTATTCGTAGAAGCAGCCACGATGAGTGGCGCTTTTTCTTGCTTTAACGCTCTATCTACATATAAATCGGCAACGACCGACTGTAGAAGAGTTGTTTTCCCGGTACCTGGCGGCCCATTTACGGCCAAGATTTCGCCGTCCTGCATGTGATTGAAATGATTGATCGCTTCTCTTTGTGAAGGCGATAAAGGATATTCTCCACCCATCTGACCTGAATGAAGCTTCATATTCGCCAGATCGTTTTCAAGTAATGGAACTAATTTGGCCGGCTCCCGCGAGACAAATTGTTCATATAAACGCAAGGGCTTGTCTACCTTCAACAGATGATTATACAAATTCATGATATGGAATGAAGAGTTTACTGTACGATCAATAAAAAGGTACGCATGATTCTCTAACTCTATTGGTGAATCCTCATCTTCTTGACTTGGAATTTCGTGTTGTTCAAATTTCGCTTTTGTGACATGCTCATAAAACTCTTTGAAGTATGTGACGTAATCTCCCCAAGTCTTCATTTGTTCCATCCGATCTACATGGTTGCTGATAAATCGATCGACGTCATCCACATGGCCAACAGAAAGCTTAGGTTCTACCATAGGTTGCAAGTATTCACGTGGAAACCATGGAACTTTCTTGTCGCTGCTGTTATACGCAAGCTTACCATCTCGATATAGAATCGCTGGAATAAAGTATATTCCCGTTAATTCATCAATCTCATCTTGCGTCTTCTCGTATGCTTCAAAAATGGTTTTTACCGTTTTCATGCAAATAAGGACACTCAGTGCGTTTTTTTGCACCTTGTTTCGCTCATCATCGGATTTATTCGCTTCTATAAAAATTTTCGTACTGACCTCTTGATCAATTTGTCCCCTGATGATTTCTTCTAGATTCAGTATGTAAAAAGCATCGGTCTTAAAATCGATGCCGGAATGAGAATTGGCCGCTACGATACTCCTAAAATATTGTGTGATAGCTTGTGCAGAAATATTCATAACCTTCTCCTAATATGTAGAACTTTTTGAATATGAAAAGGCACAGATAGCGCCTTCCATCCAATTATCATAATACAAACTTCCCCTCACTTCCAATTTACTCAGTATTTTACACTTCTCCGTCTATCCGACTGTTTCGCACGAATGGGAAGGCAACATTTTGAAATGATCCTTGTGTTAAAAAAGAAGCTAAGAACAACACAAGGAGATGAAGCCATGAAACGTTTACATGGAAAAATCGCTCTCGTAACTGGAGCAAGCAGAGGTATTGGTCGTTCTATTGCCTTGCGGTTAGCAAAAGAAGGAGCATTAGTAGTCGTGCATTATGGATCTAACGAGGAAGGGGCTGAATCTGTCGTTCGTGAAATCGAGAGTCATGAAGGAAGTGCCTTTGCCATTGGAACGAAATTTGATTCTTACGAAAGTGTCTTGACATTCTATCAAACATTGGATCATTTGTTAATGCAGCGTACTGGCAGCAGCCGCTTCGATATTTTGGTTAACAATGCAGGAACCTCTCTCAGTGCTCCTATTGAAGAAACAACGGAAGAATCATTTGATGAAATCATGAAAATCAACGTTAAGGCACCCTTTTTTCTCCTTCAACAAGCATTGCCTCGATTACGGGATGAAGGTCGTATCATCAATATTTCTTCTGCTGTAACCCGCATATCTCTGCCCGCGATCCCTGCGTACAGTATGAGCAAGGCAGCAATCGATTCGTTGACCTTGGCTTTATCCACTCAAGTCGCTACACGCAACATTACAATTAATGCAATCCAGCCTGGATTCGTAGCAACAGATATGAATGCCGGTATGTTGAATGATCCGGACTCGTACAAATTCGGCGCTTCATTTTCTGCCTTTGGCAGGTGGGGGCAGCCCGATGATATTGCTGATATCGCAGCGTTCTTAGCCTCCCCAGACAGCCGCTGGGTGACAGGACAATCCATTGATGCGAGTGGAGCTTCTCACTTGTAAGAAAATGACAAAAGCAAAAGTCTGGATTTCCTGAATCGCACCGGTCCCGTCGCGGCCGGCCAGTAGCTCAATTGACCGGCCTTACGACGGGGGCCATTACGAGCGTGATCGATCGGCTGGAACAAGCAGCAAGGATCTGAACCATCGAAGACGTGTCGTAGGACGCAAAAAACACACCGATGTTGGTGTGTTTCCTATTTCACCCGAAACGATAACTTCCCCCACTACTCGTGTTCTTCTGTTTCCGGCAGGGAAAGCGTGAAACCTCATCCGTAGTAACCACTCCCCTCGCCTCCCGTAAAAGTCGCGATATACCAGTGGTTGCCGAACGGATCCTCGATGCCGCCGCTGCGCTCTCCATAAGGCATATCCGCCGGTTCATAGAGGGAGGTTGCGCCCAAATCAAGTGCCCGCCTGTAACACTCATCCGTATCGGGTACAAAAATATGCAAGGTATTCGTTCTTGGCGGAAACCTGTCATTTCCATTAGACAATTCAACGATCGTGTCTCCGATTCGAACTTCCGCATGTGTGATCAAGCCATGCTCATTCATCCCCCGATTCAACACCTGGGCATCGAATACGATTTTCAAAAAGTCAATCAACTGATTCGCATCTTTTACCGTGAAGTACGGCGTAACATGTTGGTATCCTTTCGGCGTAAACGTATCACTCATTATACTTCCTCCTTTTTCTGATGGAATAAAAAAACAGGCTACTATGTTCATTCTAGCCTGCAAGCAAAATCCTGTATTGTAAATTTCTGAACTTAGCTGGGAAGCGCAGCGTGATTATGGTGTCTTCCTGATATGGAACGGTAATCACTTGGGTTGATGCCGGAAAAGGCTTGAAAATCTTTGATGAAATGAGCTTGATCGTAATAACCGCAAGCGAGCGCAATATCCGTCCATATGATCGTATCGCTATTCCCTATCATGCGCATTGCTTCCTGGAAACGATAAATGCGATGGAATTGCTTCGGCGTCATGCCGATCTCTTCTTTGAACAATTGATTGAATCTCCTATGACTCATACCGATGTGTTCCATTACTTTGGACACCCGGGAATGACGCAGTTCTTTCAGCGCATAGTCAACTGAGGGATTTCGTTCCATCGGCAGCGACGCAAATGACAGCAATCTTCGTTCAAGTACTCGGAACATCACTTCCGGCGTTCGCGCAGCCAGCAGTTCGTCACGAAGTTCATTTGCTCTGGCTCCCCAAAAAGTATCCAGCGAAATATGTGTATTAAGGAGCTCAAACAGGGGTTCCTTCATAAACATGCGAATGCCCCCCGGTTTAAAATGGATACCCAATATAGTCGCCTCTTTGGAAGTGTCTATGACAAAGCAATCTACATGCGGACCACAAATAATGGTATGACCGAGCAACAGCTCTTTGTTTTCCCGATTGAAGAGTCGGTTCTGCTCCTCCCCGAGATTGATGACAACTTCAACAGAGCCGTCTGGTAATGCCAACTCCCTGGAATGTGAAGGATGATACCCTTGCATATACCAAAAACTCTCAATAAACATCGATAACGGCATTTGCGGTACATATGTGTGCAGTATCATAGATCATACGCGACGAGTTGCTTTTTACATCGAATAAAACGTCGTGTCGCGTGTCTCCCTCCGCCTTGGTTTGTTGATTATTTTATCATTCGGGAAATCGATATGTAAATATATGTAACTTACCTCTCCACTTCCAGTGCTGCGCTTTACCATCAGTTCAAGGGTTATCTGAAGTGTGGACACGTGAACTAACGGTCTATGAGCAGGTCGGAGCGATCTTTATTCATCAAGGAATATTCGATAACTCCCCACTCAGGCAGGACCGTCATTTTATGTTCTTGCAAGCCTATGCCGCAAATCAAAACGGCTGCCCTGTTCATGGCAACCGTTTTAATTTCCAGTCGCAGCCTACTGCGTCCGGCGTAATACATATCGATTATTCAGAGCGGTATAGCTGGCCACATGCTGCGTTAATGTCCGATCCGAATTGCGTTCGGACGGTGATTTTGATGCCCTTTGACTTCAATATCCGAACAAACGCTTTAATCCGATCTGGATCAGATTGCCGATAGCTGTCTGGCGTAACCTCAGTCGAATTGAATGGAATCAGGTTAACGTGGTAGAGATGTTCCCCAGGTCCCCTTCCCCTTAACAGCTCGGCAACTGCTTCCGCATGCGACGTCGAGTCGTTTACACCTCGAAGAAGAATATACGCAATATACACCTTTCTCCCTGTATGGCGGATGTGACGATCCAATGCCTCCAGCACGTCGCGGACTGGGAATCGGTCGTTGATCGGCATCAGCTCGCTTCGCTGATCGTCGAACGGCGAATGCAGCGAGAAGGTTAGATTGACCTGTGGAAACTCCCGTGTCAGCTTGTCGATCCCCGGCAACAGGCCAATGGTGGAAATCGTAATTCGTCGGTGTCCTAAACCAAAGAGATGCGGGTCTGTCAAAATCCTCACTGCATCAAAAATATGCGGGTTGGCGAGCGCCTCCCCCATGCCCATGAATGAGACGCTGTCCAAGGCGTGGCCATTCAATCGAAAGTGCAGCAATTGGTCGGTAATCTCGTCTGTGGTCAAATTTCGTTTCAAGCCGATGGTACCGGTGGCGCAAAATCTGCACCCGAATCCGCAGCCGCACTGCGTGGAAATACAATACGATTTCCACCCCCGCTCATACGTAAGTCGTACGGCCTCCACGCGTTCGTCGCCTGCAATGGAAAACAGCACCTTGTTGACCTGTTTCGACGTGAGTTCCTTTACCGGAACGATGCTGCAGACGTTCGGACCAAGCATCCGGGTCAGTTCGTCGCGCAAAAATTTGGGCAGTATGGTCATCCGTTCGTATTCACTGATATTTTGCTTGAAAATCGCATCCATGATCTGAGCATACCGATACTCGGGCTGCTTGAGGTCGGATAATATTCGCCGAATCGTTTCATATTTCGAGGTTAGTCTCATGTCTTCTCCTTACCGCCGGAGAAAACGTAAAAAAGCAACCGTCAGTTGGCGCTTTGACACGTCATGAACCAACTATACAGAAAACGCGCATACGTATGCAGACAGTTCGGCTACGTGCACCTGTCGATAGATTGGTAAACCTCCGGCAACCGATTTGTTTTTTTGTGAACCGCCTCACCTAACAGGAACCGGTTCACTGTATCATCTACAACCTCAATCTCCATCGCTTTCATCCTCCTAGAAATGGTTTATTTCTTTCCGTTCCACAATCTTAGTCGCGATATGCTTGCAATACTGTGTCGGCAACCTCCTTTGTCAAAATAAAAAAGAGCTACAAGAAAGTTACCTTTCTTGCAGCTCAAAAAATACGGCACATCCAACCCAGTGCAGGGTATGTAATGGATCTATTTTCTGAGTGAAAAGAATAAGGTAACTTTCTTGCCAATAAAGAATAAAACAAATCCTGCTTCATTCTTTAAAAAAGTGGCAAGAAATATTACATTATCCTCTTCAACTCCAATCGTTAATTGTCAGGGAAATTTTAACATACCGGCTTCTACGTTACAAGATCCTTTAAATGGAGTGCTGTCTTTTGTTAGAGCTTATTATCATGTTCCACGATGATGACGACATTGCCCTTTTTGTGGCCATTTTCAACATAGCTATGGGCCTCTGAAATCTGTTCCAACCGATAGCGTCTATCAATGACCGCTTTTACCTTGCCTGCCTCCATAAGCTCTTTGAGGAAATATAAGTCTTCAGATTTATCGCTGCTTGCCACCCCACCTATTACTTTCTTGCTGCTTGTCATGGAAGTCCATAGCCCTCGCATGATCGGTAACAGCTCCATGTGGACAGCTCGAAGATAGTATCCATTTTGCTTGAGTGTTTTCAAACAACCTGAAAACGAACTCTTTCCAACCGTGTCAAAAATAATATCAAATGTCTCACTGCTTTGGGTAAAATCTTCTTTTGTGTAGTCAATGACCTTATCGGCTCCAAGAGATTTCACCAATTCCAGATTCGTGGTACTGCATACACCCGTAACTTCTGCACCAAAGTATTTGGCAAGCTGCACCGCAAAAGTACCTACGCTTCCGGAAGCCCCATAGATAAGAACTTTTTGCCCGCTACGGATGTTTCCTTTTCTGAGAAAATGCAATGCTGTCATCCCCCCCACAGGAACGGCGGCGGCATCCTCATAGGTCAAATTGGCAGGTTTTATGGCCACTGTCCCATCTTCAGGCAGACATCTGTACTCGGCATAAGCACCAAAACCAAAACCGCAAGCTGCAAAAACTTGGTCGCCTTTCTTATATCGTTTCACATCTAAGCCAGTTGCTTCCACTATCCCTGCTAACTCAATTCCTAATATCTTGACTTTTTTTGGTCGTAGAAGACCATTGAAAAATCTTGCAGCGAACGGATCAGCCTTTCGGATGCGACAATCCCCTGCTGTAACGGTTGTCGCATAAATTTTCACCAGTATTTCATTGTCCCTTGGGGTAGGTTTTGCTACCTCTTTAAGCTGAAGAACATCCGGTGGTCCGTATTTTGTGTACACAATTGCCCTCATGGGTTTCCTCCTATTTGATTTCGGCACGTGCTGCTCCTTCAGATCGCTGTTTGAGCTGCCGTTTATGTTCATTTATGTATACGGGAATCCGGTTCTTAAATTTCAGATATTTCGCAAAACAAAAACACAGCCTGTTTTTCGGCTGCGTTGTAGGTTGAAGTATGGTGGAGATCCCCCATTCATGCAGATTATCGCTTGCCTTGAGGCATTGGTTGAATGCGGCAATTATGGAAAGCAGTCAACTTCCATTCACCGTTCTGCTTGACGAACACGTTCGTATTAATCGATCCCCGATCATTCGGATCAAATGCCTGCTCGGCGAGACGAACCTCCCCGATTGCATGCGCGATCGCTACGTCTGGCGTGACGAATCGGGGCTGCAAATCGGATAATGAGCTGTATTCCAGGACAGAGCCTTTCAGCGGACCGTTAAAAAGCATCTGGTGGACGTCGGCTATTTGCTTTCTTCCCTTCAGGTGTTGACCCATAAAAGTGACATAATCGGCGTCTTCCGTAAAGCAATTACCGTAGGCTTCCCCATCCCCTTTGTTCCACGCGTCGTTCAATCTCGCGAACAGTGTACCGATCGCCTTCAAGTCTTCTTGGTTGGACATTTGAACCATTCCCCTCATAAATGAAATGTGTATTACGGAACTGACCTCTTGTGCTATACTTGGGAGCAAATAAATCTTGATTCAACAATTATCTTATAACACTAAACATCTTAATCCATTAAGATAATATCATCATAAGGAGATCGTTTCCAAATGTCAACAGAAAATTTCCCATTTGATTTTGCCGATCTTTCTTCATTGCAGCAAAAATTGCTGCATGAATTGCGGCAGAATAGCGCACGAGCGGTCATGTTTCATCAACTCATCTCGGAAAAAATGGGGCTGAACGCGACCGATCACAAATGTCTGGATTTCCTGAATCGCACCGGTCCCGTTACGGCCGGCCAGTTGGCTCAATTGACCGGCCTTACAACGGGTGCCATTACGAGCGTCATCGATCGGCTGGAACAGGCAGGTTATGTGATCAGAGACAAGGATCCGAACGATCGAAGACGTGTCGTCGTCAAGTCCGTGCCGGAAGGGTCGGCTCGGATTTCGCCCTTGTTTCAATCGGTTGCGCAATCCACGCTTCAGATCATTTCGCAATATACGGACGAGGAATTGCAGTTGATCCTGAATTTCATCAAGCAGTGCAACGACATGACATTAGCCGAGATGAACAAGCTGAAAGAGGAATGAAAGCCAATACGGCACCGTCGCCGCAAAAAAACACGCCCGATGTTGGCGTGTTTCCTATTTTTGTATGGTGGAGCATAGCGGGATCGTAACCTCTCCCCTGCCAGTGTAGCTGCTCTACCACCGTTGTCGGTTCCACTCCCCTAACAAGTGCCTGAATTTCGAATTACATAAAGTATCCGGCATTCATTTTAACCCACTCTGCAAAAGTATACGGCTTTTGTCCTGTTACTTCCTCAACAGTCGACAATACCGTATACGCCGATTTAGGCGGATTGAGGTGCCAGCGAATTACGTAATCAATCGCGTCTTCCTGAACCCCCATTCTCCTCATTTGCTCACGCTCTTCTTCTTCAGAGCTCTCAACAAATCTGATGTCACGACCAATGACCTCACCAATGATCCGAACTTTATCCTGAACGGACAAACTCTCAGGCCCTGTTAATGTATATATTTTACCTGCATGGCCGTCCGTAGTCAGTGCGACTGCCGCGACTCTTCCAATATCGGCTTCATGCACAGGAGCAATTCGTGCTCCCCCAAATAAATCCCGGACTAGCCCCTCGGAGCGTATGGAATCTGCCCATTTCCGCGCATTTGCCATAAACTCAAAAGCTTGAAGTTGAGTCCACTCCAGTTCGCTTGCTTCCACTGCCCTCTCAAAAGGACCCTTCTCGCCGTTCCATAAAACCGTAACTCTGCGTACTCCTGCCTTCACAGCAAGTTCTACCAGTTCCGGTCCCGTTTGTAACGGGGTATATTCAGCGCCTGTTGTAATCAAATGCATGCCACTTACACCAACCAATGCAGAATCAAGCGTACTCGGGTCACTTAAATCTCCAGCGACAACCTCCACATCAGCAGGAAAATTCGCTTGCAGTGGATTACGCGTCAATGCTCGCACCTTCTGCCCCCTTCGAATCAGTTGGTCGACGACGTGCCGCCCTACTGTCCCCGTCGCTCCTGTTACTAATATGGTCATTCGTTTTCCTCCTCCCGTTTTTGTTCCATCTGCTTGATTTTCTCAGACAAATGTATCTTTGCTTCCGTTAAAGCAGCTAATTGTTTGTTGATCTCATGCATTTTCGACTTATACATAAGGAGTAATTCCTCGCAATACACGTTCTTCTCCTTATGTTCCTGACGCTCAGGATATTGGCAAAACATGATCTCTTTGATTTGATCAGTTGTTAGCCCTAAACCTAGATAAAGTTGAATGGTATTGATGGATTCGACTACCTTTTCATCAAATTCCCTGTAATTATTTTCTTGACGAGAGGTATTGATTAATCCTTTCTCCTCATAATGTCGAATCGAACGAGCACTGACGCCGGTTAATTTACTTACCTTGCCTATTCTCAAAGCGATCACCTCCTGATTGGGGTAGCTAACCATATAATAAACTTTGACATTAGTGTGAAGGTCAAGAATTTGAGGATAAAAATACAAAAAAGCAGTCATGATTGACTGCTTTATGAATGCCAAGGGGGTGCTGATTCAGCTTGCTGAGGAAGCCAGTTCAATGGACAGCGAACCACTGATGTCCGCCTTCAGCCTTCTCATTGCTTTTCTGCTGCCAGCATCAGCTCATATATTTTACGTGTCGTATTTACATTCCTGATCGTCATCTGTTTATACAATTTCGTACCAACCAACTTTGTCATGCTGCCTTTCGTCACGTTTATTTTGTCAATCGCCCACAGAATCGCGCCTGGAGCATACTTCACCGTTTCGATCTCCGGCTTGAAGGTCAGCTGATCGAGAATGGATTCGTCATTGATATCCTCCCATAAAAAAAGGACGTCGCTCCTCATTTTATCATCGTTGGTCCATGATTCGGGAAGCGCGGACATTACCTTTCTCATGTCTTCTAAACTTAGCACCAAAACCTTGATATGCAATCCGAAGGTATTCAGAATCGCTTTTTCGAGAATTTGCGCTATATCATTTTTTGACTGGTTGGCGGTTGTAAAAATGATATTGCCCGAATTGATGTACGTTACGACGTTGTTCATTCCAGCTTGCTCGAATGATTGTTTCAGTATTTTCATATCTACTTTGTTTTTTCCGCCGACATTGATCCCGCGGAGTAGAGCAGTATAAACCATCCGTTACCTCCTGGATTGGCATAATTTCAGAAGGAAGTTATATATCCTTGATTATCAATGTTAACAGAAATTACCTTAAAAGCATATGAATCTAGAAAAAGACCGCCCTAGCAAAGATCTGCGGTCTACCGTACCCAATTCTCGCTTGATCCAACCGGGCTGCCGTTGCTTCCAGATCAGTCGAATGCTGCAATACTCACCTTTACTACAGTATCTGAAATAAAAGTGCGTACTTACACAATGAAAATGTCCATTATACACTCAATGTGAAAAATTCAACATGACTAGGAGCCATTCCTGTAATGAATGAATTTGGGGTTTGAATAAAAAAAGCACCTTCTGTAAACTGGGAAACGTTCCGTCCAAAGAACAATTACCCGTACAGGAGGTACTCCACAATGAAGTATAAGCAATCGAAAAAGCAGAATCAACGTATTCAACAAATTACCGAATTAACCCTTGTTGTCGGTGCAGATATTGCCAAGAAAACGCATGTTGCCAGAG
>NZ_RHHT01000045.1 GCF_003710985.1 Brevibacillus panacihumi
ACTGGTTCAAAGCTGGCAAATCATTAATGATAGACTCATCAACGCTTTCGCTGTTCAGTTTTCAAAGAGCATCCAATCGCCCGTAGGCGACCTTCTTATTATAACACCTTCACCGCAAGAGTGCAAGTGTTTTTTTGTAACCGCCAAACTTCGTTAGCGGCGACAAAATCTAATATAACAAAATCACCTACTCAAAGTCAAGACCTTTTGAATCTTTTTTTCAAGATATTTTTAGTTGCACTGTCTTTTAGTGAGCAGAATTAGAGTATATATAAACAAACATGAGAAGTCAATAGTAAGATGCATACGTTTGGATGCTTTACTTCACACTATTTATTAAGCGTGCATTTCCCCAAACAATAAGGCGGTGAACTTGTGGATCCTAAACCTACCTACCAAGAATACGATAACCAGGATTATAGTGAGCTTTCTACTGTACAATCGCAAAGAAACGAAATCCTCCAGGAAGAGTTTCCCGAAGGTCCCTATGGTGCGGCTACAAATGAAGTGAGGCTGGGCAAGGCAACAGGCTGGGAACCCGGGCAGCATTCCACAAATACGCACTATACGTACGAAACCAGGCAGATGCATGAGGATTTGCCCCGTCAGTACCCTGGTGCTCACCCCATTCATGACAACTCCACCGAAGAGGAATAATCCAAAATACAGCAAGCCCCTACCTTATCAAAGTGGGGGCTTGCTGTATGAACTCGATATACTCTGCATCACGCTTCCGCTTCTGCTTCGACTCGTGTCCTCAGAGTTCCAATCCCCTCAATCGTTACAGAAATTTCATCACCGACTTGAAGCGCCCCTACACCTGGAGGAGTCCCTGTCAGGATGACATCCCCCGGCAGCAGAGTCATCACGGCCGATACGGCTTCCACCAGCTGCGGAACGGTAAACACCATCTGATTCGTGTTGGAGTCCTGACGAACCTCTCCATTAACCCGTGTCACAATGCGCAGGTTTTGGTAATCCACTTTGGCAGCGATCGCCGGGCCGAGCGGACAGAACGTATCAAAGCTTTTCCCCCTGGTCCATTGCCCGTCCTTCATTTGCAAATCCCGTGCTGTAACATCAATTGCACACGTAAAGCCGAGGATATAGTCTTCCGCATCCGCTGCCTTGACTCGCTTCGCTTCCTTTTTGATGACGACAGCAAGTTCTCCTTCATAATGCAGATTTTCGGTCAGTTTTGGGTAGACAATCGGTTCCTCCGGTCCGACGACGGTTGTCGAGGGCTTGAGGAACATCAAAGGCTCAACCGGCAGCTCAAGCCCCATCTCTTCGGCATGATCACGGTAATTGACGCCGATGCACACAACCTTGCTAGGTGTACTTGGAGCCAACAGGTTGACATCCCCCAGCGGCAGTTCCAAACCCGTCATGATTGGTTTGGCTGATTGAATCTTGTAGATGTCCCCTTCAATCACGCGAACCTTGTTCTCGTCTTCCACCATCCAGCCATGCTTGATCTTGCCATTGCGCTCATAGCGAATAATCATGCTCTTTTCCTCCCCCGACATGCCTTGTCTCTCGCTTAAAATAGATCGTTACTCTCCTCGCGCGGTTTGGATGTAATCTCTTCGATGACTGTTCCTTCCACCGCTGCCTCGACCAGTGCCTCTACATCCAATGCTTCCTCGAATCGCGCCGCCAGATAGGCTTTCGGTCTCGTCACCGGATTTTTTGGTGTAAATACGGTGCAGCAATCCTCATAAGGAAGGATGGACAGCTCATAGGTATCAATTTTTCTTGAAATATCGGTAATCTCGATTTTGTCCATCGCTACCAAGGGACGCAGCAGAGGAATCGAAATCACTTTATTGATTGTGTCCATGCTCTCCAAGGTCTGCGAAGCGACCTGACCCAGACTCTCTCCTGTAGCCAGTGCCTTGGCCCCGGTATTGGCTGCCACCCGTTCGGAGATCCGCATCATGAAGCGTCGCATGATTGTAATCAGATAGTCCTCGGGGCACTTTTCGCGGATCGCCGTCTGAATTTCCGTAAAAGGAACAACATGGAGCCGAACTGTGCCGCCCCATTTGGTCAGCTTATGTGCCAGATCACGGACTTTTTGCAGCGAGCGTTCACTGGTGAAGGGATAGCTGTGAAAATGGATGGCTTCCAACGTAACCCCGCGTTTGAGCATCATCCAGCCAGCCACCGGACTGTCGATTCCCCCTGAGAGCAAAAGCAGTACCTTTCCGCTCACTCCTACTGGCAAACCGCCAGGACCGGGGATCGTCTCACAACTGATATAGGTACCTTCTGTACGAATTTCGATATTTACGATTGCTTCCGGCTCGTGAACGTCCACCTTGATTTGCGGCAGAGCACGCAGAATATGCGTCCCCACGATGCGGTTCATCTCCATCGACGGCGTCGGATACCGCTTGTCCGCGCGGCGTGTCACGACACGGAACGTCCGCGGCTGCGGGTCCATCTGGCGGATCAACTCTAGCGCCCTGGTCTTGATCGTCTCCAGGTCAGGCTCGACGTGGATCGTAGGGCTGAACGAGGAGATTCCGAATACGCGTTTGAGCCGCTCCATGACTTCATACGCATCCTCTCCGTGCAGCTCCACATACATCCGCCCGTAATTGCGGCGCACCTTTACCTTGAAAAAGGAGCGCAAGACGCTTTTTACGCTACGAGCCAAGGCCTCCTCAAATTGATCGCGATTGCGTCCCTTCAAGGCAAGCTCGCCATAGCGAATCAAAATTACATCGTAGTTCATGACAGTCTCCTTCTCTATTTCCCTAAATTTTTATTTCATATAAGATCGCAATGTTTTCACACAAATCCGCAATGCCTCGATAAACTGCGCAACCTCTTCGGCTGTATTGTCGCGACCGAGACTGATGCGCAATGAAGAAGAAGCACATTCAGTCCCCACCCCGATCGCCATGAGGACTCGACTGGGTTCGTTCGCCTTGGAGGAGCAGGCCGATTTGGTGGAGACGAGAAAACCCCGTTCTTCGAGGGCATGCAATAGCACCTCTGCCTTCACTCCCGGAACAGACAGATTCATAATATGCGGCGCTGTTCCTTTTTCCGGCGTATTGACCTGAATCCCTTCGATCGGGGATACTCCCTCCCGCAGCTGTTCAAGCAGACGCTGCAGTCGCGATGGTTCATCTGCGCCCGACTCCTGCAGCAGGCGGAACGCTTTTGCCAATCCTGCGATTGCCGGCAGATTTTCTGTACCGGAGCGAACCCCTGCCTCCTGTCCGCCGCCTGTGAGCAGCGGTTGGATAATCAAGCCTTCCCTTTTATAGAGAATGCCGATGCCGCGAGGACCATGGAATTTATGAGCAGACAGGCTCAGCAGGTCAATCCCGGATTCTTTGATCCGCAGCGGAACCTTGCCGATCCCTTGCACCGCATCGACATGGAAAAGAACCTTGGGAAATTGCTTGAGCCACTTTCCAATTTCCTCGACTGGCTGTATCGTGCCCAACTCATTATTTACATGCATGACGGAGACGAGAATCGTATCAGGCCGCATAGCCTTTTGTACGTCTGCCAAGGATACTCGTCCTTCACGATCAACTGGCAAATAGGTCACGGAAAAGCCCATCGACTCCAGTTGCTTGCAGACGTCATACACGGCGGGATGCTCAATCTGCGTCGTGATGATATGCTTCCCTCTGCTTTGATATTGGAAGGCGACACCTTTGATCGCCGCATTGTTGCTCTCCGTCCCGCCTGAAGTAAAAAAGATCTCGCTCGGCTTGCAGCCCAGATATCCGGCAGCTACAGCCCGCGCTTGGTTCAGAATATTTTCTGCTTCTACGCCTTTGCGATGGAGAGAAGACGGATTGCCATAATAGCTTGCCATCGCCTTGCTCATCGTCTCAATGACCTGTGGATGGGGACGGGTAGTCGCACTGTTATCGAAATAAATCACTTGCCTACACCTTTCTTGGGGCATCTGCCCTAGTCTACGCTTCATCATAACATGACTTTTCCCTGATCACATATAGCCAAAAATCATGTCTGCTCTCTATTTTCCCCACCTTTTGCTGCTGCCATATCCTTTTTCGGTCCATGATTGAGCGTTTGTTCACAATCCGTTCACGAAGTAACCGCTTACACCCATAAATAGGCTCTTTACATCGGCAATGCCTTTCTTTAGAATAGTCAATAAATTTAGATAAAAACAAAAAACAACTTAGGAGAGAGCAACCATGACGACGCAAGCCATGCAAGAAAAAATCAGCAAAATGGAAGCAGAGATAAAAAAACTGCAAGCCGAATTAGCCAAAATGAACAAAAAAAATACACCTCGCTTCGAACGCTCAGAAATTGCCTATCTCAACGAAGTGTACAACGGGTAATGTTCTGTTTTCTTAAAAAAGCTACAGCGTGACGCTTCGCTCTCGCATCGACCGAGCAAGCATCACGCTATATTTGTGTCCATCTATTTGTAAGGAATCGGCCCCCGGTAGACACCAGAAAAAACTTCTTCCGCCGGACCCGTCATGATGACGCGGTTGTCACTCTCACGCCATTCAATGAACAGATCCCCGCCAGCGAGATGAACCGTTACTTCCCGGTCCGTCTTCCCTCTGAGGCAAGCTGCTACAGCCGCAGCGCATGCCCCGGTCCCACAGGCAAGTGTCACGCCAGTCCCCCGCTCCCAAACGCGGAATTCGATTTCCTCCCGATTCAATACCTGAATGAACTCGACATTGGTCCGCTCCGGGAACCACTCGTGAAACTCCACTTGAGGACCGTACAGCCGGACATCCTCATCCCGAATCTCATCCACGAACAGAACAGCATGGGGATTGCCCATCGAAACAGCCGTCATGGTAAAGGAAGCATCGGCGAGATCAATCACTTCTTCTACGGCCCGTTCCTCGGGAATGCCCGTCATCGGAATCGCTGATCGCTCAAAGCGCGGTTCGCCCATATCGATGCTGACCTGATCCACTTTTCCATCCGGACCTACCGACACGACAGGAGCCATGATTCCGCCTAATGTCTCCACCGTGAACCTCGTCTCTTGGGTCAATCCATGGTCGAATACATACTTGCTCACGCAGCGAAGTCCATTCCCGCAGTTTTTCGCTTCGCTCCCGTCATTGTTGAAGACGCGCATCCGGAAATCTGCCCGCTCCGAAGGAAGAATCAGGATGAGGCCATCTCCCCCGATCCCGAAGTGGCGGTCACTCACCTGCCGAGCCAGCTCAGGCAGGTCCACACGGCTCACATCTTCCTCAAAACAGTTGACATACACGTAGTCGTTGCCTAATCCATGCATCTTCGTGAACTTCATTCCTCTACTCCTCTTTTTCTTTGTTTAGGTCGGTTTTGTTTGTATGAATAATCTTAACATATCGGTCAACCTTCGTGGAGAAAACTGTAGAATGGTATACTACTCCTAAAATGAATGACTGGAAAAGGAGTTCGATTACATGGATTATTCCCAATTTCGCTATGCTCTGGGAACCCAAAATGCTGCCAAAAGGCGCGCGGTAGTGCAGGCAACCGGAGTCGAACCGACTTGTCTGTCCGTTCCTTCCGGGGTATCGGGCCAGCCCATGTCCGAAGAAGAGACAATCCAAGGAGCGATCAATCGCGCAAAAGCCGTGCTGGACAAGCTCCCCGATCACCATATCGGTCTGGGTCTGGAAGGCGGTTTGATGCTCGACCAAGCATACACCCAGCAGTGGTACCTGATCTCCATCTGCGCTGCCTGGGATGGCAAACAGTTGTTTTTGGGAAAAGGACTCAGCTTTCCGATTCCCCTTCAGGCTGCACAGCGAATCGTACAGGAAGGCATCGAGCTTAGTACCGTCATTGATGAATGGGGCAACACGACAGGCAGCAATCAACAGGGAGGGGCGTATGCCTTGTTGACAGAAGGCCGCATCCAGCGCGCAGACGTGTTCCAGCAAGCCGTGACGGCTGCCATTACTCCGTTAATTTCTCCGCTGTACAAGCCTGTAGACAGACAAAAACCTCTCCAGCCATAGGAGAGGTTTTGTCCGCGGGTTTTGATGTGCTGGCAGGTTATCGCGTCGTAAAGTACGGATAGATAACCAGGGCACCCAAAATACCAGCCGCCCCGAGTACGATCGCCCATACTCCCGTCATTTTCGCATCGCGGCGATAGGCGACAATCCCCAGCACAATCCCCACAATTCCGAGCAGGTATGGCCACATAAACAAAGAAAGAATAGACAGCACAAGCCCAGTGATTCCGATGCCTTTGGCTCCTGCTTTCGGGCTTCCATCGATTTCCTGGTCGTCTGCCCGTCGCGAGCGCGGAATCGGCTCGGCTATTTCTGCCGCTGACTCGACATCATTGTCGCGTACGTTCGAAGCCGTAAAGGGCTTCTCCTCCGTACCTCTTTCTTCACTCATCCCTGTCTGCCCGGCTTCCTCACCAACCAGTTCACCTGTGTAGCGTTCTGTCTGTGTATACGGATCATACTCGATGCGTCGCTTGGCATTCGCTTCGCCATCAGTCAGGGCAGCGCTTGTCCATGTATCGGCTGCGAACTCCGTATCATGCAGATCGACTGTCTCAGAAAAACCGGTATCTTCCTTGCGCCTCGCAGTCATACGTTCATCTTGGTCCGTCATGGCATGCTCAGCCCCTTTTGGAAAAGGATTTGTTGGTGAAGGAAGTAGCCTTATTCTCTGCCTTGGGTGTACAATTTAATCGGGAGGCGAGAGGATGAATTCAGATAAAGTCCTAACCATTGGCATTGATATTGACGGTACAGTAACCTCACCAAGCAGTATTGTACCTCTCATGAATGAAAGCTTTGGAAGAAATTTACGCTATGAAGATTGCCTGGAGTACAACCTGGCCAATATTTACAAGATTACCGACGAGGAATTTGCCGACTGGCTGGATCAGTACGGCGAACGGCTTTATAATGAGGCTCCTATTCACGGAACGGCTGATCAAATCCTGCGGGGCTGGCATCAGGAGCATAAGCTGATCTATATCAGCGCGAGGGAAGATCGACACCGAGAAGTAACCTTAAACTGGTTTTCCCGTTACCATATTCCCTACGATGAAGTGGATTTGATCGGTTCTCACGACAAGCTGGCCTCAGCACGAAAATGGGAAGTCAATCTGTTCCTCGAGGATCGCTTGGAGAATGCTCTGCAATTGTCAGAAGAACTGGAAATTCCCGTATTTTTGTTTGATACTCCCTACAACCAGGGAACTTTGCCAGATTTGATTCACCGGGTCTATACCTGGGAGGAAGTAAACGACAAGATAAAGAAGCTTTTCCCTCATACTGCTTTTCGTTAATACAGTGAAAAGACGTACCACTCCATTGGAGGATACGTCTTTTCTAGCGCAAGGGTTTACTTGCTTTTGGAATCTTTGGGTTTAAACGTCAGACAACAGGTTTGGGAAGAAGATTTCGCGGTATCCTGATGGCTGGTTTGCGTACTGCTGCCACCACTATACTCGCCTGCAAATTCTACATCGAGGTTTTGTTTTGCGTGCGCATCGATTTCAACCAGGATCGCATCAGCGCTGCATTTGTTGCCCTCTGCCCAATAAGTACAGTTGGCTACACTGCAATTTACTGTCGGCATTCCTATCACCCCCTAGGGGCTATCCTTCACCTTCACCATCCAGCTTATACTTGGCAAACACCGACACGATTATTAGAAAAACGTGGCTGACGCCCATGTCCAATAACAAAACGTGTCTACATTCTCAGAAAGTTGAAAAGGAGACTTCCTCTTCATGACTTCTCGTGTCGTCGTCATTACCGGAGCCACAGGCGGGCTTGGCCGCGCGCTCGTCCAGCTCCATCTGAATAAAGGCGATCTGGTCATCGCAACAGGCCGCCGTGAACAAGCGCTAGCTGCCTTGTCCCGGCACTTCCCTGCTGCCGATCAGCTGCATACCTACACGCTCGATGTGAGCAGCAATGAAGCGGTGCGCCAATTTGTCGCGTGGGTGCAGGTCCGTTTTGGACATTGCGATATTTTGTACAACAATGCGGGCACAGCCGTTTTCACACCGCTGACAGACATGCGGCTGGAGGAATTGGATGAGACTTTGCTCACCAACATCGCGGGAGTCATGTATCTGACACGGGCTTTTTTGCCGATGATGCTGCAGGCCCGCTCCGGACAAATCGTCAATATCGCCTCCTTGGCTGGACAGGTAGCGACAGCCAAAGCAGCCGTCTACGCAGCCAGCAAAGCGGCGGTGATCCGCTTCAGCGAAGGGCTTCGCCATGAGCTTGCAGGAACCGGCGTCAGCGTCACGTGCGCCATGCCCGGTCCGATCGACACGCCTTTTTTGGATCGTGCCGATCACACGGGAGCCTACCGCGACAAGGTGCGCCGCTACCTGCTCACACCGGAACAGACAGCGGAACGAATAGGGAGGGCAGTGGAAAAAAAGCAGCCTGAGGTCGCCATGCCCCTACGCCTTTCTTTCCTCTCCCAGCTCTACGCCCTCCTGCCCCACTGGTTGAAGCGAATCGCCGCCCCGCTGATCAACCGCAAGTGATCCTTGCTGATCCAAGCCTCGCAAAAGCCCCAGGGCAAGAAGCCCCATCAAGATACAGGCGGTGGCTCCCGCTCCCAGCAATCCGCGAACTCCTAAAACGGGAATCAAAACGCCACAGACTGCTGCCCCTGCCGGCATCCCGGTCCCTGTGATCGTACGGATGCTGGTCATAACCCTTCCCAGCAAATGATCCGGCACATGATTTTGCAGGTAGCTGCGGTAGAGAATGTTATACGGCGAAAAGCTCAATCCGGCAATCCCCATCGCGAGCATGGCGACCTCCAGTCTTGGAAACAAAGCCAACGGGAGTGTCGCCAATCCCCAGAGGACAATGATTCCGCCAAGCGTTACCCCTGTAGCCAGCTTCCAGCGAATGGCAGTAAACAGCAATGATCCCAACAAGGCGCCTACGGCCAGTGAAGACCAAAGCATTCCCAAGCCCACTGGCCCTGCTGCCAAATCCTTGTTGGCGTATAAAGGCAAGGCGACCTCGACTGGCCCGTATCCCATATTGAACAAAAAAGTAAAGATAACCAGCAGCAGCATTTCCTTGCGGCCAAACAAAAAGCGATACCCAACGCGCATATCAGCTAGCAAGGAGCGTAAGAACGGACCTATTTTCTTTGCCGTGGCCCCCGATGAGGCTTCCTGATCTTGCACCTGATGGGAAACAATCTGTCTCGGCAGCCGCGAAAAACAGAAAGCGCAGATAAAGAAGCTGACAGCATTGAGAATTAGCACATTGGCGGGTCCGATCCACCCGATCAGCACACCTGCCATGGCAGGCCCCAACATGTAGACGATCTGCCACTGACTTTCCATGACTCCATTAGCCTTTACCAGCAGCTCCTTTTTCGGGACGAGCCGCGGCAATAAGGTCTGGGCACCAGCCGAGCTCATGGGTGACAAAATCCCAGCGCATACAACCAGTATGTAAACGGACAGGAGCGGAACCTGTTCCATCTGCAGCAGCGCAACAAGACCGAAAAAAATCACGCCTCGCCCTACATTATCCACGACAATCAATTTTTTGCGGTCATAACGGTCCAGCAGCACGCCTGCAACCAATCCGGCAAAAACCGCTGGCAGCATATACGCCATGATGATGCCGCCCATCGCCACAGGGGACTGGGTTCTTTCCATTACGAACCAGCTTAGCGCCATCCAGCCCATTTGATCGCCCAGGCCAGACAGAAACAGACCGAGCCAATACCAGCGGAAGGGCCGCTGAAGCCATAGCTCCTTCATGCAGAATTCCCCTTTTTTGTAGATTTTGACCTCATTATAGCGTATTATCATACTTTTTCAATCATTATATTTCAAAAATAGAAAAAAGCTACCGGAACCCTCGTGGTCAAGTTATTTTCTACACGAAAACAAGCCCCCGATTTCTACATTCCGGAGGCTTGCCTTTTCCCTTACAATTCTGTTCCGGCTTCTCTTCGCTGCAGTTGGCGTCGGCTCCACAACCAGCCCACACCCGCAACAATCCCAAACACAGCCAGCCATACGGAGGAGACGGCGCTTCCGACATGCTCGGCGCCAACGCCCAAAATCAGACAGCTGGCCGAAAAGCTGCCCATCGTCGCCATCTCCCGGATGGAGAAAACGCGTGCCAGGTATGCTGGATCCGTAAGACGCTGCAGCTTCGTGACAGAAAGAATCGACGAGAGGAACGAAGCGAAGGCGCAGAACAAGATAGCGACTGCCATCCCTGTGATCGGCTGGATATGGAAGACTGCATAGATACAGATGCCCATCGCCACCAAGGCCCAGCCCTGCGCGACAGAGAGCTTGTGATCGCTGAACCGGTCCGCCAGCTTGGTGGCGATCACACCTGCGATCACACCGCCAAGTCCGAGCGGGATGTCCAGCAGTCCGAATACGTACAAGCCCTCTCC
The DNA here is from genome assembly GCF_003710985.1 of Brevibacillus panacihumi. Taxonomy (GTDB): domain Bacteria; phylum Bacillota; class Bacilli; order Brevibacillales; family Brevibacillaceae; genus Brevibacillus; species Brevibacillus panacihumi. The sequence continues at coordinate 10,414 of NZ_RHHT01000045.1, forward strand.
CCGCTCCTGCAAAATGTAGAACATCAGCATGATGTAATAGGCAGCGCAGATTCTCTCCGCCATCTGGTACAGGATCACCCTGCCGATCTCTTTTTGCCGGCTGATGTAGCGAAAGCCTTCCTGCAAGCGCTCAAAGAAATGGGCGGATGCCTGCTGCACGCGTTCTGTCACCAAGGGCGGCAAGCGCAGAAGAATCAAAAGCGATAGAAAATAGCAAGCCGCATCCAGCAGAAAATTATAGCGATAGGAAAACAGGTAGACGAGAATAGCCGCAATCCCTTGGCACACGATAATGAGAAAAGAAGTCGTCCCCTGCAAAAGGGAGTTGGCCCCCAGTCGATCTTTTTCTTCGACGGATTGGACGATCGCTACCTGCATGGCGGGCTGAAAAAAGGCACTGCAGATATTGACCAGCACCAACAGTAAAAAAGCCACCCACAAATAAGCAGATGAAGTAATAAAGAAAAAGAGGCCGACGAGAATGCCGCGCAGAAAATTGACCACCAGCATGACGCGTTTTTTATTCCAGTTCTCCAGCAGTGGTCCGGAAAAAATACTCGTCAGAACGTATGGGACTTGTCTAAACACTGTCCCGGCTGCAAAGGAAAGACCCGACCCGCTCAGGTCATGCAAGAGCCCGACTACCGCGATAAACGTAAATTCATTCCCGATGATATGAACGATATGAGCCAAATACAGGCGGAGAAAGACGGGATGCTTTAACAGATGCATAGGAGAACAACCAACCTCTCACCGCTTTTTTCCGTATTGTATCACTTGTCAAAAAAAATGGGAAAAAGGTTCTTGCCAGGAGAATGATTTAATTGTTACAATACGTTCAAATAAAACTGAACGTTTAAATTATGGAACACGTTCAGCATCACTTGAAGAGAGGTCGATCTCCTTGAAGCGTTTTCTTGTCATTGAAACGTTGGACCAATTAAAAGCCATCAGCGATTCGCTGCGCATGGAAATGATTACTCAATTGGTAAAGGAGGAGTACACCGGCAAGCAATTGGCCAGCCTCCTCTCCCTGTCCCCCTCGAAAGTGCATTATCACCTGAAGGAACTAGAGAGCAACGGTTTTATCGAAGTCGTCCGGACAGAAGAAAAGAATGGCATCGTCCAGAAGTTCTTCCGGGCTGTCGCTTACGATTTCAAGGTGAGCGACGCGCTTCTCCCCTCTTTGCAGGAGGATACGATGCTCTTGCAGGAAGTGATGCTGAACCATTTGCGCACAAGCATCACGCGCCTGTACAATGCGCCAGAGGAATCCTTCCTGCAATTTGCCGAGCCGCAAATGCGTCCTCCTGCCATCGCCATAAGCTCAGAGGTCAAAGCTCCTCGTGAGGAAATCCGGAAATGGCTCAAAAAATACCAAGCACTGCTGGATGAATTAGGAGAGATGGACACGCGGTACGAAGCACAGATCGAAGCTGGAGAAATCGAGGATACGGAAGAGATTTTCTATCTCGTCTCGGTCGGCTTCATGAGCAATGAACGTTACTACGTCGCCGATGATGATTCCTTGCCTGACGATTATGAGCATTCCCCTAGCGAATTCAAGCATTTGACGGATAAAGTCGTCGTTTCGCGCAAAAAGAAGGGGGATGCAGAGAATGGCAACTAATGCAAGCAGCAAGCATGTGCTCTGGAAAAACAGCTCATTCGTACGGCTGTGGTGCGGCTCCGTACTGTCCGCGCTGGCCGACGGCGCCTTTTTCATTCTGCTCTCCTGGTTTATCGTCGATGTGACCGGGTCGGAAGCGATGCTCGGCACGACACTGATCTGCATGTCCATTCCCCGTCTGCTGTTTATGCTGGCTGGCGGGGTCGCTGCCGATCGCTGGAGCCGCAAGTGGATCATGACGCTTTCGATGATTGCGCGGGGGCTGATCCTGATTGGATTTTGCCTGCTGCTATTGGATGGAAGCGGCGGCTGGCTGCCCTACACCGCCTATTTGATCGCCGCCCTGTTTGGTACGGTCGATGCCTTCTTCTGGCCTGCACGCAGCTCCATTGTCCCGTTCCTGGTGCCGCGCGAGCAATTAGCCCCGGCCAACAGCCTGATGGAAATATCCCAGCAGATCAGCATGGTCTGCGGCCCTTTGGCAGCCGCGTTTTTGATCCAGACGAAAAACTATCCGCTGATGTTTGGGATCTTGGCCATTTCCTTTTTTGCCGGAACGGTGTTTATTCTTACCTTGCGCTTGCGGCCGGTACAAGTCGAAGCTGAGACAGACGGGGAATCCGCCTCACAGAAGGACGGGTATTTGCGGGATATCTGGTACGGCATTCGCTATTCGTTCTCTGTACCGATTCTCTGCATTATTTTGGGTACCTCACTGATCATGAACATGATGTTCTCAGGTCCCATCAATATGGGTTTGCCGCTGCTGGTCAAGGATCTGGGCTGGGACGGCAGCGCCTACAGCACCCTGGGAATGACGATGGGGATCGGCACGATTCTGGGAGGAATTATTACGGGGATTTGCAATGGTTTTCGCGGCAGATTTCTCATGATTCCCCTCTTTGTCGGCGTGATGGGGATGGCTACCAGCTCCCTGTTCTTCATGCAGCATCTGGGCATGGGCCTTTTCTCTATGATCGTGCTGGGAATAACCTTGAGCTTGACCAACATCCCGCTGATCACCTACATCCAGAGCATTGTCCCCGGAAATATGCTCGGGCGGGTCATGTCCTTGCTTTCTCTTATGTCGATTGGACTTGGGCCAGTCAGCTACGCTATCTGCTCATTCGTGCTGCAAAACAAGCTGGCGACTCCCGCAACCTTATTATTGGCTGGTGGGGTTGTCTTGGGCCTGATCGGTCTGTCCCTGTATCTGTTTCGGGAATTCCGCAAAATGGAACAGCATCCCAACTGGGTGCAACCCGTTGCGGTATCCGCAGAATCGACGCAGCTGTCCTCCTGATGAGCACAAAATAAAAATGGCACGAGCTTTCTCAAAAGGCTCGTGCCATTTTTAATCTACCCTTGAAATGAGGGGCGGAAATGGGCGGTGCGCTGCACGTACTTCCCGACCGCCTTTTGGTTAAGCGCGTACCCGATACCCGGTCCATCCGGTACTGCCAGCTCTCCCGGGGCAATCAACTCCACGCCCGGTTCTACGATATCCTCCTCCCAATAGCGGCTGCCTGCCGAGGTATCACCCGGGATCGTAAAGTTTGGCAAAGAGGTAATGGCAATATTGTGTGCGCGGCCTACGCCGGATTCCAGCATGCCTCCGCACCAGACAGGGATTTGATTTTCTTGGCAGAGATCATGGATCTTGCGGGCTTCCGTCAAACCGCCGACACGCCCGATCTTGATATTGATGATGCGGCAGCTGCCCAGCTCGATCGCCTTGCGCGCATCCTCTGCCGTGTGAATGCTCTCGTCCAGGCAGATCGGCGTGGAAATCTCAGCTTGCAGTTTGGCATGATCGACAATGTCGTCGTGAGCCAGCGGTTGTTCAATCATGATCAAACCGTATTGATCCAATTCCTTCATGATGGAGAGATGCTCCAGGGTATATGCGGAGTTGGCGTCTGCCATCAGCGGCACATCGTCGCCAAACTTCTCGCGAATCGCCCGGATTACCTGCACATCGAAGCCAGGCTTGATTTTGACCTTGATTTTTTTGTAGCCATCACTCAGAGAGCGTTCTACTTTTGCCAGCACTTCATCCACTGTTGGCTCGATGCCGATGCTGACGCCGACATCAATCACTTTCTTGTCTCCGCCCAATGCCTTCGCCAGGGAGATCCCTTTCTGCTTGCAGCTGAGGTCCCAGATTGCTCCCTCCAGAGCAGACTTCGCCATATTGTTGCGTCGAATCGGCGCGAAGATACGTTCTACCTCTTCCGGCGATTCAATGGAATGAGCAAAAAGGCGCGGAATCAAGAACTTCTCCAGCATGCTCCAAACCGTATCAGTCGTCTCTTCACTGTAGAAGGGATCCGGCATCGCTACGCTCTCCGCGTACCCTACCTCGCCATCCCCATACACGCTGACCAGAATAAAGTCTTTCAACGTCGTACTGCCAAAACTCGTCTCAAACCGGAAACGAAGCGGCATCTGCAGGTGCTGCAGCTCGACACGCTCTATTTTCATTAGGGTTAACTCCTCTCCTATTCGAACCTGCCCAAACGGCGAAATATTCGTTCACTTTCGACAACAATTTCATGGTACAACGATCCCTTGCCGAATACAAGATTGCCCTTGAAAGTAGAAAAAGCTATCCTGCAGCCGTCTGAGGCGCAAAATAGCTTTTCTTTCATCATGGATCAGGAGGTTTTCCACTTCGCCAATTCGGAAGGGAATTTGTCATTAAGGACTTTGATATAGGTTCCTTTCATCCCCAGTGAACGCGATTCCAGTACACCGGCACTTGCCAGCTTGCGCAGCGCATTGACGATGACGGACCGTGTAAGACCTGCCTGGTCGGCCAATTGACTGGCTACGAGCAAGCCTTCTTTGGCATCCAATTGCTCCATGATTTTTTCGATCGCGATCTGCTCGCTGTATGACAAGGAAGACAGCGCGATTTTGGCAAACGTCTTATCACGCACTTCGTTTTCGATCTGTTCGGTACGTTGACGAACGATTTTCATTCCGATGACGGTCGCTCCGATTTCGCCCAGGATCAGGTCTTCTGTCTCAAACAGACCGATGGGGCGCAGCAACACAAGGGTACCCAAGCGGCTTCCGCCCGCACTGATCGGTATGACGGTCGTCATCATTTGCGGAAACAAAGCGCGAAGCTCTTGCGGAACGAGACTGTACGGACTGTTGATCGGCTCATTCGCAATCGTCTGACTCACTTCCAGCAGCTTTTGATTCACTGCAGCCGGAAGCTGGTTGGACTTGCGCTCATCCTCGCTGAGCAAAATATCCTGATGCAGGCCATTGCCCAGAATCGTGCCGTCTGCCGTAACGATATAGACGTTGGCAGCAATCACTTCTGCGAGCAATCGGGCCAGGTCCTGATAGCCGACACCGCTTCCACCCATTGTTTTTTGCAGCATCACATTAATCTTTCTCGTCTTTTCTAATAAGTTCATACATGTATTTCCTCCTTGGATTCTTATGCCCACAGTATTGTCAGAAAAATCCAGGCCTATACATGCAAATCAAAACATTAGAAAGAGACCTATGCAAATGGTTAGGAAGGGATTTGTGTCAATGTGCGTTTCTCGATCATTTCCGCCAATTCGCTCATCGGAAGCTCCAGATCATCAGCAGACAGATAAAGTCGCTTGTAGCGCTCTTCCAGATCAAATGCATGTTCCTGCGCACGCAGATAACCGCGGGCACGTCTGTCCACTTCAAAGAAAATCTCCAGCCCCGTCTCCTCCAAAAAGAAGAAGACATCCAGCTCTTCCACACGCCCGCGCAAAATACCGACTGGCCGGAATTCAAATGCCTGGACAAACGGATACTCTCTTCCCAAATAGCGATTATATTCACAATCCACCTTGTACAACTGAAACCCGATGGATTGAATGGCATCCAGCACCTTTTCCATGTAAGGATGCGGGCGCACATCAATAAAATCCGAATCGCCCGGATCCATCGCCATTTTGATGTCCAGACCTGTCCGCAAATAGACGGGCTGGCGTCCCATCGTCAGCGGGGTTTGGTAAGGGAGGGTAAAAGAGAAGGGCAAGGCAATCGTCTCATTGGGGTGGAGCACAATTTTTTCTGTCAAGCGATGTTTGGCTAACACGCATTCTTCTCTTCCCTTTTTCTGGTTTTCTTCCCGCTCATAATGTGTAATGACGTACATGTAAATTTCATCAATTTCCTGTGCCACTTCCCCGCCTGTCAGGTGAATGTCTCCTGTGACCTGATCGCCGGGTACCAGTGAATCCTGCGACAAACGAGCATCCACTCGGGCTGCTCCGATTCCGACACTAGCCAGCAGTTTTTTAAAAAAAGTCACGGCACGAAACCTCTCCTCTGTAACGATCCTCAACTTACAGCTTAATGATTTTTTCTGATTGAATATACGAGTGGAACGTAAGAAAGTTTCGGGCCACCGCCTGCCACACCTCTTCCGTTTTCACTTCCGCCGTTACAAATAGATGGAGGGTTCGGCTGATCACGACAGTCTTGATGCGCACCTCTGACATGCTGCCGTCCGAGAGAACGTATTCGCGCCTGCGCAGCATCTCATGCAGGACCTGATGAACCTCTGCCACCTGCTCAACTTTTTTCCCTTTTAAGGATTCGAGATCTTCTTCCATCTTGTCAACGACCTGCACCTCGATGGTCGGGTGAGGCTTGGGGTCCAACACGGTTACGCGAATCTCTTCAATAACCGTCTCCTGTTTTCTGCGAGATACATGCTGGTTTTTCTTCAGCGACAGATTTTCCTCGTAAAGCTTCTTATTTTGCAGCTCCAGACTTTGTTTGACCAGCATCATTTCCTCCATCTCGCGGCCATGCATAAACAAGATTGACGCTCCGCCGAGCAGACAGCCGATGACAAACAAGGCTATGTATCGCTCCCATGGCCTCCTGCTCATGATCGCACCTGTACCAGCCAGTGTACACAGATGGTCCCGATGTGAGCGCCCCAGAAAGCGACGACGATCATGACCATTTGCTTGAGGACGGGAGAGAAATTCCCCATGAGAATTTTTTCGATCTGTAAAAAAGAATCGAATGTCCCTCCCAAGGCTCCGACGATGCCGAATATTTTCAGTTGAGTAGCAAGCTGAAACATGGACAGCAGCGGTGGCTTATCGGTCAAAAAAGCCCCTATTCCGCCGGAAATGGAGCCCCCGACAACAATTCCATAGGCTACAAAAAATGTGAGTATGACTTGTGCCAACCCGCATACCTCCTCCAGACAGCATGACCTATGCTAAAACGTACGCTGCTTGTCTGACAAATATGATGAATCCCTTGTCCCGGGAAGGTAAGCAGGTAAAGGCGAAAGAAGGGATAAAAAGTGACGGCATGCATTCCGCAGCATGCCGTACCTGGTCAGCGTCTCTTTCGCTTCATCTTCCCCAGCCTCTTCTGGATTTTTGCAGCGTTCATTACCATCAGGTCCATAAAGAGGTTCACCATATTCGGGTTTTGCAAAAGCTGGCGAAATACTTCCGGATTCTCCCTGAACCACTTCTCATTCAACTTTACCCAGGCCTTGAAGCCCTCGTTTGACTGATAGTATTGATTCAAGCGACGAACAGGTCTGTAGGCACTCATCCTAATCTATCCCTTCGTCAAAAAATATAGAGAGGAGAAAGATGATCACGAGAATCCAGATCACCACTTCAAAGCCATCCTGGTTAAAAAAACCCTTCATGTTCGTCCCCCCTTCACCAACCAGCAAAGCCTTGCACTCGGCTGTCCGCCCATAGCGCCCTTCTCTATAGGTATATGTCGCCAGGCAATTGTTGGATTGTACATTTGCCCGTGATATGCCATTTTCCGCGCACGCCCAAGTCGGGTGCATAGAGACGCTCTATTTCCACTCATACTACCTACGGAGGATGATTGAAGAAGGAGGCGATCATGGAAGCCTCAACTGCCTTGATTTGGCGCAATAAACGCTACCTTATGCTTCTGGTTCTCGTGTTTTTCATGCATCTCGCCGCTTATCTGATCGTTCCGGTCTTTCCCATTTTTTTGCAAAAGGTGCGTTCCCTTTCTCTCTCCGAGGTCGGCCTGATCCTTGGCGTAGGCAGCTTCGCCTATCAGGCGGGGAGCTTGTTGGGAGGACCACTGCCGGATCGCTTCGGCAGACGCTTCGTCATGATGACGGGAGCTTTGCTGCAAGGATCCGCGATGCTAGGCTATCACTATGCGCATGCCTACGGTCTCTTCTTGCTCTTCTCTTCGGTCAATGGCTTGGGAGTCGGCCTCTTGTCTCCGACGATCAAAGCCATGATTGCCGATCAAGTCATGCCGGATCAGCGGACAATCGCCTTTTCCTGGCGCGGAATCTTCGCCCATTCCGGTATCATCGTGGCCGGTCTGCTCATTACCTGGCTGACCTCCATCGGCAAGCAGCCTTTCTTGCTCGCAGCCCTCGTGTTTTTGATTCTGGCAATCCTGACACGCGTCAGCTTGCCTGCGGATCATTGCACGGGCCCTGAATGTCCCCGCACGCCGCTAGTGGAATACAGACACATCCTCACACATCGCAGCTACATGATGTTTTCCGGGATCATGCTGCTGCTTTGGGCCCTCTATGCCCAATTCACGATGATCCTTCCACTGCGGGGGGAAGCCGTCCTGCACTCTGCGACGCTAATCGGCTTAATCTGGACCATTAACTCGGTGAGCGTCGTGCTGTTTCAGGGTGCCGTGTCCCGCTTCGTGCTGCAAAGGATCAGCCCGTATCTGGCGTTGACGTTGGGGATCCTCATGCTCGGCATCGGCTTGACCGCGCTCGGTTGGGCAAATCATTTTATCGCCCTCAGCGGAGCCGCCCTGCTGTTTATTTTCGGAGAGATGCTGTTCATGCCGGTCCAGGACAGCCTGGTTGGCCATTTTGCCCAGGAAAAATGGTTGGGCGCGTACTTTGGCTTCTCCAATTTCGTCTCCGGAATTGGCACTGCTCTCGGCACCAGCATCGGAGGCGCACTCGTACAGAGACTAGGTGGCGTTACCAGCGTCAATCCATGGATTGTCTACGCGATCGCGACTGTATTTCTGGCAGTCATCCTGGGGCTTTTCGCCATCTACGCGACAGCGCGCCATAAAAAAGGGACACCTCCCTCTCGTCAGGGGGCGGGGCAAGGCAACAAAGAAGGAGCCGTATAGAAAGGAGGGGCACGAATGGACAAAGGGAAGAAGAGCATGCCTGCCGCGCAGCATCCAAACGAAGCGGCAACCCGTCAGCCCGACTCGGTACATAATGACGCACCGGGCTACGGCGATAAAAAACTGGAGGGCCCGAATCGCCCTTCTACGTGAGCAGCAAATCGGGGCGGGGCGAGCGAATCAACCCGCTCCCTTTTTTATGACAGGCTTCGATCTTTTCTTGAAGGTTTGGTCAAATTGTCCTATTATGAATAAATAAGTTTCCCAATAAACGGAAGGGACGTAGGACCTTGCCACTAAAACCGACGACCAAATCACATCTTTTTTCCCTCTTTATCGTCTTCTTGCCTATCCTTTTCACCGTGGTCGTTTTTCTCGGGTATTCGCAAGCCAAAACCGTGTTCTACCGCTCCGGTGTTGACGCGATGGATAGGCAGCTTGGCACTGTCACACAGCTTCTCGACCTGTACAATGAACAAATCAGAGACGAAAAACTCAGCTTTACCCATGTAGAAAACAAAATCAGGGAGATATTCGTGGGTTCCCAGAACGCTGGCCATTCGCCTGAGAGGTCCCGGTCCCGCCTTGCGCTGGCACCCGATTCCGAACTTTTCGTCTTCAATTCACAGGGTACCTTGATTATCCACCATTCTTTGGAGGGTCAGAATATATTCAGCTTGTCCCAGATGGGAAACGGTTTTTTTGCGAAAAAAGTTCTTTTTGAAGGAATGGATGCCGTCTCGTATTCCTCATCTGAACCTGGAAACTCCCCCCATGCCAGCAAAATGGCCACCATTCGCTACTACCCCAAGTGGGATTGGTACATCACGCTTGCGATGGATGAAGATGCTTTTTATCAACAGCTCAGTCAGGTAAAATCCTTCCTCATCATGGTTGTATCCGTCAGCTATTTGATTACCGCGATTCTTTTTTATCGGACCTACCATAAGGAAAAGGCGTTCGTCTCCTCCAAGCTGCGCAGCGTTCAGTTGGCCGAGGTGAATCAAAGCATCCTGAAAACGTTGGCTGTCGCTCTCGAAGAAAGGGACGCCTACACCTCCGGACACTCCCAACGCGTCGCTTACTATATGCGAGTCATCGGCAAGAAGATGGGATTTGACGACGAAACGCTTGATATGATGTATACGGGGGGGCTTTTGCATGATATTGGAAAAATCGGTATCGAGGACAATATCCTGCTCAAGCAGGGCCGATTGACCGAAGAGGAGGCCGAGGTCATCAAATCCCACACGGTGCGCGGCGAGGCTCTGCTGCGAAAACTGTACGCTCAGGCGGCCAGTAAAGACGCGAGCCGCATCAAGAAGATCCTGATGATCACCCGGCATCATCACGAGCGTTATGACGGGACCGGTTATCCCGATCAGTTAAAGGAAGAGGAGATTCCTTTGCTGGCTCGCGTAGCTGCCGTAGCCGATTCCTTCGACGCCATGACCTCCTCGCGAGCCTATCGAAAAGCCCTGAGCTTCTCCAAGGCATGCGATGAGATCATTCAGAACGCCGGCACGCAATTTTGTCCGAAAGTCGTGGATGCCTTTTTCCAAAGCGTAACCGAAGATACGTTCCACCACGCCCATCATATCTCGCGAGCCAATGAACTGCTGGAGCCGATCGTCAAGGAAACAGAAGTGATTTACACCCAGCAGCATCCCATTGGCGGATGATTCCGCAACGAAGACAAAAGAAGCCATCTCGCCCTTCAACAGAAGTGCAAAATGGCTTCTTTTATTTCAATGCGACCAATTTGTAAGGCAGAGAAAAAGCCTGCAATCCGCTGATAAATGCCGCAGCGGACTCTTGGTCGGGCGCGATGAGCTGCAGGTAACGGGTAAAGTAGAAAACAATCCGGTCTTCCTGTCCTTCCTGGAGCCGATAGTGAGGCAGCTCGGCTATATCTTTCATCCCATAGAAGTACTGGTACTTCTCCTCCGTCATTGGACTGCGGAAGGAGCGGCTGACTACGATCCCCTGGCTTGTCTGCTCGCGCGTATTCTCCTTCGAACTGCCCAGAAAACGGAGCAGCTCGCTGGCCCGACGCACGCCCAGCTTCTCGATCAGCATGCTGTCATTATATTCAACCTCAAGCTCCGTCAAACGCGGACGAACGGCCTCCAGCATCGACATCATAACTTTGCGAACCGCGAGATTTTCCGTCGCAAACTGATTGTCGAATACGTTGAATTCAAAAGATGTGGCATCTCCCAACTGCTTCGTGTACAACAGGACCGCTTGCATTTCGCCACCTCCTCTTATTCTGGATTACTCAGCATTTCTGTTCTCTATTATACTGGGAAAAGAGAAGGATTTCACATCGCAATCCCCGAATCAACTTCAAATAGCTGAAATGGAGTGGGAGGAAGATACATCGATGACAATTACGTTTCGCGAGTTGAAAACACAGCAGGAACTGAAGCAGCTTGAGGCATTGGAGTCGGCAATATGGAAAGGCGAAACCCCGATTCCTCATCACATGACGCTGACTTTGGCGAAATTCGGCGGCCTTTTTTTGGGAGCTTACGACCAAGATGATCAAATCATCGGCTTTCTCTACAGCTTTCCCGGCTATACGGACGGTCAGCCCCATCTCTGCTCTCATATGATGGGCTTCTTGCCTGAATACCGAAAGCAAGGACTCGGCGTGCAGATGAAGTGGCTGCAGCGGGATGAAGCGATCCGATTGGGACATACCAAGATTACCTGGACCTATGATCCGTTGGAGACCGTGAATGGATTTCTCAACATCGTCAAGCTGGGCGGCATTGTCCGCACTTACTACCCGAATTGCTACGGTTCATTAGAGGATGATTTCAACCGTGGACTTCCGACAGATCGTTTCCTGGTTGAATGGTTTCTGGCAAGCAATCGCGTAGAGAACTATCGGACAGGATCGAGAAGGCTGCCCGAGGTCCAGGGAGCGCCGCAGGTTTTGCGCTATGAGAAGAACGATAACCTCCCGCGCCCTGTAGAGATGGACACCACGCGGGAAGAAGAAGTTGTCCTGCTCTGCGTGCCCGCCTTTTTCCAAGACGTGAAGCGAGCCAATCTGACGGTTGCCTCCCAATGGCGCGAGATGACGGGAACCCTGTTTTCCTCCTATTTTGCCCGCGGCTATGCCGTGACGCATCTGATTCGCGAAGAGGACATGGTCAACTACGTTCTGGAAAAACAACCGCTTTCCGCTCTCCTTGAGCGGGCATAGGCGGCTTCACTTACGCTGTGGCGTGTTTGCTCGCCTCTTGTGATACAATGGGCATTGCATGACTGAAACCGACAAAGGACGAGTATAACATGAATGTATCCAAACACGATTACGATGTGATCATTATTGGCGGCGGTCCCTCCGGCCTGATGGCAGCCTGGGCTGCGTCCCGCGAAGGAGCGCGTGTCTGCCTGGTGGAAAAAGGAGCGAAGCTGGGCCGCAAGCTGATCATCTCTGGCGGCGGCCGATGCAATGTGACCAATGCCAAGGAACAGGACGAGCTGATCAAACAAATGCCCGGCAATGGCCGGTTTATGTACAGCGCCCTATCCCAGTTCGGCAATCGGGACATCATCCTTTTTTTCGAGGACTTGGGCGTCGCCTTGAAAGAGGAAGATCGCGGCAGAATGTTTCCTGTGACAGACAAAGCCGTCACAGTAGCGCAAGCGCTGATCAATGAGATCAAAAGGCAGGGGGTCAACATCCGTCTGCAAACGCCTGTGAAAAAGGTCAATTACAGCGAGGGGCGCACGACTGGCGTTACGCTGCAATCCGGGGAAGTGATAACCTCCACCTGTGTCATCATCGCGGTCGGCGGCTGCTCCGTCCCTCAGACTGGATCGACAGGCGACGGGTATGCCTGGGCGAAGGAAGCCGGACACACGATTACCGAATTGTATCCCACCGAGGTTCCGCTGGTTGCCAATGATGCTTATATCCGCGACAAATCGCTGCAGGGCCTCTCCTTGCGTGAAGTCGAGATGACGCTGTACGCTCCCAACGGAAAAAAAGTGACGACACAGGAAGGGGACATGATCTTTACTCATTTCGGCATCTCGGGGCCAGCTGCTCTGCGAATGGGTCACTACGTCTCCATTACACAGCGCAAGCACGGCGGCGCTCCCCTCTTTCTGACGATCGACCTGATGCCGGAAAAGTCCGCAGAGGAGATCGCTGCAGAAAGCTGGAAGCTGCTGGAGGAACAGCCCAAAAAAGCGGTGAAGAACGTGCTCAAGGGCTACCTGCCTGAACGTCTGATCCCTCTTTTGCTCTCCCTGGCTTCCATCGCGGAGGATACGACACTCAGCCACATGCGAAAACAGGACTTGGCCCTTTTTGCCAAGCATATCAAAGCTCTTCCCTTGACGGTCACAGGCACCTTGTCACTGGAAGAAGCCTTTATCACGGGTGGCGGAGTGAGCGTCAAGGAAATCGACCCGCGCACGATGCATTCCAAACTGATGGAGGGACTCTTCTTCGCGGGAGAAGTCATGGACGTCCATGCGCATACGGGCGGCTATAACATCACCATAGCCTTTTCCTCCGGTTATGCCGCTGGGACGAACAGCGCAAAAAAATCAATGGAATTGCTCTCCTAGGGTTTACTTCCTGTCCGGATAGGGAAAGATGAGTGTTGGGTACTCTTGTTAGCAAGAGTGATCAGATTCACCCGACGTCGTTGCTGGGGACTGATCTTCACACCTCTACTCCCTTTATCTTACTGGATGAAGCGGCGATGCTCCTATCGCCGCTTCTTTTTTTGGGCCTAGTTTCCGGCATGAAAACAGCAAGGAGTGCGCGTATACAACGTCGAATAAAAAAATCTTCCACAAAATTGCGTTTTCATTCTGTCGGAAAACCATGTAAGGGGGAGATTGCAACGGAACGTATTTCGATCAAGAATCCGTTTTTGATGAATCACTTTTTGGTTTCAAAAGCAGAAGAAAGACATTATGAAGATCTAATGGAACTATTCCTCGAAACGGCTTCTTGGCTACAGAGCAAAGGACTATCGCAATGGCGCCATTTCCTTGAAGGATATGGACGTGATGATGTGATGCAAGGTATAAAAAGCGAAACGACCTATATCATTACAAAAGATGATGTGCTGGCGGGAACTGTAACCATTTCAACGTCACCTGATGATTGGGACAAGCATATATGGAAGCAATCCACTTTACCCGATTCTGTATTTGTTCATCGACTCGCCGTAAAGCGAACCTTTTCGGGTCATGGTTTAGGAGGAGGCGTTCTAAGATGGATGGAAAGAGAGCTTACATTTCCTTCTGATAAGCGGTATCTTAGACTTGATTGCGTAGCAAACAACAACAAACTAAATGAATTTTATGTACAAAACGGATATGCCTATGTGGGAAGCAGCGAGGATGGTCATAGTAAATATCAGAAAGACATACACGTGATATAAGCTGCCAGAACAATGGATAAAAATTGCCGCCTTGTAAGAAAAGGCGGTTTTCATTTTTATGTGAACACAAAAACACCCGTGCAGCGCACGAGTGTCTTGACTCACATCGTATAACGGTACAGATACGCTAGCCCCCCTAGGACAAAAGCTAGCCCGAGCAGGAAAAACGTGTTGGCTCTCTGCTTGATTCGCTGCTCATTGCCGTTAAAATGCTTCTGCATCCTGGACTGCCAGCGTTTCGTACGAGGTTGCACCATGATCAACAGGCCTGCAGCGAGCAGAAAAAGGGGATAGAGAATATGCGTCACCCCTTCTTCTTCCGTCGCAACAGCCAGCCTGTTTCTTCCTCTTGAGGAGAAGCTCCTTCAATCACCAGGCGCGCATCTTCTGCCAGCTGGTAGGCTTCCGCAAAAGCCAACTGGCGAAATGACTGCTCTGCCAGCGTCAGCAACTCATTCACCTGGCGATTTTGCCGGCGGTAGCGATTGGTGTACTGAATGGCTCCCTCCGCCAATTGGCACGTGGAAATGACTCGCTCGGTCACTCGCTCCGTCTCGTCCAATTGATCGCTTGCATCCTGCAGCAGAATCGCCACTTCTTCCAGATCGTAGCGATGTTGCTCCATGATGGCCTTGATCCGCGCCAGGGTTTGCACAACTTCCTCAAACATGAACTTCAGATGATCCGGAATTCCTGGCAGATAGCTGCGCTTGATCTGCTGACGCAAGCGAATCAAGGAGTTGGAGATTCGCTCCATCTCATCGAGAGCGTCGTCTTCGGTCTCGATGTAGAGGGTATTCGCTTCTTCCACAACCTCTTCTGCCACCGGAACTTCCGGGCGTCTCGGCATAACCAGCTCGTACTCATCCTCATCCTCGCTGCGATCTTCAGGCACGCCTTGCTCCGCTTGGACGCGGACATCCTGATCCACTCGTACGAAGGCATCGTCTTTCAGCAAGCCTTCCCGCTCCGCTTGACTGAGCGCTTCCTGCTCTTGGAGACGGCGTGCTTCTTCCGCCCTTGCTTGCTCTCGCAGACGCGCCAATTCTTCTACTTCCGCCTGTTCGCGCAGGCGCGCCGCTTCTTCCGCTTTCGCCAGTTCGCGCAGGCGTGCTGCTTCTTCCGCTTCCGCCAGTTCGCGCAGGCGTGCTGCTTCTTCCGCTTCCGCCTGTTCGCGCAGGCGTGCTGCCTCCTCGGCTGCAACCAATTCTCGCAGACGGGCTGCCTCCTCCGTTTCCACCATCTCGTGCGGGCGTACCGCTGCTTCCGCTGCCGCTACCTCTGGCAGACGGATGGATTCTTCCGCCCTCGTCTGTTCCTTGATGCGTGACGCTTCCTTTGCAGCCACTGCAGCAGCCGCTGCCTGCTGCTTCGCCAGAACAGCTTCTTCCAACCCCTGGTAGGTTGCTTCTATCAGCACTTCAAAAGCCTTTACATGCGTTTTGACGATTTCGAGGTTGCCTTCCTCAAGTCCGTTGCCAGCAGCGGTCATCAACTGCTTGGCTTGCAGCATGGCGTTGTCCAGACCATCAAGGCTGATATCAAAGCCGTCGCGTCTGGCCTGTTCAATTCCTTCCTCCAGCTGCTTGAACTCTCTTGGCATCTCCTTTTTCACACGGTCCATCATGCCTGGAACCTGGTCCAGCGCTTGGACGATGCCTTCCAGCATTTTCTGCGCCTTCAGCGTCGTCTCGTAGGCGTGCACGTCATCGCCAGCCGCTCGCGACTTTTTGACGAGCGAGCGCATGTTTTCCACCTCGTCCAAGGTGGACTTCAACTCGTGAAAAGAAAGACCGTAGTCTAGACGCATATCGGACAAGCGGCGCTCCACCTGTTCAACCAATTTGCCGATCTCCGGTATGGCAGCCTTGTTCTCTTGTTTGGTCACGGCGACCTTGGTGGTATCTTCCTTGAGCTCCGCCAGCTCCTGCTCGATCTGCGTCAGAGCTTCGCGCGCGTCCTCCAGCATCCCGATTGCGAGTGTAAAACGGAAGCGGTCGCAAGCCTCCTCCGCATCCAGAATCATCATTTCCACGTCCGGAATCTTGATGCGCAAGAGGTTCTCCTTTTTATCCGCGATATGATGATAACGCACCTCCGTCATCCCGCTTGAGCGGCGAAGCGGTTTTTCCACCTCGATGACATGGATTTTCTCGACGAGCTCATCCTTCCAATCCTCGACGTCATCTACCTGGGAGAAAATGGAACGACGGCGAATCATCGCATAGACGAGCGCAATGGACAAAATGGCGAAAACAGCGCCAATTCCGTAAATCCACCAGGGGATCTCGCCAAGAAGCGATTTTGATTTCACTTCTTCCGTCTGCGCAACTGTATCTGCCTGCTCTGTCTGGACTGGTTTGTTCTGTACCCGCTCCAGCTCTCTATGTACCTCCTGGAGGAATGTTTGAATGCCGTTCAGATATTGTTTTTGATTGCGGAAGGGCACGTAGTACGAGGCAATTTTGTCGTGAAGCATCTCCAGTGTGGCGCCTTTTTCCTGAAATACGGTGCCAGCGTAGACGCCGAGCTCTTCCGTATTGTAATCGAGTACGACCATGATCGCCTCGTCAGGCAGGTTGAAATTGTCGTATAGCTTCTGTGCGTACTCATCGGGAGTGGCTGCTTCCGGCGAGGTGCTTTCCACCACGACAACCTTGTACTCCCCCGGCAGATCTTTGATCGTTTCTACAAATTGGGTCGCATTCTCAGCTTTGAGGTAATTGTCCTGATCCTGTACGACCTTGTCTGTCTTGTCTGGAAAAGGTGTGGCAAAAGCCGGATTTGTGTATAGGAGCATGCCTGCCAAACAGAGCATGAATAGTTTTCGTTTCATTCGGATACAACCCCTTAGTGTATTCATTCATGGAAGAGGGTACTACTCCCCGAGTCAGGAATCAAACTGACGCGCAAAAAATCAAGAACCGATGTATACAGCCAATTGACGAATTCTTCTGAGGCTGGTTCCAATTCATAGACTTGTCGAACCATTTGCGGATGCAGGAGCGGATAGACGATATGACTCGTCACGCCCAAAACAACGCGATCGACCGAGCAGGTCTGGAATTCTCCTGTACCGATTCCATACTCCAGCACGGATGCCAGTCCATGCTTGTAACGGCTCATGTACAAGGTCATCACTTCTCGGGCCAGCATGGACTCCACACTTAATTCACGCTGAATCAACCGGGTAATGGCAGCGTGTTCACAATGAAACTGTACATAGAGACGAACGATCTGAGCCAGTTTTTTCCAGGCTGCAGCGCCGGCTAGAGCCGCTTCCTTCTCTCCTACCAATCGGAACAAGGTCTCAAAATAGGAAGCCATCAAGGTCTCCAGCACGCCTTGCTTACCTTGAAAATGATAGGAAATGAGGGCGACGTTCACGTCAGCCTCTTCAGCAATTTTACGAACCGATGTGCCGTGGTATCCGTATATGTCAAACAGCTTGGCAGCTGCGGACAAAATGCGCATTTTCGTTTGTTCCATTGCCGATCGTCCTTCCTGCTTGGCATCTGATGTTTAAGGAAATGCAAGCATGTCAGGTATCGTACCTATTGTACAGACTGTTCGACGAAAAAAGATAGTCCCGTTCTATGTTCGACAAAGTTTTCCAGTATTCCTCCTACTACTTTCCTTGCTATGATAAAATCAGAATAGAAAAATAAGTTCTTTTGCCTTCCTGTTTAACAGAATATTTCTACTGCTTGCATGCACAACGGGGGGTGGACATCATACGACCAAAATGGATGCGACGTATTACGCTATTTCTCACTCTATTTCTCTTTTCTCCGACAGCCCCCATCATTTACAATGTCCATTCGGTACCGGCCGCTCCGCTGGGTAAAGACGAACGACCCCTGAAAATCGTTACCTATAATATTCGCGGCTGCCGGGATGATGAAGGGATTGCCGACCCTTTGCATATTGCAGAAACTCTCCAGACCCTGAATGCTGACGTGATTGCCTTGCAGGAAGTCGATTACCGGCTGCCGCGCTCCCAATTTGTTGATCAGATTGCAGAAATCGCGGATAGCCTGCAGATGAACTACGTCTATGCACCTTCGTTGTCTCTTGTGGTCGGTACGTACGGCAATGCCCTCTTGAGCAAGCTTCCGATCCTGCATGCCGAAACGATCGCACTGCCCGCTTCCTGGGAACCTCGTTCTCTGCTGGACGTGACATTGGACTGGAATGATAAACCCCTGCATGTATACGTAACCCATCTCGGCGTTAAAGAGTCAGAACATAGAGAACAGATAGAATCGTTGCTCGCCTCTTTGCAAGAAAACACGCACCAATCCGGCGTTCTACTGGGAGACTTCAACATGCAGCCCGATCATCCGCTGCTCGATTCCCTCCGCAGCTTGTATCAAGACCCGGTATACGATCAACAGCTCGAATTTGTGACGTTAAAAGGCAAGCATCGGGGCAGGCAGATCGACCGGATTTTTCTTTCTCCGGATCTTGCTTTTCTCGATGCAGCAGCCCCCTCGATCGGCCAATCAGACCATTTCCCTGTCTGGATGCGCATACAAAAAAACGCTCCGCACCCCGAGGTTTCGGCGGAAGCGGAGCGTTGATGACAAGCTATTTCTGCCTGCCCGATCGAAGGGAAGGAGATTGATCCTTGTTTTTTACCCGTCCGTAATTTTGCAGGTACGTCTCTACCTGTGTATGCTCCTGCACACGCTGATTGTTGTAATCGTACTGGGATCGGATGCTCATCAGCATGCTGGTAGGCAGCTTGGTAGACTTCTGATACATAATCGTGTACTCCGCTTCCAGGTCCATCTGATTGATCATTTCTTGAATGTTGGCGTTTCCTGTGGACTGGATTCGCGGTCCTTGGGGAGGTTCCTGCCAATCTCCCTTGGACAGGGACATCGCCAGCTTCTGACTCGGCTTGTGAAGCTTCTCGCCGGGGATCACCGACTGAATATGGGAGCCAGTCTGCGCTTGCAATTGAGCGCCCAACCAGCTTTTCAATTTGGCAGAGTCCAGCACGACCCGGATCCCCGCCTGATCAGTCTTTAGATTTTTCGTGATCGGAGTCACGCTTCTCTTCATTTCATCCATCTGCGCGAAGGCCGATGCGGGATCCCAGTTCTCCATCTCTTGTCGCAAAGCCGCTTCCGAGGCAGAACTCAGCCTCCAGTCTTGATCGCGATCCGTTTTGGCATACAGTTTTTTCCCCTGGTCCAAAAGGGAAAGCGAATCGACGCGATTTTCCTCAGGGACAGATCGCTTCACATTCATGTAGACGCTGTCTCCGTCTTTTCGTCCGGAAAAATTGACGATGTTGGAATTGGAGCTGTTATCCGTCAATAGCTTCGTACGGCCATAGAACTCGTACGCCCTTTGTTTGGCGAATTGATCGCGAACCTGTTCAAAATCAGAGCCAGCATTCTGCTGCACGCCCATCTGATTGCAGCCGCCCAGCATCGCCGTCATCACCGTCAGCAGACAGATGATCCAACCCTTTCGCATTTTCGTCCTCCTTCACAGCTAGTCTCCATTAGCGTTTCCGGGGAGGAAAGGGCTTATTCTTCTACAAGTGGTAGTACAGCACTCCGTCTCTTTCTTTCACATCTACCTGATGCAAGATCATCAGCAGGTCGATATGCCCGATCGTTTCCGACAGGGTGAGGGGCATTTCTTTTTCGTACAGAGTCGGGAAGAGCAATGCGGCCAGCTCATATGCCGTTTTTTCACCGGAGACCAGAAGTTGGCGCAGCGCGTTGGTACGATCCCAGTTTTTTTGCAGACGCGTGGAGATGAGCTCGCGATGGTTTGCAACCGGTTCGCCGTGGCCGGCAAATACCTGCTCGATCTCCATGTCAGCGCACATCTGCAAGGCAGTGCGGTACTGGACAAGCGTCAGCGGCCGACTGCGGGAACCATCTCGCGGCGGCTCGATAAAAGCATTGGAAGAAATATGTTTGATGATGTGATCGCCGCCGATGAGCAGACGGTCTTTTTCGCGATACAAAGAAAGATGGCTCTGGCTATGCCCCGGCGTATACAGCACCTGCCATTCGGGTAAAAGCGGAACAGTCTGTTCATGCTTGAGCAGACCATCGATTTGACTAGGCTGTGAAAATGTCTGCATCAGCTTTTGAAACTTCTCAATGATGATCATCTTGTCAGCGGGTACCCCGCTTTGGCTGTAAAGATGAGTGAAAAATTCATCGTGGTACTCCATAAAGCTCTCGTCGAGCTGAACATAGGGCCGGGCCAAGGGATGCGCCAGCGTGCGGGCACCCGAAACGCGTCTCACCCGCTCCAGCAATCCGCAGTGATCGACGTGATGGTGTGTCAGAATGATCTGTGTGATCTCCTCCATCCGGATTCCGATCGAAGCAAGCCCCTCTTGAAGCGTCTCCCAGGCTTCCTCTGTCAGCGGTCCCACGTCCACCAACGTCACATGCTCTTCCTTGAGGACGTATACATTGACCGAGCCGACATGAAAAGGTGTCGGAATCTCGATGCAGTATACACCCGGTGCCATTCTTACTCCTCGTGCTGCCATCTGTGTCCCTCCATCAATCCTGACATTTTCTAAAAAAAGAGAAAAGAGCCATTCGCTGGCTCTATGCTAACACGACCTGGTTTCTACCCGAGTTCTTCGCCTCGTAAAGGGCCAAATCCGCTTGATAAAACAAGGCTTCTACGCTCAAATTGGCATCTGTCTCCTTGTTCCACTTGGCGAGGCCGGATGAAATCGTGACCTGTGGCGAGGTCTCCATTTCCACACAGCGGCGGATTCGCTCAGCGACAGCATGCGCCGTCCTCTCGTCCACGCGCGGAAGATAGACCGCCAATTCCTCTCCGCCCCATCTGGCGGCGATATCGGTGTCGCGAATGCTTTGGCGAATCAGATTGGAAACCTGGATCAAGACTTCGTCGCCAACCTGGTGGCCAAACGTATCGTTAACCTGTTTGAAGTAATCAATATCAATCAGGATCAATGAACCATGGCTATCTTGCTCCAGCGAGGTGCGCACCCGCTCGTTCAGGTAGCGGCGCGTATACAGGCTGGTCAGATTGTCCGTGATCACCATCCGTTCCATCTCTGTATGCAGCACGGCATTGGTCATCGCCAAGCTGGCGTGCTGTCCAAAAATCTCGAGCAGCTTATAATCGTCAAAACTGAAAAAATGATAGCGTGAATCCGCAACGAGCAATACCCCGCTGATCTCCCCTTCGACGATCAGGGGTACGCCCATCAAAGAGCAGCTTGGCACGAGCGAGAAGGGAAGCAGTCCCGAGCCCGGCTGAGCCAATAGCAGCGTCTGTTTGTTCTGCAGGATCTGTTGAAAAGGCTTTTCATTGGCTGTTACGATTTTTCCGGCGTATTCCGGGATGGAGGCAGCTAAAACCTCGAAGCTCTCTTCCCCCGGTTCCTTGCGCAGCAGTGCGCAAAATTCTGCATCGAAGGTGGCGCGCATCATCGTCGTCACAAACTCGAGAATTTCCGACAGATTCAAACTCCGATTCAACTGCCTGGCCATCTCGTTGATCAGTCGAAGCTCGCGAATGAGATTGCGCGATTGCTGGTAAAGCTGTGCATTTTCAAAGGCCTTCCCGGCTGTATCCGCCAAGATCGAGATGTAATCCGTCTCGTACGGGCTGGGTGATACCACCTGGTCGGAGGTGATTTGCAACACTCCGTAGATGCCTTGCTTGCCAAGCAACGGAGCTGCGATGACCGTCTTCGCTTGCCCATTCTCTTCGATGTCCTCGACAATGAGTTGTCCCTCCAGATACGCCTTCGTACTGGTGGAGCCCTTCTCTTCTTGCAGGGAAAGCTGTTTGACAGGCGTCGTCGCATCCGGTTCCACCGTGAGAAAAAGATCGACGGAATAATTCGGATATAGGCTGGGAATGCTGGTCACGATTTCATGCAAGACATCGTTGACATCAATGGAGGCCTGGATTTTGGACATGAGCTGATAGAGCAGGTTCTTCTTGCTGGCTTCACGGCGCAACTCCTCGGACATCATGACCCGCCACAAGGCGCTGCTTGCTTTATCCGCCACTTCCTGCAAAAACGCGACGTCCCTTTCGTCGTAGACACAATCGGTCTCATCAGGCGGCAGATGGATAAACAGGGCATACAGCATCGTTTTGTTCCAACTGACCGGCATGACGACCAACCGGTTTTCCTGGAGAACCGCCGGAACGATCGGACTTGTTCCCAATTCCGCTACAATGTGAGCGATCTGGCTTTGTTCCTTTTCTGCTGCTTCTGTCGTCACCATATCGTGCATCAGCAATGTCCCGTTGTCCGAGAGCTTGACTGCAGAACAGTGGCCTTTTTGAATCACTTCCGCAATCTGGCTGGTGAGGCTGCTCAACAGGGATCGCGTCGTATCATGGACGCTCAGCTCCATGATGATTTGGCTCGTCGCATGCTGAATATAGGCATCATACCCCATGCGGATCAACGGTTCTAGCCCGCGCATATAGGAAGCCAGGTCGAAGGAAATCTCCTCTTGGGGTGCTGCGATTCCAATCGTAGCGCGTACAAAACCGTCGCGCTCACGCAATGGAAACACAGCGAGTACGAGAGAGTTTTCAGCGTATGTCTCTACTGCAATCTCACCCGAATGCAACGCCGATTTTACAGGGTCAGACAGCTTTCCTGCAGGAACGGCATGTAGCGAAAGGTCAAGTTCTTGAGGGTTCCAGGGTTGGCCTACCTGCATATCCATGGAGTTGATCACACGGCCTGCGGAATCTGTCAAGAAAAGGATGCCCGGTCGCTTTTCCGGCCATGACTGCAGGATGAAGTGGGCCGCATAGGAAAAGACCGTCTCTAACTTTCCCAACATTTTACTTGACACGAGATACTCCCTCTCTCAACTTTTTCTCAAGCTTCCAAATGATCCGTATTATTCACCTGTAGCACTTCCCAGCGTTGATCGGCAAAGCGAAAAAGATTGATGCCTGTATTCTCTATCTTGGTAATTCCAGTCCCTTGCAATCCTCCCGTTACATAGTGAAGGAAGCTGTTGATCAGCCCGCCATGGGAGACCACCACGATCGTCTGGCCGGGATGTTGGGTTGCAATCTCCGTTAAGGCTGTCACTGCGCGCTGCTGCATGGTTTCAAAAGTCTCGATTCCATGCGTCTCCTCATCCTCCTGGGAGAAGCGGTCGCGAATCTCCTCGTAGGTAAGTCCTTCCAAACGACCGTAGCAGCGTTCCCGCAGCGTGGCATGTGTCGAGATCCCATAGTTGAAATGCTTCGCGATATGCTCGGCTGTCACATGGGCGCGACAAAGATCGCTGGAATATACGGCGTGAAAGATCTCTCGCTTCAATCTCGCTCCTACTAGCTCGGCCTGCCGAAGACCACGCTCATTCAATGCGACATCACTATGGCCTTGGATACGCCGAGAAGAGTTCCAGTCTGTCTCGCCGTGACGTATGAGGTACATGATAGTTTCCAAGTGATACGTTCTCCTTTTTTCACAAGTACATGAAATGAATAGGTTCTCTTATTATATAAGATGCCTGATCTCAATTCTAGATTCATCCCACAACATTTGGGACAATTTTCCCATTTATTTATAAATGCTTCCAAAATAAGCAGATCCCCTGCTGCGAGCTTGAAACGGATGGAACATCACGAGCGTCTCAGGTAATAAGTTTGATTCTAACGTAATCGGAGGTCATGAATATGAAACCCTGGCTGTACCGTTCAAGTGCCATTCTCCTGTCTGGCAGCTTGCTCATCCCTGTTCCGGCTTCACACGCCAAAACAATCCATGCCTCGCAGTCCATCTCCTCGCAAGGCAGTCCGGCTGCTCTGGCTGCCGCAAAGGACGTCAAGCTTTCCAAAGACGCTGCGCTCGCCATCGCCAAACGAATGGTTCCTGGCAATGACATGGAGCTGAAATCCGTGTCTTTTCGCTCAGCGGATACATGGCGATCCTTTCCGGAGTGGTCCTTTAGTTGGGAGAAAAAAGTACCAGATAAAGACGAGGTCCAAGTCTATCTCAGCGTCAGTATCCACGCCAACAGCGGTGAGCTGACTTCGTACTCCCACCACGATCAGAACAGCAGCAAGCTCCCGTATGCCAACCGCGTCTCTTATGAGAATGCGCGCAAAGCAGCAGAGCAATTTCTCAAAAGCAACAACCCGGGCAAAGCGGCCAAAACAACACCGGATACCTACACGACTCCAACTCCCAAGACGCCGCTGCACGCGGATTCGATCTATACCTTCCGCTTCTCGCGAGTGGAAGACGGCATCCGCTTCCCAGACAACAATGTAGAGATCTCTGTCAATGGAGCGGGCAAAATCATCAATTATTCACTGATGTGGAATGAAGAAATTCAATTTGACCGCCCATCCAAGACGATCTCTGCAGAAGATGCCAAGGAGATTATGAGGGAAAAGACACCTCCTACCCTGTCCTACCTCATTCCGTGGGATGCGCAGGGAAATCAGCGCAACAAGCCGGTATTGGCGTACACCAATCCCTTTTCCATCGTAATCGATGCGAAAAACGGGAATGTGCTCGACGGCATGCTCGCCCCACTCGATGGCGTCACGGAGCCGGTTCCCGTCAGCAGCAAGCAACTCCCGGCCAGGCATACCGGCAAAAACCTGACGCAAGAAGAAGCCGTCAAGCTCGCGGCGCAGCTTTTCCCGCTTGCCGGTTTTGAACTTCGCTCGGCCCAGTACAGCGAGTCGGATTATCGCGGCAACCGGCCTGTCTGGGATCTCTCCTATGAGAAAAAGGGCAGCGATGACTACGATTATGCCAACATCGCTATCGATGCCTCTACCGGGGACATCTACAATTTCTCAAAAAGACAGAACAAGCCGTTGGAGAAAGACGCTGCCGCCTCCAAGCGGACTGCCGCCGATTATCGGGAAAAAGCAATGGAAACCATTCGCAAATGGAGCCCGACCCTGGCCCATGAGCTGTATTGGAACGAACATTCCGAATCGAAGGCTAGGCTAGGCTCGACCGAGGAATACCTGTTGACCTTCCAGCGTTACGTCAATGGCGTGAAAGCGGCGACCGGCTCGTCTGCGGTCAGCTTTGATCCAGTGACGGGAGAGATTCTCTACTACAATGCCGATATCGGCAAGGAAGCCTATCCTGCTAAACTACCGGAGCATCTCTCGGCAGAAGAAGCGTCCGAAGCGTGGTGGAAGGAAGCGGAAATCGAGCCTGTCTTCATGCTGGAGCAGCTAACCCCGGAGGACCAGAAAAAGCTCCGGCAGCAGCCTGCCTTCATTCCGAGCCGCTCAGCCAAGCTTGTCTACCGCGCCAATTCCACAGTGTTTGACGAGCCTTATTTCCTCGACGCTGTCTCTGGAGAATGGCGTTCGCAATCGAGCGGAAAACCCGTAGTCCTGCATCGCATCGATCCTGTCGATCTCGCCGGACATCCAGCAGCCAAAGAACTGCTGCTCATGTATGAATACGACGCGCTCTCCCTCGAGGATGGCAAATTGCTGCCAGACAAGACGATTACCAGGGGCGAAATGATCGAAATGCTGATGATCAGCATCAACCGGGGACGGTACTTCCCACTCTATTCCGCGGAGCGAAAAGCCTCATTCAGCGACGTTTCCAGCCAGTCCCGCTATTTCTCAGCCGTAGAAAATGCGGTAGACAGCGGTTTGCTTGACAAACAATCGTCCAAACTGAATCCGGATGAAGCGATTACCCGAGAAGAACTCGCTGATATGATTGTTCGCGCTCTAGGGTATAAAAACCTTGCGCAATACTCCAATATGTTCCAAAGCGATCTGACGGATATTGCCAGCTCGCCAAAACGCGGCTCGATCATTATTGCGACAACGCTGGGGATCATCCCGACTGACAAGCAAACCTTCCGTCCACAGGCGACGGTCAGCCGTGCGGATGCTGCGATCACCTTCTCTCGTTTTCTGGAGAAACGGAGTGAACAGGATACGCAGCCAAGCATTGCCCGCTGACCTGAATAATAAGGAAAAGATGAGCAAAAACGCCGTCCCTGCGCACTTGCCGGACGGCGTTCCCATTTGAATCCCCTCTTGACTTTCTGCAGTTTTGCCTAGTATTATTGATTGTATGTGTACAGGGTAGCATTGATTGCAGGTAAAAACGAAAGGCTAACCCTCTTAGTTCCTTCCCTTTCAGGCAGCGGCTGAACTATCTGTGAGGAGCACGATGCGGAAACGCTACCGTCCGAAGTTCGTGTAGATAAAGAAGGAACTAACCTGTCGGAAGTAAACACCTGCGAATCCACATTAAAGGAGACTGAAAACATGTCACGTTACACAGGCCCACGCCACAAACTTGCTCGTCGTCTGGGAATCTCCCTCGATGGTACTGGCAAGGACATCAAACGCAACTTCCCTCCTGGTCAACACGGTCATAACAACCGTCGTAAAATCAGCGAGTATGGCATCCAGTTGCAAGAAAAGCAAAAACTGCGCCATATGTTTGGCCTGAATGAAAAACAATTCCGTCGCACTTTCGACCAAGCTAACAAAATGGCTGGCGTAGTGGGCGAAAACTTCATGAAATTGCTGGAATCCCGTCTGGACAACCTGGTATACCGCATGGGCTTTGCACCGACTCGTCCTGCTGCCCGCCAATTGGTAAACCATGGTCACTTCCTGGTAAACGGCAAAAAAGTGAACATCCCATCCTACCGTGTACAACCTGGTGATGTGATTTCCGTTCGCGAAAAATCCCGTGGTCTGCAATTGATCAAGGATTCCCTGGAAAGCCGCAACTTCCTGCCTAACTACGTTACTTTTAACGATGCAGCATTGGAAGGAACTTATACTCGTCTTCCAGATCGCGAAGAAATGCCTGCTGAAATCAACGAAGTTCTGATCGTTGAGTTCTACAGCCGTTAATCGTTTGATCGCAAAAGAGCAGTGCCGACTATCGGCCTGCTCTTTTTTTGCGTAAAAAATATCCGTGAATGCTGCAACTTATGGACTGATATCGACAAACCTGCCCGTAATCGCGTCGAAATACCTGCCACCCGCGTTCTTTTGTGCCCGATTATAAACGAGGACTGGCTGATCCAACTGAGTGGACCAGACATAGGCCAGCTGGAGTGGCGAATCCTCCAGGAACTTTTCGGCAGCCAAGGCGGGAGCCACGGCCTCGCTGACGTCAGGTACCCCATCCAGGTCTGGAGAGGTTGGTGCCTGCATATCGATGTATGTTCCTTTGTCAGCACCGCCCTCCCCCTGATCTGAGGTGTTGCGAATCGGGTTTACAACGTCTCCAGTTTTCGCATCCATCGCAAATGTGCCTGGTATCACGTATTGCAGGGTAGGCTTGGCCTCCAGCGCTTTTCCGAAATAATCGCGCTTCGTCACCTGGTTTGGCACGTACACCAGCCTTAGCTGCCGAGCAAAAACCTGTTTGGCTTGTTCCATTGATAGAATGCCTTGCACGTCAGGGAACACAGCCGTGTCCGCCTTGTTCTCAAGGTCTGCTTTTATTTGAATGCCTGTCACTCCTTGTTTTACCGAAACGCCGACTTGGTAGGATTCATCCAGATACGGAATGCCGTTGACGATACGGGTAAAGACGATGCTTGCTGTCTGGCTATGATGTGTCGACAAAATTTCATTGATCTTGTACTTATGCATCTCGTCCTTCCCTACCAATTGTTCGAATCGTGCAGTCGCCAGCTTTTCAAGGGCAGCGCGGTCAGAATTACCTTTCTTCGTTTGATCGGGATGCTTGGCCTGTACGGCCTGCTCGGCCTGTACGGTCTGCACCGCCTGTACTGCTTCTTCTGCTACCGGGGCGACCCCTCCCGCTGGCTTGCGAATAACTGGTGCTTTCACAGGTGCTTGCCGCTGAACCGTCTCAGCCTGTCTCGGAACCGTTTGCTGTATTTCTTCTGCGCTATCCTCCCTTTTGGGTATCGCAGATGGGGAAGTAAGCTCATTGGGACTCGCAGCCGAAGACGGATTCTCCTGGTACGGTTTCAGTTCGCTGCCGCTGCCTTCAATCCGCAACAAACCCACGGTTAGCAAAATGATCACTGCCGCACTCGCAATCTGAATGCTCCACCTGCCCCGCCCTCTTTGTATCATGAGTCTTTTGCCTTTGGCGACCAGCCTCTCTTCCAGATTGTCGACAAATGAAGAGGAAGGCTCCCGCTTTTCCAGACGCTTCAATTGCTTCAACAACTCTTCTTCACTCAACCAGCTCATGCAGCCACCTCCCATTCCCAACAGGACTTAGCGTTTGTTGAAGTTGCTTGATTGCGCGGTGATAGTCCACTTTGATTTTCGCCTCCGAGCATTCCAGGATCTCGGCCGCTTCTTTCACAGAGTAGCCTTTGATGCAACGCAAGATGACAACCATGCGATATTGCGGTTTCAGCGTCCCCAACGCCTTTTCGATCAATTTCTCCTCTTCTTGCTGATCAAGCGCCCCCTCCGGTGAGCCATCAGTGGCGGGAAGGCGGCGGAGCCATTTCTCCATAAACAAATACTGTATCTTCCTTTTCCGGTAGTGATCGATAGCGGTATACTTCGCAATGGTCATGATCCATGTTTTTCTATTGGCTTTTTCCGCATCATAGTGGGACAGACTGCCGAGGATGCGAATAAACGCCTCCTGCGTCAAATCCTCTGCTTCATTCACATCGCCTGTAAAATAAAGGAGAAAATGATAGACATCTTTATAGTATGTGCGGTATATGCCTCTAATCAGTTGTTCCTGATCATCCTGCAAAAGTGACTGACCTCCCTTTTGGCCCATTGAAAGGAGGGGAAGTTTCGCCTTCCCCTCGAAATTGCTAATCTACCGTGTGAATAACGCTTTTTCCGGTCAGGGCATCGATATAGCTGAACCCGGTTGTTTTTGCTTTGAAATCATAGACCAGGGAGGGTAAATCGCCGATCCCATCGTTGTCAAAAGCACTGTAGATCAGCGTTGCCTGGTGTGCGGCGCGGAACTCTTGCTTGGCCGTCTCCAGGTCCACAGCTTGATCCTTATCAGGCAAATCTACATGCTTGCGGTCAAAACTTCCGGTCAGATCAATCACCGCTCCGCTCGCCAGATCAATCACGACTTCATATGAATGATCTTCTACCGGAATGCCGTCGTGTGACCTATGGAAGAAAAACGAATACCTATCCGTCCCCGAAACAGCGTACATTTCACGCATTTGCAGGGATGTCACACTTTTGTCCAGATAGGGTACAAGCGTATCGAGCGCCTTTCTTTGCGCCTGTTCTTTCGTAAGGCGACCTTTCCCCTCTGTCTTTACACCTCTGTTGCCAACACTGACGAGTCCGCCTGTCTTCTCGTCTGCCGCTACAAAAAGCCGTTCTCCCTCTTTGCCTATCCATTCATACGTACTGCCCTGAAGCTGACGGAACTGCAGACCCTCCGTCCCAATCTGCAATACCTCCTTGAGAACCTGTTGTGCGTCCTGCTCCGATCTGATGCTCCATTTTTTCCCGAGAGGCTGGACTGAGAAGGGTTGTCCGTATCGGTTGCTGGATGTTTTGAAAGAATGTTCCACAGCTCCTGTTTCAGCGTTCATCTCTCCATCCAGCTCCGGTACATATTTCAGTACCGGCGCATTCGTCCAACCATTTTTTTCTTCATAGACGAGGCGCAACGTCTCCGCCATCGCAGATAGAGCTTCTTCCTGACTGATCACATGATCGGGTTTGGGGAACTTTTTCAGGTCTTGAAACTGCTGACCGGCCAAATTTCTGGAAAAGGAGGTGATGTCGCCATGGACGTTCACCCCCACTCGAATGCTTCCCGCATTGAACAAGATTCCGTCCACAAACAGATCAAAAACAATACTTCCTGACTTGCCGATGTCATGCTCTCTCGGTGTGTATTTTTTGGACTCGTCCCCCAGCAGCGCTTTCAGGAATGCTGTTGCCTTCTCTTTGGCAAGCTCTTTATCAGCACTGTCCGTTTTGTCCACACCTTCCTGTATGGAAAAAAGGACGATTTCTTTTGTTTTCGGATCGATCTGAATAGACGACGCATAGGGGTATTTCTCCGAATCTGACTTTCTCAGATGAATATCGATCACCTGCTCTTCGCCATCATCTTCATCGATGCTCACGCTTTGGATGGAGAAGTCCTTGAGCTTGGGCACTGCCGGCAATAACTGCGCCAATGCGTCCTTACCCAACTCCTGCAGCTCGGATTTGTTCCATTGATCCGGGCTTTTGGCATAAGCGTTGGGTGGTGGAAGAATTCCCAGAGCGGGTTGCGCAGACAACAGACCCGCTGCCAGTATGGTTGCCCACATTTTTCTAGTCTTGGTCATTTTACGTGCCTCCTGGTATTGTCAAAAAATGTACTCAACCAATATTCGTCATTTTAGCAGGAAAGGTTACAATTTCCCCAAAAAAACGAAAAAATGCTAAAGATCGCTGCTGGAAACCGATCCATACGCGGAGACATTCGCCTGGCGAATTTGGCAGCCACCCCTGATCAATGGCGAGGTTGACGTCGCAATTCCTATCCTCCAGGTTCCACCTATGGTATAATCAGGCTGTATGCTAGGGGGTAGTAGATCAATGTCGAATAACCAAAATTCTTCCTCTGAACCCAAGAAGAAAAAACGCCGACGAGGACGCCGGCGACTAGTCTGGGGCATCGTCCAAATCGTCTTTTTGCTCGGACTGATGGGAGCAGCACTCGCCGGGGGAATCTTGACAGGATATGTCGCAGCACTCGTCAAAGACGAGCCAGTCCGAACCAAGGAGGAATTGGAGCAGAAAATCTTTACCAACTATCTGACCGGCTTCGCCTATTACAACGACGGCTCTCTGATTGGTCAGCTTCGTGCAGAAGAGGGCGACCGACGCTTGGTAAAAAAAGCAGACGTTTCTCCCTATTTGATCAATGCTATTATCGCCACGGAGGATAAAGGCTTCTATCACCACAATGGTATTGCCGTTCAATCTACGTTGCGGGCTACCTACCAGGAGCTTACCCATCAGCCAGTCGTGACAGGCGGGAGCACCATTACCCAGCAGCTTGTCAAAAATACGATTCTCACGCATGAAGTCAGTCACGCTCGCAAGGCAAGGGAGATATTTAATGCGTTGCGGATCGAGCAGATGTTTTCCAAGGATGAGATCCTGGAAGCTTACATGAACGAGATTTACTTGGGCAAAAACGCCAATGGCTCCAATATCTATGGTGTCCAGGCTGCTGCCAAGGGTGTTTTTGGAAAAGACGTAAAAGAATTAGGTCTCAGTGAAGCCTCCTACATGGCAGGCATGATTCAAAATCCCGGAGCATACTCTCCTTTTGGCAATGAGAGCTATGAACGCGGGAAGGAACGGCAAAAAATGGTGCTCGATCGGATGCTCGAAAATGGCTACATAACACAAGATCAATACGACAACGCACTTGCCGCCGATCTGAAGGCCAATCTCGCCAAACCGACACAGCAAGCCTACCGGGAAGTTCCCTTCCTGATGATGGAAATCGAGGAACGGGCCGCACGTCAGCTGGTAGACGCTGAGCTCAAGGAAAAGGGACGGGACAAGTCTTCCATCAACCGCAATGAATACCGGCTTTTAATCGAAGAAAAACGCCGGGACATTCTGCGCAACGGGTACAAGGTATACACCACGTTTGACAAAAATGTACATCAGATCATGCAGGCTGTCGCAGCCGACGCCAGCAACTTCGGGAAAAACCGCAGCTATACGATCCGCCGTTCCAATGGAAAGACGGAAAATATCGAAAACGCACTGGAAGAAGTCGGCGCGATGATGATTCACAATCGCACCGGAGCCATTCTTGGCATGATTGGCGGACGCGACTTTAACGTGGAACAAACCAACCACGCTACTGCACCACGCCAGCCAGGGTCGGCGATGAAGCCGCTCGCGGCTTATGCCCCGGCTTTTGAACTGGGCATTCTCCAGCCCGCCTCCCCGATCGACGACGCACCCGTGCTGTTGAAGGATGGACAGAAGGGCTACCACTTGCCGAAAAACTGGAACAACAAGTGGCAGGGAATGATGAGCGCTCGGGAAGCCTTGCGGAATTCCTGGAACATCCCGGCGATCAAGGCTTATCAAAAAGTGGGCATTCCTACGGCTCTCGAGTACGTGAAGAAAATGGGCATCACCACGCTGGTTGACGCGGACAATTACGCGCAGACCGGGGTAATCGGCGGACTCACGTACGGAACCACTGTCGAGGAAATGACCAATGCATACGCTACGTTTGCCAACAACGGCTCCTTTATCGACGCATATCTGATCGAGCGCATCGAGGACAGCCAGGGCAAGGTGATTTACCGCCATCAGGCTCAGCCCGTACAGGTGTACAGCGAACAGACAGCCTATTTGATCACGGATATGATGCGCTCCGTAGTCAATGCCGGAACCGGTACGCATGTCCGCAAATTTGTTCCGCGCAAGGTCGACATCGCTGGGAAGACGGGTACAACCAACAGCAGCAACGACCTGTGGTTCGTCGGCTACACGCCGGAGGTCTCGATGGGCGTCTGGGTCGGCTTCGATGAGCCTTATCCGATGCCTGACGCCGACAAGTATGTTCCGATGATCGTCTGGGGAAAAGTCATGAAAGAGGTCATCGAAGCACATCCCGAGATTTCTCCGCCAGATGCCACCTTTAAAAAGCCGGAGGGAATCGTCAGTGCTACCGTCGACTCGAAGTCAGGCAAACTGCCAAGCGAGCTGTCGAAGGAAGCCGGTCATCTGATCACGGATCTTTTCAACCGCCGCTTCGTACCGAAAGAAGTGGACGACTCCCATCAAAAGGCTCGGGTTATCACCTATAATGGTGAGCGTTACCTGGCGAAGGAAAGCACACCTGCCGACTTTGTAACAGAAGGAATCTTTTTTCGGTCGCCTGATCCCTTGCCGACCAAGGAGCAGATTCAAGCAGCCAATTCCAAGGTCGCCATCCGCCCTCCCGATTGGGAGCAAAGGCTGCCCGATGCAGAAGACCCGCGGACAGAAGTGCCTGGTGCGCCGGGCTCGCCATCGGGACTTGCAGCGACTCGCAACGGAGCTCAGGCAGTCCTGACCTGGAATTCCAACAAAGAAGCAGATCTGGTCGGATACCGCATCTACCGTGCAGATCCGGCAAGTGGCTTCACGCATCTTGCCACGGTAAAAGATCCTGCCGTACTGACGTTTACAGATGAAAAAGCGCCCGGCGATTCGGCGTACTATGTCACATCCGTCGATTTGACAGGCCTGGAGTCAGAGCCATCTGCCATCGCAGCAGTCGGTTCCTCGTCCCACACCTGGCAATTGCCGCCGCAGAATGGTTCGAATGAAACGCCGATGGACGGCTTGGAGCCAGGCGATCTGCCCGATCCTATTCTGGGTCAGCCGGGTCAAGACAACTCATCTGGCACGACGACGCCATCTGCTTCACCGCCTAGCGCCCCCCAAAACCTGACGATCAAAGAGACAGGGAACGGCTGGCAATTGCAGTGGAAGGCTAACAGGGCGGCCGAACAGGTCATCGCCTACAACGTCTACTTCAGTCCAGACCCAAGCAGCGGCTACCTCTTGCTCGGCACCGTGTCCGACACGACCTTTACCCATGCTGCTGGCGTAGACAATCCGAATTACTACATCACAGCCGTAAATAGCTACGGGGAATCCACATTCTCCAATACCGTAACAGGCAGATAAAAGAATACATCACATTCATGAATGAACAGAAGAGATGGTAAACCAGCCATCTCTTTCTTTCTACATATTGGAGGTGAACAGATGGAACACATCAAGCGCTATCACGCTGCAAGGATGCAGGTGAACGGCAGGGATTTGCTCATCGAAGGCCCCATCTCAGGAGCCGATCTCGCAGCACTCTCTTTTGACGAGGGTCTGAAAGCATTCCGGATCCCCGAAATGCAGCATAAAGCCCTGATTGAGATAGCCGATCTCCCGGAAGGACGCATCATCGTGGCGCGAGAAGGAGATCACGTGCTGGGGTATGTGACCTTTCTCTATCCCGATCCGCTGGAGAGGTGGTCCCAAGCCAAGCTGCCGGATCTTTTGGAGCTAGGCGCTATTGAGATCAGCCAATCGGTTCGCGCTGGCGGAGTGGCGAAGAAACTGCTGGAGGTCTCCTTTCTCGACGATGCCATGGAGGATTACATCATCATTACGACCGAATATTACTGGCATTGGGATCTGAAGGGAACCGGACTGGACGTATGGGAGTATCGCAAGGTCATGGAAAAAGTCATGGGAAGCGTGGGGATGATCTGGGTTGCGACGGACGATCCGGAGATATGCAGCCATCCCGCCAACTGCCTGATGGCAAAAATAGGAAAACGTGTTCCTCAAGAAAGTGTCGTCGCCTTTGATAACATGCGTTTTCAGAACCGCTTTTTGTATTGAAAGACAGCCTCAAAGGATCTGAAATAATGGAGGAATGGTTCATGCGCATTGAGGATATCATGCGAAAAAATCTTGTGACTGCCAGCCCTGCCACTACGATCGGGGAAGCGCTGCTTTTGCTTCGACTGAACAGGATTCGTCATCTTCCCGTGCTCGAAAACGAACAGCTTGTGGGGATCGTCTCGGATCGGGACCTAAGGGATGCCCTCCCCTCCCGCCTGATCACGAGAGACGATGATGATACCATTCTGCACAAGCCGATATCGGAAATCATGAAAACCCAAGTGATTACGGTCCATCCTCTCGAGTTCATCGAGGATGCTGCTGTACAAATCTACGAAAACAAGATCGGCTCGCTTCCTGTCGTGGAGGGTACGAAGCTTGTGGGGATGATTACAGAATCCGATTTGTTCAATAGTCTTATCGAGCTGTTCGGGGTCAACAAGCCCAGCTCGCATATTGAGGTCGAGGTAGACGACCGTGCCGGCATGCTCGCAGAGGTGAGCCAGGTCTTCCGCGAAGCGCAGGTGAATGTATGCAGCGTCGTCGTCTACCCGGGGAAAAAAAACGGAACGAAAAGCCTTGTCTTCCGCGTACAGACGATGGACCCGCGCAGTCTCATTCACCTGCTCCATGAACGCGGCTTTACCGTCATCGGGCCGGCGAATGGGGGGGTTGGCTCGTGAGTCGCCAATCACGGCTGATCTACTCCCCCGTTTATACGAACTATTATTTTCATGACGATCATCCCTTCAACCAACGCAGGCTGCTGCTCACACATGACCTGATGCAAGCCTACCAGCTTCTACGTGATGAGGATATTCTGGCTCCCCGTCAAGCGACAGATGAAGAACTCGAGCTGGTCCATGACCCCCGCTACATCCAGTTCGTGCGCGAGCAAGGCGAAAGCGACGAGGTGCTTCCCATCGCTGCGGGTTATGGACTGGGGACAGAGGATGTCCCTTGCTTTCGCCACATGCATGAAGCTTCTTCCCTGATCGTGGGCGGAACGCTGCAAGCAGTCGATGTCGTGATGAACGGTCAAGCCGAACATGCCTTCAATCCTGCCGGTGGACTCCATCACGCTTTTCGCGGACGAGCTTCGGGCTTTTGCATTTACAACGATTGCTCTGTCGCCATCGCGTATCTGCGCAAGCACTGGAATGCACGGGTCTTGTACATCGATACGGATGCCCATCACGGGGACGGGGTTCAATGGGCTTTTTACGATGATCCCAATGTATTGACGGTCTCTTTGCATGAAACAGGCAAATATCTGTTTCCGGGGACAGGCAATACGACTGAGCGCGGAGACGGCCATGGCTACGGCTTTTCTGTCAACATCCCGCTCGACGCCTATACGGAGGACGATTCCTTCCTCGAGGTCTATCAGAAGCTGATCCCCAAGCTGGTGCGAGGCTTTCAGCCTGATGTGATCCTCACCCAAAACGGCTGTGATGCCCATGCTTACGATCCGCTGACGCATCTGTCCTGTTCGATGAAAGTCTATCAACAGATTCCGCGTCTGGCTCACGAAATGGCCCACACGTATTGCTCCGGCCGCTGGATCGCGGTCGGCGGAGGAGGCTACGACATCTGGCGTGTCGTCCCGCGTGCGTGGACACTGCTCTGGAGCGAAATGAGCGATCAGCCTCTTGCAGATGATTGCGAGATCCCTAGATCGTGGCAGGAGCATTGGCAGCCGCAAAGTGAGTTGATACTCCCCTCTCGCCTGTTCGACGAGCCATTTCCCGCGATTCCCCGGCGCGCGGAGATCACTGAAAAAAATCGGGTGACGCTGGAGCGGGCGATCCTGCATGCACCCATCGGATGAAAAGAATTCACCCCCTGGAATTCCTTCGTGGTACCTTCGAGGTAACACCTGAATTCCAGGGGGTGAAGCGTTTCTTACATAAACATATTCGCGATCAAGAGACAAATCAAGCCGACAAACCAGGCAATCGTGGTAGGAACAGACCAGACCATGATTTGCTCTTTTACGTTCTTGATGCCCAGCATGCGGTTAACGACCCAGAACAAGCTGTCGTTGAAATAGGAGAAGATCATCGAACCCATCGCAGCGGCTTGAGCAGCCAATGCCATATTGACTTCCATGTTCCCCAGGATCGGTGCGGAAATCGATGCAGCAGTTACCATCGCGACCGTTCCGCTTCCCTGAACCAGACGCACCAGCGTGGAGACAAAGAACGGAATCAGAATCGCAGGCAAAGGCATCTCTGCAATTTTTCCGGCAATGAAATCCCCGGCACCGCTCTCGCGCAGTACGGCACCGAGCGCGCCACCTGCACCTGTCACCAGAATAATGATCCCCGCTGTTTGAATACCCTCTTCCATCCGATCCAGCGTAGCGGAACGGCTCAGATTTCCGGCCAGCGCGTAGATCGCTGCGATCAAGCCAATACTGACGGCGATGATCGGTTTACCCAAGAAGATCAAAATTTCATAAAATCCAGTAGTCAGATCCAAAGCAGAGAGCGTTGTGTTGAGAAAAATAAGAACAATAGGGATGAGAATCGGCAACAGGGATCGGCTCAGAGAAGGCAGCTCTGTCGATTTTTTATCGGCCAGATCCAAAAACTCTTGATAGGCGATTTTGGTATCCGGTCTGCTGAATCCCTCTTCCGAATCATCCGGAATTTGATAAATGCGGTTCCCCAACCATTTTGCATACAAGACGCCAACGATCATGATCGGAATACCGAACAGCAAGCCCAGTGCGATCATCACACCGATGTCGACTCCAAAAATTCCTGCGACGCCGAGCGGACCCGGTGTTGGCGGCACCATGGAGTGCGTAATGACAAGACCGACAGCCAATGCCACACCCAAGGCGATAACCGATTTTCCTGTTTTCTTTGAAAGCGCTTTTACAAGCGGGTTTAAAATAACAAATGCAGAGTCCACAAAGATCGGAATCGAGACGATATAACCTGCGATGGCCATCGCCCACTCTTCTTTTTTCTTGCCGACAAATCGGATCAAGGAATAGGCAAGTGTTTCAGCGGCCCCGGATACCTCCAGAATCCGTCCGATCATGACGCCCAATCCAATAATAATCCCAATGGAAGCCAAGGTGCTGCCAAACCCTGCTGAAATGGTGTCCGCTACTTTCCCCGGCGGCATTCCGCCTACAATTCCTGCGATAGAAGCTGCAATAATCAGTGCGAGAAAGGCATGAATCTTGGTTCGCAAAACGAGAAAAATCAAAATGGCTACTGCCAGAACCAGGCCAACGACCATTTGTGTACCTGAGACATCCATATTCCTGCTCCTCCTTTGTATGAAAGTGTTTACATTTGAATGGATTTGTAATGAAGGATCTGTTCAATCCTTCATTACAAATCTCTCATTCACTGACGCGAGATACGCCCTCTATCCCTGCCTTACAGGGTGTTGCTGGAGAACTTAGGCGCATATTGGGCTGCGAGCTTGATGCACTCTTCCATGCTGATGCTCTCTGCGATGTTCTTCCCAGCGATATCAAAGGCTGTGCCGTGGTCGACAGAGGTGCGCAGGAAAGGCAACCCGTTGGTAATGGAGATGGTTCTGTGGAAGTCGGTCATTTTCGCTGCGATATGGCCTTGGTCATGGTAGAGCGACAGAACGGCATCATAACGACCTTGCAGAGCCTGGAAGAATACGGAGTCTGCTGGTACCGGACCTACTGCATTAATCCCTGCAGCCGCAGCCGCTTCAATTCCTGGCTTGATTTCTTCCACTTCTTCCATGCCGAACAGTCCGCCTTCGCCGCTGTGCGGGTTCAGACCGGCAACTGCAATTCTTCTCGATTCGACACCCAAACGTTGCAAAGCTTGGTCGCAGCGAACCAGGTAATCCTGCACTCTTTCTTTTGTCATCTGAGCGATCGCATCTTTTAAAGACAGATGGCGAGTCAGGAAGAAGATGCGCATGCCATTCACTTCGAACATGGTCAATGGATCTTTGGTGTTGGTAAGCGATTCGAGCATCTCCGTATGGCCAATGAAAGGCACCTTCGCCGCTTTGAGCGATTCCTTGTTGATTGGAGTAGTAGCCAGCGCTTTCACTTCGCCATTCATCGCCAGCTCTACGGATTTTTTGATGTATTCAAAAGCACCCTGGCCGCATTGCGCCGATACTTGTCCGTATTCCAGCTTGTCCATATCGATATTGTTCAGATTGATGACATCAACGGTGCCCAGCTCGTATTTTCCTTCAGCAGGAGTCTGCACTTCATTGATTTTCAAATCTGCGTTGACGATCTCGATTGCTTTTGCAAGCACCTTGGCATCCCCTACTACCAACGGTTTGCACACATCGTAAATCTCTTTTTTTGTCAGGGATTTCATGGTAATTTCTGGTCCAATCCCTGCTGGATCACCCATTGGAATGGCAATAATTTCTCTCGTTGCTGTCATGTCTGGTTCCTCCTTAACATTTTGCCAATAAATATTGAATGCTGGTGTAGATGGCTTTCTTGTCTCCTGCCATGCCGCCCTTGGTGATCAGCGGTATGCCATCGAGATATCCCCCGATGAGATGCCCGTAGGCGATCAGAGGAAGCACCTCTACCTCCAGCTTGATTCCTTCTGCTCGGCCGATGGCACATAGCGATGCGGTGACATCTCCGCCGCTGGTGAAGCAGCCTCCGATTTCATACTCACTCTTCTGGATCACCAGTCGCGTGATTTTCCCGAGACCATCTGCGATTCGCTTCGCAAGACTGTCCTGGGTCGTATTCTGTTCTTTGGCAATTTCCTTCAGATTAAGCGGCTCGGCCATCGGGGAATTGGTGGTGATGATCAAAATCGATTGCTTCTTCATCTCTTCCAGGACGACCTGAATCACGCGATCCGTCTCTTCGTCCCAGGACTCCGTCATGCTCGCCAATTTTTTGGCGTCCACGTAGATGGGCTGAGCATTTGTTTTTTCCACCAGATATTGCAGCTGGCTCGCCGCGTTCGTCGTAATGCTGCCAACCGTCACAATGATCTTCTTGTCGTTGGCGTGCTGACGAGCAAACACTTTGGAGTAGATGGCGGACAGCGGTCCCGGATCGACGGGAACCATCTGGTACTCCTTGATCGCTGCCATGGCTTTGGCAATCGATTCGATTTCCTCGTCTGTCACGGCATCCATCACCAGGATTCGTTTGCCCTCCGCGATATGCGCGCGCATCGCCTGTTCCGTTTCCTTCTCGCCTGCCAAAACCGTTTCCAGACCGATATAGGAGACTGGATATTTGCTTTGTTTTTGCACAATGGCAGGCACGTAGGATTGCGTAACGGGTGCGACCGGATCATTCGCTACGTCCGTCGTCTGCAGAGGAACCCCATTCACCAGCAGGTAGCCCCCTGAGGTAATGCGCCCTGAATCCGGATAGGAAGCTACAACTACCGCCACCGCTTTATCACCGAGTCCGGCAAGTACCGTATCGATTTCTACCCCTATGTTTCCTCGCACCGTACTGTCGATTCGCTTGCAGATGACATCTGCGCCCCATTTTTTGAGATTATCCAGCACGGTCTTGACTCTCATCTGCGCAACTTCTTCTCTGGCATATCGGCTGTCCGTATCCACCATCACGGCGTTGTAGGAATCCGATGAGGGAAGATTGTTGTAGTGAACCATCGTAGCTGCTTCAAAGCCTTGCCGGGCGAGTCTCACCCCTGTCGCATTTGCTCCTGTCAAGTCATCTGCAATGACTCCAATTTTCATGTGGCCTCACCCACCTCTGCTGTCACAACTTTCAGATGTTCTTTTATTTTTTCCAGGTCTTCCGACGATAATCCATCATCTGTAATCAAACCGTCGAGATCGGACAAGTCGCATACCTTCGTGAATGACTTTTGGTCAAACTTGCTGGAGTCTGCAACCATCCAAGTAGTGCCGGCAGCTTCTATCATCAGCTTCTTGATGGAAGCCTTTTCAAAGGTCGTTACGGTAATTCCCGCCTCTACATGAACCGCATGCGCACCCAGGAAAAACAGGTCGACGTGGATGCTTTTCAGGATTTGCTCCGTCAACGGACCGAACAAAGCCCCTACCGTGTTTTGCAGCTCTCCGCCCGCCACGATCACTTTAACCTCGCTGTCCATCAGTTCGGCGGCGATTTTGATATCGTTGGTCACTACGGTCAGATTCTTTTTATCCTTCAGCAATCTGGCTATTTCAAGGGTAGTCGTGCCTGAGTCCAGCAGGATCGTCGAGTGTTCCTGAATCAGCGTTACGGCTTTTCGGGCAATTTCCCGCTTCTGTCTGCTGTACTTCCCCTCTTTGGTGAGAAAGGGCGTTTCGTGTATCAAGGGCTTGTTGAGAATCGCCCCTCCAAACGTGCGGATGATCTTCTCTTCCTCTTCCAAAATGGACAAGTCTCTGCGAATGGTCATCGCCGACACATTCAACTGCTCGGCCAGCTGGTCGATATCGATCTTCTCGTCTTTGCTAAGCTGCTCCAAAATCCACGTTCTGCGCTCTTTTGGCAACAAAGTCATCACCCTTGTTAATTTAGAACATTTTATAATGGTATTATGTTATTCTCGAACAATTTTGTCAAGGAACAAAAGTTTATTATGTTCAAAATGAACAGTTGTATTGAAAAGGTTAGACATGACGGTTTTGGTGGCTCTATGAGTAAACAAAAGAAACCCCTGGCGAGAAGGATTTTCTCGTCAGGAGTTCTATGGATCTGGGATTTATTTTACTGTGACGGGGAATTGGAGGGTTTCCCCAGCGTACGTAACTGTAATCATGACTGTGCCGCGTTTTTTTGCTTCGATGATAATTTCATCTGTGGAATGAATGCTCAGGTCTACTCCATGTATAATTTCGATGACATCTTCGTTTGAAACGCTCCATTCTGCATAAGCAGCTGCCGGTCGTAAGTATTTATCTCCCAGGTCAGCATAAAGCATCACACTTTGACTATCGCCGATACGCAGATCACGATCCTCCTTTTCCAACTGCAGTCGGGTCGGGGGACGGTCCGAGACGATGAGCCCTTTTCGCACCGTGTGCCCTTTATATTGGCCGATAATCAGGATACTCCCCGGGTACAAAGCCTTTATCTTATTATCTTCCAAGGAATATACTCGACCATCGTCTCCCCAAACTTTAATATTCATTTTCGTACTCACATCTTCTTTTTTTCCATCTGTATATGTGGCGATAGCCTTAATTTGAAAAGTTTCCCCAATTTTAAGAAGGCCGTTTTTGCCTGAGAATTGCACCGTTTTTACAATTTTTTGCCCTTTATCTGGTTTTACTTTTAGTAAATATACATCTTCACCATTGAGATCAGAACGTGCCTTGCCCACTAGCACGTACTCTCCCTCTTTCGTTTCCCGGACTTCGTTTACCCATTCCCCATTATCAAATCCGAAATGCTTTTCCCAGATAACCTTTCCTTTTTCATCTAATTTATACAAGATAGTGACTTGTGTATTATCTTTAAATATGAATGCATTAGTCGCGACAATATAGCCGCCATCACTGGCTTGGATAACTCCTGCTATTCTCTGATTTTTATCATATGGTGGTCCTTCAATCGTCCTCCTCCATTTGATTTTTCCTTTTTCGTCGACTTTCACTACTCCATCTTCTGCATAAGTCACAATGCCACCATCATTTGTGATATCCATGAACGTAAGGATTTGCCCTACATCTTTTGTCCATAATGTTTTCCCAGATTGATTCACCTTGGTTACATAATTCCCCAGAACATAGTAGCCTTCATCACTCGTTTGCCGCACCAGGTCAGCACCATTTTTAATTTTCGTCTTCCATTTCTCTCTACCCGACTTATCTAGTTTAATAATGGCTTCACCAGTTGCCAAAATAAATCCATCATCTTTTGTTTGCTCTACGTATCCTCCCCAATATTTACCGGTCAATGGAAACTCCTTCGACCATCGGACGCTCCCGTTCACGTTCAACTTGCGCAAAATTATAGTTCTCCCTTTTCGCCCCTCGCTATTGCTAAGCATTACATATCCTCCATCACTTGTTAGACGGATAGTTCTGGGAGACTCCTTTCCTTTCATTGCAATCTTTTTTTCCCACTCAAATGCCCCGTTTTTTTTCACTTTCAAAGCAAACAGTTCATCGCTTTTCCATCCTCGAGAAATTCCGAGCACTATAAAACCGCCATCTGAAGTCGGAGAGCCTGAAAAAGCTTCTTCATTAAGCCCTTTATCGTACATGAATTCCCACAATACTTCGTCGCTAAAATTGACACTCACATGAAGATTGACTTGGAAATCCAGATAGGAAGCAGTAATGATCGCCCGCCCCTCATCGAATACCTCGATTTTGCCGTCTTTTACATCTACAATAGAAGTATTACTGCTTGTCCATTCGACTTTTTTGGTGACATCTTCCTTACTTTTGTCCTTGTAATGGATGTAAGCAATGACGTTCGATTTTCCCCTTTTCGAGAAATGTAGCTGCGTCTTGGAAAGCGTAAGTTGGGTTGGTTGTTCTCGTGAAACGCTCTTTTTTCCTCGAACATTTTCCACTTCTTCGCGACTGTCATATTTTGTATGCGAAGTACTTAACTTGTCTAGGCTTTCTAAACGACCATCTTGTGCTCCGTAGATCAGCGGATAGTCATCCATAAACGAATCCTTACCAAATGCCACTCCTATAGGCAATAGAGTTGCCATGAAGCATGCTGCTACAAGTATATGGGCAACCTTTCTAGTCAAACCTTTCACATCATATCCCCCAATGCTTTTAATTGAGTTTTTTTTCTATTTTGCTTCTACTTCTTTCACCAGAAAATCACCCCCTTTCAAGTACAAAAAAAAAGCTATTTCCACATAGGAAAATAGCCGTATACCAAAACGGAAACGATACTTGGTAACTCAGCCATCTTAGTTCATGGAACCTTAGACCTGTAGCTTTGCGCCCACATCTTTCAATGTGTTTGCCCTTTTCAAGTTTTGTCACTGATTCATTTGATCTATTTTTGTCAATTGTTAAAAATTATAAATTTATACTAT
The DNA here is from genome assembly GCF_003710985.1 of Brevibacillus panacihumi. GTDB lineage: Bacteria > Bacillota > Bacilli > Brevibacillales > Brevibacillaceae > Brevibacillus > Brevibacillus panacihumi. The sequence continues at coordinate 54,000 of NZ_RHHT01000045.1, forward strand.
ACTAATGTCAAAGTTTTATTTCTACAAAATTCGACATATTTAAAAGAGTATGGCGGTAATGATGATCTATCCGTTTGTACGAAGCGCCAACAAGCGTTTTAGGTTGTTATCAATAAAGGTATTATCGGCAGTGTTGATTCCGCGACCGGCAAAATGGCCCCAGATCGACTCGATAGGAGTAAGAACAGCATTAGGTATAAGCTTAGCCTCGTAGTTGTTGTCGTCCGCCGTACAGAATAGATCCGTGCTCCCTGGCATGACGCAGGCAAGTGCTTTAATGCTTTTAAGTGCCTCATCGAAATCTCCTTTATAGGCGGGGTTTGCACTAATATCTGCATTTTGGCCAGTCCATAACATGGCCAGGACATTGTGCGGATCCATCTTCATAAAGCTGTCTTCCCAGACGCCAGCCACAAAATCCTCCAATGATTCATATCCCAGCTCTCGATAAAGCTCCTCTTTGTAAAACGCCTGCGATAAGCCCCATCCCGCATAGACACGGCCAACGGCGCGCATGTCTGCAGACGTCAACTGGTTTCGTTTACTTGAATCGAAGCCAACTGCAGCCATAAGCGCAGCTTTCAACCCGTCGAGGACCACAAACGTTTGGGGCCAAGTCTTGGCAACTCCGGAGAAAGGTGCAATTCGCTCCACCATGTCGGGATAACTTGCCCCCCATTGGAATGCTTGAATGCCTCCCATGGACCATCCAACTACGAGAGCAATCTTTTGAATGCCGAATTTTTCAGTCACCAGCCGATGCTGGAATGTAACGTTGTCAAAGATGGTAACCTGCGGAAAATTGCCCCCGTCGAATGGGGGAGGCGTGTTACTGGGAGACGAAGATAATCCGTTGCCCAGCAGATTGGGAACGATAATGAAATATTTTTGCGGATCAAGTGCCATGCCGTTGCCAATCAACCATTCATTCTGAACATGCTGGTCGCCAAAAGCAGTTGGATAGACGATGACATTATCTTTCTTTTCATTCAATGTTCCATAAGTTTTATAAGCAAGAAATGCGCCAGGCAACGTCACTCCTGATTGCAAGGTTACGTCACCCAAATCAAAAATTTCATAATCCATTGTAATCGCTCCCTTCAAAATGAAACACAAACATGTAGAATGTATTTCTTGTTGTTAGTATAGATTCGTGATAATCTCAATAAAAGTGAATGATATTAAAAGTTATATTCAATTATATTGAAAGGTAAAGGGGGGAATAGGATGGAATTGCGCCAACTGATTACGTTCCGCACGGTTGCATCAACGTTAAATTTCAGTCGGGCTGCGGAAGTGCTGAACTATGTCCCCTCCAACGTCACGATGCAAATAAAAGCATTGGAGGATGAGCTTGGTGTTCGTCTCTTTGACCGCTTGGGCAAGCAGCTCGTTCTCACAACAGCGGGTAAACGTTTCTTAACTCATATTCAAAGCGTTCTGGACAAATTGGACGAAGCTCGCAGCGTCGTGCATGACAATGAAAACCTAAGCGGCACCCTGACGATAAGTGCCAATGAGGTTATTTGCGCCTATCGGCTTCCCGTTGTCTTTCGCCTGTTTCGTTCGCGTTATCCGGGAGTGCGTCTCATTTTCCGTTCCGTTCCAAATCAAGAGCTCAAGCAAACCCTCTTTGAGGGAACCGCAGATGTCGTCTTTATGCTGGATGAACCCGTTCGCTCGAGCGCACTTGCCGTGGAACCGTTGGTGGAAGAGACATTCCGCCTTTTCGCTGCTCCAGACCACCCGCTCGCACAACGAACTGAGCTGGAGCTGGGAGATTTTCACAAAGAAGTGTTCCTGACGAATGAAAAGGGTTGTCCCTATCGCACCATGTTTGACCGGTCATTTGAGAAAGAGGGCATTGATAGTATTACGTATCTAGAGTTTCAAAGTGCTGAAGCCATTAAACAATGTGCAATTTCGGGAATCGGTATTGCCTTTCTTCCTGAAGTCGTAGCGCAAGCCGAAGTTGAACGGAGCGAACTTGTCGCTCTTCCATGGCAAATTCCGGACTTGCACGTGTATACACAGATGTTATGGCATAAAGACAAGTGGCTTTCACCCATCATCTTGTCTTTCATAGAAGCAGCAAGGGAGGTTCTCGCTATAGAGGAGGAGAAGTAAAGCATGTAGCCTTTTCAGCGATATTTTCCTAAACACACAAAAAAACGTGCAGTTCAGGCAAACAATGCCTGTCTACACGTTTCTTCTGTTTCATATACCTTCTGCCTTACTGGGCACTCCCCATCAAAGCCTCAAGCTCGTCCGGCTGATAGCCTTTCACGGCCTTATCCCCTTTGACCGTCACCGGAACACCCATGAAGCCAAAGCGCTCTACCTCCTCCTGGTAGGCACGGCTGGTCATGACGTCTCGCACTTCAAACGTGACCCCTTTGGCGGTGAGCCATTGCTTGACCAAATTGCAGTCGATACAGTTTTTCGTCGAGTAAACGATGACATCCGCGGCTGGTTTGATCGAAGCGAGCATATTTTTCACGATGGCGTAGGAACGCTCGGAGGCCAGTTTGGTAAATTCCAGAAAATTGACGTGAGCCGAACCGTCTGCCTTGTCGGACATGGAGCGAACCACGACGAATGGAACATGGTTCATCGCACAAACCTGTGCGACTGCGGCTCCCTCCATCTCGGTGCAGTGAGCGCCGAACTGTTCGTAGAGGGCTGCTACTTTTTCCCGGCTGGCGACAAATTGATCACCGGACAAAATGCGGCCCGTAACGATCTGAACCCCTGCTTCCAGCGCCTTGCCAGCCTCGACAGCCTGCTCCGTGAGCTTCTGATCTGCTTTCCAGATCCATTGCTCCGTGTACGGGATCTGTCCAGGCTCAAAGCCGAGAGCGGTCACATCCATGTCATGCTGCAGACAATCCGTCGAGACGACAATGTCCCCAATGTTCAACTCAGGATGCAATGCGCCTGCGACGCCGGTAAAAATGACGTGGTCCACGGAGAACTGGTCGATTAGAATCTGTGTGGTCACCGCCGCATTCACTTTTCCTACGCCGGACTTGCACAAAACCACCTGCTGCCCTTCCCACTCTCCGCTGTAATACGTGATCCCCGCTTTTTGCGTCGCAGCGGGTTGACCCATTCCTTCCATATATAAGGCGATTTCTTCATCCATCGCACCGATAATTCCGATCCGCATCGAACATCCTCCTCTTGCTGTCCATTTCCTGCCGTATGTTTATGCCTGATCGGGTTTGGTGCTCTCCCGATACTCAATTCGATGCGGCAGCAAAACGACATGCTCTTCCACAGGCTCATTGTTCATATATTTTGTCAGCAGGCGCATCGCCACCGCTCCGATATCATACATCGGCTGCACGACGGAGGTGAGACGCGGACGAACCATTTCCGTCAGACGGATATTGTCATGCCCGATCACTTCCACATCGTTTGGCACATGCAGCCCCGAATCCTGCACGGCGTGGATGGCTCCGATCGCCATCTCGTCGTTGGCGGCGAAAATGGCTGTCGGCGGCTGTGTGAGCTTGAGGAACTCCTTGGTGTGGGACAAGCCGGATTCATAGAACAGATTGCCGTGGGCGACCACTTCTTCCTCCACTTGGACTCCAGCATCCGTCAGTGCTTGCTTGTAGCCTTCATATCGCATCAAACCGCCAAGCGGGTCGCTCATCGGTCCCGTAATCATCCCGATCCGCTTGTGTCCCCGCTGGACCAATGCCTGTGTCGCATCATAAGCGGCCTGAAAATGATCGATGGTGACGGACGGCAGCTTGTTGTCTGCGTCACGTGTAGCAGCCAGTACGGTAGGTACTTGCGTGCTGGTCAAGGCTTGCAGGTGATCCTCCTTGATCTCCGCTCCCATGAACAACAGCCCGTCCACCTGTTTTTCCAAGAGTGTGTTGATCAATTGCAGTTCTTTTTCCAGACGCTGGTCGGAGTTGCACAAAATGATATTGTACTTGTACATCGTCGCGATGTCTTCGATCCCCCGCGCCAACTCAGAAAAAAACAAGCTGGAGATGTCCGGGATGATGACACCGACTGTTGTTGTTTTCTTGCTGGCGAGACCGCGTGCAACGGCGTTGGGGCGATAGCCCAGGCGTTCGATCGCTCCGAGCACCTTCTTGCGAGTCATTGGTTTTACGTTCGGGTTCCCGTTCACAACGCGGGAAACGGTCGCCATCGATACTCCTGCTTCTCTTGCCACATCGTAGATTGTAACCGGCATCATGCACCCTCGCTTTCCCTATAAAATGGTTTTCATAATTATTTTCATAAATATATGCACCTATGATACGACAAGCTGTGCCTGTTGGCAATCGTTTTGCCAGGCCATTCATGCCGCTTATTTCATCAGTTTATTCATGGTTTTCAACAGCTCGTCAATGACCTCTTGGTCCCCTTGCTGGATGCGTTCGATGACGCAGCTTTTCATATGTCCTTCCAGCAGGATTTTGCCGACTGCATTCAGCGCGGATTGGACGGCTGCGATCTGATTGAGAATATCGTCGCAGTAGACGTCCTTCTCAACCATCCCGCGAATCCCGCGAATCTGTCCTTCTACCCGATTGAGACGCGACACGAGATTGGATTTGATCTTGTCCGAACGCTCTGTAGCACGCCCAGATGAACAGCAATGGTCTTGTTCCAATTCCTCCATCCGGTACCATCCTCCTTTTGCATTTCCGTATGTACCATAAGCTTACCTTGGCATTCCCGGGTTCGTCAAACGGGGAGAGGCCTGGTTGCGAATCCAGCGTTTTGATCAGGAAAAAGGCTGCCCCGCAAAAATCGGTTTCCCCGATCTTTTGGGACAGCCACTCTCAAGCCATACATCCTCGTCGTGATTAGCCTCTGGCTGCTACGACTTCCCCTTTGTACAATCCAGAAGCGATCAGTTCATCCACAAAGCGGTTGAAATCCGGGATATTCAACTGCTGCTTGGCATCGGACAGAGCCACGTCCGGATCCGGGTGAACCTCTACCATAATACCGTCCGAACCTACTGCAATACCGGCTTTGGCTGTCGGCAGGAGCAGATCGCGGCGTCCTGTCGAGTGAGTCACGTCGACAAAGACAGGCAGATGAGTTTCCTGTTTCAAGAGCGGAACAGCGGAGATGTCCAGCGTGTTGCGCGTCGCTTTTTCGTACGTGCGGATACCACGCTCACACAGCATGACCTGCGAGTTGCCCTCAGACAGGATGTACTCCGCAGCGTAGATGAATTCTTCAATCGTAGCGGAGAGTCCGCGTTTCAACAGGACAGGATGGTTGAGACGGCCCGCTGCTTTGAGCAGCTCGAAGTTTTGCATGTTGCGTGCGCCGATCTGAATGACATCGATGTACTGTGCCGCCAGCTCCAGGTCCGCAGGCGTCACGATTTCGCTGATGGTGACGAGGTTGTACTCATCGCCAATGCGCTTGAGGATTTTCAAGCCTTCTTCGCCCAAGCCTTGGAAATCGTATGGCGAGGTGCGTGGTTTGTACGCTCCGCCGCGCAGGGTGCGAAGGCCGCGTTTGACATGGTTTTCTGCAACAGCGCGCACCTGTTCGTAGCTCTCTACCGAGCAAGGGCCAGCGATCAGGATCGGGCTTGCGCCGCCAAATTCCACGCCTTTTACGGTGATAACCGTGTCTTCGGCCTTCTTCTTGCGGCTGACCAGCAGCACTTTTTTCTTGTCGTCGTTTTGCAGATCAAGAGAGACCTGGAAGATTTGCTTGAACAGATGGCGAATCGTGTTATCGTTGAAAGGTCCTTTGTTATGTTCTACCAATTGGTTCAGCATTTGACGCTCGCGCTCAGGATCAAAGCGGTTGCTGCCCAGTTTCTCTTTCGCCTTCCCGACTTCTTGAACCAGCGCAGCACGCTGATTGATCAATTCGAGAATCTGCAGGTTGATCTGATCGATCTGTTTACGCATGGTTTCGATTTGGTCGTGTGCCATGTCTCTCCACTCTCCTCTGTCTTCTGTAAGTAAGGTGTCGTCGATAAATTAGGGTTATTATAATCGATTCATTCTCCCTTGTCAGCAGTTTAGCGCCAAAAAGCGCGAAAGTAAATTGGAAATCGAAAACATCTTATTTTTCGACAGGATTCTTTTCTTGCAAAGTCGAATTATAGCGTTATTACAAGATCAGGAAAGACGTATGAAAAATGAGGAGTGACCTACCTTTGCTAGAGGTTGAAAAAACAGCCCAAGAAGAGCTGATATTTGCTTTAGATATTGGAACACGCAGCGTCGTCGGCTTAATCGTGGAGGCCGTCGGAGAGAAATACCGCGTCATCGATTGTGTCATCCGCGAGCATGACGAGCGCTCCATGCTGGATGGACAAATCCATGATGTGATGGCCGTGGCCAAAGTTATTGGACAAATAAAGGAAGAACTGGAACAAAAAAATGGTCCCTTGCACCGGGTGGCAGTCGCGGCGGCAGGACGTTCCCTGCGGACAAAGCGGGTAAAAATGGATATGCCGCTGGCCAAGCATGCCTTCATTACCCGCGAAGACGTGGTGGCAATGGAATTCGCTGCGGTGCAGGAAGCCCAGGCACAATTGGCACAGGAGCTGAACGAGCAGGATGTGACCCGCTATTACTGCGTCGGCTACAGCGTGGTCAACTACCATCTCGACGGCGAATTGATCGGCAGCCTGATCGATCAGCGCGGGGACGTAGCCAGTGTCGATGTGATCGCTACCTTCCTGCCGCGCGTAGTCGTCGATTCCCTGATCACTTCTCTGAAGCGGTGCGATCTGGACATGCAAGCCCTGACGCTGGAGCCGATCGCAGCCATCAATGTCCTGATTCCGGTCACGATGCGACGCCTGAATATCGCCTTGGTCGACATCGGTGCCGGCACCTCTGACGTCGCTTTGACAGAAGAGGGAGCGATTACCGCATACGGCATGGTTCCGGTGGCGGGTGACGAGATTACGGATGCATTGATGAATGCCTTTTTGCTCGACTTCCCGATGGCGGAAGAAGTCAAACGAGCGCTCTCCGTCCACGAATCCGTATCCTTCACAGATATTTTAGGTCTGGAGCAAACGTTGCCCGTAGCAGATGTGATTGCCGCCATCCAGCCGGATATTCAGCAATTGGCAGAAAAAATTGCCTTCAAGATATTGGAGTTAAATGGAAAAGCGCCGCAGGCAGTCATGCTGATCGGCGGCGGCAGCTTGACGCCTGGCTTGACCGATAAAGTGGCGCATGTGTTGAAAATGCCCGCTGCCCGGGTGGCTGTCCGCGGGAGCGATGCGATCAAGCAATTTATCGGAGACGATCATCCTTCACTCAATGGACCGGAATTCGTCACGCCAGTCGGGATCGCAGTAGCTGCTCGTCGCCATCCGCTGCGCTACGTGACGATTACCGTAAACGATCAAACCATTCGTATTTTTGACCTGCGAAAAATGACCTTGGGCGATGGACTTCTTGCCGCAGGGCTCGACATTCGCCGACTGTATGGACGCCCTGGTCTCGCCATGAGCGTCACGGTGAACGGACGGATGAGGATCATTCCAGGCGGTCATGGAACTCCTCCGGTCATCGAACGCAACGGTGAGCCCGCCGGATTGGACACCACCCTGGAGGATGGCGATACGATCCGGGCAATAGCGGGAACAGACGGGGAAAACGCCAAGGTGCAGATCAAGGACTTGCTGGATCGCCTGGACACCCTGGACATCCTCATCTATGATCAGCCTCTCTCGCTCGGACCGATCGCACGGGTCAATGGCGAGGTGCAGCCGCTGGACACCTGGCTTGCTGATCGCAGCGAGATCGAGATCCGTCTCCCCCAAACGGTAGGAGAAGCTCTGGTAGAAGCGGGTTGGGAATTGGCTCCTGTCGAAGCGGATGTGCCGAGCTTCCAATTTACCGTAAACGGGCATTCCTACAGCTTGCCTGCCCGGCAAGAGATTCTGCTGCTCAACGGCAAGGCATGCTCAAGAGCGGATTACCTGCGTCAGGGGGATGAGCTGGTGTATCGCCTGGAGGAAGTGCCCATTCCGGCAATCCGCGATGTCATTCCATTGGAGGAATGGGTCCAGGAATCGATCACCGTCCATTTCAATGGCGAGCCCGTCACCATTCCCGTCGCCCAGGTCACGATCACCATGGACGGCCGCGAAGCTCGTCCCGAGGAACCGGTCGCGAATGATGCCGTGATCCTGGTCAAGTCTACGGTAGGTTCTACTCCGGTGTTCAGCGACGTGTTCCGCTATGTAGACTTCTCTTTGGATCAACCGGACCGCGAAACCATCTCCGGCTTTGTCATGCTCGTGAACGGCGAGCCAGCTACGTTCCAAACCGAGTTGAAAACAGGCGACAAGCTGGAGTTGTTTTGGGATTAAACTGGTTTCCAAAACAAAAAGAGCAGTTGAGAGGGAATCGTCCCCGATCAACTGCTCTTTTGCTTTTGCTTTTTATTTTTGTTTTGAAAAGCTGCGGTTACGCAGGAGAAGAAAAATTCCAGGCGCAGCTCATCGCGTAGTCCAACCCAGCGGAGCGACGGTTGGCGGGAAGCAGAATCGCAACCATGCATTCACATCGAAGCGACCGCTGCTTTTGCGATTCCCCGCCAAACGTCGCGGAGCGGACAGTAACCGCTTCCCTGTGGACGAAGACCTGAGCGGAGAATGGAATTTTTCTTCTCCTCACGAAAGCCACATATCAAGATTTCAACGCTTCCCCAATCGCATCCTTGGTAATCTTCCAGTGAGAGGTATGCCATTTTACCTGGCCGCCATCCAACAGGAAAATCTGCGGGGACTCGTGCTTGATCGCAAATCGGTCGGCCACTTCATTGGATACAGGACGATCCTCCCGTACGAGAATGACCGCTGCCGGAACCTCTTGCTCCTGCAAAAAAGACTGAAACTCCTCATATGCAGACGTGCTGATCGGGCAGATCGTGCTGTGCTTGAACAACAGGCGTTTGCCCTCTCCCGCTACGAATTGATCCAGTTCCTCAATCGAATGCAGTTCTTTTTGTGCCATGCTATCTTCTCCCTTCTGACGTGACGCTATGGCTTCAGTATACGAAAACATGAATGGTAAAGTCCATGTGCCAGGTGCAAAACAAAAAACCACCCTGCGCACAAGGTGGTCATGGAATTACACCATAATTTTCGTCAGACGATGACGCAGCTCCAGCATCCATTTTTCGTCTCCCAGCGATTGGGCCAGCAAGAACAAGTCCAGTAGCTCGTTGACTCGCTCTTCCAGCGCTTCCCGCACCGTAGAGTCGCCCTCATTGGCAATCAGCACCAATAAATTGGACAACTCTGACATTTCCTCAAACTCAATCGCCTGCCGCTCGGGATTCTGCCCCAATTCCGCCATCAAGTCTTTCAGGTCTTCTTTGACAACATCCACTACCTGTGAATGGGCGCAGCTGTCGTCCACGCAGACGTGTACGGGTACATTTAATATCTTCACCCGATTTCGATACACGACGTTGCGCAGCACGACCTCCATATCACTGCCGCAGCGGCTGCATTTCTTCTGCATGAGTTCACCCCTATCTCTATCCACATATGTATGCGTCCCTTATGTATTCGCGCCACCCTTCTTCAATCCTGCTAAACAACAGATGGTACTTGGTGGATGTAGTGGCAGACAAATCAAAAACGATGCCCTTTTGACGGCATCGTTTTCCGAAGCAGATCTGAAGATTATGCGTAAATGGCGTTTACTTTTTCACAATGCGGACATACCGCCACCTTGCCGGAGTGACCAGCTTCGTCTTCCACCCGATACCCCGTAATCTGGTCCGAAAAGCAAAACAGGCACTCGGTATTGAAGTCCATGTCGTACTGCGCTTTCCAGACAATCGACTTGAAATCTTCCCCTACATTGATCGTAATGGGCAGCAGATCGTGTTGGAGACTGTGTAATGATCGTTGCATCGCAATGCCATCCTTTCGTGTATTGCAAAGTCTTTTCGTATCCTCTAGCTTTTCCTGATTTTCAGAATAATAAACATGGCGCCTGCACGGAGAAAAAAAGAATCTTCCTAAAAATGGGCGTTTGCCCGTATCGGCTCTTCGCCTATCCCCATATGTTATGGGTGTAAGCACAACAGCGGCTTAACACAAAAGGAGGTTTTTGATCGCATGAGCAGCATCTTTAACGGCGGTAATTTCGACGAGTTCACTCTGGTGTTGATCCTGTTCATCCTGTTGGTCATTGTAGGTTGCGGCTGCGATTAATCCAGTCCTTCCAGATAGCACAATTCAGCAGGAAGTCGCATATACTTGAACACCGGATCCTGTTAAGCGCGTTTCATACGCCAGCTACCCACCACGCGGGTAGCTTTTTTCCATTTTATATGTGTACAATATGAACGAACCGATTTGGAAATGGAAAGAGAGGAACCTCCATTTATGAAAGATCCACGTATCGAAAAACTTGCTGACGTATTGGTTAACTACTCCACTCGCGTACAGCCAAATGACAACGTTCTCATCTACGCGATCGGTCAAGTGCACGAATTGGTTCGCGCCGTCATTGCAAAAGTGTACGCTGCGGGCGCCAACCCTTATGTGCAGTTGATCGACCAATCCATCCAACGCGAACTGCTTCTCGGGACCAATGAAGCCCAGCTGGAAGTCATGCGCGAAGCTGATGTGAGCTTCATGAAAAAAATGGATTGCTACATCGGCATTCGCGGCGGGGACAACATCAGTGAACTGGCCGATGTGCCAGGGGACAAAATGCAGCTCTATTCCCGCCTTCTGACCCGCCCGGTTCTCGATGTGCGTGTACCGGAGACTCGCTGGGTGATTCTGCGTTATCCGAATGCTTCCATGGCGCAGCTCGCCAATATGAGTACGGATGGCTTTGAAGATTTTTATTTCAAGGTGTGTACGCTCGACTACGGCAAAATGGACAAAGCCATGGACAATCTCGTCGAACTGATGGAGAAAACGGACAAGGTGCGCATTACAGGACCTGGCACCGATCTGAGCTTTTCCATCAAGGGAATTCCGGCGATCAAATGCGCCGGGGAAGCCAATATTCCAGACGGAGAGGTGTTTACCGCTCCGGTGCGGGATTCGGTCAACGGCACGATTTCGTACAACACGCCATCCCCTTACCAGGGCTATACGTACGACAATATCAAGCTGACGTTCAAAGACGGCAAAATCATCGAAGCGACTGCCAACGATACTGCAAAAATCAATGAAGTCTTTGACACGGATGAAGGCGCTCGCTATGTCGGAGAGTTTGCAATCGGCGTCAATCCGTACATCCAAAATCCCATGAAGGATATTTTGTTCGATGAAAAAATCGACGGAAGCTTCCACTTCACACCTGGTCAAGCCTATGACGAAGCCTTCAACGGCAATAAATCCTCCATTCACTGGGACCTCGTGATGATTCAGCGTCCGGAATGGGGCGGCGGTGAAATCTGGTTTGACGACCGCCTGATTCGCAAGGACGGCCGATTTGTCGTACCGGAACTGGAGTGCCTCAATCCTGAGAATCTGAAATAATCTGCGCAAACGAAAAAAGCGAAGGACTCCCAGTGGTCCCTTCGCTTTTTTATGTGCACATGCATAGCATTGCTTCGTGCATCCTTCCCTTTTACATACTGTAGGCGGGTTCTTTGATCAGAGCGGGCGTCTTTTTCTCCAAAAATTGAATGGTCATCTCCAGATGGTGAATCGTATACTCCCAGCAAAATTTCTGATACGGATCAAACGTTTTCTCCAGCTTGATGTAGTTCGCCTTGCTCTGCGCTAACATCTGGCGCTGGATCGACATACAGTTTTCCATGAGTTCGCGCTGTTCCTGCGGCGTGCGTCCATTGCCGAAGAACACCTTCACCAGCATGTCAGAGCGCAGCACTGGCGGCAGGATCGGTGCTTGCATCTCCTGCTGGAAGGCTTCCTCGCCAGTCTTTGTAATCGAATACAGGATCTTGTTGGGCTTTCCGGATTGGATGACCTCTTGTTTGGTCACGAAGCCTTCTTCTTCCAGTTTGCGGAGCGCGGGGTAAATGGCACCAAAGCTGGCATCGTAGAAGAAACCAATGCTGTTGCTGAATGCCTGTTTGATGTCATACCCGCTCATTTCTCCATAACTCAAAAATCCAAGAATGATCGTTTTTACATCCATCTCTTCGCATCCTCCCATACCATTCCGTTCTTTTCTCTCTGTCTTGGACCGAACAAGGATGTTCAGCCTTTATGTTCAAAATATTCTTGAACTAAACTTCATTATACGTCTATTCGAATGAACATACCAATGCTAATTCTTTATTATATCAATCAAAAATAATGATACAACGCAAAGCCCCCGTCTCCCATGACAGAATCCTACTCCACCCGAATGGCAGACGTTTCCTTCCCAGCCTCATAAATCGTCATTCTGGAAACATGATCAGATGGATCATGGACGAACTCCACCTCCACTGACAGGACCCGGATAAAGAATCGGGTTTGTGACATGGGAGACAGCTCCAGACGCATTCCCCCGTCCACTTGCAGGAACAAACGGTTTTGCTCGGTTGACACTCTTGCATGCATGCCCTCACTCAAACGATAAGAGCCTGCATAGCGTTCAAAAATCGCAGGATCAACCTGCACTGCCTTCCTCATGGCAGGGGTCTTTGGCATTTCATATGGCTCATCAAACACTATCTGTTGGACTGCCTCCAGGAAGCTTTGCTCAAATTCATAATCCTGTTCTTTATTGCTCAAGTAGATAAGCGTTTTCCCAGCGTCGAGATATCGCATCATCAATGTCGCGTATCCCGGCCATCCCCCGCTGTGGCTGACGATGGTCCCCCTGCTCCCATGCTTTTCCAAGATCCAGCCGAATCCGTAGTCAAAGGTTTTCCCATTGTTTAACCGGACAGGCGTAAAGGCCTGTTCCAGAGACTGTTTGCTTACCAGCTTCTCCGTATATAATGCTTGATCAAATCTGAGCAAATCTCCAAGTGTCGAGTTTACCGTGCCATCTCCTTGAATCCCGTCCAAATACACGACATACTCGGTCTCGGTCAGCTGGTCGGGAAGCACGTATTGATCGGTCATGGCATCGTACACATAGCCATACGCATAGTCTTGGATTTTTTCATTGGAATGTCTCCGGTTGTATACCCGCGTATGCAGCATTCCGAGGGGACGAAACAGATGCGCATCCAGATACTCGGCGTAGCTCAGCCCGGAAATCCGCTCGATCAGCAAGGCGAGCAGGACATACCCGGTATTGCTGTATTCCCATTGCTCATTCGGCAAAAATTTGCGCTCCGGCTGATACTCTGTCAACAGTCGCAACACATCTTCATTGACAGCGATTTGATTCCGATCCCAATGCTTCTGAAACAACTCCATGTAATCGGGCAATCCTGAAGTGTGGGTAAGCAGATGTCTCACGGTAATGCCGGGATAGGGGAAACCAGGAAACCACCTGTCGATCAAATCTTCATAGGCCAATTGCCCCTGTTCTTCCAGCAGCATGATCGCTGTGGCGGTAATTGGCTTGGATAGGGAAGCCAGTTCAAACACAGATTCAAGCGTCAACTTGCGTTTGCTCTCCAGATCTCCATATCCAAATGCAGCCTGAAACAAAATCTCCCCTTGCTCAGCTGCGCATATTGCTCCATTGAGCAGTTCTTTTTCATGCAGCTCTGTACATAACCTTTCCAACTGCTGTTTCACCTTCATACAAAAACCTCCTAATCGTATTAGTTCATTTAACTATTTAGATACCTAACTTATTCCGCAAAAAAATTACGGCTTGCGTAATTCCTCCTCTACGATTTTCTGTAATTTCAGTGTCAACGAACGAAGCTGCTGTATCTCTTCGAACTCCATTTTCGAATAAAAACGTTCAATAATATCTCGCTCTACCGCCTCCTGCTTGGTGAAATAGGCAACGCCCTGAGAGCCTAGCTGCACAAGGATTTCACGCCGATTCTGAAGATTGATTTCCCGCTTCACGTATCCCATTTTCTCAAGCTTTCCCACAATCTGGCTGACAGCGCTAGAGGATACTTCCATCTGATCGGCAATCTCCCGGACCGTCATTCTCTGATGTTTATGGATCAGCTCCAATAGCAACGCCTGCTTGGTCGTAATCTCATCATCCAGCAAGGAGCGATATTCATGCAGGAGCAACGTATTGATCAGATACTCGGCTTCATTCATTTCTTTCACACAACGGATGAGCTCCTCATTTCCATGTTTCATTCCAACTCATTAACCACCTTTATTGTTAAGGTATCTAACACATAAGATACTGGATTTCCTGCGGCAAGGCAAGAGACTCCACCGAGAAAATGGGCGTCCCTCCCCTCCCGCCGTGCCATAGGATGATACATACCTATCTGCTGTAGGGGGGAGAGTTCATTGAAGAGTAAAAAGTGGTCCCACTATACACGTGTAAAGTACCCTGTGAGCAGCAGCAGTTTGCATCCCTTCAATTTTTTCGTGCCGATCGTCGAACAGGTACAGGAGGGAGTCGTCTCCATCGTCACCGAGGACGCTTCCCCAACGAAAAACGTGGATTCCTTTCTCCGCAGTATGATCTCGGAAGAAGAGCCCCCGATGTCTGCCGAGCGAAGCTTTGGTTCCGGCTTCCTTTTTCATCCAAAAGGATATATTCTGACCAGCGAGCATGTCATCGGAAAATCGAAACATATCTATGTCAAGCTGTTCAACGGGCGGGTCTTTGAAGCCAAGCGAGTGCTTGCAGACCGGGTCCGCGATTATGCTGTCATCAAGATCGATGCGGACTGCAAGCTGTTTCCCCTGGCATTGGGGAGTTCTGCTCACACCAAGGTCGGGGAATGGGTGATCAGCGTCGGTTCCCCACCTGTCGACGTAGAGCCAAAATCAAACAGGCTTTCGTTCCCCCAGTTGAAGCGCAAACTGGACGGGTCTTTGAATCGCCAGCCTGTAGGTCTCCTTCTCTCCAATCTGGCGAAACACCTCGCGTCCTGGCTTGGGATTCACTTCGATCAGCCAGGGTCTCCCCTGTGCGTCTACGCCAATGTCCAGACCGAACTCCATCATCCTGCCAAATCGCTCCTCGAGAACTTCTGCGATCTGATGCGCCAATCGGTCGCATTCCTCCGCGATCAATTGCGCGCGGCTCTCGCCGAATTTTTGTGTGAAGAAAGGTAAAAACGGAACTGCACTCCCGCCACCGTGCAGATTCGATGTAGAGCTCCCCGCTTTGCCTACCCGCACGCCGCGACCGGTCACGCTCCATTCCCCCCGCTCGTCTTTTTGGATCAGCAAGCGCACGTCCGCTACGCGATTGCCGACCAAAGCCAGATCCACCCCCTGTTGAACGAGAAAATTGCCGTCGCTGATCCGCTGCTCCCGCACCCAGCGCCTCACCCAATTCTCCACGCCTTGAATCGTCCCCAGCTTGGCTTTTACCTGCGAATAAGCTTTCGAGCGTCCGAGCAGCTCATATCCCTTGTCCCCCGCCGCAAGCTTCAGAATGCTGCGCCCTCCGGTACCATTGCCCGGCTTGATGTACAGCAGCTTATACCGTTTCAGCATCGCACGCACGGCTCCGGGACCGTAGATCGTGGTTTCCGGGATCCACTGGCTGACCCGTTCATCCTTCGCCAGCATCAGCGTCACTCTCCACTTCTTGCTGAACGGGCTGTTGGCAAAGGTGAACAGATTGCTGTGCCGAAGCCGCATATACTGGGGCACCCGGCGACGATAGCGGTCGATCACCACATCCGGCCAAGGCTGCCACCGGCTTTCCCAGCCACCTTCCTTTTTGGGCGTGAAGCCGCGAATTTTTCGTTGCGCTGCATTCACATCCTGATGAGAAAAAAGGTACACTCGTGCTCCCAGTTTGCGGCCAGCCAGTACCAGGCGACGCAAATAGTCCGGTTCTGAGAAGCGTTTTCCTTCCCGCCAGGTCAAAATGCCTACTACTCGCTCCTGTGCCAATCGAACCACCTCACCCATCATCTTCATCCACTGCCTAGTCTATGTGCCGCAGCCTAAGGGGGAGACATCCCGCGAAAAAACGGGCTTTTTCCTCCGCTGCCACCTCATCTCCGCATAAAAGGCAGCCTAAGAAGCCACAATTTAATGAGTAACAGGTACTCGCTACACTTCTGTTACTTACGTCATGCAAGTTCCTGTGATACAATAGGGGTTAATGTATAACAAGGTGCATAGAGGTGACGTCCACGTGAGTCAGGATTTAGCAGGTGAACACATGTGTCCAAAATACGAATGTGCGATGAACATCTTGGGTAAACGCTGGACGGGCTTGATTCTCCACGTGTTGCTTCGCGGGGCTGTACGCTTCAAGGATATCCGCGAAATGGTCCCGCATATGAGCGATAAAATGCTGTCAGAGCGTCTGAAAGAGCTGGAGGAGCTGGAAATTCTGGAACGCAAGGTGTTCCCCGAGATTCCTGTCCGGATCGAATACGAACTGACAGAAAAAGGAAAAGACCTCCGTCCCGTCATTGATTCCATTCATACATGGGGTCAAAAATGGATGTAACCCCTTCCCGCTTCCTAACAGGCGGGAATTTTTTTTGTCCAGGCATAAGCTCCCCTGCTTCACTGTAGACTCTAGCATCCTGAGATGACGGGAGGCTGAGACTTTGCGAGCGGCAGTGTACATCCGCGTCAGTACGGAAGATCAGGTAAGGGAAGGCTTCTCCATCGCGGCCCAACGAGAACGTTTGCTGGCTTACCTCCACTCCCAGGGCTGGGAGCTGGCCGATTTTTACACCGATGAAGGCGTCAGCGCCAAGGATCTCCAGCGTCCCGAGCTGACTCGCCTTCTGGACGATGTGCGCCAGAACAAGATGGATGTCGTGCTTGTCTACCGGCTGGACCGTTTGACCCGTTCCGTGCTGGACCTGTACCAATTGCTGCAGACGTTCGACGTCCACGGAGTCCATTTTAAAAGCTGCACGGAGGTCTACGATACGACGACTGCCATCGGGCGACTGTTTATCACGCTGGTGGCCGCCTTGGCCCAATGGGAGAGGGAAAATCTGGCGGAGCGCGTCAAAATGGGGATGGGGCAGATGGTCCGCGAGCGAAAAAGGCCCGGCGGTCCCCCACCCTACGGGTATGCCTTGCAGGATGGGCAATTGCAGATCCAACACGACGAAGCCTGCCATGTGCGGCTCATGTTCGAGCGATACGCCCAGGGACATTCCCCTCGTCAGATCGCGGAAGAAGTGAATCTGCGGGGAGCGCGCGGCAAAAACGGTGCCTGCTGGAGTGCCAGCGCGGTCCTGCGGCTCTTGAAAAACCCTGTCTACTATGGAGCCTTGCGCTGGAACTACGCCCATTCCGCTCCCCAACTGCGCCGACAAAGGGAGCAGGGTGATTATTTGTTGGAAGAAGCCGTCCATCCCGCCATCATCGATGAACCGACTTTCCAGCGTGTCCAGCAGCGCATGGCTGCCCGCGGCTCCCGACATCCGCGCGTGCTCGGCTCCTCTTTTCTCTTTTCCGGCATCCTCTTCTGTGCCCGCTGTCATGCCGAGATGCGCGGAAAAACCACACATAGCAAGGGAAAAAACGGAAGCCAGCACAGCCATACGTATTACAGCTGCAGCAACAAAGGAAAAGGTCTGTGCAACGCCACCCCCATTCGGGAGGATCGGCTGGAGCAAGCCCTGCTTCAAAACCTGCAAGAGAGTCCACCCGAGTCACACGCTTTTTGGCGGAATATTTGCCGTGATGCCAATACTCGGTCGTCTTTTCCTGCACCTTCACCCGCGTCCTCTGCAAAATGGGAAGAACGGCGCAGACGCTGGGAGGAGGCCTATGAAGCCGGTGTCCTCACACTGGCAGAATTGCAGAGGAAGCTGCAGGATCTGGGGCAAAAGCAATTGGCAGAAAAGGAAAAGCTGCCATCCCTCCCACAGATGCGGCATGAAGAGGAACGGGATGAACAGCAGTCCCTTACATGGAACAAGATCTGGTCCGAATCTACGCGCGAAGAACGCAGACAGCTCGCAACCAGCCTGATCCAGCGGCTGGAGGTGGAGGCATCTCCGGCTTTTGGTCCAGGAAACAAGCGCGGTGCCAGCGTTCGTCAGATCCTGTTTGTGGAAGAATAGCTTGGTTCTTTTTTTCTCTACGTGGGCATGCGGTTCTCCATTAGGGTTGGAAAATTCGGTCACGGCGGGGATTATCAGCGCAAAGAATCGGCGCTTGCAAGTCGCCAAGCGGATGTACGAGGAGATCTTTCAGACAGACGCAGCGATTAACCCCGGCAACAGTGGAGGACCGTTAATCAATCTGAACGGCGAAGTGGTGGGGCTCAATGCTTTCATCATTCAATCCAGCCAATGTCTCGGCTTTGCGATCGGGATAGACGCCTTGAAGCAGCAGTTGGATCAATACATGTTTCACTGAGGAACCAAAGAGAAAAACCCCGTCTATTGGGACGGGGCTTGTTTCTCAAAGGCAATCAGGATGACATCCTTGCCGTCTTGATTATTCAATTCACGTTCTGTCTCCTGAAGCTGTCTCAATTGGTCAGCGGTCAGTTGGGCAATCGGCAAATCGCCTAGACGCTCTTGGTTCACGCGGCACTCCCCCGTTAAGAGATCAATTCACGTCTAGTCTGCCCACCTAAAACGCTGTGTATTTAAGCAGTCCGCTGAAAGGCTTTGGCAATATCCGAGCAGGAGCGCTTGCAGAACAGAATCGGCAGCTTGCGATCCTTGGCCTGGCTCTTCACAGTCTTGGCCAGGTTGTGGTTGACGAAATCCGTCAGCACGAGAATCAATTGAACACCGGTCGGGATTTTTACTCCCGTCTGCGAGTTTTTTCTTCCCGTCACGTGATGAATCTCCTGAAAACCTTTCCCTTCCAACAGTTCGATAATATTCCCCAGGCGATCTCCGCCGATTACCAAAATGGATGACATGTCATAAGCCTCCTTAAAAAATGTTCTGCAGATTCATGTATGTAGCCAAGCGTCTTTTTAATTGATAATGAGTATCACTCTTATTGATAAATATTATCATTCCCAATTAGCTTTGACAATACTCTCCGTCATAAGTTTTTTGGAAAAATCGAAAACTAGGGCGAACGCGTGAACGTCCTACATAGTGGTTGCCGGGGGCTTTTTGTGAAAGGTATAATGAGGAAATAGATCATTTTGCGAGGAGGTGGCGTCGTGCAAGAGCTTTCGCAACTACACGCCATTTTTGATCGGACCCAAGGATATATCCACCGCTTCATGAGCCTGATTCAGCCGATTATTGACGCTGCGCAGGATGAGCACACCCGCTTGTACTATCACCATATATTGGAGGAGGAAGAGCAGCGCGAGGATCGCTTGAAGGAATTGATTCCCTATCTGCAATCCCTCACGGCAGAAAAAGCCGAACAGCTAAGCGACCGCGAACTGTCCCGGCTGCTCTCCGATATCAATCTGGAACGCTTTGGACTGCATAACTTCCGGGAGCATCTGGAGCTGGCCCTCTATGAGTTCCGCGACGAAGAGACGCGTCTGGACCTGGACGGGATGCGCGCGACCACCCATGAGGACTACCTGCGCGTCAAGGATATCATGGCCAGCTTGAGCGAGCGCTTTTCGGATGTATCCCACCCGGCTCTGACCGATCATGATGAGGGTCATGACATCCATGCCGTAGATCACCTCAAGGCCTCTGCTGCTCTGCCAAAAGGGGTCGCATCCGTCATCAAGCATGAGACAAGCCCTGCTCCCGCCAAAAAAGGGCTGACGGTAGGAAGTTTGAAAGGAAAATAAAGAACGAAAAAGCCGTTCTATCATGGAGGTAATACAATGGACAAACTCCGTAAATACCCTGACTCTCCCCTGACGCAAGACGAGTGGAAGCAACTGGACGAAACAGTCGTCGACATGGCTCGCCGCCAGCTCGTGGGACGCCGTTTTATCGATATTTACGGCCCGCTGGGTGAAGGCATCCAGACGATCACCAATGACGTCTATGAGGAGTCCCGCTTTGGCGGTCTTTCCCTGCGCGGCGAATCTCTGGAAATGACACAACCGAGCAAGCGCGTCAGCATGACCATCCCGATCCTGTACAAAGACTTCATGCTGTACTGGCGCGATGTGGCGCAAGCACGCACGCTCGGGATGCCGCTGGACATGAGTGCCGCGGCCAACGCAGCAGCAGGCGGAGCCTTGATGGAAGACGATCTCATCTTCAATGGCGCAGCCGAATTCGACCTGCCTGGCCTGATGAATGTCAAAGGCCGCCTTACCCATCTGAAAAGCGACTGGATGGAATCGGGCAATGCTTTCGCAGACGTAGTGGAAGCCCGCAACAAGCTGTTGAAAATGGGCCACAGCGGTCCCTATGCCCTGGTCGTCTCTCCTGAGCTGTACGCCCTTCTGCACCGCGTCCACAAGGGAACCAACGTGCTGGAAATCGAGCATGTGCGCAATCTGGTGACCGACGGCGTGTACCAATCTCCGACCATCAAAGGACGCTCCGGTGTCCTGGTGGCGACTGGCCGTCACAATCTGGATCTGGCGATTGCCGAGGATTTCGATACCTCCTTCCTCGGGGATGAGCAGATGAACAGCCTGTTCCGTGTCTACGAGTGCGTCGTGCTGCGCATCAAGCGTCCAAGCGCAATTTGCACGCTGGAAGACACCGAAGAATAAGCGAACAAGCAGAAAAAATGGCGTATCCCAAAGAGCATTTCGCTCCAACGGATACGCCTTTTGCTTTGCGTAAAGAAATCTGCGGCGGCTGACTATTTTCGCTCCAGCAATTTTTTCAGCTTGTTTTCTGTGGTGGAATCCGCAGCAGGCGTGTAAATGCTGCAGCGCAGATCCGAATCGCCATGCACCTGCAGAGATGTCAGATGAAACAGCATCTTCCCCGCCTTCGCATGCCGGAACTCGATCAAGACCTCGGGGGCGGTTTTTACCTCGCTTTGCTCCCAAAGCGCCTCGAAATCAGGATGCACGCTCTTCATTTCCCCGAGAAACCGATCATACCATTCATCCTCCACGTACTGCCCGTAATACACCCGGAGAATGGCAAGATACCCTCTGGTAAAATGCTCCCAGTTCACCGCCAATCGCTGAAGTTCTTTTCTGGTGAATAACAGCCGAATCATATTGCGCTGCTCGACCGGGATTTGCTCAAAATCCAAAAAGACGTGCGCGGCCGCCTCATTCCAGCCGACGATAAAAAATCGCCTGTCGGTGATAATGGTCGGGCAAAAACGCAGCTCGTCCAATATTTTTTGCAAAGACGGGCTGATTTCCGGCGGTTCTTCCTTCTGTACGATTGCTCCCGAGCCCGCTTCCAGGGCCAAAGCGTACAAATACTTTCGCTCGTCGATCGTCAATTGCAGCGCATTCGCGATTTGATCGAGAACCGATGTGGACATTCTGATGTCTCGTCCCTGTTCGAGCCACGTATACCAAGTCGTGCTGACCCCGGCCAATTGGGCGACCTCTTCTCTGCGCAGGCCCGGTGTTCTTCTGCGAGTGCCTGGTGCAAGCCCGATCGATTCCGGTAAAATGCTGGCCCGTTTTGCTTTTAAAAAAGCAGATAAAGCCTGTAGTCTCGTCTGCCGTTCCATGTCATCAATCCCTCACAACGTTATCCTGGTACTCATTATACTAGGATAATCTATAACTTGTAATAGGATAAAGAACATGACACGATACTGATATCAATTCCTATCGTTCAGGGAGGGGTTCATGATTATGGAACGTGTCGTCATTACGGGAATGGGCGTTATCTCGCCGCTCGGGAATGCAGTAGAGAGCTTTTGGAGTGGTTTGGTCCAAGGAGCATCCGGAATCTCGAGGATCGATACCTTCGATGTGTCTAGACAGAAATCGAAAATAGCGGGATTGGTTCGCGACTTTGATGCAGATGCTCTTTTGGGGCGAAAAGAAGCGCGGCGCATGGATCGTTTTTGCCAGTTTGCCTTGGCAGCCGCCAAGCAAGCCCTGGAAGATTCGCGTATTTCTCTGGAGGAGGTAGACCGGGAGCGTCTGGGAATTTACGTCGGCTCTGGTGTCGGCGGCATACAGACATTGCTCGAGCAGGATGCGATGCTGCGAGATCGCGGTCCTGAGCGGGTAAGCCCGTTTTTGGTGCCGATGATGATCTCCAATATGGCCGCTGCATTGATCAGCATCACTTTCGGTGCGATGGGTCCGACACTGTCCCCGGTTACCGCTTGTTCCATCGGCAATACCTCGATTGGCGAAGCGTTCAGACTCATTCGTGCAGGCGGTGCGGACATCATCTTCGCGGGAGGATCGGAAGCTGCTGTTACCGAGATCTCCTTGGCAAGCTTCGGCAATGCTACTGCCTTGTCGACCCGCAACGATGAGCCGACCAAAGCCAGCCGCCCTTTTGATGCCGACCGCGATGGGTTCGTCATGGCGGAAGGAGCAGGCATTCTGGTTCTGGAATCCCTTACGCATGCCCTGCGTCGCAACGCTCGCATCTATGCGGAAGTGATCGGCTATGGAGCGAGCTCGGATGCCTACCATATGGTGGCGACTCACCCAGAAGGCATCGGTGCCTACCAGGCGATGAAAATGGCGATCTCGGAAGCCGGAATTCACCCTTCGGAGGTGGATGTGATCAGCGCCCATGCGACCAGCACTGAAATCGGAGACAGATCGGAAACCATGGCGATTAAGCGCCTGTTCGGAGATGATGCATACCGCATCCCGATTACTGCCAACAAGTCGATGACCGGGCATCTGCTGGGTGCTGCCAGCGCTGTGGAAGCCATCGCTTTGGTGAAGAGCCTGCAGCAAAATATCATTCCTCCTACGATCAATCTGGAAACGAATGATCCGGCATGCGACTTGGACTATGTGCCAAATGAAGCCCGCGAGGCGGAATTGAACATCGGGTTGTCCAACTCTTTTGGCTTTGGCGGCCATAATGCCGTGATCGCGCTCAAAGCTTATCGTGAATGACCTGGAAAAAAAGCCGTCCCGCAGTCCTGTTCGAGACTTGCGGGACGGCTGTCTGCCGCATCACAGTTCTATTCTTTTCGTGGCAATCTTGTCGCAAAACTCACTGTCATGCTCCACAAAAAGGATCGTGGGCGCATGTTCAAGCAGCAGCTCCTCGATTTGAATGCGAGAGAAAATATCGATGTAGTTCAACGGCTCATCCCAAATGTGCAAATGAACCTTCTCACAAAGACTTTTGGCGATCAGCACTTTCTTCTTTTGGCCAGCGCTGTACGAAGATATATCCTTTTCAAATTGGACCCTGGAAAAATCAAGCTTCCTCAAAATCGATTTAAACAAGCTTTCATCGATTCCATGGCTCCTGGCAAAGTCCTTCAGATTGCCCTGCAAATAGGAAGTGTCCTGTGAAACGTATGATATTTTCAACTGACTCCCTTTTCTCAGGGTACCCGTATGATCAATCTCCTCTCCCAGGATGAGTTTGATGATGCTTGATTTTCCTGAACCATTTTTCCCGGAGAGAGCAATTCGATCCCCTTGCTCAATTGTAAAGCTGATATCTGAGCAGACCCTTTTCTCCCCGTAATGAATCGAGATGTGTTCCAGCTCAGCAAGCTGTCTTTTATGATAAACAAGCTGGGATAGTTTCAAGCTGTCGGCGCTCTCGATATTCTTCAGTAGATTTGCCTTCTCCTCGATGGCGGATTGCTGTCTTTGCTCGATGGATTTCGAACGCTTCATCATCTTCGCTGCCTTGTGGCCGACATACCCTTTATCTACCTTGGAGCCGGAATTTCTGGTCCCATTCTTTGTTTTTTCCACTTCATGCGACCAGTTGTTGGTTCGTTTCGCGGCATCCGATAAGCGTTTGATATCCTTTTTCAATCTTTCGTTCTCTGCGAGCTCATACTGATCCCGTCTATTTTTGTTCTCCCACCAGTCGGAGAAGTTCCCCTTTTGAACCTCTATGTCAGTCTTATTGATCGAGAGGATATGATCCACACAGTTGTCGAGAAAGGCTCTGTCGTGTGATACCAGAATAAACCCGCTTTTGGAATTGAGATACTCGCTGACAATTTGTCTGGCCTCTCGATCCAAATGATTCGTCGGTTCATCAATCAGCAAAAAACGATTATCCTGAAGAAACAAAGCAGCCAGCAGCACTTTTGTCTGCTCCCCGTTGGACAATGTCTCAAAAGGCCGGTCCAAAACATCCTCCGACACCTGCAGCAATGAAAGCTCACGCATGACCTGCCAGTGATATTCTTCTGGCACCCGATCATTGATCACTTCAAGCGTGCTTCTTTTCTTGTCTTTGACGGGAAACGGAAAATAATCAAAGCTGACAGACGCCGAAATGCTTCCGCTGTATTCATAGTTGCCAAGCAATAATTGAAGAAAGGTTGTTTTCCCTCTGCCGTTTCTACCTGTAAAGCCCAGTTTCCAATCCGTATCAAGTCGAAGATTGACATTTTCAAATATGTTATCAAAGCTGCCATCATAGGCAAACGTAAGGTTTGTTACATTGATCATTGACATATAAGAATCCCTCCTGTATGCGAAAAAATAAAAGCCACAAGAAAGTTACCTTTCTTGCAGCTCAAATGCATACAGAAAATCCACCCCGTCACGGGGCTGGACCTGGATATCGTTTGAGCGGAGAAGATAACGTAACTTTCTTGCATACGAAAAATAAAACATGCGAAATACATCGCTTTTTTGTTTTATTTCTTAGCAAGAAAAAGTCAACATTATCCACTTCAGCTCCCTTGTAAAAGTAAGC
Source organism: Brevibacillus panacihumi (assembly GCF_003710985.1). Classification (GTDB taxonomy): domain Bacteria; phylum Bacillota; class Bacilli; order Brevibacillales; family Brevibacillaceae; genus Brevibacillus; species Brevibacillus panacihumi. The sequence goes on from NZ_RHHT01000045.1 coordinate 78,702, forward strand.
ATATTTTATCATGCTTTTTCCTTCTTGACAACCAATCCTTCTCGGGAACACGCGGCACCACACAAAAGGGAACATCCCTCGGCCATGCTGATGGCCTTTGGGACGTCCCCACTTCACGTATCTTCTATCCCTTACACGGTTACTTTGCTGTAACGCTCCAGCGCTTTCCCCAGACGAGAAATCGCCAGCTCTGTATCCTCTTGGTTGAGCAATGTGTAGTTCAGACGCATGTTGTTCGTCTTGGTATCAGCTGCATAGAAGGCTTCGCCCGGAACGAACGCTACCCCTTCCTCGACCGCGATCTTCAGCAGGTCTGCCGACACGACATGCTCAGGCAGGGTAGCCCAGAGGAACATGCCTCCTCTTGGCTTCTGCCAGCTAAACCCTTCCCACTGCTGGCGAAGCAGCAGTTCGTTCATCCACTCCATCCGCTCTTTGTACGAAGCGCGGATTTTTGCGATGTGACTCTCCAGATCAAAATTGGCGAGCAGTTGGTGCAAAGCGATCTGGTCGATGGTGCTGGACTGCAGGTCTACGGCTTGCTTTGCCTTGACCATCATCTGGATGACGCGCTCGTCTCCGAGTGCCCAGCCTGTGCGAAGGCCTGGAGCCACGATCTTGGAGAACGTGCTGGTGTAGACCACACAGCAGTTCGTCGGATGTTCATCCAGTGAGAAAATGGAACGATACGGCGCCTCTCCATCAAATTGGATCTCGCCATACGGATCGTCCTCGAGGATGAGAATATTGTTTTCCTTGCATTGGCGCAAGAGTCCCAAGCGGCGTTCCATACTCCATACCTTCCCGGTCGGGTTGGCGAAAGTAGGAATGACATAAGCCATTTTTGGTTTGTACTGGGCAATTTTTTTCGCGAGATCATCCAGATCCATTCCGTCTTCATCTGCTTCCACCGGAATGACCTGAATACCGCGGAAATGGAACAATTGGATCGCAGCCAGGTAAGTCGGATTTTCTACCAGCACGACGTCGCCTTCGTCCAAATATACACGGCTGAGCAAGTCGACGGCCTGCTGGGAGCCGGTGGTGACCAACATATTGTCCACTCCAACGTGGATATGTTTTTGCTTCATGCGTTCCGCGATCCATTGGCGAAGCGGAATATAACCATCTGTCAAACCGTATTGAAGCGCAGTCGCGCCTAAATTAAAAGCACCGTCGAAGGCTTCCCGCATCTCAGCGATCGGAAAAGAATCTGCTGCCGGCAAACCGCCAGCCAAGGACAAAACCCGACTTCCTTGGGTCAGCTTCAAGATTTCCCGGACAACCGAAGATGATAAAGCTTCAGTAGATTTTGAAAATAAATACTCCATGTTCGGTTCCCCCTAGATTTTACTTATTATTGTTTTATCACTGACGTACTCTAAAGTCCAATCTTCACTGGCTATCGGGGGATAGGTTTTAGCTATGTCGAAACATTCACGGTTTTTTGCCTACAAGAAAACCCCTTTCGCTCGGAAAGGGGTTCGTATTTTTCAACTATAGGGCTAGGCGATGCGTACCACACGTGTTTTTTCCTGCGCTGGGAGGAAATCCAGATCGACATGCGCCCGGGCTGTTTCCAGTCCGATGTCCTGCGCCAATTGAGTAGCCTCTTCCTGGAAGGTCAGTGTACAGCTTCCTTCATTCAATTCGCAAAGCCGCTTCAAACGCTTGAGGCGCTCAGCTGTTTTTTCCTCGCGCATAAGATCATTTTGGAGCTCCCAGACATCGACGTGTCGGGCGTCTGCAATCATACTGATATCATCGACGTGAACGATCAGTCTCTTGCCTTCTTCTGTGACAAAGCCGACGGAGCAAAAATGCGTACCGGACATTTCCAGACGAGTGAGAACGGCGTTGGTATAGATTTCACCTGTGCGCAGCCGAATCGAGCCAGCTTCAATAGCTCCGCCTACTTTTCGCTCGTTGGCGATCACTGTATACATGTCTGTGTAACCGTTTATCTGATAGCGCATGGCATCCTCCTGCTATGTAGATGAATGTGAGACTCATTATCATTCGCAACAACATCATCGTATAATGAAAATCATTATCTGTCAACGTTGAGAATGATTTTTATTGTCTCCTTTTTTCATTTAGTATATGCGGCTAGTGGGTAGATGGCTATTAGAAAAAGCTGGAGGGCATAAATCCGGGCTTGTTTGGTTGGCGGTCGGCAGGCTGTGGTGGCCAGGGAGGAAAAGGGGAAAACGCTCCAGGCGGGTTGGGATCTTCACTGTGGGTCATCCTGGCCGCCTCCCACTCCAAAGGCGGAACCGCGGCCAAAAGCAGCTGATTTCAAAGAAGTGATTCAAGGTTGTCCGCTAAAAACGTGTTCCGCCTTTTCCGTTCCGGCTTGGTTAAGATCCCAAATGCCTTCGCTTTTTTCCCCTTTTCCTCGACCAGCACTCCTGATCTCCGTAGGGGTTAAAAGAAAAAAGCCCCAGGACAATTCCTGGAGCTATTTGCATAGACACTAAATCGCTTCTGCCAAAATCAAAAAGCGGTGCTGGCGGATTGCGAGATAACCCTTGGATTGCATTTCCTGATGGATCCGGTACAGTGCCTCCATCTGCCGCTCCACGTCAAAGTCTGGGGCTTGCCAAGGGATTGCGCGTAAGTAGTAGATGAGGGCTCCCACATCGTAGAAGCGCTGGGTCGGGTATTCCTCTTTGGAGCACAGGATACGGAATCCGTTTTCCTCCAATTGTCGGACTGCCGTCTCCAGCTTCCACTCGGTAAAGTCTGTCGGGAGCGGCAGACCTAATTTTTCATTGAGCTGGCTGCAATCCTCGCCGCCTACTTGCTGGGTCAGGAATATGCCCCGCTCGGCGATGATCCGGCGCACTTCTTTTGCCGAAAAAGACTCATGCTTATTCAGGATCAGTTCGAATTGTCCGTCTTCAAAAGGCAGTCTGTCGTCATCTTCGACCTGTAATACTTGCACCCCCAGAGGCTCCAAACGCTCTTTTGCAACCGGGATATTGGGCAGATACCCCTCCGTTGCAGCCGTCTTCGCTGGGAAGGGTCTTAGCATGGACAGAAACTCTCCCCCGCCTGTTCCCATATCCAGCAAGGAGTTCGCTTTCTGAATCTGCGCTATTGCCATGCTCCCGTACGACCAGGACAAAGGCTCGCTGTGAAGGCGTCCCGTCCCTGTGATCCAGGAGAAATCCCAGCCCTGAAAAGGCTGATTGGCTCCGTTTATGTAGGTCATGAATAGTTCATCATGTTTCATTTTCTCATCTCCTCAGTCGATGGGATCTTTTTTACTTCAACGTTGTTTTAATATATTGATTTTTTCTCTTACCTCATTCGCTTCCTCTTGTCCGATGTACCTCCCCGGCAACTCCCGAAACAACAAAAGGTATTCCAGAAGCTCCACATTGTTTGGTGCCAGTTCAACGGCTTTCCTCGCATGAAAGAGAGAGGATTCATAGCCGCCTTCATAATGACAGAAGCAAATGTTCAACAGTTCGGAGGCAAGGTAGTGCAAATCGGGGGTTTCCTCGTCCAGAAGTAAAGAGACAACAAACGTGTAGGCACAAAAACTTTTTTCATCATACCCCACCTTGTAAAGAATGCCCCTAACTGTATCTTCGTCCATCCCTCGCACATGTTCCTTAGCTTTTTGGAAATCTCCCTCTAGAATGAGTTTGATCAGTTCATCCTTTATGTCAGCACCTCCTCATAACGTTACCCGTCTGATGAACTTGGAAATTATCCATTTATTTCTAAAAAAAATGAATGAATTATTTTTTATATCATGATAGCATCCAAATTGCGGAAAATAACCATTTGAAAGGAAGATTCACGTTATGGAAACAAGAGTCGAAACTCTCCCGAACTATCGTATTGCGTATGTACGACAATATGGTCCTTATGGTCCTGCCAATCTGCAGGCGATGCAAAAACTAAAAAAATGGGCGATGGAGAAAGGACTGCTTACCGAATCAGCTATTTTATTCGGAATACCGCAAGATAATCCGCAAACAACCCTTCCTGAGAAATGTAGATATGACGCTTGCATTGCCATCAGGAATGATGAACAGATAGATGATCTCGTCTGCGAAAGTGAACTACAAGGCGGAGTTTATGTTATTTTTACCATCAAACATACAGCAGAAGATGTACAACGAGCATGGACTGAAATTTTCCCAGCCATACACAACATGGGATTTCAGATTGACGGCAAACCGATTTTAGAAAAATACAGTGGCGACATGCTAAAGAATGATTTTTGTGAAATATGTGTACCGATAAAACCGGTTTAGCCTGATGGTTTTCTGATGTAACGCATTCCTTTTTAAGAGCGTAACCATTCATAGTATTGTACATATTTTCCATGAAAGGAGTAAAGCTATGTATGGTTTGCTTAATCTAGGCAGCCTTGTTCTTGGTCTCATCGCTTGGATCCTTCCTACTGTAAATCTTATGCGAAATAAAAAGCATGGCCATCAAAATTGGGGCATTCTCTCCATGATGAGCTTCGGCGCTTGTGCGATTTCACTAAGTTTCCAAATTTTCTATCACAATCATCTGGTGACGATTGAGGACTGGGCTGCTCTGATGGATACGACGGACGCCGTGGCGTTCGCTACAGCCGTTCTTCTGATTGGTACTATCCTATTAAATGTAATGACTCTATTTCTATATCACGACAGAACAACAAAGTAGGAGTTACACTTTCTGAAAGTACAAAAAAGCACCGGAAAACCGGTGCTTGCCTTATGATAATGATTTCTAATCTCCGTTTACTTCCCCTTCGCAAACAATCCCAGACGCTCGATCCGCGATACCGCTTCTGCCAGACGCTGTTCATCGGACAAGAGGGCAGCCCGTACGTAGCCTTCTCCGGTAGGGCCGAAGCCGATGCCCGGAGCGACGACGACATGCGCTTTTTCCAGCAGCAGGTCGGAAAAGGATTCCGAGGTATAGCCGGCAGGTACTGGCAGCCAGGCAAAGAACGATCCTTGCGACGGCTGGGCTTGCCAGCCAATGCGGTGCAGATTGGAAAACAGCGCGTTGCGTCGTCCCTCATAGACGGCTACCAGGTCGCGCACGCATTGCTGGGAATCGGTCATGGCGCGGGCTGCTGCCATCTGGACAGCCCCGAACATGCTGACAAAATAATGGTCCTGAATCAGATTGATCAGACGTACCAGCTCACGATTGCCCACCATCGCTCCTACGCGCCAGCCCGCCATATTGTAGGTTTTGGAGAGCGTGTAGAACTCCACACCCACTTCCTTGGCTCCGGGGAGCTGCATGAAGCTGACTGGTTTTTTGCCGTCGTAGCTGATCGCTCCGTAGGCAAAATCATGGCAGACGACGATCTCATGCTTTTTGGCAAAGCGAATGGTTTCTTCATAAAATTCGATCGACGCATTGACTGCCGTCGGATTGTTCGGGTAGTTCAAAAACATCAGCTTGGCGCGATCCAGGTCCGCTTGCTTCAATTGGCTGTAGTCAGGCAAAAACTGATTTTCTGCCTTCAGCGGCATCATCACCATGCGACCGTCCACTACCGCTACACCGGACCAGTAATCCGGATAACCGGGATCGGGAACCAGCGCGACATCCCCCGGGTTCATCAGCACCTGGCAGATTTCCACCAAACCCGTTTTGCTGCCGAAGAGAATCGCTACCTCCTCTTCGGGATCGAGATCGACGTCGAATTCGTTTTTGTACCATTGCGCCACGGCTTGCTTCAGTTCCAGACGTCCGCTGAACGGCGGGTATTTGTGATGCAGCGGATTGCTTGCCTGTGCCTGCATTTCTTCAATAATATGCGGCGGTGTCGGCAAATCGGGATTTCCTTGTCCCAGGTTGATTACGTCATGTCCGGCAGCGATCACTTTGTTTACCTTCGCTACCAGCGTGGCAAAAAACTGTGTCGGCAACCGATCGATCATGTCGGCAGGTTGGATGCGCATCTCTCTTCAGATCCTTTCGCTCCTTGGAATAAAAAACCCCTCTTTCCATACAGAAAAAGGGGTGTACTCACTTTCAAGTCAAGAATGGGCACAGCTTAGGAAGCTGTGGGGCTTCTTCGGGTCAGTCCCTCCACCTCTAATATGGCAGTAAAACACGCGGAATATCATGTTTTGAATCTTCTTCATACTACTTGAGCGATTTGCGTGTGTCAAGAATTTGCTTGGCCCTCCTGCCTACATTTTGCCTGCGAGAGGTGTAGGCGATAACGGCTTTTTGCCGCGCTTTACGAACTGGTGGTGGAGCGCAAAGAATCCCACGGAAACCAGCGCCAGACCCGTCATGATGTAAAGCAATCCCTGCGCATCGTACTCCTGGAAAAGAAAGGCGCCCAGAAGCGGTCCGAGCATCCTTCCGGCGGAGCCGGTCCCCGTCACCAGTCCCTGAATAAACCCTTCCTGGCCTGCGGGGGTAAATTGTGCTGCTACGGTCGGAACAGCAGGCCACATCAGCATTTCGCCCAGCGTCATGATGAACATCGCTGCGAAAAAGCCCGCATAGGCTGTCGTCTGCGTAAGGATCAGCATGGAGAGCGCAAATACGTATGCGCCGAGCAGCATCTGGGAGATCAGTGTTTTGGCAAAGCGGCGGATCACCCAGGAAATCAGCGGCTGTCCGAACAGAATCAATCCGCCATTGAGCGTCCACAAGAAGCTGTACTGGCGCAAGGAAATACCTAATGATTGCATGTAGCTGGACAAAACCGTCGTCCATTGCACATATACGATCCAGCTAATCAGAAGCCCTGCGCAGAGCAGAAGAAGCGCGGTCCAGACGAACTGGCGCGACATCGCGGGAGCTGCAGGAATGGACGTTGGCGTACCCGCTGCCTGCGGCTCTTCTGCGACGGCAAATGGCATGCTCTGACTGTCTTTAAGATACCGCGGCAAAATGCATACGAAAAGCAGCAAAGCTGCGGTTTGCGTGATGGCGTTCCCGAAGAAAGTCCAGGCAAAGGAGATACTGGCTAAAAGCCCCCCTAATGCCGCCCCGGCCGCGACTCCGGCATTTTGCGCCACGTAGATCATATTGATGCCCTTTCGCCCACCCTGCGGCCACAAGACGACCGCCAGTGCATTAATTACCGGCGACAACATGCCGTAAAAAAGTCCGTTCAATAACAATAATATCGTGTACATGGTAAAATCCTGGGTCATCCCCAGACCCGCTGACACGGTAATGATCCCGATCGATGCGATGACCATCGTGCGCAGCTTTCCCCAGCGGTCGAACATCATTCCGCCCAATACGCTTCCAACCAAAAAAGCCCCTTGGTTCAGCAGCAGCAAAAAGCCCGCCACCGTCAACGGCTTACCCAAATGGTCGTGGATATAGATCGTGACCAAAGGCCAGATACAAGCCATGCCAGTAGAAGAAATAACAGCAGCAATCGCCAGAAGACGAATGCTGCCCGGATAGGACTTCCATTTTTCTATCATTTTGAATTGTCCTCTCGTGTGAAATCTCCGCTCTTCCCTCCGGTTTTGCGCAAAAGGCCGGTCGATTCGATCACCATGGCTTTGTCCATCGCCTTGCACATATCGTACACCGTCAATGCAGCTACACTCGCTGCTGTGAGCGCCTCCATCTCGACACCCGTTTTTCCGGTCGTCTTGACAGCAGCTTCGATCTCCAATGTCTGTTCATCCGCAAAAGAAAAGCGAATATCAATGCCAGTCAGCGGCAGCGGATGGCACATCGGGATGATCTCCCACGTTTTTTTGGCTGCCATGACACCAGCAACTTGAGCGACCGCCAGCACATCCCCTTTGGCAACCCGTCCCTCCCGGATGCGTGCCAGCGTTTCTTTTTCCATCACCATGCGGCTGTACGCGACGGCTTCGCGCTTGGTGACATCCTTATCGGAGACGTCGACCATTTTAGCCCGGTTTTGTTCATTAAAATGCGTCAATTGATCGTTCATGCAGCCCTCCCGTTAGACAACCTTTTTCTTATCGTTCGCAAATGATTCCTACCCTCCTACCTTACTCCCGCGACGCAATAATTGCAATGAGGAAAGTGGTGGTGGGCCCAAGCATTCTGAAAAATAAAATCCCGTACTGCAATCGTACGGGAAAAGGAATAGCAAAGATTCGTTTTTTCATTACAATTGATGATGATTCACTCTTGGATGATGCTCTCTCTCCTTGAAAATCTGGATGAACTCCACCAGGCCATCGACGGCAGCCGCAAGCAGCTTCTCCCCTTTTTCCCGCGTGGCTACAGTCGGGTCTCCCAACGTTCCCGTTTCAGAGATCGCGCTCCAGTATGGCATCATGACGACGGGACGCCCTTCGCCTTTTCCGACCAGGTCCAGCCAAAAATACTTGGAGTTCTTGAATTTGTCCAGATCGCGGACTGCTTTGTCCATTTGCACAAGGTCTTCTTTGATAGCCAGATACATGGAGGTCTCCAGCTCACAGGCATGGTTCATCCCGCCCGGATTCTCGGATTCCCGGATCTCCTCCGCCATCTCGATCAGCGGCTGCAAATCCCAATGAGAGATCGAAGCGCACATCACCTCAGGGTATTCCAGGATCGTTTGACGGGCTACTACCTGCAGCAAGGAGACGTTGCTACCGTGTCCATTGAGCAGGAGAATGCGCTTGAAGCCTTGATGCGCGAGACTGCGGCATACATCGGTGACGTAGCTGATGAAGGTAGCGGATGATATCGAGATGACTCCGGGAAAATCCATCTGATGCGGCGCATAGCCATGATTGATCGGGGGAATTACGACCATGTCCGCAGGGCTTTTTTGCGCAGCGCGCACACACACTTCATTGGCGAGCACGAGATCCGTATCCACGGGAAGATGATGGCCGTGCTCCTCGATCATCGCGACCGGGACCACCGCTACCCGCTCCTCGCGGATGACCTGCTGGATTTCAGGCCATGTCATTTCAGCGAAAAGGTATTTGTTCATCCGAGCATTCCTCCTATTGCCATACAAATTCGAATACGATGTCTTACCATGCGGCAGCTATCAGCTTGCGTACATCCGCTTCTGTGATTTGACGGGGATTGTTCGGAACATAGCCATCCTCGATCGCCTGCTTGGCAATCAGGTCGATGTTGGACGCCTTCAGACCCAGCTCCGTCAATCTTTGCGGCATTTGAAGATCTTCGAGCAGGGAGCGAACGACGGCTGCTGCTTCCTTCGCCTTTTCTTCCAAGCTCCACGCATGCCTGCATCCCCCGCCCAACAGTTCAAAAACGTCGGCGTATTTGGCCGGATTGGCAATCCAGTTCCACTCGATAGCAAGCGGGAGCAATATGCCGTTTACCAAGCCATGCGGCACATCATAGTAGCCGCCGATGGCATGCGAGATGGCATGTACAATACCAAGCGAGGCATTCCCCGCCCCGACCCCGGCAATCGTGCTGGCCATCAGCATGTTGTTGATGGCTTCCAGATTTCGGCTGTCCGCCACGGCTGGGCGAATCGCGCTGTGAATCATCGCAAGCGCGTGCCGATTCAATGCATCGGTGATCGGATTGGCCTTTTTGCAGACGTATCCTTCAATGGCATGTGTCAAAGCATCGATTCCCGTAGCCGCTACCAAATGCGAAGGCAGCTTCGTAAGCAAACAGGCGTCGAGAAAGGCGATTTTCGGAGCAAGCGAAGGACCGCCGACGATCATTTTCAGATGGCGCTCATGGTCGCTGATGACGCATGCTCGCGTTACTTCACTCCCGGTGCCTACTGTGGTCGGCACAGCCAAAAGCGGAATCGCTTCTTCCTGAAATACACCGCGCCCCTCATAATCCCGAATGGAGCCGTGATTGGCCAGCAACAGGGCGAATGCCTTCGCTGCATCCATAACGCTGCCGCCCCCGACGGCGATGATCAGATCGGTCTGCTGTTCTCGAATGGAGTGATAAGCTTTGTCAATGTGGGCAACATCCGGATTGGACTGAACCTCGTCGAATACGGAATACCTGATTTTCGCCGCATCCAGAACTCCCATCACATGCTCAAAGACACCTGAGCGGACGATTCCCTGGTCGGTTACGAGCAAGATGTTCTCGTATCCCTGCCTGCGGATTTCCTCTTCCATCCGCTCCACACAGCCTGGTCCAAAAACAAGCCGAGTCCCCAGCAAAAATTCTTGGTACGAAAGCATCGCCATCACCCTTCCTCCATAAATCCGCCATCGATTTCATCCAACGGCCAGATCGGGCGCGGGATTTGCTTGTAGGCAAAATGGGTAAAATCGTTGGAAGCGAGTCCCGGTGCGTCAACGTAGATCACCTGGCTTACCAGCGGATCAAAGGCTGCCCGGAAGTGATTCTTCACTTTCAGCCCCAAAATCCGTTTCGTCGTCGGCTCAATCCCGATGTGGCGGAACAGCTCCGGATCATTCGCAGAGAGGGCACGACCCGTCAGCAATATATCCAATCCCCCTGCCCTGATATGAGCGGCGCCATTGGTATCCACAAGAAGTCCTGTGTTCATCGGTCCCTTGTTTGTGAAAACGCCATTGGTCAGCGCCATGATTTTTGCATCAACTTCTACCGGAGGTCCGAATTCCGGAGACAGCTTTCCGCCGAGAGACAATCGAATCGTGGCTCCCGCTCCCGCTTCCATGCATGCCTGAAGCGACTCCTCGTCGTACAAAGCCCCGAACAACGCATTTTCGAGATCCAGCGCAATCATTTCCCGCAGAAGCTCCGTCGTATCCCCCGTGCCTCCGCTCAACGGATTGTCCGAAATATCTGCCAAAGCGATCGGCTTGTCTGCCTGGATTTGCAAAGCGCTCTGAAGGGCATCCCGCACTTTCGGCAAGGCAATCACAAAACACTCCCGATTTTCCCACACCTGCTGCGCCAAAAAGCGGGCTGTTTTCCGTGTTTTTTCTTGATCTGTCCCAACGACCAGGACGCTCGCTCCCGCCTCCGGGATATCCGCGTACGGAAACCCTCCAAAGATAGAAGCACCGACGATGTCCGCATCCTGTTCCTGTTTTTTGGCCAGCTCCACAAGATCGTACATCGGTCCTTCCTCTGTGCGCATGTTCAGGCTGGGCAGCAAGGCGCGCAGCTTGACAAAGGAAGCGTAAAAGCGAGTTCCGCCGTCGAGCTGCCGATAGAGCATTGTCGCTGCTTTGCAGCCTTGCTCATACATGTCCACATGCGGGTAGGTCTTGAATCCGAAGTGCAGCGGCGTGAAGTCGAGAATGCGTCTGCCCAGATTGGCGTGCATATCCAGGGTCGTAGCAATGGGCAGGGACTCTCCGACCTTCTCTCTGATAGCCGCGAGCATTTCGACCTCGGGATCAGTCACACCTTCGACGACCATCGCGCCGTGCAGCGCCAGCAGGAGCCCGTCCATTTCCCCGGCCTGCTCAATGGCGTCCAGCATTTGACTGCGGATGACCTCGTAGGTCTCCCGGGTTACCGGCCCGGATGGAATCGCTGCCGCGCAGAGGAGTGGAACCAGGGTCCCTCCCTTTTCTCTGACCACATCGATGAATCCGCCGACCTCAGTCTTGGTCCCGGTGTATGCGGCCAATATTTCCTCAGCCTTGTAGTAGCCTTCCTGGATAAAGTCGTCCAGCGTCGTGCGGACCGGACTGAATGTATGCGATTCATGATAGAAGAATGCGATACCGATTCGATAGGAAGCCATGCTTACACCCCTTTTGTCTCCATGTTTTCTCTCCATTCAATGTCGAACTCGGCACCCGTCTTTTGCCGCACTTCCTCCAGTGTCGAGTGGGGAGCCAGCTCGATCAGGCGCAGCCTGCCATCCCGTACGCAGAAAACAGCCAGCTCGGTGACAATCAGATCGACAGGGCGCAGGGAGGTCAGCTCGAGCGAAGTCTCTTTGACAATTTTCGGCTGCCCGTCCTTGTTGGTGTGCATGGTGGCAACGATCACCTTCCCGGCTCCTTCCAACAAATCCATCGCACCGCCAACCCCCAGTACAGCCTTGCCGGGAACAGCCCAATTCGCAATCTGGCCGCGCTGATTGATTTCGAGTGTCCCGAGAATCGTCACATCGACATGGCCCCCGCGAATCATCCCAAACGAAGCGGCACTGTCAAAAAAGGAGCTGCCTTCCTCGACTGTGACGGGGAGCTTTCCGGCATTGACCAGATCGGCGTCCGCATGTTCAGGACCTGGCGACGGCCCTACACCCAGAATCCCATTTTCTGAATGAACGAACACCCGGACGTCTCGGGGGAGGTAATCGACCACCAGAGTGGGAATGCCGATTCCCAGGTTGACGACGTCTCCGTCTTGCAGCTCTTTGGCTGTACGAGCGGCGATATACTCCTTGGCCTTCATAAGCGGCACTCTCCCTTCACAGTCAGGTAATCAACGAAGAGGTGCGGTGTTACGATTTCTTCTGCAGACAATGCGCCCACATCGACGATTTCGTCCACTTCCGCAATGACTGTCGCAGCGGCTGTCGCCATCATCGGATTGAAGTTGCGCGATGATTTGCGATAGATCAGATTTCCCAAACGATCAGCTTTATAGGCGCGAATCAGGGCCACATCAGCACGCAAGGAGGGCTCGAACAAATATTCCTTCCCATTGATCAGCTTGCGTTCTTTTCCTTCAGCCAGCTTCGTCCCTACCCCCGTCGGCGTATAGAAGCCCCCGATGCCCGCACCGCCTGCACGGATGGCTTCCGCCAACGTCCCCTGCGGCAGGAGCTGGATTTCCAGCTCGCCCTTCTGATTGGCCTGCACGACATCGGGATTGGAGGTAAAGTAAGAGCCGATTGCTTTTTTCACCCTCTTCTGCAAGACGAGAACACCCAAGCCTTTTCCCGGTTCTCCCAAATTGTTGCTGATAATCGTCAGGTCTTTTGCATGCGATTGGCTCAGCTCATTTACAATGGTCAACGGGCAGCCTACCAGTCCAAAGCCGCCGACCATCAAGCAATCTCCGTCTTTTATCAGCGCTACGGCTTCTTTCGCATCTATGATTTTTGCCATTGGAATCCCTCCGAAAAAAGAAATCCGGCAAAGAGGAAAAAACAGTCTCCTGTTTCCGCCACGCCTTTACCGGATTTAGATGAGACCATGGAAAGAGGGTATTTCTTTCCACTTCATGAAAATCCATCGTTCTTTTTATTTGTCGATCCATACATTCCAGAGCCGCGGATAGCCTGCGCTCCAGGATTGATATCCCTTCAAGTACGACTGATGCGCTTCGATGACTGGATAATAGTAGGTAGCGGTAAAAGACAAATCTTCACGCAAGAGATCCTGCACCTGACTGTAAATCTCTTTGCGTTCTCCTTGGTCTACCGTCGTCACGCCTTTGTCGAGCAGTTCATCCATCTTCGGATTTTTATAGCCGTTGAAGTTGGAACTGCTGTGCGTGTAGGCATAGTAAATTTGATTTGGATCTGGTCGCGGAGTGATATGGCTGACAGCCAATTGATAATCGCCAGAGTTGCTGCGCTCGGAAATGAAGGAGGCCCACTCCAGGATTTCCACCTCCACGTTCATCCCGATCTTTTTCAACTGATTTTGGATCGTCAAAGCCGCTTTTTGGTGGTGGTCATAGGCCTTGGCAGTGGAGATCACGATTTTTTCGCCGTTGTAGCCCGCTTCTTTCAGCAGTTGTTTTGCTTTTTCCAAATCCTGCTGATAGTCTTTGGCATGCGCTTCCGTGTACCACTCCGTCTCGGTATAGACCGGCGAGCTGGCTACCTTGCCCAGACTCCAGGTAGCCACATCCACGATTTCCTGCTTGTTCAGCGCGTAGGCGACGGCCTGTCTCATTTTGAGATTGTCAAACGGCGGCTTTTTAAAGCCGAAGAAGAGATAGCCCCAGTTCATGGAGGTTTCCTTGGCCAATACAATGTTGCTGCTGGTTTCCAGGCGCTTTACATCCTTTGGCAAAATGTCTGTGGCGAGATCGATCTCCCCTGTCTCCAGAGCGGTCAAACGAACTGTTGCCTCGGAGATCGGCTTGAAAATGACTTCATCGACATACGGTTTTTTCGCACCGCCGAAACCGCTTGTATCTCCCTCTGGAGAAGCGTATTGGTAGAAGCGCTTCAACACGAGCTGCTTGCCCTGCTCCCATTTTTCAAACTGGAAGGGGCCCGTTCCGATTGGCTTGGTGATCGTACCGCTCTGTTCCTCCGCGATCCCTTTGGGCATGATGACCGCAGGATTGTAAGGATTGGCCAGAGAGGCAAGAAATACGCCCGAAGGCTGTTTCAAATGGAAAACAACTGTGTAATCGTCCTTGGCTTCGATCGAATCGACCATCGAGAATTCCCCTTTGCGGGCTGCCACTTGCATGAAGCGCTCGATGGAGTATTTCACATCTTCTGCTTTCATCTCTTTCCCGTTGTGGAATGGGACGCCTTTGCGCAGGGCAAACGTGACGCTCTTGCCGTCTTCGCTCGTCTCCCACTTTTGCGCGAGCATCGGGATGATATTCATTTTTTCATCGATTGTCACCAGCATTTCCTGTACGTGCAAAAGAGGAATACGGTCTGACAGAACAGTCGATCCGTGCAGGTCCAGCTTGGTCAAATCCGCGCTGACACCCACCGTCAGCTTGCCGCCCGATTTAGGCGTTCCCTGCTCTTGCGGCGACGTAGTGCTTCCATTCTCGGAGCCCGCAGGCGGGGCTGAAGCTGAACCTCCGCAGCCTGCTGTCACCCAGGCGAGCATCAACACCATTGCGAACAGCGCAAACACGCGAATCTTCCTGAACTTTTGCATGAACGAACACTCCTTTATTGGATGAGATGGCAAGCAACCGCATGACCGTTGGATTCGATCAGGGGTGGAACAGTCTTTTTGCACGCTTCCTCCGCGTAAGGACAGCGCGTATGGAACTTGCAGCCCTGCGGCGGGTTCGCCGGATTGGGAATTTCGCCTGCGAGGGTGATGCGCTCCCGTTTTTTCCGGGGGTGTTCCGCCGGGATTGACGAGAGCAATGTGCGCGTATAGGGATGCTGCGGATTGGTGAACAGCTCCTCTGCGGTCGCCAGCTCGACGATATTCCCCAGGTACATCACGGCGATCCGGTGGCTGATGTGCTTGACGACACTCAGGTCATGCGCGATAAACAGCAGAGAAATTCCTGTTTCTTCCTGCAATTCCTCAAGCAGATTGATGATCTGGGACTGAATCGATACGTCCAAGGCGGATACCGGTTCATCACAGACGATCAGCTTGGGATTTAAGGCCAAAGCGCGGGCAATTCCGATCCTCTGTCGCTGTCCGCCGCTGAACTGATGGGGATAACGCTCGGCGTGCATGGGATTGAGCCCCACCTTTTGCAGCAGTTCAGATGCTTTTTCTCTCCGTTCGTGCTTGGTCAATTCCGTATGGATGCAGTACGGCTCTTCGAGAATATCCCCAATTTTCTGACGCGGATTGAGAGAGGAGAACGGGTCCTGGAAGATCATCTGCACCTCTCGCTTGAAGGCCAGCTTTTCTTTGGCACTCATGGTGGAGATCCCTTTCTTGCCAAACTGGATCTCCCCTGCGGTGGCTTGCAAAAGCTGCACGATGACCCGTCCCAAGGTACTCTTTCCACAGCCGCTCTCTCCGACCAGGCCGAAGGTTTCACCGGGATAGACCTGAAAACTGACCCCATCCACCGCTTTGACATTTCCTGTCTGTCTGCGCAGCAAACCCTGTTTGATCGGGTAGTATTTTTTTACGTCATGCAGTTCCAACAATGGTGTTTTGTCCACTTTTTACACACCTCCTTGCTTGGCGATGACCTGATCGCTGTGCCAGCACTTGACGCGATGTCCCGGCGCAAGCTCCTGGATCGGCGGCTCTTTTTCCTGGCACAACGAGGTGGCATACGAGCAACGGGGATGAAAGCGGCACCCCTTCGGCATATCTCGCTGCAGCGGCACACTGCCCGGAATCGAATACAGCTTCACCTTTTTGCCGCTGATCTTGGGGATGGAGCGCAAAAGACCTTCGGTGTACGGATGCGCCGTTTGATCAAACAGCACTTCCGTCGGGGCTTCCTCCACGATCTGGCCCGCGTACATGACCATCACGCGGTCACAAGTCTCTGCTACCACGCCCATATCGTGCGTGATCATGATGATGGCCGAGCCAAATGTCTGCCGCAGGTCGTTGAGCAGATCCAGAATTTGCGCCTGGACCGTCACATCCAGGGCCGTCGTCGGTTCGTCGGCGATGATCAGCTGCGGATTGCAGGCCAAGGCCATCGCGATCATGACACGCTGCCGCATGCCCCCCGACAGCTGATGCGGATACTCGTGGTATCTCAGCTCCGGATTGGAGATGCCTACGCGGCGCAAGAGTTCAATCGAGCGCTCTTTTGCCTCATTCGCCGCGATCTTCTGATGGAATTGCATCGCTTCGTCGATCTGGCTGCCGACGGTAAAGGCCGGATCAAGCGAGCTCATCGGGTCTTGAAAGATCATCGACATGCTGTTGCCGCGGATCGAACGCAGGTAGTCAGGAGACTCCGCAAGCAGGTTTTTCTCCTGAAACCAGATTTCTCCGCCGATCTGTTTCGCGGGTGGAGACGGGATCAGTCCCATGATCGCCATCGAGCTGACGCTTTTTCCGCAGCCGCTCTCTCCGACCAAACCGACAGTCTCCCCTTTGTTCACATGAAAATCGACGCTGCTGACCACTTCGACCGGTCCGTCCGGGGTGTGGAATTGAACCGTCAACCCTTTTACATCCAACAATCTGCTATTCATGTGTGCATCATCACCTCTGCTCGTAGAATCGTCTGTTCATAGGGATTGGCTATTTCATGCGAGGGTCCAGGTAGTCACGCAGTCCATCCCCCAAAAGATTCAAACCCAGGACCGTAACAGCGATGGCCACACCCGGAAAAACGGTGATCCAGGGTGCTTCCAGCATGTACTGGCGACCGTCGTACAAAATGTTTCCCCAGCTTGGCTCCGGCTGCGGTACCCCGAGCCCGATAAAGCTGAGCGAAGCCTCTGCCAGAATCGCGTAGGCGAAGTAGGTCGTCATCTGGATCAGCAGAGGCGACAAGCAATTGGGCAGGATGTGCTTGAAAAGGATGCGGATATGGGAGCCTCCCATCACCTGTATCGCCTCTACGTATTCCTTGTTTTTTACCGACAAAACGGTTCCCCGCACAAGTCTGGCGAACAAAGGCGCGTACACAACAGCCAGCGCCACAATGATATTGCCCATGTTGTTCCCGAGAGCCGCCATCAGCGCAATTGCAAACAAGATCGGCGGGAAGGACATCAAACCATCCACGATCCGCATCAGGACGTTATCGACCCATCGGCCGTAATAGCCGGAAATCAAGCCGATTACGATGCCGATCGCCGCGGAAATCGTCACAGCAGACACGGAGATGGCGATGGAGACCTGCGCCCCCATCAAGACGCGGCTGAAAATGTCTCGCCCAAATTCATCCGTCCCGAAAAGATGCGTAGCGGAGGGATTGGCGATGCGATTCCCGTAATCGACATCCTCCACGGGATCAAACGGCGCCAAAAGAGGAGCCAAAATTGCGATCAGGATGACAAAACAGACGATGGCAAGGCCGAAGACGGCTGTCTTGCGAATGGAGAAAACCTTCCAGAAGGCACGCATCTGTTCGGCAAACTGGCCCTTTTTCTCTGCTTCTTTCGTAATCTCTACATATTCCAAGCTTTCTCACCCCTCGTTGTAGTCAATTTTGGGATCGAAGTACGCATACAGCAGGTCTACGACCAGACTGATCAAGACGTAAATCACGGCCACGCACAGAATCACGCCTTGGATGACAGGGTAATCCCGGTTGAAGACGGACTGGACCAACAGCTGCCCGATGCCCGGGATGCTGAAAATCGTCTCGACGACCACCGTTCCGCCAAGCAGAAGACCGAAGTTGATTCCAATAATCGTAATAATCGGGATCATGGAGTTTTTCAGTGCGTGCTTGAGGATAACGACCTTTTCCGTCCCGCCTTTGGCACGGATGGTACAAATGTAATCCTGCTTCAGCACTTCCAGCATGCTCGAGCGGGTCATGCGCGTGACGATTCCCGCTTGCAAAAAGCCGAGTGCAAATGCCGGCAGGGCGAGATGCTCCAGATGCTTCCAGAGATTTTGCGTCACATCGACGTAGCCCGTAGAGGGGAACCAGCCCAAATGAAGCGAAAAGGTCATGATGAGCAGAAGTCCCGCCCAAAAGTTGGGGACCGAAACCCCGATCAAAGCGATCAGCATGGCTCCGTAATCCCAGCGGGTGTTGTGCCGAACGGCCGAGATGATGCCCAGTGGAATTGCGATCACGACGGAGATGAGGAGCGCGTACATGATCAGCGCCATGGTGGCCGGCAGACGCTCCCAGAGCAAGGTCAGCACCTCTTTGTCGGAGACCAGGGAGTGGCCTAAATCGCCGGACAGCATATGCCCCAAGCCAATTGAAAAATTGTTCTGCCAGCGGTTTGTTCAAACCGAGTTGTTCCTGCAGCTCAGCCAGCTGCTGGGGAGTCGCTTCGGCCCCCAGCATGACGGCAGCAGGGTCTCCCGGTACCAGGTGAACCAACAGAAAGACCACGATGGATACAACCAAAAGTACCGGAATCATTGAAAATAATCGTTTGATGACGTAGTTTGCCATGTTTGTTTTCTGCCTCCTTTCCCATGCACGGGCTAGACATTCGTGTAAATCGTCTTCCATTCTGTCATGGTGTCAAAAGCGTGGTGGGAGACCTCGCGATGACCATTTCCGGACATTTTCATTCCGCCAAACGGAGCTCCCGTCTCCGAGCTGGACGTGCCGCTGTTGATGTAGACAAGACCGGATTCCAGCTCCCTCATCGCTCGTCCTGCATAATGCAGGCTGTTGGTGTAGATGGCGCTGGACAGACCGTATTCCGTGTTGTTGTTGATCGCAACCGCCTCTTCAAAATTTTTCGCCCCGAGAATTGCCAGCACCGGACCGAAGACCTCCTCTTTGGCGATGCGATCCGTTGGACGAACGTTGGTGATCACAGTCGGGGCGTAAAAATACCCTGAATGCTCCAAACGCTCTGCTCCCGTCAGCACGATGCCACCTTGAGCTTGTGCGATTTCTACATAACGCTCGACAGTATCCAGCTGGCTGCGCGTAGCCAGTGGCCCCATCTCAACTCCTGGCTGCAGGCCATCACCGACCGTGATGCTTTTAGTCAGTGCAACGACGCGGCGCTCCAGTTCTTCGCGGATGGATTCTTCGGCGATGACGCGGCTTGCTGCCGTACATCGCTGCCCTGCTGTCGTGAATGCCGCTTTCACGATCCCCTCCGCGGCCTTGTCCAGATCAGCATCAGCCAAAACGATCACACCGTTTTTACCGCCTAGCTCCAATGAGACCCGCTTCAGCGTCCGGCTTCCTTTTTCTGCCAAGCGAATTCCTACTGCCGTAGAGCCAGTAAAGGAGATGACCTTGACATCTGGATGTTCCACCAGCGCCTCCCCTACTTGGCTGCCCGACCCCAGAACAAGGTTGAGGACACCTGGAGGAAGTCCGGCTAACGCGAACAGCTCCGTAAAGGCACAGGCAGATAGAGCTACGTTGGACGCCGGCTTCCAGACGACCGTATTGCCTGCGATCAAGGCCGCAAATATCTTGTAGGCGGCAAGGGCGATGGGGAAGTTCCAAGGCGTGATACAGGCGACGACTCCAATCGGCTCACGGATGGTCATCGCCATTCGCTCACTGGCAGATGTCGGGATGGTTTCGCCGAACAGCCTGCGCCCCTCGCCCGCCATATACCTACAAGCCGCGATCGTCGCATCCAGCTCGCTTCGTGATTCGCCCAGCACCTTGCCCATCTCGATGGTCATGGTTCGGGCAATCGCCTCTTTGCGGGAAGCCAGCAGATCCGATAAGGTGTACAGAATCTCGGCACGATGCGGTGCAGGTATTCTGCGCCAGGCTTGAAACGCCTCATGGGCGGACGAGACGGCTTCATCGACTTCTCGTTCCCCCGACATCCGGCAGGTTGCGATCACCTCCTGCGTAGCCGGGTTGATGCTTTCAAAGCATGAATCTGTCTTCGGCATGCGCCAGTCGCCATTCACAAAGTTTCCTTTGTAAACAGGGCTTTGCACCTTGCTCATCCTCTCAACCTCCCTTTCTTCCACTCCGTATCCCTACTGCAAGGAGGAGGCGCGAATCTGCTCTTCCCACATGGTGACGGCTTCATCCAGGATCTGCACCAGCTCATCCACCTCAGCCCGCGTAATCGTGAGCGGCGGTGCTACCAGCAGATGGTTGCCCAGAATTCCGTCTACCGTTCCCGTACCGGGATAAAAGACTGCTCCTCGCTCCATCGCCGCTTGATTGAGCCGCTCCGCCATGTCGAGACCCGGAGGAAAATGCAGATCCTTTTCCCGATCGAGCAGGAGCTCGAATCCGAGCAAGAGCCCTTTCCCCCGCACTTCCCCCATCATCGCGTGACGGCTTTGCAGTTCCTGCAAACGTTGGAACAGGTAGGCACCCTGTTCAGTCCCATTCTCCCGTACGCGTTTTTCCCGATAGTAGCGGACCGCAGCCAAGCCTGCCGCGATAGATACCGGATGGCCGCTGAAGGTGTACCCGTGTACAAACCGGCCGTTGCCGTACTGAATCAGGCTGTCGACCAGCTTGTCGGAGACGACCATGCCGGCCAGTGGAGCGTAACCGCCTGATACCCCCTTGCCAAAAGTCAGAATGTCCGGCTCCACGCCAAAATGCTCGATGGCAAAATTCGTACCCGTCCGTCCGAAACCAGTCATCACTTCATCGACGATCATGACGACCTCGTAGCGATCACAGATCTCCCGGATGCGGCGCAGATAGCCTTCTGGCGGGACGACTGCCCCTTGCTGGCTCCCGACGATGGGCTCGCAGATGAAGCACGAGATATTTTCGGGACCCAGTTCGCGGATCAGCCGTTCCAGGTCGTCTGCACAGGCCAACGTGCTGTCCTTTTGACAGGTCTCCGCTGTTTTTCCGTATGGACAGCGCTTACAATACGGCGAATAAATATGTCGGGCGTGATTGAGCATCGGAGTGTACATCTTGCGCCTTTTGATATCTCCTCCGGCAGACAGGGAGGCCATGGTATTGCCGTGGTAGCTTTGCCAGCGGCCAATCGCGATGTGCTTGCCCGGTTGTCCACGGTCCGCATGATACTGTCTGGCGAGCTTGATCGCACTCTCATTGGCCTCCGATCCACCCGATGTAAAGTAAACTCGATTGAGGGTCGAGGGTGCCAACTCCCCGATCTCCTTCGCCAGCTCCTGCAAAACCTCTGTTTCAAAGCGGAGCGTATGGACGAAGCCCGCCTTCATTGCCTGATGTGCCATCGCCTCCGCGATTTCTCCGACCCCGTGACCCAGATTGGCAGCCACAGCTCCGGATGAAGCGTCCAGGTATCTCTTGCCTTGCGAATCGTACAGATAGACACCCTCACCGTGCGTGATGAGCGGATGCTTTTTGTAAAATCGCGATGAAACACGTAATCCTTTACCTGCTTTACTCCTCCCATTTTTCCACCACCATTGCCATGCCCTGACCACCCGCAATGCAGAGTGTGCCGAGCCCGTATTTTGCATCTCTCTTGCGCATTTCGTGAACCAGTGTCACCAGGATCCGCGCTCCCGAGCAGCCCAGTGGATGTCCCAGGGCGATCGCGCCACCGTTGAC
This sequence comes from Brevibacillus panacihumi, assembly GCF_003710985.1. Classification (GTDB taxonomy): domain Bacteria; phylum Bacillota; class Bacilli; order Brevibacillales; family Brevibacillaceae; genus Brevibacillus; species Brevibacillus panacihumi. Next base: position 100,332 of record NZ_RHHT01000045.1, read on the forward strand.
ATTTACCCGCTCCTCCGTAATCCCCCACTCTTTGAGAACAGCGAGGCTTTGTGCGGCAAAGGCTTCATTCAGCTCGATCAGTTCCATGTCGCCAAGCTCCAGACCCGCCATGGCAAGGGCCTTTTGACTGGCCGGAACCGGTCCTATCCCCATCTCTTTGGGGGATACACCCGCAGCGGCAAAGGAACGAATTCTCGCTAGCGGCGTCAGCCCCAATGCGAGCGCCCTCTCTTCCTTCATCATCAAAAGCATCGCGGCTCCGTCATTTCTGCCGGAAGAATTGCCTGCGGTGACGGTTCCACCCTCGCGAAAGACTGGTGCCAGCTTCGCCAGTTTTTCCAGCGTGGTTTCACGAGGATGCTCGTCTACCGCGAAGAGGCGTGTTCCCAGTTTTCCTTCCTGTATCTCCACCGGCACGATCTCGTCCGTGAAAGCATGCGTCTGGATCGCCCGTCTGGCCTTCTGCTGGCTTTGCAGGGCGTAGGCATCCTGCTCCTCGCGCGAAATGGCGTACTTTTCAGCCAGCCATTCCGCCGTCTCGCCCATCGTAAAATGCCCATAGCGGGATTGCGGCTGCGAGCGCGGCTGACTCTCGGTGTTGGAATCATAGAGAGTGAGATCACCCGGCTGGATGCCGAAGCGGTTCCCAACAAAGTAATAGGGAGCTTGCGACATGCTCTCCACTCCTCCAGCCAGCACGATCTGGGACTGCCCCATCGCGATCGACTGGTAGGCGTTGGCGACTGCCTGCATCCCTGATCCGCATTGGCGGTGTACCGTGTAGCCTGTGACGCTCTCTGGAAAGATTGCCTTCAATGCGCTCACGCGGGCGATGTTGGGGGTGTGTGCGCTTTGCTTGGTTTGGCCGACAATTACCTCGTCAACCAGGTCAGGAGTGAGACCGGATAAGGAGAGATTGTTGTTGATGACGAGTGCGAGCAAATCCTCTGGCGGGACGGTGGCTAATGCGCCTCCGAATCTCCCGATGGGGGTACGTAGTGCATTGACGATGACAACCATTTCTTCACCTCGATTGGTTATTGGGGACCTTGTGGAAAAACGAAAAAACCGAGCTCATGGCAAACAGACCTTCCAGGAATGAGTGTTCATTCCCAAGAGTCAATGCCGAGCTCGGTTTTGATGAGAACATGGAAAGAGGTTGTCTTCCCACTTCAAAAAAACCAATCCATATGCTATTTTTGCTTCTCCAAAAGGTCCCAGTATCGTTGTACGGCTGATTGCAAAGCGACGATGATCGCCTGCTGGGACGGAGCAAAGTAGTGGCTTTGAATGCGCTGAATCAACGGCTCCAAGCCATGATCGAGCTGGTAGCCGATCAGCAGCCTCTCAAAAAAGTTTTTGGTCAAGGCAGCCACAAAGGTAAATTCCACTCCAACAATCTTGTGCGAGATAAGGTCGACCTCCAAAACAATACCCGCATGCTTGTATACCTCATACATGGAAGTACCTTGGGGAGCCTTGGAATAGCCTGTGACTAGAACTGTATTCAATTCCTCCATGGTGCACGTCCCTTATCTTTTTTCAATTAGGAACATTATAAAAATACCGAATATTTCTTGTCAATCATGTAACCTGATTTTTTTTTTAGAATTTCTTAAATTGTACTCTATTTTGTAAACTTGCGATCGTCTCGTCAATTGCCTTCTTTTCTCGCGTATTTGCCAAACCCCACCTGATCTACCTCGTGCACACCGAGATGATGCAAGATGTAAATACCGTCCTTTTCTCTCTGCATCGTCGCGAACTTGGCATTCATCCCGGACCAGCCCTCTGTACCGTTTTTGGGGTAGGTGTCAGCCGCAAAAAGTTGCGCATTTTCCTTGCTGCTCCAAAGGGTAACGGTACGCCCCTTGACCTCGGGCAGCTGGTTCAGGATGCGCAGTATGTAGAGCTTTTGCAGATCCGTGTTGCGAGGTACTTCCTCGCGATAAACCGGTGAGTACACGACCGTTTTCTCCTCATCGTCGGCGATGATCTCAAATGGAAAATCCTCATCATCCCCATTCAGGACTTGCGAGACAAACCGCTGGTATTGATGCAAATGCTTCTCGGTCTCCTCCAACTCTTTTTGCAGGCCTTCCTGCTCCCCTACGTTTGCCTTCACCTTCATGGACAATGTAGCAATCTGCTGCTGCAATTGCTGGTTTTCTTTTTCTGCATCGAGGGTTTTTTTAGCATGTTCGTCCTGGATCGATGTCAGGCTGAACCACATTACCCCTGCTGCAGCCACACACCCTGCGAACAATCCGAGAAAAAATTGTTTCATGTCTGATCCCCCTTGAAAACGTCCCTGCGACTTTTCTCTTTCCATAGAGTATGACGTAATGAAGCGAAAGAAGGATACCTGCCTGTCCGCGCATTGGCATCTCCCACTAAGTATGGTATCTTCAAGCCATAGAGAATGGTGCTACTAACTACGGGAAGCGAGGAGTTACTTTGACGATTACGATCTTGTTGTTTGCCGGACTTGCCGAACGAGCCAACCAGCGAGAGATTCAGCTTACCCTGCCTGAACAGGCGACGGTGCGTGATTTGTTGCAGGCAGCAGCCGAACAGTATCCCGCCCTCTCTCCCCTGCTCGGCAGTTGTTTTGTCTCTCTCAATCACGAATATGCGGCACCCGATCACGTCATTCAAGCAAGTGACGAGATTGCCCTCCTGCCCCCTGTCAGCGGCGGAGAAGAGCCCTTGTTTTCGATTACAACGGAGCCGCTCAGCGCAGACAAGCTGATCCGTCTGGTGAGCAATCCGCATGCTGGCGCGGTCCTTACCTTTGTCGGAACCGTGCGTGAATTTACACATGGACAGCGTACGGTCTATCTTTCATATGAAGCTTACGCCCCCATGGCTGTTGAAAAAATGAAGCAGATCGCCGCCGAGATCGACGAGCGCTGGCCCGGTGCGCGGGTAGCGATGCAGCATCGCATCGGAGATCTGCAAATCGAAGAAATCGCCGTGATCGTCGCGGTTGCCACACCGCACCGCAACGAATCCTTTGAAGCAGGCCGCTACGCCATCGAAAGGCTAAAGCAAATCGTTCCCATCTGGAAGAAAGAGATGTGGGAGGATGGCAGCGAGTGGAAAGGACATCAACAAGGTCCGTGGAACCCGCTGGCGACCTACGATAAAGGGGGGGAGTAACACGTGGACACGCGATATTCCCGTCAAATCCTGTTCGCCCCGATCGGACGGGCAGGCCAGGAAAAACTGCGTCAAAGCCGGGTAGCCATCGTCGGGATGGGCGCGCTGGGGACCGTCTTGTCCAACCATATGGTGCGGGCCGGGGTAGGTTTTGTGCGACTGATCGACCGCGATTTTGTAGAGCCGAGCAATCTGCAGCGGCAGATGCTGTACGATGAAGCAGACGCTGCCGACCATATGCCCAAGGCGATTGCGGCACACGCCAAGCTCTCCCGCATCAATTCCGAGGTTGCCATCGAGCCGATTGTTGCCGACCTGACCGCTTTCAATGCAGAGCAGTGGCTGACAGACGTGGACCTCGTGCTGGATGCGACAGATAATTTTCAGGTTCGCTACCTCGTGAATGACGTCTGCGTCAAACACGGGATTCCCTGGGTCTACGGCGGAGCAGTGAGCGCGACCGGAACCTTTACCACAATTCGCCCGGGTGTCACTCCCTGCCTGCGCTGTCTGTTCCCGGAAGCACCGCGTCCAGGCGAGATGGCGACTTGTGATACAGCAGGCGTGATTGGACCGATCATCCATATCATCGCTTCGTATCAGGCGACAGAAGCGTTCAAAATCCTGATTGGAGCGGAAGAAGCCTTCAACCCCAATCTGGAGCATTTCGACATCTGGCACAACCATCATCAGCAGATCAAGGTCGCCCATGCGCGGCACGCGAATTGTCCTTGCTGCGGTCAGCGGGAATTTTCCTTTTTGAATCCAGACACCCAGGACGGACAAGCCGTATCGCTATGCGGGCGAGATACCGTGCAAATCTCGCCTCTCGACAGCATGTCGCTCGATCTGGACGCACTTGCCAGCCGGCTTGAAGCATTGGGGCAGGTGGAGCGCAACAAGTTTTTGCTGCGGTTCCACGTCGCTCCCCATACGCTGGTCGTATTCCCGGACGGCCGGGTGCTCGTGCAAGGAACGGATGACGTCAGCCAAGCCAGGACTCTCCACGCCAAATATATTGGCGCATAAAAACAGGGTGATCTCTGCCGTCAGTTGCCGACGGCGAGATCGCCCTTCTTTGCTTGATTCGCTGGTTATATTCTGTCATGGCTCCACTCTTTTCACCACATCGGGCAGCGTAACGGTAAATGTCGTTCCTTCACCCAGCTGGCTTGACACAGCAATCGTGCCATGGTGCAGATCGATGATTTTCTTCACGATGGAAAGCCCCAGCCCGCTTCCTCCGCCTCCGATGCGGGTTCGCGACTTGTCTGCCTTGAAAAATCGCTCGAAAATGCGCTCCTGATCCTCTTTGGCAATTCCGATGCCCGTATCGGTTATGCGTACAATCACATCTTGTTCTTGGCGATGCATCTGAATCCCCAGTCTTCCGCCTTGCGAGGAAAACTTGATGCCGTTGCTGATCAGGTTGTTCCAGACCTGGCTCAGCATCTCCTCATCGGCGACGATCTCCACCTTCTCCAAGGCGATATCCAAGTCTAAGTCCTTTTCCAGCCATTGCGGCTCACACGCCAGAATAATGCGGCGCAATTGCTGATCCAGGCTGTAGGCCTTGCGCTCGACGGGATGATGCTTTCCCTCCAGCGACGTCAGTTTGAGCAAATTGTCGCTGATCTTGGACAGTCGTGCGCTCTCCGCCTCAATGATTTCGAGATAATGCAGTTGTTCCTCGCGAGTGAGATTGTCATTTTGCAATGCCCTGGCAAAGCCGCTGATCGAGGTCAAAGGAGACTGGATCTCATGGGAAACATTCGAGATAAACTCCTGACGCAATTTCTCCATCTCCCCCAGCTGTTCTGCCATGTGGTTGATGCCATCGACCAGCTCGCCCCAATGACGGTCCATTTTCACATCGAGGTTGACGCTGAAATCCCCTTTGGCGATTCTGCGCAGCGCATCGATCAGCATGCGAAAGAGATCGAGATGACGCCTTGGAAACAGCCTGGAGGCCAGAAACATCACCCCCAGGAAGATGAAAAATCCGAGAAAGCTTTGGATCAACGCCAGGGAAAAGTCAGTAGCCTCGGGCCATATTTTGGGGTACAAAGCTGACGTAATGCCATAGGCCGCCGACCAACAGCCGGCCAGCAGGATCAAAAAGGCAAGGATGCCGAGCAACCTGACAACGTAGCGCCACCCACGCCACGTTTTCATGGAAGCACCTCCAAACGATAGCCGAGACCGCGAACCGTTCGGATCAAAAAGCCGTATTCCTCAGCAGGGAACCGCTCGCGCAACCGATTGATATGCACATCCACGGTACGCTCATTTCCTTCAAAATCATACCCCCAGATTTGTTCAATCAATTGCTCGCGGGAGAGCGTTTTTCCCGAATAGCCGGCCAGCATAAACAGCAGCTCAAATTCTTTGAGCGGGATCGTCAACAGTTTGTCGTCCTTCGTGATTTCGAATGTTTGCCGATTTATTTGCAAACTGCCGACCTGCACGATATGGGAAGCAGCGATGCGGTACCGCTTCAGCAATGCCTTGACCCGGACCACCAGCTCCGCAGGCTCGAACGGCTTGACGAGATAATCGTCGGTGCCAAGCTCAAAGCCTTTGATCTTCTGTGACGTCTCCCCCTTCGCCGTCAGCATCAGCAGCGGGATGTCGTACATCTTGCGCAGCTCACGGCATAGTTCCCAGCCATCCATGTTGGGCATCATGATGTCGAGGACAACCAGATCAGCAGGGGTGTGTTCCAGTCGGGCGAGAGCCTCCTGACCATCCGCCGCTTCCACGATGTCAAAGCCTTCCCGCTGTAAAAAGACTCGGACCAGCTCGCGAATATACGGATCATCGTCAACCACCATGATTTTTGCCAACGGGTTGCACCTCCTTCACACGCAATTGTTGGGTAGCAAATTCACGGTACATCGCATGGGTAGAATACAGTTCAGCGTGCGTACCTCTGCCGGTAATTTTTCCCTTTTCCATAAAAAGAATCTGATCAGCATCCACAACGGTAGAGAGGCGATGGGCGATGACGAGCGTAGTGCGTCCCTTCATGAGATTGGCGAGCGCCTGCTGGACGATCCATTCCGATGTGCTGTCCAGACTGGAGGTCGCTTCATCCAACATGAGAATTTGCGGATCTCGCAGCAAAGCGCGAGCGATGCCGATGCGCTGGCGCTGCCCTCCAGACAGCTTGACGCCCCTCTCTCCTACCTGTGTTTCATACGCATCAGGAAATTCCTCGATAAACTCGTCTGCATAGGCCATGGCAGCCGCCTGCTTCAGCTCTTCCTCGCTGATCTCACGTGACAGGCCATAGCAAATATTTTCCCGAATCGTCCCGGCGATCAGCGGGCTCTCCTGCGATACATACCCAATCTTGCTGCGCCAGGACGCCAGTGTAAAGTTGTGGATCGCTTCGTCACCCAGACGAATCTCGCCGCTTTGTGGCTGGTAATAGCGTTCGAGCAAGGAAAACATGGTCGTTTTTCCGCTTCCGCTCGGTCCGACTATCGCAGTGACCTTCCCGGGATCAATCGTGAAGCTGACATCGTCCAGAATCCTTTCTCCGTCCTCTTCGTAAGCAAAGCTGATATGCTCCACATAGATGGGCAGCTCCATATTCTCCACGTTTTTCCCGGAAGCATGGTCTTCCTCTTCGGTTCCCAATGTAACGATGATTCGCTCCGTCGCTCCCATCGCCTTTTGCAATTGGGTAAAAAAGTGCGTGAATTGCCCCAGCGGCATGATAATCTGGACGAGATATAAAATGAAGGCGACCAATTCCCCGGCCGTCAGTGCACCAGTGGACACGCGCATGCCGCCGTAGCCCATGATCACGACCAAAAGCACCATGATGATGAAGGACATCAACGGCCCGATCATCGCTTGGACTCTGCCTTCCCTGACCCCGAAGCGGAACAGGTTGTCGATGCCTTTTTTTCCGTTCCCATACTCTAACGGCTCGGCATTGGAGGATTTGACCAGACGAATCTCGGAGAGCACCTGACTCATGATCGCGGTAAAGCTGGCCGTCTCATCCTGCAAGCCTTTGGAGATCCGATACATCTGACGCCCCAGGGGAAGCAGGATAGCGAATGAGATAGGAACAGCAATCAGGATCACCAGCGTCATCTGCCAGTCGAGGTAAAAGAGGGTTGCCAGTGAACCGATAATAGCAATCACACCGGTAAAGAAGTTGGACAAATGCTCGGAAATCAGACTTTTGACGACACCGGTATCATTGGTCATCCGGCTGATGGTGTCCCCCGTCTGGTGATTGTCATAGTAAGAGACCGGCAGCACCAGCAGCTTTTTCCACAGCCGATCCCTTAATGCTGCTACGATGCTTTGCCCGACATGATTGAGCAAATAGATCGAAATCCCTCCGGCTACGGCTTGCGCGATAAAGGCGAGAGCCAGAAGCGCGATTTGCCCCCTGCTGATGTCCGAAATCGTGAAGCTATCCACGAGATCTCGGGTAAAGAGAGGAATCACCAGGCTGACCAAGGTCGTGGCGACACTGAGGAACAATGCGAAGCCGATTTTCAGCTTGGAAGGCTTCGTCTCTTTTATTAATTGAAAGAACGGGCGCCAGCTTGCCTTTGTTCGATCCGTTTTATCTGTTTTCATAAAAAATCCTCCCTGTTTCAAGATTGCTGTCCCCATTCGGCAGGAGAGCAGCGTTCTTCTCTTTGCAAAAGAAAAAATACCGCATGAATGTAAACAGAATATAAACGGAATAATACGGGAGATTGGGTCATTTTTTTATTTTACCTTGTTCTTATTTGTTCTCAGATTATTTTTGTATATAAATGATTAATTTGGGGTAGAAGACGGGAGCCAAATCGAGTATAATAGGTTCGTAATTAATAAACGAAACTTAGTTTCATCAGATGAAACCCCAAGTTGACCAAGGGAGGTTGTATACATTGTCTAACAAAGATGCTTACAAAGTGAAATCTTCCCTTCAAGTAGGCGGCAAGTCTTTTGCATACTATCGCCTGCAAGGGTTGGAAGAACAAGGCGTCGGGGAAGTTTCCAAGCTGCCGTTCTCCATTAAAGTTCTGCTCGAGGCTGCCGTTCGCCAATTCGACGGCCGCGCGATCACCAAGGAGCACGTGCAACAACTGGCCAACTGGACAAAAGGCCGCGACGCAAACCAAGAAGTACCTCTCGCTCCTGCACGTATCGTTCTGCAAGACTTCACCGGTGTGCCGGCTGTCGTTGACCTGGCAGCAATGCGCATTGCGATGAAACGCGCTGGCGGAGATCCAAAACGAATCAATCCGCTGGTTCCAGTAGATCTGGTAATCGACCACTCCGTCATGGTTGACGACTTCGGCAACCCATTGGCGTTGGAAAACAATATGAAACTGGAATTCGAACGCAACCAAGAGCGCTATCGCTTCCTGCGTTGGGCGCAAACTGCGTTTGACAATTTCCGTGCCGTTCCTCCTGCTACCGGTATCGTTCACCAGGTAAACCTGGAGTATCTGGCAACTGTAGTCGCTACTCGCGAAGTAGACGGCGAACTGGTCGCATTCCCTGATTCCCTCGTAGGTACTGACTCCCACACCACCATGATCAACGGTCTTGGCGTACTCGGCTGGGGTGTCGGCGGCATCGAGGCTGAAGCAGGAATGCTCGGACAACCGCTCTATTTCGTAACACCTGAAGTAGTTGGTTTCAAACTGACCGGCACTCTGAGCCCTGGTGCTACTGCAACTGACCTGGCTCTGACTGTAACCCAAATGCTGCGCAAAAAAGGCGTGGTTGGGAAATTCGTAGAATTCTACGGTCCTGGCCTGTCCAACATCTCGCTGGCTGACCGCGCGACTGTAGCCAACATGGCACCTGAGTACGGCGCAACTATGGGCTTCTTCCCAGTAGATGCGGAAACACTCAACTACCTGCGCCAAACAGGCCGTGAAGAAGACTTGATCTCCCTGGTAGAAGCATACACCAAAGAACAAGGCCTCTTCCGTACAGACGATACGCCAGACCCAGTATTCTCCGAAACACTGGAACTGGATCTGTCCACTGTCGTACCTAGCTTGGCTGGTCCAAAACGCCCGCAAGACCGCGTAGAGCTGACTGCGATGAAGCAAAGCTTCAACGACAGCCTGCGTACGCCAATCGAAAAAGGCGGCTTTGGCCTCTCCGATGAGAAAATCGCAGCGGAAGCTCCTGTCGTCTATCCAAACGGCGAAAAAGCTACGCTGAAAACCGGTTCTGTAGTAATCGCAGCGATTACTTCCTGTACCAATACATCAAACCCAAGCGTAATGCTGGGCGCTGGTATCCTGGCGAAAAAAGCAGTGGAGAAAGGCCTGAAAAAGCCTGCTTTCGTGAAAAGCTCCCTGGCTCCAGGTTCCCGTGTCGTAACCCAATACCTGATCGACGCAGGTCTGATGGATTCTCTGAATGCACTCGGATTCAACGTAGTCGGTTATGGTTGCACCACTTGCATCGGTAACTCCGGTCCATTGCCAGAGGTTACAAGCAAAGCGATTGCTGACGAAGATCTGACTGTAGCAGCCGTTCTCTCTGGTAACCGCAACTTCGAAGGCCGTATCCATGCACAGGTAAAAGCGAACTACCTCGCTTCTCCTCCATTGGTTATCGCCTATGCCCTGGCTGGTACTGTAAACATCGATCTGCAAAACGAGCCGCTCGGCGAAGGCAAAGACGGTCAACCTGTTTACCTGAAAGACATCTGGCCAACTCCTGAAGAAATCGCAGCTGCGATGGACAAAGCGATGAACCCTGACCTGTTCCGCGCTGAGTACGGTCAAGTCTTCACACAAAACGAAGCATGGAACAAAATCGACGCTCCAACTGGCGATCTGTACGAGTGGGATGAAAACTCCACCTACATCCAGGAGCCTCCATTCTTCCAAAACCTGCAAGGTGATGTAGGTCATATCGCGGACATCAAGGCAGCAAGCCCAATCGCCCTGTTCGGTGATTCCGTAACAACAGACCACATCTCCCCAGCAGGAAACATCGCGCCAACAAGTCCTGCAGGTCTCTACCTGCAATCCAAAGGCGTAGAACGCAAGGACTTCAACTCCTACGGCGCTCGTCGCGGTAGCCATGATGTCATGATGCGCGGTACTTTCGCCAACATCCGCATCCGCAACCAAGTGGCTCCAGGAACAGAAGGCGGCGTAACCAAATACCTGCCATCCGGTGAAGTTATGTCCATCTATGATGCTTCCATGAAGTATCAAGCAGACGGTACTCCACTTGTGGTACTCGCAGGTAAAGAGTACGGTACTGGTTCTTCCCGTGACTGGGCAGCGAAAGGTACCTTCCTCTTGGGCATCAAAGCTGTCATTGCAGAAAGCTTCGAGCGTATCCACCGTTCCAACCTGGTCGGTATGGGCGTACTGCCGCTGCAATTCGCTGACGGCCAAAGCTGGAAGTCCCTCGGCATCGACGGAACCGAATCCTTCAGCATCGAAGGTCTGTCTGACGATGTTCAACCGGGACAGCGCGTAACCGTAACAGCTACACGCAAAGACGGCAGCACACTGCAATTCGATGTGATCGTTCGTCTCGACTCCATGGTAGACGTCGATTACTACCGCAATGGCGGTATCCTGCAAACCGTCCTGCGTCAACTGCTGGACGAAGGCAAAAAGGTAAACGCGTAAAACCTAGTTTTTCAAATACGTCTGCAACAGCACCCACCCATATAAAAGAGGCAGGCATCGTCTACGTGCGATGGCCTGCCTCTTTTGCTTGTTCATTTTCCAATCTCGACGCTGACGCCGCTCTTCCTTTTGCCGCTCACAATCCCCGATGCGACCGTAACCCCCAGGAAGACCAGCAGACCTCCCCAGATTTGCGATGCGGTGATGCTCTCTCCCAGCAGGATACTGATGATGGCGGTAAAGACGGGGATCAGATTGAGGGTAATACCGGCTTTGTTCGCTCCAAGAGCACGAACCGACGTATTCCAGAAGACGAAGGAAAAAATGGACGGAAACAACACGATGTAGAAGAAGCCTGTGATCGCAAGCGGCTGCATCGTTGTCAGGTCCACGCCCTCCCAGATGGCAAACGGCAGCATCATCAGGACGGCAAGTACCGTAGAGGACGCTGTGGCGGTAATAGGTGCCACCCCTTTTACCCTTCGCCCGATAATGGAATAAAACGTCCAGACCAGTACTGCCCCGATCGCCAGAATATCTCCGCGATTGTACTCGATATGCAGGAGCTGCCCGAGATTGCCTCTCGTCAGTATTACGATCACCCCGAGCAAAGAAACGAAAAACCCGACTCCCTGCAAGCCTGTGATTTTCTCTCGCAGCAAGAAAAAGGAGAACAGCACGATAACGCCCGGATTGAGGGCAGCCACTAAAGCTGCATTGGTCGCTGACGTGTATTCCAACGCCGAGTACAAAAACAGGTTATAGCCAATTACTCCGAAAAGGCTCATGAGAAGCAGCGGCAGCCATTGCCTGGCCACCTGCTTTGCGTCCGGCTTCTCCATCAGGATGGCAAGCGGGATCAATACGACCAGCGCCAGCACCCACCGCGCAAAGGTGAGCCACAGCGGGCTCAACACGGTCACGATGTATTTGCCAAACACAAAATTCCCAGCCCAAAACAAATTACAGAAGAACAACAGCCACCAGGCTCGGTGTTTCCCCAACCACTACACTCCTTCCCGCTTCCCCAACGCTTGTCTTCTCTCATTTTTATTAATATTCCAACTTTACTCGAAGCGCATGGCTGCTGTAAAGAGGAGCCATCCTATCACGGAGGAGGGATTGGAATGGAACGACAGGATTTCGAAAAGATTTACGAGGCTTATAAAACCGATGGCGAGCGCAGAGCAGTCGTGGAACAAGGAATGATTGAGGATCAAGCAAGCCCGGGCCAGGAACGGATCGTCGCCGTGCGCAAAAACGAGGATGGCGATCTGATCGCCTTTCAAACGCATACCGGACGCCAGCTGGACTATGTCACAGCCCTGCAGGAAGCAAAAGCAGGGAAGCTCGCCCACGTCGATGTGTTTCACAAATACGGGCGTGATATTTTGCGCAGCGAGCCTGACGGGATCAAAGAAAACAACCTGGACAATTTGCCGGAATTTTAGTGTCAGCAGACCTATGCAAAGCAGGTGCTCCTTGCCAAAGAGACGCCTGCTTTTTGTTTTCCTCACTCCTCTCACCTCTCCCCCATATCATGGTGAAGAGCCCTGTGAAGGAGAGAATCACGTGAGAATCTGTTTTTTCTGCAATCTCATCGAGTTCAAGCCCAAGGGAAATGTCCTGCAGTTCTTCATTATGCTGCGAGCGCTCGACCGAAAGCTCGGGCAGCTCAACAGCCGTGAACGGAAGCGTTACGCTTTCGACTGCGTTCTTCCCTTTTCGTTTCGCAATGGAACAGGCGGATTCCATTTTTCCCATGTCCGCTTCCACCAATCGGATGATCCGACCCAAACCATCCTCTCACTCGATCGGAAAAACAAGTATGACTTCATTTTTGTGCGCGGCCGCAACGATGCGCACAAGCTGCTGCAGCATAAGGAATCACTGTCGCAAAAGCTGCTGTATTTGGCCACCCAGTACAATCTGCAGGATCCGTACATCATGGGGCGGACCGACTATCTCTTCCGCAACAGTCGGATGGTTTTTTTTCAGACGGAGCCCAATGCGGAGCGCTACCGCCGCTATCAGCTAAACAAGGGAAGCTACTCGGAGCAGGAGCTAACCCGCAAGATCCAGGTATTGCCGCAGTTCGTCGAGCCGAGCCGTCACCCCCTGAAAATGCGCCGGGAGGATAAGCCGCTTCATCTGATCATGGCCGGAGTGATCCGCCCGCGCTATGGACTGGCCGTTGCCGCAAAAGCCATCCAACTGATCCGCAAACATTCCCCCAAAGCTCGTCTGCGTGTGCTCTACCCGTCGATCGTCGGGACATACAGGAAGCGCGCCCAGCAATTGCTGCGCATGCCCGGCGTCTCTGACCACGGGCAAAAATCGATGTGGGAAACCAAAGAGATGATCGTGGACAGCGGGATCGGCCTCGCGCTTCTTTACGACCGGACCAACGACCAGAACCCCTCCCATTCGTACCTATCCCGCATCCTGGAGTACATGGCTCTCGGCGTCCCCGTCCTGACAACGCGCACAGTCGGCAATCTTGCATTGCTGGGAGAAGACTACCCGCTGTTCGTTGAATATGCGTTTGACATCCAGGAAAAATACATGCGCCTATGCGATCCTCAATACTACGAGGAGATGAGTCAATATGTAAAGGAGCGAGGCAAGCGTTTTCTCGCAGAACATGCAGTGGAGCCGCTATGGGACGCCCTGCACCGGGAATACAGGTTGGGAACAAAGAAATAAAGAAAACCAAAAAAGCCATCACTGGCATCGATCGCCTGGGACTGACCCCCGTCCGTAGGACAGGGATCAAAACACCTTAGCCAATTAAGCAGCCAGTTGCCGATATTGAATCGGTGACTGGTTGTTTAGTTTCGTTTGAATGCGAATTGAGTT
>NZ_RHHT01000046.1 GCF_003710985.1 Brevibacillus panacihumi
AAATATTAGCTGGTTTCCTCTGCTCCGCTACAGTTGGAGGACCACTAATCAAAAAGGCGGGTCAACTTCCCGCCCATTTCTCATTTGGTAACTAGCGGCTTCACGCCTCCGTGTGCAGATATTGTTTATAAGGCGTATAGTCAATCTGCTTGGACTCCAGATGGGCGATCAGCCATTTATGGTCCCGTTTTGGCGTGGCGACGATATAACCCTTTACAATCAGCTCGGTCGAGATCGTCTCTGCCTTTTCCTCCAGCGCCAGCTGTCCGATCTTGGCCGCGATGGTGCGTCTGGCTACGTCGCGAAACAGCTGCGGCACCGGTGACACCAACTCATTCAACAGCTCCAGTCCTTCATCCGTCCACCGAGAGCGGGTCTGATCGATATAGTAATCCTGCCAGTCAAGATCGGACTTGCCGTCTTGCTTGGGCATCGATTTCAAAAATTTGCGGAACATGAAAAAGCCGCCAATAAACATCAGACTGACCAGAACGATCGACCATCCCACAATAAAGAGGGAGAACCCCGTGGTCATTTGCATGCTCGTACACCTCGTTTACCAGGCAAAAATTGCGTATTACCCAAAGTGTAACGCATTTTGCCCGCGACAACAAACTTTTTGTGCCATTGCCCAAGTGCGGTGTTTGCTCTTCCCAAGCGCACCTAACATTGTGTATGATAGGTAGTAAACTTATGAAGGAGTTGACGCTTATGTTCAAGCTTGGACAACGCGTCGTCATCGTGGCCGACTCCTTTGAACAAGGTTTGCCCATTAGCGAATACGGTTACCTGATCGCTCGCGACCGTAATCCAGACAGTGCTTTTGCGTGGATTGTGCGAATCCCTAAAATAGATAAGCAATTCCCCGTTGTCGAGGAGGATATTGCGCTGGAACAACAAATCCTGGAAGAGGAGGCGGAGCGAGTATCTCGCGAGGCCTTGCTCGATTACGCACTAGCGACACGCAACGAAGCTCTATTTCGCCAACTGCTGGGGATGCAGGAAGCGGATGCGGCTAATGACGAACCGGTCAAGGAATCAATGGAAGAATTTATCCGCAAAGTAAACATGAAGGCCTGGATTTAAACGGGGACAAGGACCGTCGCACCCTAAAGAACATTTTACGGGAAATGAAAGTGAGGCTGTTTCATGTCTGATTTTGTGACATTTACAAATGAGTTTGGCCAAACGGTTCAGATGTCGCGCGAGGATTACCAGAAAAAGGTGATCCCTGCCAATCTGGATCGATACTGGGACGACAAGGACAAGTTGCGGAATTTCGCCATGGAATTGGCGAAGGAGCAGTTCAATGAAGAGGCGGCAAGTGCGGCAGACAGACTGCTGGAACTTTACGGCCCGATCGAGTCAGCCCTGATTTTTCGGGCTGTCGTACATATGCAAGCGAAGGAATTTGAGCGCGCCAAAACCATCCTGATCAATTGTCTCGACCGTTTTCCCGCCTCCGGTACGGCCTGTACCAATCTGGCGAAAATATACGGAGCAGAGGGAGACGAAGCCAAGGCTTTTGAAATGCTGGAGACGGGCCTGTTCAAGGATCCCAACCAGGAAAATGCCCTTAATCTGTACGCGCAGGCGTTTGTGAACAGCGGCAGAAAGGATGAACTGCGACGTCGATTGGAAACGCTCTCTTCCAAGGAAGGCGCATGGCGTCCCAAACTTCATCTGGCGCGGCTAGCGCTGACGGAAGAAAATCTGCTCAAAGCGATGCAGTGCTACCGGGAGGCAATCGAAGGAACCAACGACCGCTTCGAGGTGGTCATGACCGTCACTGGAGAGTTGGGACAAGCAGGGTATGTGTATCAATTGATCCAAATCTGCGAGGATTACTGGCAGCCTGATTTTCCCTATCCCTATGCCGGCTTCAACTACGCGAACGCCTTGCTCGCGACGGATCAGAAGGAAAAGGCCATCGCGATCCTGCGCCACATGCAGGACCATCTGGCAGACAACTACAAGCCGATGGTAGACCATTTCCTGGCCCGAATCCCTGGTGCGGCGGAAGTGGAAGCTGCCGCGGAACAAAAAGTGGCGCTTGAGCAAGCAGAAAATCCGGCACATAAAAAAAGCTGGTGGAAGTTTTGGAAATCATGATGAAAGATGTGGAATGAACAGAGGCTATCTCTTCGTCGGCGGACGATTGGGATAGCCTTTGTTTTTTTTGGGCGGTTGGGAATGAGTATCACTTGTATGATCCATAAAATGTTCATTGGAAAAAAAGAAAAAGAAGATGTATGATTAAAATAATTATTAGATAGTATTTATTTTAATATTGAGAGGAGCGTTCCCATGAAATATGCCGATTATCATCATCTCGACCATGTAAAGGAACAGCAAAAATCAAAGAAAACCCTCTGGATCACATTGCTGTTGACCCTGTTTTTTACCATCGTAGAGGTCGTGGGAGGAATTCTCTCCAACTCTCTTGCACTCCTGTCCGATTCGGCCCATATGATCTCTGATGTCATTGCGCTGGGCTTGAGCATGACAGCCATCTACATGGCAACACGAAAGCCGAACCAGAAGTACACGTTTGGCTTCCTGCGCTTTGAAATCATCGCTTCGTTCTTAAACGGGTTAGCCCTTGCCATTATTGCGATCGGTATCTTTATCGAGGGAATTAATCGGATGATCCATCCCCAAGACGTGAATCTGCAGCTCATGCTGCTCATTGCTTCAATCGGCTTGGTGGTCAACGTCGTGCTGACGGTCATTTTGAGCCGGAGCACCAAGGAAGAAGACAACCTGAATGTAAAAAGCGCACTTTGGCATTTCTTCGGAGATTTGCTCAGCTCCGTCGGCGTCATTACATCTGCAGTTTTGATCCACTTTACAGGCTATTACATCTTTGACCCGTTGATCAGCATGGTGATCGGGGGAATCATTTTTGTCGGAGGGGCCAAAATCATTCGCGAGTCGCTAGCTGTATTGATGGAATCCGTTCCCGAGAAGTTCGATCTGGATCAAATCCGGGAAGACATCGGACGTGTCGAAGGAGTAGAGGATGTTCACGAGCTGCATTTGTGGGCGGTGACTACAGACCATTACTCGCTGACTGCGCATGTTTTTGTTCGGGAAACGATTCAGCCGTTTTGTGTGATCATGGCAATCAACCATCTTCTGAAGACAAAGTACGGCATCGAACATTCGACGATTCAGATCGAGGATCCAGCTATTTTGGATCATGGAGAATACGGCAAAAAGTTTTTGCTCCAGCATGCGTGACAAACACGTCAGGACTTACGCAAAAAACGGTGCTGCTCGATCGCTTGCGAGCAGCACCGTTTTTTGATGCTATCTATTTAAACTGGCTGGTGAGCCGCCGTTCGAGAAACGCGACCCCTTGGTACATCAAGGTGGCGACGACTGCGATGATGGCGAGGCTCATCATGACCAGGGTAAAATTAAAGACTTGGAAGCCGTAGATGATCAGATATCCCAATCCCATCTGCGAGACGAGAAATTCTCCGACGATCACTCCGACCCAGGAGAGGCCGACATTCACTTTTAATGTGGCCAGTATGGTCGGAATCGTAGACGGGAGAATCACGGTGGTAAAGATTTGCCGCTTGTTGCCGCCCAGCGTCTGCACGACCTTGACGAAGTTCGGATTTACCTCGCGAAAGCTGGTGTAGATGTTGATGGTCGTGATAATGACGGAAATCGCTAATCCCATCGCGATGACGGAGGTCAGACCTGGACCGAATAAGACGATAAACACAGGTCCGAGCGCAACCTTGGGCATGCTGTTGGCGACGACGAGATAGGGCTCCAGCACGCGGGAGAGGAAGGGGGACCACCAGATGACAGAGGCGAGCAAGGTACCCAGCAGCGTTCCGAGTACAAAACCCACAATGGTCTCCCATACTGTCAGCCCGACGTGGGGGAGCAGACTGCCATCGAGCAGTTGCGTCCACAGCAGCGCGATGATTTTCGACGGATAGCTGAAGATCAGGGAATTGATGAGATTGGCGCGCGACAGCAATTCCCAAAGGCCGATAAAAGCCGCGAAGAGAAAGAGCTGGGTGACGAATACCCAGGTTCGAGTCCGTCCCTCCTTCTGGAGATACTGCTGATGGACGGCTTCAATTTCCTTTGCTTGCATCCGACACCACCTCCATCTCTTTCCATACCTGATGAAATACGTCCTGAAAGCCTTCCTGATTCCGTGCTTCAAACGGGAGGGCATTGCGAATAGCCGGCGGTATCGTCAATTCCATGCGCACCTGTCCCGGATTGCGGGATAAGATGGTCACCCGATCTCCGAGCGCGATCGACTCGGAGAGATCATGCGTCACCAGAAGAGCGGTTTTTTTATGGCGGCGCAAAGTAGTAAATACGAGGTCCTCCAGCTTCAGCTTGGTATGGTAATCGAGCGCGGAAAAAGGTTCATCCAGCAACAGCACATCCGGCTGGCAGGCGAGCGTCCGTACGAGAGCTACGCGCTGCCGCATGCCGCCGGACAATTGGGTCGGCGATGATTTGCGAACATCGATCAGCTCCATTTCTTCCAGCAGGTGCAACGCGTATTCTTCTGTCTCTTTGTTGCGGATTCCCTGTATCTCCAGACCGAGAAATACATTGTCCTCGATGCTTCTCCAGTTGAACAAGTAGTCTTGCTGAAGCATATAACCGACCTGCGAAGACGTCCCGCTGACGGGTTTGCCATCGATGAACAGCTCGCCGGATGTGGGCCGCTCCAGTCCGGCAATCAGGGACAGC
The DNA here is from genome assembly GCF_003710985.1 of Brevibacillus panacihumi. Classification (GTDB taxonomy): domain Bacteria; phylum Bacillota; class Bacilli; order Brevibacillales; family Brevibacillaceae; genus Brevibacillus; species Brevibacillus panacihumi. The sequence continues at coordinate 4,741 of NZ_RHHT01000046.1, forward strand.
AGGGTCGTTTTCCCGCAACCGCTGGGACCAACCAGACAAATGAACTCGCCTTCCTCCACGCGCAGGTTTATATCCTTGACCGCCATGAAAGCCCTGTGCGCGGATAGGTAGAGATGGGTCACGTGGCGAAGTTCAATTTTGGCCGGCGTAGAAGGAGTCTTGTTCATCATGGTCTACTTCCCTTCTTTAGCAGCTTTGGCAAACGTCGTATTCACCAGCTTGGTGTAATCGGCAGGTTCCTTCAGCTCTCCCGCTTCGTTCATAATGTCCTGAAGCTGTTTCCATTCTTCTTCATCCAGGATCGGGTCAGCAGCGTAGGAGCCTTGTTCCAGATAACGCTTCACAGCACTTTCCATGATCTCGGGTTTGATCCCCTCAAAGTACTTGGCAATGACTTCTGCTGTTTCTTTGGGAGAGTGGCTGGCAACCCACTGTTGCCCTTTGTATACGGCATTGGTAAACTTCTGGATAGCATCCTGATTTTTATCCAATGTACTTTGCTTTGTCATGTACACGGTATACGGGACCGTTCCGCTTTCTTTTCCGAACGAAGCGACGACATGGCCGATGCCTTCCTGTTCAAAGCGGGACGCTTCCGGTTCGAACAGTTGCACGTACTGGCCTGTGCCAGAAGCAAAAGAAGCGGCGATATTTTTGAACTCTATGTTTTGGATCAATTCAAGATCATTCTGTGGATGGATATTGTGTTTTTTGAGCACGTATTCCCCGACCATTTGCGGCATGCCGCCTTTTCGCTGCCCAAGGAAGACGCTGCCTTTCAGCTGATCGAAGGAGAAGGTACCTGTCTTTTCGCGGGCGACGAGGAAGGTGCCGTCTGTCTGTGTCAGCTGCGCAAAATTCACCACTCGATCCGCAGCTCCTTGCTGTGCGACATAAATGCTGGTTTCGGAACCGACGAGTGCCACATCGATGCCGTCAGAGAGGAGTGCAGACATGACTTTGTCTCCGCCAGGGATGGTGGATAATTCCACCTCCAGCCCTTCTTCTTGAAAAAAGCCCTTTTCCAATGCGACGTACTGGGGGGCGTAAAATAGAGAACGGGTTACTTCACCGATGCGGATTTTATCTGGAGCACTGGAACAGCCGCCCAAGATTGCCATGGCTCCCAGGCCTACTGCCATTCCCAGATAGAGAAGGCGTTTGATCATTAAATGTCCCTCCTTGCTAGGTTTGTCGTCTGAGGTAAGGTATGCGATTCGGGAAAAAAGGGTGAATGCCCAGATGAGCGGACAGACACCTAAATGCGTGATCAGGGCTCAAGGAGAAGACTTCCAATCAAAAAGGAGATGCACACTCACCGTGATTGTTACATTTTTGGGTACAGGTTCAGGAGCGCCGACCACCAAGCGCAATGTAAGTGGAATCGGGCTTCGGTTTTTACAAGCTGGGAAATGGTGGCTGTTCGATTGCGGGGAAGGGACCCAGCATCAATTGCTTCGCGCCCCGATGAAAATCAGCCAGCTGGAAAAAATCTTTATTACACATCTGCACGGGGACCATCTCTACGGCTTGATCGGACTTTTGGCCAGCCGTTCTTTGCGCAATGGCGAAGCATCTCCGTTGGATTTGTACGGTCCCCCGGGTCTGGATCGCTACTTTCGCGCCATCATGGAGACGAGCCCTGTCCATCTGCACTATCCCCTGCAGATCCATATCGTCAGCGAGGGAGTCGTATATGAGGATGAGGAGGTCGTTGTCACCTGCCGTCCCGCCCGGCACCGGGTCATGTCATTTGCTTACAGCGTGGAAGAAAAAGAGAAGCCGGGTGCCTTCCAGGTAGAAAAAGCGAGAGCGCTCGGGGTTCCGTCAGGTCCGATCTACGGGGCGTTGAAGCGGGGAGAACAGGTTGTTCTGCCAGATGGACGGGTCCTGGATGGACGTGATTTCGTCGGGGAGGCTCAGCCAGGCCGTAAGATCGTATTCAGCGGCGACACCGAGCCCTGCCAGGCGGTTCTACAGCTTGCGCAGGGAGCAGATTTGCTGGTGCATGAGGCGACCTATTCGCAGCAGGACAAGGATCTGGCGGTTCGCAGCGGCCATTCCACTGCTCAGGAAGCGGCTCAATTGGCACGGGATGCAGGGGTGAAAAGCCTTTGCCTGACTCACTTCAGCCCGCGTTATGAGGATGAGGAAGGGGAGTTCACGATGGAGGACCTGCTGGCCGAGGCGCAGGCGATTTTTCCGAATACGACATTGGCGGAGGATTTCTACAGTTTGCCGGTCAAACGTGAGCGAAAAACCATGGGAGGAAATGAAGAAGCCTGCTATAATGGATGATCATTACATACAGGAAGGGAAGGAAGCATGAAACGGATTGTTTTTGCGACCCCGGAGGAGTTGGTGGAGCACTGCCTGCGCGAAGAGGTAAGCCTGGTTGTCGAGTACAAGGATGAAGCGAACAAGCAACGGCAGATCGTCCTGGCATCGGAGCAGCTCTCCCAGGCACCGATCTATTTGCGCTATGAAAAAGCCGAGGCGTATTACCGCAAGGATGGCATCTTTTTTGAAGTGGTTGTTCAAGGGTAACTGGTAAGGGATAGATAGAGCGGAGAATAGGAGAGGAAAGGTGAAAGGCAGTGTCCGGTATACGGATTGGCAGGCCGATCGTGATTCGTTACGCCATGTTTGTGCTGGGGCTGTTTGTCTGCGCCTTCGGTTGCGTGCTGACGATTCAGGCGAATATGGGGGTTGCGCCCTGGGATACGTTTCACATTGGTTTGCAAAAAACATTTGGATTGACGATCGGGATTTGGTCTCAGATTGCGGGTGTCGCAGTCATCATGGCCTCTTACCTGCTCGCCAAGATCAAGCCCACTTTTGCCATGTTCCTGAACATGGTTTGTTTTGGCCTTTTTCTGGATTTGTTCATATGGTGGGGGATCGTGCCCAAGCCGGAAATGATGGTGGAGCGCACTGTCATGTTTCTGGTCGGGGTTCTGATCATGACAGTGGGGATAGGAATGTACCTCTCTCCAAAACTGGGGGCGGGGCCTCGTGACAGCTTTATGCTGGCGATGAATGAACGCCTTGGCTGGAGCATCCAGAGGGTTCGCCTGATCATTGAGATTACGGTCTTGATTGCAGGAGCGTCGCTGGGGGGGCCGGTATCGGTTGGTACCGTCTTGATTGCCTTGTTGACTGGCCCGTTGATACAGCGGACGATTCCCTTTTGGCAAATGGTGATGAAAAAACAATACGCGTTGCCGGAGCCAGTTGAGCGCCGAGCCAGTTGATTTTCCTCTACGGCAGTAGTGAGGTGTCCAAAAAAAGGGCACGCAGATAGGCGATCGTCCAATCAGGTTAGACGTTTCGCTCATACAGTATGACTAGTTGCCGATAAAAGGAGGGAAAGCAAATGAGTAGCATATTCAACGGTTCCGGATTCGACGATTTTGCTTTGATATTGGTGCTGTTCGTCCTGCTGACGATTGTAGGTTGTGCCTGCGACTAATCAGTGGATAGGATCCGGTCAAGAGAAAACGAGAAAAGGGAGAGCTTCGCGGCTCTCCCTTTTCTTGCTTATCCGAGGCGATCGTGCACTTGTTTTTTGACAGAAGAAATTTGCTTGTCGCTTAGCTTGATCCCGACTGCCTTGCTTACTTTTTTAATCAGCTCGCCCAGCTTTTTGTCGTTTTTCAGATCCTTTTTGGAATACCCTTTGGCAAGCGATTTAATATCGCTCATTTTTACTTTTTTCTTGCTCTTCTTGTTGATTTTTTTCAGCAGATCGCTGGCTTTTTCTTTTCCCATGCTGCTCTCTCCCCTCATTTCGAATAGCTGGTCTCCTATGCAGTTATATGGAAGTAATCTCCTCCTTGTCTGGACAAATGCCGCGGTAATGGGTGCCTATTTTGTCAGGCGTGTGTATCTGCCCAAGCCGAGTGATGCGGCAGGTACATAGGATGAGGCAGAAAGAAGCATGACAGGAGGCCACAGAGTTGAAGATACTCAGCTTTCATCGAGAGACGCCTTTTCATGAAATACTCCGGGATCTGCAAGGAAAAATTCGCACGAACAGGGAGCGCAAGCCGTGGCGCTGTTACGAGGATATGGCCTGCATGTGTGTGAGCAAACAGATGTATCGGCTGTTGCAAAAGCATGTTGAACGCTATCAGCCGACGGTCGAAGAAAACTTGACGGTCAGTGTGCATGCGGAAGAAGAGATTCCCTGGGGCGTGCAGTACGTAGGGGCGCAGCGGCGCTGGAAGAAGGGGATGGGAGCCGGAATCAAGATCGGTGTCATTGATACCGGGATTTCGGGCGAGCATTTCGAATTAAGGCATCGTTTAAAAGGCGGAGTAGATTTTGTCGGAGGCAAACGCAACGGGCACGGGACACATGTAGCCGGGATCATCGTCGCAGAGATGAACCAGCGGGGGATCGTCGGTGTTTCTCCCGAATCGCATATCTATGACATCCGCGCCTTTGATGAAGAGGGGAGATCTTCGCTTGCGACGATACTGCGTGCCATTCACTGGTCGATTGACAATCAGATGGACATTATCAATATGAGCTTTGGGATGCCGCAGTACAGCGAAGCTTTGGCCCGCGTCATCAAAAAGGCGAATGACAGGGGAATCGTAATGGTTGCCTCGGCCGGAAACAACGGTGGAGAAGTCGAGTATCCCGCCCGATACGATCAGGTGATTGGCGTGAGCGCGATCGATCAGAACGGCAAGCTGGCTTCCTTCAGTTCCCGCGGGAAAGGAGCAAATCGGAAGGCGCCAGGAGTCGATATATTGTCAACCTGGCCGGGAAATCAGTTCCGCAAGCTAAACGGCACCTCGATGGCAGCGCCGCATGTGACGGGACTGATGGCTCTGCAGATGGCCCGCCGAGTCCGCTCCTCCAAGGCCAAAGCAACCGTATAGAAAAAGGAGAAGACCCCAGGGAATGGCTGCCCAGGGGTCTTGCTTGTTGGCACATCGTCATTGATGGACTTTGGTATCGTGATCTTGCTGAACGCGGAACCATATATTAAGATCATTAATGAGACTGGCTAATTCATGAATTTCGCTGTTCAATTCACAAGAGCGGACGAAGTTTTCCTCTTCTGACATTTGCCGGGTCTTCTCGATGATGATCGCTTCCAGCTGGAGAATGCGGTCAGGGATGGTGGCACGAATCTCCTCCCAGGCCAGCAACATGTCCGCGCGCTCTTCGCTTGTGTACTCCTCCCACTCCAATGGGACCCACGGCAGCGAAATGCCGAGTCGTTCATCGTGTTTGAATGCGTAACGCAATAGTACGTTCACTCCTCTCCATTCTCATCATATCAAAAAAAGTGCCTGATTGGGGAGAGAAAAGAGCAGGAAAGGGTGGCTGCCCATGCTTGAGCGCCGCATCCTGATCGATGCAGACGCCTGTCCTCGCCAGGCCTTGGCGATTGCACAATCACTCAGTGAAGAGAAGAGCTGGCGATGCCTGACCTTCGCCAGCCTGAACCACCAGCTGCAAGGAGATAACCACATCGTGGTTGACGCAGGTCCGCAGGCTGTCGATATGAAACTGGCAAACGAAACACGGGCGGGAGACATCGTTGTCACGCAGGATATCGGTTTGGCAGCGCTGGTGATGGGGAAAAAAGCACTGCCGCTTACTCCGCACGGCTTGATTTTCGATCCCGAAAGGATTGCCTTTCACCTGGAAGAGCGCAACGAAAAAGCCCGTTTTCGGCGTGGAGGGGGCAGAACGCGCGGTCCTCACGCCCGGACCAGGGAAGACGATCAGCGATTCGCCGCTTCTTTGCGTGAACTGATGGATAGGGAGATCTCCTTATGACGCGGCATGCGGAAAAAGGCGCCCTCCTCGGTGCATTTGTTTTTTTGATCTTGTCCGTGTTGTTGGTTGGCTTACATATCAGCGGTCTGCTCATTTCGCTTGATCAGACTGCATTCGAATGGGTGTCTGCAATCAGAACGGATTGGTTGACAGCCTTTCTTGGAATGCTTACATTTTGGGGCGGGGGCATTGCTTTGGCTCTCGTCGGGCTGATTGTCATGCTGGTCTGCTTCTGTAAGGGACAGCGTGTCGAAGCGCTGGTGATCTTTCTCACTTTGCTATCGGCTTTTTTGCTGAATGAAGGAATGAAGGCGTATTTTGCCCGGCCGCGCCCGACGTTGTTTCACCTGGTAGAGTTGCCGGCCTCCTTTTCCTTCCCAAGCGGTCATGCGATGGTCGGAACCGCCTTTTACCTGTTGCTGGCAGTCGTTCTGCACAATGGGCTCAGGGACAAGAACTGGTCTTGGCTGATTCAGCCCGCAGCAATCCTGCTGGTCATCTTGATCGCATCGAGCCGGGTGTACCTGGGGGTTCATTATTTCAGCGATGTGATTTGCGGCTTTAGCCTGTCTATCATGGTTTACTTTTTTTCGCGGTTTGCCCTCGCGCAGTGGAGCGACAGGCATCGTGATCGTGAAGCGCCTGCCGTCCTCGAATCAGTACGAGAGGGGTAACCTTAAGGTCTGTAAAACTACGTCCGATAACCAAACTCTCTCATCAAGCCCAGCCATTTTTCTACGCTGGGCTTGTTCTTCTTGTCGCGGGGCAGCACGATATAGGCGGAGCGCTTGGGAGGCTTGTTTCCTGTGATGGCCAATTCCTTCAGCGTGCCTGCCGCCAGCTCGGCTTGAACGGTGGAGCGGGTCAACAGACTGACTCCCAATCCTTCCTTTACAAGATCGATCGCCAGCTCCGCTTTGTCTACATTGAGCCGCGGGACGTAGTTTCGCGGCAACGTTTGCCGGATCCATTCATTAAAGGGAGGACCCCAGCTCATGTAGAGGAGAGGAAGATGGCGAAGCTCGCTCGCATCTACTTGATTGGTAGCCGCGTATGTACTGTCGGAGGCGCATACCAGCACCACTTCGTCCTCCCATGTCGGGATGACATCGAAATTCGGCAGGGAAGGCGGGACGTAGACGATGCCGATCTGGATGACATTGTCCAGCAGGTACTGAATGACGTCCGAGGAGCGTCCGGTTTTGGTGCTTAGGGCAATCGACGGGTAGCGGTAGTGATACGCTTTCAATATAGGTTCAAGCGTCGAAGTCCAGATGGCATTCAGACTTCCGACGGACAAGTAGTCTTCATACGGCTGCAGCGAGGCAACTTCGTTCACGGCTTCATGTGAGAGCTGCAGGATGCGTTCGGCATACGGCAGAAGCGTCAAGCCGGCCTGCGTGATTTCCACGCTGCGCTTGTCGCGGATAAAGAGCGGCTTCCCCACCTTTTCCTCCAATTGTTTGATTCGCATGGTGACAGTCGATTGGACCAGGTGAAGCATCTCGGCTGCCTTGGTGAAGTTTTTCGTCTGGGCTAATGTATAAAATGCGCGCAATTGTTCAAAGTCCATCCTGGATGATCCCTCTTATCTAAATAATTGATAACCATATACAAAATTGTTCGTTTCCCAAAGTATACCTTGTTCTTTAAGCTGGGAGTATCCCTAAACTTTTTTCGGGAGAAGTGAGAGAGAGGCGTATTGGACATGAAGCGGGAAGTATGGAGGGAGACTCCGCTGGCAGTCAAGCTGCTGCTATCTACCTCCTTTATGATGAACTTGGGTTTTTATGCGTTGATCCCTTATCTCACCCTGCATTTGACCGGAAGCATAGGCTGGACCCTGGCCATGGCCGCTCTCGTCTTGAGCGTGAGGCAATTTTCCCAGCAGGGATTTGCCTTCCTCGGGGGAGCTATGGCGGATTTATTCGGGTATAAAGGAACGATGGTCATCGGAATGCTTGTCCGTGCCGTCGGCTTTGCCATGTTTGCGTACTGTACGGAAGCCTGGCATTTCTTTTTGGCAGCCATTTTGTCCGGACTTGGCGGTTCGCTGTTCGACCCGGCCGTTTCAGCAGCTTTTGCCGTTCATACGCCTGATTCGGTGCGCAAGGAAGTATTTGCGTTTCGCAACGTATTGGGAAATATCGGCGTCGTAGGCTCGCAGCTCGTCGGCACAGCTTTGTCCGTCGTAGATTTTACGTACCTGTCGCTATTTGCCGGAGGTATTTTCGCGCTGTGCGGGCTGCTGTTGTTCCTGCTTCTACCCCCGATTGCGGCGAAAAATACTCGTTACAGCGTCTGGGAGAGCATGTCGCATGTGTTGAAAGACAGGCAATTCGTCAGATTTACGATCATTCTTATGGGCTATTATTACTTAAATATGCAAATTTTCCTGACGATTCCCCGGTTTGTGGAGGACGTGACAGGCGATACCTTTTATGTAGGGGTCGTGTTATCGACCGTTTCGATCTCTGTCATCCTTTTGCAAATGCAAGTGACACGCTGGCTGGAGGGCTTTCAGCAGCGTTTGACTCTGATCGGGATCGGCGCTCTGGTGATGGGCGTCGGGTTGTTCATGCTGGCTTTTGCCGATTCGCTTTGGCTGATGCTGATCAATGTATTTCTGTACGCTTTGGGGACGATGATCTCTGTACCCAATATGGTAGAGATGGTGCCGCGCTTTGCCCCCAAAGAGATGGTGGGCGCTTACTACGGCTTTAATGGCTACTCGGTGGCCATTGGCGGTTCTGTAGGGCAAATCGTGGGAGGCTGGGTCTATGACATGGGCCATCGCCTGGCGATGCCATGGATGCCATGGATGATTTGTCTCATCGTCGGACTCATCGTAGCCTGGAAGCTGTACCAGATGGAGCGGGATGCAGGACGATTTGAAAAGGATGTAAAAATGGCAAATTTATGAAAACGCAGTTGCGGTGAAACATTTTCCTTGGGCCTATCGTATATAACGGTATAGGAATGGGCTAAAAGGAAAGTGAGGGACGATTTCATGGAAGATATGAAAAAACTAAAGCGGATGCTGCTAGTTACGAGTTCCCTGGGATTTGCTGTTTTTGCCATGGTTGTCATAACAGAAATTGTGAGCATCTCCTCTGTATAGGAGTTTATAGGTATCATCAAAAAAGCTTGTGCTTATTCCCTGGCCGTTGCGGCAGGGAGGCACAAGCTTTTTTATTTGCATCGTCACGAGCGGCGAAGTCCCAGTTTTTTTACACGGTATTGCAGGCTCTGGCGGCTGATCTGAAGTTCTTTGGCCGCGTGGGAGAGGTTGCCGTCATGCTTGTCGACGATGCGGCGGATATAGGAGGCTTCGTACTCCTCCATGACTTCCCTGAGCGATTTCTCCTGCTCCGGCATGGGATAGACCGGTTCGGCAGGTTGGACAATGCTGGCAGGAGTTCGCCTCAGCAAGGGAAGAGGCAGGTGCTCGAGTGTAATAAGCGTTTCTTCCCCCATCAGATTCATGGCGCCTTCGATCAAATGCTGCAGCTCGCGGATGTTCCCCGGCCAATCGTGCTGGTAGAAAAACTGCATCACCTCTGGACTTACTCCCGTTACATCCATTTGAAAGAGTGAATTGTACTTCCTTGTAAAATGATCCACCAAGGCCGGAATATCTTCCTTGCGCTCTCGCAATGGAGGAACCAGAAGGGTAACGACGCCGAGCCGATAGAAAAGATCCTTGCGCAGACGCTGATGGGCAATCGCCTCGACTGGATCTTCATTCATGGCAGCCACAATCCGCACATCGATCGCACGGTCCTTCGTATCTCCGATGCGACGGATTGTCTTCTCCTGCAACGCACGCAACAATTTAGCCTGCAGAGGCATACTAAGGGCATTGATTTCGTCGAGAAAAAGCGTCCCGCCCTCCGCTTGCTCAAAGAGTCCGGGGCGCTCTATGGCCCCAGTAAAGGCTCCACGCGCAGTACCGAACAGCAGCCCTTCGATCAGCGAATCAGGGAGGGCTGCACAATTTTGCGAAATAAACGGGCGTGCGGCACGTTGACTGGCATTGTGAATGCTCTGCACGAACAGTTCTTTTCCGGCTCCTGTCTCACCGACCACCAGAATGGAGGAGGAGGTGCGGGCTGCACGTCTCGCGTTTGCCACAACGTCTTGCAGTGAAGCGCTGTTTCCGATAATGTCGGCAAAGGTATATCCTGCTCCGGTCCTCTCCTGGATATTTTCACGGATGAGCCGTTCCATTTTCGTCACATCATTGGCGATTTCTACGGCACCGATCAACTCGCCATTTTCTACGAGCGGGAGAGTATGATTGATGGTTGTGATTTCCTTTCGTTTGCCGTTGTAGTAGGTCTGTCTGGTATTGCGGATCCCTTTTCCGGTCTGCAAGCAGGTCAGAAGAGTACTTTCTTGACCGGCGGGGAAGCGAAAAACCTCCGTAAGCGGCTTGTACAAGACGTCCTGCCGCTTCATTGCTTCCAGCTCGGTCATTTTCCGGTTGTAGAGAATCGTCATTCCGTTGGCATCAATGACATGGACGCCTTCGTTGATCTCATTCAAAATTTGCTCATAGATCCGCAACAGCGTGTCGGCAGCGGGTTGATTCACAGGGGTCGACACAGCCATTTCACCGCCTTTCCTTGTATCCTGATCATAGCATAAGCAAAATACATGCAAACAGATTTTGCTGCAAAAATATTCGGCATGAAAAACTGCAAAAAATTTTTGCTTCATCATCAGGAAGCATTGCTATTGCTGGTCGGGTGATTTGGCATCATTCTTGCTATTCTCTAACAATCAAGAAAGGTTTCAATTCTGGAAGGAGGCAGCACGAAATGAACAAGACGAAAACCGTCATCGAACAAACGGAGAAATATGGAGCCCATAACTACCATCCACTTCCGATCGTGATCAATCGCGCGGAGGGTGTGTGGGTGTACGATCCGGAGGGCAACAAATACCTGGACATGCTGAGTGCCTATTCTGCGCTGAACCAGGGGCATCGCCATCCGCGCATCATCCAGGCTTTGAAGGATCAGGCAGACAAGGTGACGCTTACTTCCCGCGCCTTTTACAACGATCAACTGGGCGAATTCTACGCGAAGCTGTCAGCCTTGACAGGCAAGGATATGATCCTGCCGATGAATACGGGAGCCGAAGCGGTGGAGACGGCGATCAAAGCGGTGCGCCGCTGGGCCTATGATGTGAAGAAGGTAGAGGCGGACAGAGCCGAGATCATTGTTTGTGAAGGAAATTTCCACGGCCGGACTGTGACTGTGACCTCCTTCTCCTCAGCGGAAGAATATCGCCGCGGATTTGGACCATTTACCCCGGGATTCAAGATCATCCCTTATGGAGATATAGAGGCGCTGAAAAAAGCCATCACTCCGAATACTGCTGCTTTCATGCTGGAGCCGATCCAGGGAGAAGCCGGTATCATCATCCCGCCGGATGGTTTTCTAAAAGAGGCGTATGAGGTGTGCAAATCACATAACGTGTTACTGGTAAGTGACGAGATCCAGACCGGATTTGGCCGTACCGGCAAGCTCTTCGCGAGCGACTGGGAGGGTGTCAAGCCAGATATGTACATCATGGGCAAAGCCCTGGGTGGCGGAGTGTTCCCGATCTCGGCTGTGGCTGCAGACCAAGAGATCCTCGGCGTTTTCGAACCAGGCTCCCACGGTTCGACATTTGGCGGCAATCCGTTGGGATGTGCAGTAGCTATCGCGGCTATGGATGTCCTGGAAGACGAGGGACTGGTTCAGCGATCACTGGAAATGGGCGAGTACTTCCTGAAAAAGCTGCAGGAAATCGAAAACCCTATGATCCAGGAAATCCGCGGACGCGGATTGTTCATTGGGCTTGAACTCAAAACGGCGGCTCGTCCGTATTGCGAGCGACTGAAAGAACTGGGACTGCTGTGCAAAGAAACACATGAAACGACGATTCGTTTTGCGCCGCCTTTGGTCATATCCAAGGAAGACCTGGATTGGTCCATCGAGCGGATCAAGCAAGTGCTGCACACTACACAAACAGCAAAGGCGTAATAAATATCTGGATAAGACTGCTTTAGGTGGAAATTTCCGCTTACAAGCAGTCTTTTTCACTTTTTCTTTCGACAAATATCGACTAATTGTGGATATCTTTGTCAACGATATGCACAGTGGCGTTGCCAGCTTTTATTGCAGTTGCTCACAGCTTGCCCACAAGATACCCACATGATGCCCACAAGTCCTGTGGATAGAGGAACGATTGTTCGATGTACAAGCATTTGATAAAATGGGCTCAACACAAGGATGGGGGTGAGCAAGGGTGAAATACATGAGCGATCAAATGTTGATAGAAGTGTATCATCGTGCTATCGACCTTCAATTGGACGCAGCTTTTATTGAACTGCTGAGCCTTGAATTAAAACATCGCAACATATCCATTACAAAAGCTAGTGCCTGATCACTGATCGTTCATAGAGAAGCCGTGCATTCGACGGCAAAAAGCCATCCACTTTTCATGCAAGTGATGGCTTTTTTTCTCGTTCGATTCAGGTTTTCAGTTTGCTGCAAAAAATTCAATGGCATATATTCCCTTGACGGGCTCTTCCTTGGCGAGCAGAGCTTCAGGCAAATAAAAATGGACAGGCCCATGCTCGCGAATCGGTTTGCCGCCGCTTGCAAATTGCAGGATCGCTCTTCTGGCCGTCTCAATGGGGAGGACGATCGGCTCTTCGTCATGACGATGCAGACGGACATGGGTCGCCTCTGGATGCGGCTGGGCGTTCGTGATAAACGGATCGAGCCGCATCCCGTAATCGCCTTCCAAGGCTTTTCGGGCTTCTACCAGACTGGTTGGTTTCTCAGATGGAGGGGTCGCGCCTTCCTGCAATTCTTTATCCCATTGGGAGCCTGTCCCTTTCAGATACGTAGCCTTTCCGTCGTCCGATCCATCTGCATCGCCGACGTACGTACTCAAATCGATTTTGCGGTCATCAAAAATCCAGACGGTAGGGTCCAGGGTAATGGGGTAGGAGACCGCCCCTTTGAATACAATCACTTCTGACATGAGGCATTCCTCCGACTCTTGGGTACTTGATCGTACCCATTGTAACGCAGGTGCCGAAGTACTGGCAAATGGGGAAGCTACTTGTAGAAGCAGCACAAAAAGGAGTATGCTTACTAGACAGAAAAATCAGAATGGAGTGGCGCAGATGAGGTTTGATTTTGATGCGGTAACCGATCGTACGGGAACCTGCAGCCTGAAATGGGAATCGAACATGCGGGGCTATAATGAGGAGGGAATGATCCCGCTTTGGGTCGCGGATATGGATTTTGCTTGCCCCCCGCAAATTACGGAAGCACTGGCAAGACGGGTGGCCCATCCGATCTATGGCTATTCCATCGAGCCGCAGGAATTTTACACTTCGCTAAAGGATTGGATTCGCCGCCGCTTCCAAGTCGAAGTAGAGGAGAGCTGGATGACCAGCATCCCAGGCATTATTCCTGCGATGCACGTAGCGCTTGAAGCCTACACCTCCCCGGGGGACAAGGTAATTGTACAAACTCCGGTCTATCACCCTTTTTTCTTGTCGGTCAAAAACCGGGGGCGTGAGGTAGTGGAGAACAAGTTATTGGAGGATGACGGGAATTACTTCATCGATTTTGCTGATTTGGAGCAAAAAGTACGAGATCCCCAGGTGAAGCTGTTGTTCCTCTGCAGTCCGCACAATCCGGTGGGACGCATCTGGAGTCGTGAAGAACTGCAGCGACTGGGAAGGTTGTGCGTTGATCACGATGTACTGGTGGTCGCGGACGAGATTCACGCAGATCTGGTCTATGAAAAAGGAAGCCATCTTCCTTACTACGCCTTGCCGGACGAGCTTTCCAAACAAAGCCTCTCGCTTCTTTCTGCAAGCAAGACATTTAACATCGCCGGATTGTTTACCTCGTATGCGCTGTCGTCCAACCCTGAGATTCTGCGAGCATTCCAGTCGGCCGCCACGCGCATGGGCCATGAGTTTGTCAATCTGTTCGGCGTGCAAGCCACCATCGCAGCCTATCAGCACGGCGAGGAATGGTTGGATCAATTGCTGGTATATTTGCGAGGAAACGCGCAGTTTATCCATCAGTTTTTGGCGGAAAGAGTGCCTCCAGTCTCCATGCGGGTGCCGGAAGCCAGCTATTTGGGCTGGATAGATTTTCGCAAGCTGGGCCTTCCGCAAGAAACACTGATGTGGTTGCTGCAAAAAGCGAAGCTCGGTTTGCACAACGGTGAAATCTTCGGAAGCGGCGGCACGGGATTTATTCGCATCAATTTTGCTTGCCCTCGCTCCTTTCTCGTCGAAGCGATGGAACGGCTCGAGAGGGCGATACAGTCTATGGGTTCAACCACTTTTAAACCAGCAAATAAAGAGTGAAAACTTGGTATCTTTTAGCTGGCTGCATTTCGACTCTCTTCTCCCCTTTTCAAATGGCCCAGAATCGCGTACTATGTATGATAAGGATGGAGGCAAACGGAGGGATAGGTTTTGACAGAATTAAAGGTAATCGATCTGGAACAAAAAGCGCTAGCTTTGCTTCAAGCAGACGCAGACAAAATCTTTAAACTGATCGACGTACAGATGGAAAACCTGACCATGCCGCAGTGCCCACTTTATGAGGAAGTACTGGATACGCAAATGTTCGGGCTCTCAAGAGAAGTAGAGTACGCGGTACGACTCGGTTTGATAGACGAAGAGATTGGCCGGGAGATCATGGGTTCTTTGGAGCGCAAACTGGCTGATCTTCATGAAATGTATAGGAACAAGTAAAAACGAGGGGAGCGTTATGCATCCTCGTTTTTCATGTTTGCACCGCGAGACCCGACCCGTTCCCTTGTGGAGCGGGTTTTTTTCTTTTCACATCCGAGAATCGACAAGAGGAGTGTAGGTATTGATGAAACAAACAGAGCAGTGGACAGGCAGGGTAGGCTTTATCCTGGCTGCAGCCGGGTCGGCGATTGGTCTCGGGGCCATCTGGAAGTTCCCTTTTGTAGCAGGAATGAGCGGAGGGGGAGCTTTTTTTCTCCTGTTTCTGCTGTTTACGATTGTGCTCGGCTTGCCGCTTTTATTGGCGGAATTTACGATTGGCCGCAGTACGCAGAAGGAAGCGATCTCCGCGTACAAAGCGATTGCGCCCGGGTCGCTTTGGCATTGGATTGGAAGGCTGGGGGTAGGGACCTCCTTTATCCTGCTCTCTTTCTACAGTGTAGTGGGAGGTTGGATTCTGATCTACCTGTACCAGGCTGTAAGCGGACAGTTAATGGGGCAGCAATATGATGCATTGTTTGGAGACGTGATCAGCAACCCTGCCAGTGCGGTAAGCGCGCAATTTTTGTTTATGCTGATCACGGCATGGGTTGTAGCGCGTGGCGTCCAAAACGGTATTGAATCAGCCAACAAGTACATGATGCCGGCCTTGTTTATTCTGTTTCTCGTCCTGATGGTCCGCTCCTTGACGCTGGATGGAGCGATGCAAGGAGTAAAGTTCTTCCTCTGGCCGGACTTTTCCAAGCTCGATGCGGAAGCGATTCTCTATGCGCTGGGACAATCTTTCTTTTCCTTGAGCGTCGGGGTGTCTGTGATGGTGACCTACAGCTCCTATCTGGCGAAAAATGAAAATCTGGTCCGCTCGGCCGGCTCCATCGTGGCTCTGAACCTTTTGGTCTCCTTGTTTGCGGGGCTGGCGATCTTTCCTGCCGTATTTTCTATTGGCGTGGAACCGACCGCGGGGCCTGGCCTGCTGTTTATCGTACTGCCTTCTGTCTTCGAGCAGATCCCCTTCGGCGGGGTATTCCTGCTCATTTTCCTGGCATTATTCCTGTTTGCTACCTTAACCTCAGCGTTTTCTCTCTTGGAGATCATTGTCGCTTCACTGTCCAAAGGGAATGAGGAAAAGCGAAAAAGATTGTCTTGGGTGATCGGCTTGCTGATTTTCGCAGCAGGTACACCGTCGGCACTCTCCTTTGGTCCCTTGGCTGATCTGCAGATTTTCGGAAAGTCCATTTTTGATGCGGCAGATTATCTCGTGAGCAATATTCTCCTTCCCCTGGGCGCACTGCTGATCGCTGTTTTCGTTCCCTTGAAGCTCAAGCGGGAGGTGCTGCAAAGCGAACTGCAAGTCAGCTCTACTTGGGGCCGCAGGCTGTTTCTGCTTTGGCTGTTCCTGCTTCGCTTCGCAGCGCCGATCGCTATCATCGTCGTCTTTGTGCATATGCTGGGGGTATTTTAGTCGATTCCGGGACCTCCGAGGTCAGACGAAGAAGAAGGCAGTGCCCAGGATGATGTAGACAGTCAACAGCAGAACTCCTTCAAACCAGTTGGTCGCTCCGTCGCGTGTGATGGAGATCGTGATCAGAATGCTTGCTGCAATCGCGGCCAGCTCAAAAGGGGTAAAGACGAAATCCATCGGCTTGCCGATCAAAAGGCTGACCAGCACCAGCGTTGGCGCCACAAAGAGAGCGATTTGCAGGCTGGAGCCGATGGCAATCTCTACAGCCCCGCCAATTCTTCCCTTCATAGCCAGGAGGACCGCGGCGCTGTGTTCTGCCGCATTCCCGATAATCGCGATCACGAAGGCACCGACGAAGAGATCAGACCAGCCAAAGGTGTGGGAGATGTACTCCACACCGTGCACCAGCCATTCGGACACAATGGCGACGAAAAGCGTGGACAAGGCGAGCATCAGAATGGAAATGCCCTTGGACCAGAGCGGTTCGCTTTCTTGCGGATCGATATCGCTTAAAAAGTCGCTGTGCGTGACCATGGAAAAAATCAGCCACAGCACATAGGCGATGATGAGCAGAATGGCGATAACGATGCTTAGCGACTCAATTTTCACTACGGGCAGCTCGCGCAAGAAGACGGCGGGGATAAACAACGCCGCAATAGCCAAGATCATCAGCGAGGCGTTGTGTCCGGCAAGCTTCGCATTGAACTTCTGTTCCTTGTACTTGATGCCGCCGAGCAAAACGCTGAGACCCAGCACCAAAAGCATGTTTCCGATAATCGCGCCGGTGATGGATGCCTTAACCATTTCAAACAAGCCATCTCGCACGAGGAAAAACGAGATGATCAACTCGGCAGCATTGCCGAAGGTGGCGTTGAGAAAGCCGCCGATGCGGTCGCCAGCATAATGGGCCACGCTCTCCGTCGATTTGCCCAGCCAAGCGGCGAGGACAACGACGGCCAGTGCTGCAGTCACGAATTGAAAAATAGCATGTTCCGTAAAATAGTGGGCGAACGCGGCAAGCACCAGACTCGCTGCGACCAACGAAAAAAATAGGCGTTGATTCATGCAGGTTCCTCCAGCAATCTCCGAATGGTTTCCCTGCAAGGGCAGGGGATGTGGGTATAGCTTTCCTCTTCTGGAAGGAAACTAATCGGTGAACATTATTGGGAGGTGGCAATCATGACCAGACCATTGCTCTGTCCTACCTGCAAATCCAATCGCATGAGATTCACTGTCATTGAACAGACCCCGCGCTATATGCGACTCGACCCGCAGACGGGAGAAGTGGTAGCGGAGTTGAGTACGGAAGAGCTGGACATGTTTCATCAGCCTTACAAGGGTGAAGCCTTCATGGTGCAATGCGGCGTGTGCGGAACCACGGAACCGGAAGAACGCTTTGCGAAAATGGCGGAACACATGCAAGGACAGCGCGGGTAAACCGGCTTGGTGACTCAAAAGCATCCCTTATCACTACGAGTGGTAGGTAGGGATGCTTTTTTCAGTATATAAAAAGGCTGTCGAGATCGACGACAGCCTGACGGACACCTTGCATGTGCCTTTTTTTATCGGCAGAAGATATGCTTGCCGATTTTTTTGATTTGCGGGCGAGACCAGATCCAGCCAGAGGTAGCCGTATCGGGGTTAAAGTAGTACAAGGCTCCTCCTGTAGGGTCCCAACCTTTCAATGCATCCTGGACAGCTCTGGATGCCGTCTCGTTGGGTGTCAGCCAGATCTGCCCGTCTGCTACCGCTGTAAAAGCACGCGGCTCGAAGATGACAGCAGCGGGCGTGTTGGGGAAGGAAGGGCTCTTGGTCCGATTCAGGATGACCGCGGCGACTGCCACCTGGCCAATATAAGGTTCACCGCGAGATTCACCGTACACGGCATTTGCCATCAACCTCAGGTCATTGCTGGAAATGCCCTTTGCCGCATATTGGGTTTGATTTTGTTGAGGGGCAGCTGGCTGAGCCGTTTGGGGAACGCCTAGCTCCTCCGCTGTCGGTTTGTAGTGCGTGGTAGCATTGTAGAGCTTCAGCTTTGTTTTTGGACCGAGTACGCCGTCTACGTTCAACCCGAATTCGTATTGGAAGTTGCGCAATGCCCAGTACGAACGCCAGCCAAAAACACCGTCCACTTTTCCCGTGTAGAAACCGAGAAGCTTCAGTCGTCCCTGCATCTCCCGGACGTCCTTGCCTTCCGCGCCTACTTTTACAATTTGCTCGCTAAAGGCATCAGAACGTGCGGGAGAAAGAACGGATGCTGTCGTCAACAGACCCCCGACGAGCAGGAAAGCGATAAGCCATTTTACAGGCCGATTCATGAAAAATCCACTCCTTATCATGACTGACTATACCTGGGTTAGCCGTTTACATATGGTTCACAGGTATGGTTCTCAAGACCTCTTCAGGCTATAGGATTCCCAGTTTTCGCAGGGCTTGCATAGTAAAATTTTGGAGACGATCTTCGACAAAAAAGCAGAGAAATTTCTTTCAAGCCCAAGCTGTGATTGTTTATAATGAAAGAAAAATCGGAAAGCAGGAAGGATTCGGGCGAAAAGGAGGGCGTCCAGATGGCGGACAATATCGGTGAAATCAGAATAGCTGACAATGTTGTCGCAGTCGTGGCTGGTGTGGCGGTTGAAGAAGTGGCGGATGTTTCGGTGCGTTCTGGAGGCTTGTATCAGGATCTGGCAAAGAAAATCCAGGGCGGAACGAAAGGCATCAATGTTTCCATTCTGGACGGCAGGGTTACAATTGATTTGCGTATTTCCGTTCGTTATGGCATTCCGATACATCATGCATGCAGCACCTTGCAGAAAAAGGTGAAGGAGACGGTGGAGCATATTACCGGACTTTTTGTGGAAGCGATCAATGTCCGCGTCGATACTATCGAATTGTGAGAGAATTCCATCAAAAAAAGAGCTATCCCGTTGTCAAAGGTTCTGATAGACAACAAGGATAGCTCTCTTTACATCGAAAAGGAGTGTTGCTGCTGAAGCTGCTCTTCTATCTTCTGACGGCTTACTTCCCGCGATACCGACAGCAAGATTCCTGTGGCGATCAGACACACCAGGAGAGAGGACCCGCCATAGCTGATAAATGGCAGCGGGACGCCTGTCAAGGGAATCAACCCGGTTACGCCACCGATGTTGATCATCGCTTGCAAGCCGATCATGGTAATGACGCCGATTCCGACCAGGCTGGCAAACGTATCCTTGACGCGCAGGCAGATATGGATTCCGCGAAGCAGATAAAGCAGGTACACAAGTAAAAAGAGTGTGGCGCCGATAAAACCGAGCTCTTCCGAAATGATGGAGAAAATAAAATCGGTATGCGCTTCCGGCAGGTACAGATACTTTTGAATGCTCCTGCCAAAGCCGGTTCCGGAAATGCCCCCGTGGGCGATGGCAATCCAGGACTGAATGATGTTGTAGCCCGTATGCAGTGGATCGCTCCAAGGGTCCAAATAGGAATTGATCCGGTTGATCGCGTAGTCTTTTGTGCTGATATAGGCAAAGAGCGCGACACTGACAGTCGGCAAGCCGATTCCGATCAACTGAATGATTCTGGCACCGCCGCAGATCAGAATGACCAGTGCGACCCCGAGAAGGATCGCGGCAGAGCCCAAGTCAGGCTGAAGGGCGATCAGCAGAAAAAACAATCCGGTAATGACCAGTGGTGGCATGAGGCCAGACTTCAGCCTGCGTATGCCGTCCCCTTTCTTGCTGATAATTGCAGCCAGGTACAAGATCAAGCCCAGTTTGGCAAATTCGGCAGGCTGAAGGTTGGCGATCCCCAGGTTGAACCAGGAGCGTGCCCCGTTGATTTTTATCCCGATTCCCGGTATGAGTACCAGAAATAATGCAAGTAAGCTGATGAGGGCAATCCCCAAAAAATTGCGTTTATAAAAGGAGAAGGGGATATTCATGGCAACCAGCATGCCGAAAATGCCAAGCAGCAAAAAGACAATTTGTCTTTTTACAAAATACAATTCATCGCCGTTGCAGTAACTGCAGCCATGCGCTGTGAAGCTGGTCAGGGCAAAAATCGAGCTGGCGCTAAGTACCATCAGCAAACCAAATCCAACAAGCAGGGCAGTCAAAAACAGGAGCAAAAAATCGGGAACGCCCCGTGTCTTCATCATCGAAAACCCCCTTCTACGTGAAACAGAGAGGGGATACCTCTCTGCACCTGCTAACAGTCTGTGGAATTAATGGCGATTCTTAATGGGAAGACAGTTTTTCATTGAGCAATTTCAGTTTGCTTTTCGCTGTTTGAACGACAGAGTCCGGCATGTTGCAGTCGTAGTCGAAACCATGCGGGAAAAGGTGCTTGCCCAGGTATGGCTCCTCCAGCTTCAGCTCTGCGTGGGTATCTTCCAGCTTGCCTTTGGTAACGGTAGCTTCGATACGCAAATAGTAGGTATTGCCTTTATCTTCGATTTTATAATCGTATGTAGCGTGTTTGTAATCCCATGCGCCGCGGTCAAAGCCAAGATCACTCATGTAATGCTCAAGATCGGCGAAGAAAACTTCCTTTGTGCCAATCCCGCTATCCTTGATAACCATTATTTTTCCTCCTACACAAGGTGAGATTTTCACTTATTAATATAGTATCTTTTGGCAAGAAGCGCAATGCATAGTTCGCTCTTGTCAAGAGATCTCCTACCTTTTCGCTCTCTGAATGACAGGTTTGGCAGTTGGACACACTACAAAACGTCTCTTAGAAAAAGGAGGAGAAGGAATGGCAAAAGTAGAAAATCGTACCCTGCGTGAAATCATGACCAAAGATGTAGCGACAGTGACGCTTAAGGATAATGTATACGAGGTAGCCTGCAAAATGCGTGACTGGAACGTAGGCGTGATCCCGGTGGTGGACGAGAAGGACGACGTCATCGGAGTGATTACGGACCGTGACATCGTCATCCGCGGACTGGCCGAGAAGCGCCAGGGATCGGCTGCTATTGAGCAAGTCATGTCACGCGACATCATCCTCGGTCAGCCGGGCATGACGGTAGACGAAGCTGCGAAAATTATGGCCCAGCACCAAATTCGCCGTCTGCCGGTGGTCGAAAACGGCAAGCTCGTAGGCATTGTAGCCATCGCTGACATGGCTGTTCGTGAAGTTCATCAGGATGAAACAAACGAGGCGATTCGGGAAATCTCCCAGCCTACCCAGTCCTAACCTGCACCCATTACCAATCTGTCTAGCTGTCGGCGTTTGTCGGCAGCTTTTTTCTGTACCTTCACGCGACGGCAAGGTTTATGATACTGGTACAGGCATGATGTTCTGGAGTGAAAGGGACGGGGAGGAACCGGATGCTGATCAAGGATATGGCTGCTCGCCTGCAAATCACGCCGCGAGCCATACGCTACTATGAGGAAAAAGGACTGATCAAGCCGCAGAAAGCGGACGAGTCGGGCTATCGCCATTTTACCGAAGAGGACGTCTGGAAGCTGCAGACCATCGTCACGTTGCGGGAGGTTGGCATGCAGATTGAGGATATTCGCATGGTAATGGAAAAAATGGAGGATCATCAGGGGAGTCTCCTGCAGCATTTGGAATTGCAGCGGTCTGTGCTCTATAGCCGATGGGTCGAAATGAGCAAATTGATTCAAACGACGGAGACCATGATCGAACGCGTCAAGCACGATGGAGTAATGGATGCCGCTGCCTTGTACGAGCTGGCGGAGGGCAACAAGCGGCTGCGGCAGACGCGGGACAATTGGGTGGATCGATGGAATTTCGATCAGATCGCAGACCATTACGATGAGCTTGTTTTGGGTGAGCGGGAGGGTTTTAATCCGCATGAAAATTATGAATTCGTGCTTGATACAGTCGTAGCAGCCGTGAACCCGCAGAAGGGAGAACAGGGGCTGGACGCAGGAATCGGCACGGGGAATCTGGCGAGCCGTTTTGCCCGGCGGGGAATCCAGATGTGCGGTTTTGACCAATCCTTGCAAATGCTGCAAAGATGCAGACAAAAGCATCCGTTCGTTCCGACGAAGCTGGGTACGTTTTTTGCGATTCCCTTTCTGGAGAACGGCTTTGACTTTGTCGTGACGAGCTATGCCATGAACCATCTTACGGATGAACAGAAGCTGCTCGCGCTGGCGGAATTCAGCCGCGTTCTCAAGCCGGGCGGGAGATTGGCGATTGCCGATTTGATGTTCGAGGATCAGACGGAACGGACTAAGCATCTGCGAGCTTTGCGCGATGCAGGGGAAGAAGAAGCCATACGCCTCATCGAAGACAAATGGTATGCCGACCGCTCCCGCCTGATCGACGGTCTTCAGGACTTGGGCTTTGAGGTCCATGCGAAAAGACTGACCCGCTATGTTCACCTCCTTTTGGCTATGCCTCGGTGAGTCTTACTTCTTTTTTTCTTTTGGGCTCTTCCATGCAATGACACGCATCCAGGTTTTTGCATAGGCTGTAGCGAGAAGGGAAAGGAGGACTCGGCAATGGGTCTGTTCGACGGTTTTTTTGATCGTGATAATGATGAATTGCTGTGGATCATCATCGTCGTCGCGGTGCTGTTCTTCTTGTTCAACGCCGATCGAGATTAATATCTGGAAGTATAGACAAAACGACCTTAATCGCGGGGTCGTTTTTACGTTTTCCTCTCTCTTGACCACTGTGCCTTCTTCCACTACCCTTGTACACAGTGCAAAACACCCCAAGAGAGGAGCAGGAGAATGAAACGATGGATGCTGGCAGGAATGATGGTGGTGGCGATGCTCGTAGGAACCGCATGTGCCGCTGATCAACAGCCCAAGCCAAATGGAGAAATGGAAGCGACAATAAAAAGGGTAGTGGATGGCGATACGTTCGAACTGTCTGGCGGGGAAAAAGTCCGCATGATCGGCGTAGATACGCCGGAAACCGTAAAACCAAACACTCCCGTGCAGCCATATGGCAAGGAAGCAAGCGATTACTCCAAAGAGCTTTTGACGGGCAAACAAGTGACCTTAAAGTTTGATGTCGAAGTAAAAGACCGATACGGCAGATTGCTCGCCTACGTCTATTTGCCTGATGGAAGTTTTGTCAACGAAAAGCTGGTTCGGGAGGGCTACGCCCGGATTATGACGATACCGCCCAATGTCGCGCACGCTGATCTGTTTTTGGAGGCGGAACGGGAGGCTCGTGAGCAAAATCGCGGGTTATGGGCGTTGGAGGAGAGCCAGGCGAAGGAATCCTCCGGGAAGAAGACCAACACTTCCGGTGAATCGAAAAAATCAGCTCAGTCCCCAGAAGCACCGGAAGGCAAGCTGATTAAAGGCAATATCAATTCCAAGGGTGAGAAAATCTATCACGTCCCCGGCTCTGCCAACTACGATCGGACGAACCCTGAAGAGTGGTTCGCGACAGAAGAGGAAGCGCAGGCGGCCGGTTACCGCGCTCCCAAACGATAGGGACAGCAAGATGCCGGTTTGCGATTAGGCAGATGCCCATCACCATCCCAGGGCAGGTTACATAAGGTAATGTGACTAGTCAGATACCTAGTTCCTGGGAGGGGGAGTAAGTATTGTATTCACAGATTCGCGTCTACTATCCGTACATTAGTCCATTTGATCCTTGTCCGCCGATCCGCGTCAAGACCTACCAAGTTAACCCTCAGTTGTTCATAGGTTTTCAACCGGAGAATTTACCCCAGTTTTCCCCGATGGAAGCGTTGAGGCTTGGCACGCTATGGCCTGCCTTGTACAGTCCTTATTCCGGTCGTGGGGATCAAGAAGGATTGGAGGGGTAACATGAATTCCGCAAATCAACCAGGCGACAAACGCTACTATGAACTGCTGGAACAACTGCAAGCCATCGACTTTGTATTGGTCGAACTGAACCTGTACCTGGATACGCATCCGACAGACAGCAACGCACTCGAACAGTTCAACCAACAAGCGGAACAGCGCTGGGCCATCGCGCAGGAGTTTGAATCTTTGTATGGTCCGCTGCTCAATTTTGGCCACAGCTATTCCGGGTACCCTTGGCAGTGGAACAATGTTCCCTGGCCTTGGCAAGTATAGAAAGAGGGGATCAAAGAGGTTATGTGGATCTATGAGAAAAAACTGCAATACCCTGTTCGCGTCAGCAAGTGCGACCCTCAGATGGCAAAGTTTTTGATTGAGCAATACGGCGGTGCAGACGGCGAGTTGGCTGCGGCGCTGCGATACCTGAATCAACGCTACACGATACCTGACAAGGTGATCGGGCTTTTGACAGATATTGGGACAGAGGAGTTTGCCCATTTGGAAATGATCGCGACGATGGTCTACAAGCTGACCAAGGATGCGACCCCGGACCAATTGAGGGAGGCAGGCCTTGGGGCGCATTATGCGAATCATGACAAGGCGCTGTTCTACGAAAATGCATCAGGAGTGCCGTGGACGGCGAGCTATATCCAAGCCAAGGGCGATCCGATCGCAGACCTGTACGAAGACATTGCTGCGGAGGAAAAAGCGCGCGCGACGTACCAATGGCTGATCGATATGACGGATGACGTCGATCTGCAGGACAGTCTGCGGTTTTTGCGCGAGCGGGAAATCGTCCATTCGTTGCGCTTTAGGGAAGCGGTCGAAATTTTGAAGGAAGATCAGCAGCGCAAGAAGGTTTTTTAAGCGGTGATTTGGGCAGACTGGGGATAACGGATTTTGGAAAGGAGTATCCCCATGAAAGCCAAACGTTTTCTCTTTCGCTTGTTGCTTTTGATCGCTTTCGCCGCTTGCGTCGAAACGCTGCTCTATGTAAACAAGGATTCCTCCGAGACGGCATCACCCGTAGAAGCGGTCGAAGAAATAGGCTCTCATCAGCAGCCTCCTACCCTCGACGTGAAGTATACGCTGAAGGAAGATGACCTGCATTTGCAGCTTGCGGTCAATCATTTTTCTTTCTCGCTGGAGAATATGGGCAAGGAAAACCGCCCTGGAGAAGGCCATGTCCATCTTTATCTTGACGGAAAGAAAGTAGCCAAGGTATTTGAACCGACATATGTGCTGAAAGACATCGCGGCAGGAAAGCATGAGGTCATGGTGGAATTGGCTCACAACAATCACGATTCGTATGGGGTTTCACAGCGGTTTCATATTGAGGTCAAACCGTAGCGGGGAGTGTATTAGAGGACTCCACTGAAGAAAAGCCGACATCCGAAGGGCCAGATGGCGCTGCGAGTGTCGGCTTTTTTGGTAAGCGTATATCAATCTTAACGCACTTGGACGTTTACATTTGCTTGTTGATCAGGAACCGCAACTACCAGTGTCGGGTAGGAAATAACCTGTGTTTTCATGGTACCGGCTGCAGGCGCTTGCAAGCGTACGAGCAGGCTGTACTGATGCGGAGCCGTTTTCTTGACCGGATCAGCGACCAGGCGATAGCCTCCAGTCGGTTTTGGGCCTGCACCGATCACGACATAGGTTTTGCCGTTTGCCCGAACCAAGGTGTAACCGCCGCTTTTCCGAACCTTTTTCAAGGCTTGCTTGACAGCAGGCGGATAAGAAGCGACTGCGCTTTCTTGGGAAAAGCCGTCCTGCGCAAGCTCTTTATTCATCGCAGCACTTGGGGTAGGATGAGTAGAAGGCAACGCTGGTGTTCCTACGGATGCGCCAAGAGTGGCGGCAAGCAACAAACCGGGCAGCATGGCTAACATGAAAATCCCTCCATTTGTTGTGTATTCTATCTATGACCGAAAGAGAAAAAGTTGAGGTGGCAGAAGTGCACTTACAGGATTCACTAGAATATTTGTCCGAGACGACGCAGCAGGCAATCTTACAAGAGCATGCCCGCCGCTTTGGCTTGGATACGCAGGAGCCTTTATTCGACCGCTTGGCCGACCCGGCTTTTGCGCAGCATGTATGGGAGCATTCCAGTGAATGGGAGCGCAGCGTCATCAGACAGTTTGTCCAATTTGCCCCGAGAGGCTTTTTTACAAGACGGGATTGGGAAAAGGTCTCAATCAAAGAGCAACGTCTCATGTCTGTCGGGCTCACAAGGCTGCGCAGATTGGGCATTGTGATTACCGTGAGAAAAATGTGGAGTGAAATCGGTTATATGATGCCGCATGAAATCCGGGAGCATTTGACAGGATGTCTGCTTCCGGAACCAGATGCGGCTTATGTGACGCTGTCGAAAACGCTCCCTTATTATATACCAGCAGGCAGAGGGATTCATCTGGATCTTATTGGATTATTGATCTTCATCCGCGATCACGAGATCCCCGTCACCCAAAAAGGGACGGTCCATCGCCGTTACCAGCAAAAAATGGCAGAACTTCTGACGATCGAGGACGTGCATCTTCAAGGCTTGCAGCTTCCTGCCTGGGAGACGGAGCCGCCAGCAGGACGAGAATTGCTGATCGCTCTGGATTTGGCTTGGAAGCTGGGGCTTGTCTGGGAACGCGACCGCCTTCTCGCACTTGACGAAGAGCGGATAGGGCGCTGGTTGAGCCAATCTCCGTCAAGCCGCTTCAGTGACATGTACCGCATCGTCTGTGAGCAGTATCTGCCACAAGAGCCTTGGTGGGATGCCATGGTCTGCGTCATGGATCAGGCGCCTGCCGATCAGTGGTGTTCGTTGGAAGCGCAATTGAGCATGCTAAGAGAAGCAGGATTTGACGTACCCGTTGAGGCCGGCAAGAAAGTTGCTGAGCAATGGCTGCATCTTCTGGGAGGACTCGGCTGGGTCCAGCTCGGGATTGATGAGAAGGAGCAAATCTATTGGCGCTGGAATGTGATGGCGCGAGCCGAAGAGCAGGAAGGCTGGTATGTTGATCCATCCGGAGAGGTTACGATTCCCCCGCTCGTTCCCTTGCAGGCCATCTGGAAGCTTAGTGATTTTTGTACGATCCAGTCGGACGGCACTCTTCTGCGCGCGGAATTACAGGACAAGTCCGTACAAGCCTATCTGACAGCGGGGGGAGATGAGACACAAATCATTGGCTTGCTTCAGGCTCATTGCATCCATCCCTTGCCGGATGCGATCGGGGAATTGGTCAGCCACTGGGCAAAGACTGCCCGACAAATCCAGATCGAACCGGTTTATCGAGTGAGGACAGCACATCCGGGCTTTTTGGCTGAGTGGAAGGAAATGGCGGATTTTCAACCGTTTTTAAAACAACTTCTCTCGCCTACAGAATTCCTGCTTACCGCAGAGGAGCATGGGAGATGGGTCGATCTGCTACGGCATTACGGCTATGAGCCGCATCTGCTCGACACAGCTGATGAGGTGAAGAAGAACCACTATGACAGGCAGGATGAGCAAACCCGCGTCGGTCTGATACAAGTGTCGCAGCCTTGGGAGGGGTATGCGGTCGAAAACACGTTTCCGGATCTGGGAGACGAGGTGGCTCGGATTACTGCTTTGCCCAAGGTTTGGACACAGCATATGCAATCCTACCATCCTCAATCGCTGCGTGACTTGTTCAAGCGAGCCACTGAATTGCAGCTGGATGTGGAATTGCAGTCAGACGGGCCATCGACGTGGAGCGGCAAGCCAAGCGACCTGTGCGTCGAAATGGGGTATTGGATGGTCACCATCGCTGGACGAAATGGCAAAAAACGCATGCGGCTTGATGACATTGGCCGAGTGCGCATCCTGGTGCCTGATTTTCTGTACGAAGAGAAATGATCGTGGTACAATAAAAAAGCATGACCTTGATGATAGAGAAGGGAGGCTTCGCCATAATGGAGTCATTGCAAACAGCGGACGTAACTGCGTTGATCATGGAGTCCTACGAACTGTCCACGATGATTAACCAGTCGCGCGAGGTCTCGGAGTACCTGCAGGCCAAGCAAGCGATGGAAGAGGACGCGGAAGTGCAGCGGCTGCTTTCCTTGTTTGAGAAGAAGAAAGAACAGTACGAGGATGTACAACGATTCGGGAAGTACCATCCCGATTTCAACCATATATCCAAGGAAGTGCGCGAGTTGAAGCGCACGATCGAGCTGAGGGATTCGGTACAGGCTTTCAAACGTGCCGAGGAGCGGCTGGATGAATTGTTGTACCAGGTCAGCCGCACGATTGCCGACGCCGTGTCAGAGACGATTAAGGTCCCGAGCAACAACCCGTTTCTGGAAGCGAAGAGCAGCGGTTGCGGTACAGGCGGCAGTTGCGGATGCAGTGTGAAAAAGCACTAATGCATCCGCCCGAGGCTTGCCAATCACATACCATCGTTTGGGAAGGAGACCGACGACCAAACATGAGAGATCGACGGCTGGGGGTCGCCGTGTGGGTAAAGAACACACGCGCAGCCAAAAATTTACGCAAATTTGGCACCATTCATTACATCTCCAAGCGGCTGCACTACGTCTCGATGTACGTGGACGCCAATCAGATCGACGAGACGATCCGCATCATGGAAAAGCTTCATTTCGTGACCAAAGTGGAACGTTCCCATCGGCATGAGATCCCGGTGGAGTACAATAATGCGAGACCGGACAAGGCAAAGGAATACGATTACAAACAAGAAAAGAGCCAAGTGATGGCTTTAGCGGAGACGTTGTTGAACGAGGAGAGCATTCACACGAAGGTTGCCTCGCCATAAGATGTTGGGAAGCTGCCATGTTTCGGCAGCTTTTCTGCTTTTGCCCAGGTCTCGTACATGGTATGCTAAAGAGAGACGAAAAGCGATTACAACGCTCATGTATGCGTTTTCATCGAGGGGAATATAGATCATACCAGGAAGGGAGTGTACATAGATGATACAACTTGACATTAACTGCGATATGGCCGAGTGCTTCGGCAGAGGGCGGCAAGCAGAAGATCTGGGCATTTTGAAGTGGGTGACCTCGGTCAATATTGCCTGCGGCTTGCACGCGGGCGATCCTCACATCATTCGCCGGACGATTGACGCTGCGCTGAGGCAGCAAGTAAAAATAGGGGCGCATCCGGGATATGCAGACATCCATGGGTTTGGCCGCCGCCCCATGAACTTGTCGTCTACGGAAGTGTACGAACTGGTCTTGTATCAGGTGGCGGCGCTTTCGGGAATGACCAAAGCGCTCGGCGGGGAGCTGCATCACGTCAAACTGCATGGCGCGCTGTACAATGAGGCCGCTGAGCGGCCCGAGCTGGCCGAGGCGGTTGTCCGTGCCGTAGCGGATATTGACGAGGAATTGATCCTCTACGCATTGTCTGGCAGCAAGCTGGTCGAAGCGGGCCTGGAGCACGGCTTGCAGGTCGCAGAAGAGGTGTTTGCTGACCGGGCGTACCTGCCGAACGGAAGACTCGCTCCGCGTGAGCTGGAAGGCAGTGTGCTGATCAGCAAGGACGAGCGGATGGAGCAGACGAGGCAATTGGTTCTGCATCAGCGGGTGATGACCGTAAACGGACAGCACATCGACCTGGCTGCGGACACGTTGTGCGTCCATCACGAGAGCCACGATGTCATTCCGTTTCTCGCCGACCTGCATCGTTGGGCGAAACAGCATGATGTCACCATTGAACCGATTACAGCAAAATAGAATATCAACCAAAAAGCCGTGAAGCAAGGATTTCGCACCCGATGCGAACCCCGCTTCACGGCTTTTTCATTTTTCTGCTACCTTGTTGCGAGATCGCGGGCGCCCCGTTTTTCTCCTGTCAGTTTACCGTTTTCTATCGTCAAAATAATATCAGCCAAGCGTTCGGCCTCTTCCCGGTCATGTGTCACCATTAAAAAGGGGATTTTCCACACTGCTTGCAAACGAAGCAATTCATCTTGGCATTCCTTGCGCGTATCCGCATCGAGTGCAGAAAGGGGTTCGTCAAGAAGCAGCAAATCGGGCTTGGTGGCCAGAGCGCGGACGAGTGCCACACGCTGTTTTTGCCCCCCGGAGATCTGATGCGGGTACTTGTCGAGCAAATGGCCAATGCCTACGGTAGCGACCAACTCATCCAGCCCTACTTCTTTTCCTTCTTTGACCCCGTAGCGAATGTTTTGGGCGACGGTCATATGGGGAAAAAGCGCGTAGTCTTGAAAGACGTAGCCGATATTTCGCTTTTGTACAGGAAGCGCTTTGGTTCCATGCTCGTAAAAAAGGGTGTCTCCCAGCCGGATCATGCCTGCATCGGGTGTGACAAGCCCGGCGATGCTGTTGAGAATCGTCGTTTTCCCGGAGCCGGAGGGACCGAATAAGACGACGATCTCTTTCTGTATGGCAAAACAGACGTCCAGAAGAAAATCAGGAAGCTGTTTTTGTATGGAGACCGTCAACATGTTGACCACCTGCTTTATTTTTGATTCGCATAGCGGCGCAGATTCCGCCTGCTCCACCAATTGAGCCATAGCGTTGTGCTCATCCCGAGCGCGACGATGATGATGACCCAAAACATCGCTTTCTCCATCTGCCCTGATTCCACAGCGAAATAGATGGCGACCGGGATCGTATCCGTTCTGCCGGGCAAATAGCCGGCAAGCATCAGGGTCGCCCCAAACTCTCCCAGACCACGTGCAAAGGAGAGGACGAAGCCAGCCAGCAATCCGGGCCATGCCAACGGAAAGACGACTGTCCAGAACAAGCGCCATTCAGAAGCTCCCATGGTCCGCGCTGCATCCTCCAGACGCCGATCTACACTGGTGAAGGCGGCGACCGCGCTTTGATACATCAGGGGAAAGGAGACGACGATAGATGCGATCACGGCCCCAGTCAGGGTAAACACGACGGTAATTCCAAACCACTGGTCCAGCAGTTTGCCAAGAAAGCCGTTTTTCCCAAACAGGAGAAGAAGACCGAAGCCGACGACTGTCGGCGGGAGGACGAGTGGCAACAGAAAAAAAGACTCCAGGACATGCTTGCCGAAAAAGTGACGTCTTGTCATACAACGGGCTAGCGCGATGCCGATTACAAATACGATGGAGGTGGAAAGCACGGCAACCTGTAAGGATAAGAGCAATGGCGTCAAATTGGTTTCCATACGCTGCGTTCCACCTTTCCGAATTCATGTTTTCTTTTAGCGAAAACCATACTCCTGCAGGGCGTTCTTACCCGCCTCGCTCGTCAGGTACGAGAGGAATTGCTTCGCAGCCTCGGCGTG
Organism: Brevibacillus panacihumi; assembly: GCF_003710985.1. GTDB lineage: Bacteria > Bacillota > Bacilli > Brevibacillales > Brevibacillaceae > Brevibacillus > Brevibacillus panacihumi. Next base: position 35,796 of record NZ_RHHT01000046.1, read on the forward strand.
AGCAGAGTCACGAACGACTGCACCTGGATAGACAATCGGTTTGTGCAAATCTTCTTTCGCTTCGGCGAGCACTTTCACCTTCTCGGACGTAGCTGCATCACTGGAGTAGACGACGCCGACCTCGGCATTGCCGGCCTCGACGAACGTCAAGACCTGCCGTACGTCACTGCCAAATACGAGGCGGTCAGACAGGCTGTCCCACAGCTTGAGGTTGTCCAGAACCTCTTTGGTATAGCGTCCGGCCGGTACGGATTCAGGCGCTCCGACAGCGATATGCTGCAGGGATGAGTCTGTCAGCTCCTCGAAGGAAGAAATCGCTGCACCGTTCTCTTTTGCGGTGACCAATACGAGCGAATTGCCCGAAAAATCGACGCGCGTTTCTGGCACAATCAACTGCTTTTCGGCCAGTTTGTCCATGTCTGCTTGGCTGGCTGAGAGAAACAGATCAGCCGGAGCTCCCTGCTCAATCTGCTGGGCCAGCTTGCCAGAACTGCCAAAGCTGTATGTAAGCTTGACCCCGGGATGTTTTTCCTCATAGGAGCTTTTCAACGAGTTGAGAGCATCTGTCAAACTGGCTGCCGCCAGCACCATCAGCTCGACGGATTCGTTCTCGGCTTGGGGCTTGTCCGCCGTCGCGTTCGGTGATGTTGGACCTGAGCAGGAAGCCAAGATGAACAGGATGGCCGCTGTCAGGATCAGGCTGATTTTTTTCACATCATTTCCCTCCGAATGTGATATTTAATTATATTTAGTTATAATTGGTTATAGTTAGTTTAAAGATTCCATATCCAAAAATCAATTGCGAATTTTTCTTCCTTGGACGAGAATAGAAGAAAGCAAGAACGGAGGCCGGATATGACGCAAGACAAATCTTATACGACAGAAGAAATCGCCAATCTGCTGCGCATTTCGAAACTGACTGTCTACGACTTGATCAAAAAAGGCGAGCTGCCTGCCTATCGGGTAGGCAGGCAGATGCGTGTCGATGCGGCCGACCTGGAATCTTATAAAGCGCGGGCGAAGGGAGCGTACAGCAGGCAGCCAGCTGCACCGCCAGTTTCCTACATGGCGCATTCCGTACCGCAGGAGCAGCCGCCCGCTACGACAAGAAACATCATTATCAGCGGACAAGACATTAGCTTGGACCTGTTGGCGAATGAGCTGGAAAAGCAGGAGGATTCATTTCGCGCCCTGCGTTCCTATGTCGGCAGCATCAACAGTTTGATCGCGATGTACCGAGGTGAAGCGGATGTCGTCAGCACGCATCTGTACGACGGCGATACCGAGGAATACAATGTGCCGTACGTTCGCCGTTTACTTTCAGGTCATTCCTATTTGATGGTCAACCTGGTTGCGCGCTGGGCAGGGTTCTATGTGCAAAAAGGAAACCCTCGGAAGCTTGGCAGCTGGGAGGATTTGAAAAAGCCCGGGATCATCATGGTCAACCGCGAAAAAGGATCAGGAGCCAGAACGTTGATCGAAGAGAAGCTTCGTCAGCATAGCATCACAGGTCGAGAAATTGTGGGCTATGATAGGGAAGAGAAGAATCACCTTGCCGTCGCGGGGGCAGTAGCGCGTCTGGAGGCTGATGTAGGGGTCGGAATCGAAAAGGCCTCATTGATGGTTGGTGTTGATTTTATCCCTTTGATTCGAGAGCGGTACGACCTGGTCATTATGAAAAAGAAGGAAAATGAAATGCTGATCCGCAAAATCAGGGAGATCCTGTCATCGACTTCCTTTCGCCAGGCGCTGGAAGCCATCGGCGGTTATGACCTCACGCATACAGGAGAGGTCATGTACGAGACGCCATAAATGAAGAATATGCCATATTTCTACTCAATTTGACAAAGATTTGCTACAATGAACAAAATGGTCGTGACCGTTTTGGAAGAATAATGAACGCTTGCAGCCGAGCGTCTGGAGGCTGTTATGAAATCGATACATAAAACCAGCTTGCTGGTGTGCCTCACTATTTTTACTATGTTTAGCTCGATAGGAGTCGTTCTGTACTGGCCGAGCCTGGTCGCTTTTTTCACTAGCGAGCAAACTGCAGCACCACAGGATGCGGGAGTCGATCCCTTTTCTTATGATCCGCCGCTTCCTTCCTATGTAAAGAACCTGCATCCGCACTATACGATTGAGGCGGAATTGCATCCGAGCGATGCGAAAATAACGGGGAAGATGAGCATCGAATTTGACAATCCGCGCAGTGAGAGCTTGCTCTTGTACGTGTACGATTATCTTTGGAACAAGATGAGTGTGAAGGCAGTCCGCTATCAGGACAAGTCCCTTCCGTTCGAACGAGGGCTTTCCCAGATCAAGCTGAGCAACCCGTTCGGCGATGTGGAGCGGGGCAAAATCGAGGTGGAATTCGAGCATCCGGTGCCGCGCAGAGGAACCAGATACGGGGTCAAGGATGATATTTGGACCTTGACGACCTGGTATCCGATGCTTGGAGCGCAGAATCAGCAGGGACAATGGTATGAGCCGCCGCTGCGGATCAATTACGGGGACCCTTTTGTCTACCATTACGCCGATTACGATGTCTCCTTTATTTCACCGAAAGGGTATCAATGGGTCAGCTCTTGGGGCCGGGGAACGGCAGAAGATGCAGGCAACAATCGGCAGAAAGTCCGCTATCAAGGGCAAAAATTGCTTAATTTCGCGCTGGTGGGCAGTCCTTTATACCAAATCGAAACGATTACGCTTGAATCAGGATTGCAGGTTGACATCGCTTCGGTGGACAAGGGCAATATTGAGCGGATCAAAAGCATAGCAGAGTCCGTTTTTCCTACCTATACCGAATGGTTTGGGCCGTTGCCCTATCCACACGCCGCGATTGCCGAGACGAGTACGGGCACGACCTATGCGATGGAGTACGCCAATATGGCGATTTTCAAGCGGGACATGCATCAACGCAATCTGATCGATCACTGGCTGCCTCATGAAGTGGCCCATATGTGGTGGTACAACAGCGTAGCGACGCTGGAGTCCGTACACGGCTGGGTGGATGAGGGCTTGGTGGAGATCAGCGTCTCCTACTACCTGCAAGGCAGATACGGTTCACAGTCTTCTTCTTCGCTTCTGGCGGAGTACGAGCGCGACCTGCAGAAACTGCGGGTGAAATACCCGAACGGTAGGTTGAGCAAGTCATTGCAGCAATTTGCGACGGAGGAAGAGTTTCATTGGACCTGGTATTCCAAAGGCGCGCTGCTGTTTGAGAATCTGCGCCGCGAGATCGGGGACGATGCGTACAAAAATTTCCTGAAACGCGTCCAACAAAATTATCACGGCAGCGTCATCGGCGCCGAACATCTGGATCAGGCGCTGGGACAGGCCTTGCAGGGCGAAGCCAGCTATTTTGTCCCCAACGTCAACCAAACCAATGACAAGCCGTTTCTTCCAGTGCGCTTCGAACCATACATCACGACAGTTCTCAATGGCATGAGCTACTATCCGCCGATTCCCGCAAGGCTCAAGGATGGTACAGTCTACATTCCGCTGAGGGACGTAGGTGAACAGCTCGGAGTGAAGATCGAGTGGAATGAAAAAGAGAAGCGCATCCATCTTCAGGCAAACGGGCGGGCTGTAGAGATTCCGGAGAAGGATCGGATCGCAGAGGTTGACGGCAAGCCCCTTGATCTCGGTGTTCCGCTTCTGGAAATCAAAAAGCGGGCCATGGTGCCGCTCTCCTTGTTTGAAGATGCTCTCGGATTTGACGTCTATTATGACGCGGAGCAAAAAACAGTCAAAATCGCCAAACCGTCACCGATCAGCAAAGCCAAAACCTTGTAAAGACAATTCGGGCAGGGGGAAATCCTGTCGCGGGATTGAAAGCGGCGGAACCGGGACAAAATAGGGGAGAGGGCCTTGCCTGTTGTGTTTCGGGGCGGGACCCGAAAGGTAAAGGAGGGACGCGCCATGTCCTTTCAGGAGTACTTGAAGTACCTGACCCGATTGTTCGTCCAATACGTGGAGACGCCCAAGGAAGAGCGGAAGCAAAACAAGCGTCCGCGGGAATCCTGGTCGTCGCGCTGGTTTGGGGCAATCCCCATGTCCATCAAGCTTTTGCTGCGTAAATAATACTACAAGAACGGGCGGAGGGATCGTATGGCGAGAGTAGCTGTGGAGCAATCGCTGACCCCAATCAGTCAAATGCTGCGTGACAATGGGTATGAGGTAGTGCAGCTCGGAAACTGGCAGCAGGAAGTGGATGCTGTCGTGATCACCGGACAGGATGACAACATGATGGGGATGGCAAACATCGCCACCGGGGCTCCTGTCATCAACGCAGAAGGCATGACAGCCCAAGAGGTATTCCATGCTGTTCACCAAAGACTGTCCCAAACCGAGCATCACTAAATGAAAACAAGCTCTCCAAACCGATTATTCGGCTGGAGAGCTTGTTTCATTCAGGTAAAATTGGCCGATTTGTTCCGCGTAGGCGAAAGGGACAAACCGCAATCCTTCATCCCAGACACCGACATAGGGGCTTTGGTCATTCCACAGATGCAGGGATGCGACGACATAGGGGGCGAGCACCTGCTCATGATACAAAGGGACGGTATAGGTGACGCGGGGGTGGTCAGCACTTTGCTGCCACAGCTGTCCCCAGGAAATGCGTTTGTTGGCATAAAGCTGGTGTATCCAGCCAATCTGGTCGAAGGGGTTTTGTGCTTCAGTCTTCAAAATGCGGGTCTGTGTCAATCGCCCTCCCTCGTGAACGACGGAATCAGGTGACAGCTTTCCCATCACCGGCTCATTGGCATGAAAGGCGGAAGGATACACTTCCCCCGTTTTGGCATTGACCATCTGGGGGGCAGAAGACGAATTCTCGGCAATCAGCCAGTGCGACGCAAAACCGTCGTATACCGGCTCTGCGGCAACCTCTCGGGGTGCGAACGCATCATCGAACAGGATATAATCTCCGACCCCGTATTCCAACAGCACGAATTGGGGCTGCTGTGCCGGATCGGGGGTTTCGCCGACGACCATATAGCCGACTTGCTGGTCAGACTGCTTGATGCTGACGAGCCATTGATGCTGATTGGCGCCTAATGTCTGCACCTCTGTACGTGCATTCCGCCACTGTGTAAATTGAGGGTCGCGCTCGGCTATCGCATTCATCCACTCCTGGATCCGCGCTTGGAACTGTGCGTCCCAATTGGATTCACCGTGCGCAGCAGGAGGATGGACCATCTGCAGAATAACCAACCAGGCAAGGAAAATCGCAGCGATTCGTCTGGCCATCAGGATAACACCACCTTTTGCAAAAGGCTTTTCTTTTCCTATTGTAACCAGATAGGGACAAAAGATTTGTTGCAACTTGTCTTTTGTCCCTCACATTTTCTCGTTGATGTTTTACAGGATTCGCCTCGTTTGCGGCGTGGAGTGGAGGTAAAACAATCCGGCGTTGATCAGCTTGATCTCAATGCGCGGCTCATACTGCCAGGAGAGCTCCTCCATACGGCGCTGGCGTTCCTCAGACGGTGTGCTTTTGCGCCACTCGGTCTGGTCGATCTGTTCGCGCGGGGTGACCGGTATGCCATTAGCACGTAAAAAGTCGAGGATTCGTCCCCCGCTGCTGCGGTATTCGTCAAGAGATGCCGTTTGCGCGGGTACTTCGACAGTTTGATTCATGATCTCCGGTTCCTCGGGAAGCGCATCTTCGGGTTCAGGGTGGTCGGCAGATGACTCTTCCGGTTGATCCTCCGGCTCCTTTTCACGCAGCGCCAATTCTTCATAATACGCTTGAAGGATGGCTCTTTCTTCTTCCAGACGGGTCCGGGCCTCCTGCGCCCAAGTCTGATCTTCTTTTTCCAGCATCCTCGCCACCTCCTGCTGGACGAGCTGGGCAGCTTGCGGGATGGCGATCCGCCGCTCCAGCGTGAAACAGTAGTCCGGGATGGCGGGGGACAGCGGAAGGCGATACAGGACAGAAGGAAAGTCATGCACGATCCGCGGCTCGTGCAGATTGACCCCCATGTAAAGGAGAATATCTCTTTTTTTGTCGCAGAGAAGCGAGACCTTCAGGTTGAGACCAAGCCAGGGGACGAGCGGCATCGATCGCCTTCTGCCCGAAGAAGACAAAAGTCCCTCCCGGGGGACCTGCTCATACATACACACAAATTGGCCATGCTTTTTGGTGGAGTCGAAGATTTGCTGCATCCGCCCAGCTCCCAGATGCAGGTACTCCGCCCTTTGGCCCTCAGGACTCGCTTCCGGATGAAAGGCAAAGGTCAGGATGAGAGGCTGGTACGCCAGATTCATCTTCTCTACCCAGCTCCAGTAAAAAGGACGGTTGCCGATGTCTTTGTCGACCTCCACAGGCAGCTTGACTGTGAGGTAGTCGGGATGCGCTTCCACGATATGGCTGGAAAAGGAAGCGAGATAACGCTCCACATACTGCCTGACCTGATCTTGCTGCATAGCGCATCCTTCCTCCTTGTACGATTTCGTTCTTTATTGTTCCGCTGCCTCGGCAAGCGTGCGAGATGGCTTGGCAGAACGGATGGCGCGAATGGCTTGGCCCATATTATCCAGCTTTACGGCCATTTCACCGGGACTGCGCGAATCCATGATGATTTGCACCAGATTTTCTTCCAGGGTTTGGGTGAGGCTGAGTCGTTCTACGATGTCATCCAGCTCGCCGATTACCATCTCGAACAGATCAATTTTTTCATACAGCAGATTCAAGATATGTTCTTCGATTGTGCCAACGGTAGAGAGGTTGTAGATATGAACATCCCGCTGTTGCCCCAAGCGATGGACACGGCCGATCCGCTGTTCGACGCGCATAGGGTTCCAGGGCATATCATAGTTGATTACCTGATTGCAAAATTGCAGGTTGATTCCTTCACCGCCAGCTTCCGTCGCGATCAGCACCTGGGCGCGATTCTGAAAGAGATCGGTCATCCAGTCCTTCTTGCTGCGCTTAAAGCCGCCGCGAAACGGAACAGAGGTAATTCCGTGATCATGCAGATATTTTTGCAGGTAATTTTGGGTCGCCCGATACTCGGTAAAAATAATGACCTTGTCATTGATGCTTTGAATCAGCTCTACCGTCTTGGCCGCCTTTGAATGAGTCTCGATGCGCTTGATCAGCTCGACAAGCTCCAGGATTTGTTCGCGCAGCTCCGAGCCTTCCGGGAGGCGCTGATGCATGTTGTACAGCGTCATAAACGCAGCTTCCTTGCTGGAGCATACCTCGCGCTGCAGGGTGATCAAGGCGAGCGAGTTGAATCCGCCGGAACCGGTGTAATACTGGTCGCGGACGAAGCGGGTGACGCCTTGGTAGAGGTCCAGCTCTTCTTTTGACAGCTCGATGGGGACGGATTGGACGCGTCGGCTGGTAAAATGGACGCCGCCGTCGCTGCGTTTGTTGCGAATCATGACTTTTTCAATTTCCCCGCGGAGCTGTTCGTTGTTTTTGGCCTGGCGTTTTCCCTCGACATAATTGGAGGAAAAGGAAGTCGCATGACCGAGATGTCCCGGCTTTAACAGGTTGATCAGATTGTACAGCTCGTCCATTTCATTCTGGATCGGTGTAGCTGTCAAAAGCAGGCAGTATTTTTTGTGAATCTCTTTGACGAATTGATAGTTGCGCGTGCGCTTGTTTTTCAGCTTGTGGGCTTCATCGATAATCAACATATCGTATTCGATATCCAGCACGTGGCGTCTGTGCGGGTCGCGCTTGGCCGTATCGATGGATGCGACGACGACGTCATGCTGGCGCCACATGTACTCTTTTTTTTGCGCGACAGCGGGAATCCCGAACTTCTGGTTCAATTCCTTCGTCCATTGGATTACCAGCGAGGCGGGCACCAGGATGAGAATTTTTTTTGCCAAACCGCGCACCATGTACTCCTTCATAATCAAGCCAGCCTCAATCGTTTTGCCCAAACCGACCTCATCTGCGAGAATGGCACGGCCCCGCATTTCATTGAGGACACGTTCTGCTGTATCCAACTGATGGGGATAGGGTGTCAGACCAGGCAAGTACTTGAGGCACTGCAGCTGGTCGAAATCCCGGACAGCCATCGCTTCCTCCGCTTCCAAAGCCAGCTTGAACAGCTCCCATTTGTCCCAGGGCCCGTCGTCCTGCATGCGAGTGGTCAGCGGTTCGATCCAGGAAGTATCGAATGAAAATGGAACATTCGGCATATTGGTTGCTCCTTACTATCGTTCTGCCATATCATTCTTTTTATCTGAATAAAAAATGAACATTTATGGCTTTGTTAAAAATTTTGTTCAGTTTTTTAGAGGCAGACGCTTATTTGATATTTTCAAGTGGCGACTCTCATGGTAGGATAAAGATGAAGTTCATCCTTTAGTATGGAATGATATGAAAATCTTATGTATGACCAAGTATCCAACGCGAATGATAGTAGCAGGGAGAGACTGCTTCACAGCAGCGCCGAAGGAGCAAGCCGGTCACGGTGAATCTCTCAGGCAAAAGAACCTCTACTGGACGCATCTCTGGAGAGTGCCCGATCAAGGGCCACCAAAGGGGAAACTTGCTGGCAAGTAGCAAGGTAACTCTCAGGTACCAAGGACAGAGGAGGAGAAATGGGCCCAGACATTGTTTTGGTGATCCCATTTCTACTTTTCTGTCTTTTTTTCATTCTGTCAAAGAAGTGAAAGAACGTATAACTTGCGGAGGTGCCATTCATGTCCGAATTGAAACGAACGCCGCTTTATGCCAGCTATGCCAAATACGGGGCCAAGACCATTGACTTCGGCGGCTGGGATTTGCCCGTGCAGTTCTCAAGCATTACCCAGGAGCACGAAGCCGTGCGGACAAAGGCAGGTTTGTTTGACGTATCCCATATGGGAGAAGTGGATGTAAAAGGAGAAAATGCACTCGCCTATCTCCAGTATGTAACAACCAATGATGTGTCCAAGCTTGCAGTCGGGCAAGCGCAGTACAGCGTGCTGTGCTACCCGGACGGGGGAGTGGTCGATGATCTGCTTGTGTATAAGCATGCGGATGACCACTACCTGCTTGTGATCAATGCCGGCAACATCGAAAAGGACGTCGCCTGGCTTACCGAGCATCTGATCGAGGGTGTTGTCATTGAAAACATCTCCGCACAAACAGCGCAGATCGCCATTCAAGGGCCGTTGGCTGAATCCATTTTGCAAAAGCTGACAGACACAGACCTGTCCCAAATCGGCTTCTTCCGCTTCCAGGACAATGTACTTGTGGATGGCATCCCCACATTAGTCTCGCGCACAGGCTACACCGGAGAGGACGGCTTTGAAGTCTATCTGCCCGCCGAATCTGCCGAGCAGTTGTGGGATCGTCTGCTCGAAGCAGGAAAAGAGGACGGACTTGTACCATGCGGCTTGGGCGCTCGCGACACGTTGCGCTTTGAAGCGAAGCTGCCGCTCTACGGCCAAGAGCTGAGCCAGACGATCTCGCCGCTCGAAGCAGGCATCGGCTTTGCGGTCAAGGTAGACAAGGAAACGCCGTTTATCGGCCAGGAAGCATTGAAGGCACAAAAAGAAAACGGTCCAGCCCGCAAACTGATCGGCATCGAGATGATCGACCGCGGCATCCCGCGCACGCATTATCCAGTCTATGTCGGGGAAGAGCTGATCGGGGAAGTGACCACCGGCACGCAGTCGCCGACGTTGAAAAAGAACGTGGGTCTTGCGCTGGTAAAAAGTGAGTACACAGCTTTGGGTACAGAGGTGGAAGTAGAAATTCGCGGAAAACGCCTCAAGGCACAAGTTGTGGCAACCCCGTTTTACAAACGTCCAAAAAACTGATGGATACCCGATAAGCATCTATTTAAAGGAGGACATCACTCGTGAAATACCGCTACTTGCCCCAAACCGATCAGGATAAGCGCGAAATGTTGGAGACGTTGGGCATCTCCAGTGTCGAGGAGCTTTTTTCCGATATACCGGAAGAAGTCCGCTCCAAAGGCCCGATCCAGATTCCAGCTGCACTCTCCGAGCCGGAGCTGGTGAAATACTTCACAGGTCTGGCCAACAAAAACGTCAATTTCAGCACGCATGTCAACTTCCTTGGTGCAGGGGTATACCAGCATTACATCCCGAGCACTGTCAATCATATGCTTTTGCGCGGCGAATTTTTTACCGCCTATACGCCGTATCAGCCAGAGATCAGTCAAGGCGAGCTGCAGGCGATATTTGAATACCAGACGATGGTGTGCGAGCTGACCGGGATGGAGGTAGCCAACTCCTCCATGTACGACGGCGCTACGTCACTGGCTGAAGCTGCGATGATGGCATCCGGCCATACAGGCAAGAAAAAAGTGATCGTCTCCCGTGCCGTCCATCCGGAATCGCGGGCAGTGCTGAAATCGTACGCGCATGGCCAGGGCGTGGAGCTGGTCGAAGTAGGGGCCGACAGTCAGGGAGTGACCGATGTATCCGCACTGGAAGCCTTGATCGACGACAAAACGGCTGCTGTCATCGTCCAATACCCGAATTTCTTCGGCATTGTAGAGGATCTGGGTGTCATTGAACCGATTGTGCACGGCAATGGCTCCCTTCTGATCGTTTCCTCCAATCCGCTGTCGCTGGGTGTTCTCGAGGCTCCAGGCAAACTGGGGGCGGACATCGTGGTGGGCGACATGCAGCCGTTCGGGATTCCGGCATCCTTCGGCGGCCCGCATTGCGGTTATTTTGCTACGACTACCAAGCTGATGCGCAAAATGCCTGGCCGCATCGTCGGCCAAACCAAGGACGAGAACGGCAAGCGCGGCTTCGTACTCACTCTGCAGGCACGTGAACAGCATATTCGCCGTGAAAAAGCGACGTCCAATATCTGTTCCAACCAGGCGCTCCTGGCGCTGGCCGCTGCGGTTACACTGACAGCGCTCGGCAAGCAAGGCGTACAGGAGATGGCGATGATCAACCTGCAAAAAGCGCACTATGCGAAGCAGGCATTGCAGGCAAAAGGATTTGAGGTAGCCTATAACGGCCCTTCGTTCAACGAATTTGCCGTCAAACTGTCCAAACCGGTAGCCGAAGTGAACCGGGAACTGCTGAAGGCGGGCATCATCGGCGGCTACGATCTGGGACTGGACTATCCAGAGCTGGCGAATCACATGTTGCTGGCCGTAACCGAATTGAGAACCAAAGAAGAAATCGATGCATTGGTGCAGGAATTGGAGGCGATCACTCGTGCGTAACGACCAGGAGAAAGCACTGATTTTTGAAATGAGCAAGCCGGGCCGCGTGGGATACAATCTGCCGGAGCTGGATGTGCCCGAGGTAGACGTAGCCAGCCTTCTGCCCAAGCATTTGATCCGTGAGACCCCTGCGGAGCTGCCAGAGGTTTCGGAATTGCAGCTGGTGCGCCACTATACGGAACTGTCCCGCCGCAATCACGGCGTAGACAACGGCTTCTATCCGCTCGGCTCCTGCACGATGAAATACAACCCGAAGATCAACGAAGATGTGGCGCGTTATCCGGGCTTTGCCCAGACGCATCCGTATCAGCCGGAAGAGACTGTGCAAGGCGCTTTGGAGCTTTTGTACAATCTGCAGGAAGAACTGGCTGAGATCACCGGCATGGACGCGGTCACTCTGCAACCAGCGGCAGGTGCTGCAGGCGAATGGACAGGGCTGATGATGATCCGCGCCTACCACGAAAGCCGCGGCGAAGGTCACCGCACGAAGGTGATTGTGCCCAACTCGGCGCACGGAACCAATCCGGCATCTGCCGCGGTAGCAGGGCTGGAGACCGTTACGATTGCCTCTGATGAGCGCGGTCTGGTCGATATCCAGGCATTGCGGGATGCGGTCGGATCCGATACGGCAGCCTTGATGCTGACCAACCCGAATACGCTGGGCCTGTTTGAAGAGGACATCGTGGAAATGGCTCAGATCGTCCATGATGCCGGCGGTCTGCTCTACTACGACGGAGCCAACGCCAATGCCATCCTCGGTATCGCACGCCCTGGAGATATGGGCTTCGATGTCGTTCACCTCAACCTGCATAAAACCTTTACCGGGCCTCACGGAGGCGGTGGACCAGGTGCAGGACCGGTTGGCGTGAAGAAAGTTCTGGAGCCATTCCTGCCGAAGCCAATCGTCGCGAAAAATGAAGCAGGCATGTTCTACTGGGACAACGAACGCCCGCAATCCATCGGCCGCGTAAAAGGGTACAACGGCAATTTCGGCATCCTTGTTCGCGCCTACAGCTACATCCGCACGATGGGGCCGGAAGGGTTGCTTCAGGTCTCGCAAAATGCGGTGCTCAATGCCAACTACATGATGCGCAGGCTTGCTACGGCGTACCAATTGCCTTATGACCGCGTCTGCAAGCACGAATTCGTCTTGTCTGGTGTCATCCAGAAGAAACTGGGAGTGCGCACACTCGACATCGCCAAGCGCCTGCTGGACTTTGGCTACCATCCGCCAACCATCTACTTCCCGCTGATTGTAGATGAGTGCATGATGATCGAGCCGACAGAGACAGAGACCAAAGAAACGCTGGACGAATTTATCGACGTGATGCTGCAGATCGCACGCGAATGTGAAGAAAATCCGGAAATCGTTCAGGAAGCTCCCCATACGACAGTGGTCAAGCGACTGGACGAAGCTACAGCAGCAAGAAAGCCGATCCTGCGCTATCAGGCACAATAAGCCAGGCCGACGAAAACCGCCTTTTGAACAGGGCGGTTTTTTTGGCTTCTTCATGGTAGGATGAGGGGTAGGAAAAAAGCAGGAAGGGAGAGGCGAAGGCCCAATGAAAAGACGCATTGCTTTTACGGGAGGCGGGTCGGCAGGACATGTGACAGTCAATCTCGCTTGCATCCCCCATTTTCTGGAGGCCGGGTGGGAAGTCGCCTACATCGGCTCGGAGAATGGCATCGAGCGAGAATTGACGCAGGACCTGCGGGGTGTGAGGTACGAAGCAATATCGACAGGCAAACTGCGTCGCTACTTTGACTGGAAAAATGCAACGGATCCGTTCCGGGTGGCGAAAGGAGTCTTGCAGGCGACCCGTTTTCTATCGCATTGGAAGCCGGACGTCATTTTCTCCAAGGGGGGCTTCGTCTCTGTTCCCGTCGTCATGGGCGGATGGCTGAATCGGATTCCGGTCGTCATCCACGAATCCGATCTGACGCCCGGGCTGGCGAATCGCCTGACGGTTCCGTTCGCCCGGAAGGTGTGTGTGACTTTTCCGGAAACGCTTGAGCACCTCCCTGCGAAAAAAGGGGAATGGGTCGGAGCGATCGTGCGAGATGAACTGATGCGCGGCAAGAGAGAACGGGGACTATCCCTTTGCGGATTCACTGCGGATAAGCCCGTCTTGCTGATCATGGGTGGAAGCTTGGGCGCAAAAAGGATAAACGAGGCCATTCGCGATCGATTGAGCGAGAGGCTGAAGAGGTTCCAGATCGTTCATATTTGCGGCAAGGGACAGGTGGATGACTCGCTGCAGCTGGAAGGCTACAATCAGTTCGCCTATGTCAAAGAGGAGTTGCCGGATCTCCTGGCGATGACCGATTTGGTGGTTTCCCGGGCTGGCTCCAATGCGATCTTCGAGTTTTTGGCCTTAGCCAAGCCGATGCTGCTCATCCCTTTGTCCCAAAAGGCAAGCCGCGGAGACCAGATCCTGAACGCCCGGTCGTTTGAACGGCAGGGATTCTGCCAGGTATTGCTGGAAGAGGATATGACCCGAGAGCGCTTTGATCAGGAGTTGGCAAAGCTGTGGGAGCAGCGAATGGTCTATCGCGAGCGGATGCGCCAGTCGCAAGAGGCGGATAGCTTGACCCGACTGCTGGAAGTTATCCGGCAAGCGGCAGGCGAAGCAGAGACTTGAGGGGTTGCCGCCATTTTGCGATCAGGCGTACAATGAACGGTAGAGGGAGGCTGGCAAGATGGAAAAATGGCGCTATCTGGTGACGGAAGCCATGTCACCAGAGATGAATATGGCAGTAGACGAGGCAATTTTGCAGCTGCACGCAGAAGGAAAGGTTCCGCCTACCGTGCGCTTCTATACATGGAACCCGGCCACGTTGTCGATTGGCTATTTTCAAAAAGCTCTCAAGGAGATCAATCTGGAGGAAGTACATAAGCATGGACTCGGTTTTGTTCGCCGTCCCACAGGCGGAAGGGCGGTTCTGCACGACAAGGAGCTTACCTACAGCGTGATCGTGTCAGAGCAGCATCCCAAGATGCCGTCCAGTGTGACAGAAGCCTATAAAATCATCAGCATGGGCTTATTGCACGGCTTTCAGAACCTGGGATTGAAGGCGGAAATGGTGTCGCTGGCAAACGAAGAGGAAAAAGAGAAATATTCTTCTCCCGGATCATCGGCATGTTTCGATTCCCCCTCCTGGTATGAGCTTGTCGTCGAAGGCAAAAAAGTAGCAGGGAGCGCCCAAACCAGACAAAAAGGGGTCATCCTGCAGCATGGTTCCATCTTGCTCGATATGGATGTGGAGCTGCTGTTTTCTTTGCTGAACTTCTCCTCGGATCGCCTCAAGCAGCGCATGATGGAGAGCTTTAGGCAAAAAGCGGTGACGATCAACGAGGTAAGTCCCCGAGCGATCAGTTTGCAGGAAGCCATTGATGCGTTTGGACGCGGTTTTGCGTCCGGTCTGGATGTGGAGCTGGTCCCGGGGGAATTGACCGAGGAAGAACTAGCTTTGGCGAAGGAATTGGCACAGACGAGATACGGGACGGAGGAATGGAATCTCCGTCGGTAAGGATCGTAGTACAAAAAAGCTCTCCTGGCGATCAGATGCGCCTGGAGAGCTTCTTCTTTTTTAGCCAAACCTAGACGAGGACTGCTTCCTCGATATGCTGCTCAAACAATGTCTGGAGCTTTTGCGTCACAGAACCGACCAGTCCGTCGGCAATTGCTTGGCCGTCAACAGAGATGACCGGCATGACTTCGGCAGTTGTGCTGGTCAGGAAAATCTCGTCAGCTTGAAGCAAGAATTTTGTGTCAAAAGGTTTTTCATGGACGGTCAGGCCGTTTTTCGTCGCCAGCTCGATCACGACATCGCGAGTGATTCCCTTCAGAATCAGGTTGTTGGCAGGGTGGGTGTACAGCTCGCCATTTTTCACTGCGAACAGATTGGCGGCGCTGCACTCCGTAATAATTCCGTCACGATGCAGAATCGCATCCTGAGCGCCTGTGTCCTTGGCGTATTGCTTGACCATCACCGCACCGAGAAGGCTGATTGATTTGATGTCACAGCGCAGCCAGCGGATATCCTCGATCAGCGCTGCTTTCAAACCTTTTTTATGATCGGCCAATGGGCGGTCTTTTTTTCTGGCAAAGCCTATCAGAACAGGCTTGACGTCTCCTGGGATATCGTGGACACGGGGAGAATTGCCGCGCGAGACCTGCATGTAGAGAGTGGCATCGTCTTGAGCCGTAATGCCGTTTTTCTCCATCAGCTGCTTGGCAATATCCAGAAGCTCTTGAGCGCTCCATGGCATCTTCATTTGGATTTCCTTTGCGCTGCGCTCCATGCGTTCGATATGAGCGTCCCACTGGAAAAGCTTCCCTTTATAAATGCGGACTACCTCGTAAACCCCGTCTCCGAAGTTATAGCCACGATCTTCTGGATCGACAGCCGCTTCGCCTGCCCCTACCCATTTTCCATCTACATATAGCATGGTTGAATCCTCCTCTAATCGTTCCTGCACTTGATTGATTCAACCTTAACAAATCGCTACCTCAGAATCAATTTTAAAATCAAGAAACAAGTATCAATCATTTTTCAACTCAAACCAGGTGGCTATAAAGATTTTTCATACCCGAAAAATTGGTCAGATATGCATTCGACAGACACCCAGAATCGATTGAAGCCAAAATGGGAGAAAAGCTGTCGTTCACTGACGCTGAATGATGGTATTTGACTAACTATTCTGACTAGACGCGTTTTGTCTATTGCACCCATAATGAAACGTACAATCAGGTGAAGGGGAGATCGGGATGCGGAATGTACACGGGTACGTATGGAAGAACGCCATTGTCAGCGGATTGCTGTTTTTGCCTCTGCTGTTCGTAACCCAGACCGATGCCAATGCTATTCAGACAGCGGCAGGCGACGGGGAGCTTCTCGCGGGACATGTGGAAAAGCTCTCAGCCCTATCAGGACCACCTGCTACCGAGACGGAATTCGCAGCCGGGGTGTACATAGAAAACATACTGCGCTCTTACGGCTATGAGACGGAGTTGCTGCCTTTTACGTACTATACGTATCGCAAGCCTGAAGTGCAGTCCCTGAATATCGAGGGGTGGCCGGATCAGCAGTGGAGCTTGCAGGGCTTCACCTACGCGCCGAACGGGAAAGCAGAAGGCGCGATCGTAGCCTGCGGGCTGGGGACAGCCCAGGACTACCAGCGTGTGGATGTCAGGGGCAAGATAGCCTTGGTTGAGCGGGGCGGAATCACGTACGGGGAGAAGGTCAGGCAGGCAGCAGCTGCCGGAGCAGCCGCACTCCTCATCCAAAACGATCGGGATGTGTTCGTTCCGGCAACGCTGGGGGAGCCGCTCGATATGGCGATCCCGGTCGTGGGCATTTCAAAAAGCCAAGGCGAGCAGTTGCGAAAGCGCATGCACAGCAACGGTGAACAAAAGGCCTCTCTACGCGTAGAAGGGGCTCTGACGCTCCGGCAGACCTCATACTCGTTCCTCGGCAAAAAGCCAGCTACCACCTCGAATCGGAATCAGGCTGTTCTGCTGGGCGCGCGACATGACATGGTAAAGGGAACGCCCGAAGCCTATGATGCAGGGTATGGAGCGGCTGTCATGCTGGAGGCTGCCAGATTGCTCGCAGAACATCCCCATGATACGGATATCTATGTCGTCAGCTTTGGCGCTTCGACCGCGCAGGATCAGGGAGCCCGAGCCTTCGTCGATTATTTGGAGCCAAAAGACAGGCAGAGAATTATCGCGGCCTTTGTCCTCGATGGACTCGGAAGCCGGAAGGGCAACGATCTGCTGGTCACGCCGGGAGAAGGCAGTGGCAGCAAACTTCTTCCCATCCGGGTAGCGCAGGAAAATGGAGCGCAGTACACTCCGTCTCTCGAGCAGAGAACAGGACTGTCTCAAACGGATAAAATCCTCGCACATTCAGGAATTCCGACGGCTCTATTGACGCGAACAGCCGCAAGCGGAGCCACGCCGCCCGCAGCACCTCGAACGATTGACACCGAACCGCTAGTCAAAGCCGCCAATCTCCTGGTGCAGGCGGTAGGGGAAATGATAGACCCGAAAACCCGCGCGTATCCCGTAGAAACGAGCGCCGCCCAACCGGCAGGGAAATCCACTGACGATGGAGAAGAGAGTCAATAAACCGGAAAGAAGCGTCCGAGATTGCAGGACGCTTTTTGGAATTCTCGATCCGATTCTAGGGGCGTTGCCGAACCCACAGCATGCGCAGGAGAAGGAGCAGACCGCAATAGGTAGCCCCCGACGCAAGAATCGATAGGCTCCAGGGGAATGCCTGCGCCAGTCCGCCAAATACCAGCATGATTCCCATCATCACGAGAATGATCGGTTGCATCCGCAGATCATTCCGATGTGCGACTGGAGCAGCGAGGGAGTAGAAAAGGGCTGCGATCCAGATGCCGAGATGAAGGAAGGACAGCGTGATATGTCCCCACCCCGCGGAAGGAAGCAGTTGGCTGATGATCAGCATGGTGGGAGCGGCCGAGCTGTGCACATCATGCCAATAAGCCAGCAGGATCGCATGCCCGAGCAGGGCGACTGCGAAAAACAAGAGGCAGCCGGTTCTGACGCCAAGAAGAATGCTGCGTTCATTGGCTGCTCTGCTGGTAAATGGCAGGCATAGCACCAGACACAATAAAAAATGAAGTCCCAGAAAAGAAAGAGCATGCACCATCCAATAGAAGTTAAGCTGATAACCAAGCGAGGGGATCGGGACATGGAGCTGATCCATGAAAATCAGGGCGTACAGTAGAAAGCCGGCGGATAAAGAGATAGCCATCCCGGAGGTAATCCGTTGCCATCCTCCCAAAACGAGAGCGGCGGCAATCAAAATAGGCAAAAGGATGAGAAACCAGGCAGTAAAACCGTTTGAAAGCGTGCTTGCATATTGACTTGTGATCGCTCCAGCGTAGGTGAGAAGAAAAAAATGAGTCAATGCCGAAAGACTGGGTGCGATGGCTTCTCCAAAAAAGTGGGAAAACAGATCATGCAGGGAACGCAAGCCATGGCGGTAACAGGTGAGGAGCACTTGATAGCCGAACCACCCCAGCCCGATACTGCTTCCTATCAGCCCGAATGTCCCCCAAGAACCAAAATAGGCAAAGAAACGGAGCCATTCGTAGCCGCCTAGGTACATCCCTCCGAGCGCAGCTCCTGCGAAAAATACAGCGATCTGCCAAGCGTTTTTGTCCATAGGCATCATCCTTATTTCCAACTTGGTACAAGTGTATGTAGGTGCAGGGCTCGTTCAGAACACGGATATGAAAGATATGCAGCATACATATTTGTTTGTAAAATAGACCAACCAGCGTATCCTGATTACATATGGTACAGGATCCATTCCAACGAGGTGATTGCAATGAAAATTCTCGGTATTTCGGGCAGCATGCGTCCTGAATCTACCACGAAAAAAGCCGTATCCATCGTCTTGGAGGCAGCCAAGAAGGCTGGAGCCGAAACACAATTGATCCACTTGGCGGATTGGACCCTGCCGCTCTACGACGGCCGCAGCGATCTTTCTACCTATCCAGGGCCAGTGCTTCGTTTTATCGAAACCGTAACCCGTGCAGATGGACTTGTCATCGGCTCTCCAGAATACCATGGATCACTTACAGGCGCGCTGAAAAACAGTCTTGATTTCCTGGAGGGACGTCACCTCAAAGATAAGCAGGTGGCTCTCCTAGGTGTTGCGGGAGGGAGCATGGGTGCGACCAATACCGTGAACGCCCTGCAGCAAATCATGCGAAATTTGCACGCTTGGCCTCTTCCTGCAAGTCCTTCCATCCCGTCTGCCTACAATGCCTTTACTCCAGAGGGGAAGTTGAAGGATGAAGGCCTGCAGGCTCGGCTGGAAATCCTCGGAAAACAATTGGTAGATTACGTCCAAATCATGAACGGCAATAAAGAAAAACAGCTTCTGTAGGGCAGGTTCCTCTTGCAAATCATTCTCATTCCAAGGTATGATATTTTTACGTGCCTTTTTTGAAATACGGTATGGAAATGAGGGGGTCACATGCCGACGCCGAGCATGGAAGACTATTTGGAACGCATTTACAGCTTAATCGAAGAAAAGGGCTATGCTCGAGTCTCAGATATTGCTGAAGCGTTGGAAGTACATCCCTCTTCGGTCACGAAGATGGTTCAAAAGCTGGACAAAGACAAGTATCTCATTTATGAAAAATATCGTGGTCTGGTCCTCACGCCAAAAGGAAAAAAGATCGGCAAGAGGCTGGTAGACCGTCATAGCTTGCTTGAGGAATTTATGCGCATCATCGGGGTGGATGAAAGCCACATCTACCAGGACGTAGAAGGAATCGAGCATCATTTGAGCTGGGAATCGATTACTTGTATCGAATATTTGGTTCAATACTTCCAGGCAGATCCGGCACGAATGGAAGAATTGCAACGAATCAGACAAGAAGACGAACAAAAGGAAGAGTAAGCGAAGAAGAAGGGCTGGTCCACGTGCAGATGATCCTGTGTGAGGGCCAGCCCTGTTTTCCATCCATAAGCCGTATGAGATGAGCCTTCCCCCTATATGGATATAGAGAGTGGCGACAGGAGGTGGCCAAATGAAGGCGGATGCAGTATTTGAGGGCGGCGGGGTTAAAGGGATCGCTTTTGTAGGGGCACTGCAGGTCATGGAGCAGAACGGATACACATGGGAGAAGCTGGCGGGCACCTCTGCCGGCTCCATCGTTGCAGCGCTGGTTAGTGCCGGCTATACAAGCCGGGAACTGAAACCCATTTTTGAAGAACTCGACTATATGTATTTCTTGAAAAAATCGGGGATTGGCCGTTTGCCCTACGTTGGACCCATGATCGATCTGGTCCTGAATGAGGGAATGTACAGGGGAGACAGAATCGAGCTTTTCATCGAGGAACTGCTGCGCCGCAAGGGGGTTCGCACCTTCGGAGATCTGCCGGGTGGCAAGCTGCGGATCATCGCTTCTGATATCAGTCGGGGAAAGATGCTTGTGCTGCCGGATGATCTGGTGGAATACGATCTGATGCCCGAAAACTTTTCCATTGCGCGAGCAGTTCGAATGTCCTCCTCGATTCCGTTCTTTTTTCAGCCGGTTCGGTTAAAGCGGGAGGGAAAGGTCCATTACATAGTGGATGGCGGCTTGCTGAGCAATTATCCCGTTTGGCTGTTCGATGTGCCCGGCGTCCCGGAGTGGCCGACGATTGGCTTTCGCCTCCACGACAGGCAGACGAGGAGTGAAGAGACGAAGGTGACGGGTTTGTTCAGCTTTACGCGCAATCTGCTTACGACAATGCTGGACGCCCATGATCGTCTGTTTGTGGAAAAAGCGCATGCTGTACGCACGATTTTTATCAATACCTTGGGGGTGCGCGCTACCCAGTTTCAGCTTTCAGCGGAGATGCGCAAAGAATTGCTTCTATCGGGAGAGGCGTCCGCGCGGAAATTCCTGAATCATTGGAATTTCCAGAATTATATCCAGGTCTTTCGCAACAGCACCCCCGCTCAGGTAATCTAAAAAACAGGCTGCCAATGTACTTGGCAACCTGTTTTTTATTGAAAGAAATTGTCCTTGGAATCCTGTTCCGACTGTTTTTCGCCAGACTTTCCCTTCTTGCCGTCAATGACGCGAAACGGGTGGTTTTTCTTTTGCTGGGGGGCCGGCTTTTTTCCCGTCTGCCGCATGGTGTTGATCTTTGGCTTATGAACGGGAGCCTTCCTGGAAGCATTCGATCGGGAAAAGAGCTTTCCGGAAAAAAAGCGTCCCGTCCGAAGAAAATTGCGCACGATCAGAAACAGCAAGACAGATAAACCCAACACGATCAATGTGTTTATCGGATCTGTAAACAAGGTCAGCAAGAAGCCGTAAACCGCAAGTACTACGATAACCAGAATCACGGGTGGTATTCGGCGTAACATAGGCCTCACCTCAAAGGATAATCAATATTGTCCCACGTGAAGTCAAGTCGTTAACCAATTGTCACCAAACGTTCCTGCCCTTGCTTTTGATCCAGCTCACGCATTTTTTGGAAAGATGCGATGGCTACCTCCACCTGATGGTCGTCGGGTTCGCGGGTTGTGATCTTTTGCAGCCACAGACCGGGATATCCCAAATAGCGCAGAACAGGAGTGTCACGCAGTTTGTTTGTCCACTGCAGAACCTCGTAGGAGACACCGATCACCAATGGCAGAAGAACGATCCGTTGCACGACCCGCTCCGTCAGACTGTCATAGCTGAACAGCGAGTAGATGACCACGCCGACGAATACGCTGAAAATCAAAAAGCTGCTGCCGCAACGATAGTGCAAGGTGGAAAATTTCTGCACATTCTCTACCGTTAATTCTACCCCAGACTCGAAAGCGTTAATCACTTTGTGCTCCGCTCCATGGTACTGGAACAGGCGTTTGATAATGGGGGCCTGTGCGATAGCGGTAATATAGCCAAGCAGCAGGAGAATCTTGAAGCCTCCTTCTGCGAGGGTTTGCGGGACGCCGTCCGGGACCCATTTGCCCAGCAGGAAATCCGCTAGAAACACCGGCACTAGAGTGAAGACAAATTTGCCGAAAAGGAAGGTCAACACACCTACTACCGCAACACCCAGGATCATCGTCAACTTGGAAGGGGACTCGGTTACCTCTTCCCCGGAGTCGATGCTATAGCGTTCGGAAGCGAAATTCAAATGTCTCGCTCCGTTTGCACTCGCTTCAATCAAGCCAACCAATCCGCGAAGGAAGGGTATCTTCTTCAAGGGCTTAATCCATGTATATTCGGTGCGGGGTGCTTCGAAATACTCGATATCTTGATTTTTTGTACGTACGGCTGTCACGGTTACTGTTTTCCCGCCGAACATGACGCCTTCGATTACAGCCTGGCCACCATAGTTAGGTACTTGTTGCTGCGCCAACTCCTATCACCATCCTTCTTTTTCATTTTACCGGAAAAAAGGCCTTGAATCCACAAGCAGTTGATGGCCGTGTCAGGAACTGGATATCCGTAGTGAAAAAAGAGGAAATCGCGCATACTAACCCAGAGGTGATGACAGGTGGAACGTGTAAAAATAGGCATCAGACAGAAGGAGAACTTGCATGAGCAGGGACGTGAGCGAGCCAGAAATCGCATCACATTGCAAAAATTCCTGGAGATAGCCTTTTGGGGGACCGTTTTCTGGGGGATCATCCGTCTTGTGATCCATTTTCTTAACTTTACTCCCTACGGTCTGGCTTCTTATGGTCGTCCCTTCTTGGGAATAGCAGGAGAAAAGACGTTTGCAGGAACTGCTCTTGGCATTCTTGTACTGTTTACCGGTACACTGGTCGCTTCTTTCATCTATAGGCTGGTATTCTTCAGGACCCGGAACTGGTGGAGCGGTTTGGTCCTGGGAGCAGTTGTGGGAGCTGCCATCGGGTTTTTCTTTCGCTTCGAAAAATGGGAGCTGTCCACGTTAAGTACGGAAGCAGCATGGTTTCTGTCCTACGGGCTTTTTATTGGAATGACGTTGACCCTGGAGAGCTCCGATCAGTAATAACATCAGATGGACGCAGGAAGTCCATCTCGAGTGCATCTTTGTCAAAATCTTTGCAAAGAGAAAACAGGAGAAGTCGTTCCTTTGTTGAAGTTTGTAATGCTTATGTTAAAATGTTTCATTAATAAAAACTTTTTGATTGATCAGCGAAAATAGGGAGGAGGTTATCTGGCATGGCATCCGTTCTGTTATTGAATGGCCCCAACCTGAATATGTTGGGAAAGCGGGAGCCGGAGATTTACGGCAGTGAGACGCTCGAGGACATCGTTGGCCGATTGAAAAAAATGATGGAAGAGGAGCTGGGCGGCCAACTGGAGCATGTGCAGTCCAACCATGAAGGCGTTCTGATTGATGCGATTCACCAGGCCAAGGGCGTTCATGACGGCATCATCATCAATCCCGGAGCGTTTACGCACTACAGCTATGCGATTCGGGATGCACTGGCAAGCGTTGCGCTGCCGACGATTGAAATACATATGTCCAACGTCCATGCACGCGAAGAATTTCGCCATCATTCCGTCATTGCCCCGATCGTGTCCGGGCAGATCGTGGGTCTCGGCTCCGACGGCTATGAATGGGCGCTGCAAGCGCTGGTGCGTAAACTCAAAAACAGCTGAGTGGGTAAAGAAGAGAAAGGGGAAAGATAAGCATGAGCAAGCGATTGGACAAACTGCGTGAGGAACTGGCGCGCATTCAAGCAGATGCATTCATTACCGAAAAGGCAGAAAACCGCTTCTACCTGAGCGGCTTTACAGGATCGACAGCATGGGTCATCGTCACTGCCAACGATGCTTTTTTGGTTACCGATTTCCGTTATGTCGAGCAGGCGCAGGAGCAAGCCCAGGGCTTTTCCGTCATTGACAATGAGCGAAAGGCAGTCGAGACGATCGCGCGCGTCCTGAGAGAAAATGGGGTCAAACGACTGGCGTTTGAGGGAAGCAGCGTGTCCTTTCAGACTTATTCGGATTGGAACAAGGCATTCGAGCCTGTCGAACTGGTGCCGACCAGCGGCCTGATCGAAAAAATCCGCATGTTCAAGGATGAATCCGAAATGGTGATCATCCGGGAAGCGGTACGGATCGCGGAAGCCGCATTTGAACACATTCAAGGCTACATCAGACCTGGCGTGCGCGAGTCCGATGTCGCTCTCGAGCTGGAGTATTTTATGCGCAAACAGGGTGCGACCGGCTCTGCCTTCGACATGATCGTAGCGTCAGGTCCGCGCGGTGCCTTGCCGCACGGACGGGCTTCCGACAAAGTGATTCAGGCAGGGGAAATGGTGACGCTTGACTTCGGTGCGGCCTACAAAGGATACAATTCGGACATCACACGCACACTAGCGGTAGGGGAGCCAGATCCCAAAATGAAAGAAATTTACGAGATCGTCCTGCAGGCCCAATTGGCGGGCGTAGCCGCGCTGCGGCCAGGCGTGAGCGGCAAAGAGGCCGATGCTGCTACTCGTGACATCATTACTGCCGCGGGATACGGCGCTGCTTACGGACACAGCGCAGGGCACGGCTTGGGACTGGAAGTGCATGAGCTTCCTACCCTGTCTACAGTGAGTGCCTTTGTACTCGAACCAGGCATGCTCGTCACGATGGAACCGGGTATTTACATCAGCGGTCTTGGCGGCGTGCGAATCGAGGACGATGTCTGGATCACACCGGATGGTCATGAGGTCCTGAACAAATCCACGAAAGAGTTGCTCATTTTGCCTGTCTAATTTATACTATTTTTGTTACTCTAGCGGACACCTCTATTTTGCAGCCGTTCCTTACGGGGGCACTGCTACAGAGGTTTTCCCACTGATTGATTTGGGAGGACTACCATGATCTCTGTTAACGATTTTCGTACTGGTTTGACGATCGAAGTGGACGGCAATATCTTTCAAGTGCTGGAATTCCAACACGTGAAACCAGGTAAAGGCGCGGCATTTGTTCGCTCCAAACTGCGCAACATGCGCAACGGCAATACAACGGAAATGACTTTCCGCGGCGGTGAAAAAGTAAACCCTGCCCGCATCGAGTCCATGACCATGCAATACCTGTATGCAAGCGGGGACGAGTACACTTTCATGAATACCGAAACCTACGAGCAATTGACGTTTACTCGCAACCAAATTGAGCGTGAGCTTCGTTTCCTCAAGGAAAACATGAACGTGCAAATCATGCAGTACAACGGCGAAACCATCGGTATTCAACTGCCGAACACGGTAGAATTGAAAGTAGTCGAGTGTGAGCCAGGAGTAAAAGGCGATACCGCTTCCAACGTGACCAAAAAGGCAACGCTGGAAACTGGTTTTGTCGTCAACGTCCCTCTTTTCGTAGAGGAAGGCGAAACTCTGGTTATCGATACACGTACGGAAGCATACGTTTCCCGCGCATAAGCGTCAGATCGTAAAAGAAAAGCTGTACCCATTGTTCAATCATGGGTGCAGCTTTTTTGCTTTTTTTAGAAAAAGGTATAAACATTTGGAAAGAAATCTCGCCTTCATCCGTTAACCTATATGAGCCTGCCAAAAGAACGCTGCGCAGCGAAGCATGTTTGGGATAGGAGGACTTATTGGTGCAGGACGATTGGTTGATGATTCAACAGGTGCACGATGGAAATCGGGAAGCCTACGCGCATCTTGTGAACAAATACAAGGACAGATTGTACAGCTTCCTCTATCGAATGACAGGCCAGTCACAGGATGCCCAGGACCTAACACAGGAGGTTTTTCTCAAAGCGTACTGCAGTCTGGACAAATATAAGCCCACAGATGCCTTTTTGGCCTGGCTCTACCGGATTGCATCCAATCTGTGTGTAGATGCTTGGCGAAAAAACAAGCGTTACTCTGGTGCTCCGCTGGAAGAAACGCTGTTAATCGAGACACAGACTCCGGAGCAAGTTTATCTGAAAAAGGAAAAACAGGATGTCTTGCAAGCGCACATCATGGCTTTGGGGGAGGACTACCGCGCCGTTTTTTTGCTGAAATATATGGAACAGCTCAGTTACAAGGAAATTGGCGACATTTTGCAATTGCCCGTCACCACGGTTCAGATGCGAATCCATCATGCCAAAAGAAAGCTGCGAACTGGTCTTGCGCAAGAAATGTCAGGAGGTGCTGCGATCTATGAAATGCTCCAGAACTGATGCATTGCGCGCCTATATGAATGGAGAGCTTTCGGAAATGGAGAGCAGACTCCTGGAACGGCATGTAGAACGTTGCCTTTCTTGCCAATTGCAGATGGAGACAGAAGAGGATTGGGAACCGGGGGATTTGCAGGTTCAAAGTGAACTGCCGCCCGATTTTAGCCAAAAGGTGATGCAGGCCGTGGAGGATCTTCCTGTTCCGGTTCCGAAACCCGATTGGAAAAAAAGGAGTGTGACCATATTGAAA
This sequence comes from Brevibacillus panacihumi, assembly GCF_003710985.1. Classification (GTDB taxonomy): domain Bacteria; phylum Bacillota; class Bacilli; order Brevibacillales; family Brevibacillaceae; genus Brevibacillus; species Brevibacillus panacihumi. The sequence goes on from NZ_RHHT01000046.1 coordinate 61,865, forward strand.
CGTACGACAGTAGCCGTGGCGAGTGTTGCCGCATTGATTACATTTACTTCGATGGTTTCCCCTACATTTGCAAGCTATGTGAACAGCGTCATTCAATCTATTCAGGGCGTTGACAAGGGGATGAAACAAGCTGCGGAGAATGGCTACGCCCAGGAGATCAACAAGCAAACGACAGATCAAGGAATTACCCTGATAGTAAAGGAAGTCGTAGCGGATCCGATGAGGATTGCCATTTTTTGCGATGTCCTGGACCAGCAAGGCAATCGCATCTCGACAACTTCGATCCAAGGAGACGACATTCGCCTTGTTTTTAAAGAAAAGGAAGGCGCAGAGCTGCATGGGGGAGGCGGTTCGACGATCAGCCAGAGAGGCGAATATCTCGTACTCAACCAAGAAATTTTCAGCTTTCTGCCTGATCCGACAGACATCCCGGATGAGCTTTTCGTTGGCGTACATGCTGCGAGCCTGAAAGGAAAGCAAGGAAACTGGCTCATCGAGTTTCCTGTGGATATGAAAAAGGCGAAGGCACACGTAACCTATACGGACATCAATCAGCAGTACACGACGCCACAAGGCATTTCTCTCAGGCTTAACCGCATGATGACGGTTCCGAGCGCCAGTTTGCTTGAGCTGGAAACAGACTGGACAAAAGAGCGAACGGAACAGGTCGAGGCAATCATGAAGGAAAATGGCTGGGAAGCGGGGGAGCCTGAGAGAGGGAAAATTTCAAAAGCAGAGATAATGCAGGGTTATTTCAAAAGAATCGGCTTGGCGTATCAGATCATCGATGAACACGGGAAAGTCATCGCCGGATGGGATGATGCCTTGTATGATGAAGTGAATCAAATCAAGGCAAACACCGTAGACCTGACGAGAAGAGGAGTAGAGGCTCCAAACGAAAACCGGATTACAGCTTGGAATGGTTTTGCTCCGTTTGCCGACAACCAGAAATTGAATGTAAAACTCCACTCCTTGTACTTGTTTGAACCCGCAGCATTCAAGGCGCAAGTACCTGTTGACACGCTGATCAATGAACAGGTGACGATTGACAGCCAGGACAACCTCTTTTCGCTGACAGGCTTCCTACTGAAAACAACCGAGCAGGAAGAAAGGATTGGAGACTTTACCTATCGGGGTATAGGAGCAATCATTCCCTTCTCGGCGAAGCTTCCTGATGGGATCGTCTACACAAGCGAATGGAAGGCAAAGGATGAAAAGGGGAAAGAGTATCCTGTGTCGCGCAATGAAGCATACAGAAGAGGGGAAGACGGCCGGGTGGAAGTGAAGGGAAGCTTGTATATCCGGGGACTGGATCATCAACCGAAGACGTTGGTCTTGTCCTATGAGGTCCAGCAGCGACAGTACCGCGATCTTGACTGGGAGGTACCGATCAAAACAGGCAACTGACAAGCGCGATAAAGGAACATCCCCCTCTTCCTCAAAGAGGGGGATGTTTTATCTGCCTCCAAACCACTCCCACAGCTTCAGCACGAAAGCCGTAATGCCAGCCGCCATCAGCGGACCCACTGGTATTCCTCGCAAGAATACGATTCCGATGATCGATCCGATGACCAAGCCTACGATCATATGAGGCTCGGTACGCAGCAGATCAAGTCCCTTTCCATTCATCCAGGTAGCCAGCGCGCCGCCTGCAAGTGCTGTCAGGCCGATGACAGTCGTGAAGAGAGGCGTCACATCCTTCCAGGAGATTTTCTCGCTCGCGAATGGTACGAGGACAGATATGGTTAAAAAGAGCAGGCCCAACTCCAGCCCGCGGCGTTCTACAGTAGGAAAAAAACGTTCCAATGCCGTCAGCTTGAGCACCAACAAAATACTGGCGGCAGTAGCAATGATGGGTGAACGGCCAATTAACCCGATCACGATCAGGATGACGAGCATCACTTCTCCAGACATCATCGGCATCAAAACCCCTGTCCCTTTTCTCTTTTCACTCTATGAGACAAGGTGGGGAAGTATGCGCTTCTCCTTTACATAGGGAACCAGCCGGCAGTGGTCGACTTGCGCGCAATAAGCCAGATCATCGGTAAATCGATGCTGTACAAGCCGCTTTCCCGTAGTGGTATGCGGCAGCACGTCAGCCAGTCTGTCCGCTACATGCAGATAGCTTGCTTTCAACGCTTGCCCCAGATCGCACATTTCGATCTGGGGCAGCTTCCTTTCTGCCACCGTAACCATCAATCCGGCAGCCAAACCGTCCTCCAGCGCGAACTCCGAACGGGTGCCAGCGCAGTACAGGGTGATGTCTTGATGCTGCTCCAGTGCATGGGTGATGCAAGCCGTTGCATTGAGGAAGCAGCCGATCAGAACAGATACGGCCTTCTCTGCCTTTTGGATTGCCCGCGTTCCATTTGTCGTTGTCAGAATCAGGGGGTGGCCGGATGATTGTGCTGTGATGATTTGCGTAGGGGAATTATTGTAATCAAACTCCGCGATTTTGCGGCAGTGGCGTTCGCCTGCGAGCAGACATCCGGGTGTGTGCAGCGCTTGTGCCTGACCGATCGTCTCGACCGGAAGAACCATGGAGAAGCCACATTCAAGCGCCGTCACGATGGTGCTGGCTGCACGCAGGACATCGATGACGATCACGACGCGGTTGCGGATCTGATCCGCACGGATTTCCTCCACCGTCGGCACGACCTCTATTCGCACGGAGCAGCACTCCTCTGGGCGAAACGGGCTGCGGTATCACCCCGCAGGCCACGGCGCAGCGTCTCCACCGACAAGACATCGGAATAAGCGATATTGCCCAGGTGAACATTGCTGCCAAGCGTTTGGATCAGGTGGACCTGCTGCTCTTTTTCGGGAGCCTCCCAAATAAGCCTTGTGCCCATCTCTTTTGCTGCATCTGTGACATCCTGGACAAATAGCTGATCAATGTTGCCGTTTCGATCGAAAACCCCGACTGTACCGCTTTCTCTCGCCTCCACGATGACGTGGCTGGCACCTGCATCGAGATCAGCTGCAAGCGTCTGCAGCAGCTCCTCTTTTTCCGCGCGGTAGTTGGCATCCTTTTTCCCGAATTCTGTATAGACGGTCAAGCCGCAAGCCAAGCCGCTCATAATGGCTTCCCTGCGCTCCTTTTGCGAGAGAGGGAAGGTACCGTCGGAGATTTCGACAGCGGTGAAGCCGAGCTGACAGATCGTTTCCATATACTGGGATACAGGGGTGCTGAGAAGAGCTATTTCAAAAAACGTCCCGCCTGGCATAATCTGCAAGCCGTATGCCTTGGCCAGCTCCAGTTTTTGCCGCAATTGTGCCGTCGGATATAGAGCGGCTGTCCCAAAGCCAAGCTTGCATATATCGATATAAGGAGATGCGAGCTCAAGCAGGTCACGGAATGCGCTGATTCCCGCCCCTTTGTCGATGACCATCGTGAGTCCCTTGCGCTGCCGCTCGGCACTTCTGCTTCCGGATGGGTCGCTCCAGGATAGCGGGATCATGCTTCCAGGATTGTCAAAACGTTCTGGCATAGGTGGTTTCCTCATTTCTCAAGACGTTTCGTACAGTCTATGCCCAGCCAAAAGAAGGAGTGAAGCGCGATCCCGTAGGCGATTGCCCAAGAAAAGTGCTGAAATGGGCGTACAAGCATAGAGTGAGAACAAGGGGGGACGAGATTCGATGTGGGAAAAAGCGATCATGGGCATGGCAGCCTTGCGGGTGTTTTCCGGGAGCTTGGAGATTCTTGCTGCCTTGCTGATTCTAAAGGTAAATCAGGTAGAAAAGGCCTTGTTGATCAACTCTGGCTTGGCTATTGTGGGGCCGCTGGTGCTGTTGACAAGTACGGCAGTCGGTTTGCTGGGAATGACAGATCGGATCAGCTTCGCCAAAATAGGTTGGATATTGCTGGGCATCTCCTGCATATTGATCGGTGTCCGCAAATAATCCATCCTTGCAAAGTTGTTGCTAATCTCCATCTTGTTTGGGAAAGATACGTGGTGAGTTGCACACGACAAGGAGGGGAATGCAAGTGATGGATGCATTGGAGAATCGCATAGCTTATTTGCGGGGATTGGCAGATGGATTGGATGTCGGCACACAGACTTCGGAAGGAAAAATGCTGGCGGAGATGATTGAAATCCTCGATGAGATGCACGCCGAGATCCATGTGCTGCATAGCCGAATCGAGGAGACAGAGGATTACGTCGAGGCAATTGATGAAGATCTGGAGGACATCGAGCGTTTGCTGTTTGAAGACGAGGATGATCTTTATGAGACTGTGGGCGACTGCCCAGAGGATGACGTGGATCTTGATCTGGATGCATCGGATGACATGTACGCCTACGATCCGCAAGAGGAGGAAGAATTCGAGACCTCCTATGAGTTTACTTGCCCAAGCTGTCAAAAAGGGATCATGCTTCACGAGGGCAAGGACGAGGAAGGGTACCTTCACTATGTGATCGAGCCCTACCCGCAATCAAAAGGATTCGAGCCGATCAATCCGACCTGAGCATGCATTGCCCGATTGTTTTCGAATGCGATTCTTACTCCAAAAGTCTGTCTGCATGCGCGACAAAGCGCTGCGACAGGCTTTTTTCCTTTTCAACTGATCTACGTCACATCGCTTTTTTTAGCATAAACCTCGTCCACGCACGCATAGGATGGAGGTAAGTCAATGCTGGACAAAGGTGATAAGGAGGGTTCATCCATGCAAGAGATCATGGCAATTCTGCCGGCATCCGTGCGAAGCATCATAACTGCGCTCCCCTCCACGGTCCTCGAAGTATTGGAAGAAATCCGTCTTCGGCAAAATCAGCCATTGGAAATTCGATACGGTCAACAAACCAGCTACGTGACCCCGGCTGGTCAAATCACTTCCATCGCCAGACAAGGATGGGTCTTCACGCAAGATCATGTGGTCAAGCTGTTGAACCAGGTAAGCCAGCATTCCTTGTACGCATTGGAAGAGGAGCTGAAGCGGGGGTACATCACCGTGGTAGGGGGCCATCGCATCGGAATTGCAGGCAAAGTAGTGCTGGAGCGCGGCGATGTAAAAGGCATACGCGATGTGACGAGCTTCAACATACGGATTGCCCGTGAGAAAAAAGGAGTCGCGCAAAAAGTGATGCCCTATCTGTTTGAAAAAGGAAATCTGCAAAACACCCTCGTCATCTCCCCGCCGATGTGCGGCAAAACGACATTGCTGCGCGACATAGCCCGGCAGGTCAGCTACGGGAGCGAGTGGTCCTCCAGTCGCAAGGTAGGCATTGTGGACGAACGCTCCGAATTGGCGGGCTGCCTGCAGGGGGTGCCACAGCGCGATGTCGGCCCGCGCACAGATGTGCTTGACGCTTGTCCCAAAGCAATCGGGATGATGATGCTGATCCGTTCCATGTCTCCGGATGCCCTGATCGTGGACGAGATCGGCAGACCCGAAGATGGCGATGCAGTCTGGGAAGCCATCCATGCAGGCGTCGCTGTCATCTGCTCGGCTCATGGGTCCAACGTAGAGGAGGTAGCAAGAAGGCCGATGCTGGGCAAGCTGATCCGTCACGGGGCCTTTTCCCGCTACATCGTCTTGAGTCGAAGCCGAGGTGTGGGCACCATCCAGGCGATCTACGACAGCAGCCTGAATCCGGTAAAAAGGGAACTGCCCGCATGATCAAGCTGATTGGAGCATTGATGGTCCTCGTCTCCGCATCGATGGTCGGCTGGCAAATCAGCCGGACCTACGTCAAGCGTCCCGTTCAGCTTCGCGCCCTGCTGGTAGCACTGCAGATGCTGGAGACGGAAATCGTCTACGGTCTTACCCCTCTGCAACGGGCATTTTTCAAAGTGGGACAGCGAGTCAACAAGGAAGTCGGGAATCTCTTTCTGTCTGCTGCGGAACTGCTGGAGCAGGGTAGGGCGCTGTCGGCTGAGGAGTCCCTGCAAAAGGCCATGATGCGTCACTGGCCCCAGACCGCTTTTCGCAAGCAGGAGCAAGAAGTGCTGGCGAGCCTTGCGCAGGTGCTTGGATCCTCCGATCGGGAAGACCAGCAAAAGCATTTGCGACTTGCCGTCACACATCTGCGGGGGCTGGAGGAAGAGGCGCGTGCCGAACAAGATAAATACGAAAAAATGTATAAAAGTCTCGGTTTCTTGGGTGGGCTGCTGGCAGTCATCCTGATGTTTTAAAGGCGAGGTGTTCACAAGTGGATTTTGATTTGACACCTGTTTTCCAAATCGGAGCGGTAGGCTTCATTACAGCCATCCTGCATACCGTCTTAAAGCAGGCAGGCAAGGAAGATATCGCACACTGGGCGACGCTGGTCGGGTTCATTATCGTGCTCTACATGGTTGCCCACTATGTCGGCGACCTGTTTACCGAGGTAAAACGCGTCTTCCTGTTCAAATAGGAGGGAGACAGATGGAGATCGTACAAATTGTCGGCCTTGGGCTGGTCGCAACCATTCTCGCGCTGGTCATCAAGGATCAAAAGCCCATGTTTGCATTCCTGATCGCCATCGCGAGCGGCGTCATTATCTTTTTCTTTCTCATCGGCAAAATCGCGGAGGTCATCCAAATCCTGGAGAAACTGGCCGTCCAGGCAGACCTGAATCTCGTGTTTCTAGAGACGATCTTAAAAATCATCGGAATTGCGTATATCGCGGAATTCGGCGCACAAATCACAAGAGATGCGGGACAAGGCGCCATCGCATCCAAAATCGAGATGGCAGGCAAGGTTCTCATTCTCGTCATGGCGGTCCCGATCATCCAAATTATTATCGAGACTGTAATCGACCTGTTGCCAGCGTGAGGGGAGGGGAATGTCGATGACGCGATACCGTTGGATCAGCGCATGCATGCTCTTCCTGTTTCTTTTGCTCACGCCTGTACAAGCTGTCTTCGCTGCCTCTGCCGCCCCCGCCAATCCCATCAATGAGCTGGTGCGGCAGCAGGTTAGCCATCTCAATACCGAAAGTGTCGAGCAGTATTGGAAAAAGCTTCAGCAGGAATACCAGGGCTACCTTCCTGATCTCAAGGCGAAGGGCTTTGTCCAGATGCTCATGCAGGAGGGAGAATTCAGCCTTTCGAGTTTCTTGAAGGGACTCATGAAATTCGCCTTTCACGAAATCCTGATGAACGGCAAACTGCTCAGCTCTATCATCGTCATCACCGTTTTTGCCATGATCCTGGAGACGATGCAAAACGCCTTTGAGCGCAACACGGTCTCCACGGTAGCTTATTCCATCGCCTACCTGGTTTTGATGGTGCTGGCGATCAACAGCTTTCATCTGGCGATTACCTACGCCAAGGACGCGATCGTCAACATGTCCGACTTCATGCTGGCGATGATCCCGCTGGTGATAGCGCTTTTGGCGTCGGTAGGAAATCTGGCGACGGCGACGATGTTCCATCCGCTGATCATCTTCATGATCAACATCAGCGGCATGATGATTACGTACGTAGTGTTTCCCCTGTTGTTTCTTTCGGCCATGCTCTCTATCGTCAGCATGTTTTCGGAACGCTACAAGGTCACTCAACTGGCTACTCTACTTCGCAATATCGCGATGGGGGTGCTGGGATCGTTTTTAACCATATTCCTGGCGGTGATCTCGATTCAGGGAGCCACCTCGGCTGTGACAGACGGCGTCACGCTGCGGACAGCCAAGTACCTCACAGGGAATTTCGTGCCGATTGTCGGTCGCGTATTCTCCGACGCGGCGGATACCGTCCTGAATGCATCGCTTCTGGTGAAGAATGCGATTGGCCTGGCTGGCGTCATCATTTTAGTGATCCTCTGCGCCTTTCCGGCTATGAAGATTCTCGTCCTTGCCCTGATCTACAATCTCTCGTCAGCGGTGCTGCAACCTCTCGGAAACAGTCCGATCATCAGTGCTTTGGGCACGATCGGCAAAAGCCTCCTGTTCGTTTTCGCCGCGCTGGCGACAGTTGGCCTGATGTTTTTTCTGGCGATTACCATCATCATCGCAGCGGGCAACATCTCTATGATGGTTCGGTAGGTGAGGAAGATGACCTGGTTAACCTTATGGCTGAAAAAAATCATCCTGCTCGTCCTGCTTGCCGCCTTTCTTGATTTGATCCTGCCCAACACCACCTTGCAGCGCTACGTGAAAATGGTGATGGGGCTGATCCTGCTGCTCACCATCATCTCTCCCTTGTTCGCCCTGTTCAATCTGTCGCAGGACGACCTGGCGTTGCGTCTGGACCGCTATCAGGAGGAGTTGAACAAGCCGGCAGACAGCGAATGGAAGCGGATCACCAGTAAACTGCTGAGCCACCAAAGCGAGCAAACCACCGCCTACGTACAAGCCCAGATCAGCGCGGCAGTGAAAACAAGAGTGAAACAAGTATACGGAATGGATGTCCAGCATATAGAAATTCAGATGGACAAATCCAATCCCGACCAGCCCGTCCTGCAGCGAATCGCTCTCATCGTCGAAGACAGCGACAGCCAGGAAAAGCGTTCAGAGCAGACACCCGTGCAACCGATTCAACCCATTCAGCCCGTAGACATCCAGATCAGTACACCAGCAGTCAAAACAGACCGCGCACCGCCCGATCGGGAAGTGAGCGCGCGCCAGGACAATCCGGTTCATGCGCGCATCGCATCCGATATCGCCCTTCAATGGGGACTTGCCGCAGATCAGGTAACTGTGACGGACGAGTCTCCAGCAACTGGTAAACAGTAGACGGACATGTCCAAAAAAGTGAGGTGAGAAGAATGCTGGAGAAGTTGAAAAAATGGTGGGAAGGCGACGGGGGCGGGGCGAAAAAGCTGAAGCCGATCCACTACTTCATCGTCGTTTTGGGCATTGGGCTGGCAATCATGATTTTGACCGACTTCATGCGAGTAGAAAAAGATCAGCCGCTCGGGTTTGGCTCACTTGGCAATGACTCGACTGGTCCGCCTGCTGGCGAGCTGGCAAGTCCGGCGATGGGCCCAGCTCCCGTACCGGATGTAATCGCGGAGTACGAGAACATTTACGAAACGCAATTGCGTGAGATTCTTTCAACCGTCGTCGGGGTCGGTGCCGTAGAGGTCATGGTCAATCTGGACTCAACGCCAGAGTTGATTGTGGAAAAAAACACCAACACCCGATCCTCGACCAATCAGGAGACGGATAAGGATAAAGCGACCCGCAATCAAAACGATCAGTCCCGTGACGAGGAGGTGGTCATTGTCCAAGGCGGCAAGCAAGACCAGCCAGTCATCGTCAAAACCATGAAGCCTCGCGTCCGTGGCGTTCTGGTCGTTGCGAAGGGCGCCGACAACATCCAGGTGAAAGCGTGGATTACCGAAGCCGTGCAAAAGGTATTGGACGTTCCGGTTTACAAGATATCGATTTTGCCAAAAAAAGGGTAGGAGGTAATGGTCTATGATTTTAAGAAAGCAAACGGTGTGGTTGTTGACAATGCTGGCAGTCATGGTGGTTCTGTCCGGTTATTATCTCGCCAAAGGTCCACAGGAGCAGGTCCCGACATCCGGACAGCAGCAGGCGGTAGAAAAGCAGGAACAAATCTCAGGAGTCGTCGTGGAATCCCACGAAGTCGATATTGCGCCTGATGCGAAGCCAGTCGACGGCAAGAGCGGACAGCCAGTAGCCCAAGCAACCAAAGAAGAGACGCCAAAGGATCAAGCCAAGAGCAATTCCCCCGCTGCTGTAGCTCCCGTCTCGGAGACGGCAAGCGAGATCTTCCAGGGCTATAAAATGAAACGCGAAGCGCAGTTCCAGCAGCAGAAGGATGAGCAGCTCGCGATCATGAGCAGCCCGGATTCTTCGCCGCAGGCCGTGGCCGAAGCGAAGGCCAAGTTCGAAGAGTTGTCCACGCAGGATACTGCTACGACGAATGTGGAAGAGATGCTGAAGGCAAGCGGCTACCAGGATGCGGTCGTCTTCATGCAAAATGACAAAGTGACCGTCATTGTGCAAAAAAATGAGCTGAGCCAGAGTGAAGCGGTCGAAATCATCGCGCACGTCAAGGAGCATCTGAATGTTCCGGCTACTAACGTAAAGGTTCAATTCAACGCTTCCTAAACACGCCGCCGACTTATAGGAAGGGGCCATATCGGGCATGATGGTAAGGATTTCCTCGCCTTTCTTACGGGAAAAGCAGGGAAATCCTTTCTTGACGTGCATCTGGCGACAAGCTACCATGGTTTTATGGTCTGGCCATCTGCTACATATGGAACTCCCTGAGACATTTATTGAAGTGAAGGAGTGCTTTTCGTTGAATATCCATGAAATTCGAGAACTTATTAAGCTAATTGATCAATCATCCATTCAAGAATTCAAGCTGGAATTAGAAGGCGCCAAAGTAAAGCTGACCAAATCCTCCGGCAAGGAGACAGTGGTAGTCACCCAGTCGGCGGTACCTGCTCCAGTCTTGCAGGCGGCTCCGGCACCTGCAGCACCGGTCGCAGCGCCAGTTGCAGCACCTGCTGCAGCGGAAGCACCGAAAGCTGCACCCGCAGCACCTGCTGCCGATGATGCCAACCTGCACAAAATCGTATCTCCGATGGTAGGGACCTTCTACAGCGCGCCAGAACCAGGCAAGCCTGCCTACGTGAAAGCCGGAGACAAGGTGAGCGCAAACAAGGTAGTGTGCATCGTGGAAGCGATGAAGCTGTTCAATGAGATCGAAGCTGAAGTAAACGGCGAAATCGTCAAGGTCCTGGTAGAGGACGGTCAACTGGTCGAATACGGTCAGCCTTTGTTTTTAGTAAAGCCGGAATAAGGTGGGGGAGAGCGAAATGTTCCAAAAAGTATTGATTGCCAATCGCGGAGAGATCGCTGTGCGGGTCATTCGCGCATGCCGCGAGCTGGGCATTCGTACGGTCGCTGTCTACTCCGAAGCGGATAGTGAAGCGCTTCATGTCAAATTGGCCGACGAAGCTTATTGCATTGGTCCAAAAACATCAAAGGAAAGCTATCTGAACGTAACCAGCATCATGAGCGTTGCGACTAAGGTAGGAGCAGATGCCATCCATCCCGGTTACGGCTTTTTGGCTGAAAACGCGGATTTTGCAGAGATTTGCGCTGCCTGCAACATCACTTTTATCGGTCCTGATCCGGAAGCGATTGTGAAAATGGGCGACAAGGCCACTGCGAAGGAAACAATGAAAGCGGCAGGCGTCCCTACGGTTCCCGGTACAGACGGCTTGATCGAGGATATTGCCGAAGCTATTCAAACAGCCAATGAGATTGGCTATCCCGTCATGGTCAAGGCGACAGCGGGCGGCGGCGGACGCGGGATGCGGGTTGCCGTCGATGACGCAGATCTGGAAAAAGCCATTCGCCAGGCGCAGAACGAAGCCAAGACAGCATTTGGCAATCCGGGCGTCTACCTGGAGAAATTTGTGGAAGGACCGCGCCATGTCGAGATTCAGATCATGGCAGACAAGCACGGCAACGCTGTCTATTTGGGAGAGCGGGACTGCTCGATTCAGCGGCGCCATCAGAAGCTGATCGAAGAAGCTCCATCGCCTGCGCTCGGCGAGGAATTGCGCCAGCAGATGGGGGAAGCAGCGGTAGCAGCCGCCAAGGCGGTCTCCTACCACGGTGCAGGGACGGTCGAGTTCCTTCTGGATAAACACGGCAAATTCTATTTTATGGAAATGAATACGCGGATTCAGGTAGAGCACCCGGTCACGGAACTGGTCACAGGCTATGACCTGATCAAGGAGCAGTTGACGGTAGCGGCAGGGGAACCCCTCTCGTTCCGCCAGGAAGACATCCGTCTGAATGGTTGGGCTATCGAATGCCGGATCAATGCGGAGAATCCAGCGAAAAACTTCATGCCGTCGCCTGGCCGGATTACCGAGTACCTTCCTCCAGGAGGCTTTGGCGTGCGCGTCGACAGCGCTGCTTATGCCGGCTATTCCATTCCGCCCTACTACGATTCGATGATTGCCAAGCTGATCGTCTGGGGCAAAGATCGCCAGGAAGCGATCGAGAGAATGAAGCGGGCATTGGACGAATTTGTCGTGGAAGGTATTACGACAACCATTCCGTTCCATTTGAAAGTGTTGGATCATGAGGTGTTCGCCAGCGGAAATTTTGATACCAAATTCCTCGAAACCTATGATCTCAAGCTTGATGCCGAATAAAGAGCAAGTTTGTAAAACAGCAGTCTACTTGCTATAATGGAATACAAATCCAAAGGGAGGTGCGAAGCGTGGAAGAATTTACTCCGGATCTAGATAGAACAGAATTAGGAAAGGTCCAGATCGCCCCTGAAGTCTTGGAAGTGATTGCTGGCATGGCTGCCGCAGAAGTGGAAGGCGTGGCTTCGATGAGCGGCGGCTTCGTTGGGGATATAGCGGAACGCTTGGGCCGTAAAAATATAGCTCGCGGAGTCCGCGTTGAGGTCGGTTCCCGTGAAGCGGCTGTAGATGTATCCATTATTGTGAAATACGGACACCGAATTCCAGAAGTCGCCCGTAATATTCAAGATAGTGTGCGCAACGGCATTGAGAGCATGACCGGACTGTCGGTCGTCGAAGTCAATGTACATATTGTAGACGTAGAGTTGAAGGCTGAAGAAAAAGCACCGGTAACAACTGTAGTGGAAGACTATCAGCGGGTTCGCTGACAAGCTGCGGATGGATGCCCCCTACTTACAGGGGGCATTTTCCACTAGCGCGCCCGGCACGTCCTGCACGTCGGCCATGACGATGAAGCACCCGAACCGCGCCCTGGATAGATAAGATAAGCAGGGCTGAAGGAGAGATGCAAGTGAACTTGTTTGATCGGTTTATCCTAACGATTTACAGTTTTGCGCTGATCGTATTATCCTGCGTGATGATCGCGGTTACCAGCGGCTGGTTTTCCCAAGACCTGTTTCGTCCCTACATGGAACAGATTCTGTCAGGCACCAATATCGCCTACCTGATCGTCGCGATCATCTTCCTCATCGTCAGTCTCCGATTCTTTTTCAGTTCCTTCCGTTTCAAAAAATCCAAAGAGGATCGCAGTATCCGCCAGCGCAGCGATCTGGGGGAAATCAACATCACCATCCAGACGATCCAGACCATCGCGGAACGAGCAGCCAGACGCGTCAAGGGTGTACGAGATCTGCGCAGCGGTATCAAACTGCTGGAGAGCGGCACGATGATCACTCTGCATGTCTCGGTAGATGGGGAAACCCCGTTTCCCGAACTCACCCACAATCTGCAACATGACGTCAAAGATCAGGTGGAGACCATCACCGGTCTGCTGATTTCCGAAGTAAAAATCGTCGTGACTGAGGTGGCTCAACAAGAAAACTACGCGGCACGCAAGCGTGTGGAATAGAAGGTGAACACCATGATTTGGGAGTTGTTGTGGGAGCACAAGGGGAAGCTATTGGGGATATTGGCCGGTATTTTTTTCGGCATCATCTACCTTATCGTCGGTTTTTGGGATACACTGGTCTTTGTCGTGTTTATCGGAACCGGATATTACATAGGCCGCAAACTGGATCACAAGGAAGATCTGCGGGAAATCCTCGATCGGATTCTTCCTGGGAAATTTCGGTGACATCGGCGCGGGAGTCATGATCAGGGCTGGTCTGCTCCCACACTCACTTTAATGAGCAGGTGAAAGAAATGAAGCGTAGAACAGCACGAGAAAAAGCAGTCCAATGCCTGTTTCAGATCGACATGGCAGAAGTCCCGCTGAATGAAGCAATTGCACTGGTGATGGAGGACTCACAAGAAGATACCACGTTTTTACGGTATTTGCTGGACGGCGTGATCCGTAATCAGAATGAAATTGACAGTGAAATTAAAAAGTATCTGCGCGGCTGGAAGCTGGAGCGGATTGCCAACGTAGACCGCGCGATTCTGCGGCTCGCGTTCTTTGAGATCATGTATGAAGAGCAGACGCCAGACAAGGTCGTGATGAATGAGGCAATTGAGATTGCCAAGCTTTTCAGTGACGAGCAATCCCACCGTTATATCAACGGCGTATTGTCCAGCTTCCTGCATGCTCGTGAAACAGCACAGGCATAAAGGCAGGGGATACTAGGATGACGAAGGTATTGTTGGGCATTGATACGAGCAATTACCGGACATCACTCTGCCTGGCTCGGGAAGACGGCCGGATTGTCGCGGAAGCAAAACGCCTCCTGAAGGTGAAGGAGGGAAAACGCGGTCTGCAACAATCCGAAGCCGTCTTTCAGCATGTGATGAACTTGCCAGAGCTAAGCGAGCAGATGAAATGGGAAGAGCACGAAATTGTCGCGATTTGCGTCAGTGAAAAGCCGCGCCCAGTGGACCAGTCGTACATGCCTGTCTTCAAGGTAGGAGAAGGATTGGCCAAGTCGCTTTCGATCTACTTGCAGGTGCCGCTTTATTTGACGACTCACCAGGAGGGCCATATCGCGGCAGGGGAATACACGGCCCAAGAGCGTCCTGCAGAGGACCGCTTTTTGGCGGTTCACCTCTCAGGGGGAACAAGCGAAATCCTGTTGTGTGAGCGGCAGGCATCTGGTTATGCGATTGAAAAGGTCGGTGGAACCATTGACCTGCATGCTGGCCAACTGGTGGATCGGATCGGCGTCGCGATGGGTATGTCCTTCCCTGCAGGGCCGCAGATCGAGGAGTTGGCGAAGCAGGCAGAGGGAGAGTTCCGCGTCTCCTCATCAGTAGACGGGCTCACATTCAGCTTCTCGGGACCAGAAGCCTCCCTTTTGCGGGCTATTTCAACTGGAGATGCGACTCATGCGCAGATTGCGCGGGCGACTGAGCAATGCATTGCCAACACCTTGGAAAAGGCATTGCGTCACGCGATCGAACAAGGCTTGCCCCGCGACATCCTGATCGTCGGCGGAGTTGCCGCCAACCAGTACATGCGCGAGCGCTTGATCAAACGTCTCGAGCATCCCGCAGTGAAGGCCAAGCTGTACTTCTGTGATCCGGTATACTCCGGAGACAATGCGTACGGAGTAGCAATGCTCGGTTGGATGAAGCAAAAGACGAACAATAATCAATCTTGAATGTTTCATATTTCGCCTTTACAGGGTGTTGTCAAATCGGTACACTAAAGGTATCGACGTTATAGAAGGAGGCTATTTCTCCATGCCTGCAACCATTCTTCAAGGAAAAGAAGTAGCGAAAAGCATTCGTGCCGAATTGGCAGAGGAAGTCGCCGGACTGAAACAACAGGGAATTACACCTGGTCTGACCGTGATTCTTGTGGGAGATGATCCCGCTTCCCATTCCTATGTACGGGGGAAATCAAAAGGCTGCGAGGAAGTTGGCATTCAATCCGAGGTGATTTTGAAGGAGACTTCCACGACCCAAGAGGAGCTTCTGGAAATCATCCAGCAATTGAATCAAAATCCGAACGTTAATGGGATTTTGGTCCAATTGCCATTGCCATCCCATATCTCGGAGGAGGCAGTTTTGGATGCCATCGATCCGAGCAAGGATGTGGACGGTTTCCACCCGATCAATGTCGGGAATATGGTGATCGGCAAGGAGACCTTGCTTCCGTGTACTCCACATGGAGTGATTGAATTGATCAAACGCACAGGAACAGAGATCGCGGGCAAGCATGCCGTCGTGATCGGACGAAGCAACATCGTTGGGAAACCCGTCTCGCTCCTGCTGCAACGTGAAAATGCTACAGTTACGATGTGCCACTCGCGTACGAAGGATTTGCCATCCTTCACCAAAATGGCGGATATTCTCGTCGTAGCAGCCGGTAAAGCGCATATGATCGGCAAAGAGCATGTGAAGCCCGGAGCGGTAGTGATCGATGTCGGGGTCAACCGCAATGAAGCTGGAAAGCTGGTTGGGGACGTCAAGTTTGACGAAGTCCAGGAGACAGCCAGCTATTTGACGCCAGTGCCGGGCGGAGTCGGACCGATGACCATCACCATGCTCCTGAAAAATACGGTAGAAGCCGCAAAGCAGCAAGCCAAACGCAGATAAGTCGGGAACCAATCATCCGGGAAATGGGAGTCGAAAACCCATTTCCCGTTTTCAGTCGAGGGGGGAGCGGCCTATGGCCATTCAAGATATCCTATCCGTCAGTCAGTTAAATCGCAGCATCAAGCTTCTGCTGGAGAGAGATCCGCACTTGCAGGATGTTTGGGTGAGAGGAGAAATTTCCAATTTTACCCATCACTCCAGCGGACACATGTATTTCACGCTCAAGGATGATCAGTCGCGGCTCAAGGTCGTCATGTTCGCCAGCTACAACCGCTTTCTGCGCTTCCTCCCCAAGAACGGGACCAAGGCGATTGTGCGCGGTTCCATCTCGGCTTTTGAACGGGATGGAGCGTATCAGTTGTATGCAAAAGAAATGCAGCCGGACGGACTCGGCTCGCTGTACCTGGCTTTTGAGCAGCTAAAGGAAAAGCTGGCGCAGGAAGGCTTGTTCGCAGTGGAAAGAAAGCGCCCTTTGCCGCGTTTTCCGAAAAGGGTCGGAGTCGTCACCTCTCCTACAGGAGCGGCAATCCGTGACATCTGCATCACCATCAGACGCCGCTACCCGCAAGCGGACATCGTCTTGGCCCCCGCGATTGTCCAGGGGGTGGAAGCTCCGCACTCCATCGTCAATGGCATTCGCAATCTCAACCGGCTCGCGGGCATCGATGTCATGATCGTAGGGCGTGGTGGAGGCTCGATTGAGGAACTGTGGGCATTTAATGACGAGCAGGTCGCACGCGCGATTGCCAGCTCGGCAATACCCGTGATTTCCGCTGTGGGACACGAGACCGATGTGACCATTGCCGATTTCGTCGCAGATGTTCGTGCAGCTACTCCGACGGCTGCGGCAGAACTGGCAGTGCCCCATTACCTGGAATGGCAGCAGCGCGTTGAGCAGCTTGAGATGAGAACCCAGCGGGCGATGCGCCAGCTCGTCATGCAGGAGCGAAAACGTCTGCAGGGGCTGGTCCAATCATATGCGATGCGTCAGCCTCAGCGCAGGCTGGAGGAAGCAGCTCAGCGGCTCGACCAAGCCCAGTTGCGAATGAGACAAGCCATGCGTCAGCTCATGCGGCTGCGCCGTGAGCAATACATTCGACTGGAGGAGCAGATCAGACGGTATCGCCTTGCCGATCACGTGAAGGAACGAAGAGAAAAAGTACGTACCCTGCGTTTGCGCCTCGATGAGCGAATGAACGCAGCATTGAAGCAAAAAAAGCTGGAATTCGCCTCCCGCCTGGCTCACCTGGATGCAGTAAGTCCCTTGAAGGTGATGCAGCGAGGCTTTTCCCTGGTTTATTCCGGAGATCAGCTGGTGAAATCCGTGGAGCAGTTTGCCACTGGAGACGAGCTCATGGTACGATTAAGCGATGGCAGCGCTACGGCGCGCGTGGAACGAATAGAGCGGGAGGAGAAAGAAAATGGCTCGCAAAAAAGCTGACGTGTCCCCCGAAGAGATGGACATGCCGTTTGAAGAAGCAATGAAGCGATTGGAAGAAGTCGTACAGCGTCTGGAAGAGGGCGATATCCCCTTGGAGGAATCCATTCATCTGTACCAGGAGGGAGTGACGCTGTCCCGAATCTGTGGACAGAAGCTCGAGGCGATCGAAGCCAAGATCACCCAACTGGTTGAGGAAGACGGACAAGTAAAGCAAAAGGCGTTTCGTCTGGAAGGGGAAGCATGATGGTCGATTCTCTCCATACCTACCTCGAAGAAAAGACTGCTTATATTGAAACGCATCTGGTACCAGCCTTGGAGAAAGAAGGCGTACCTGCCTCCTTGTACGAATCGATGAAATACTCGCTCATGGCAGGTGGCAAACGCTTGCGCCCGATGCTTGTCCTAGCTGTGCTGGAAGCATTGGAAAAGCCGCTGGAGCGTGGCATTCCTTTTGCCTGCGCCCTCGAAATGATTCATACGTATTCCCTCATTCACGATGATTTGCCTGCGATGGATGACGACGACCTGCGCCGCGGCAAGCCGACGAATCACAAGATGTTCGGCGAGGCGACGGCGATCTTGGCAGGGGATGCGCTATTGACGCGGGCCTTTTCCTACATAGCGGAGTCCTACTTGACGGACGCGGATGTACAGCCGACCACTACCGTGAAGCTGATCGCCGAGCTGGGCAAGCGGGCTGGCGCAACCGGGATGGTCGGGGGCCAAATGGCGGACATCGAAGGCGAAGGAAAGAGGCTCGATCTGACGCAGCTCGAGTATATTCACCAGCATAAAACGGGCGATCTTTTGGTTGCTGCACTGCGCGGCGGCGGGTATCTGGCAGAAGCAAGCGAGCGCCAGATGAAGGCGTTGACGCATTACGGGTTCTGTATCGGCCACGCTTTTCAGATCCAGGACGATATATTAAATGTCGAGGGTGACGAGAAGCAGCTCGGCAAGGCAGTAGGAAGCGATGCCGACCGGGAAAAAGCTACTTACCCGTCTTTGTTGGGCCTGGAAAAATCCAAGGAACGTCTTGATGCCTTGATCACGGAAGCCAAAACAGCACTCGTTGAAGTCGGCTTGCAGCATTCGGCACTGCTACCCCTGGCAGACTATGTCAAGAACCGAACCAAATAACGGACAGGAAAAGCTGGCTTCCGTCTAGGGAGAACCAGCTTTTTTTCGGATTGGCAAGCTGTTCGCATGAATCGCCCGTAACAACGGGATTCTGCAAACCGTAATACAACATAAAACCACAATCAAGCATTTCCTTTTTATTGGAAATGAATCACCTCCAGTTAGGAAAAGTGGTGTTTTTGATAAGAAACCGTTATAATGAATCAAGCTGATTCAAGAAAAAAATCCAGTGGCATTGCCTCAAAAGGCGGAGCCCTTTTTGCATGAGCAGGATAATTGGATCGCAGCATGCCGAATCACCGGAGAAGCAACCAGTTGAAAGTGAGGAATACTCAATGCTGCTTACGAAGATAAATGATCCCCAGGATTTGAAAAAATGCACCTTGCCAGAATTGTATACGCTCGCAGGCGAAATCCGTCAGTTTCTCGTAGAAAACCTCTCCAAGACAGGCGGACATCTTGCACCTAACCTTGGCGTGGTCGAACTGACGCTGATTCTTCACTATGCCTTCAATAGCCCGAAGGATAAGCTGATTTGGGATGTAGGCCACCAGGCGTACGTACATAAGATATTGACTGGCCGCCGCGAGATGTTTCCGACCTTGCGCCAGTACAAAGGCTTGTGCGGTTTCCCAAAAATGAACGAAAGCCCGCATGATGTCTGGGAGACGGGACACAGCAGCACGTCTTTGTCTGCTGCGATGGGGATGGCTACAGCCCGTGATCTGAAAAAAGAGAAGAACCACGTCGTTGCCGTGATCGGGGACGGCGCCCTGACAGGCGGAATGGCGCTGGAGGCATTGAACCACATCGGGCATGAGCAAAAAAATGTCATCGTGGTATTAAACGACAATGAAATGTCCATCGCGCCCAACGTAGGGGCCTTGCATAATTATTTGGGTAAATTGCGTTCGGCGCAGAACTATCAGTGGGCTAAAGGCGAATTGGGACATTGGATCAAATCGGTCCCTGCTGTTGGCGGAAAGCTGATGAATCTGGCAGAACGCTTCAAGGACAGCATGAAATATCTGCTCGTCTCCGGCGTCCTTTTTGAAGAACTGGGCTTCACCTATATCGGACCAATCGACGGACACAACATGGAGCTGCTCCTGGAGACGATGAAAATCGCCAAACAAAACAAAGGTCCGGTATTGATTCACGCCATCACCAAAAAAGGAAAAGGCTATGCGCCTGCAGAAGCGGATTCCGTCAAGTTTCACGGGGTCGGCACTTACAAGATCGAATCCGGTGATACGGCAAAATCTGCGCCAACTTATACCTCCGTCTTTTCGGACACCATGATTCGCTTGGCGCAGGAGGATGATCGGCTTGTTGCAGTGACGCCTGCCATGCCTGCGGGTTCCGGCTTGATCCCATTTGGGGAAAAATATCCCGACCGCCTCTTTGACGTCGGAATTGCCGAACAACACGCTTGTACATTTGCGGCTGCGCTTGCTACGCAAGGCCTGAAGCCCGTTCTGGCGATCTACTCGACCTTCCTGCAGCGCGCCTATGATCAGTTGATTCACGACGTAGCAAGGCAGAAGCTGAATGTCGTGTTTGCTGTCGACCGTGCCGGTCTGGTAGGAGCAGACGGCGAGACGCATCAGGGGATGTACGACATCGCTTTCATGCGAACAGTCCCCAACATGGTAATCATGGCGCCGAAGGATGAAAATGAACTGCGATTGATGATGAAGACAGCATCGGTGTACGAAGACGGACCGATCTCATACCGCTATCCGCGTCTCCCAGTACGAGGGGTCGAATTGGATGAGGAGCTGCATCCGCTGCCGATCGGGAAGGCGGAGATCGTCAAAGATGGCAAGCATGTCGCCATTTTGGCTTTTGGACATATTTACGAAATTGCCGAGCAGGCGGTCGAGCAACTCAAGCGGGAAGGCATCCACCCCATGCTGGTCAACGCACGCTTCTGCAAGCCGCTTGATGAAGAACTGCTGTCCCGTTTGGCACAGGAAGGGTACAAGATCATCACGGTGGAAGAAGGTGCCGAGATGGGCGGCTTCGGCAGCGCGGTCGTCGAGTACTTCGCGCAAGCGGGCTACCATGATGTCCCTGTGCAAATCGTAGCTGTTCCGGATTATTTCGTGGAGCACGGCAGCGTGAAGGAACAGCGGAGCGAAGTAGGACTGACGGCAGAGAACATCGCTGCCCGTGCTCGCGCCTGGATGCCTGTGACGAAAGGCGTTGTGGAAGCATGAGTGTGAGAAAGGAACGGCTGGATGTCCTCCTCGTCGAGCGCGGACATTATGAAACCCGTGAAAAGGCAAAGGCAGCCGTTATGGCTGGTCTGGTTCAGGTCGCGGGCGAACGGTGCGACAAACCGGGGACGAAGATTGCCGAGGATGCCGTTATTGCGGTAAAAGGAGAAGTGCACCCTTATGTCAGCCGGGGAGGCCTCAAGCTGGAGAAGGCATTGCGGGTCTTTGGCATCGATATGAGCAATCGCGTGATGATGGACATCGGGGCTTCGACAGGAGGATTTACCGATTGTGCCCTGCAGCACGGCGCGCGACGCGTGTATGCCATCGATGTCGGGTACGGACAGCTTGCCTGGAGTCTTCGGCAGGACGAGCGGGTGGTAGTGATGGAGAGGACCAATTTTCGCCACCTGGACCCCGAGGCATTTGAGCATGAAAAACCGGATTCCGCCTCCATCGACGTTTCGTTTATTTCGCTGAAAATTATTTTGCCTGTGCTGTACCGTTTTTTGCAGGAGAATGGCGATGTCGTCGCATTGGTCAAACCGCAGTTTGAAGCGGGGAAAGAAAATGTGGGCAAAAACGGCATCGTCCGCGACCCTGCCATTCACGAGGCTGTCCTTGCTGACATGGGCCAGTTCGCCTTGGGACTTGGATTTTCTTTGCGCGGCTTGGACTTCTCGCCGATTACGGGAGGAGAAGGGAACATCGAGTTCGTGATGCATCTGCAAAAAAATACAGGTGGAATGGATGAAGCAGCATGGCGGGATCATGTAACGCAAGTGGTGCGTACCGCGCATGCAACATTGAAATAACAGAAAAACACAGAAGCCTCGAGTTTTTTGTCTCGATCGAGGCTTTTTATTTATGCATAAGAAGTTGTATACTTGTATAAGGATTTCCAACCAGTTTGGGGTGGGCCATGTGAAGAATATCGGAATCATCGTAAATAAAGGAAAGCCTGAGGCCCGGATCGTAGCCAGAGAGCTTCTTTACCTCCTCGAAATGCGCGGAGCCCAGGTGGTATTGGATGAAAGCGTAGCATCTGACGTAGGGAGACCGGAGTTGGGCATGACTGTTGAGGAGATTGGCAAACGAGCAGCTTTGATTTGCGTGCTCGGCGGGGATGGGACTCTGCTCGGAATCGCCCGTAAGCTGGCCGGCCGCTCGGTGCCGATTCTCGGGATCAATCTGGGTACGTTGGGCTTTTTATCAGAGGCAGAGCCCGACAACCTGCCTCATGCGGTAGATAATCTATTGTCAGGCCAATACGATATTGAAGATCGCATGATGCTGGAAGCGACATTGATACGCAAGGGCAATGCGCTTGGCAAGTACACGGCCATGAACGATATCGGCATCGCGAAAGGCTCCTTTTGCCGAATCATTCAGTGCGCCGTCTATCTCAATGATTCGTATGTGGCGACCTTTAGCGGCGACGGTGTGATTGTATCGACGCCGACAGGCTCCACAGCGTATTCCCTGTCCGCAGGCGGTCCAATCGTTGCGCCCAATGTAGACATGCTCCTGCTGACGCCAGTAGCGCCGCATTCGCTGACAGCAAGGCCGATGATATTTAGCGGGGAGGAGACCATTCGGATCGAGGTTGATGCCATTCACCAGGAGATGGGACTATCCATCGATGGACAATTGGGCTATCGCTTGGAGGGAGGAGACCAGATCTACATCCGGAAATCCCCGTACAGCACGCCGCTGATCAAGCTGAATAAAAGTGGCTTTTTCGAGGCGATTCGCACGAAATTTCAAGGAGAATGGGAGTAAATCACAATGAACAAAGGGCAACGTCATAT
This sequence comes from Brevibacillus panacihumi, assembly GCF_003710985.1. Lineage (GTDB taxonomy): Bacteria > Bacillota > Bacilli > Brevibacillales > Brevibacillaceae > Brevibacillus > Brevibacillus panacihumi. The sequence continues at coordinate 84,362 of NZ_RHHT01000046.1, forward strand.
CCGAATTCGTGACATCATCAACAACGAAGAGGTGGAAACACAAGATGAGCTCGTGGAACGTCTGCGGGCGGCTGGATACTCCGTGACCCAAGCGACGGTTTCTCGCGATATCAAGGAGCTTCATCTCGTTAAGGTACCGCTGCCTGATGGAAGGTACAAGTACTCGATGCCGACGGAGCAAAAGTTCAATCCGTTGCAAAAATTAAAACGCATGCTGGTGGATTCTTTCGTCAGCATCGATAACGCAGATCATTTTATCGTGTTGAAAACCTTGTCGGGGCACGCGAACGCGGTAGCCGAGCTGATCGACAACCTCCCTTGGGAAGAGATCATGGGGACGATCAGCGGAGACAATACGATTATGATCATATGCCGCTCGAAGGAACAGACAGATGAAGTGACACAGCGATTGTTGAAGATGCTGTAAAGGGTGGTACCAGGTATGTTAGTGGAACTTTCGATCCGAAATTTTGCGATTATCAAGGAAGTCACCATCTCGTTCCAAAAAGGCTTGAACATCCTGACGGGGGAAACAGGCGCCGGTAAATCCATTATCATCGATGCTTTGGGACTGCTGCTTGGCGGGAGGGCATCTGCGGATTTTGTCCGCTATGGTCAGGCCCGTGCAGAGGTAGAAGGCTTGTTTGAGCTTCCTGCGGGTCATCCAGCACTGGCAGTTTGTGAAAGCATAGGGGTGCAGATCGAACAGGATGGCATGCTGGTTGTGCGCAGAGACATCTCCAGCCAGGGAAAAAGCATCATCCGCCTAAACGGTCAGCTGATTACGCTGGCGATGCTGCGGGAGCTGGGACCATGGCTCGTGACTGTGCATGGACAGCACGACACCCATATGCTGATGCAGGCAGACAAGCACATCAACTGGCTGGACGCCTACGGGGAGCAAGCTCTTGGCGCAGCCAAGCAGGAGTACAGCAAGCTGTACGCTTCGTATCGTCGGACCAAGCAGGATCTGGAACATATGGCTCGCAATGATCGGGAGCTGGCGCAGCGGATCGATCTTTTGCAGTATCAGCTCAACGAGATCGAAGCGGCTTCCCTGACGCCTGGCGAGGATGAGAAGCTGGCCCAGCAGCGCAAGAAGTGGATGAATATCGAAAAGGTGTACGCCTCTATCCAGGATGCGTATCGTTCGCTCTACGGCGATCAGAAGGGCATGGACTGGCTCGGACATGCCATGAGCGAGCTGGAGCGCGTAGCCTCCTTTGACGAGCAGTTGACCCCGATCGTGGAGTCTGTGCAAAGTGCGTATTATCAAGTGGAGGATGCCGTTCATCAATTGCGCAACCTCTCGTACCAGATGGATTTTGACCCTGAGCAGCTGGCGGAAGTCGAACGCCGCCTCGATCAGATCCAAACCCTCAAGCGCAAGTACGGAAAAAATGTGGACGACATCCTGGAATACGCGGCCACCATTCAGGACGAGCTGGATGACATGCACCACTATGAGGATCGCCTGCTTCAGGTGCAGAGCCGTCTCCAAGAGCTGGCTGCAGACTTGGCTGTGGAAGCCCTGGAGCTGTCCGTCATCCGCAGGGACTGTGCAGACAAGCTGGCTAAAGAAATCGAGCAGCAGCTAAAAGAGCTGCATATGGAGCGTGCACGCTTCGCCATCGACGTTCGCCAGACAACGGATGAAGACGGTGTGGAGATCGAAGGAGTGCGCCGCCATATCGACGCCAACGGCATGGATCAGGTGGAGTTTCTGATCTCCCCCAACCCTGGTGAGCCCTTGCGCTCGCTTGCCAAGATCGCATCCGGCGGGGAGCTGTCACGGGTGATGCTGGCAATCAAGACGATTCTGGCCGGGACAGACCAGGTGGAAACCTTGATTTTTGACGAGGTGGACACGGGTGTAAGCGGGAGAGCCGCGCAGGCGATTGCGGAAAAGCTGGTGCGAGTAGCAAACAAACGGCAAGTGCTGTGCATTACCCATCTTCCGCAGGTAGCTTCCATGGCAGATGCCCATTTTCTCATCAAAAAAGAAATGAGCGAAATGGAAACGATGACCCGGGTCGAGCGTTTGTCAGATGACGAACGGGTAATCGAACTGGCAAGAATGCTCGGAGGAGCGGAAGTGACGACCAAAACAGAAGAACACGCGCGCGAGATGATCATGCTCGGGCGTGAACGAAAGGCTGCTCACTAGGGCAGTCTTTTTTCGTTCCTGCTAACAAAATGGATTGTGCAGGAGGCTTATTTTCCTGACATAATCCGCATGGCTCAAGGCAACATTATAACTACACAAGGTGGAGGTGTTTCATGTAGGTGTAGGTAGGGAACGGTAGGAGTGATTGCTGGTGATCCGACAGAAGAATAAAAAATGGATGGGAAGTCTGCTGCTTCTCCTCACGGCGCTTGTCGTCTGTTCCACCCCGTTCCGCGATCTGTCCTCCTTCCCCCGCGAGCTGCGCATCATGGAGGGGTCTCTCGAACAATTGCGTGTATCCATGCCAGTAATGGGAACTTTGGTCAACAGTAATCCAGACATTTTGCACGTTAACGGGACAGAAGCGCGCGAAGTGTCCGTTGATTTGAGCAAGCCCATGTCAGTTGAGCCGAGACGTGCAGGTGAAGCCAACCTGCAGGTAAAATGGCGAAACATTCCGCTGAAGTCAGTGAAAGTGAATGTGCTGCCTGATTTGCGTCTTTACCCGGGGGGCCAGTCCATCGGGGTAAAATTGCAAACGGCGGGAGTACTCGTAGTGGGACATCATCTCGTCAGTAACGGAAGAGAAAAGGTTTCTCCGGGAGAGCAGGCTGGCATCCATGTAGGCGATATGATCGTTAAAATCAACGACATGTACATCAACGACATGAACGAGGTCAAAAAGCTGATCAACGAAGCAGGCAAAAAGAACAGCCCGGTTCAGTTGCTGGTGGTTCGCGGCAAGGAGAAATTGACGCTCGTCTTGCATCCCGTCAAGGATCGGAAGGACGATGAATACCGGATGGGGCTCTACATTCGGGATTCTGCCGCAGGAGTTGGAACCCTCACGTTTTTCGACCCCAATACCAAGGCGTACGGAGCATTGGGCCATGTCATCTCCGACGTGGATACGGGACAGGCTATCGTCGTGGGAGATGGTCAAATCGTGCAAGCCAGCGTAACATCAATTGAAAAAGGACAAAGCGGAAATCCTGGAGAGAAGTTCGCCCGCTTCTACAATGAAAGCGAAGTGCTGGGCAATATCACCAAGAATACGCAGTTCGGCATCTTCGGCAAAATGAAGGAAGAGCCAAAACGCAGTTACTACAATGAGCCCTTGCCGGTCGCATTGGCCGAACAGGTAGAGGAAGGCCCTGCCAAAATCCTGACCGTCGTGAACGGACAGAAGGTAGAAGAATTCGATATTGAAATCGCCAATGTAGTCAAACAGCATTTCCCCGCAACCAAAGGCATGATCATCAAGGTGACAGATAAGCGCCTTTTGGAAAAGACAGGCGGGATTGTCCAAGGCATGAGCGGGAGTCCCATCATCCAAAAAGGAAAAATCGTAGGTGCCGTGACGCATGTATTTGTCAACGATCCTACGTCCGGTTACGGCTGCTACATCGAATGGATGCTGCAAGACGCAGGAATCCATGTCCGTCCAACCCCGAAATCACAAGGTCCTGCCGATTTGGCAGCATGAAGCCTCTACGAAGCCGTCCGCATCTAAGCGAGGCGGCTTTGCCTATAAATTGGAGTGTAACCTGACAGGTGAACAAAACGTCTAAATTTGAAGAACGGTTAAGCGATATCTGGCAAGAATCAGGATTCTTTGTCGAAATATCAGGTAAATCATTCAAACTTTCGTCATTGGCAGGAAAGGAATGGGGTTTGTCGAATCTTTTTCAGAGTGAAAAGATGGTGTAGACTAATCCGGATCCATAACTCCTTAGAATGTCATCTTCTTTCCAAAAGACCGTTCATTTGTTAGGGGGAACGACCTTGAGCAAGATTGAAGTGTTGTTGGCAGATGATAATCGTGAATTTGTAAGCCTGTTGGAAGAGTACATGAGCAGCCAGCATGACATGGATGTCATCGGTGTAGCTTACAATGGCAATGAGGTAGTCAAATTACTCCAAGAACGAGTCCCAGACGTACTGATCCTGGATATTATTATGCCTCACCTGGATGGACTGGCTGTCCTTGAGCAGATTCAAGCCATGAGACTGAGTCCGCAACCCAAAATCATTATGCTTACGGCCTTTGGCCAAGAGGAAATCACGAAAAAAGCGGTTGAACTAGGTGCGGCCTACTATATTCTCAAGCCATTCGATATGGAGGTTTTGGCGCAGCGAATTCGCCAGATCACCAATTCCAAGCCAGCATCTTCCTTTGTCTCCGCAAGCAAACCGTCATCCTCCCTTGCAGTCAGAGGAAGAAATCTGGATGCGAGCATTACCAGCATTATTCATGAGATCGGCGTTCCCGCTCATATCAAAGGCTATTTGTATTTGCGCGAAGCGATCACCATGGTGTACAACGATGTGGAGCTGCTCGGCTCTATCACCAAAGTCCTGTACCCGGACATCGCGAAGAAGTTCAACACCACCGCAAGCCGTGTTGAGCGGGCTATCCGTCACGCCATCGAAGTGGCATGGTCCCGCGGGAATCTGGACTCCATCTCTAGCCTGTTCGGATACACCATCTCCAATACCAAGGCAAAACCGACCAACAGCGAGTTCATCGCGATGGTGGCGGACAAGCTGCGGATTGAGGCGAAGATAAGCTGAAACAGGTAGTACAAGCAGTGCGGATATTTTCAGAAGGTAAGTCATATTTTTTTAGACATTAGCCTAACGAGGCTAGTGTCTTTTTTATGGGTTTCCAAGGCAAAGAAAAGATCGCCTCCTTCCATGTTTCCAGAGGCGATCCGCTTTACCCCCCAACCTTTTACTCCAGTCGGAGGATTTGTATTTGCTGGTCTTCAATGGTCGCATCGTATTCGTGCGTCCAAACCCGATGTACCGCATTGTGCGTCACCAGCTTACTCTCCAGATTCGCGGTAAAATCGATGCAGGACCGTCCTCTCACGCCTTCAACCTTTTCCTCGACATTACCATCCTGATCCACTGCAACGCGAAGTGTTTGATTCGCAGCACCGATGGTGAGCACAAACGAATTTTGCGAAAGATGGCTTTCTTCGGTGACGGTCACCTCGGTTCCATTTGCTCGAATCTGGTCTGCCATCGCATGGACCGCACATCGTAAATATTCGATGCGCAACGAAGAAAGAAATTGCTCACCTTTTCGTTGCAACTCATCCGGCGATAAAAAATCTGATTCAAAATAGGGAACAAGGCCATCCTCTGTCTCGATAAAGAACAGGTTCAGATTTTCTATGGTTCCCGTTAACAGCTTTCCAATCACGTTTTCTGCGATTTGCAGCTTCTTTGCAAATTGATTTCGATATTCGACCCACACTCGATTCTCAGGGTTATAGCCAAGATTGCGCATGGCTCGATAGAGGACTCGCTTGTCTCGAAAAGTCATCGGGAAAGATGTACAATGGCTCATGATATGCACCCCTTAAAAATCGATATTTCTGCCGACCAGCTCTTCGTGGGTATTCCCTGTAACTACGGTGTTGCTGTTACTCAAGCTTGCCCGCACTGCGTGAACATTCGCCCAATCACGTAATTTGGAAATTTCATGTTCACGCGACTTAGCCAATGGCACAGTACGCTGAATGGCTTTGATGATATCATCTGTCGTAAGGTCACGTCCCTCTTGGTTTTCATGAACACGCTGGGAAAACGCCTCCATCAAACCTTCGTGCACAGAATACTCGATTTCCGATCCCGTCAAGCGGATTCCTTGCCCCCAATAGCTCTCGCCAGAAGTCTCTACGAGGAGGGGAATATCAAATTGATTTACATCCCGTTTGATTCGGTCAATGTGGATTTTAAAGATTTCCGCCCTTTCCTCCGGGCTGGGAAGATCCACAAAAAAGATCTCGTCAAATCTCCCTTTTCGCAATAACTCCGTTGGCAATTGCTCGATATTGTTCGCAGTTGCGAAAACAAAAACAGGGGATTTTTTCTCCTGCATCCAGGTTAACAGGGTACCAAAAATTCGTGTGGCAACACCGCCATCCGATCTTCCGTTGCCAACGCCTGACAAAGCTTTTTCAATCTCGTCAATCCACACAATCGAAGGGGCTACTGCTTCACACATCGCAAGAGCCGAACGCATATTGGCTTCTGAAGAGCCTACAACACCTGCAAACACACGTCCTAAATCCAATCGCAACAGCGGCATTTGCCAAGCAGCGGCTACACTTTTGGCACACAAGCTCTTTCCGCATCCCGGTACACCGACCAGAAGAACACCCTTGGGCCAGTTGATGCCGAATTCTCTCGCTTCCAACGAGTAAGAAGCTTTTCGCTTCATCAGCCATCTTTTCAGATTGTCCAAGCCGCCGATCTGCTCCAAACGAAGATCCTCCGTCGAGATGTATTCTAGGATGCCTGACTTTCGGATGATCTGTTTCTTCTCATCCAGCATGCTGGAGACGTCACCATCGGAGATCCCTCGATTTTTTACCAGGGATTTCGCCAAACAGTTTTCAATCTCATTCTGTGTCAACCCGACAGCAGCACGTGCCAAAGCTTCAATCACCGCGGGAGACTGATCGATATGAATTCCTTCCCGGCCCTTGTATTGGTTGGTGAATTGAACAATGATTTGTTTGACCTCATCCAGATCTGGCAGGGGAAGATCGACAATCGTGATTTCTTTTTGCAACTCGATTGGTATCTCTAGGGTAGGAGCAATCACGATACAGTTGGAAGGAAAGCCAGTCTTGATCTTTTGTGCAAATTCACGAAACGACCGGATATAAGCAGGAGAAGAAGAACTGCATATGAAAGGATGAAGATCACAAAATAAAAATAGTGAAGGAACTTTAGCCAATTCCTCTGCCATGTACAGAGCGGTGCGGAAATCCGTACTTTTCGGATCGAGTTCTTTACCGTCCAGAACAAGCCCGGTAGTTACAGTCCAGGTTATAATTCGTTTGTGCAGATTTTTACCGATTTGCTCAAAAACCTCCAAAGCACGTTCTTCTTCAGCTGTATTAATGTATAGAATGCTATAGCGTGCACGTATCAAATACTCTACTTCTTCAATGAAATCAGACAACATCGTTCTCATAACCACCTTATCTGTGTTGATCTACCATACCCAATACACTTTTTGTGGGAAAACCTGTCATATAAACGGATTCTTCATTTCCAATCACCTCTACGCGCCGCTCGGGAAGCAATGCGGATTCGGGGATGCGATCCGTCACCTTGACCAACCTTTTTCCCTTCCAAATCTCAGTCGCAGCATCGATGTATGGTCCGGCCAAGATAGCGTCAAACTGCAGGAGAGTCCGACGTTTTTCAGGAGATTTTTTGATGGCCTCGATGGTATAGCCCGTAAACAGGAGAGCTGTTCCGGGATTTACTTCTCGAAAGGCTCGAACCAAATCGTAAACATGCACTGCCTGATCCAGCGGCTCCCCGCCTGAAACCGTAATCCCGTCAACATGTAACTTCCCCAATGTTCGACCCAATTCAATCGGGTTATATTCGATTCCTTCTTGTTCACTTGAATGTGTCGAGGGATTGAAGCAGCCCTTGCATCCGATCGAACATCCCTGTGTCCATACAACAGCCCGGACTCCTGGACCATTCACTCGGCTATAGGTACAAACTTCATGGACGCGAAATCGATTCATCTCGTACGCACCTATTTTCTCTATAGATCGATATATCTTTCCGGTTTGGAATCCTGATTAGACGTTTCACTCGAAGGACTTGAAGAAGACTGCAGATCCAGATGACGAATGTGAATGTGCGGTGTGTTTTTCGTCTCATTCCTCGATGCTTGCCAGTCGATGTCCATTCGACGATCTCTTTTCAACGGATTCGCCTCATTTTTCAGAGAATTGACCACTGAAGAAAGTAGAGCATCGTCCAATGCTTGCAAAAAGTGCTTGAAAAATTCTTCTGGTGAATCCTGATTGCTGTTTCCGTCCAGTAATATCCGAAGTGTGCGGTCATCACGGGTCACAATCGTGATGAGAAAACCGTCGCCTTTGTTTCCATTGCCCATGATCCCTAGCTTCTGAATATCACGTAGGGGACATTCATATCGAAGAGCTTCTTCCTTATTTTGCATGACGATACAGAGTAAGGAATCCTGCTTCGCGACGATAATTTTATTTCCTTCAACCGCTTCATTCCAACTGACAAAATCTTTATAAAGGGCTTTCACAATATCAGAGGATGAGATAATCCCGAGTTCTTCCAATTCGAAAAGTGTAGCATCATCAATTGTAGTATGAAGAGACACTCTTCGAATCAAGAAAAACTGAATATACAAGATTCCAGCTATTCCGAAGGTAAGAGCTTGTCCAATTCCTGTTTTGAGTACGATTGACAAGCAGATGAGTCCCACAATGAAGATTTGCGCGTAGGTGTAATGCTTCAGCTTTGCCTTTCTTGATTTCCGATAGAAGCCAAACCCTTTACCTGGTTGATATTCAGCTACCACACCATCGGACATTTCACGGAACTTGAAGAGCGCAAAAATTCCGCCAACTACAAACAGCAATCCGCAGATGATCAAGAGGAGATTTTCGCTAATAAAGCCAACGATCGTAAGGACACTGAAAAAAATCAAGGAAAACCATAGCGTCTTTATCTTTTTCTTTAGATCTCGCACAACTTCTTCTTCGGAAATCATCAAATAGCCCCCTCTAATCTCTGGTTAAGGATTACCTATTTTTCAATTCCTACCATTATAAAACAGGAAATAAGCACCAGTAAACCAACAATCACGGTGGGTCTATTGTTACCAAGTCTAGGAATTGTTCAGCAATACTCATATGCTTTAGGAATTGGTTTTGCTCGTAAAAAAAGATATACTTGAAGGTAGAGGTGAGCTTCGTCAAACGGCGAAAGGCCATTCCCAAAAAATGGATCGACTGCAAGATGCCATGCCTTTCTTCCCGAAGGTCATAGTAACGAAAAAACGAGGTACCCAACCATGGAAAAACAATCAGAACAATGCCCGAAATGCGGCTGCAAAGAAATCGGCAGAGGGAAACAAGCGGGGCACGCGCTCGTCTTGCCCGACAACAAATTTTTTTCGCTCGGATCACCAATCTTCCACCACATCTGCACGCAATGCGGCTATGTGCTGGAAAGCTACGTGGATAAACCATCCCGGTTCAAAAAGTAGCAGTCGGTGCAATTTTCCGAAAGTGCTCAATCATGTTGATCCTCGGCAGAAAATATGTAAAATAAATGAAAAAACCTACGAGACGAGAGGACGTGGTGCACCATGCGTAATTTGGATGAAATTCTCGCTTTCAATCGCGAGTTCGTCGCCAACAAAGAATATGAAAAATACCATACGACCAAGTTTCCGGATAAGCGAATGGTAGTCTTGTCTTGTATGGACACGCGGCTGGAAGAGCTGCTTCCCAAAGCGATGAACATGCGAAATGGCGACATCAAGCATGTAAAAAGCGCGGGAGCAGTCGTATCCCACCCATTCGGCGCTATTATGCGCAGCATCATGGTGGCGATCTACGAATTGAACGCTGCGGAGGTCATGGTGATCGGTCATTACGACTGCGGGATGAGCGTCATCGATGGCAAACGTGTCATGAAGAACATGACGCAGAAAGGGATTTCACCAGAGACCTTGTCCGTCATCGAGAATGCTGGCATTGATCTGAACGGCTGGCTGCAAGGCTTCGACTGTGTAGACGACAGTGTGAAGGAAAGCGTGCGGACGATCAAAAATCACCCCCTGCTGCCGCCTGACATTCCGGTACACGGATTGTTGATTGATCCGGCTACAGGAAGGTTGGACGTGGTAGTCAATGGCTACGACGAAGTGAAATAGAACGAGCATACTTTTCAATATTCAACCTTAATAATGGGCTTTTAACCAGTGGACGAACTGCACAACCAGGTCGTCCTCTTTTTTTGGCAGTAAATAAGCAAGAAGAGTCGGACGGGTCAAGGCGCCATCGGCAATATCATGTACGCACAGGCGTCCTGCAGCGGCTTCCTCTTCCACGATGCGAGAAGGGAGCAAGGCGATGCCCAATTGTTGCTCCACCATTTTTTTGACAGCACTAAAGCTGTCCAATTCCATGATGATGTTCGGAAAGACGCCTTGCTGCGCCAAAAAACGGTCTACACGCTGCCGAAAGGGTGCCGTGTGATTGCCAAAAACGATCATCGGTTCGTTTCCCCAACCCTGAAAGCCGGGAAAATGCTTCGCCCAAGGATGTGTCGGTGCTGTAACCAGCAGAATGCGATCGCTTGGCAGAAATTCCTGGTGGATGTGCGGGTGGTAGATTTCGCTTCCCAAGAAAGCGATGTCTGCCGTTCCGCTCAGGAGAGCCGAAAGCGACTCCTCATAAAGCGTCGAGCGTACATAACAGGTGAACTGTGGATGAGCTTTATGGTATTTTCCTAGCAGCCGCGGCAGCTCCGTGGCAATAAATGACTTGCCGGCGACGATGGTAAGGGATTGGCGCTGCTCAGATGGTGTTGTCAATAGCCGCATCTGCTCGACGATGCCCGCGACGATCGGGAGATATCTTCTTCCCTCGCCAGAGAGCTCCACGCCAGAGGAACTGCGGATAAACAAAGCCGTCCCCAGCTGTTTTTCCAATTGCTGAATGCGGTGGGTGACGGTGGACTGAGCCAAAAAGAGGGCTTGGGCTGCGCGATTGATTGAACCATGACGGGCGACTGCGAGAAAAACCTCCAAGCTTTGTTGATCCATCTGTTGCTCTCCTTTTTGATTATCGAGTTTTTCGATAACGGGTTATCGATATTCTATAACAAAATGGTACGTATTGGGAATACAATGAGGACAGGAGGTGGTAGTCATGCCACAGAAAGCAACGAATGAGCAGAAACAGGCCGTGCAGGAACAGTTTGGGAAAAATGCGGAGCACTACGTGCAAAGCCCGAGCCATGCCCAGGGGGACGATCTTGCATTGCTGAAGGATTGGATTGAACCGCAGCCGCAGTGGATCGTGCTCGATATCGCAACCGGTGGCGGGCATGTGGCCCGTACATTGGCTCCCCATGTCCGACAGGTCGTTGCCACCGATCTGACGAGACCCATGCTTGAAGCGGCATCCCGTGCCAATCAGCGAGCGGGGACGAAGAATATCCTCTACGTGCAGGCAGACGCAGAGCAATTGCCTTTTCTGGACGAATCCTTTGAAGCGGTGACTTGCCGCATTGCCGCACACCATTTCCCGCAGCCGGAGCAGTTTATTCGCGAGGTTTCACGGGTATTAAGGCCAGGAGGACGGTTCCTTTTTATCGATAATGTGGTCCCCGCAGACCCAGAGCTGGCAGACTTTATCAACCGCATCGAAAAAATGCGCGACCGCAGCCATGGCCGTTGTCTTTCCGTAGAACAATGGCAGCAGCTGTTTGCAGCCAATCGCTTGCAGGTCTTGCGTCAGCGTGATCGGAAAAAGCGTTTTGACTTCCCCGCGTGGGTGCGGCGGACTTCCGAAGGACCGCAGCAAGAAGCTGCGGTGGAGCAATTCATTCTTGAAGCAAAAGAACAATGGCAGGCCTATCTGGAGGTAAAAGTGGAAAATCAGCGTGTGCTGACCCATCAGTTGGACGAGTGGATGGCGATCTGTCAAAAGAAAGGAAATGATCAACATGGCGATGAGGTTTGAATGGATGGGACTGGATCACGTGCAATTGGCGGCTCCAGCGGGTTGTGAGGAGGAGGCGCGCCGCTTTTTCTCCGGATTGCTGGGCATGGAGGAAGTAGAAAAGCCAGAAAAACTGCGGGTCAGAGGCGGAGCTTGGTTTCGCTGCGGCATGCAAATGATCCATGTCGGAGTAGAGGCTTCCTTTGTACCGGCCAAAAAAGCACACCCTGCTTTCCTCGTCCGCAATATCGAAACCCTGATGCGGCATCTGGAGGAGCATGGAGTTGCTTATCGGCTGGATGATGAGATCCCTGGGCTCATCCGTTTCTTTACCGAGGACCCTTTTGGCAATCGGCTGGAGTTCATGGAGGTTCGATAATCGTGAATATCAATTTTCATGATGAAAAGAACAAAACGGCTTACAGCGGGCGTTCAGCAGACGAGACTTGGCTTGAAGCGATGCGCGCCATTATCGACCCCGCAGGCAAACGGGTGGTCGATGTGGGATGTGGAGGCGGCATTTACAGCCAGGCTTGGCTTGAGTTCGGAGCCAAATCCGTCGTCGGTGTCGATTTTTCCCACGCTATGCTAGGGACAGCACGCAGTCAGGCCGCGGGGCAGGACTCACTTGCTTTTGTATATGGAGATGCCCTTCATACAGGTTTGCCTGACGCCAGCGTAGATATTGTTTTTGCCCGGGCCTTGATTCATCATTTGACGGACCTGGAAGGTTTTTTTGCCGAGGCGTGCAGGCTATTGGCACCGGGAGGAGTGGCTATCGTGCAGGATCGGACGATGGAGGACGTCATGGTTCCGGGTTCGCCCCGACATATCCGCGGTTTTTTCTTCGAAGTCTTTCCCTTTTTGCTGGAAAAAGAGAGAAGTCGTCGCCCTGATAGAGGGCAGGTAGAAGATGCGATGGCAAAGAATGGATTTACAGCGCTGGAATGCCGCAGCTTGCTGGAGACCAGACGAAGGTACGCGGATTGGCGCGAGCTCGAAGCTGATGTGCGGGCACGCACGGGGCGCTCGATCCTGCATGCGCTGACAGATGCGGAACTGGACGAGCTGATTGATGCGATGAGACAAAAGCTTTACGGGCAAACTGAAATTGTTGAGCAGGATCGCTGGAGCATTTGGATAGGGAAAAGAGATGGAGGCATACTAGCGTAAATAACCTAGTAATTGTGAATTCCGCTGTCACAAATAGGATTCGACTTGTAACAGAATGGGCGAAGCTATATAATGAAAATTGGCATTGTATTCCGGTTAGCTTCATCTCTTTAAAGGAGTTGTTACAACTATGAAGATTATTTTCTTCGATTTTCTGATGTTGGTCTTCACAATCTTGATTGCATGGGGTTTCTTGCGCTCTGTAAAGGCAAAGAACAAATTCGCCAGCGCCTTCGCTTTCATCTCTCTGGTGGTTTTTCTGTTCTGTGATGGACTGATCATTTACTACGCTACACAAGGATAGAGCAAGTACGCTCTAGGTAAAAAGGGGCTGACCCAAGGTAGATTCTCTCTACTTTGGAGTCAGCCCCTTTTTCGCATTTTCACGCATGGCAGCCGGAAATATTTAGCATACTAGAAAGGGAGGTGGAGCAGGTGGCGAAGCGTAAACATCCGGGTATTCAATCGTATACCGCCGTCGTAGCAGCCGACCGCAGGACGAAGCAATTATGCAAGCGTATCCTCTCCCAGCAGATCGCCTTGATTGATCACGCCGATGTGGACGAAATGGCCGCCCGCTCCTTGCTGGAAGCGGATGTGAAGGCTGTCATCAACTTGTCTCCTTTCATGACAGGCCATTATCCGGCGGAAGGAGCCCTTTTGCTGTTGCGAGCCGGTGTGCCGCTCTTTGAGTGGGAGCAAGATTCACAACAGAGTCCCACAGACTGGATCGAAGCTTTGGACGGCCGATATATCAGCATTCGCGATCATGTGTTGTTTACATATTCAACGTCGGAATGGCATCCGCTCACAGCATTGCGCCCTGTAACGGACGAGAAGATTTACGCGAAAAGGAAGGAAGCCCATTCGCGTCTGGACCATACCTTGTCCCTGTTTATTGACAACACCCTGCAGTATGCGGGACGTGAAAAGGACCTGTTTTTAAAACCGCTTTGTCCGTTGAGGTTGAAAGTCCAGATGACAGGAAAGCATGTGGTCGTCGTCGTGCGAGGCAAACATTACAAGGAAGACTTGACCACACTCGCCCCGTATATCCGAGAGTGCCGTCCTGTCCTGATTGGTGTGGATGGGGGAGCGGATGCGTTGCTCGAGTCGGGGTACCAGCCCGATCTGATCGTAGGGGATATGGACAGCATCTCAGACAGGGCCCTGCTGTGTGGCGCAGAAGTAGTCGTCCATGCATTTCCCGACGGGAGCTGCCCGGGAGAAGAGCGCGTGGAGCAGCTGGGTATTCCTTACCAGATTCTGCCGGCCCCCGGTACGAGCGAGGACGTAGCGATGCTGTTGGCCTTTGAGCACGAGGCAGAGCTGATCGTCACGATTGGGACGCATACGAACATGATTGATTTTCTGGAAAAAGGACGAAAAGGCATGGCGAGCACCTTGTTGGTACGCACCAAGATCGGGCCCAAGCTGGTCGATGCCAAAGGAGTAAGCCAATTGTATCAGCCGCGTTGGTCGTGGAAGCTGTGGGGCTGGTGTCTGGTCGCGATGCTCGTGCCGATCGGAGCTGCTCTCGCCATCAATCCCGTCGCCCGTCACGCGGCCCAAATGATTTGGATGCAGTGGCGATTATGGGCGTTTTAGGAGGTAGGGCATGATTCATTTTCGCTATCATCTCCTTTCCCTGATTGCGGTTTTTTTTGCGCTGGGAATAGGGATTCTGCTGGGAGGGACAGCGGGTCAGAACTGGTTCGCCCTGGGAGAAAAAGAAGTGCTGACGAGAATGGAAGAGAAATACGATCGGGCCTTGAAGAGCAATAATGAGCTGAAGCAACAAATGAGGCAGCTGTTGAAGGAAATGGAACAAAGCAATCAGGATGTCATCCATCTGATGGCGATGCGCTATGCCAACGACTTGCAGGGCAAAAGGGTGTACCTGTGGCATCAACCTGACCTGCAATTGGGGCGAATAGCTCAAGTGATGGAATCCGTCGGAATCGAGCTGGTGAAAGTCGAGGGTGGAATTGCGCAGATCGATGGCCCGGTCTTGCTGTTTGGGCAGGCGAAGCCGGATTGGCTGTCGCAGTTGCCCAGTGATAGCCGCTGGCTGCAGGTGGAGCAGGTCCCGATCACGCCGGCCGCCCAATGGGAATTGCTTGAAAATGTACAAAAACTCCTTGCTGAAATGAGGATCGAACATGAAAAGAGTTAGCATCGTGATCCCGGCCTACAATGAAGCGGAGACTATCAGTGCGACTCTGCGGGCCATTCGCGAGAGATTTATCAGTGAAGAGGTTATCGTTGTGGATGACGGCAGCACAGACAACACCCGGGAGTTGGCGAGTCAATGGGCCGATCTGGTCATCCCCATGCCCGCCAACCAAGGGAAGGGTGCTGCGCTGCAGGTTGGCTGGCAGCAAGCGACGGGAGACATCATCCTGCTGCTCGATGCGGATTTGCGGGAAAGCGCCGGGGAGGCAGTCCATCTGCTGGCACCGCTTTTGGAGGATCGTTGTGATTTGGCTGTCGCAGTACTGCCCAGACCGAAAGTACGGGCAGGCATGGGACTGGCCAAGGGCTTGGCCTATCACGGCATTCGTTACCTGACGGGATTCGAGCCGAATGCTCCCTTGTCTGGACAAAGAGCGGTACGCCGTGAACTTCTACATCATTTGCGAAAGCTGGATGGCGGATTTGGCGTCGAGGTGGGAATGACGGTGGACGCACTTCGGGCAGGGTATCGGGTCATGGAAGTTCCTGTGCCGTTTTCTCATCGGGAAACAGGAAATGACTGGTCTGGCTATCGACACCGGGGAAAAGAGTTTTTGGCAATCGGTCGAACCCTTTGCCGCAAGTGGTGGGAGGGACAAATATGGGCACGGAATGGATAACGGCCTTGGTGCTTGGATTGGGGATTCCCATTCTGTTGCAGGGGCCGCTTTTACCTGTTGTCCGGCAAAAATTGAGGGACAGAGGATTGACCCGGACGAACTATAAAGGTCTCCAAGTAGTGACTGCCGGAGGTCTCGTCCTCGTCGTGTCCAGTGTGGCGGCTTGGGCGGCAATACTCGCTTACTGGGGATGGAAACAGGTAGAGAAGGAAGTTCTGGTAGAGGGTTGCCTGCTATTGGCAGGGCTTTTGTCGATGGCTTATTGGGGCTGGCTGGACGATGTTTCGCTGGATAAGGAGGCCAAGGGCTTTCGCGGTCATTTTGGCGTTCTGTTGCGCGAGCGCAAGGTGACGAGCGGCTTGTGGAAAGTGTGGGGAGGAGGCTGCACGGCCATGGCGGTCGCGTACGGGTTGACCGATTCTTTGGCCATGTGGCTGCTCGCAGCTTGTCTGCTGGCTGTCTCCTCGAATCTGCTCAATCTGTTTGACTTGCGGCCAGCCCGGGCGATTAAGGTTTTTTGGCTGATTCTCATTGTCGGGGTCATCGTTTCCCTGTTCGCCCTGCGCGACTTCAGCCAGCCGTCTGTCTGGATCTGGCTGTGTCCGCTGTTTGTCTCGTCCCTTTTGCTGTTCCGCCATGATGCCAGGGGGGAGATCATGCTCGGCGACACCGGGGCCAATGCGCTAGGCTTCGCTGCTGGCTTTGCGCTCATTCGGGGAATCTCCTGGGAGGGACAAGCATTGCTGCTGCTGTTTTTTGTCCTGCTCCATGTGCTCGCGGAATTCGTCTCGTTTTCCCAGATCATCGCGCGCGTCAAGTGGCTGGAGCGAATGGACAGATGGGGCCGATCATCCGAGATGGCCAATCATAGAAAAGAACCAAGCACCTGAATGCCTGGTTCTCCCTGACGCCGTCCTCTTACTCATCATCTTCCGGTTCAGGAATCATGAAACGCGGCTGAACCCGATTTTTTTTGCGCTCGTGATGCAAGATAAAGCCAGCTATAAACGCCATCGGGATCGCAAAGCACAGCACCCCGAGGATCAGTTTTCCCCATAAAAAGCCGACATCCGGGTCCATGGAAAAGAAAAAGGCATCCCGAATCAGCTTGATTCCAAACATGGCGATAGCAGCAGGGATCACCATGATCAGAAGCGCGACTAATTTTTGACCTAGCAAGGGTGTTTCACACCTTTCTTCATGACCGGACTCTCACCCGGCGATGCATCGACGACCGCTGTTTCTTCCTTTTCCCATCATAGCGGAAGCCCTGTGGCTTGTCCAGAAGCGGAAAGCATTGAGCGAGCGCACGTTAGGGAAGATCGCCTGTCCATCCATGCTTCATTGGAGTACAATGGATAGCGAGTAAGGGTAAAGTGAGGGGCGTGCCATGCACAAGCTGCTGATCGTAGGAGCGGGACGGGGCGGAACAGCCCTGCTGCGGATGCTCAATCAGATGGAACGGATGAAGATTGTCGCGGTTGTGGATCGGAGTGAGGACGCACCAGGACTCGCCTTGGCCCGATCCTTCGGAATACCGGTAGACACGGACTATCGGGATTACCTGGACGAAGATCTGGATGTCATTTTGGAAGCCACCGGTGATGTACGGGAGTACGAGTGTCTTAGGCGACTGAAGCCCGAAAAGACAGTACTGATCCCCGGCACCTTTACGCGGATCGTGATGCGATTGATTCGCGAGCGAGACAAGCTGATTGCAGCCATGATGCAAAATCAGCGGGAACGTGAAACGATGCTCAACTCTACGCACGATGCCATTATCGGCGTCAATCGCCATGGCATCATTACGCTTTTTAACAAGGCAGCAGAACGATTGATGGGGATGGATGCCGCTTCTGTGCTGGATACTAGAGTAGAAGAGCGAATCCCCAACACCCGGTTACATATCGTATTAGAGACTGGTCAGCCCGAATTGAACCAGAAGCAGATCCTTCCCAACAAGACGCGCATTATCACCAATCGGGTGCCTGTGCGAAATGAGCGGGGAGCGGTCGTCGGGGCAGTCGCCATTTTCCGGGACAGTACGGAAGTGATGGCGCTGGCGGAGGAAATTACAGATCTGAAAGAATTGCAAAGCATGCTGGAAGCGATCATCCAATGCTCCGACGAGGCGATCTCGGTCGTGGACCAGAATGGCAACGGGCTGATGATCAATCCGGCGTACACGAGGTTGACGGGACTTACTCCAGAGGACGTCATCGGAAAACCGGCGACTGTCGATATTTCGGAAGGCGAAAGCATGCACATGCAAGTGCTCCAAACGCGAAAAGCCGTTCGCGGAGTGCCTATGAAGGTAGGCTCCAAACGCAAGGACGTAATTGTCAACGTCGCCCCCGTCCTCGTCGACGGCCAATTGAAGGGGAGTGTCGGGGTTGTACACGACATTTCCGAGTTCAAGCGTCTGACCGAGGAGCTGGAGAAGGCGCACCGCATCATCCGTACGTTGGAAGCCAAGTACACGTTTGCGGATATTATCGGACGCAGCGAATCGATGCATGCTGCGATCGAACAAGCCAAACGGGCAGCCATGACGCCGGCCACGGTCTTGCTTAGGGGAGAATCGGGGACGGGAAAAGAGCTTTTCGCCCATGCCATTCACAATGAGAGTGCAAGAAAATACAAGCCCTTTATCCGTGTCAATTGCGCCGCGATCTCCGAGAGTCTGCTGGAAAGCGAGCTGTTTGGCTATGAAGAAGGGGCGTTTACCGGTGCGCGGCGCGGCGGCAAGCGGGGTCTGTTTGAAGAGGCAAGCGATGGGACGATATTTTTGGACGAGATCGGCGAATTGTCGATGGGGATGCAGGTCAAGCTTTTGCGCGTCCTGCAGGAACGTGAAATCGTCCGCGTCGGAGGAACCAAACCGATTGCCATCAACGTCCGCGTGATTGCAGCGACGCACGTGAATCTGGAATCCGCCATCCAAGCAGGCCGATTCCGCGAAGACCTCTACTATCGGCTTCATGTCATCCCCATCTACATACCGCCGCTGCGTCAGCGTCAGGATGACATCGAGCCTTTGGCAATGCATTTGTTGCGCAAAGAAAACCAGGAGTACGGCCGCAATGTCGAGCAAATCGCCCCGGACACGTTGCAGATGCTGCACAGCTATTCATGGCCCGGAAACGTGCGCGAGCTGGAAAATGTCCTTGGGAGAGCGATGATCCACATGCGTTTGCACGAACGGGTCATTTTGCCGGAGCATCTTCCTCCACTGGAGCGCAACATTGCAAGCGCGGAGACGGAAAAAGCGATGGACGTCCAGTCATCCGGAAAAACGTTGAAGGAAGCCGTTGAAGAAGCTGAGCGCAAGCATATCCTGCAAGAACTGAAGGCGGCCAAAGGAAATCGCACCATGGCAGCAAAGCGATTGGGGATTGCAGTACGCAGCCTGTACTACAAAATGGAAAAACTCGGGATAACAGAAGAGGAGCAGTAATCAGAAAGATGAACTGTGCAAATTTTTGCATGCAAATTCTTGCGTTGTAGTGCAAAATTTTGCAGGGTAGCTCGATCCTATTTTGTATCAAAAGCCAGTAAAATAAAGCGCTTTCAAGACTGCTTGTCTTTTGGCACGACACTTGCAACGTAGATTATGGCGAGTCATGTATTCTCTCCTGCATCTAGGCCGAGCGCTGATCGACGTACGAAGCAGAGACTGAATGATACTAGGGAGGTTTCTTCATTGAGCATTTTTGATTACATGCAAAAATACGATTACGAGCAGCTGGTTTTTTGCCAGGATCAGAATTCCGGTCTTAAAGCCATTATTTGTATTCACGATACAACACTTGGTCCGGCACTGGGCGGTACCCGCATGTGGCCGTACAAAAACGAGGAAGAAGCGATTGTCGACGTTTTGCGCCTTGCACGCGGAATGACTTATAAAAATGCCGCAGCAGGACTCAATATTGGAGGCGGAAAAGCCGTCATCATCGGCGATCCGCGCCAGCATAAGAGCGAAGAGCTGTTCCGCGCTTTCGGACGCTACATCCAGGGGTTGAACGGGCGCTACATCACTGCCGAGGACGTGGGAACCTCTGTAGCCGACATGGACCTGATCCATCTCGAAACGGATTACGTCACAGGCGTCTCTCCTGCATTCGGCTCCAGCGGCAACCCTTCTCCGGTGACTGCCTACGGCGTATACCGGGGGATGAAAGCCGCAGCCAAGCGTGCTTACGGCAGCGATGATTTATCCGGTCGCGTCGTGGCAGTGCAAGGTGTCGGGAATGTCGCGTACAATCTCTGCCGCCACCTGCATGAAGAAGGCGCCCACCTGATCGTCACGGACATCAATGAAGAAAATGTCAATCGCGCCGTGAATGACTTCGGTGCAAAAGCCGTCGGCGTCAATGAAATCTTCGGAGTGGAATGCGACATTTTCTCTCCTTGCGCACTGGGTGCAGTGATCAACGACGACACGATTCCTTTGCTCAAGGCAAAAGTAATCGCTGGGGCAGCCAACAATCAGCTGAAAGAAGAAAGACACGGCGATCAAATTCACGAGATGGGCCTCATCTATGCGCCTGACTACGTGATCAATGCAGGCGGTGTCATCAACGTGGCCGATGAGCTCCAGGGCTACAATCGCGAGCGCGCGCTGAAAAAAGTGGAGACCATCTACGACAATATCTTGCGGGTATTCGAGATTGCCGAGCGCGACGGTGTTCCTTCCTACAAGGCGGCAGACCGCATGGCGGAAGAAAGAATCGCAAGTGTCGCAAAATCACGTAATACTTTCCTGCAAAATGGCAAGACTGTTTACCATCGTTAATAGAAGTGAAGCATGATCGATTCCCTGGCCTGCTCTCCCTCTGGTAGAGGGGGTCAGGGTCTACATACGCAACGTTCTTTCGAATATTCATACTAGCCATTCCATACATCGTGGAGAAACCCGGTGCTGCTTGCTTCCGGGATGAAAGGGGATGTCAAACATGTCTCAGGAGTTTGATCTGGTTGTCCTGGGTGGAGGAACAGGAGGCTATGTTGCAGCGATACGCGCTTCCCAGCTGGGGATGAAGGTCGCGATCGTGGAAAAGGAAAAGCTCGGGGGAACCTGCCTTCATAAAGGGTGCATTCCTTCAAAAGCCTTTTTGCGCAGTGCGGAAGTATTCGCAACCTTGAAGGAGAGCGACAAGTACGGCGTGCTGGCTGGTGAGGTAGGGTACGATTTCGGCAAGGTTCAGGAGCGCAAGAAAAGCATCATTGAGCAGCTGCACAAAGGCGTCCAGTTTCTGATGAAAAAAGGCAGCATCACCATTTTTGAGGGCTTCGGCCGCGTCATGGGCCCCTCTATCTTTTCCCCTCAGGCAGGTGCCGTGCGAATCGAGAAGGAGAACGGCGATCAGGAAATGATCGTTCCTCGTTTTCTTTTGCTGGCGACAGGCTCGCGGCCTCGGACATTGCCTGGCCTGACGATCGACGGGACACAAGTCGTAACGAGCGATGAAGCCTTGGAGTGGGAAGAGTTGCCCAAGTCCGTCGTCATCGTGGGTGGTGGCGTGATCGGCATCGAATGGGCATCCATGCTGAATGATTTCGGAGTAGATGTGACGGTAGTCGAATACGCAGACCGCATCCTCCCGACGGAAGATGAGGAAGTCAGCAAGGAAATGGCGCGATTGCTGAAAAAACGCAAGGTGCAGATCGTGACCGGAGCCAAGGTGCTGGCTGAGTCCGTAGAAAAGGGAGACGGTCTGGTCAAGATTCAGGCGGAGACGGCAAACGGTGTTCAAACCTTTGAAGCTGTCAAAATTCTCGTTTCCGTCGGGCGACAGGCCAACGTGGAGAACCTTGGTCTGGAAGCGACAGAAATCAAGGTGGAAAAAGGGGCTGTCGTGGTCAACGAGCATTTCCAAACGGCTGAATCTCACATCTATGCCATTGGTGATGTAATCGGCGGTTTGCAGCTGGCGCACGTCGCTTCCCACGAAGGGATTTTGGCAGTCGAGCACATGGCAGGTTTGCAGCCGCATCCGCTGGATTATACACAGGTGCCCAAATGCACCTACAGCCGTCCGCAAGTGGCGAATGTCGGCTGGACGGAAAAAGAGGCACGCGAGCAAGGCTTTGAGGTGAAGGTCGGCAAATTCAGCTTTAAATCTCTGGGCAAAGCATTAATCGAAGGGGAGAATGACGGCTTCGTCAAGCTGGTAGTCGACGTCAAGACCAATGACCTCCTCGGGGTGCACATGATCGGTCCGCATGTGACGGATATGATTTCCGAAGCGGGACTGGCACGCGTGCTGGATGCGACGCCGTGGGAGATCGGTCAGACGATCCACCCGCATCCGACGCTGTCCGAAGCCATCATGGAAGCAGCATTGGCCGTAGACGGCAAAGCGATTCACAATTAGTGAAGGAGGGTATCCGACGATGACTAGCAAACGCCATGAAGAAGTGGGACTTACCGATGCGCAAGTGGTCGATATGTATTATTACATGCTGTTGGCTCGCAAAATCGATGAACGCCAGTGGCTGCTGAATAGAGCGGGCAAGGTGCCGTTCGTCATCTCTTGCCAGGGGCAGGAGGCCGCGCAGGTAGGCGCCGCTTTTGCCTTGCAACCAAACAAGGACTTCTTGTGTCCGTACTACCGCGACTTGGGGCTTGTGCTGGTATTTGGACAGACTGCGCGTGACTGCATGCTGTCTGCCTTCGCCAAAGCGGAAGATCCCAATAGCGGCGGCCGCCAAATGCCCGGCCACTTCGGCGGCAAAAAATTCAATATCCTGACGGGCTCCAGTCCAGTGACTACTCAGGTCCCGCACGCAGTAGGAGTTGCTTTGGCGGGGAGAATGAGACAGGAAGACCTGGTCGTCTATACATCCTTTGGAGAAGGCTCCAGCAATCAGGGAGATTTCCATGAGGGAGCCAACTTTGCGGGTGTTCACAAGCTGCCGGTCATTTTCTTTTGCCAAAACAACAAGTACGCGATTTCCGTTCCATTGAAAAAGCAATTGGCTTGCGAAAGTGTAGCGGATCGCGCGATTGGATACGGATTTCCCGGCTACAGTGTCGACGGGAACGACCCGATTGAAGTGTACCGCGTGATGAAGGAAGCGGTGGAGCGTGCCCGCAACGGTGAAGGACCTACCTTGATTGAAGCGGTCATGTACCGACTCGTTCCACATTCCAGCGACGATGACGACCGTGTGTACCGGACGCGCGAGGAAGTGGAGGAAGCGAAGAAAAAAGATCCATTGATCGTGTTCGCCGCTTATCTGAGGGACATCGGCTTGCTCGACGAGGAGAAGGAAAAAGAGCTGTTGGCGCGAGTGCAGCAGGAAGTGGATGAAGCGACGGAGTATGCGGAACAAGCACCGTATCCGACGCCGGAATCGACACTGACTCACGTATACGGGGAATAGGGGGGATTCGGATGGCAGTCATCTCATATATTGATGCAATTACGATGGCGATGCGGGAAGAGATGCGTCGCGATTCCAATGTATTTGTACTCGGTGAAGACGTCGGGGTGCGCGGCGGCGTGTTCCGTGCTACGGTCGGTCTGATCGATGAATTCGGGGAAGCGCGGGTGATCGACACACCCCTGGCAGAATCGGCAATTGTCGGTGTCGGGATTGGCGCGGCGGCGTACGGCATGCGTCCGATCGCTGAGATCCAATTTGCGGACTTCATCATGCCCGCGGTCAACCAGATCGTCAGCGAGGCTGCGAAGATGCGGTATCGCTCGAACAACGACTGGACTTGTCCGATTACCATCCGCGCTCCTTATGGCGGTGGCGTCCATGGCGCCTTGTATCACTCTCAATCGGTAGAAGCGATGTTTACCAATGTCCCAGGTCTGAAAGTAGTGGCTCCGTCCACGCCGTATGATGCGAAAGGCTTGCTGAAAGCCGCGATCCGTGATGAGGACCCGGTGCTCTTCTTTGAACACAAGCGCTGCTACCGCCTGATCAAGGGAGAGGTTCCCGAGACGGATTATACGGTGCCGATCGGCAAAGCTGACGTCAAGCGCGAGGGCAGTGACATTACCGTGATTTCGTACGGTCTGGCTCTTCACTTCTGTCTGCAAGCGGCAGAAAAGCTCGCCCAGGAAGGGATAAGCGCACATGTGCTTGATTTGCGCACGCTTTATCCTCTCGATAAGGAAGCAATCGCAGAAGCTGCGTCCAAGACAGGCAAGGTCCTGATCGTGCACGAAGACAACAAGGAAGGCGGCGTTGGCGGAGAAGTAGCGGCGATTATCGCGGAGAAGTGTCTGTTCGATCTGGATGCTCCGATCAAACGCCTGTGCGGACCCGATGTACCGGCCATGCCATACAGCCCTCCTATGGAAAAATTCTTTATGCTCAATCCGGACAAAGTATATGAAGCAATGAAGGAATTGGCCCATTTTTAAAGGTGAGGAGGAGCGAACAGCATGGCGACAAAAGTTCTCATGCCCCAGCTCGGCGAAAGTGTGACCGAGGGCACCATCAGCAAGTGGCTGGTGAAGGTGGGCGACACGGTTAACAAATACGATCCGTTGGCAGAAGTCAGTACGGATAAGGTAAACGCTGAAGTCCCCTCAACTGTGGCGGGCCGTGTCACAGAAATCGTAGTACCTGAGGGCGAGACAGTAGCAATTGGAACTTTGATATTATATATAGAAGAAACAGGTGCAGAAGAGGGCGGCGAGTCAACGCCTTCAGCTCCAGAACAAACGTCTGCTGCTGCCGTGACGCAACAGGCGACAACTCCTGCAACCGCACCGACCGCTTCTGTGCAGGCAGACGTGAAGGCCGTACCTTCCCAGCCAGCACAGGGCGGCGACAAACCGCGCTATTCGCCAGCGGTCATGCATTTGGCCCAGCAGCATGGCATCGACTTGTCACGTGTCACAGGTTCAGGAATGGGCGGACGTGTGACCAGAAAAGACGTGCAAGCCATCATCGATGCTGGCGGTCAAGCACCAGCGATCGCGACGGCTCCGGCACAGACTTCAGACACCGCGGCACCACAAGTCACCCGCGAAACAGCGGTATCAGCCTCGACGGCATCATCGTCTGTCGAAGCGGCAACGGCACCAGGGGATCAAATCATCCCGATCAGTTCGGTTCGCCGCACGATTGCCAACCGCCTGGTACAAAGCAAGCATGAAGCGCCCCATGCCTGGACCATGGTCGAGGTCGATGTGACCAATCTGGTCAACTTCCGCAATCAGGCGAAGGATGAGTTCAAGCGCAAGGAAGGACTCAATCTGACCTTCCTGCCGTTCTTTATCAAAGCTGTCGTAGAGTCCCTCAAGGAATACCCCATGATCAACTCTACCTGGGCTGGCGACAAAATTATCGTGAAGAAAGATATCAATATCTCGATAGCTGTTGCCACAGAGGACGCGCTTTATGTTCCCGTGATCAAAGACGCCGACCAAAAATCGATTCTCGGCATCGCCAAGTCGGTAGATGATCTGGCAGCACGCACTCGTGCCGGCAAACTGACGATGGATGACATGTCGGGCGGCACCTTCACGGTCAACAATACGGGCTCTTTTGGCTCGGTACAATCCATGCCGATTATCAATTCGCCGCAGGCTGCGATTCTCAGCGTAGAAGCGATTGTCAAGCGTCCAGTCGTCATCGACGATATGATCGCGATCCGCTCCATGGTCAATCTGTGCATGTCCCTTGACCATCGCGTATTGGATGGTCTGATCTGCGGACGTTTCTTGCAAAGCGTCAAGCAGCGTTTGGAGAGCATCGGACCGGATACCAAATTGTATTGACAGATTGCGAAAGAAGCCGTCCAGGCCATTTCCGTGGCACGGGCGGCTTTTTTAGCAATTTTTTCTTCCTAAAGCGTAACAAATGTTGGGGGTACATCGTCTTACCAATTAGGGGGAAGATCTGCCTATCATTTTTCCTAGTACAGATTTCCTCTCTGTGATGAATATGGTAAACTGGGATGGATCATTGAAAGATTTGGATTATTATTGGCAATTATGGGAGGAAAAACATGAAGAAAAGTAAAAAACCCCTTTCTCTTGTCGTAGCGACCGCGCTCGCTGCTACGCCGCTGGTGGCAGCGCCACAAGCTTTCGCGATTACAGATTTGAGCGTAGAAGCGGATAACACATCAGCAGACAAGAAGTCGGATTACGAAATTACCTTTGAACTCGAAGAAGATCTCGATTCTGGTGAGGAGATTTACATTACCTTCGATGACGAGTTTTCTATTAGCAAAAGCATTTCCAAGAGCGATATCAAGGTTGACGGAAAGTCGCCAAAAAGCGTTTCGCACAAAAATAACAAGATTACCATCACGCTCAGCAAAGATTACGAAGAAGGCGATGAAATCGAAATCGTCATCAGCGGTGTCATCACCAACCCTGATTCCAAAGGGGATTACAGAGTAGAAGTAGAAACGGAAAATGAAAGCTCCGACTACGAAAAAGTGAAAATCGGTTCCAGCAGCAGTGGCAGCAAGAGCAGCAGCAAGAACTTCAGCGTCGATTTGGACTCTACAAAACCAGATGAAAAAACCGCGATCGAATTGGGCGATTTCAGTCTGAGCGGCAGCGACGAGCTGAAAACAGGTAAGGTCATCGCGGTGACTTTCCCTGAAAAAGGCATGCTGCCTAAAAAGATCTCTACCAGCGACGTCAAAGTAAATGGTAAAAACGCGAGAGATGTCAGCATCGATGGCAGTACAGTAGAAATCGAAGTGCCAAGCGGTGCGAACGGCGACGATTACATCAATCTTGAATTCCTGAAAAGCGCCGGCATTGTGACGCCTTCCAACGGCGACCACACCTTTAAAATCAAATACGATGGCACTACATACACGTCTGAGAAGGTTTCCATCAAAGGCTCGGGTTCCAGCTCTTCTACAGCCAGTTCCTTCACGGTGAGTCTGTCCGACCCAGCAGTAGGTGCGCGTACCAGCTACTCCTTTGAAGTGGACTTTGGGAACAAGCAGTTGTTGCCGGATGAGCAGCTTCTCTTGGAATTCCCATCTGCAGATATGATCCCAGGCATGCTGTCCGCGTCGGATTTCACGCTCAATGGCAAAACGGCCAAGAGAGTAGCTGCTTCCGGCAACAAGGTGTACGTTACAGCACCGAGCAATTTCTCCAAGGACAGCAACATAAAGGTGGAAGTCGCTTTTGGTGCATGGATTACCAACCCGAAAACAGCAGGCACCTACAATATCAAAGCGACTGTGGACAATCGCACGGCTACGTCGAAGGACTTCACGGTATCGGGTTCGTCCCTCTATCCGAATCCGACCACACCGACAGCACCAACGACGCCAACAACAACGAATCCAACAGCGCCTACCAATGTGAATAACAACAATACAGCCACGATCGTACTGGGCTCTACAGCGATGGGTCAAGCGACTGGACTGACTGTTTCGATCAAGAGCTTGGGAGCGCCTTTGGCAAAGCAGCGCGACTTCATTGAGCTTGTTTTCCCTGCCGGCTATACCGTGCCTGCTTATATCGCTCCTGGCCTTGTCTCTGTAAACGGTACTGCCGCCAACTTCGTATCCGTTCGCGGACAAAACGTGCTGATCTACCCTTCGCAGGACCTGCCTGCAGCTTCTGCAGCCAATGTGGTAATCAGCCCGAGCGCGAACATCATCAATCCGAAGGTTAAGAACGCCTATAGCATCAGCGTATTTACTTCGGAGGAAAAAGGCTTGCTGTTCGCGCG
Source organism: Brevibacillus panacihumi (assembly GCF_003710985.1). Lineage (GTDB taxonomy): Bacteria > Bacillota > Bacilli > Brevibacillales > Brevibacillaceae > Brevibacillus > Brevibacillus panacihumi. The sequence goes on from NZ_RHHT01000046.1 coordinate 111,781, forward strand.
CTCTGTTGGCGTAGGAATGCCAGCACCTGCCCAGCCTGCAGTGACTCCTACACCAGCACCTGCACCGACGCCAGCACCTGCAGCACAACAGCCAGCAAACATCCCTGCCAACGCGGTGTTGTTTAAACTGGGCTCAAACAGCTACACAATGGCGGGCAAGAGCCACCCACTGAAAGTAGCACCTTACCTGGCGAATGGGAATACGACAATGGTGCCAGCACAGTTCTTCAAAGAAGGATTGTCTCTGACCACTCAATGGAACAACTACACGGTAGCCATCATCAGCGGCACTACAGTTGTGAAATTCAACGTTGGCTCTGACAAGGCGACTGTCGGCAACAAATCCTATACCTTGACTTCACCGGTCGTGCTCAAAGACGGCATGCCGATGGTTCCGGTGCGCTTCGTCACCGACAACCTTGGCTATAAAGTAGGTTGGGATGCCAACACCTCCAGCGTCTACGTCTATAAATAATATTTGACATTGCCAACAAAAAAGAGGCCACCCATTGTCACCAGACAGGGTGGCCTCAGCTTTTTTACCAGGGAAAATAGAAAAACATCGGAACAACCAAAGAAATGACCAGAACTACAATCAGGGCTTTGGCTACGACGGATTGCTTCAATGGAATATCCCTCCTCTCGCGCATAAAACTAGATCAGACTGGCGGAATTGCCATTTTATTGGTCGTAAGCTGTGCTAGAATAAATAGGGATAGACTACTACAAATTGTACCCAACTGTTCAAGCGGAGGCAATAAGCCTGTACCTTTTTCAAAGACAACGCGGCAGGAATCATCCAAAAAAGCATACTCTAAAGCATGCGGAGAAGAGGAGGAAAAGCATTGACAGCACCAAACAAAATTGCCCATATTGGAATCGCCGTAAAAAGCCTGGAAGAAACCCTTTCTTTTTATACGGAACATCTGGGGTTGAAGCTGCTCGGAACAGAGGTCGTACCGAGTGAACAGGTAAAAGTCGCTTTTCTGGAGATTGGAGAAAGCAGGATCGAATTGCTGGAGCCGCTGACTTCTGAAAGCGCTATCGCCAAATTCATCGAGAAACGCGGGGAAGGGATTCACCATATTGCTCTGGATGTGGAGGATGTGCAAGCACGGCTGGACCGATTGAAGGAAGACGGAGTTCCGCTGATTCATGAACAGCCAAAAGAAGGGGCGCACAATGCCATGATCGCATTCCTGCATCCGAAAGCGGCCCACGGTGTTTTGTACGAGCTTTGCCAATACCCATCCAAGGGAGAGGAACACCTCGATTGAGAGAACGTGGTCGAGAAAATTTTTTTGCTGTATACTGGAAGAGTAGCGTACATATCTAAATTGGAGCATGATCTGGAGGTTATGCCTGTGATTAATCAGGAGCGTTTGTTAAACGAATTTTTGGAGCTTGTCCAGATTGACAGCGAGACGAAAAACGAAGCGCAGATCAACAAAGTGCTGAAAGAAAAACTGACCGCAATGGGATTCACGGTAGAAGAGGATGACGCGGCAGCCAAGACCGGACATGGAGGCAACAACCTGATCGCAACCCTGGAAGGGACAGGCAATGGGCCGACCATTCTATTCAGCAGCCACATGGACACCGTTGTTCCAGGAAATGGAATCAAACCGCAGATTCGCGATGGCTATGTCTACTCGGATGGGACCACCATCCTCGGAGCAGACGATAAAGCGGGGATCGCAGCGATTTTTGAGGGAATTCGCACCCTGAAAGAACAGAACCTCCCGCATCCGACGATCCAGGTTGTCCTGACGGTTGGGGAAGAATCCGGATTGGTCGGTTCCCGCGCGATGGATGCAAGCCTGCTGAAAGCCGAGATGGGCTTTATCCTGGATTCGGAAGGGCCGGTCGGAAAAATTACTGTAGCGGGCGCGGGCCAATACCGTATCGTGACGAAAATCCACGGCAAAGCGGCGCATGCAGGTGTCAATCCCGAGGACGGAATCAGCGCGATCACGGTGGCTAGCAAGGCGATTTCGAGGATGCCGTTGGGGCGTATCGATGAAGATACGACAGCCAATATCGGCCGCTTCGAGGGCGGAAAGGCCTACAATATCGTCACTGATTACGTGGAAGTATGGTCCGAAGCACGCAGCCTGGTGATGGACAAATTGGAAGCCCAAGTGAAAAAAATGACGACGGCTTTTGAAGAAGCGGCAGCCGAAATGGGCGCTACCTGCGAGAATGACGTTATTTTCATGTACCACGGCTACAAATTCAGCGAAGAGACGCCAGTTGTCCAAAAAGCGATCGCAGCTGTGAAAAGCATCGGCCGCAATCCTGAACTGGTGGCAAGCGGCGGCGGAAGCGACGGCAACGTATTTAATGGATACAACGTGCCAAGCGTCAACTTTGCGATTGGCTATGAAGAGATTCATACCAAGAACGAGCGCATGCCGATTGCAGAATTGAACAAAGCTGCCGAGCTGGTGCTTGCGGTTATTCAGGAAGTGCAAAAATAAGAATAAGGGTAACAACAAGTCGGATCTCCTTCGGGAGTTCCGACTTTTTTTCGTTCCGGTGAGTGGGACGGGCTTGCATGGACATAGAATGGTAAAAAGGGTGTCTGCTGATATCGCCAACGAGCACAATACATGGTAACGGAAAGGGGAACGGGAATGCTTCGAATGGCTGTAGGAATGGTCTCAAGAGTCATGGAGAAACGCCCGGGAATGCAAATCATTGAAGTACAGCTTGGTGAGGGAGAGCAAAAGGAAACCGCGCAAGCCATCTCGTTCGCCGATGAATCCTACGAGCCGGGAGAAATCCTGATTCTCAATACAACGGCTGTCCGTTTAAAGCTGGGTACTGGCGGCTTTCATCTGGTAGTGGCGAAAGCAGGGGATCACACGGAGCGAGATCTCGCAAAGGGGAACTGGGGCCATGTGATGAAAATGCGCTATGCGCCGTGGCAGCTTGCCGTCGATACGGTCGAAGAACAGGCGAGCCCATTTCATCGGCTTTTTTTGCGTAAGGACCTTTCCCTGCAATCCACGCCTGTCATTATCGGTGAGCTGCATAGCATGCTCCCTGTCGTTGCTGCTGCCTTGAGAAGCCATTCGAAAATGGGCAGAATAGCCTATGTGATGCCGGATGCGGCGTCGTTGCCTGTCTCCATGAGCCGGCATGTCCAGCAGCTAAAAGCAAAGGGGATGCTGGATGCGGTCATCACCACGGGACATGCATGGGGAGGAGATCGGGAAGCCGTCACGATCCACAGCGGCTTGCTGGCAGCGCGTCATATTGAGAAGGCAGATGTGATTCTTTGCATGCTGGGGCCTGGTGTCGCTGGCACAGGTACACCCTATGGATTTTCTGGCGTGCAACTGGCGGAAGTGGTTCATGCGGTTTCGGTATTGGGCGGAATCCCGTATTTTTTGCCGCGGCTCAGCTTTGCCGACCCGCGGGTACGCCATCGAGGGATCAGCCATCATACCCAGGCGATTCTTGGACGCTACGTTCTGCGGTCCGTTCTTTTGTTTGCGCCGAAAACAGGCGATGATCGGGAACGGTATATGAGAGAGCAAATCGCTTCGCTTCAAAAATCGCATAGCCATGTAGTGGTTTGGGGAGAGTGTGAATCCGAATCGCGTCTTGCAGAACTGGAACAGGAGTACGGACTGCCATTCACGTCGATGGGGCGCAGTTGGCGCGAGGACCCCATTCCGTTTCTGACAGCTGTCTTGGCGGCTGACCAGACGGTTCTGAGTCTGGATTATATCAAGGAGCGCACTAACGCCGGTTTGGATTGCTCCGCTTCGCCAGATATGCTTGCAGCGTTAGGTCTTTATTTGACCAGGAACGAAGGGCTGCTCTGATCTCCCATGCTTTGCCGACCATTCGCAGTTCCTTTTCGCTGACATAGGTTTTCATCCTTGATCTCCTCCGATACAATAGTGTGGACAGGCTTCATGCTTCCAGCCTATGGAGGTTTGTATACGAATAGAACCAGATTTGCAATCGAGGAGGATAAACGTGAATCAACGACAAGAGAATCATCTCTATGAGAAAACCATTTCTACCCAGCCCATCTATGACGGCCGCATCATCAAGGTGCAGGTCGATGAAGTGTTGCTCCCGAACGGAAATACAGCCAAAAGGGAAATTGTCAAGCATCAGGGAGCAGTCGCAGTCATTCCTTTGACTGAGGATGGCAAAATGGTTGTGGTCCGCCAATTCCGCAAGCCATTGGAGAAAACGATCGTAGAGATACCTGCTGGCAAATTGGAGCGGGGGGAAGATCCGCTTGCTTGCGCCAAGCGTGAACTGGAGGAAGAGACGGGGTATACTGCTCGCCATTACGAAAAGCTGAGTTCCTTCTATACATCTCCCGGCTTTGCGGATGAACTGCTGCATGTCTACGTGGCCACAGGCTTGACCAAAGGAGAGAGCCGCCCAGACGAGGATGAATTTGTCGACATGATCGAGCTGACTCTGGATGAAGCCCATGAGCTTCATCGCACGGGAGAAATTTGTGATGCCAAGACTATCGTTGCGCTGTTCGCCTGGGAGAACCGATTGCTCCGTGCCCATGGATAAAGGAAAAAGTCCATGGAAGCCGTTTTTTTGTGACATGCATATCCACATCGGCGGAACCCGTTCCGGAAGACCGGTAAAAATCACGGCTTCCCGCTCCATGACGATCACGCGGATTTTGGAAGAAGCGTCGAATCGAAAAGGGATGGAGATGATCGGAGTCATTGACGCCCACTCCCCGGAGGTTCAAGAAGAGCTTCTCGATTTGATTTCCCAAGGCGAGGCGCAGGAGCTTGCTGCGGGGGGCATTGCTTTTCAGCAGACCGTATTGATCCTGGGCTGCGAGGTAGAGATCAAGGAGGAGGGGAGAGGGGAAGCGCATTTTCTCGTCTATCTGCCTACCCTTGCAGCGATGCAGGCTTTTACCCGCTGGTTGAGCGCCCGTTGTAAAAATGTTCATCTCAGCTCCCAACGAATCCATGCCAGCATTCAAGATCTGCAGGAGATCGCCAGCGAGCTGGGCGGAACGGTTGTTCCAGCGCATATTTTTACCCCGCATAAAGGGCTGTACGGCAGCTGCACCGATTCCATGCGCGAAGTGATGGATCCGGGGCTGGTCGAAGCAGTTGAGCTCGGGCTAAGCGCCAATACACGGATGGCCGACCAGATTTCGGAGCTGTGGGACAAAACATTTCTGACGAATTCGGATGCCCATTCGCTGGGCAAAATCGGCAGGGAGTATCAATCGATCCTGATGGCGGAACGCTCCTACACGGAATGGAGAAAAGCGCTCAAGCGGGAACAAGGCAGAGGCGTCCTGGTCAACTACGGTCTCACTCCTCAGCTCGGGAAGTACCATCTGACCGCTTGCCAGGGCTGCCAAACGCTTTTGCCACCAGATTCCACGCTTCGCTGTCCGGTTTGTGGCTTCAAACGGGTGGTGCGGGGTGTGGCTGCCCGCATTGAGCAGTTGGCGGACAGGGAGCTGGGGCAGCATCCGTCCTTTCGCCCGCCATACGTAGAGCAGGTTCCATTGGAATTCATTCCGGGCGTGGGTCCCAAGCTTTTGCAAAAGCTTTACGCCTCCTTCGGCACACAGATGGACGTCCTGCATCGTGCATCGGAGGAGGATTTGGCGAATGTAGCAGGAGAAAAAATAGCCGCGCTGATCGTCCGGGCCCGGGAAGGCGCGCTGGCAGTTCAGGCAGGGGCAGCAGGAACATATGGCAGGATCGTGGACCGTTAGTGGCATAGGGGGAGACTCGTCCGCATAAGTTGTACAGTAATCAGCGAAGCGGGAGGGGACCCAACTTGCGTACACGTATCGGACAAACCATCCAAAGCTATGCCAAGGAGCATCAATCGCTCTATTGGTTCACGATAGTCCTGTTTACCATGGGGATTATTTTCGGAGCTGTGCTCGTGCAATCATTGCCTCTTTCGCAAAAGCAGGAGCTGCTTGGTTTTCTGCAGTATTTTTTTCATCATCTGGGTCAGCAGGGCATACCCGCATCACGGCCGCATTTTCAGGAGTCCTTTGGCCATTACGCCAAGACAGTCGGGATCATGTGGGTATTGGGCCTTTCCATTATTGGCCTGCCGATGATCCTTCTGATTTTGTTTTTAAAAGGGGTCGTCGTCGGATTCACCGTCGGCTTCCTCGTCAGCCAGATGCAGTGGGAAGGACTCAGATTTGCCATGATGGGGGTATTGCCGCAAAATCTGCTGGTCGTCCCGGCATTGCTTATCGTAGGAGTCAGCGGAATCTCCTTCTCCCTGCGTCTGATCAAGACGAGGCTGGTCAGCAAGCGAGACGGCATTATGCCGCATTTTGTTGGCTACACGGTGCTGGTGATTTCCATGCTTGCTGTGTTGATGCTCGCTTCCTTGTTTGAGACGTTTGTCTCGCCCCGGCTGATGCAGCTTGTCCTCAATTAAGAATGATTATCAGGTAAGAACTTATGTATTTGACTTACTCTATACCCCTCTACTATAATAGGAGCAGGTTTCAAGCGAGCGGGGAGGGGCACTAATGTTGGAAGAAAAGTTAGAAAAAATAAAGCAACAACTTCATGCACAAAACTACAAGTTGACGCCACAACGTGAAGCCACTGTTCGCGTTTTGTTAGAAAATGAAGAAGACCATCTCAGCGCTGAGGATGTTTATCTGCTGGTCAAGGATAAAGCGCCTGAAATCGGGCTGGCCACCGTTTATCGGACCCTGGAGCTTTTGAGCGAGTTGAAAATCCTTCACAAAATGAATTTCGGAGACGGCGTATCTCGCTACGATTTGCGCGATGACAATGCCGCATACCATCACCATCACTTGATCTGCCTTCATTGCGGAACGGTGGACGAAATTTTTGAAGACCTGCTCGTCTCCGCGGAAGAAAAAGTCAAGAATGTTTACAACTTTTACATTACCGATCACCGCTTGACTTTCTACGGGATCTGCAGCCGTTGCATTGATAAAGTAAATGTGGAAGATTTCAAATAAGGTAACTTCTCTTTGTCGGAGAAGTTTTTTCTTTTTTGGTTATGGGGTATGCATGCCTGTGGCAACCTAAAACAGAATGTGGAATTTCTGCAAGTCTGGCTTAACGAGATCAACCCTGTCATGGGTGATGGGACAAGAGCATATAGTGGAAGGAAACGCGCGGAGAGGAGATGCCCGGATGCGAATGTCGTACCGTCGCCTCATGGAGGTACTTCGTTTCCTGCTTCTGTTTGTCACTTGCACGCTTTTGTCGTATGGTATTATTAGCTTTTTATCCCATGCCTTTCTTCCGTCCAATCCCTATCATGAACCGGACGGAGAAGCCGTCAAAGTGGTCAAACTGATTCATTCGTCCGAACCGCAGGACTGGGAGGGCTATCTGGCCAGGCTTCAGCTTTTTTATGTTACGGGTGAATAAGTGCATATTTTTCGGAGGAAAAGGAGGATTTTTTTTATCCACGTGGAATGCAATACGAGATACTTAACATCCGAAGGGGACGGCTTCATGGACAGTCTGATCGATCAATTTATCCATTTCCTGGCTGTAGAGAAGGGGCTTTCTCCCAACACCTTGGAATCATACCAGCGGGATATGGTGGCCTATACCTCCTATTTACAGGAACAAGGCGTGGTGCGAATCGAGGATTCAGCGCGAACGCATATTCTCGGATATTTGCTGCTCCTGCGGGAAAAGGGGCGCGCTACTGCGACCTTGTCGCGGAATATGGCTTCGATTCGCGCCTTTTATCAATTCCTCGTACGGGACAAGTACCTGGACATGGATCCATCCATTCATCTGGAGACCCCAAAAATCGAGAAGCGCCTTCCGAAAGTTCTCTCGATCGAAGAAGTGGAGCGTTTGCTGGATAGTCCGCCGGTCAATCATCCGGCAGGTCTTCGCGACAAAGCGATGCTGGAGCTGTTGTACGCGACCGGAATCCGCGTCTCTGAACTGGTCAGCCTGGATGTTGCAGATGTCAATCTGGAGATGGGCTTTGTCAAATGCATGGGGAAAGGCTCCAAAGAGAGAATAATACCGCTCGGATCGGTAGCGATTCAGATGGTCCGCCACTACATGTTGGCTGGACGGCCCAAACTGATCAAAGGCAAGGATGAGACCGGACTGTTTCTCAACCATCTGGGCAAGCAGATTACGCGGCAGGGCTTTTGGAAGATCATCAAGCGGTACGCTTTGAAGGCGAATATTCGCACGGAGATCACGCCGCATACTCTCCGCCATTCCTTTGCTACCCACTTGCTGGAGAATGGTGCCGATTTGCGGTCGGTTCAAGAAATGCTCGGTCATGCGGATATATCGACAACCCAGATCTATACCCATGTAACCCGCACCCGGATCAAGGATATCTATGCCAAAACGCATCCACGGGCGTAAAAACATCATCTGAATTCCTTTACTCCGTCGCATTCCGGACGGAGCCAACTTTTACACAGCAGGTCAGACGTCTGACAACCTTCGCGGGCAGACAATCCTTTTTCGACTAGGAGGCGTTACAATTGCGTTTTTCTCGCGTGTTTTTAATTGTGATGGACAGTGTGGGAATCGGCGAACTGCCGGATGCACCGCGATTTCGGGATGAAGGCGCCCATACGCTCGGACATATTGCCGAGCGAGTGCCGGGCTTTCGGATGCCCAATCTGGAAAAATTGGGCTTGGCGAATATCGCGCCTTTGCACAACATGCCTGCAGTAGCCAATCCGCAGGCGCATTACGGTAAAATGCAGGAAATCTCGATGGGCAAGGATACGACGACAGGGCATTGGGAAATCATGGGGCTGCATGTAGCGGTGCCTTTCAATACGTATCCGGACGGGTTTCCAAAAGAGCTGATCGCGGAGTTTGAGGAGCGAATCGGACGCAAGGTACTTGGCAACAAAGTGGCCTCCGGGACCGACATTCTGGACGAACTGGGCGAAGAACACATGAAGACCGGCAACATCATCGTCTATACCTCTGCGGACAGCGTATTTCAGATCGCTGCTCACGAGGAGGTTATTCCGTTAGAGGAGCTGTACCGGATTTGCGAGGTAGCCCGAGAATTGACGCTGCGCGACGAGTATGCCGTCACACGGGTTATCGCCAGACCGTTTGTCGGGAAGCCGGGCAGCTTCACCCGTACCTCCAACCGTCATGACTACTCGGTCAAGCCATTTGCCCCAACCGTGATGAACCGACTGCAAGATGCAGGCCTCGCTTCCATCGCAATCGGCAAAATCAGCGACATCTACGCAGATGAGGGAGTTACCCGAGCCATCCGCACGAAGGACAACATGGATGGGGTCGATCAAATGCTGGCGACCATGAAAGAGGAATTCACCGGTCTGAGCTTTGTAAACCTCGTCGACTTCGATGCAAAATACGGTCATCGCCGCGATCCGCAGGGCTACGGACAGGCGCTGATGGAATTCGATGCCCGCGTACCCGAGCTTTTGTCTGCCTTGCAGGAGAATGACCTGTTGATCATTACGGCGGATCACGGGAATGATCCGACCCACCATGGAACGGACCACACCCGCGAGTATGTGCCGCTTCTCGTCTACCACAAGCAGATGGATGCGGGGAGCGACCTGGGCATCCGGCAAACTTTCGCGGATGTCGGCGCGACGATCGCGGACAACTTCGACGTGGAGGCTCCTGCCATCGGGGAAAGCTTTCTGAAAAAGATCTAGATTGTATGTTTGTCCAGACATAAAAAAAGAGGAGTGTTTCACTTGGCAAATGTTCAGGATGCAGTTGCGTATATTCAACCGAAAGTAACGGAAAAGCCAACGATTGGCTTGGTGTTGGGCTCTGGCCTGGGAGTATTGGCAGATGAAATCGAAAATCCGGTAGTCATTCCCTACGATGAGATTCCTGGTTTCACCAAGTCGACTGTCGCCGGCCACAAAGGACAACTGGTGATTGGGAAGCTGCAAGGCAAGCAGGTCGTTGCCATGCAAGGACGTTTCCACTTTTACGAAGGCCATGATTTGGATGCGGTTGTATTTCCGATCCGCGTCATGAAGTTTTTGGGTGTCGAGACGATGGTCATCACCAACGCGGCTGGCGGCATCAACGAAAGCTACGGCGAAGGCAATCTGATGCTGATTGCCGACCACATCAACCTGACTGCGCGCAATCCGTTGATCGGACCAAATGATGAGACGATGGGAACTCGTTTTCCCGACATGTCTGAAGCCTATTCCAAAGAGCTGCGGCAGCTTGCGAAGAGCGTGGCCGCCGAGCTGGGCATCAATCTCCAAGAGGGTGTTTACGTAGGTCTCCTGGGACCAAGCTATGAGACACCTGCGGAAATTCGCATGCTGCGCATCTTGGGAGCAGATGCAGTCGGAATGTCGACCGTTCCGGAAGTGATCGTCGCCCGCCACATGAATGTAAAGGTGCTGGGGATCTCCTGCATCAGCAATATGGCAGCAGGGATTCTGGAGCAGCCGCTCTCCCATGAAGAGGTCATGGCGACAACAGAGCGCGTGAAGGCGCAGTTCCTGTCACTCGTGCAAGGAGTCATTGCGAAGCTGTAAGGAAGAGCGGAGGGATATACCCATGCGTATGGTGGATATCATTGCCAAGAAAAGGGACGGCGGGGAACTGTCGACAGAAGAGATTCGTTTCCTTGTCACGGGATACACGGAAGGAAGCATTCCTGATTATCAGATGTCCGCTTGGGCGATGGCGGTCCTGTTTCGCGGCATGACAGCTCGGGAGACGGGAGATTTGACGTTGGCGATGGCAGGCTCCGGGGAGCAGCTTGATCTGAGCTCGCTTCCCGGGGTGAAGGTTGACAAGCACAGCACGGGCGGAGTAGGGGACAAGATTACCTTGGTCGTCGCCCCGCTGGTCGCTGCCGCAGGGATTCCGGTCGCCAAGATGTCTGGCAGAGGTCTGGGCTATTCAGGCGGGACAATCGACAAGCTGGAATCCTTCACGGGTTATCAGGTGGAACGCTCACGCGAGCAATTTTTGCAGCAGGTTCGCGATATCGGCGTCTCGGTCATCGGTCAATCCGGCAATCTCACGCCTGCTGACAAGAAGCTCTACGCCCTGCGCGACGTCACGGCGACAGTAGAAGCGGTGCCGTTGATCGCGAGCTCCATCATGTCCAAAAAAATTGCGGCAGGAGCAGATGCGATTTTGCTCGACGTCAAAGTGGGCAAAGGAGCCTTCATGAAGAGCCTAGAGCAGGCCGAGACACTCGCCCGTGCGATGGTGGAGATCGGCAGCCAGGTAGGACGCAAAACGGTGGCGGTCATCAGCGATATGAACCAGCCGCTTGGCTTCGCTGTAGGCAATGCCCTGGAGGTCAAGGAAGCGATTGCAACCCTGGCCGGAAAAGGTCCTGAAGATCTGACAGAACTGGCTCTTGCGATCGGCTCGCGTATGCTCGTCCTCGGTGGACTCGTCTCCTCTGTGGATGAAGGACGCGAGAAGCTCGCGGAGATTATGGCTTCCGGCAAGGCCGTTGACAAACTGGCAGAGATGGTAGAAGCGCAAGGTGGAGTGAAAGACGAGGTATACAGCCCGGAAAAGCTTCCGCAGGCGCAGATTTTGCATGCCATCCTAGCCAAAGAGGACGGTTATGTCAACGAGATTGATGCAGAGGCGATCGGCCATGCTTCCGTCGTGCTTGGCGCAGGCAGACAGACAAAAGACATGCCGATTGATCTGGCTGTAGGGATTGTGCTGCACAAAAAACGCGGGGATCAGGTGTCGGCAGGAGAGCCTTTGGCTACGATTCACGCCAATCAGGAGACGCTGTTGGGAAGCGCCTTGGAAGCCATGCAAGATGCCTTTCTGATCGCGCAGCAGCCTCCCGCAGAACAAGCGTTGATCTATAAAATTGTGGAATAATCCACGGATGTTTCCAAATAAAAGAGGGGATTTCTTCGAAAACCCCTCTCATTTGGCATCTGTTGTAAGTATTTTTTTCGAAAAAAATATATTGATCAAAATCAGTTTTTCATATTCAATAGAAGTATACTTTGGAGCAGTTTTGTAAAATTTTTTTTATTGTTAGGATGCTCTTTATAATATTTTATTATTCTACTTGTCAAATTTCGTTGACACCGCTATCATTTCCGATTACTTTTATTGTAACAAACGAATATGAAAGTTTTTTTCGAATTTCGTAAAAAAAGGATGGAGGTTCTTAAAAATTCGTATCTATGAAAAAGCTGGACCATGTTGACAAGCAGATCCTGCAGATCCTCCAGGAAGATGGCCGCATTCCTTACACTGAAATTGCCCATCAGCTTGGGGTAAGTGAAGGTACGATACGAGCCAGAATCACCCGCCTATTGCAAGACGGCGTATTTCAATTCATTATTCATCCAGACCCCGAAAAGTTAGGCTTACACGTGCAGGCAATCATCGGGTTGACCACGAGGCTTGGATCGCAGATAAAAGTTGCAGAAGAGTTGAGCAAATTTTCTGCCGTCCGGTTTGTGGGCTCTTTTAGCGGTAAGCACGACTTGATCATCCAAGCGTGTTTCCATAGCAATGATGAGCTTATCACGTTCGTCAATGAGCGACTCTCTCAAATTGAAGGAATTGTGTCTGCTGATGTTTCACTCGAACTCAAGCAGTACAAGGATTCCTTCTCTTTCGTTCAGGATGACGATGTGACATTGCAATGAAAGGGGTTGATGCCTCCAGGCTGAAGTCACGCTTGTTTCGCGTATTGTTCTTTTTTTCGTTCGCTGTTTTCTGAAAAGAGACAAATAAAGAAAAACGTACTGGGGGTAATTGTGTTGAAAAAGAGCGTATTTGCAGTAGTAAGTTCATTGGCAGTATTGGGAACGGCATTGGCTGGTTGCTCGGGTGGACAACAAACAGCTACACCGCCTGCGCAGCAGCCGGCAGGGAATACAGGTACAACCACAGAGACACCAGCACCTGCGGCAGAAGCGAAACCGCAAGTACTGCGTTTTAACCTCCACTCCGAGCCGCCGACGGCTGACCCGGGTCTCGCTGAGGATACCACGTCCGGAGCGATCATCCTGGCAACGTTCGATGGTCTGACAAGGATCGTAAAAGACAAGCCAGAAGTGGCAGCAGCAGAAAGCTACACAGTATCTGACGACCTGCTGACCTACACATTCAAGATCCGTGATCACAAATGGAGCAATGGCGACCCTGTTACTGCACATGACTTTGAATTTGCATGGAAGCGTGTCTTGGATCCAAAAACAGCTTCCAACTATGCATATCAGCTGTACTATTTGAAAAATGCAGAAAAAGCGAACAAAGGCGAAGCGAAGCTTGACGAAGTTGGCGTGAAGGCACTCGACGACAAAACGCTGGAAGTGAAGCTGGAAAACCCGACTCCATTCTTCCTGGAGCTGCTCGCATTCCGTACCTACTTCCCAATCAACCAAAAAGTGCATGAGGCCAATGAGAAATGGGCCGCTGAAGCAGCTACGCACGTAGGTAACGGTCCATTCAAAATGGAGTTGTGGGAGCACAAAAGCAAAATCACGCTGGTCAAGAACGACAATTATTGGGACAAAGACAACGTAAAGCTGGACCGCATCGAGTTCTCGATGGTGGAAGACGAAAATACAGAATTGTCCATGTTTGAAAATGGCGAACTGGATTGGGCTGGTGCTCCAACAAGCGCCCTGCCGACAGATGCGATTCCAGCTTTGAAAGCATCTGGAAAAATGACCACGCAGCCGATCGCAGGAACGTACTGGTACAAATTCAATACAGAAAAACCACCGTTCAACAACGTGAAGATCCGGAAGGCATTCACCTATTCGATCGATCGCGTATCGTTGATCGACAATATCCTGCAAGCTGGCCAACTCCCTGCGACTGGAGCAGTTCCTCCATCCATGGCGTTGAACAAAGACGGATATTTCAAAGACAACGATGTCGAAACTGCGAAAAAACTCCTCGAAGAAGGTATGCAAGAACTGGGAATTTCCAGCCTGCCGCCAATCACCTTGTCTTACAACACTTCGGAAGGACACAAGAAAATTGCCGAAGCGATTCAGGACCAGTGGAAGAAAAATCTTGGCGTAGAAGTAAAGCTGGAGAACAAAGAGTGGAAAGTATACCTCGAAGACATGCACGAGGGGAACTTCCAAATCGGTCGTATGGGTTGGCTGGGTGACTTCAACGACCCAATCAACTTCCTCGAGTTGTACAAGGATAAATACGGCGGAAACAACGATACTCGTTGGGAGCATCCGAAGTTCAAGGAGCTCTTGAACCAGTCTGCACTGGAAATGGATGTGGACAAGCGCAAAAAGATTCTGGCAGATGCAGAGCAAGTGCTCATGGATGAAATGCCGATCGCGCCAATCTACTTCTATACTCAAAGCTGGGTGCAAAACGAAAACGTCAAAGGCGTACAAATTACAGGCCTTGGCGACGTAGACTGGAAATGGGCTTACGTTGAGTAATTGAAACGAAGGAATTGAGTTCGACGAGGATAAGGTATATGGCCTTCCATATACCTTATCTTATGCCGACTCTTCCGATAGAGAATGGGCTAATAAGCCAAACAGAGAGAGAAGCAATGCGCAAGAGATCATTTACGGGTTATTTACACAGCCGATTTTTGCACTGTGTCTATAAACGTCCGCAGTGTAAAGATGGGACGTGAAAGCATGCAAAACGGGTTGGACCGTTTTGTGACCGCAAGCGGTCAGGTTTACTTATATGAAAAACATCTCGACGTTTTTCACAGAAACCGTTAAGGGGGTAAGTTAGTTGATCCGTTATCTTGGTAAGCGTATCATCTTTATGCTCATTTCGCTTTTTCTGATCGTAACGGCCACCTTCTTTATTATGCAGGCAGTACCAGGCGGCCCATTTACATCAGAAAAAAATGTTCCTGAGGAAATTAAAAAAGCACTCGAGGCGAAATACAAGCTTGACCTGCCGCTGCATGAACAGTACCTGAACTATCTGAAAGGGGTCATAACCTGGGATCTGGGGCCATCCTTTACGGAGAAATCGTCAACCGTCAATCAGATGATTAATCGCGGTTTCCCTGTATCGGCGCACTTGGGCCTTCAAGCGCTCATTATCGCGATCTTCGGTGGAATTATCCTGGGGGTCATAGCGGCACTCAAACATAATAAATGGCAAGATTACACGGCGATGGTCATAGCAGTACTTGGCTTATCGGTTCCCGGCTTTATCTTGGCATCATTTCTTCAATATTTCTTCGCGATTCAATGGGGCCTGTTCCCGATTGCGAAATGGGAAGGCTTTTCTTATACGGTTCTTCCATCCTTGGCTTTGGCTGCATCACCATTGGCGTTTATCGCACGCTTGACTCGCTCCAACATGATTGAGGTACTGGGGCAAGACTACATCAAGACTGCGAAAGCAAAAGGTTTGCATACAGTTACCATTACAGTGAAGCACGCGATCCGCAATGCTCTGTTGCCGGTCATTACCTACCTGGGCCCACTCGTTGCCAACATTTTGACAGGGGCATTCGTAATCGAGCGTATCTTCGGGGTTCCTGGACTGGGACGCGAATTCGTACTCTCCATTACCAACCGTGACTATACAGTTATTATGGGTACGACGGTATTTTACTCGATCATTCTCGTCGTCATGATCTTGATCGTCGATATCGCGTACACCCTTGTAGACCCACGGATCAAGCTGGCAGACGCAGGAAGGGAGTAATGAATGATGCAATTGAGTAAAGAGCATTTTGAGCCGATTTCCGTTGACCTCCGTCAATCAGAATCCATCAAGCGTCCCAGCCTTTCATTCTGGGCTGACGTATGGCGCCGCCTGAGAATGAACAAGGTTGCGATGGTTTCCATGATTTTCATTATTACTTTGATTCTTTGCGCGATCTTCGTGCCAATGATGACCAACAATGACTATTTTACGACGAATCTGGCAGGTAAGAACCAAAAACCATCTGCTGAACACTGGTTTGGGACAGACGATCTCGGCCGCGATATTTTTGTCCGCATCTGGCATGGCGCGAGAATTTCCTTGGAAGTAGGGATTTTTGCCGCTTTGATCGACTTGATTATCGGTGTGATCTGGGGTGGAATTGCAGGATTTTATGGCGGCAAAGTGGATGAGGTCATGATGCGTATCGCCGATATTTTGTTTGCGATTCCATATCTTCTCGTTGTTATTTTGCTCATGGTTGTGTTAGAACCAGGGGTGACGACCATTATTATCGCCTTGACCATCACGGGCTGGATCGGGATGGCGCGGATCGTTCGCGGGCAGATCTTGCAGCTGAAATCACAGGAATTTGTACTTGCGGCTCGTTCGCTGGGTGCTAATAGCAGTCGTCTCATCTTCAAACACTTGATTCCAAATGCTCTGGGTCCAATCATCGTTACCTTGAGCTTGACAGTTCCAAACGCGATTTTTGCAGAATCCTTCCTTTCCTTCATCGGTTTGGGGGTTGCAGCACCGATCGCTTCATGGGGCACGATGTCTTCGGAGGGCTTGCCGGCGATGAAGTACTTCCCATGGCGGCTGATGTTCCCGGCAGTGTTCATTTCGATTACGATTTTGGCATTCAACTTGTTTGGTGACGGTCTGCGCGACGCAGTAGACCCACGCCTGCGGAAATAGGAGGGACGATCATAATGGAACGTATACTTGATGTCAAAGACCTGCATGTCTCCTTCCACACTTATGCGGGAGAAGTCAAAGCTGTTCGCGGTGTTAATTTTCACGTCAATCGCGGTGAAGCGGTTGCGATTGTAGGGGAGTCCGGCTGCGGCAAGTCCGTTACGGCACAATCCCTGATGAAATTGATTCCGATGCCACCGGGAGATATAAAAAAAGGAGAAATCCTTTTCAATGGCGAAAATCTTGTAAACAAATCCAATAAGGAAATGGAAGCCATCCGCGGGAAAGATATCGGGATGATTTTCCAGGACCCCATGACATCTCTCAACCCAACGATGACGATTGGGAACCAGATTACAGAGGGATTGATCAAACACCAGAACATGTCCCGCACTGACGCTCGCAACCGGGCGATCGAGCTGCTCGAGTTGGTGGGCATTCCGCAGCCGGAAAAGCGCGTCGAACAGTATCCGCACGAATTTTCTGGCGGGATGCGGCAACGTGCCATGATTGCGATCGCACTGGCTTGCTCGCCAAAGCTGTTGATTGCGGATGAGCCGACGACAGCACTCGATGTGACGATTCAGGCGCAGATTTTGGATTTGATGAAAGACCTGCAGAAAAAGATGGGTACATCCATCATTCTGATCACGCATGACCTGGGTGTTGTCGCCGAGATGTGCGACCGCGTCATCGTGATGTACGCTGGTAAAGTAATTGAAACAGGGACGGTAGATGACATCTTCTACAATCCGCAACACCCGTATACCAAAGGACTGCTTCGTTCGGTGCCTCGTCTGGACCTGAATCGGGATGAACCGTTGACACCGATCTTCGGTACACCGCCAGATCTCTTGCGTCCGCCGACAGGATGCGGATTTACGGCTCGCTGCGAATCTGCGATGCGTGTATGCCAGGAGATGGATCCTGAATTGAACGACGTCAGTTCCACGCAGCGTGCAGCCTGCTGGTTACAGCATCCGCTAGCTCAGAACCGCTCAGGATCGTAAGAGGGAGGGTTATACAGTGGCAAATCAAGATACCTTAATTGAAGTACGCAATCTGAAAAAGTTTTTCACGATTGGCGACAATACACTCAAAGCTGTGAATGACATCTCCTTTGAGATCAAACGCGGCGAGACTCTCGGTGTGGTAGGAGAGTCCGGTTGCGGAAAATCGACTGCTGGCCGCACGCTTCTGCGCTTGTACGATGCCACAGACGGGGATGTTTTGTTTGAAGGCAAAAGCATCATGAAATTGAACAACCAGGAAATGAAGGCGATGCGCCGCAACATGCAGATGATCTTCCAAGATCCGTACGCTTCCTTGAACCCGCGTATGACAGTAGGAGACATCATCGGCGAAGCGCTTGACATCCATGGTCTGGCTACCGGACAAAAACGCAAAGAGCGCATTCAGGAGCTTCTCTCCCTGGTAAGCTTGAATCCGGAGCATATGAACCGGTTCCCGCATGAGTTTTCCGGTGGTCAGCGCCAGCGGATCGGGATTGCCCGCGCGTTGGCTGTAGAACCGAAGTTCATCGTTTGTGACGAACCAATCTCTGCGCTGGACGTATCGGTTCAAGCGCAGGTAGTCAACCTGCTTGAACAGCTCCAGGAAAAAATGGGCCTGACCTACATGTTTATTGCCCACGACCTGTCGATGGTGAAATACATCTCCGACCGTGTAGCGGTCATGTATCTGGGTAAAATGGTCGAGCTGGCAGACAGTGAAGCTTTGTATGAAAAGCCTCTCCATCCGTACACGCAAGCCCTGTTGTCAGCCATTCCGATTCCAGATCCGGAAGTAGAGCGCAATCGTGAGCGGATCGTTCTGCAGGGAGATGTACCGAGCCCGATGAATCCGCCAAGCGGCTGTCATTTCCGTACACGCTGCCCGAAAGCAATGCCAGAATGCGCTGCAAAAGAGCCAGTCTGGAAGGAAATCGAAAAAGGACATTTCGCGGCCTGCCATTTATACAACTAAGAGACAAATACACGATGCGGGTTTCCAGCATAGACTGACTGGGAACCCGTTTTTTTTTAACTACTATTTCAGCAAAATATGGGATCACTTAGTGAGGGAGCAGAGAACATGAACCTATTCCGCTTTCCGAATAGAAACAAGAAAACCGTATCTTCCAAAGCAAGCATTCACGACAAGTCTTCCCTATTCGCGCAAACGACAAGTCGCTTCAAAGGTTCCATCGCGAAAAAAATGATGTTATTCGGTCTTATTCTAGTTCTGATCATTCTTGGAGCTATGAACTACATAGCTATATCATTATCGAAATCTACCTTGATGAGCATTACCTCGAACCAATCCATCATGCTGGCAGAGCAGCACGCCGAGAGCATGAATGACTGGATCAATTCAATCCGGATTTCAGCAAAACAGACAGCTGCCAAGCGGATCATGCTGACGGAGATGGAGCCGCTCATCATGGAGCAATTCCGTCTATTGGTGCAAGAGCATAAAGAAATTACCAAAATATATTTGATTGATGTCAGTACCGGGAAAATGCTGTACTCCCTGACCGGGAAAACCGATTTTGATTTTAAGACGATGAGGTACTTTCAGGAGGCGCTAAGCACATCGGACGCCGTCATGTCCGACGAAGAGATTGTCAAAGGAGTAAACAAAAGCTATCTCTATGTGGCATCAAAAGTCGGAGAACAGAATAGTAACGATACGCGATTGCTGGTTGTCGGTTTCGATATGACTGATTTGATTGTCAAAGCGCAGGGAATATCGTTTATGAAAAATGGACATGCAATGGTCATCCGCCCGGACGGCTTGGTTGTAGCCCATAAAAATCCGGAGTTCAACAATGAACTGGTGCTGCAGGATCAACCTGAATATGCGGATCTGATGGCAACAGCAAATCAGCAAGTCAGCAACAGCCTTGTTTATATGGACCAGGGAAAAGAATCTTTTGCAGCACTTGCACCGATTCCGCTCTTGAACTGGAGCCTCGTACTTACGACAGGTGTTGAAGAGGTGTATGGCGAGGTCAATAGCATGGTCTGGTACTTTATCTTGTTTGCCATTCCAATCGTTGCCGTATCGATGTGGCTCATCTGGTGGTTTTCCAAGCGAATCCGTTCCTCGCTTTTCGCAGTCGCGCAGGATATGGATCGCATCGGTTCCGGTCATTTTGACGTGAACGTCCAGGTGAAGGGCAATGACGAGCTGGCGATGGTCGGTACGAAAATGAACGAGATGGCTGCAGAATTGCGCAAGCTGATCTCCCTGGTCCAGGGACAAGCTACCCAACTGAACGTGGCTACAGAGGAAATGACGCAATTCGCTGAGGAAAATAAAGGTGCCATTCAGGTGATTACAAATAATATCTCCTCGATCGCACAGCGCGTCTCCCAGCAGACGGACGAAGTGCAGGCTACGGCTCAGACGGTCTCAGAAATCTCGCAGGGCGTACAACAGGTTGCTGTCGCAGCGGAATCAACTTCTGTCGCAACGACTCGGACTTTTGAGCGGGCGCAGGATGGCATGAAGCTGGTCGGGAATGTCATTGGCACTGTTCGGCATGCCTCCAGTGAGGTAGAACGTACAGCCAAGCAAATGCACAGTCTGCGCGAGCGAGCGCGGGAGATTACGAGCATCGTCGAAATGATCAGCAGCATTGCTTCCCAAACCAATCTGCTGGCGCTTAATGCGGCGATTGAGGCGGCCAGAGCAGGAGACGCGGGGCGCGGTTTTTCTGTCGTCGCCACAGAGGTGCGCAAGCTTGCGGAGGAAAGCAACCTCTTTTCCGATAAAATTGCCGCGATCGCGCATTCGATCAATGACGAAGCCATGGAAATGAGCAAGCACATGGACGAAATCGTCAGCATGGTCGGTGAAGGCTTGCAGTCCGTAGAGTCCGTTGGCGTTTCCTTCCAGAATATCGTGGCAGACATCCAATCAGCAGCAGAGCAAAGCGAATCGATGACCGCCACCTCCGAAGAGATGGCGGCTGGCAACCAGGTCGTGACGGATTCCATCCACCGCCTGGCAGCCGTATCGGACGAAATCAAGGAGTCCATCAACGGAGTGGTGAAAACCGTGGATGAGCAGCTTCATTCCATCGCAAGGATCAACGAGAATGTGGAACAATTGAAAAAGATGGCGGATGATTTGACAAATAATGTGAGTCGCTTTGTGATCTAGGATAGCCAACTATAATGAAGAGTCCCTTCTGCAATCAAATGCGGAAGGGATTTTTTGTGTGAAAAGCATCATGAGTAGCCCACAAGTGATGCTACGGGGACCAAGAAGAGCTGGCAGAGGAAAAGCCGGAACGGAAAAAGGCGGAACACGTTTTTAGCGGCCAGCGCGCCCAGCAAGCCGTTAATTGCTAGTTGGTGAAAGTCCAACCGAGGTAAGAGCCAAGTCGCCTCGTAGCTGACAGGCAACTGGTGGAGAGATCCTAAGGTTGAAGCCCTGTGACAAAGTATCCCGTAAGGGAGCGAGCAAATCAGCGGACCGTAAA
>NZ_RHHT01000047.1 GCF_003710985.1 Brevibacillus panacihumi
GTTTAACCCCTCAAAATTAGAGTCTTTCTCCCTTATTCTCGCATTTTCATATGATTCTTCCTTCTTCCCTACTTCAACCACCTTGGAGTCGGAGTCTAGAAAGGAAACCGTCTAGCGTCAAGGAGATCACTTGACCCCAGACGGTTTCCTTTCTGCTTGTCAGCTAGGTTGAAGTAGGGATCGTTCTGCAATCCTTTGCCACACTACACTTTCACAACAAATGGTGTAATGCGTTGCAGGGTAAAAGCTTTACCAAATTCTACAGGTGATAAATCGTACAAGCTTCCGTGAATCCGGCGCTGATTGTAAAAGAGCAGATAGTTTGTCACGGTTTCATAGGCTTCTTGATAGCTCTGAAATTCATTCCGCTGCAAACATTCTTTCTCCAAAACGCTGTGAAAGGACTCAATGTGAGCGTTTTTGTTTGGCGTCTTTGGAGGAATTCGTTCGTGAACGGTTCGGAAGCTTTGACAGGCCTCCTCGAATACATGACTAATAAACTGCGGACCGTTATCCGTACGGATAACAGGGGGATTCTCGTTGTCGAATTGTTGCCGTTTCCACAAAGCTCTTTGAAGTATCTGAGATGCATGTTTTCCTTCGCATGACAAACCAAAATGATAGTCTACGATCGCTCGATCATAGACGTCAATGAGACTCATCAGGAAAAAGAAACGATGTTCCCCGGCGATAAATCCGTATTTTACGTCCATCTCCCACAATTGATTCGGAGCGGTGATCTCTCGGTTATTGGCAAGCCTCCGGGGATGATGACTATTCTTTTTTCGTTGTGGTTGTAAAAGTCCTTCTTCTTTCAGCAGGCGGTACACTTTTTTCTTGTTGATGATCAACTGGTGATCTCGCCGCAGGCAGACCGTAAGCTTTCGATAGCCATAAGCAGATTCTTCATCCGCAATCAGTTCCGATATCCATTCTTTAATTTGCTCGTCACTGACAGGTTGTCCGTCCGTTGACAATGAATAACCAGGGATCGGCCGCCCTCCATGGTAAACCCGTGGCTTTTGAGAGGCCTTATTTTTCCGATAGTAGTAGGTTGCTTCAAGGATGCCGACAATACGTAGCACCAATTTGGCTGTATACCCCAGCTGTATCCACTTGTCGGCTATTTCCACTTTGTCCGATAAGCTGGGTTCACCTTTTTTACAAGATCACGGAGGATCGCGATTTCCAAATCCTTTTCTCCAAGTAGTTTCTTCAGTTGATCATTCTCGGTTTCCAATTCACGAAATTCTCCCGGGCTCGGAGTATAACTCGTTACCGCTTTGGCTTCGGCAGGAGTGTTTTTCCAATCCGCATGTTTCGAATCACGTATCCAACGATACAACATTTTCGCATCGATCCCATGCCGTCTGGCAACTTGGCTTGCATTTCCTGCATCTTGGGCTTCTTGAACCAGCTGTTGTTTAAACTCGATTGGATAGCGTTTTCGTTGCATAAAAAATCCCCCTCTGTTCTTCTGATACCAGCTTAACAAGATAAGGGGGGTAGACTCAAATCCAATTTTGGGGCTTAAGAG
>NZ_RHHT01000048.1 GCF_003710985.1 Brevibacillus panacihumi
AGCTGACGAATACTAATCGGTCGAGGACTTATCCACACACATCCATAAAGCATTCATGCAGATTCAGTTTTGAAGGAATGATCAAGTCCGCCATTTCATTGAAATGGCGGTTCATAATTAAGTGGCTCGGTAGCTCAGTCGGTAGAGCAGAGGACTGAAAATCCTCGTGTCGGCGGTTCGATTCCGTCCCGAGCCACCATGTACGAGCCATTAGCTCAGTTGGTAGAGCATCTGACTTTTAATCAGAGGGTCGAAGGTTCGAGTCCTTCATGGCTCACCAGTTTTTTCAAAGAATCACGTCTTGCGGATGTAGCTCAATTGGTAGAGCGTCGCCTTGCCAAGGCGAAGGTCGCGGGTTCGAGACCCGTCGTCCGCTCCATCTTACTAAGATACACACCCGAAACCGGGTTCATAACACCACTTGCTTTAGCGGCAGTGGTGTTTTCCTGCTTTTACTGGCAGTTTACAAGGTGAGTCGGCTTGTGGCATGGCTGCGCTTCTGGTACGATACTTGGAGTGCTGCTCCTACGATGTTGGAGGTTCTATGAAAGAAAATAAAAGTAGTGTCAAAAAAACTGTCGTTGACTTTCAGCAAGACGCTGCGTTTTTTGTGGAACGCGGGATGAAATGTTTGCATCGATATGACTATGAAAAGGCGTTGCGTTCTTTTCGCCGAGCGATAGAGCTTGAGCCAACGAATGCCGAATGCCATTGCCACCTGGCTAGCGCATTGGCGGAGACCGGCAAATTCGAGATGTCGAATGAAGTGCTGGCAGAAGTGATTGAAAAATGGGATCCTAGTTTAGTAGAAGTGTACTTTTACATGGCGAACAACTACGCGAATCTGGAAGACTTTCAGATGGCAGAAGAGATGGCGATTCGCTATTTGCAAGAAGACGCCAATGGACCCTATCGAGAAGATGCAGAGGAATTGCTTGATTATATTTATTTTGAATTGGATATGCCGCCGCGCCACTTTCTCCCCAGTGAAAACGAGGACGTCTACAGCAAGCATGAGAGAGCGCGCCGCAGTCTGGAAGAAGGGCGTTTTCTCGAGGCGTTGGATACGCTGAAGGAGATTGTCGAGTCAGACCCTTCGTTTTTACCGGCCTGGAACAACCTGTCCCTGGCATACTACTATGTAGGCGATTTTGAACAGGCGCTGGATACCATCCGCAAGACCCTGGAGATGGAAAATGGCAATCTGCATGCCCTTTGCAACCTGGCAGTGCTGCTCTCCCACCAGAACCATACAGGAGAACTGCTCAAGCTGATGGACATGCTAAAAAAAGTCGTTCCGTTTCATCCGGAGAATACGTACAAGCTGGCGACTACCATGGGAGTTCTCGGACAGCACGAAGAGGCCTACATGCATTACCATCGCATGCTGAGATCGGGAAAACCCCACGAAGCGTGCACGTACCACTACGCGGCGATCTCGGCTTATCTGAGCGGACGTAAGGATCAGGCGTTGCGCTGGTGGCAAAAGGCCAAGCAGCTTGATCCGGAGGCAGGGATCGCGGACCAATATATTCAAATGGTAAAAAACGAGCAGGAAGGGGAAACAATAAAACCTATCCCCTACCAGTACAACCCGCCGCAACGCGAGGTGTCCTGGGAAAATGCATCCTTTACCGGAGTAGAGAACTTCAAGTCCGACCCGATGATTCGGGCATCCCTTTTGTGGGCTTTGCAGCATGGGCGCGATGAAGTGAAGGTAGCGGTTCTGCAGACTCTGTCCCTGATCGCTGACGATGAGGCAGAACAAGCGGTTCGTCAGTTTTACGAGCAGACGACCGATCCCCAGCTTCAAAAATTGGCTTTGCTTGCGCTAGTAGATATGGGGGCAGCCTTGCCATGCACCACACCTCCTGCGGCAAAAAAACGTCAATTGGCTCGCAACAACCAGCAGCAGTCCGAAGAATCCGTAGAGGAAGTCATCCAACGCCAGCTTCATGAGGCAGGCCAGCCGGAAGCAGCCAAATGGTGCCTGAACGCATGGCATCAGTTCCAGCAGCAGTCAGCCGCAGAGGCGGGGCAGGTGCGTAAAACAGTAGCATGGGTAGCTGCGTTGGAATATGTATACGGAACTGTTACGAATCAAAAAGTGTCGCAGGCTTCCCTGGCAAAAAAGTACGGCGTATCGGCAGCTACTGTCGCAAAGTGCGTCAAAATAATGTCTGCGCTTGATTTTAAATAGATTATTAATTTATAATTAGTTTAAAGTAGATTCAATCATTGTAGTGTCTGAGAAGGAGGATGTGTCACATGAGCGATCAAAAAATTTATGACGTCATCATCGCCGGAGCCGGTCCAGCCGGAATGACGGCTGCTGTATATACATCTCGTGCAAACATGAGCACCCTGATGCTGGAGCGTGGAATTCCGGGCGGTCAGATGGCCAATACCGAAGAAATCGAAAACTACCCTGGCTTTGGTTCGATCCTTGGACCTGATTTGTCCACAAAGATGTTCGAGCATGCACAACAATTCGGTGCCGAGTACGCTTATGGTGAAATCAAGGAAGTACGTGACGAAGAACCATACAAGCGTGTGATAGCAGGCGACAAGGAATATCTGGCAAAATCCGTCATCATCACGACAGGGGCTGAGCACCGACTCTTGGGAGCCCCAGGCGAAAAAGAACTGTCCGGACGCGGTGTCTCGTATTGTGCAGTGTGTGACGGCGCCTTCTTCCGCGGTAAAGAACTGGTTGTCGTAGGCGGCGGAGACTCCGCGGTAGAAGAAGCTGTGTTCCTTACACGCTTTGCTTCCAAAGTTACGATCGTACACCGTCGCGATCAGTTCCGCGCACAGAAAATCCTGCAAAAACGCGCGATGGAGAACGAGAAAATCTCCGTGATCTGGGACACCCAGGTGAAAGAAATCCGCGGCGAAGGCAAAGTGCAGTCTGTACTTCTCGAAAATGTCAAAACAAATGAGCAAAGCGAGCTGGCTACTGACGGTGTCTTCATCTACGTCGGGATGGACCCGCTGACAGAGGCCGTACGCAATCTGGGCATCACCAATGAAGCTGGTTACATTTTGACAGATGAAAAAATGAGAACCAAAGTAAAAGGCGTATTCGCTGCTGGTGACGTTCGTGAAAAAATGCTGCGTCAAGTCGTCACCGCGACAGGAGACGGTTCGATTGCCGCTCAATCCGCTCAGCATTATGTAGAAGAGCTGAACGAAAAGCTGCAGGAACAAAATGTCACAATCTCTTAACTTGGTTGTAACATAAGTGAAATATTTGGGGAGTAAGATAAAGACAATGAATTAACCCCCTTATCTATATAAACCTGATTGGCGTGGCTGAAGTGTAAGCCACGTCTCTTTTTTTCCAAAAACGTCATCATCAGGAGAGAAGCGCAAAAGGATGCGAAAAAGCCGATTGATATGGTATGCTATTGTGAGAATCGTAGGAGGCGAGTTGCGTGACTGAAATGGGAAAAGACAAGGCTATTAACCTGCTCATCATCACAGGGATGTCCGGGGCGGGGAAAACTGTAGCTGTACAAAGCCTGGAGGACCTGGGTTTCTTTTGTGTAGACAACCTGCCGCCAGTCCTGATTCCCAAATTTGCCGAAATGGTACTGCAATCTGGCGGAAGTATCGAGAGGGTTGCGTTGGTCATCGATCTTCGCGGGCGGGAGTTTTTTGAAGATCTGTCCCAAACGATCGATCGGCTGAATGAAATGGACAGACTGTCCTTCCATATCTTGTACCTGGATGCAAATGACCAGACACTGGTTTCCCGCTATAAGGAAACACGCCGACGCCATCCGCTCTCATCGAACGGTTCTCCATTGGAAGGCATTCATGCTGAGCGCCGCCTGCTGCAAGAGATGAAAGGCTGGGCGCATCAGATTATCGATACCAGTCAGATGAAACCCGCACAGCTTCGGGAGAAAATTATCAGCCAATACGGACAGCAAGGATCGCCGCTGACCATCAATTTGCAATCGTTCGGCTTCAAGTACGGTTCACCGATTGATGCTGACCTGATGTTTGACGTGCGTTTTCTGCCTAATCCGCACTATGTGGACGAATTGCGTCCCAAAACCGGGAAAGATCCGGAGGTGTCGGATTACGTCATGAATCATAAAGACACGAAGGAATTCGTCGAAAAGCTGACTGATTTTCTCGCATACACCTTGCCGCATTATCAGCGGGAAGGAAAAAGTCAATTGGTAATCGGCATTGGCTGTACGGGAGGAAAGCATCGCTCGGTCGCCATCGTGGAGCATTTGGCCCAAACCTTTGGACAGGACTTCACGGTTCGGACCAGCCACCGAGACATCGAAAAGAGCAAGTAAGCATATGAATGGTAGGAAATCATGGATTTGGTTCGGATAAAGGGTCAACTGTAAAAGAGGGATAATGGGGTGACATATGCCGACGAAGGGAATGGGGAGGCCGCAGCGAAAGGAAATGCGGATTGTCGTCATCGGCGGGGGAACAGGGTTGTCCGTACTTTTGCGCGGTTTAAAGTACGAGCCGGTTCATATCACCGCGATCGTGACTGTCGCTGATGACGGGGGAAGCTCCGGCCGTTTGCGTGCGGAGATGGATATGCCGCCGCCGGGGGATATCCGGAACGTCTTGACGGCGTTGGCGGATACGGAGCCATTGATGGAGAAAGTGATGCAATACCGCTTTTCGGCAGGGACTGGATTAGCCGGGCATAATTTGGGAAATCTACTACTTGCAGCAATGAACGAGATTACAGGCGATTTTGTTACCGCTGTCAAAGCCCTGAGCGGCGTTTTGGCGGTACGCGGGGATGTGTTGCCTGCGTCTACGCAATCGATCCAGCTCGTCGCAGAGATGACGGATGGAGCACTCGTTGCGGGAGAATCGCAAATTCCCTTGGCGGGGAAAAAAATCAAGCGCGTGTTCCTGGAGCCTGCCGATGCTGCTCCGCTGAATGAAGCCCTGCTTGCGATTGCGGATGCCGATGCGATCCTGATCGGTCCAGGCAGTCTTTACACCAGCATCATACCCAATCTGCTGGTGCGCGGACTGTTTTCTGCTGTCAGCCGCTCGACGGCCCCCAAAATCTATATTTGCAATGTCATGACACAGCCTGGTGAAACGGATGGATTTGCGGCTTCCCACCATGTTCATGCCATGTATCAGCACGTAGGGGAAGCCTTTTTGGATACAATAATTGTGAATTCAGCGAAATTGCCTCTTCATGTATTGGAGAAATATGCGGAAAAGGGAGCCAAACCTGTCCGTTGCGACCTGAAGCAACTGCGCCAACTGGGATTGCAAATCGTGGCGAAACCATTGGTTACGTTTGAGGATGGCTATTTGAGGCATGATGCTCATGCGGTGAGCAGGCAGGTCGTTTCCCTTCTCAAGCGCAGGCGAAGGAGCTGAAGAGAGTAGAAGGAGTGGGTGTCCATGTCATTCGCCGCGCATACCAAAAAGGAATTGACGATGCAGGAGGCCGGCGATTGCTGCAGCAAAGCAGAGTTATCCGCATTGATTCGGATGAACGGCAGCCTGCAGTTTGGCTCAGGTCGGCTCATACTGGATGTGACGACGGAAAATGCGGCGATTGCCAGAAGGATCTACACGCTGATCAAGCGGCTTTTTAGCATCCATGCCGAGCTTCTGGTACGCAAAAAAATGCGCCTGAAAAAAAACAACGTCTACATCGTGCGAATTCCACACAAGGCGAATGAGGTCTTGCAGGATTTGGGCATCATGGATCAGAGCATGTCGTTTATTCCGGGGATTTCGCCGGACGTGGTGAAAAAATCATGCTGCCGTGCTGCCTATCTGCGCGGAGCATTTTTGGCTGGTGGATCTGTCAATCATCCCGAGGCGTCCAGCTATCATTTGGAGATCTTCACTTCCTATCAGGATTTTTGCGAAGCCTTGACCAAGATGGCGAATCGCTATAAATTGAATGCGAAGTGCATTGAACGAAAAAAAGGCTATGTGCTCTACATCAAAGAAGGTGAGAAGATCACCGAGTTTCTCAGTCTGATTGGTGCGCACCAGGCCTTGCTGTACTTCGAGGATGTCCGCATCGTCAAGGACATGCGCAACTCTGTAAACCGCCTGCACAACTGCGAAATCGCCAACATCAACAAGACGGTGAACGCGGCAACGCGCCAAATGGAGAACATCCAGCTCATCGATCAGGAGATGGGGTTGGAGAATTTGCCCAAGCGCCTGCGGGAAGTGGCAGAGCTTCGACTGATCCACCCGGATATCAATTTAAAAGAGTTGGGAGAAATGATCCCAAGTGGAGTTGTCAGCAAGTCGGGAGTGAATCATCGCCTGCGAAAAATTAACGAAATCGCTGACAAATTACGAGAAAAACAAAATGTTTCGCTCTAAAACCATGCTATACTATAGGATAATGATTCTTTCGCGTAAGGAGGTCTATAGATGGTTCAGCAGCAAGTAACGGTCAAGTTGAAAACCGGTTTGCAAGCGCGTCCGGCCGCTTTCTTCGTACAAGAGGCCAACCGTTTTGCAGCCGAGGTATTCGTTGAAAAAGACAACAAGAAAGTAAACGCCAAAAGCATCATGGGAATCATGAGCCTCGCCATCAGTTCCGGAACGGATATTACCATAAGTGCAGAAGGGCCAGATGCGAATCAGGCTGTTTCCAGCCTTACCCAACTGGTTAGCAAAGAAGAATAGGCAAAGCCAAGACAAAGACACTTTCCCCGCTGGAAGGTGTTTTTACTTACATGATTTTGCGTTCATCAGGGCATTGCTAAACCGTACAGCAGAAAAAAACTGGACTGTTCAGGAAAGGGGGAGCAATGCATGAGTGAACGTGATTCGGTCTATGAAGGCCGCGACGCCTATGACATGGATATCGATCGGATGGTCAACGAAGGGCTGGGAGGAGGACAAGTGACCGAACAGAACGGACTGATCGAGGAGACATCTGTGGACACATTGGCTGGTGCGACATCAGAAGAGCAGGCCCTTTACGACGACGAACAGATGACGTAGGCATCAGCAGGAAAGCTGAATAAAGCCGAGCGGGCGAGAAGGGAAGATCCATTTCCTCGTCTGCTCGGCTTTTTGCGTATCAAAAAAACACCCGCTTCGCTACGGGTGTTCTTTCATTTCTGTATTGCTTTATTTTTTGGCTGCCGCTTCGGAAGAGATCACCTTGTCGATCAAGCCATACTCCATTGCTTCAGCAGCTGAAAGGAAGTTGTCGCGGTCGGTGTCCTTCTGGATGCGCTCCAGCGGTTGACCGGTACGCTCAGACAGGATTTGGTTCAGCTTGTCGCGCATTTTCAGAATGCGTTTTGCCGCAATCTCGATATCGCTCGCCTGACCTTGAGCGCCACCAAGCGGCTGGTGAATCATGACTTCGCTGTTCGGCAGGGCAAAACGCTTGCCCTTCGCACCTGCTGCAAGCAGGAACGCTCCCATGGAAGCAGCCATACCGATGCAAATCGTCGATACATCCGGTTTGATAAAGTTCATGGTGTCGTAAATCGCCATGCCTGCCGTAATGGAACCGCCAGGGCTGTTGATATAGAGGTGAATGTCTTTGTCAGGGTCTTCTGCCTGAAGGAACAACAACTGGGCAACTACGATATTGGCTACCGTATCATTGATGGGAGTTCCCAAAAAGATAATTCTATCTTTAAGCAGGCGCGAATAAATATCATACGCACGTTCACCACGGTTGGTCTGTTCAATGACGGTTGGAATCAAATTCATGTGCATCTAGTTCTCCTCCTCTCTTTGTAAGAATATCATACAGCAAAAGGTCAGTAAAGGTCAAACATTTATGTATGGGTCCTCCCTACCATGTTTGCCAGTTGTCATCTCCTTAAACCTGGCGAGGAAAAAACCCTGTGCCCTTAATTTTCCTTTGTTTCATTCACTTCCGTCAGTTCTACGCTCAAGCGCAGAGTGGCGGACATTTTTTTGCCTTTGATGATGGTGTACTCCTCGATCTGTTTCATCTGAAGCTGCTGAATGGCTTCTCCCAAAGCTGTTTCATCCTGATAGGGCTGAATTGTCAGCAGGCATTCCTCGTCATTGGCTTCCTGATAGATCAGATAAAAACGTTCTCCGGCGATGGTCAACACATCCTTTTGGAGTTATCCACAAAATAATCCACAGCTTGTGCACAAAAACATTTGTTCGTGGAATAGAATCAGAAAAAGCGGTAATAAAGGGCATCAAGGATAGTCTGGCATGAAGAGAAAAAACCTTGCATAGTAAAATGTTAGAAAATAAAGGAGGAAAAATCAAACTTTAAGCGTATGTTACATTATTGGATAGTATTTCTACAATAAGAAGGAGTGTATCAAATGCTTCGTAAAGTTCCAGCAATGCTGCTGACGGCTGCTCTTTTGACTGGCAGCGTTGCAGCGACAGCCGCTTTTGCCCAGACAGCACCTGTGCAACAGCAAAAAATCAGTGTAACCCTGAACGAAAGACCACTAGCGTTCCCACAAGACGTTGTAACGGAAGACGGAGTGGCTTATGTAAACGCCAGTACTCTCGCCATCGCACTCGGCGGAACTGCAGCATGGGACAGCATGATCAAATCCGTGCTGATTGCAAAAAACAACAACTACGCTTTGCGCATGTATGAAAACAGCACTTTTGCCTACAAGAACGGCAAGGAAATCCGAGTACCTGCTCCGCCTCGTACCACTACCGGCGCTGTTCTGGTGCCGCTCGTATACGTCGCGCAGGAATTGGGTGCTGAGGTCACCTACGACGAGAATACGCTCACGTACAACCTCCAGATTGAAATCGTGAAATAGGTGCTGCGCCATCATTTCCTAAATACTTGACGTCTTAGATTCGGGACCACTTCTATTGCAGAGGTGGTCATTTTTGTCTCGGAAGTTTCATTTTTCATTCAATATAATAATGGAAAAAATATTTAGGCGAAAAAGCGTATTTTCTATTGCAAATTTTCTCATTTGTCTTACAATAGGTTACAGTTTCGATCGTTTTTATCGTTTGTCTGCAAAGGAAAAGGGGGAAGAATGGCTATGAAAAAACAGAAAACATTGTCAATTCTAGCAGCAGCCTTTACAGTCAGTGCCCTTTTGGCGGGTTGTGCTGGCGGTGGAGGCGGCGGCACGGGTACTCAGCAATCGGGCGGTGAAACGCCAGCGCAAAATTCGGGCAGCGGCGGAGGCGGCGGAGGCGGAGCTACTGAGAAGCTGGTCATCGCAGTCGTAGGGCCGATGTCCGGACAATACTCCGATTATGGAAGCACTGCCAAGGCGGGGGCAGAGTACGCCCTGAAGGAAAAGCAGGAAGCGTTCAAACAGCTTGGATTCGACGTGCAATTGTCCTCGCAGGATGACCAGGCAGACCCGAAACAAGGGGTAGCGGTCGCGCAAATGCTGATCTCCAATCCTGACGTTATCGGTGTGGTTGGACATGCTACGACGGGTGCTTCTGTCACAGCAGCGGCGCAATACGATCAGGAGAAGCTGGTCATGGTATCGCCATCTGCGACCGGTTCCGATCTGACGGAGCAAGGCAAGAAGATCGTGCACCGCATCTGCGCGCGCGACGACCAACAAGGCTCCAAAGCAGCCATCTATGCGAAGAATTCACTGGGAGTAAAGAACGCATTTATCATGCATGACAAGCAAGCATATGGCCAAGGTCTGGCAGATGAAGTGAAAAAGCAGTTCGAGAAGGATGGCGTGCAAATCCTGGGCTTTGAAGGGGTAACAGCAGGGGAGAAGGATTACGGCGCGGTATTGAACCAAATCCTCGCGACCAAGCCGGAAATGATCTACTTCGGCGGATACTACTCCGATGCCGGGATCATCGTCAAGCAAGCTCGCGAAAAAGGCTTCACCGGCATCTTCATGGGTGGTGACGGCTACGACTCTGCAGACCTCGTGAAAATCGCAGGTGCTGAAAATGCCAACAACGTCGTCTTTACATCTACTGTAGGAGACGTAGGGGCAACGGAAGAGGGCAAAAAGTGGATTGCTGATTTTGAAGCGGCGACCGGAAACAAAGTCGGTATCTTCACTTCCTTCGGTTATGATTCCATGGGCGTTATGCTGCATGGCCTGGAAGAAGCAATCAAGGCCAACGGCGGCAAAAAGCCAACGCGTGAGCAGGTTCTGGAAGCCGTACACAACATCAAGGACTACAAAGGCAAATTTGTTAATGTAACCTTTAATGAAAAAGGTGACAACGAATTCGCGTCTGTGTATGTGTATAAATATGAGAATGGCCAAAAGGTCTACATTGGCGAAGCGAAATAAGCAGTAGCAAATGAAATAGCAAAACCCTGGGGATGAATGCTCCAGGGTTTTGTCTTGGATCGCATGGAAGGAAAGTCAGATGCCTTGCTTGCTGGGAAGTCTTTTTTCTGGATGACCGTAGCCCTGGTGTTTTCTGCTGCGCATGTTTTTCACCTGGGCTTCATGAATTTTGGCGATAAACTCGCTTGTGCTCATTTTGGTAAAATCCATTGTGCACCTCCAAAGGAATCGGCATATGGAGAGTAGGATGCCCCATTATGGCGAATGGCAGTCAACATTTCACTATTTTGGAATAACCCTTTTGGCCGGAAAGTTTCGAAATCAGCTATAATGGGGGAAGCAAGGTAGAACGAAAATGGAGGTTGTAATGATGACACCCGGATTTATTGCCGCATTGGTCATTGTATGCCTATTGATCATATGGGTCAGCATTTGGGTTACGAACAAAGCGTACAGCCGCAAGCCAGACACCATTGATCCCGTCAAACCGCTCCAAACCAAAAATGATGTAGAGTCATAACGAAACCTGCCAAGAGCCGAAAAGTGGCTCCAAGCAGGTTTTGCTTGTTTTTGCACCTGTCTTTTTATTGCAGATGGGAGCGCATGGAGCTGGTCAATTGAAAGGTGAGGCGGCCCATCTCTTCCGGCGATTGTGCGAAGCTGTTCAGCGTCCATTCGATCAGCAGGACGTGGAGAGTAGAAGAGAAGGTACGCTGGGCGTAGTAGTGCAGACTGCTCCGCTGCTGCTTCTCGTCAGCTGGGAGGTGCACATGGAACAACGCCTGGATAAAATGATCCAGGCTGCGAAAGATGATCTGCCTGATTTTCCGGTCATAGTTGCAGATGTTCGCCACCAGTGACGCAGGGGTCTGATCCTGCCAGGTACGGAATAGCGAGACGAACATCTTTTCACTGAGAATGTCTTGATCGTCCCAATGGCTCTGAAATTGAGCGAATTGCTTGCTGAGAAAATCAAACAGAATGTCATCCTTATCCGGATAGTTGCGGTAAAACGTCTGTCTGGCGAGACCGGCACGGCGAGCGATATCGGTAATGGAAATATCGGAGTACACCTGATGTTCCATCAGTTGCAAGAGGGCGAGGATAATCCATTCTTTTGATTGCCTCGATCGGGTACCTGCATTCACTGTCAAACGTGACACATCCTTGGTTTTGTCTATTTTGGCTGCAAATAAAGGGAAAGGAATTGAAAAGAGGCAAAAAAAGGTTTAGTGTTACAATTGTAACATTTGAGTTGACCCATGCGCACGGGCCTATTTTTTTAACATTTTTTAAATGATAATGATACTCATTGTTATCTAGAACGCTATTTGGAGGAGAGAACCTAATGATACGTAAGGGGAAAATATGGATGTCACTCGCTCTGATCATGACATTATTGGCAACTGGCTGCGGAGGCGCTTCGCAACCTTCAGCCCAACAGCCACAAACTGCGTCGCAAAACAATCCGGCTGAAAGCCCTGCGCAGTCGACTAAAGAGGAAGCACGAACTGTCACACACGCGATGGGTGAAACCGTCATTCCAGGAACGCCGCAGCGAATCGTCGTCTTGACTACTCAGGGAACGGAAAGCTTGCTCGCGCTCGGCATCAAGCCGGTGGGAGCCGTCAAATCGTGGATTGGCGATCCGTGGTTTGACCACATCAAGGACCAGATGGACGGGGTAGAAGTGATTGGAGACGAGGTCCAGCCCAACGTCGAATTGATCGCGAGTCTGAAGCCGGATCTGATCCTGGGTACGAAGGTTCGCCAAGAGAAAATTTACAGCCAGCTCTCCGCGATTGCGCCGACGGTGTTCACCGAAAATCTGGGCGACAGCATGATCGATAATTTTACCTTGTATGCAAAAGCGTTGAATCGTGAGGAAGACGGCAAAAAGGTGCTCGAGGAATTTGAGAAAACCATCGCAGAAGCCAAAAACAAATTGGGCGACAAAACCAATCTCGAAATCTCTCTGGCTCGTTTTCAGGCAGGAAAAGTAAGAGTGTATTACAAAAATAACTTCGCAGGGGTCATCCTGGACATGATGGGCTTTGCGAGACCTGAAGCGCAGAACAAAGATGAATTCACCAAGGATCTCGCCAAGGAACAAATGGCTGAGCTGGATGGCGATATCTTCTTCTACTTCGCTTCTGATCGGGAAGGGGACAACGGAGCAACGAAGACCGCCCAGGAATGGTTGGACGATCCGCTCGCTCAAAATTTGAAGGTGAAGAAGAATGGACATGTCTACCAGGTAAACGAAGCGATCTGGAACTCCGCAGGGGGAATCATCGCTGCTGAATTGCTGGTCAAGGACATCGAGAAGATTGTGTCCGAAGTCCAGCCGTAAGCTATGATCAGCAGGAGGTCCTCAATCTGCGGATTGGGGACTGTTCCCATCCGAGGCTGCAAGAAACAAAAAGAAGCGATCCCCCGCTTCGCAAGAGATCGCTTCTATTACGTGTATGATGATGGTACGCCTGAAGGGAATCGAACCCCCGCACATGGTTCCGGAGACCATTGCTCTATCCACTGAGCTACAGGCGTAGAATAATGATGCCTTTCCATTATAAAACATTAACCAAAGAGATGCAATGGATAAAGCTGGTCTGAGCGTATTTTTTTCATGTGTGTGAACTTTATTGCAGGAAAGGGGCATTCTCACGAAGAGAATGCCCGGCAAATTCCTTCCTATTTGTCGAAGTGCTTCACGATATCGTCCAACAGCATGTTGGCTGCGAAGATCCCGCCGCTCGTGTTCCAGATCACCTCGTTTACTTGGAACACCTGATTATTCTTTACGACATTGAGGTTTTTCCAAAGCGGGTCATTGACCCATTCTTCTTTATAGGCAGCAGCATCTTTGTCCTCGTAATCAGATACCCAGTAGAACAGCACGTCACCATCGGCCAATGTCATTTGTTCCTTGGTGATCACTTGCATGAATTCATCCTTATCCTGTGCCGCAGGACGGGCGAAGCCCAGTTGATTGAACAGGACACCTGCGAACGTATCTTTCATATACAGGCGGACTTTTCCATTCAGAAAACGGACGAGCGAGACCTGGGTTTTTGTCTTGTCTCCCAGCTTAGCTTTGGCCTCTTCTACCCGTTTGTCGAAATCAGCCATGATCGCTTCACCTTCTGCTGCCTTGTTTACCGCTTGGGCGTACAGCTTGAAGTTGGTCTTCCAGTTGCCGGACAACTCGTCGGAAAAGACGGTTGGAGCGATTGCGGACAGCTGGCTGTAGACTTTTTCCTGACGAATTTTGTTCCCGATGATCAGATCGGGCTTCAGGCTGGCGATCAGCTCCAGGTTCGGCTGTGTTTCCTCACCCAACACCGCGACGTCCTGCATTTTGTCTTGGATGTGGGCATACCAGGGTTCTCCTTGCCAGGACTTCACAGCTCCGACAGGCTTGATGCCGAGAGCAAGAAGGGCTTCGGTTCCTTCATTGGTGAGAATGACGACCCGATTGGGCGTACCTGTGATCTTGGTTTCACCCATGGCATGTTGAATGACGCGCACGTCCCCCGAATTTTCTGGTGCCGGCGCTTCTGTTCCGGAGGACGCAGTTGCCGCCGGTTGGTGGTTGGAAGCAGCTTGATTGCCGCTGCCGCAACCGCTGACGAACAGGAGCAGCGATAAACCGATCAGGCCGAAGATGCGAAATGCTTTCATGAAAAAATCACCCCAAAATCATTGAAATTAATTATCATTATCACAAGACTAACTGTATAATTCAGGAAGAGGCTCTGTCAATCATTTTTTGATAACAATAATCATTATCATTGACGGGTAGATTAGGTGTACGTACAATACAGGTAATGTGTTGAGGAAAGAAGGGAATAGCGTGGCATCCATCTTGTCCACTCGGTTTCAAAAGACTGCGGTCCTCATCGCCGGCATGGTGATCCTGCTCGTGGCGATGGGAGCGAGCATTCTGTATGGTTTGCAGAATTTTCCCATATCGACAGCGATTCAGGCTTATACCGGCTTTGACGGCAGCAATGAGCATCTCATC
Source organism: Brevibacillus panacihumi (assembly GCF_003710985.1). Taxonomy (GTDB): domain Bacteria; phylum Bacillota; class Bacilli; order Brevibacillales; family Brevibacillaceae; genus Brevibacillus; species Brevibacillus panacihumi. The sequence continues at coordinate 14,284 of NZ_RHHT01000048.1, forward strand.
ATCCAGCATACAAGGTTTCCCCGGGCGATTACGGCGGCCTTTGTCGGAGGGAGTCTGGCAGTAGCCGGGGCCTTGTTGCAAGCATTGACGCGCAACCCGCTCGCTTCTCCCTCCATCTTTGGAATCAACTCGGGAGCGGCGCTGCTGATCGTGCTTGCGCTCTATCTGTTTGGTTCCATCTTTTCATTTCGCGAGCTGATGTGGGTAGGCTTTATCGGAGCAGGATTGACGGCTCTGTTCGTTTACCTTCTGGGTTCAGCAGGGCGAGGAGGCATGTCTCCGGTAAAAGTAACCTTGGCCGGGGCAGCGGTGGCTGCATTCGCTTCGTCGCTTACGTCGCTCTTGATGCTGATCGACAATGTAACGCTTGATGAAGCCCTGTATTGGCTGGTCGGCTCGGTATCGGGAAGAGATCTGCGCCATGCGCTCATGATTCTTCCGTACCTGGTCGGCGGATGGCTGCTGGCAGTTCTGCTGGCCAAATCCCTCAACATCATGTCGCTAGGAGATGATGTGGCCAAAAGCCTGGGACAGAAAACCGTATGGGTAAAATCCGCAGTCGTCATCGTTGTCGTCCTGCTGGCTGGCGGCTCGGTTGCCCTGACAGGTCCGATCGGCTTCGTGGGCATTATGATTCCGCATATTTGCCGGTATCTGATCGGGATTGATCACCGTTGGCTGATTCCTTATTGCATCGTGTTTGGCGCGATTTTTCTGGTGTTGGCGGATTTGATATCCCGTTTTCTGCTGATGCCGGAAGAGGTGCCGGTTGGAGTGGCGACAGCTGTGGTCGGGGTGCCGTTCGTCATAGCCATTGTCAGGAGGAGGGCGTATGAATAAATTTATCGTCTTGCGCAGTCAACGGCCGCTGTATTCGTATCAAGTAAACAGGCGCTGCCTGCTGATTCTGAGCCTGCTGTTCGTTTTGTTGGCGGGGGTCAGCATCGTCAGCATCGGACTGGGCAGCATTCAGATCCCTGTCGTGGAGGTTTTGCAAAGTCTGGTCGGGCTGGGCGAAAATACGCATCAACTGGTGGTGCTGGAGCTGAGGCTGCCGCGCATTGCGGTGGCAGTCCTGGTGGGGGCATCGCTGGCTGTATCGGGTGCGATTCTGCAGGCTTTGATTCGAAATCCGTTGGCATCCCCGGATCTGATCGGCACCACGAATGGAGCAGCGGCTGCCGCAGTAGCCTATATTGCTTATTCCAACGGGGCCCACAGCATTCATTGGCTGCCATTTGTAGCGTTGGTCGGCGGGCTTTTCGCTGCATTCCTCACCTATATGGCATCCTGGAAGCGGGGGCTGTCTCCGTTTCGCTTTGCGCTGATCGGCGTCTCGATCTCGACAGCAATGGCAGCCCTCACGATCTTCTTCCTGATCTCCGGACCGCTGTATATGGCCGCTCAGGCGATGAGCTGGATGTCGGGCACGGTGTATGGAAGCTCGTGGGATCATGTGTTCACTTTGCTTCCCTGGACTATCGTATTTGTCCTGATCGCGCTCATGAACGCCAGAACATTGAATGCACAGGAGCTGGGTGACGATATAGCACACGGGGTAGGCGTATCAGTCGAGCGCAAGCGTCTGCTCATGATTGCTGTGAGTGTAGCTCTGGCTGCTGCAGCGGTCGGGATTGGCGGCGGAATCGGCTTTGTCGGGCTGATGGCTCCGCATATGGCGCGAAAGCTGGTCGGCTCGTCCTTTGGCAGCTTGCTGCCCGCGTCAGCGTGCTTGGGAGCCTTGTTTGTTTTGATCGCCGATTTGGCGGCCAGGACGCTGTTTCTTCCTCTCGATGTCCCCGCAGGCGTCTTTACCGCAGCGGTTGGGGCTCCGTTTTTTCTGTTTCTTTTATACAAAAATCGACAAGCCTGAGCCTTCCCTGAATGAAAGTCCGCTCCCCGCTGACGAATAATCAACTTTTGGCAGGAAAATTGCAAGAGAGAACGAATATAATGGGATCAGGAGTACAGTCAGAAGCAGTGGGGGGAGGGCAGCTTCATGAACATGGGAATGGGGTTATATCAAGAGCAGACGCTCAGACTGGTCATGACACCGGAACTGCGTCAAGCGATTACGATCTTGCAATATTCCACGATTGATTTAATCTCTTACTTGCATGAACAAGCGATAGAAAATCCCGTGATTGAACTGCAGGAAGCGGCTGGGGAGACAGCTTCGACCCGAGTGGAAAAGCCGACTCACGAATTGGACTGGAAAGAGATCGTAGGCAATCGAGCCACAGGCGATTTTTCGCCGATGAAAAATGACAGCACTTACAATCCGCTGGATCACGTCTCGCAGGGCTCTTTGACGCTCTATCAGCACCTGGAGACGCAACTCGGCTATGTAAAAGGGTTCACGCCCGGGCAAAAGGAAATCGCCCTGTTTTTGATCGGCAATCTGGACGAAAAGGGCTATCTGGAGGTAAGCACAGAGGAAGCAGCGGCTGCCCTTCAGGCAGATTTGCAGGAGGTCGAGGACGTTCTGTCCATCCTGCAGCATTTCGATCCGGTGGGAGTGGCGGCACGCAATCTGGAGGAATGCCTCCTGCTGCAGCTGGAGCATCTGGCGCTGGATGACGAAAAGATTGTTCAGGTGGTGCGCCATCATCTTCAGGATCTGGCGGACAATCGCTATCAGCGGATCGCGGACAAAGTAGGCTGTACGGTCCTGGACGTGCAGGCGATGGCCGATCTCGTGCGCACGCTGAATCCGCGTCCAGGAGCAGCCTTTTCATCTACGGATACCCGATATGTGATCCCGGATGTCTCCGTCGAAAAGGTAGGGAGCGAGTATGTCGTCCTCGTCAACGACGTCGCCACACCGCGTTTGAAAATTAGCCCTTTTTACGAAAAAATGCTGAATCAGCAAAAAAGCCAGGAGGAAGCGAAGCAGTTCATCCACGACAAGCTGAACGCCGCGATGTGGCTGGCAAAAAGCCTGGAGCAACGGCGCTTGACCTTGCTGCGGGTCACACAGGCCATCGTCGAGCTGCAGCTGGACTTTTTCGAGCGGGGGATTCACTACCTCAAGCCGATGACGCAAAAGGAGATCGCAGAGAAGGTCGGCCTGCACGAATCGACGATCAGCCGCGCGACGAGCAATAAATACGTTCAGACGCCGCGGGGCATCTTTGAATTGAAGTACTTTTTCACCTCTGCGCTGGCTACGGCGAGCGGGGAGTCTGCCTCCTCGGAGAGTGTCAAACGCCGAATCAAGGCGCTGATCGAGCAAGAGGACCGGAAAGCGCCGCTGTCTGATCAAAAGCTGTCGGAAATGCTGCTTGCGGAAGGAATCGAGATCTCGCGCCGGACGGTAGCCAAGTATCGGGAGGAAATGCTCATCCCTTCCTCAGCCAAACGAAAGAGGTTTTAAACGTTGAGTCAGTCGAATCGTATGGAGATCGTTCTCTACGGGAGAAAAAACTGCAAGCTGTGCGACGAGGTGGAGGAATCGATACGAATCCTTGGCGCGATCTATCCCTTGGACCTGAAAGTTGTCGACATCGAGTCAGATCCCCCGCTGCACGAGGAATTCATGCTGGTGATTCCGGCGGTAGCGATTGATGGAGAAGTGGTGTTTCGCTCCATCACGAACGTCGTAACACTGGCGGAGCTGGATCAGGAATTTCAGCGCAGGGGAACTTGAACCTTTTTACCAGGTGTGCTACATTTGATTTGTAGCACATTTCTTTTTTTTGCTCGAAGTGGGACGTAATTTGTATCACCGGGACATTTTAAGTCCCGATCAAGACGATTTTACCATATGAGGAAGAATGTACATGCGCCGTCTAGTGGAGTTGCAACAAAAGCTGTTGCCAGACCTGGTCCAGGTACTGCGGGAGCGATACATGCTGCTTCGTTCCATCGATCATTTGCAGCCCATCGGCAGACGTGGCCTCGCGCAGGCGATGGGGACCACAGAACGCATCCTGCGCGCAGAAGTAGAGCTGTTAAAAGACTCGGGACTTCTGCATGTGTCTGCAGCCGGCATGAATTTAAGCGTGGAGGGACAGCAGGTTCTGGACGAAATGGAGCCTTTGGTCGGGGAGTTGTTCGGACTGACCGATTTGGCGGAGCAGCTGCAGCGGCTCCTGGGGATTCCGGAAGTGATCGTGGTTCAGGGCAATGCCGACCAGTCCCCTTGGGTCAAGGAAGAACTGGGGAGAGTAGCAGCGCGAGTCCTCAAGCAGATCGTCCAGGAAAACGACATCGTAGCGGTCACCGGCGGATCATCCGTCGCCAGTCTGGCCCATCACCTGTCCGCTGCGCCCGTATTCAAAACGGTCCAGTTCGTTCCGGCGCGCGGCGGTTTGTCCGAGCGGGCCGAGCTGCAAGCCAATACCTTGGCTTCGCAGATGGCAGCCAGAACGGGGGCCAGCTATCATCTCCTGCATGTGCCCGACCGCTTGCAGCCAGAGGCGTTGCAGACCTTGAAGAAGGAGCAGCAGGTGCAAGAAGTGCTGAATCTGCTTCGTCAGGCCCGCATCGTCCTGCACGGGATCGGGGACGCCATCTCGATGGCAAAGAGGCGGAACCACTCCGAGGCGGAGATTGCGGAGTTGCAGGAAAAAGGGGCAGTCTCCGAGGCGTTCGGCTACTACTTTAATGAAGCCGGCGAGACGGTCCATCACATGCCGACGATCGGGCTGCAGCTCGAAGATGTGAAAAAAGCAGAGAGCGTCCTCTCGATTGCAGGGGGAGAAAGCAAGGCAAAAGCGATCCTTTCCTTTGCCAAACAGTCGTGTCAGAATGTACTTGTAACGGATGAAGGAGCTGCCAGGTCCTTATTGTCCGCACGACTGTAACCGGAAGGACGTTGGTTGGCATGAACAGTGCGGCGGTGCTTTCGATTTCGTCGCTGATTCTGGGAATTGTACTTAGTTTAACGCTTGATTTTCCGCTCTCTTTGGGGATTCTTTTTGCGATCTTGGTCACACTGGTAAGTGTGAAACAAAAAGGCTATAGCTGGAAAAGGCAGTTCGGCTTTGGCTGGGATGGCATACGGCAGACCAAGCCCGTCCTGATCATTCTGTTTCTGGTCGGGCTGTTGATTCCGCTCTTGATGATGGGCGGGACGATTCCGGCGATCATCTACTATGGCTTGTCGATTGTCAATGTCCAGTACTTGCTGGTTATCTCTTTTCTCTTGACCTCAGCAGTCAGCTACCTGCTGGGGACGTCAGTCGGGACCTTGAGTACCATCGGGCTTTCTCTGATGGGGATTGCTCATGCGGCTGGGATACCGGCGGGGATGGTCGGAGGCGCGTTGATTTCGGGAGCGATGGTGGGCGAACGTTTTTCTCCCATCTCCAGCAGCCGTATGCTGATCCTCGCTCATGTCGGGATGACCGAAAAGCAGGATGTTGCAACACAAGGCGCGGCTCGGTTGACAGCCGTTCTGTGCGCGGTGCTGTTCCTGATCCTCGATTTGTTTCGTGCTTCGGTGGATTCCGGGGAATCAATCCGCATGTACCAGGAGCTGTTGACCAGCCATTTTTCGATTGATTGGCTGACGCTGATGCCATTGGTGGTCCTGATTGCTGTCTTCGCGTTTCGCGTGAAGGCGATCAAGGCGCTGCTTTACGGCGTTGTCAGCAGCCTCGTGCTGGTCATGCTGAAAGGACCGCTTCCGTTGCCCGTTTTGATCGAAACCATCATGTACGGCTACGAACCGAAGACGGGGACGCTGATCGATGAGCTGGTTCACGGCGGAGGGATGCTTTCCATTTTCAGCGTGCTGATCTTGATCGTGCTGGCTGGATTTTTAAACGGTATTTTAAACAAGGCAAAACTGTTGACTCCCTTCGTCGAGCGGATGATGGGAGAGACGAAAAATAGCGTGGTTCTGGTCGGGAAGTCGATTGCGCTCTCGCTTTTGGTCGTCATGATCAGCTGCAACCAGACGATTCCCATCCTGGTGATGGGCTCGACGCTGATCGGACGATTTTCCCGGTATAGCCGGGGCAAGGAATTCCTGGGGAAAACGATGCTGGATTCGACACTGGTCATGCCCGTGCTGATACCCTGGAACGGCTTGGCGATGGTGATCGCGATCAGCTTGGGCGTCCCGACACTGGAAACATTGCCGTATGTGCTGTACTCGTTGTTGTTACCATTGGTTACGCTCTGGTCGGCTCGTCGTTTTGACGGCAAAGCCGGGGGGATTCTCGATACAAAAAAAGCGATGTAAATGAGCAGGAGGTTTTGGATATGGTAAAGGTTGGTATTAACGGTTTTGGACGCATCGGTCGCAATGTGTTTCGTGCAGCGCTGAACAATCCCAATGTGGAGATCGTCGCAGTCAATGATTTGACCGATGCGCGCACACTGGCGCATTTGTTGAAATACGATTCGGTGCACGGCGTACTGGATGCTGACGTAGAAGCGGGAGACAACACGCTGTTTGTCGGCGGCAAAGAAATCAAGGTATTGGCGGAGCGCGATCCGGCTCAACTCAAATGGGCGGACTACGGTGTGGAAATCGTCGTGGAATCTACCGGACGCTTCACGAAGCGCGAGGATGCGGCGAAACACCTGGAGGGCGGAGCGAAAAAAGTCATCATCTCGGCGCCTGCTACGAATGAAGACATCACGGTTGTCATGGGCGTAAACGAAGAAAATTACGATCCAGCGGCTCATACCGTCATCTCCAACGCTTCCTGCACCACCAACTGCCTGGCTCCGTTCGCCAAGGTACTGAACGATCAGTTCGGCATCGTGCGCGGTCTGATGACTACCGTTCATTCTTATACCAATGACCAGCAAATCCTGGACCTGCCGCACAAGGACCTGCGCCGTGCCCGCGCAGCAGCAGAGAACATCATCCCGACCTCGACCGGGGCTGCCAAAGCGGTAGCGCTCGTGCTGCCTGAGCTGAAAGGCAAGCTGAACGGCTTTGCGATGCGTGTTCCTACACCGAACGTATCGGTAGTGGATCTGGTAGCAGAACTGAAAAAAGATGTAACCGTAGATGAAGTGAATCAGGCTTTGAAAGAAGCTGCAAACGGCAAGCTGAAAGGTATCATGGGCTATTCGGAAGAGCCTTTGGTTTCTTCGGACTACAACGGCAACCCGGCTTCTTCGACGATCGATGCGCTGTCGACCATGGTATTGGAAGGCAATATGGTGAAAGTCGTCTCCTGGTACGACAATGAGTGGGGCTATTCCAACCGCGTCGTAGACTTGTGCCATTATGTTGCGCAGCGTGGCTTGTAAAAAGTAAAATAGATTTGTTTGGAAAAAAGGGAGAGAGATCTCCCTTTTCCCATATGGATTTTACGAAGAATAAGCCACTGATTTGGGAGGATCGTTCATGAATAAGAAATCTATCCGCGATGTTGAGCTGGCGGGGAAGCGCGTGTTTTGCCGTGTCGACTTCAATGTTCCGATGCAGGACGGTGTGATTACCGATGATACGCGGATTCGGGCTGCCGTCCCGACCATTCGCTACATGGCAGACGCCGGGGCCAAGGTGATTTTGGCGAGTCATTTTGGCCGTCCCAAAGGCCAGGTCGTAGAAGAGATGCGCCTCACTCCAGTTGCCGCTCATCTGTCTGCTCTGCTCGGCAAAGAAGTGACCAAGCTGGGGGACTCGGTGGGGGAAGAAGTGAAGGCGGCGGTAGCAGGGATGAAGAATGGAGACGTCCTCTTGCTGGAGAATGTCCGTTTTCACCCTGGCGAAGAGAAGAATGATCCAGAGCTTGCGAAAAGCTTCGCTGAGCTGGCGGATCTGTTCGTCAACGATGCGTTTGGCACAGCCCATCGCGCGCATGCGTCTACAGCAGGCATCGCTCAGTACATACCTGCTGTAAGCGGACTTTTGATGGAAAAGGAGATCCGCTTCATGGGCGGGGCGCTCTCGAATCCCGAACGGCCTTTCACAGCCATCGTCGGAGGGGCCAAGGTGAAGGACAAGATCGCCGTGATCGAAAATCTGCTGACGAAAGTGGATCACCTGATCATCGGCGGCGGGATGGCGAATACCTTCCTGAAAGCGCAGGGCTATGCGATAGGGGCATCGCTGTGCGAGGATGACAAGCTGGATCTGGCTCGTTCCTTGATGGAACAGGCGAAGGAACGCGGTGTAAACCTGATGATGCCGATCGATGTCGTCGTCGCGGATCGCTTCGCGGCGGATGCGGAGAAAAAGACGGTCGCGATCGATGCGATTCCAGAGGGCTGGATGGCGCTCGATATCGGACCGAAGACCGTAGAAGCCTACCACCGCGTCATTGTCGAGTCCAAAACCGTGGTGTGGAATGGTCCAATGGGCGTATTCGAGATGGACGCCTTTGCGCAAGGGACAATCGGGGTGGCACGCGCCATGAAAGAATGCTCGGGGACGACGATCATCGGAGGCGGCGATTCCGTAGCTGCAGTGGAGAAGGCAGGAGTCGCAGAAGAGATGACGCATATCTCGACAGGCGGCGGCGCTTCGCTGGAATTTATGGAAGGCAAGGAACTGCCGGGAGTGACCGTTCTGTCAGATAACAACTAGGGGGGAATCAAGGTGAGAACGCCTATTATCGCGGGAAACTGGAAGATGTTCAAGACCATTGCCGAAGCGAAGCAATTCGCGGAGGAAGCCAAAGCGGGAAGCGACATTGCGGGTGTGCAAAAGGTGATTTGTGCCCCTTATACAGCCCTGTCTGCTCTGGCAGAAGCGCTTCAGAGCAGCGGTCTGGCGCTTGGCGCACAGAACATGCATTTTGAAGAGCAGGGAGCCTTTACCGGGGAGATCAGCCCGTCCATGCTCAAGGAGATCGGCGTTGAATACGTAATCATCGGTCATTCCGAGCGTCGTCAATACTTCAATGAGACAGACGAGACCGTGAATAAAAAAGTGCTGGCGGCCCTCAAGCACGGCTTGGTGCCGATCATTTGCGTCGGGGAAAGCCTGGAGCAGCGCGAGGCTGGCGAGACTGCCAAGGTCGTGCGCACGCAGACAGAGGCGGCATTGGCAGGGCTGGAAGCGGCACAGGTGGCTGATGTGGTCATTGCCTATGAACCAATCTGGGCGATTGGCACTGGCAAATCTTCCAGCGCACAGGAGGCGAACGAGACAATCGCAGTGATTCGCCAGGTGATCGCAGAGCGCTTTGGACAAGATGCCGGTGCGCGTGTACGCATCCAGTACGGCGGCAGTGTGAAGCCGGAGAATATCGCCAGCTATCTGTCGCAGCCGGATATCGATGGAGCGTTGGTCGGGGGAGCCAGTCTGGACGCGGCAAGCTACCTTCAACTCGTCAAGGGATCACTGCAAGAATAGGGAGGGAAGTCAGATGGCACATCGGCCCAAACCGGTCGCTTTGCTGATTTTGGACGGTTTTGCGCTGCGTGACGAAACCTACGGCAATGCTGTCGCACAGGCAAAAAAACCGAATTTTGATCGTTACTGGAATACCTATCCGCACGCCACCCTGCAGGCGAGCGGACTTGCTGTCGGCCTGCCGGAGGGACAGATGGGCAACTCCGAAGTCGGCCATCTGAATATTGGTGCCGGACGCGTCGTCTACCAGGATCTGACGCGCATCACCAAATCGATTGCAGAAGGCGATTTTTACAACAACGAGACCCTGGTCGCAGCGTTCAACCACGCGCGTGAAAACGGTACGAAGGTTCATCTCTTCGGCCTGCTGTCGGACGGCGGAGTACACAGCCATATCCAGCATTTGTACGCAATCCTGGAGCTGGCGAAGCGGCAGAACTTCGACCGCGTCTACATCCACGCTTTTCTGGACGGACGGGATGTCTCGCCTGACAGCGCAGTGGACTACATCGAGCAGCTGCAGGCCAAGATCGCAGAGATCGGCGTCGGCAAAATCGCGACAGTCCAGGGACGCTACTATGCGATGGACCGCGACAAGCGCTGGGAGCGGGTAGAAAAGGCGTACAGGGCGATGGCCTACGGTGACGGCCCTTCCTATACGGATCCGCTCCAAGCTGTGAAGGAATCGTATGAAAAGTCGATCATGGACGAATTCGTCATGCCGACGGTCATCACAGACGAGCAGGGCAAGCCTGTTACCACGATTCAGGACAAGGACGCAATCATCTTTTTCAACTTCCGTCCCGACCGGGCGATCCAGACCTCGCAAGCCTTTACGAACGATGATTTTCGCGCCTTTGACCGCGGCGAGAACCGCCCGCGCGACTTGCATTTTGTCTGCCTGACGCATTTCTCGGAATCGGTAGACGGCTATGTCGCCTACAAGCCTTCCAATCTGGACAATACCCTGGGAGAAGTGCTTTCCCAGAACGGCTTGAAGCAGCTTCGCATCGCAGAGACGGAGAAATACCCGCACGTGACGTTCTTTTTCAGCGGCGGACGCGAGCAGGAGTTCCCGGGCGAGACTCGTATCCTGATTCCGTCTCCGAAGGTTGCGACGTACGATTTGAAACCCGAGATGAGTGCGCTGGAGCTGACGGATGCAGTGGTGAAGGAGATCGAGGCGGAGAACTTCGACGCGATCATCCTGAACTTCGCCAACTGTGACATGGTCGGGCACTCTGGCATGATGGAGCCGACGATCAAGGCGGTCGAGACAGTCGATGCCTGCCTCGGAAGAGTAGTCGATGCCATTCTCGCCAAGGGCGGTGCCGCCATCATCACAGCAGACCACGGCAATGCCGACCTGATGCTCGATGAAGCAGGACGCCCGATCACGTCCCACAGCACCTATCCGGTCCCAGTGATCGTGACGAAGGAAGGCGCAGAGCTGAGAACGGACGGAATCCTGGCAGATCTTTCGCCGACCTTGCTCGATCTGCTGCAGGTCCAACAACCTGCAGAGATGACAGGAAAATCCTTGCTTGCAAAATAGTCCTGGGTATCACAAACTGTAGAAGGATAGACAGCTTACTACGAGTTTCATGTAAAGGAGATGGATGAGAGATGGCAATGATTACAGACATTTATGCACGTGAAATTATGGATTCCCGCGGAAACCCGACCGTTGAAGTAGAGGTATACCTCGAGGACGGCACAATGGGCCGCGCTGCGGTGCCATCCGGCGCTTCTACCGGCGCGTATGAAGCCGTAGAGCTGCGTGACGGCGACAAGTCCCGCTACCTGGGCAAAGGCGTATTGAAGGCTGTAGAAAACGTAAACGAGATCATCGCTCCTGAACTGATCGGCATGGACGCTCTGGATCAAGTAGGAGTAGACATGGCCATGCTGCAGCTCGACGGCACGCCAAACAAAGGAAAATTGGGTGCGAATGCGATTCTTGGCGTATCCATGGCAGTTGCTCGTGCAGCGGCAGATTCCCTCGGCGTCTCCCTGTACAATTACCTGGGCGGCTTCAACGCGAAAACTCTTCCAGTGCCAATGATGAACATCCTCAACGGCGGGAAGCACGCAGACAACACCGTCGACATCCAGGAATTCATGGTTATGCCAGTTGGCGCAGAATCCTTCAAGGAAGCGCTGCGCATGGGAGCAGAGATTTTCCACTCCCTGAAAAAAGTTCTCTCCGACAAAGGCATGAACACCGCAGTTGGTGACGAGGGCGGTTTTGCTCCGAACCTGAAATCCAATGAAGAAGCAATCACTACCATTCTCGAGGCGATCAAGGCAGCGGGCTACGAAGCTGGTAAAGACGTCTTCATCGCACTGGACGTAGCAGCAACTGAGATGTTCAAAGATGGCAAATACCACTTCGAGGGCGAAGGTGTCGTGAAAACGACCGAAGAAATGATCGCCTTCTACGAGGATCTGGTCAGCAAATATCCGATCATCTCCATCGAAGACGGCTTGTCCGAGGATGATTGGGATGGCTGGAAAGCTCTCACTGATAAATTGGGCAGCAAGGTGCAGCTCGTGGGTGACGACCTGTTCGTAACCAACACCGAGCGTCTGTCCCGCGGGATCGAAAGCGACACCGGAAACTCCATCCTGGTCAAAGTAAACCAAATCGGTACGCTGACTGAGACCTTCGAAGCGATCGAAATGGCGAAAGTGGCTGGCTATACAGCTGTCATCTCCCACCGCTCCGGCGAGACCGAAGACACCACGATTGCCGATATCGCGGTAGCGACCAACGCGGGTCAAATCAAGACAGGTGCTCCATCCCGCACAGACCGCGTAGCGAAGTACAACCAATTGCTGCGCATTGAAGACGAACTGGGCGACACAGCTCGCTTTGGCGGACGTGCAGCTTTCTATAACCTGAAGAAATAAATCGAGGCTGGAAACGAAAAAGGACTGTATTCACACAGCAGAAGCTGCGGAATACGGTCCTTTTTTTGGGTGCTTAAAAGGGCGTGTTGCTGTCTTGATGATACATTTGGCTTTGATGGGCGTAGATTTCGCCGCTGTAGTTTTTGATCGCATGTGCGTCTCTGCTTTTCAGACTTAGCAAGCCGGTCAGGCCCCAACCAGCCCCGACAACGGCAGCGACAATACCGAGGATGTACCACATGGAAATCCCTCCCCGAACTGGTATAGCTCCAGTATACCAAATTTTCCCTGGTTTGGTGTATCAAAAGTTCTTCCAGGTAAAGTCTATGCTGAGATGCCCGATCGGTCTTTCCTTGAAAATCAGCTTTTCTTTTGTGGCCAATTCCGGCTTGCGAAAACAAACCAGGTCTTGATGGTACCCAAAGGCTTGGCACACTTCGGGGCGAACGCTATGTATGCCGCAGCGGTCTTGATTGATGTCGTAAAAGATGCAGGTGCCGAACAAACGCGGCTGGTTCTCCAGCTCGACGCGGATTTTTCGCGGCATCGTCTTGATTTTTTTCTGGATTTTCTTTAATTCTTTCTCTGTGACCGGGACTGGTCCGCAGCACAAGCCTTTGCACCCGTGGCAAGGTAATGTCTCCATGTGCCGTGTCTCAACTCCTCTCAAGATTCTTTGAAGAAGACTGATTATTTTCAAAGAATATTATGAAAGGTATAAGATAAAATGTAAATACTCGTAATTTTTTACAATAACACAAAAATAATTATTTGTCAATTATTTTGTGGAGAAGAATGGGAAGCGCGCAGGGATCTCTTCCTGGCGCCGCAGATGGTGGGATTTACGATGCACTAGCGGAGGTAAAAAAGAAACGCGGACATATCAACATATGCCCGCGTTTGTTTGACTTACACCATCACCGGTTCTTTGGCGGCTTCCTGTTTGTTCGCCACTGCGGCAGCCAGACGGCTTTTGCTGTAGGGGATGCACATCGGAGTGCCGTACAGTGGATCGCTAGTAATCTCGCATTCCATCTGGAAAACCTGACGGACCAACTCCTGTGTCATGACGTCCTCCGGCGCTCCTTCCGCTACGACCGTCTGATTGTGGACGGCGACGATGTGATGCGCATAACGGCAAGCTAGATTGAGATCGTGCAGAACCATGACGATGGTGCGCTGCTCGGTCTCGTTCAATTCAAACAGCAGATCGAGAATCTCAATCTGGTGCGACATGTCCAGATAGGTCGTAGGCTCATCCAGGAGGATCGTCTCGGTGCCTTGCGCCAGTGTCATGGCGATCCAGGCGCGTTGGCGCTGGCCGCCGGAGAGAGAGTCTACAGCCCTGTTTGCCAGGCTGGTGAGCTGGGTTGCCTCCAGTGCCCGATTGACCATCTTCTCGTCCTCCTCGGACCATTGCTGCAGCCAGGTCTGGTAGGGGTAACGTCCCTGTTTGACCAATTGCAGGACAGAGAGACCTTCGGGGGCCGTGGGACCTTGCGGCAGGATGGCGAGCCGCTTCGCTACCTCTTTGGTCGAGCGCTTGGCGATGGCTTCTCCGTCGAGCAGTATCGCTCCTCCCTTGGGCTTCAAGAGACGTGCGAGAGAGCGCAGGAGGGTAGATTTGCCGCAGCCGTTGCTGCCGATCAAAACGGTAATTTTCCCGCGTGGAATGGTTAAGTCAAGCCCTTCGATAATGTTGCGCTCCCCGTACGACAAGGTGAGCTGACGTGTCTCCAATGCATGCATGGTATTCCGACCCCTTTCTGTCAGTGATTGCGGTTTTTATAGAGCAGATAGATAAAGAATGGCGCTCCCACAGCTGAAGTAAAGACACCGACCGGCACATCGAGCGGTGAAAAAGCCATGCGGGCGATCAAGTCGGCAATGAGTACGATCAGCGAGCCGATCAGAGCGGAGAGAGGCAGTGCTCCGCCGAAGGAAGGCCCGATCAGCTGCTTGGCGATATGCGGTGCCAGGAGGGCGACGAAGCTGATGTCCCCGCCGACGGAGACAGCCGTGCCGACCAATGCCGCACAGATCATCAGGAGAAGGAAGCGATCCAGCTGCAAGCGGCTGCCTACGCTAGTGGCGATCTCGTCGCCAAGCTGCTGAATGTTTACCCTTCTGGCCAGCAAGGCAGCCAAGGCGATCAGTACGACTATCCAGGGCAGAATCATTTGGACGTCATCCCAGGATACACCGTAAATGCTTCCTGTCAGCCAAAGCAAAGCTTTATTTTGCAGCAAAAACGGGCTGAACATGATCAATAGCGTCACGAGGGCGCCCGACGCGATCTTGATGCCGACGCCGATCATCACCAGGCGAAGGGGAGTAACTCCTTTTTTCCAGGCGAGGGCATACAGCAGCAAGGTCGTCAGCGTAGCTCCGAGAAAAGCAATGGGCGGGAGCCAGCGGATACTGGCTGTCTCGAACAGCAACAGGAAGCCCACCGCCGCGACGGAGGCACCGCCTGATACGCCCAAAATGTCCGGAGATGCCAGCGGGTTGCGGACGATTCCCTGCATGATCGCACCTGCGGAGGCGAGCGCCGCCCCTACGAGAACCGCAATGATGATGCGCGGCATCCGGAACTGCTGGACGATCAGCTCGTGTTGCTCAGAGCCGATGCCGAGCAGGACTTTTACCACGTCAAGCGGCGAGATTTTCATTTCGCCCATCCCGAGGCTGATAATCATCATCAGGACGGTCAGGAACAATGCCAGCAGGGTGACCCACAGCGCTTTTTTATGTAGCTGAAAGGACGAGAAGCGCTTGCCGAGGCGAAGAGGCAGATATTCTTTCACTTTTCATCCAGCCCCTTTCGTGCCACATAGATGAAGAACGGGATGCCAATCAGGGCCGTCATGACGCCAATCGGCACTTCCGCAGGCATGGCGACGAAGCGGGCGGCGATATCGGCGGCCAACAGCAGGACCGAGCCAAACATTCCGCTGTACAGCAAGACCCAGCGCGTGTCGATTCCAACAAAAAAACGTGCCAGATGCGGCGTGACCAACCCGACGAAGCCGATCGGTCCGGCCACCGCGACGGCAGAGCCTGAGAGCAGGACGAGGACCAGTCCTGTCATGATTTTGACCAGCAAGGTGCGCTGCCCCAGTCCTTTGGCGACATCCTCTCCCATCAAGAGGGTTTGGATCGGCCGTGCCAAGAGAAAGGCCAGAATCCACGCGACCAGCATATAAGGGAATACCGTTTCCAGGTACTCCAGCTTCCTGCCGCCGACGGAACCAGCCAGCCAAAAGAGCACCTCGTCAGCAGCTTTTTCGTTGAGCACCATCATGCCGTGGCGAATCGATGCGGACAGCGCAGTAATCGCAGCCCCGGCCAGAATCAGCTTGACGGGGGATAAGCCGTCCCGGCCCAGCGAGCCGAGCAGGTAGACGACGATGCCCGCCGCAGCAGATCCAATGAAGGCAATCCAGGTAAACTGGGTCAAGGAGCTGATCCCGATGAACGTCACGGCGAAGACAACGAACAGCGCGGCACCAGCGTTTAGCCCGAATAGTTCAACATCAGCTACGGGATTGCGCGTCAGAGATTGCAGCAAGGTGCCGGCCAGGCCGAGACAAAACCCGACGCTCAACGCGTTCAAAACTCGTGGGACGCGCACTTCCTTGATGACGATATGTTCATTGGAGCCGTTAAAATGCGTATAAGCATCAATCGCAGTCTGCCAACTGGTGTCGATTACGCCAAAAACCAGGCTGGCATAGCAGAGGTAGATGAGCAAAACAAGACAGAGGACAACCCCCAGAATCTTGCGAATGTTACTTGATAGCAATGGATACATGTCTGTTACTTCCTTCATTGTAAGGGAAATGGTGTTCACGAACCGTTGATCCTATCGTCATTGTAAATGGAACGCAGGGAAGGTGTCAATGATGATGAGAGTCATTATCATTTAATGGTTGACATCTTTTCACTGAGGTTGTAGGATAATGAATGTAATTGAGTATCATTCTCACTTTTTGGATGATTCGAAAGGGGTCTTTTCATCATGTTTTCTCGTACATATCGCACATTAGGGGGCAAAGCACTCGTAGCCTTTCTTCTGGCAATGGTCATGCTGGTGACGGGTTGCGGCGGCGGGCAGACCGGCGAGCAAAAGCCTGCGGAATCTCAACCTGCTGCACAAACTCCAAGCAATGAGGCAACTCCGGCTGCTGATCAGTCCTACACCATCAAGCATGCGATGGGAGAAACGACCATCAAAGGAACGCCTCAGCGTGTCGTCATGCTTACGACGCAAGGTGTGGAAACCTTGCTTGCACTCGGTGTAAAACCGGTCGGCGCAGTTGGTTCCTTTACCGATCCGACCACCTTTTACGATTTTGTCAAACCGCAATTGGAAGGCGTGCAGGTAGTAGGATCCGAGTCGCAACCAAACCTGGAAGCGATCGCTGCACTGAAGCCTGATTTGATTCTCGGCATGAAATTCCGCCAAGAAAAAGTTTACCAACAACTGTCTGCTATCGCGCCTACCGTATTCGTGGAAGAGCCGCGTGGTGACTGGAAAGCCAACTTCATGCTGTTTGCAGAAGCCGTCAACAAAAAAGCAGAAGGCGAAAAAGTGCTGGAAGATTGGAATAAGAAGGTAGCCGCATTCAAGGAAAAAGTGGGCGACAAGCTGAGCACAGAAGTTTCGGTCGTTCGCTTTATGCCGGGCCGCGTGCGCATTTACTACAATGACACGTTCCTGGGAGCGATCATGAAGGATCTCGGACTTTCCCGACCAGCTGCTCAGAACCAAGAGAAGTTCGCTGACGAAGTGACCAAAGAGCGCATCCCGGAAATGGATGGAGACATCATGTTCTACTTCACCTATGAGACAGGGGATGGGGAAGGGTCCAAGCTGGAGCAAGAATGGACCAATGAATCTCTCTGGAAAAACCTCAACGTGGTGAAAAACAACAGAGCATACAAAGTAGATGATACGATCTGGAATACCTCCGGTGGCGTCATCGCGGCCAACAAGGTTGTCGATGAGATGGAAGGGTATATTCTGGGCAACAAATAACGAGGTATAGAAAAAACACTTGGCTTTTCATTGGGCCAAGTGTTTTTTTTTGTTGCTGAGATGCGATTCAGTTGCGAATTTGCTTTCCATAGAAAACATGCCAATGCAGATGCTTGGAGTCCTGGTATGCACCGAGATTGGTCAGTACCCGGCTGGCCCCGTATTGGGAGACGACCTGCTCCGCGACGATTTTGACGACATCGATCAGTTCGAGAAGCAGATCAGAGTCGCTTTCCGCAAGCGTCAGGAGGGAGGAGATATGTTTTTTCGGAATGACGACGATGTGGACCTCGTAGAAGGGGCGGGTATGGTAGTAAGCTAGGACACGCTCCGTCTCATACACTTTTTCCACGGTAGTCTTGCCGCTCAGAACCTCTTCACAATAAAAGTCCTCTGACATATTGAGTACTCCTCCTCTTAGTTAACCTGTTCCGCGCGCAGCATCGAATCCTTGGTAAACCACAGCCGATAGCTCAACAGGCTGATCATGACAGCCGAAATCGCTGCTGCAGACGAGAAAATGAGCATGATCAGGATCTGGTAGCGGACTGCTTCGATCGGGCTCGCTCCGGCGATAATCATCCCCGTCATCATGCCGGGAAGCTGGACCAGCCCGATTGTTTTCATCGTATCGAAGGTAGGGATCATGCTGGCTTTTATCGAACGCTTCATAACATCCTGAATCGCTTGACGGCGGGTTGCGCCCAATGACAAGAGCGCTTCGATCTCGCCGCGGGAACTGGCGGTCTCCTGATTCATCTGAGTGATAAAAAGGCTGCAAACAATCATGGAAGCCCCAATAATCATGCCGCTCATCGGAATCAAATACTGCGGGATCGGAGTAACGAGGCCGAGCAAGATCATGAGTCCCATCGTCACAATCTCCGTCACACTCAAAGAGGCAAAAATCAGCCAATAGATTCCTTTCAGACGAGCGCCGCGACGGGACGCGTTCCAGGAAGCTACGGATATCATCATGAGCAGAAGCGCTCCGATGAAGCCGAAATGATTGGAATGAAACACAAACTGCAGGACATAGCCGATCGCGAGGAGCTGGACGGTGCAGCGAACGGTGCCAATGACGATGTCTTTGCCCATCCCGAGCTTCTGCCAGGTGGAGAGCATAAGCGCGATCAGAACAAAAGCGGCAGCAAACGACATGGAGAGATAGGTCATCGGGCTCCCTCCAGGCTTTCTGCCAGCAGATGCGATGGCCGAAGAAACGCTCTTGCCTCTTCTGTGCGAGTAGAGTCAAAAAAGGTCCGACTGTCCGCATCCTCCAAAAGCCTGCCATCCGCCATAAACCAGATGCGCTGACTGGTAATCCGGGCTTCTTCCCAATCATGCGTCACCCAGAGGATCGTCGTACCGGAATGGGCGTGCAGATCGACGAGGAGGCGTTCTGTTGCCTGTTTGCTGATCGAGTCGAGGGAAGATGTCACTTCGTCCAAAAGCAGCACAGCAGGCCGCAGAAGCAGCGTACGGATCAAGGCCAGCCGCTGCTTTTCCCCGCCAGACAACTGCTGGGCGCCTGAATTCCAATCGAGATGATCCAACCCGATCTGTTCCATCCATTGGCGGGCTTGTGTGAGGTCGAAGCTGCGCTGATGGAGAAGCGCTGCAGCCCGCAAATTATCTTCTACACTCCCGGGCAGCATCACGGGCTGCTGGGCGACATAGCTCACGGTCATTCGCCACGCTTCCGGTGTCCATTGACTTAGGTCTCTGCCCTGCAGCCGCATCGAACCGCAGTCAGGAGCGGTCAGACGGCCCAGGATGCGCAGCAGGGTGCTTTTTCCCTGGCCGGATTTGCCCAGAATGCTGATGATCAATGGCTCTGCCACAGAAGCACTGAAGTCGCGAAAAAGCCAGGGACCATCGGGAGGATGGAGTTGTTTGCCCAGACCTTCCAGCTGAAGGATTGTTGTCATTACTGCCTCCTTAAATACGGAAAACACCGAAGAGGACGAGTCTCCGGTGTTTTCCATAACGTACGGGCTATCTATGTACTTACTTATGTTCAGACAGCCATTCCGCAACCGCTTTGATTTCCGGTTGCTTTTTCAGCATTCCTGGTGGCATGCCGCCTCTACCATCTTTGATAATTTTCGCGATCTCATCAGCGCTCAAGTGGGACCCTACGTTCGTCAGAGCAGGCCCAGAGATTCCTTCCAAGTTTTGGCCATGGCAGGATGAGCAGTTTTGTTTGAAGATAGCTTCTGCATCAATGTTGGCAGTAGGTGCTCCGCCTTGCGCTTCGTTGCCGTGACTTGGCGGGAAAAAGATCGATCCTACGAGTGCAATGAGAAATACAAGAAACAAGATACCGAACGAAGTGAAAAAGGCCTTCGCGGAATCAATTACGTCGTTTTGATTCATGTCTTTTTTGTTGGACCCAGCCATCTGACAAAGACCTCCCAAGGCAAGTATAAAGGTTCACATGCAATTTTACGGCAAAATCATGACAGTTGCAAGGAGACTAGGAAAAGGACAAAGAAAGTACACAATTTCCATATTATACACTTCATTTTGGAAGAATAAGGAATACTCCAGGTTTGACAGTTACACAGCCTTCTGATAAAATGAATGATAGTCATTCATTTTTGTGTTGGGGGAGAAGCTTGATGTCCGGAAGCAAAGACGGAAAGCATCAAAAAATTTTAGAAGCAGCCATCGACGTTATTTCTGAAAAAGGGCTCGACAACACTTCTATCTCAGATATCGTAAAAAAGGCTGGAGTGGCGCAGGGAACCTTCTATTTATATTTCTCATCGAAAAAAGCTTTAATACCCGCGATTGCGGAGAATCTTCTCGGGATCACGCTGGAGCGCATCAAGGAGAAGACGCAAACGAAGGAAAAGCTGTGGGACGTGCTGGAGGTTGTGATCGACGAAACCTTCCACATCACCAAGACGTACAAGGATGTCATCGTCTTTTGCTATTCCGGGCTGGCCATCGAACATTCCATGGAAAAATGGGAAGCGATCTATCAGCCTTATTATGAGTGGCTGGAGGAGCTGTTAGAGCAAGCAAAGAGGAACAACGAGATCGCTGCCGACATCCATGTGAAGTGGACGGCCAGAATCATTATCAATATGGTTGAAAATGCGTCAGAACGATTTTATATCGGCATGGAGCAGGACGATACTTTGGATGGTTTCAAGAAAGAGATATTCAGCTTTTTAAAAAGAGCGTTGCTCAAGCCCTAAAGTAATTGGAGATCATCCAATACTTTTTTTTCAAACAAAAAATGACTGACATTCATTCATAAACGAAGGGAGACATTCATCATGAGTTGGTTTTTAGTGATTACAGCAGGGATGCTGGAGGTGGTATGGGCTTCCAGCCTGAAAATCGCCTCGACACCGTTGCAGTGGACGGGAATTGTCCTGCTCATTGCGGTCAGCTTTATCCTGTTGATCCAATCGTATAAAAAAATCCCGGTTGCGATCGCCTACGCTGTCTTCGTAGGGATTGGAACGATCGGCACCTATATTACAGGCGTTTTGACGGGGGACCCGTTTTCGCTGAAGCAAGCGATTGCCATGCTTGGCGTGCTGATTGGCATTATCGGGTTGAAGGTGTTTACCAAAGACAATGAAAGAGCAACGAAAGGGGAGCGGGCATAATGGCATGGATTTTATTGATCCTGGCGGGATTGGAAGAGGTCGTCGCTGTCGTTGCCATGAAGCATATAGACGGTTTGAAGCGGAAAACGCCCTTGGTCGTCATGACGCTCGGGCTGGCGTTCTCCATATACTGCCTGACCCAAGCTATGCGAGAGATTCCGGCAAGCGTCGCGTATGCGGTATGGACCGGGATCGGTTCGGTAGGGATTACGACCTTGGGTTATGTATGGTTTAAGGAAAAGCTAAGCAAGGGGCAGGTGGCTTCTCTGGCGATTCTTGTCTTGAGCGTGGTGGCTTTGCGCGTGACCAGTTGATGAAAGATTAAGAACTGAATATATATGGAAGGGAAAGCAGGTTGCTGATCCTATCTAAATATGGTAAAGTAGTTTCATTGGTTTTGCACCGTCTTGAAATCCGTTTTGAGGTGAAATGAGATGGCATTAGCTGCGAAAATTATACTTGTGATCGCAAGTATTGGTTTAATTATCGTCGTATTGTTGCAATCCGGAAAAAGTGCCGGCCTGTCTGGAGCGATTGGCGGGGGCGCGGAGCAACTGATGGGCAAGCAAAAAGCCCGCGGAATTGATGCTCTTTTAGGAAAACTGACCGTGGTATTTGCGGTTTTGTTCATGATCTTCGCGATTGTGCTCGGGTATTTCTTAAAAACGGGAGCGTAATAGACGTACGGTAGGAGACAGCAAGCTAGCCTTGCTGTCTTTTTCGCTATTGGGATTGCGTCGCAACAGAGCGGTGAATACTACATAGTACAAGAGGATGCAACGAAGCCAGGCAGATGCCTGCGCTAACTTTAGGAGGTTTGTGAATGAAAGAAGAAGATATCCTGGCGTTCATGCGGGAGCAAGCATATCACCCCATGACCGTGAAGGAGCTGGAGGCGGCATTCGGAATCGAGGATGCAGATGCCTTCAAAGAGCTGGTCAAAACGCTGAACGGGCTGGAGGCAAGCGGCGAAGTGGTTCGCACGCGTGCCAATCGCTACGGAGTGCCGGAAAAAATGAATCTGGTGCGCGGCCGTTTGCAGAGCCACCCGAAAGGCTTTGGCTTTGTGATTCAAGAAACACCTGAGTCGGATGACATCTACGTGCACGCCAACGATATGAATGGAGCGTTGCATGGCGATACCGTGCTCGTCCGAGTGGAGAAGGAAGTAGGCGGCAATCGGTTGGAGGGCCGCATCATTCGGGTCGTGGAGCGGGGAATCACCGAAGTGGTGGGGACATTCAAGGATGAGACCTACTACGCTTTCGTGATCCCGGATGAAAAACGACTCGGCAAGGACATTTTCATCCCCAAGGAAGCCTATAACGGAGCGGTCGACGGGCACAAGGTAGTGGCCAAAATCGTTCGCTATCCGGAAGGGCGCGTCAATCCGGAAGGGGAAGTCGTAGAGATTTTGGGGCATAAAAACGATCCGGGCGTCGATATTTTGTCGATCATCCGCAAGTTTGGGCTGCCGGAATCTTTCCCTGAGGAAGTACTTGCAGAGGCGGACGCAGCGCCGGACGAGATCTCCGAAGAAGAGATCCAGGGACGCCGCGATCTGCGCGACCGCATGATGGTCACCATCGACGGCGCGGATGCCAAAGACCTGGACGACGCGGTATCGCTGGAAAAACTGCCGAATGGCAACGTGCGCCTCGGCGTGCATATCGCGGACGTCAGCTACTACGTCCGGGAAAATTCCGCGTTGGACCAGGAAGCGTATCGCCGCGGCACCAGCGTCTATCTGGTGGATCGGGTCATCCCGATGCTGCCGCATCGTTTGTCCAACGGCATTTGCAGTCTCAATCCGCAGGTAGACCGTCTGACGATCTCCTGCGATATGGAGATGGGACCGGATGCCAAGGTAGTCAAATACGATATTTTTCTCAGCGTGATCCGCACCAATGAGCGGATGACCTATGCGGATGTTCGCAGCATTCTGGAGGACAAGGACGAAGCGCTGATCGAGAAGTACAGTGACCTGGTCCCGATGTTCCAGGAGATGGAGAAGCTGGCGCTCAAGCTGCGCAAAAAGCGGATGCAGCGCGGAGCCATCGACTTCGACTTCCGCGAGGCGAAGATCTACGTCAACGATGAGGGCACCCCGACCGACATCGGGTTTCGGACGCGCTCCATCGCCGAGCAGATCATCGAGGAATTCATGCTGGCGGCCAATGAGACGGTCGCAGAGCATTTTCACTGGATGAAACAGCCTTTCATGTACCGGATTCACGAAGATCCCAATCAGGAAAAGCTCATGGCATTCATGGAGTTCGTCACCAACTTCGGCTATTCGATCCGCGGCAAGGGCAATTCCGTCCATCCGCGTGCCCTGCAGCAGCTGCTGGAGGAAGTAAAGGGCAAGCCGGAGGAGATCATCATCAGCACCGTGATGCTGCGCTCGATGAAGCAAGCGCGCTATGACGCGGAAAGTCTGGGGCACTACGGCTTGTCCACGGATTTTTACACGCATTTCACGTCCCCCATCCGTCGCTATCCGGACCTCATCGTCCATCGGCGCATTCGCGATTGGATCGAGAAAGGCGAGCAGCTGCCGGAGAAGCGCTTGGCGTACTGGCAGGAGCATATGCCGCTAATCGCCGAGCATGCCTCGCAGCGCGAGCGTCTGGCAGTAGATGCGGAGCGGGAGACCGACGATCTGAAAAAAGCCGAATTCATGCTGGAGCGCGTCGGCGAGGAGTTCGAGGGCGTCATCTCGAGCGTTACGTCCTTCGGGATTTTTGTCGAGCTGCCCAATACCATCGAGGGTCTCGTGCATGTCAGCTACCTGACCGACGACTACTACCACTACCATGAAAGAATGTATGCGTTGGTGGGCGAGCGGACTGGAAAGCAGTACCGCATCGGGGATGTCGTGCAGGTGCGGGTCAGCAACGTCAACGTGGACGAGAGAACCATCGATTTTGAAATCGTCGGCATGACCAAGGCAGCAGGATTTCGCGGCAGCCGGGAGCGGACGCCGAAGGTCATCGACGGACGCGGCAAGGAACGAAAAGCCGGGGCACGTTCCAAGCAGGATCGTTCCCGTACAGATCGTCCTGGCCGGGATAAAGACAAGACGCATCCTGCCGCGATCCGGCAGAAATACAAGGAGCGCCGAGCCAGCCAAACGACAGCGGGAGGCAAAAAACCGCAGCGACGCACTGGTGAGGCAGGGGCTGCTGGCAGTGAGGACGTCGTCGCTTTGACGACAGGAGAAGGTGCAGATACCGCGGTTCAGAAGCAGAAGGGCTTCTGGGAGGATCTTGTCCAGTCCAAGAAAAAGAAGCGTAAAAATGTGGCCAGCCAAGTGAAACGAAAACGGCGTTAAACAGTTGTTTAGGGCGCGTATAAGGCTGGAAAAGGCTGTTATGACCGGGAAAATGCCTTGCCACGACGGGCAAAATTTGCTAGACTAACTGATACTAACAGCGGAAAAATGCTGCAAGCGAGGTGATCTCCATGTCCAAGGATAAAGCAGGTACCAAAACGATTGCCCAAAACCGAAAAGCACGTCACGACTACCATATCGAGCAAGTATTTGAGGCGGGCATCGCCTTGACTGGTACGGAGATCAAATCGGTGCGCGCTTCCCGTGTACAGCTCAAGGACAGCTTTGCCCGCGTGCAGGACGGCGAATTGCTCCTGTACAACGTGCATATCAGCCCGTATGAGCAAGGCAACCGGTATAACCATGAGCCGGAGCGCACACGCAAGCTCCTGATGAAACGCCTGGAGATTCTCAAGCTCAACGGGATGATCCGGGAGAGAGGCTACTCGCTCGTCCCGCTCAGCATTTATTTGAAGGGCGGCTGGGCCAAAGTAGAGCTGGCGCTGGTCAAAGGGAAGAAGAACTACGACAAGCGCGAGGACCTCAAGAAGAAGGACGCTGCACGCGAAGTCGAGCGTGCGCTGCGTGAGCGGCAGAAGGTATAGCATAGCTCGGTTGGTTCGTGCTGGCAGGCCTGGCAGCAATCAACGTTGAGAAGTGCACCGGTTTTGTGCTATTATGAAGGAGCAATAAACACACTGTTAACAACACAGTCTAGGTGTGGAACGGTCGTTGCCTCTCTTCGCCTAGACTTTTTGTCACCTTTTTCTTCTCATACCCTGGGGGCGTTTTGGATTCGACGGGGATGGTAGAGCATGAGAAGCGAGCCGGGGGGCTGCGGACCTCGTCAACAACGCGGAACGCCATTAACTGGCAACAAACAACTTTCTCTCGCTGCTTAATAACCAGTGAGGCGCTACCACTCCATCGCCCATGTGGCGTGACTAGCGCTCAACTTTAGTGGGATACGCCGGAGGTCTCCGCCTGGGGCCGAAGGAAGAAGATCAATCAGGCTAGGTGCTGGGTCAGCGCGTCACTCCGCGAATCCATCACCGAAATTCAAATGAGTGACTGCGCTCGGAGATGCTCATGTATCGCTGTTTTCGGACGGGGGTTCGAATCCCCCCGCCTCCACCATTACATAACGAGGATACCACCTGATGAAGGTGGTTTTTTTGTGTTTTTGGCGTCCTCGCTATACAGGACGGTTTCAGCATCGCTGATGTGACTGTGTTTATGAGCGGTATGTCAATGTATAGCGAGGAACCTCGTGTTCTATTCGAGTCGGTTAGCGCAATGGTTACGACGTGTATTCAGCTACGACGGTCTTTTCATACATATAGCATCGACTGATTTGAACAGCATAACCATGTGTATCATCTTGGATTCTAGCTGGATGAAAACTCTGCTGACGTATTTCTCAACCAGTTGACAAAATGTTCTTCGGGTTAGATGTTTCGCTATCCAGTAGACCTCTCAATGTCAGTACGTCGTATTTCACTGAAACAGTAATAATACTGGTTCGGGGAGAGTAAAAGACTGAACAGAACCGAATGAGTGTGGTACAGTTCTACCGGGCTTCCGATTTAGTTTCCGTGCTTCAGGAAAAATTTGCGGCAGGAACACTCAGCCGATTTCGCTAGAAATTGAAAAAGATAGATTTACTCATTCTTGATGAAGTTGGCTACGTGCCGTTTAGCCAAATCGGGTCTGAGTTATTGTTTATCGGCGTTAGTTGATCGCCTGGTGCACCACGCTCATATCCTCTCATTTACGGGTGAGAGTTTCCACTTCAAGCAGGCAATGGATAGAATTCCTCTATAGTTTCAAACGGCTGGCAAGTGCTTAGGCAATTTTGACTGCAAAACTGAGCATTTTCTACTTGAAAAACCAGATCGGCCGCCCCCATGGTAAACCCGTGGCTTTTGAAAGGCCTTATATTTCCGATAGTAGGTTGCTTCAAGGATGCCGACAATACGTAGCACCAATTTGGCTGTATACCCCAGCTGTATCCACTTGTCAGCCTTGAACCAGCTATTGTTTAAACTCGATTGGATGGCGTTTTCGTTGCATAAAAAATCCCCCTCTGTTCTTCTGATATCAGCTTAAGAAGATAAGGGGTGTATACTCAAATCCAATTTTGGGGCTTAAGAGCCAGAACACACGTTACCCATGTGCAGGGGCTATCTTTTTGAGGATAGATTCAATGTACTCCTTAGTACCAATTGTATACAATTTCCATCCTTATTAATGGCAGAGCATAATAGGAAGCAACATCTTGTTAGCGTTACTTTGGAATAGTCCACCTTTAATTTAGAGGTTCTATAGAAACAAGCTTCGGCGATCCTATAAAGCTAGACTCATACTCTACAAAATATTCTTCGTTCACATTAATTAATTTCGTAATAACCCTCGGGACATTAATAGTTGTTTTCACGTTGAGCTGATCCTTAATTACCATGAAGTCATTGCTAACCTCTATTACTTTTACGACTGCTACTGTCTTTTCCTTAAAATAAATACTCCATATTAGTAAAAGCACCATCATTACAAGAAACAATGTACCCAAAAAAACAATAAGTTTTTTCTTTTTCATTTACAAATCCCCTTTATTATCCAAGTATTGACAATTTTTTATGACATGGTTATGATTCCAATATACCATATATTAGGGGGTTTTCAAAATGATTCCTTTTCTGAAGAAAAAATTCATAGCTATTCTAGTTGCAACTGTTACACTGACTAGCTTGATCCCATTTACTGTAAGTGCGGCCAGCAAAGACTTTAAAGAGATTGAAGAAGAGGTTAGTTTTGACATGGTTAAGGTCGGCGATCTCGATGTAACAGTTTATGAAGACGGAAGGGTGAAAGGTCTCGGAAAATCGAAATCCCAAAGGATTTCAAAAAACGAACGAAAAAAAATACTTAAGATAATGGGTTTTTCTGAAAAAGAGATTGATACTTTACCAGAGGAAATGCAAGAGGAATTGTTAGCTGAAGGTGGCGTTAAAGTGGACTCGGAAGTTGAGTATGAACCAACTATCTATACTGATCTAGATGGAGTTCAACACGTCGTCAATGAAAAAAACAAAGAAAAAATTAAAAAAATTGCAAAGAAAGATTTTGAAAAACTACAAGAAATGGGATTGGTAAACGAAGATGTTACGGGAGATGTAACGATTGCTGGAACTGAAATTGGTGATTATGAGGATGGAGATTTTAGAGGCTGGGGTTATATTATCTATCATGGTATAGAGGATAGTGAATATGAATATTCTTACTACACTAAATTTGAATGGAGTTCACGTCCTACACTTTATTTTACTGATCGAGTAGCGCATGCTTGGCAATACCATACAACATCGATAAGAACAAGCGCTGATTATGATGTGACTTATTTTAGTAGTAGCGGTAGAAAACTTGGAAGTATTGATTATGATCCAGATACTGAGCAGGATGTCTACGGTTCACTTGCAGAAATTGATATTGACTATCATGAAGGAATACATGATGGCTATCTGAAAGATAAGGTGCGTATACCTAAATCTCACAAAGGAGAAACAGGGACGTTTGTATCTAGATATGTACACTCAAGTGCACCTAAATATGTTGATGGTTTTAGTATAGGCTATGGGCCGATATCTATTACAATTAAAGGCGCGAACTGGGTATATCCTTGGAGAAACAAATTTACGATAGGAAAAGACTATTAATGCTCCATTAATCTGTAGCCTTTTAATTCCCTAATCAAAATATTTTAAGTTTGTAGAAATACCTTACAGACACCAGTTGATCTTTGTTGCCATATAGCTCTCCGATAAGTTCGGAGAGTTTTATTTTATTCGTCTGGTTGCCCCAGCAATGACAATCAAGGTAGCGGAATCCCATTCTTGATCGTAATTCTTAAATAGCTAATAGCGAATACTGGAATACTTTTTGAACATAGCCTGTATGGGGAAAAACTTGTCCTTCATGCTCAATTGTTCAAACTCTTCTCTGACAACAACATGATGCACATTCGCGTATCTCTGTTCAATCTTGTAACTATGAGCGGTTTAACCCCTCAAAATTTGAGTTATTCTCCCTTAATCTCGCTGCTTTGTATACTTGCCTCCTTCTTCAATTCTTGGGGAGTCTAGGACGGGACAAGTCTAGCGTCCAGGAGTACGCTTGACCTTGTCCCGTCATCTTTTTCAGCGAGTTTGAAGAAAGAAATGCTGTGCCATTTCATGGTCACTTTATACCTTAACAACATATGACTTTAACCATATTTTTGCCACAGTGGCAAGGTTATGCTTTAAAAAACTTTAGGCGAACATATGCTTTAAAGTTTTTTATTTATTTATATTCGAGCATAGCTTTCAATGCAAATAAGTTCTACAAGCTGAATAAAGACTCGAGTCTAACCTAGAAGTACTGAAGCAATTAAAGTGACAGGTTGATAAACTGGAAAAAGAATCCCTTAAAGAGTTAGTCACAAAAAAGGTTTTTACCCTGTCGAGGTGCGGCTGGCGAGCTATTTGTGTCGGTGTCCACTTACGATACGGATGCCGAACTGAAAGAGCCACTGAACAAAGCGACCTTGATAAATAGAGAGAATTTGCTACCAGCTATCGTCATCTCAATCGGTTACTACAGCAGTTTTTATACGGAGGTAGGAACGCTATAAAAAAACCAGTCGATACACATAAATCATGTGCCCGCCTGGTTTCATCACGTTTACAAAGCTGTATTCGCTACAAGCTCTGCGAGCCGCTCCTTTATATTCCCCGTACAAACTCCCCCATGATACGCGACGACCGTCTCGATATCCAAATCCGCAAGCTTGGCGATCGACTGCAGCGCAGACGCTTTGTCCGGGGTAAAAGCGGGATTGAATGTCATGAGCAGTCCGTCTTGTGCCGTGAGCGCATCACCTGCGATCAACGTCTTGCTGGGAAGATGATACAAGGACACATGATCCGGGGAGTGGCCTGGGGTATAGACGACACGGATTCCGCCGCAGTCGGGCAACAGATCTCCATCGGTCAGGGCATGGTCGACATTGACAGGTGTAGCGAAACTGCCGCTTTTGATCAATGGAATCTGTCCAGCAAGGTAAGGAACGGCTGCTTCGTGTGCCAGCACCTGGATGTTCCCCTCAAAGGCATCGACGATTTCCGGGAGACTGCCGATATGATCCCGGTCTTGATGGGTAATGATGATTTTCTTCAGTTTTGAAAAGGGAATGCCTTCTTCTGCGAGAACAGTCTTGATCAGCTCCAGCTGTCCCGGAATTCCCGTGTCTACCAGGATGGCTCCTTCCTCATCCCACAGCACCGCCGTATGAACCACGAACAAACCGTCATCGACTTTCATCTCCAGCTTGATCACTTTGATTCCTTCCCTAGTCTCCAATACTGCCACCTCCATGGATCGGATAAAGACTTCATGTAAATTCCCTAAAAGGTGCCGAAAACCTTCTATGAATATGTCTTCCATCACAAAGAGCTTGAAAAAAATAGAACAACCCGCAATATACAGATCCCGGAAAAAAAGGATGACACACTAGCTTTCCTACTTCCAACATGTATACAATGTATTAAGAATCTTGGGGAAAGTAGGAAAACGGAATGTATAGAATCGGTGTTGTCGGGCCGCATCTCTCTGTCGGTCGGATTCTGGATGTGGCGAAAGAATTTGAGCAGATGATGGAGTTTATTCCCTATCCGTACGAATCGTTTAAAAATACGCCCGAGATTGTTCTGGAGCATGACCATCATGTGGACGTGTGGCTCTTTTCGGCACAGATTCCGTACAGAATTGCGCGAAAGACGCTGGGATCGGATGAAAACATGATGCATATTCAACACTCGGAGGCCAGTCTGTATAAATGCTTTCTCAACATGGCCTGTGAGCTGGGGACCTATATGGATCGGGTAAGCATCGATGAGATTGACACCTCGGACCCGGAGGAAGCCATCTCGCAATTGGAGAACGTCCCGAGCCAGATTTATATGAAACTATATGACGAAGAGACAGATCTGAAGGAATTGCTGCAATTCCATCTGGATCTCTGGAATGCTGGAAAGACGGACGGAGCGATTACCTGCTTTCAATTTGTCTACCAGTCGTTGCGTGAAGCGGGAGTGCCAACTTATTGGATTTCGCCGACCCGTATGGAGATTCGCAAGACGCTTCGGATTCTTGCGGAAAAGGTCAGGACCATCTATTTCAAGGATACGCAAATCGGCGTGGTGATCATGGAAATCGAGCAGTTCGACAAGATTGCCCAAAAGGCGAAAAGCCCCTACCATCTCCAGTATCAGGAGCTGCGCTGGAAAGAGGCCCTGCTGCGGCTCTGCGAAAAGCTGGATGGCTCGCTGCTGGAAAAAGGATATGGCCGCTATGTGATCTTCAGTTCCCGCGGGGCGATTGAGAGAGAGCTGACAATGGTGCAAAACACGGTTTTCCAGCTATCACTGGAATCGGAAACGACTGCAGCGGTGGGCATCGGGTTTGGAGAGACGGTTTTTACGGCGGAGGTCAATGCTCGACAGGCGATCCAGTACTCGAAGGAAAAGGCAGAACGAGGCATGATTATCGTGCAAGAAAATGGTACGATCAGCGAATCGGTCGGGAAGGAAGAGATTACGTACTCCTTCCGCATGGATGATAAGGATTTATTGGAGAAGCTGAAAAAAGGAAACATCAGCGTGAAAACCTATAACAAGATCGAAGCACTGATCCGCCGGATGGCCTGGAGTGATTTCACCATAAAAGACCTAGCCACCCACCTCTATCTGGACGAACGGAATGCGCGCAGGATTGTCGCTATGCTGTGCGAAGTGGAGCTGGCGGAATGCATCGGCGAGGAATCGAACTCAACACGGGGCCGTCCTAGTAAAATATATCGCTTGGTATAATCATTCGTTTCAATGAATGATTATTTTTTTTAGATTCTTTGAAAAAATCCGTTGATATGTCAGAGTGATGCGAGTACAATCATTTACAGGGTATTTACCCTTAACTAACCCGAAAATAGGACATCTCGGGTTCAACAGCGGTGACAGCTTTCGTAGTGCCAATTTTTGGCGTGTAGAAGTTGGACATACACAAGATTACTAAGGGGGAAGCGTTTGATGAAAAAGGCAATAATCGTGATGTTATCCTTTCTTCTTATGGCCGTAACAGGTTGTTCGCAACAAGCCGGTGCCGGACCGGAACAAAAGGCGCCATCGACCATTCAGAAGGTAAAAGACAAGAAGAAGCTTGTGGTGGGTACAGGTTCAGCCTATATGCCGTTTGAGATGAAGGACAAGCAGGGCAACTTTATCGGGTATGACATCGACATGATGACGGCATTGGGCAAAGCGCTTGGCGTTGAAGTGGAATTTAAGCAAATGAAATTCAGCGGGTTGATTCCAGCCCTGCAAACTGGCGATATCGACATGGCGGTTTCGGCGATGACCATTCGCGGCGATCGCGCGCTTTCTGTCAGCTTCTCCAACCCGTACTATTCGACAGGACAGGTATTCATGGTGCCGAAAACGGACACGACTACCCAGTCCTGGCAAGATCTGGACAAGCCTGATAAAAAGATCGCCGTTTCCCAAGGGACTACAGGTGCGCTGTTAGCGAAGCAAATTTTCAAGCAAGCCAAAGTACTGGATTTCGAAGGCGTCCCTGCGGCTGCAATGGCAATGAATCAGGGACAAGCAGATGGTGTTGTCACAGAGGAAGTGGTTGTTCGTGAATATGAGCAAAACCCTTCTTTCCAGACAAGAGGGATTTACGACTTGATTTCTACTGACAATCTGGGAATTGCGGTTCCGCTCAACGACGTGGAAACGGTCCTCTGGATTA
This sequence comes from Brevibacillus panacihumi, assembly GCF_003710985.1. Taxonomy (GTDB): domain Bacteria; phylum Bacillota; class Bacilli; order Brevibacillales; family Brevibacillaceae; genus Brevibacillus; species Brevibacillus panacihumi. The sequence goes on from NZ_RHHT01000048.1 coordinate 46,317, forward strand.
ATTCCTTCCTCGCTTCCTACAAAGGCAGTCTGGAAGATCAAGCTTCCATTGAAAAATGGTTCCACTCCAGTGATTGGAGAAGCGAAGTAGAAAAGAAAGAGTAGCGGAAAAATGAACTAGCATCTCTTACAGGGCGGGAAGGGTCCATTATGGCTCTTCCTCTCTTATTGTATGTTTTGGAAAATACCAAGGAAATGGGGGTACATTCATGGGTTACCAAATGGAATGGGGCGTGATTGCGGACAATCTTCCTCTTTTCTGGGAAGGGCTGCTGATAACGCTGAAAATCTCAGCGATGGCGCTCATCTTTAGTCTTCCAATCGGAATTGTGGCAGGCTTGTGCCGCATTTCCCGGAATCGGATTCTTTCCTTTATCGCCACTGCATATGTGGAATTGATTCGCGGGATTCCTCTTCTCGTGTTGCTGCTGTGGATTTTCTTTGTACTGGGGAGATTCTTGCGCATCGATTCGTTCTGGGCTGCTGTACTTGGCTTGGCTATCTTCTCGGGCGCATTTGTGGCAGAAATTATTCGTGCCGGTATTCAATCCGTTCCGCGCGGACAAATGGAAGCTGCCCGTTCTTCGGGAATGAGCTACGTGCAGGCTATGCGCCTTGTGATTCTTCCGCAGGCTTTCCGCAAGGTGCTGCCTCCGCTTGCATCCCAGTTTATCATCCTGATCAAGGATTCTTCGCTCGCCTCGGTCATTTCCGTCGTGGACTTGAGTCTCGTGGGGAACAATCTGGTGGCGACCACCTTCCGCGTGCTTGAAATCTGGACCTTCATCGCAGCTGTCTATTTTTGCATCACCTTTTCTCTCTCTCAAATCGTCCGTTATTTGGAACGGAAATACCGCGTGCATGAATAGCAGGTTATCGTGACGAAAGGAGGAATCATACCGACATGATTTCGATTAAGAATGTGACGAAAAGCTTTGGAACGGTAAAAGTACTTCATGATATCAATCTGGAAATTCCGCAATCGCAGGTGTTCGCCTTGATCGGCCCGAGCGGTGCGGGAAAAAGCACGCTGATCCGGACGATCAATGCGTTGGAGGACATTCAGGCGGGCGAGATTCTCGTAGATGGGACCTCCGTACACGAGAAAAAAACAGATATCAACAAGCTGAGAGCCGATATCGGCTTCGTGTTTCAGTCGTTTAACCTGTACCCGCATCTGACCGCGCTGGAAAACGTAACTGTTGCTCCTATCAATGTAAAAGGGATTGGCAAAAAGGAAGCAGAGGAAAAAGGAAAAGAGCTTCTTGCCAGCCTTGGTTTGGGGGAGAAATTCGCCTCCTATCCAGGGCAGCTATCGGGTGGACAGCAGCAACGGGTCGCGATTGCCCGCGCATTGGCGATGGATCCAAAGGTTATGTTGTTTGACGAGCCTACCTCGGCGCTTGATCCGGAAATGGTAAAGGAAGTATTAGACGCAATCCGCAAGCTGGCAGGTACGGGGATGACCATGGCAGTTGTCACGCACGAGATGGGCTTTGCCAAGGAAATCTGCAATCAAATCGTCTTTATGGCGGAGGGAAGGATTGTCGAGGTGGCACCGCCTGCGGAGTTTTTCAGCAATCCGAAGACGGATCGGGCACAGGATTTCTTGGGCAAGGTGCTGAATCACTAGACGAATAATCAGGAGTGAACATAGATGAAATTGTGGGGCGGACGTTTTACCAAACAAACGGACAAGCTCGTGGAGGAGTTCACGGCCTCGATCGGTTTTGATCAAAAGCTGGCTCATGACGATATCCGCGGCTCGCTGGCTCACGTGAAGATGCTGGGTGCATGCGGCATTATCCCGCAGGAGGATGCCGACAAGATCAGCGAAGGCTTGCGCAGCATTTTGCAGGAAGTAAAAGCGGGGACGTTTGTCTTCAATGTCGAGAATGAAGATGTCCATATGAATATTGAAAAGGTTCTGATCGAGAAAATCGGACCGGTTGGCGGCAAGCTGCACACGGGACGATCTCGAAATGATCAGGTGGCAACCGACCTGCATCTCTATTTGCGCCGGGAGTCAAAACAAATCATTGCTCACTTGGTCGACCTGCTGGATGCGCTGGTTGAGACTGCAGAGAAGAATTTTGACGTGATGATTCCGGGCTATACCCATTTGCAGCGGGCTCAGCCAGTGCTGCTGGCGCATCATCTGCTCGCATACTTCGGGATGTTCTCCCGTGATGTGGAGCGTTTGCAGGATGGGTTGAAGCGGATTGATTCACTGCCGCTTGGTGCCGGAGCTCTGGCTGGTACCACGTTCCCAATCGATCGCGAAATGGTGGCAGCAGAGCTGGGGTTTGCGCGAATTTATGAGAATTCGATGGACGCCGTCAGCGATCGGGACTTTATTCTGGAATTCCAGAGTGCCGCATCGCTTGTAATGATGCATCTATCTCGTTTTTGTGAAGAGATGGTGCTATGGTCCTCCACAGAATTTGGCTTTGTGGAGCTGGATGATGCCTACTGTACAGGCTCCTCGATCATGCCGCAGAAAAAGAATCCGGATGTGGCGGAACTGCTGCGTGGGAAAACAGGACGCGTCTATGGCAATCTGATTGGTCTGTTGACCGTATTGAAAGGCTTGCCGCTCGCCTACAACAAGGATCTGCAGGAAGACAAGGAAGGTCTGTTTGATACAGTGGATACGCTAAAAGGCTCCTTGCAGCTGTTTGCTGGAATGATCCGGACGATGGAAGTGCGCAAGGACCGTGTAGCTCAGGCACTGAAAGAGGATTTCTCCAACGCTACCGATCTGGCCGATTATCTGGTGCGCAAAGGCATGCCGTTCCGTCAGGCGCATGAAGTGATCGGAAAGCTGGTGCTGTATTGCATTTCCAATGGCAAATACCTGGCTGATCTTACGCTAGAGGAGTACAAGCAGCACAGCGCTAGCTTTGAGGGGGATCTCTACCAGACGATCGACATCCGTACGGTTGTGGATGCGCGCGATGTACTGGGTGGAACAGGCAGCAAGCAAGTGGAGCAGAGTATCCGTAAGGCCAAGGTTTGTATTGCGGAGCTGGAAAAGTGGACGGAAGAGGCTTTGCAGAAGGAAGAAGTTCGGTACTGAATAGGAAGATATAATGCCCACGCTTGAACAAAGCGGGGCATTTTTTTTATGCCCAGAGATAGTTGGGGAAAAACTTGTAGCTTTTTGGTAATTTAGCCCTCTAAAAAAAGGGTGATTTTTACCAAGAAGAAGTATTTCATATAATCTAAAATGAAACAAACTACATATTATGACAAAATAAGGTAAAACTCAAAATATTTTCTACAGGAGTGTATTTCATGGAAAAGATCATATCTTGTTGGAAAATAGAGCTACTAATCCTTTTTCGTAATGTATGGACATGGGCAACTCTATTACTGTCTTTAACAATGGTTGGAATTCAATTTTATAGTAGAGTGGTCACAGATGATCCAGGGGGAGCATTAATTTCAACAGCCTTTATTGTCCAAGGTGGACTGTTTGTTAGCATGATATTTGGACTTTACCTTATACGAAGCGAGGTTCTGTCTTCTTCGGATGAAATGTTTTACGTAATACCCAACGGATATAGTGGGAAATTATTCGGAAAATGCTTAGCGTTATTATCAGCAATTGTTCTATTTATTTTCCTATCTGTACTGATATTGTATTTGCTTTACTATATTTTTGAGATACCTTTTATTTTTTATTGGAAGTCTATTCCTTACCTGACTTTATATTGGGCAATACCCTTTTTCATTGCAGGAATCATAGGAATGATGGTAGGAACCTATCAAAATTCTAGAATCGTTTATCCCATATTGATACTGGCAGCACTATTGATGGGACCACTTAATGTACCTATCACAGAAAATGTTATGGCACTTTTGCATACAGATTTAACACCAATTATGGGTTTCTTAAACCTAGGTCAGACTGATCCAAATTCACCTTTTGATCCAGTATACGGATTACCTATGGAAATTCACCGTTGGTTGCAAAAAGGGTTATGGCTGATTACTGTTGTTTTCTTGTTTTCACTCCGGACAATCCAAATCAATTATCAAAGATTCCCGAAGTGGGGATTACTATTATTGCCCGGGTTTTTCATAGCAATGTTTCCTTTCATATATTTATTTTTACAAGAAGAACAGGTAGTAAAGACAGGTATTGAAGTAGATTCAGTACGAAAATATGATCTTAACTACTACACAATGAACACGAAAGCAAATTTCAAAAATATGGATAGTGTAATCGAATCGTACGAAATAGATGTAAAATCTTTTCGTAATCTCAAGGTTCGGACAAAAATGAAAGTAAAGCCCTTAAAAGAAACCAATCATCTTGTATTTACTCTTTATCATCAATTAAAGGTACAAAGTGTTACAACAGAAAATAATACAGATTTGATCTTTCATCAAATGGGGGATCAAGTCAAAGTTATATTCCCCGAACTCTTACCGGCTGAAAAACTGCAGACAATCATTATCAACTATGAGGGAACCAGTTCTCAATATTATTTTGCAAATGAACAAGCCGTGATGCTCCCGAGTTATTTTCCTTGGTTGCCTATTGCGGGTTCCTATCAAGCAATGACAGCAGAAGGATTGCAATTAAGGCGTTATCCGCTATTACCCAATCATTCAACTGAATACGTTTTACGTTATTCTGGACCGGAACCATTGCATACAAACCTCTCGATAAAAGGAGAGGGAGTATGGAGTGGAAAAGTCCCAAATGGCTTAACCATTGTGAGTGGGATGCTAACAGAAACGACAATTCGTAAAACGAAAATCGTTTATCCGATATCCCTTTATAAAATGATTCATACCGTTCCGGAATATGTAGACAAAGTAGAAGTGATAAGAAATAACATTCAATCTGATTTTTCTATGCAAAGATTTTCTGATATCTCGACCGTTTATTTACTCTCGATCCCTAATGAATCAATGACATTTCCATTAAATATTTGGAGTCTTGACGACCATATGATTATTGGAGTCAACCAAATGTACAATAATGGCGACCTTTTACACAATGAATTATTTCTTGTTCCGTCTGTCCTGTCCTCCATGATTAGAAGTTCCAACATTGTAAATCAAAAGATGGAAATGCAAACCTTATTCCTCGAATCCTACAGTTACTGGTATAGCCTAAGAGATAAGTCTAACTTCAATAATGAGATACCCTTAATGAAACAACATCTAAAGTTCTATAAAACCATTCCAACAAGCAGAGAAGAGACAAAAGCGAAATATAAGCAAAAAGCTTTCGTTACGGAAGAGATTATCAGATTTATTGACAATAACAAACATAACGAAAAACTCCTTCGAGCTTTTTTTCAAAATTGGTTAGATAGGCTTGATCAGAATGAACCAATGAATGAAAACGATATACTAGAAATGTTTGATAGGAGGGTTTGAAAGTGGAAACTCTTATATTGTCTGGAGTATCGAAGAATTATGGCAAACACATCGCTTTGCAAAATGTATCTCTTGAAATTGAATTTGGAATGTTCGGATTGCTGGGGCCCAATGGAGCAGGTAAAACTACATTGATGCGGATATTAACAACATTATTATCGGCTTCTTCCGGAGAAATTCGTTTTGGCAATCTAAATTGGAATGAGCCTCATAAAATACGAAATATAATTGGATATCTGCCGCAAAAATTTTATTTATATAAGCAGATTAAAGTACGTGAAGCATTACAACATATTGCGAAGTTAAAGGGAATTCAATCAAATAACGACAAAGCGGTTGATTCAGTAATTGAAAAAGTAAATTTATCTGATCAAAGAGATAAAAAAATTGGTAAGCTTTCTGGTGGAATGGTAAGACGTCTTGGAATTGCACAGGCTATTTTAGGTGATCCCAAAATTATTGTAGTAGATGAACCGACAGCAGGGCTAGATCCAGAGGAGCGGATTCGATTTCGAAGACTATTGCGGCAATTAGGAAGGGAAACCATTGTCATTATTTCCACACACATTGTGGAAGATATAGAAGCGACCTGTGATAAGGCTGCCATTTTGCATAAAGGGCAATTGATAAAGAGTGGAGACATCCATACCTTAGGGAAGATAGCTCAAGGGAAAGTATGGGAAGTTTCTGTATCCGAAGATGATTTCCACTCTATGTATGAAAAATGTAATGTTATATCTAGTCATCGGACGGATAACATATATCGTCTCCGCATTCTTTCCGAAGAACCACCTATGAATGCCGGTCTTTTTTCACCTTCGCTTGTTACTCCTTCGTTAGAAGATGCTTACCTATATTTGATGAACAAGAAGGGATAAATAATGAAAGGTAGACTTAATCTTATATTCGACTGGAAGGCAATGGGTGTTAATGCATATATTCCGTTTATAGTAGTTTTGGTTTTAATAAGCTACAGTAAAATGAAACAGGATGCTTTAACACATATTATTCCGGCGTTAGAATTAACATTTCCTGTTTTTGCAGCTTGGTGGAGTATTTTTTTGTTTCAGGATGTAGTAGAAGAACCGGGGAGTGAAACATTGTTTAGCTATCCGATAAAAAGATGGAAATTAGGTCTTGCCAGAGTGGGATTTTTTTTCATCATCTATATTATTTTAATGCTGATCATGCTGTTTATCATTGATCAATGGTTGGTTACGGAAGAGATACTACTTCCTTTAGCAATCCAACTGGGTACTCAATCTTTCTTTTTTGCAGGCGTAGGTTTTTTATCTATGGTTCTATTTTTAAAGTCTGGCTGGGCTTTGGTGATATTGGTTGTCTATACAAGTACTCAGGTGTTAACAAGAGGGACCCTGATTCCCATAGTAAATATTTTTATATTTAATCAAGGCGTTTTACCGATCTCGGATTTATGGGGACCAGCTTTATTCTCTGTATTAATGGGAACGATATTTTGGGCTTTAGCACATATGCTATTTTTAAAAATTCGGCATTTTGTTTAAATAGAAAACAATTATGATTGGTCTGCAGACCGTATTGAAAGGAATGCAGCTCGCCCACAACAAAGACCTGCAGGAAGACAATGCCCATGCTTGAACAAAGCGGGGCATTTTTTATATGGCAGTGATGTTGGAATTGTTTAAGGGAAAATTTACAAAATGTTATTGAAAATGCATCAAAATAATGGTATCAATAAGTTAGTTCAAAATAAATTGAACTAATAATCGATTCAAGAATAACGAAATACATCATCAAAGATGTTTGTAACTTCTTTCAGATAATCATACGAGGAAACCTTTTATGGAAAGGATAGATTTGCTGCAGTGCTCGGTTCAAAATTTTTTGAACTTCTTCGTCAAATTTGCTTTTGCATGGATGAAGCTTACTGTTTCGATCCGATAAAGGAGATGAATTTCGATGTCTGATAAGTTCGAAGTTGATCGGCAAGAAATAAAAGAAATCCTCGATTCTGTAGTGAATATGGCCATGCAATTCTATGACAACCTAGATTCTCATCCGGCTGCTGTAAATCCCCAACCCCTCTTCCAAGAGAGTCTACCCTTAGAAGGCTTGGGGACTATGAAAGTAATGGAGCATTTTCTATCTACATATTCGAAAAGCCTAAGCGGCAGTGTCGGGCCGCGATTTTTAGGATTTGTAACTGGGGGAGCAACACCTGCCTCGGTTGCAGGAGATTGGCTTGTTAGTATTTATGATCAAAACGTGACGAGTGTTGAGGACTCTGTAGCGGGCCAGCTTGAATTGGAGACGATTGGAATGCTCCGAGAACTTTTTGCGCTGCCGAAGGAGTTTTGTGGAACATTCGTTAGTGGTGCAACGATGGCGAATCTCGTTGGGCTAGCGCAGGCCAGGCAATGGATCGCTCATCAACAAGGCGTTGATATTTCCCAAGAAGGATTGTATCGCTTGCCAAAAATACATATTGCGAGCGGGTCACCGCATTCGAGTATCTATAAATCTTTGGCGATATTGGGGATGGGTAGACAGAACGTTACCCTCATTCCATGTATCGAAAACAGAGAGGCAATAAATATTGATAAATTGCGAGGATTTTTGGAGGAGCAAGAAGGTGTGCCATGTATTGTTGTGGCAAACGCAGGTACAGTGAACACCGTTGATTATGATGACCTGCGAGCATTGGGTGAGTTGAAGAAAGAGTTTTCCTTTTGGCTCCATGTGGACGCTGCTTTTGGTGGCTTTGCTGCGTGTTCCACGAATTATTCTCATTTCGTCAATGGAATGGATAAAGCAGATTCCGTTACCATTGACGCTCATAAATGGCTCAATGTGCCTTATGATTCCGCTATGCAATTCACTAGACATAAATCTTTGCAGGTCGAAGTCTTTCAAAACAATGCCGCCTATTTAGGGAATTCAATGAATCAGCCCGAATTTGTTCATCTCACGCCAGAAAATTCAAGACGTTTCCGAGCTCTGCCAGCGTGGTTCACTCTGAAGGCATATGGACGTTTGGGGTACCAAAAGATCGTTGACACGAATATAGAACTGGCGCAGCTTTTAACGCGGAAAATTCAGCTTAGTGACAGGTTTGAGTTGTTGGCTCCAACCAGACTGAATGTAGTATGTTTTACCCTATCTTTGAAGGATAAGAAGATTTCCTATGAAGAAGTACAAAGATTTTTAGACACCCTGAAGGAGGATGGTCGAGTATTTATGACGCCAACCATGTATCAAGGCAGGCCTGGTATCAGAGCAGCATTCAGCAATTGGAGAACAAGCGCGCAGGATATAGAAATAATCTGGAATGCACTAAATAAAGTGAGTATGTCTAATGATTCATCAAATGCTGAAAAAAGAGAGTAGGGTATTTCATTGTGGCAAGAACGGTTTGAAGAGGCTGCAGCAAGAAGCGATATTGCAGCAATGCTTGATATTTTGCATATGCAAGTAACAAAGCATGCCATCACTCCCAAACAATCCGTAAAAGAGAAGGCTATACAAATCATTTCCCAAGGTTTACAGCAAGCAGCGACAATCTACCATGTCGGTATTCAGCTTGCAAATTCGGAAAGTCCGACAGGCCAAGAGTTAGGGGCCATACTAACAGCCACTCACTATGAGGTTAATCCTTCAGAAGTAAAAGCGGTTTTAGCAAGACTTGCTGATAGCCCTCACTGGGAAGTAAGAGAGTGGGTGGCAAGTGCTTGTTCCATTGTTTTAACAAATCACTTTCAAAGCTTTTACCCTACGCTGATGAATTGGACGAGAAATCCTTCACCTAATGTGAGAAGGGCTGTAGCAGTAGCGGTAAAATATACGGCAAGAAAATTGGATGAAGCCTATGCAGAGCTTCTTATCGATTTGATTGAGCCCTTGTTATGGGATGAAGACAAATATGTCAAAAAGAACGTAGGAGCGTTTGCAATCGGGGATGGTTTATTAACATACTATCCGAAACATCTTATGAACAGATTGCATCGTTGGATCGCTTTAGATAATGAACATGTCAGATCGAATATGATATACATCTTTTCGTCTGCCGAGGGAATCAAATATATCGGAGATTGTGTAAATATACTGAGGGTTTTATCAAATGATCAGAGAAAAATCGTAAAACGTGCATTCAATCGCACAATGCGATCGGTAAAGAAACGTGATCCTGAAATCTACCTTACGTATTTTGGAGACCATTCGTTTGAGCAAGACAAATGAGGAGGAAGTAGAAGCGATGCCGTATCAAGTAAAACTGCATATCAGCCCCGTTTATGATCTTCTGTCAAGCTTAATGGCCTATTATAAATGTTCGAAAACATTCGATTTGGACGATCAATGGGTAAAGAAAGTGAAGACGGAATTGGATCAAGATTTTGTAGCGGAATTGGACAGCCTGTCACTTCCATTTCCACTGATTGCTTTATTCATCTGGAGATGCCCAGACAATTCAAAGGTGGATGCAATTATAAATTGGCTCAAAACCTTAACAGCCGGTGAGGTATTTGAACAGGTTTCGCCATTTTGCCTTGAGAACGTTCCCAATGAAATTGGGGCAATGAAAAACGATGTCATCTCTGTTTTTACACAATGGTATACACAGTACTACAAAGACCAGGAGCTGGGGATCCAGGAACTTCTTTTACAGGAACGGAAGCGATTCGATAACTACTTGAGTCATTACGGGCCCCAAAAAACGATAGAAATGCTATGCAATGGGTTAATCATAGAAGGACACGAAGAACTGAAAGAAGTGGTCTTGGTTCCTGTCTATCATACAAGACCTGCGAACGTCCTATTTGATGATTACAAAGGGTTTATGATCATTCTATATCCAGTTGAGGCTCTTGCAGGAAACGATGACACGCCTCCAGATAGCTTGATGAGAATGGTGAAGGCGTTATCGGACGAAAAAAGACTTCGTATTATGAAAATCCTTTCATCAGGAAACAGGAGCTTTACAGATTTGGTCGAGCTAATGGAATTGTCAAAAAGCAATTTGCATTATCATCTGTCTTTGTTGCGAACAGCGGGTTTAATCACGATCCATCATGTTCCTTTTTCCAACCAAGATAAATTTGGAATTCGAGCTGGAGTATTTGATGACGTCAAGCAGATGTTAGAAAGATATGTGTTCCATTAGTCGGGATTTTTTAGCTCGATATTTTTTTAACAAAAATACAGTTCAAGATTGAGGCGATATCATGAGCATCCTCTTTTCACCAATTACGATTGGCGGTGTATCTCTAAAAAACCGCATTGTCATGTCGCCAATGGGCATGAATGCCTGCAAGGCAGAAGATGGAAAAGTTACGAATTGGCATAAAATCCATTACCCAAGCAGGGCTGTTGGACAGGTAGGGCTCATTATGGTAGAGGCGACAGCAGTTTCTCCTGCCGGGAGAACCGATCCCGATGATCTAGGGATCTGGGAAGATGGACAAATATCTGGCCTAAAAGAGCTTGTAGACATGGTGCACGAACAAGGAGCCAAAATAGGGATTCAGCTTTGTCATGGAGGCAGAAAATCAAAAATACCAGGAAAGATCATGGCTCCATCTGCAATCCCTTACGATGAGAACAGCATCGTGCCTGAAGCGATGACGGAAGAGGAAATGTATGAAGTGATTGCAGCTTTTAAAGAATCTGCTAGACGAGCAAAACAGGCTGGATTCGATGTCTTGGAGCTCCATGCTGCACACGGGTATTTAATCAATCAATTTTTATCTCCTTTATCGAACAAACGGGATGATAAATATGGAGGAAATCCTGAGAAAAGGTATCAATTTTTAAAAGAAGTGATTCATGAAATACAAAAAGTATGGGACGGGGCTCTATTTGTCAGGATTTCAGCGACCGATTACCACCCTGAAGGATGTTCCATTGATGACTATATTGTTTATGGAAGCATGATGAAAGAACAAGGGGTTCACTTGATTGACTGCAGTTCGGGTTGGATTGTTCCGCCCAACTTCTCGGAAAGACCTGGTCCAGGGTATCAAGTTCCCTTTGCATCACAGATGAAAAAAGAAGTACAGATTCCAACAGCGGCGGTTGGACTGATAACAAGTGGATTGCAGGCCGAAGAGATCTTGGTTGAAGGGCATGCTGATTTGATTTTCATTGGACAAGAATTGTTGCGAGATCCTTACTGGCCGAAAAGGGCTGCAAAGGAATTGAATGTATCCATTGACGCACCTCCATCGTACGAATATGTCTGGAATAAATAAGGAAGTCTCTCTACGCCAATCGTCTACTTTTAAGGATGATGGGCGCGTGTGAATGATATAGGGAAAACATGCAGGAGTCTGATTGCATAGAAAGTAGAATAAGTGGAGGTCCAACAGATGAAGACGGAGCTATGTTACCTCAATAATACGTATCGGTTTACTTGCAAAGCATCCATTGTTGATATTGGCGAGGATGAGCAGGGGAAATATATTGTAGTAGACAAAACAATCTTTCATCCAAAAGGCGGAGGACAGCCCTCTGATATAGGGACAATAAAAAGTAAGACATCCGAATTTGAAGTGAACGCAGTCGTACTAAGAGATGGTCGTGTTTTTCACTACGGAAACAGCACGATCGGAAATCTGCGAATTGGACACGAGGTAGCCTTGGGGATACATGCGTTGTCAAGAGTTTCCAATGCTCGTTATCACACAGCGGGTCACTTAATCGCATTTGCGGGAAACAAGCTCTATCCAAAACTCAATGCGCAAAAAGGGAATCATGACCCCACTGCAGCTTATATTGATTTTCAGGGTCATCTGCTGGATGACGAGATAGAACATGCGGCAGCGATGATCGAGAGTATCGTGAATCAGATGATCAGCGGAGGTAGTAAAGTTGAAATAAAATGGGAAGAGAAAGATGGCGCTATTTTGCGATATATGTGTGTTCCCGGAGTATTTGAAATGCCCTGTGGTGGTACCCACATAAAATCCCTCGATGAAGTAGGCGAGGTAAAAATGAAAAAAGTAAAAAAACGCGGGGAATATACAAGGGTGAGCTATTTGATAGTCTCACAGTAAGGTTTACCAAAGTGAGGCATTACGATGTCTAACTTAGGTTCAAGTACAATCATTAGATAACGAGGTAAACATGAAAATAAACGTTCTAGGTACATGTATCCTGTCCCTATTGATAATGGCATCAGGCAGTATTTCGATTATGAATCATGTACATGCTGAACCTCATCTGGAATCCAGTGAGTTGTTATTTAAGGATGTGCATCCGTCTTACTGGGGATATCAGACTATCAAATGGGGAATTGAAAATAAAAAAATGACAGGTTACCCCGACAATACAATAAGGCCGACAGAATTGATAAAAGAGAGTGAATTCGTTACATTGTTGGTTAAAAATTATCTCAACTCAACACCAAGTGATACATCTGGTCAGCATTGGGCTGAGCCGTATTATAGAGAAGCAACTGAACGAAATTGGCTAGATAAAAAGGGGATCGTTGATAAGCCTATTACTCGTGGCGATGTTGCAAAACTAGTAGCATCCAGTCAGGGGTATCATCACGATATTGACAACTCCATACAATTCCTCTTGAATCATCAATTGGCTAATGGAAAGACAGATGCAACGGTTGAAGGCTTTGATAAGGGTGCAATTGTTACAAGAATCGAGGCCATGCAGCTATTAAAAAACTTGCATGATCAAGGTTACGCATCTGCAAAAGTGAAGCCCGCTTCTCCTTCTCCAGCATTAATAAAGCAGGGCCCATCTTTGTTCGTTATTGAATCGAATGATAAAGCTGGATTGTTTGGACTTATCGATAGAAATGGAAAAACAATCACTCAACCGAAATATAAAACTGTCATGGTACCGAACGGAAATCAACCCATTCTAGTCAGCAGTAAGGAGAACGAATATTATTACATAAAGAAAGATGGAAGTACTGCTTTCCCTGAAAAATATCGAAATGCGGGTGTGTTTTCTGAGGGTTTAGCAGCTGTTCAATTACCCACTGCCAAACATCCTCACTTATTCGGGTATATAAATGAGAGTGGTCAGGTAGTCATTCCACCAAAGTATGTAGGGGCGAGCGAGTTTTCACAGGGTTACGCCAAAGTTGAGTACATCGAGCCAGGAAAACCTACTGTTACCCAAGGGATCATTGATCGTAATGGAAAATTAGTTGCTTCCGTTGATTACGATGTGTCCCGTCAACTTGTTAGCTATTACGACGGAATCATGCGGATATTAAGGGGTAAGGAAGATGCTCAAGGAGAATATTTGTTCACAGATACAAATGGAAATCAGGTCTCAACTACAACCTTTTTCCATGTATCTCCCTTTTCAGAGGGATTAGCGGCGGTACAGGTTGATCAAGAGAATTGGGGTTACGTCGATTCAAAAGGTAAATTAGTGATTTCAGCAACATTATCCATTGCAACTGAGTTTTCTGAAGGAGTGGCTGCGGTTGGTATCAAAACAAACAACGGTATCAAGTTTGGCTATATAGATTACAAAGGAGACTGGGTAATCGAGCCAATATATGATTACGCTACTCCATTTTCAGAAGGCTGGTCTTCAGTAAAAATTGGCGAAAAATCTGGTTATATCAATAAAAGGAATGAATGGCAATTAATAAACATCCCCTATATCATAGGCGGGGAGAAATTTCCTGTTTTTGGGCCCTTTAAAAATGGATTGGCGTATAACATGATCTCAAACGGAACGAGATCTACAGCTGCTTATATTGATAAAAGCGGGGCAATTATCTGGAGGCAAGATCCTGACTTTACATTGCCGTAGGTAGTAAGGGATCGGGATAGTCTACAATCTAACCACCTGATGAAGGTGGTATTTTTGTCCGCTATGCGCCCTCGCAATCCGTTCCCCGCGTGATTGATGCTCGTCGCCAATAATTAATGGCCTCAACCCAAAAGGAATTGAAAAATAGTTGTCGAAATATTACCGCAATTAAAAGCGATCCACTTTCCTTATCTGGAGGACTGAGACCATGAATCGACTGATAGCTTGTAACCGTCAAGTAGTTTT
>NZ_RHHT01000049.1 GCF_003710985.1 Brevibacillus panacihumi
ATCTTGGGCTTCTTGAACCAGCTGTTGTTTAAACTCGATTGGATAGCGTTTTCGTTGCATAAAAAATCCCCCTCTGTTCTTCTGATACCAGCTTAACAAGATAAGGGGGGTAGACTCAAATCCAATTTTGGGGCTTAAGAGGAATGACATTCCCACTTCCTCAAGTAAAACTATAAGGACAAAAAGAAACCCCAGACGAGTTTGTGATTACTCGTTTACGGTATTACCAACTTGTACTTACTTTCTTTTTTATATTCCAGAATACTTTTAATGAACAAAAGAACAGCAAAACATCCAATTAGTATAAAGGCAATAGACGCATATATAGATTCTGGGCGAGTAAATATCGCTCCAGAAGAAATCCCTCTCCCTCCAATGTATACTTCTCCTGAAATTAGCCCAACTATTCCAGAATAAATCATGTATAACCCGAAAAGGAAGCCTATTGCTGTACGAAGATTCTCGGGAAAATAATTCAATGATGTCTCACTCCTCTATAAGCAATGGACTTTATACGTCAATAATAAGTGAATAAATATGACTAAAATACACTCACTCCGTTTAATAAAAGCATTTTTCCAATTCCAATTACCAACACTAATCGAAAATGCCTATTTCATCAAAATATCCGTATTAAATACGCGTGCATCCGGATGAGGTCATTCTTTGATAAGTTATACTTTAGGATCCCTTCATACATATAAAATAGCTTCACTGAATGTATTTGGCAAGCAAAAAA
>NZ_RHHT01000005.1 GCF_003710985.1 Brevibacillus panacihumi
CTCTACTCTACACCCTGACCCACAGCGAAGATCCCAACCCGCCTGAAGTGTTTTCCTCTTTTTCCTCCCCACCACTCCAGCATGGGAACAACCTAACGATAGGAGTTGTGAATATTTTCCTGTCGGGTTGGTGAGAATAAAACCATGAATGGAGGGAAGAGACTGTTATGAAACGGAAAGGGTATCTCGCTCTATGCATCATGATGTTGATCACTATCTTTTCTCCTCGGGCTTTTGCAGCCAGTGAGAAGCCTGTACCCATGAATTTTGCGCCGAGTGCACGTTCTGCTGTTTTGATTGAAGCCGATACAGGGACCATTCTGTTTGAAAAGAATGCGCACGAGAAGCTGCCGCCTGCCAGTATCACCAAGGTGATGACCTTATTGCTCATCATGGAGGCGATCGAGCGCGGAGAGCTGAAGATGACCGACAAGGTACGGACAAGCGAACGGGCAGCTTCTATGGGAGGATCTCAAATCTTCTTGCAGCCTGGCGAGGAAATGACCGTCGAAGATATGGTCAAAGGAATTGCCATTGCATCCGGCAACGATGCTTCTGTCGCGATGGCGGAGCATCTCGAGGGTACGGAGGAAGCCTTCGTCAAACGCATGAACGAACGGGCCAAGGAATTGGGGATGAAAAACACTCATTTTGTCAATTCCAATGGTCTTCCTGCAGAGAATCATTACGCCTCTGCCTACGATATTGCCATTATGTCCAAAGAGTTGTTAAAGCATGAAGAGATTACCAAATTTACAGGAACGTATCAGGACTATTTACGAAAAGACTCTGAAAATCCGTTCTGGCTGGTCAATACCAATCGTCTCGTCCGCTTTTACCAAGGGGTGGACGGCTTGAAAACAGGCTATACCGGAGAAGCCAAATACTGCTTAACGGCGACAGCCAAGCGAAATAATATGCGCGTCATCTCCGTAGTCATGGGAGAGCCGGACGTAAAGACAAGAAATAACGATGTAACGACCATGTTCAATTACGCGTTTACGCATTACAAAGTCATGCCGATGTACAAAAAAGGAGAGACAGTCGATCAAATTACGGTGGACAAAGGACAACAACCCCAGTTGAACATCGTAACACCGCATGCCGTCAGCGTGTTGATGAAAAAAGGGGAGGCAGCGGAAGACTACCAAAAGGAAGTGGTCGTGAACAAAACGGTGAATGCGCCTGTTCAAAAGAATCAGGTGGTAGGCCACATATTTATTCGTTCCAAGGATGGCAATGAAGTAAGCCGCATCGACCTGTATCCGGAGCATGCAGTAAATGAGGCAGGCATGTGGGAGATTCTCAAGCGGACAACGAAGAAGGTGTTGCTTCGTTATTAAGCGGACGACATGACGACAGAAGCGCGAAAAGAATCGAGTTGCCTCGAAAGAAGGTCTGTGGCTGCTCGATTTTTTTGTTCTTTTGTCGCCTGGCAG
Source organism: Brevibacillus panacihumi (assembly GCF_003710985.1). Lineage (GTDB taxonomy): Bacteria > Bacillota > Bacilli > Brevibacillales > Brevibacillaceae > Brevibacillus > Brevibacillus panacihumi. The sequence goes on from NZ_RHHT01000005.1 coordinate 1,440, forward strand.
GAATTGGTTAAAGACGAGAAGAATGAGAGAAAGACTACGGGATGAAGGAGAGTGTCAGCTATGAGTTTGCGGATCGCGATGGAGACCCGACAAGATGTTTTGGTCGTCCGTTTGCAAGGAGAATTGGACCATCATACTGCGGAAGAATTGCGCAGCAAGATGGATGAAGCCCTACGTACCTCTTCCATTCGCCATATCGTGCTCAGCCTTGCCGATTTGGCGTTTATGGACAGTTCAGGAATTGGCGTGATCCTCGGCAGATACAAGCAGATTTCAGCCCGATCGGGTGAAATGTACGTCTGCCGAGTCAATCCCACGATCTATCGGATTTTTGAGATGTCGGGATTGTTCAAGGTGATCAAGTTTCGTGAAAACGAGGCAGAAGCACTGCTGATCCTGGGGGTGGCGTAATGAAGGCACAACGCAATTTTATGACGGTTTCGTTTGCTGCGGTAAGCCAAAATGAGGCTTTTGCCCGCGTAGCAGTAGCTTCATTCATTTCACAATTGGATATCACGATGGATGAACTGGAAGAAATCAAAACAGTCGTTTCCGAAGCAGTAACAAACGCAATCATCCACGGATATGACGAAAATCCAGAGGGTGTGGTACATATTTCCGTGCAGATCAACGATGGAGTTGTCGACGTCGTCGTAGAAGACCAAGGCAAAGGAATTGAGGATGTAGAGCAGGCGATGCAGCCGCTGTACACGACGAAGCCGGAGCTGGAACGTTCCGGGATGGGCTTTACCATTATGGAGAATTTCATGGACTCTTTGGAAGTGGCGACTGCTGTCGGCAAAGGAACGACCGTGCGCCTGACCAAACGCCTGTCGTTTGCCAAAGCCTTGCAAAATTAGGGGTAGTGCCAATGGGTGCCGATATAAAAAATGCGAGTCAACCATTTCTGACCAATGACCAAGTGAAAGACTTGATCGCCAAAAGCCAGGAGGGAGACAGCGACGCCCGCGAGCTTTTGGTGAACAGCAATATCAGGCTGGTCTGGTCTGTCGTCCAGCGTTTTATCAACCGTGGGTACGAAGCCGATGATTTGTTTCAGATAGGCTGCATCGGCCTGCTGAAAGCCGTCGACAAATTCGATCTTTCCTACGATGTGCGTTTCTCTACGTATGCTGTGCCGATGATCATCGGGGAAATCCAGCGCTTCCTGCGGGATGACGGCACCGTCAAGGTCAGCCGCTCGCTCAAGGAGACCGCTAACAAGGTTCGCCGCGCCAAGGATGAGTTGTACAAGCAATTCGGACGTGCTCCGACGATTTCAGAGGTAGCCGAAGCGGTAGGAATTACACCTGAGGACGTCGTTTTTGCCCAAGAAGCGAGCCGGACACCTTCCTCCATCCACGAAACCGTATTCGAAAATGACGGAGATCCGATCACGCTCATCGATCAAATCGCAGATGAGGGCGTCAACAAATGGTTTGAGAAGATCGCATTGAAGGATGCGATCAGCAGACTGAGCGAACGGGAGCAGTTAATCGTCTACTTGCGGTATTACAAGGATCAGACCCAGTCAGAGGTCGCCGAGCGCCTGGGCATTTCCCAAGTGCAGGTCTCGAGGCTGGAGAAGCGCATCCTGCAAACGATCAAAGACCAAATTGAACACTGATAAACAGGTAGAGACACCGACAGCGATCATGCTGGTCTGGTGTCTTTTCTTGTATTTCATACCTAGAGAAACCCACAAAGATAGCAGCAGGAAGAGCAGTTAGAGCTGGTTGAGGAAAATGGAGAAAAAGCGAAGGCGTTTTGGGATCTTCACCAAGCCGGAACGGAAAAGGCGGAACACGCACTCAGGGCCAACCTTGAATGACCTCTTCGAAGTCGGCTGCTTTTGGCCGCGGTTCCGCCTCTGGAGTGGGAGGCGGCCAGGAATGACCCCCAGCAAAGATCCCAACCCGCCTGGAGCGTTTCCCCGTTTTCCTCCCCACCACTAAAGCTCATCGACCACCTTACTTGGTATTGGTTTTCACACCTCGCACATACTACAAAAGATGCCAGAGATGTTTGTACAGGAGGGGATCAGATGCATGACCCGTTATTTTTGCGCTTGCGCAAACGGTTGGCAGTGAAGCCGCAGTCTGTCATTACCTTGGGAGATATCTGCCAGCTATTCTGGGACGGCAAACGGGAGGAAGCAATTTCGCGAATTCCGATCTACAGGGTAAAGCCAGAGGACGGAAATCTGATGATTATCGACATCATGCAGGTGATTGAACGGCTTCGTTCTGCGTACCCCGAGGTAGAACTGGAAGTACAGGGGGCTTCACAGATCATCGTAGAGGTTTTAAACCCGCGCAAAAAAGCCAATCCCGTTTTGGTCATTCTGGTTTGGGTGCTTCTTTTTATCGGGGCAGGTTTGGCGATCATGAACTTCCATACGGATGTCAGCATGCCGGAAGTGCACCGGCGCATTTTCTATTTGATTACCGGAGAGAAAAACGACCATCCGCTCTGGCTGCAGATTCCCTATTCGATCGGGATCGGCTTGGGGATGATTTTGTTTTTCAATCATATCTTTCAGAAAAAAATCAACGAGGAACCCAGCCCGTTGGAAGTAGAGCTGTTCATGTACCAACAAAACCTCGATCAGTATTACATCGAGCATGAAAACAAGGAAAACCAGCGGACGAAAACATGACGATCCTTGAGATGTTGTTCGTGGTTATCGTTGGATTGGGCTGGGGAATCGCTGTAGGCAGCGGTTTTGTCGCTTTTATTACCGTTCTGGACATCATTCCGAGGCTGACGCAACTGACCAATGCCCATCAGCATATTCGCAAGCTGGAGTGGGCATTGGTGAGTGGTGCCCTTTTTTTCACCCTGATCGACTTTTTTCCCATCCAAGCTGCTCTTCCGGTGTACTTTACCTCGCTGTACGGCTTGTTTGCCGGTATTTTCGTAGGCACCTTGGCTGCCGGGCTCACCGAAGCCTTGAATGTTTTCCCGATCATCGCCAAACGCCTGCACATGGATTCAAGCCTGCTCTATTTGCTGATGGCAATGGTTTTGGGCAAAATCACTGGCTCTCTCTTGCAATGGGCGCTTCATCTCTGATCTGGTAAATACCGCTATTCATAGGATGAGGGTTAACAGGAAGAATATAGATATGGTTTGTTTGAACCAAGGCAGGAATGGAAAGGAGTGAACTGGCATGGCGACCAAAACAAAAGCAAAACCAATCGGCTCTATGCAGATGACCAAACAGATGTACCAGCAGCAGGCGTCCAAGTACCAGCCGAAACGAAATGTAATGTTGAATTGCTTCCGCGCGTTCTGGGTCGGCGGTACAATCTGTCTTTTGGGGCAAGCCCTGCAAAACATGTACATTCACTTTTTTGGCTTTACAGAGAAAACGGCAAGCAACCCCACGGTGGCAACGCTGATCTTCATTTCTGTATTGCTGACTGGCCTGGGAATATACGACAACATCGGTCAGTACGCAGGAGCGGGTTCGGCAGTCCCGGTAACCGGCTTTGCCAATTCCATCGCTTCCGCTGCCATCGAGCATCGCAGTGAAGGATTTGTGCTTGGGGTGGGCGGCAATATGTTTAAACTGGCAGGCTCGGTTATTGTCTTCGGTGTCGTTGCCGCCTTTCTTGCAGGCATTATCAAGAGCGTGCTGAAGATGATTTTCTGAGGAGGGCTTTCGATGGATAGCAAGAAGCAAACAGCGCGGATCAGCCGTCAAACCTGGCACTTTGCAGAAGATGTTCGCGTGCAGGCTTCTGCTGTGTCAGTTGGGCCCAAAGAAGGGGAGGGACCATTGGCCTCCTACTTCGACCAGATCCATGATGATGTGTATGTCGGCCAGCAAACCTGGGAGGATGCCGAGCGAAAGCTGATGGAAAATGCAGTCACCATTTTGTTGCAAAAGGCATCCATAGCGGAAAAGGATGTGGATGTCATTTTGGCCGGGGATCTGCTGAATCAAAACATCACGACCAACTTTACTGCGGAGAAGCTGGCGATACCCTTGATGGGGATGTACGGAGCGTGTTCCACCTCTATGCTTACGTTGGCTACAGCAGCAGCACTTGTCAACGCAGGCTATGCGCAAAAAGCAATTGCGGCGTGCAGCAGCCACAATGCCACAGCGGAGAGACAATACCGCTATCCGACAGAGTATGGAGGCCAGAAGCCGCCAAGTGCTCAATGGACGGTGACGGGAGCGGGTGCAGGGTTGGTCGGAATAGGTGGAGAAGGACCGCGCATCACTTACGCTACGATGGGCAAAGTGACGGATATGGGCATCAAAGACCCATTTGACATGGGCTCGGCGATGGCCCCGGCAGCCGTCTCGACGATCCATTCCCATTTTCAGGATACAGGACGTACTCCAGAAGATTACGATTTGATTGTGACAGGGGATCTGGCAGCAGTGGGCTATCCCATTGTGAAAGAGTTGATGCGGGCTCAGGGATATGCGATGGAAGATATGTACAATGACTGCGGCCTGATGATTTATTATCCCGAGCAAGAGGTGTTCGCAGGGGGAAGCGGCTGTGCCAGCAGTGCAGTCGTAACCTACAGCTACATCATGGATCAATTAAATCGGGGACTGTTGAAACGCGTCTTGGTCTGTGCGACAGGAGCGTTGCTCAGCCCGATCAGTTACCAGCAAGGAAATTCCATACCCTGCATCGCGCATGCGGTTGCATTCGAAGGAGGAATCTGATGGAATACGTAATTGCCTTTGCCGTCGGCGGGCTGATTTGTGTTATTGGACAATTGTTGCTGGATGTTGGCAAGCTGACACCCGCCCACGTGATGAGTACCCTGGTTGTATCAGGGGTTGTCCTCGACTTTTTCGGTATCTATGACAAGCTGATCGATTTTGCGGGGGCAGGCGCTACCGTGCCGATTACCAGCTTTGGGCATTCCCTCTATCACGGTGCGATCAGCGAGGCGCAGACACATGGCCTGATCGGGGTCGTTACCGGGATTTTTGAAGTGACGAGCGCTGGGATCTCGGCAGCGATCGCGTTTGGCTTTCTTGCCTCGCTCGTGTTCAAGCCGAAGGGATAAACGCGACCTTGCGAGGACGGTGATCCAGCATATGACAGAACCACGAAGAAGAGTTATCCTTGTCACGGACGGCGACCATATTGCCCAGAAAGTAATCGAAGCTGTCGCGAAAGACATGGGCGGACGGTGCATTTCGCTGTCTGCAGGCAATCCGACACCGCTGGATGGCAGCCAGATGGTCGAGCTGATTAAAATGACGCCTCATGATCCCGTCCTGGTGATGTTCGACGACAACGGGGATTTCGGCAGGGGCAAGGGTGAGCAAGCGATTGAGTATCTGCTCAAGCATCCGGACATCGAGGTGATTGGCGCGATCGCGGTTGCTTCCAATACCCGATGGGTCAGGGGAGCAACCGTCAAATACTCGATCGACAACCACGGGAGATTGGTGGAAGAGGCAGTAGACAAGGAAGGGTATGCGGATGTCGATTTGGAGAATCGAATCTATGGCGACACCGTCGATGTTTTGAATTCCTTTCACATCCCCAATCTGATCGGGATTGGAGATATTGGCAAAATGGAAGGCCGCGACAGTCTGCGCAAAGGCAGTCCTATTACCAAGAAAGCGGTGCAATGGATACTGGAAAGGAGCAAAGCAAATGACAGAGATCACGGAGAAGCGGCGTCCCATCTCGGAGAATCTGGAGGAAAACAAGGCCTATCTCAATGACAAGCTTGGGGTCGGCAGCAGCTTCGACGTCGGGGTTCACGATTTTTACGTCGGTGGAACACGCATCTTGATTTATTACATAAATGGCTTTGCTGACAGCCAGAACATAACGCAAATTATGCGTGACCTGAATGATTTGCGCGATCGCAAAATGAGGGATGAAATATTCGATTATCTCTACTATAAGTACATTCCCTTTTTTCAACTTGCCAAAGTCACAACGACCAATGAGTTTTTGGATAAACTGTTGGTTGGTCAGGTAGGGTTAATCATTGACAATTCTTCTGAAGCGATCCTGATGGATGCCAAGGTACTCCCAACTCGGAATCCCGAGGAACCGGACACGGAGCGGATCGTGCGGGGAGCGCATGATGGGTTTACCGAAACGCTGGTGACCAACGCCGTGCTGACCAGAAGACGAATTCGGGATGAGCGGCTCCGCTTTGAGATTATGCAAATCGGGGAACGGAGCAAGACGGATGTTTGCATCTGTTATATCAAGGACATAGCCAACCAGGACTTGGTAGAGACATTGAGGAATCGTCTGCAAAATATCCAAATTGACGGGATTCCGATGGCGGAAAAAACGGTAGAGGAATTTATCATCGGCAAGACGTTGAACCCGTTTCCGATGGTGAGGTATACAGAACGACCCGATGTGGCAGCGGTTCATCTCCTCGAGGGCCACGTACTGATTTATGTAGACACATCACCAAGCGTGATGATTACCCCTGCCACGTATTTCCACCATGTCCAGCACGCCGAGGAGTACCGCCAGACTCCAGTCGTTGGCGCCTATCTGCGATGGGTACGTTTCTTGGGCATTTTTGCCTCTCTTATCCTCTTGCCGATCTGGTTGCTTTTGGTGATGCATCCAGCCATGATTCCAGAGCAATTGCATTTTCTCGGGATAAAAGACAAGGGGAGCATTCCGTTGTTAGCCCAATTTCTGCTTGCAGAGCTCGGCCTGGATCTGATGAGAATGGCAGCGATTCACACTCCATCCCCGCTGTCCGTCGCGATGGGCTTGCTAGCCGCTATTCTGGTTGGGGACGTTGCGATCAAGGTAGGACTTTTTACTCCTGAAGTGATCCTTTACTTGGCTGTAGCTGCTGTCGGGATGTTCGCGACGCCAAGCTATGAGCTAAGCTTGGCGAATCGACTCGTACGAATTTTCCTCATCCTGATGGTCGGCTTCTTCTCCACGACGGGATTGGTGCTTGGGGTATTGCTGGTATTGATCGGGTTGGCAGTGACGCGTTCGCTCGACACGCCCTATCTGTGGCCTCTGATCCCCTTTGATTACAAAGCGTTCAAGGATGTTGCCTTACGCATGGCTGTTCCCATGAAAAAGAAGCGCCCGAGTATCGTTCGCTCCCAAAACTCCTCCCGTCAATAATATTCTGACAACAAGCTCCAGCCACCCATTGTCAAATGCACAGCCATGTAGTACATTTTATGATAAGCCTGAAGGCATGGTACGGACATAAGCCGATGATAAAATCGGTTTTTCAAACGAAATCGCTACGAAATAGGTGCAATTCAAGTTTTCTGGCGGTTGGCCGTTTACAATAGAAAAAGGCATGCGTGTGGCAATCTGGAATGGGTCCGGGTGACCAAGTTGGACTGGGGGAAACGGGTAAATGTACTTACATGGGACAAGTAGAGTGAACGAGAAAGGCAATTTGGAGATTGGGGGATGTGATGTCACCCAATTGGCAGCTACCTACGGCACGCCGCTGTATGTCTATGATGAAGCGCTGATTCGCAGCAAGTGCAGAGCGTATATTGATGCATTTCGCCAATCGGGATTCGCCTTTCAGGTAGCTTATGCGAGCAAGGCGTTTTGTACGATGGCTATGTGCAAGCTGGTGGAAGAAGAAGGCATGTCGTTGGACGTGGTCTCGGGCGGAGAACTGTATACAGCCTTGCAAGCAGGCTTTCCGGCAGAACGAATCCATTTTCATGGGAACAACAAATCCATTGAAGAAATCCATATGGCGCTGGACGCCAAAATTGGCTGCTTCGTAGTAGACAATTTTTATGAATTGGTTACGCTGGATGAGATTGCACAGGAGCGGGAAGAAAAAGTGGCAGTCTTGCTGCGCGTGACTCCAGGGGTAGAAGCGCACACGCATGAATACATTTCTACCGGACAAGTTGATTCCAAATTCGGTTTCGATGTACAGAACGGCCAGGCGTTGGAAGCGATCAAATACGCGCATGAGAGCAAGCAGCTCCACCTGCTCGGCGTCCACAGCCATATCGGATCGCAGATCTTTGAAGCAGAGGGCTTTATTGTTGCTATCAAGCGGTTGATCGAACTGTTGGAAGAGGCGAGAGACCAGCATGGATTTATATCCGAGGTCCTCAATGTCGGCGGGGGCTTCGGCATCCGCTATGTGGAGAGCGATACGCCTCTTTCAGCAGAAACTTATATCAAGGCGATTACGGATACGGTCCGCGAAGAGATGGCCCAACGCCAGCTTCCATTGCCAGAGCTGTGGATCGAGCCCGGACGCAGTATCGTCGGAGATGCGGGAACGACCTTATATCGCATCGGCTCCCACAAGCATATTCCGAATGTGCGCAAATACGTTGCGGTTGATGGAGGGATGACAGACAATCTGCGTCCTGCCCTCTACCAGGCAGTATATGAAGCGGCGATTGCCAACAAAATGAACGCTCCTGCCACTGAGCAGGTGTCCATCGCAGGCAAATGCTGCGAATCCGGTGACATGCTGATCTGGGACGTGATGCTTCCGGAAGCCGACGCAGGCGACATTCTGGCTGTTACCAGTACAGGTGCGTACGGTTATTCCATGTCCAATAACTACAATCGCATTGCCCGTCCTGCTGTCGTGTTTGTAAAGGAAGGGGAGGCGGAACTGGTCGTCAAGCGGGAAACATATCAAGACGTCGTCAGCCACGACCTTTTGCCCAAGCGCGCGCAGCTGCAACGTTAAGAACGACATACGATGACATTGGATGCCTCTGGAGTCTGAAAAGACGAATGAGGCATTTTCAAATTCCCGACAATTGGACGAATGCGTCACTTGCATGATAGAATAGAATGGTTAACTTTATCAGGTCTGGAGGCTTACATATGAAAAAAGCGCTTATCACCATGGAGAATGGCAATCAAATCGAGCTGGAGCTGTTTGATCAGGAAGCTCCTGGCACCGTTGGCAACTTTGAAAAACTGGCGAATGAGGGTTTCTACAACGGATTGTCCTTTCACCGTGTGATCCCTGGCTTCGTAGCGCAAGGCGGTTGCCCGCATGGTACCGGAACTGGCGGCCCTGGCTACACCATCAAATGCGAGACAAAAGGCAACCCGCACAAGCATCTCCGTGGCGCGCTTTCGATGGCGCACGCTGGAAAAGACACAGGCGGCAGCCAATTCTTTATCTGCTATGATTCCTTCCCGCATCTCGACGGAGTACATACAGTGTTTGGCCGCGTGACCTCCGGCATGGAGCATGTGGATGCAATCAAACAAGGCGACAAAATGAGCACAGTAGTCGTATCGTAATTGTGACTTGTCAAAGACACTGGTGACACCGCGTCGCCAGTGTCTTTTTAAGGCTTGTAAGCCTATCTCCATGCTGTTATCTTAAAAGGTAGACGATTTTCGAGGAGGAGCCAATGGATCTTTTTCACTTTGAGTGGGAGACAGTGCCGTTTCGCTTGATCGCGTTCGTAATTGCCTTCTCCCTTCATGAATACGCCCATGCTTTTGTCGCATGGAAGCTTGGTGACAACACAGCCAAGGATGAAGGGAGGCTTACTGTCAATCCGATCCCCCATATTGATCCGTTTGGGTTGATATTGATATTGTTCGGTCCGTTTGGCTGGGCCAAGCCTGTGCCAGTCAATCCGTTGAATTTCCGCGGCAACAAGCGCCTTGGGATGGTCTATGTTTCCGTTGCGGGGCCGTTGGTCAACCTGGTGCTGGGCATTTTGTTTGCTGTCATTTACCTCTATGTCCTCCAAGCGGGGATGCTCGCGGATACAAGTGACAAGTGGAATAACGCGATCAAATTGACATTGGAATACAGTGTCATTATCAACGCCGCGCTGTTTGTCTTTAACCTGCTGCCTGTCCCTCCGCTCGATGGCTACAAAATCTTGCGCTTCCTTTCCCCCAGAGGGTGGGATCGGTTCTATTACAGCTACGAAATCTACGGACCCTGGATCTTGCTTTTGCTGATCTTTATTCCAGGTGTACGCTCGATCATATTTGGCATCCCGATGGCCTATGTCATCAATGGGGTGCAGGAGATTGCGTTCTCGATTTTACGTCCTTTCCTTTAACAGAAACGAGGGGTTATCTTGGCATACAGCATCAAACTGGACTCCTTCGAGGGGCCGCTCGACCTGTTGCTTCATCTGATCGACAAGGCGGAAGTGGACATCTATGACATCCCTGTCGCGGAAATCACCGAGCAGTATCTGGCGACGATCGATACCATGCACCAGATGCAGCTGGACGTGGCGAGTGAGTTTGTCGTCATGGCTGCGACGCTTCTATCTATCAAAAGCAGAATGCTTCTCCCGAAAAAAGAAGAGCAGGTCTTTCAGCCGTATCTGGATATGGATGTGGAAGAGGTGGACCCGAGAGAGGAACTGGTGCAGCGGCTTCTGGAGTACAAGCGCTACAAGCTCCTTGCCGAACAGCTTCGGGAGATGGAGAGCGGCCGCAGTCAGGTCTTTACCCGCCCAGCAGAGAATCTGACCCCGTATATTCGAGAAGAAGAGAATACCGTGAAGGATGTTACGCTGTACGATCTCATTAGTGCGTTGGAGAAGATGGTAAAAAAAGCTAAAGATAAAGAGCAGCCACTCACAAAAGTATCTCGGGACGAGGTTTCGATCAAGGACCGGATGCAGGAGATCCGTCAGTTTGTCCGGGTCGGCGGCGGAATGGTGCGCTTTTCACAGCTTTTCTCCAAAGAAGTGACGCGCTCGCAGATTGTTACGACCTTCCTCGCTCTCCTGGAACTGATGAAAGCCAAGGAGATTCAGTGCATTCAGAATCAGCTTTTTACAGATATCATGATATGCGAGAACAATACGAAAGGGGTCCCCACCGATGGACTATGACAAGCTGAAGGGTGTTATTGAGGGCTTGTTGTTCATCTCGGGCGATGAAGGCATCGCTGCCAAGGAGATTAGTGAAATCACCCAAGTGCCGGAAGATGAAATCATCGACCTGATTGAGGACATGAAAGCAGATTTTCGCCGTGCAGGCAGAGGCATCCAAATCGTTGAGGTGGCAAAAGCGTATCAATTGACTACTTTGCCGGAGCATGCCGAATACTTTGAACGGCTCGCCAGTTCTCCCAGCCAATCCACGTTGTCGCAAGCGGCGCTGGAGACATTGGCCATCATCGCCTACAAACAGCCGCTCACTCGTACGGAAATCGAGGAAATTCGCGGCGTGAAATGCGAGAAGGCCCTGAATACGCTCATCTCGAAGCAACTGATCCGTGAAGCAGGGAGGGCGGAAGGAATCGGCCGACCGATCCTGTATGCGACGACAAAAGATTTTCTGGAGCATTTTGGATTGCGTGAGCTGTCTGATTTGCCTCCGCCACCGGTCAATCTGGACATTGAAGAGGCCCGAATGGAGGCTTCCGCTTTGTTCGGAAAAGCAGATGAAACGAGAAACGACTAGATGCTGTTGACTTTTTCGTACTAACCCCTGACTCGTCCCCATATACATGGTACAAACCTGTGCGATCTGTACTTTGTTGGAATGGGGAGGATGTGGATGAGGGTGCGGAAACGTGTATGCGGCGTACTCGTCGTTTTTCTTTTTATACAGCTCCTTTTGCTGCCTGTTGCGGAAGTCAAGGCAAATGCCGGACCTCCTAACATATCCGCCGAGAGCGCTGCTTTGATCGACGTGGCAAGCGGACGCATGCTCTATTCCAAAAATGGCGACAAGAAAATGCGGATTGCCAGTCTGACCAAAACCATGACGGCCATTGTGGCGATTGAAACGGGGCAGCTAAAGGAAGAGGTCACGGTTCCACCGGAGGCGGTAGGAGTGGAGGGCTCCTCGATCTATCTGAAAAAGAACGAGAAGCTGACGCTGGAGGAGCTGCTTTACGGCCTGATGCTGCGCTCGGGGAATGACGCTGCTGTGGCCGTTGCGACACATGTCGGGGGATCGGTTCCGGGGTTTGTCTACCTGATGAATGAAAAGGCTGCTCTGATCGGGATGACGCATACCAATTTTACGAATCCACACGGTCTGGATGACAGCAACATGCATTACTCCACTGCCGAGGATATGGCCTTGCTGTCGGCATACGCTCTGCGAAATCCTACATTTCGGCAGATCGTCTCCACTAAGGTAAAGGACATCTCCTGGGAAGGGGAGGAGTACGACAGACGTCTTCTCAACAAGAACAAGCTGCTTCATTTGTACAACGGAGCGGATGGCGTAAAGACGGGATATACCAAACTCGCGAAGCGTTGTCTGGCTTCATCGGCGACCAGAGACGGCAGACAGCTGGCGGCGATTACATTGAACGCGCCTGATGACTGGAATGATTCTGCCCAGTTGCTGGATTGGGGCTTCCGTCATTTCGCCATGAAGGAATTCGTCCAGTACGGGGAAACCATTCAGCCAGAGCCTGCGATTACTGTGAAAGAAGGGGTCCAGCTCGTTGCCACGAATGCATTCCGCTACCCCCTCAAGCCTGAGGAAGTAGCAGATGTGAAAAAACGGATGGTAATGAGCGAATCGGTCGTGACCGAAAGAATGAACGGGCAGATAATCGGGTTCCTGCAATTTCATTTCCAGGATCAGATGATCGGGCAGGTTCCATTGAAGGTGCAGGTCGACACTCCGACATGGGCAAATACCAACCCGGTCACAAAAGCTGATTTTTGGCAGCAGTTCTGGAATCTGATGGCGGGAGGGTTGTTCCGTGCTTAATCTCATCTGGCTCGCGCTGATCGTGAGCAGCATTATCGTTGCGGCGGTCACTGGACGCATGGAGGCGATGAATCAGGCTGCATTCGCCGGTGCGAAGGCAGGGGTCACGGTTTGTTTCGGACTTCTCAGCGTATTGGCATTCTGGATGGGCATCATGCGGATCGCGGAAAAAGCGGGCTTAATGGAGCTTGTCGCCCGTGCGTTGTCTCCGGTCATCTCGCTGCTCTTTCCTGACATCCCGAAAGGACATCCGGCAATGGGCTATATCATGTCCAATATGAGCGCGAATCTGCTCGGGCTGGGGAATGCAGCTACACCGATGGGCCTGAAAGCGATGGAGGAACTGCAAAAATTAAATCCTGACAAGCAGCAGGCATCACCGGCGATGTGCACACTGCTGGCGATCAACACGGCGAGCATCACGCTCATCCCTACGACGATGATTGCGATTCGGATGCAATACGGATCGGTCAATCCAGTGGAAATTGTCGGGACCACGCTGCTGTCCTCGTTTGCTGCGACGTTTGTCGCCATTGTGATTGACCGTTGGTACCGTTATCGCACGAACAGACGCTACAGGTAAGGGGGGAGCCGCATGTACCAATGGGTGTCCCTGATCTCGCTCTGGGCGATTCCCGTCATGATCGCGTTTGTCCTTTTGTACGGTTGGAAAAAGCGGGTTCCGGTCTACGAGACGTTTGTCGAGGGGGCGAAAGGCGGTTTTGGCACGACGATCCGGATATTGCCCCATCTGATCGCGATGATGGTAGCGGTGACGATGTTCCGTGAATCAGGGGCTTTGGGCTTGCTGCTCGGTTTGATCAAGCCAGTGCTCGACTTCCTCCATTTTCCTGAAGAGCTCCTGCCGCTCGCTCTCCTGCGCCCCTTGACGGGAACTGGCTCGCTCGCCATCGCGACCGATTTGATCGCGCAGTATGGTCCGGACTCTTTTTTGGGGCGTTTGGCTGCCACCATGCAAGGAAGCACGGATACGACACTGTATGTCCTGACGGTATACTTCGGAGCGGTAGGGATACGAAATTCCTCGTATGCGCTGAAGGTGGGCCTGTGGTCCGATTTGGCGGGTGTCATCTTTTCGCTTCTCGTGGTTTACCTTGTATTTGGTTGAAAGAAAACGTTGTGGGAAAAACTTCCGAAGACAGGGGAAGTTTTTCCCTTTTTGTTGTCCACACTGGTAAGAATGGGTATGATGTTGGAGAGGTGATCCAAGAATGGAACGTTTGCAAAAAGTATTGGCACATGCCGGAATCGCCTCTCGTCGCCATTGTGAAGAAATGATCATGCAAGGCAAAGTGCAGGTGAACGGCCAAGTCGTTCGTGAACTGGGGACAAAAGTGGATCCAGCTAAGGACAAAATTCTCGTGGAAGGGCGTCCGATTCGTACGGAGCAGCATGTCTATCTGATGCTGAACAAGCCCACCGGGGTCATTACGAGCGTCTCCGATCCCCGCGGCAGACGGGTTGTGACTGATTTGCTCAAGGGCCTGAAGGAACGGGTATACCCGGTAGGCAGACTGGATTACAATACCTCCGGACTTTTGCTTTTGACCAATGATGGGGAGTTGGCGAACAAGCTCGCTCATCCCAGCTATGAGATCGACAAGGTGTACCGCGCATGGGTAAAGGGTGTACCTACAGCGGACAAGCTGGAAAAGCTCGCACGTGGAATCATGCTGGAGGACGGGATGACTTCTCCGGGCGAAGCGAGACTTCTGAAGCGCGATCAAGGAAGGGCCTGGTTGGAGATTACCATTCACGAAGGGCGCAACAGGCAGGTGAGACGGATGTGCGAGGCGATTGGCCATCCGGTCCTTGAGCTGGAGCGCGTGCGGCTTGGATTTTTGACGCTGGAGGGACTTGCCACGGGTCAGTATCGTCCTTTGACAAGCGAGGAGGTTTCGAGACTGAAGCAGGGGCTGGTGCAAAACCGCAAGCGAAGGGCGCGGTAAAGGCATTCGTTCAAAATCTGTTCATAAGTTATGCGCTGAATAAAATGAAGCAACGCTATAATAGAGAGGTAGTAAGCGGTTTCGATATGAAAAGTAGTAGATGGGAGATCGGGCAATGAACAAAAAGAATCGCATTTATGTACGCGTTGCCATTTTGGGACTGCTGCTGGTAGCGCTTGTTTTTGCTCTTTATTCCAGCTTCGTCAAGGACCCGAATGCTGTAAAGGTAGGGAGTACCGCTCCCAATTTTAGCTTGGAGCAATTGAATGGCCCGGATATGTCACTCAGTGATTTGAAGGGAAAAGGCGTCGTATTGAACTTTTGGGGCACCTGGTGTGAACCGTGCAAAGCGGAAATGCCGGCCTTGCAGCAGAAGTACGAGGCTCTCAAGGACAAGGGATTGGTTGTCGTAGGCGTAAATATTGGCGAGGCACCCGTTACGGTTGAACCGTTTATCAAGCAATTGGGAGTCGATTTCCCGATTCTGCTGGATCGCAATTCGCAAATTACCAAGCTCTACCGGATCGGACCAATTCCGACTACCTTTTTCGTTTCACCTGACGGAAAGGTGGAAGAAATTTTTATAGGTCAAATGAATGAAGCCATGATTGAGTCCAAAGTGGCGAAAATTTTGCCGTAAGAGAGGATCGATATGGATCAGCGAAAATGTGAATGTGGACATACGAACCCGGTCGGGACGCTGCTCTGCGAATCTTGCGGTAAGCCGTTGGAAGTGGATTTGACAGACAAAGCCGCGTTTCCTGACATGCGCTATGAAGGAATGGCACGCCGCTCCCAAACCTATACCACAACGATAGTGGATCGGATTTGGAATACCTTTTCTTCCGTAAAAGTCGCCATCTGGATCATCGTTGTCATACTGGTTGCGTCAGGAGTGGGGACGATTTTTCCCCAGCAGCAATACATACCGGTGCCCGTGCCGACAGAATTGGATGTAGAGCGGTTCTACACCGATACCTACGGAGTGTTGGGGACCATATTCTATCAGCTAGGCTTTCATAATATGTATTCCTCCTGGTGGTTCGTCCTGCTGCTCGTGCTGCTCGGCGCATCGCTGATCATCTGCAGCCTGGACCGCGTTATCCCATTGTACAAAGCTTTGAGCAAGCCGCGGCTCAATCAGCACAAGTCCTTTTTAAAAGGACAAAAGCTGTACGCGGAGGCCAAACAGCCGGAAGATCGCAGTGCTGAAGAGATTCTGGCCCAATCGGCAGAAGCTTTGAAGAAAAAGGGCTATTACCTGTTTCAGACAGATCGCGCCTTGCTGGCAGAAAAGGGGCGCTTCAGCCGTTGGGGCCCCTATGTCAACCACATCGGGCTGATTCTCTTCCTGATTGGCGTGTTGATGCGCAGTCTGCCCGGCTTTCATTTGGACGAGTACGTATGGGTCAGGGAAGGGGAAACGGTTCCAATCCCGGAGACCCCTTACTATGTGAAAAATCTGAGCTTCAAGGTCGAGTATTACTCTGAGGATGAAATGGTGGAGAAGCTGGATCTCAAAGGCGGTGCCATTGCGAAGAACTACCAGACAGATGCGATCTTGTATCTGAACCGAAACGCAGATACGCCAGGAGCCAAACCGGATTTGGTGGAAGTGCAGAGTGGTCCGATCATCGTGAACCATCCGATGAAGCATGAAGACATCTACCTCTATCAATCCGGCTATCAGGAGATGAAGCTGGGGGCACTCAATTTCACTCTGATTGATCTGAAAAACGGTGATAAAGAAGTAGGCGCGATCAAACTGGATCTCTACAACCCTTCGGAAGAGATGCAGGTTGCAGAAGGCATGAAGGTTCGCATCCTCGACTACTTCCCTGATTTTGCGATGGGGAAAGACGGAAAGCCAATCACCCAAACCAATTTGCCCAAAAACCCGATGTTCGCATTGGAAATAATCGATGAGAGAGACGCGATCAACGAGAAACTGGTCTACTTGCAAGGGTCGATTCTGACACAGAAGGACAACCCCAGATACGGGTTGAAGATCGAGATGCCGGATCTGGTGGACATTTCCGGTTTGAACGTTCGCACGGATAAAGCTTTGCCGCTGATTTTCTTTGGATCGTTTGTCTTCATGGTCGGAGTCTCAATGGGCTTTTTCTGGCAGCACCGCCGAATCTGGGTGCAGTTGCAGGAAGGAAATGTGCTGATTGCCGGACATACCAACAAAAACTGGTTTGGTCTGCGCAAGGAAGTACAGGGAATGGTGGAACAGACGAACCTCTCGGTGACTCTGGAGGATAAAACGAAGGCATAAGCTTCAAGGAGGGCGAACATACGTGCAGCTTTACCAGATCAGTGATTTGTTATTGGATATCGCGTTTTTCCTGTACGTGCTCTCGTCCGTAGTATTTATCGTCGCCATGACGGGAAAGAACTGGGCGGGGCGCGACCCCAAGCAACACGAGATGCGCTTTGGCCGAATCGCGTACTGGATGGCGGTCGTTGGCTTTGTCGCACAGACGGGCTATGTGATCACCCGCTGGGTTGCTGGCGGGCATAGTCCGACCAGCAACATGTTTGAGTTCATGGCATTCTTTGATTACTGCATCATTCTTGCCTACTTGATTATTTATCGCATCTACAAAATGACCGTGATCGGGGCCTTTGTGCTTCCGCTCGGCGTCATCATGCTGGCGTACTCTTATGTGTTTCCGAAAGAAATTACGCCATTGATCCCATCCTTGCAAAGCTATTGGCTGCATATTCACGTAACAACGGCTGCCTTGGGAGAAGGGATTTTGGCAGTCGGCTTTGCTGCCGGACTGATGTACCTGATCCTGACCATTCCGCAAAAGGTAGCGACCAAAAGCACGAGATGGCTGGAGGTCGTTCTGGCAGTGGTCTTGATGCTCGTCGGTTTCATCCTTATGGAGTCCACGTTTGCCAGAATGGATCAGAGAACCGTTTTTGAATTGACAGAACAGGTGACAACACCGACCGGGCAGGTAGCTCCTGCCAAAGTAGAGTACACGATGCCGGCGATTGTCGCTCCGGCGAATGCCAAGCTGATTCAGGAAGGGCCGATGTCGCCATGGTTTACCGCTCCTGAGTGGATGGAAGGAAAAGACGCCGCCCGCAAGCTGAATACGATGATCTGGTCTGTCTTGTCAGGGCTTGTGCTTTACGGGGTTCTGCGCTTGATCTTTCGCAAAAGACTGGCTGCAGCCATTCAGCCTTCCCTGGAAGGGATTGATCCTGAACTTGTCGACGAGATCAGCTATCGGGCGATCAGTATCGGCTACCCTGTCTTTACGCTGGGAGCATTGATCTTCGCCATGATCTGGGCTCATGAAGCATGGGGCCGCTTCTGGGGCTGGGACCCGAAAGAAGTATGGGCATTGATTGTATGGCTGTTCTACAGCGCCTATCTCCACCTGCGTTTGTCGCGCGGCTGGATCGGTGCAAAATCAGCCTGGATGTCTGTCATCGGATTTGTTATCATTTTAATCACATTAGTCGTTGTGAATCTGGTGATTGCTGGCCTGCACTCGTACGCAGGCGTGTAACATATCAAAAAAGCTGGTTTTACCGCCAGCTTTTTTGGACTATCTCCCGCCTTTCCTAGGAATTGAAGATGAAAGACAAGAGGTGTTGGCAATGGAAAAGAAGGCACGTATTCTTGTAGTGGATGATGAGGAACGGATTCGCAGACTGTTAAAAATGTATCTGGAACGTGAAAATTTTGTGATTGAAGAAGCTGACAACGGCGAGCAGGCCGTCGAAATGGCGATCGGTGATGATTTTGACATCATTTTGCTGGACCTGATGCTGCCAGGAATGGACGGAATTGAGGTATGCCAGCGAATTCGCGAATTCAAGGCTACGCCGATCATCATGTTGACAGCCAAGGGCGAAGAAACCAACCGTGTTCACGGCTTTGAAGCCGGGGTGGATGATTACGTGGTCAAGCCATTTAGTCCGCGTGAGGTCATTTACCGGGTCAAGGCGATCCTGCGTCGCTCGTCTGCGACTGCTTATCTGAAGACGGAGACAATCAACAGCCATTCGATCCTCGTGTTTCCTGAACTGACGATTGACCATGATGCGCATAAAGTGATTGCGAGCGGCCAGGAGGTAAGCCTGACGCCCAAGGAGTACGAGCTCCTTCATTATCTGGCGCAATCTCCGGACAAGGTATTCACGCGTGAGGAATTGTTGAAGGATGTATGGCACTACGAGTTTTTCGGGGATCTGCGCACCGTGGATACGCACATCAAGCGGTTGCGTGAAAAATTAAATCGCGTGTCTCCACAAGCAGCAGCCATGATTGCTACGGTATGGGGAGTCGGATACAAATTAGAGGTGCCAAAATAAGGTGGACGTTATTTTCCGCAGTGTAGTTGGCAAACTATGGATGACCATCATCGCCCTGTTTGCCTTGGTCTTGACTGTATTTAGTCTCTTGCTGGTGCAATCCTTTGATAACTTTTATCACAATCGCCAGACATCGAATCTGCAGGATTTGGCCATCGGGCTGAGGGATGGACTTGCCCAAAGCGAGGACAAGCAGAGCGCCTTGGAGCTGGCGTCGCGCTTTGGCTTGGTGCATCACACCGGGTTGGTCGTTGTAGATGAGCAGAAAAACATCATTGGCAAAAGCGAAGGCAAACCTCTGCCGCGGATTCCAGTCGATCAATTATTGGCAGAAAAAGGATTGAAGCTGACCGAGGCTATCGAGGGCAAGCATCCGCTGCCGGAACGATTTTCCCTAAGTCTGAGCGAGCCGGATCGCAACAATCCTGCTGCCCGCAATGGCACTTTGCCGATTCTGGCTGTTGCTGTGCCGTTGGAGATTTCCTCCGGGCATAAAGGAGCTGTCGTGCTCTATCAGACGATCGAAGATTTTGACGATACGCTCACAGAGGTACGACTATTAATCTTTGTCGTCGGCGTCATTGCTTTTACAGCTACGACTTTCTTCGCCTTTTTCCTGTCTTCGCGGATTACCTCGCCGCTGCGGCAAATGAAAGAGACGGCGCATCGCATCGCGGAAGGAGACTTTCATGCCGAGATCCCGATCCGCACGACGGACGAAATCGGGGAATTAGCCGCCTCCTTGAATACGATGGCGACGAGATTGAATCAACTGGTCGATGCCTTGTCCAAGGAGAAGGAGCAGTTGGCCAGCGTCTTGCGCAGCATGGTGGACGGGGTGGTTATGATTGACGGGGAAGGAAATGTCGTGGTAGCCAACCCGCCTGCGGAGCATTTCCTGCGCGACTGGAGGTATGAGCATCCGGACGAGCCGTTCCCGCTGTATGGGTATTACCAGCAAGTGGTGCGCGGCGGCTACGAGGTGGCGGAGGATATCCCGGTGCAAGGGCGCATCTGGTCGCTGGTCATGGTCCCGTTAATGGATAAGGAACAAATTCGCGGTGCGGTTGCCGTGATACGCGATATGACCCGTGAACGCAAATTGGACAAGATGCGAAATGATTTCGTAGCCAATGTCTCTCACGAACTGCGCACGCCTTTGTCGATGCTGCAAGGATACAGTGAGGCGATCGTCGATGACATGGTGGCGACCCCCGAAGAGCATAAGGAACTGGCGCAGATCATCTACGACGAATCGGTTCGCATGACCAAACTCGTCAATGAGCTGCTCAGCCTGGCGCGCATGGAAGCAGGACATGTGGAACTGTTCAAGGAAAAGGTAGAGCTTCGTCCTTATCTGGAACGAATTCATCGCAAATTCAGCAACCTGGCTCGCGAACAGGACATCTCCCTTTCGCTGGAGGTCACGACGCCGCATCAGCATGCCGACTTCGATCCGGATCGTATGGAACAAGTCCTGACCAACCTGATCGACAATGCGCTGCGTCATACACCAAGTCAAGGAAGCGTCATGATTCGTGCGCGAGGAGAAAAGGTCTTGTGGCTGGAGATCAGCGACACGGGCAGCGGGATTCCTCAGGAAGATCTGCCGTTTGTGTTTGAGCGTTTCTACAAGGCCGACAAGGCCCGCACACGCGGCCGTGCAGGCGGAACCGGACTGGGACTTGCGATTGCCAAGAACATCATCGATGCGCATGGCGGTACGATCAGCGTGCAAAGCAAGCTGGGAGAAGGAACGACATTTACGATTTCGATCTTGGTAGATACAAAAACCAACTAGGAGTGTAGAGAGAAATGATAAAAACGATCTTGTTCGACGTAGACGGGGTTATGTTGAGTGAAGAGCGGTACTTCGATGCTTCCGCACTGACTGTCTGGGAAATGCTGTACAGCCCGCAATATCTGGGGTTAAAAGGTGATGCTTTTACACCATCGCCCGTGGAATCGCAAATCCGTACCGTACGTGAACAGGTATTTGCAAAAGATGAAGTGTTGAACTTTATCAAGTCCCGCGGAATCAATTCCAACTGGGACATGGTTTTCCTCACTTTTTCCTATCAATTGATCCATCTGGTGGAAGCATTGAAGCCCAAGCTTGGCTCGGATGCGGTCAACCTGCTTGTCAATCAGATCGGTCGAGAGCAAGTCGACCAGCTCAGAGAATGGGCGGCGGAGCATGCTGCTGATTTCCGGGTCGATTACGCCGCGTTTACGGCCGATTTTGCCAAGGGTTCCGCACAAAAAGCGGAAATGCTCGTCTATCTCAATCAGATCGCAAAGGAGCGCTGCGGTGTAGAGACGCAGATGTTCTCGCGAAGCAGTGAGCTGTGGCAGCTTTGCCAGGAGACCTTCCAAGAGTGGTACCTTGGGGATGACCGCGTAGCAGATTCGATTGGCCGCGCAACCATGCAGCCTGGCAAAACAGGCTTTCTCACGGATGAAATCCCGATTGTCCCGCCTGCAGAGATGATCGAGTTGTTCAAAACCCTGAAGGAAAAAGGGTATACACTGGGAATTGGAACGGGCCGCCCGACCATTGAGACGCATGTGCCGTTGCGTGAAATGGGCATTCTGGAGTGGTTTGACCCGAATCGCGTCGTAACAGCTTCTCATGTACTGGAAGTAGAAGGGGAATTCCCTGCGCTCGCGCCGATGTCCAAGCCCCATCCCATTTCGTATGTAAAAGGAATGCTTGGTCTCGACACCCCGAACAGCGAAGCCGTCAATTTCTCGCTCCCGATCTCCAATGGAGAAGAAGTGCTGATCGTAGGGGACTCCCTGGCTGACTTCCTGGCAGCTCGTTCGATCGGATGCAAATTCGCGGCTACGTTAACGGGCTTGTCCGGCCAGGAGGCGCGTGCGAAATTTGAAGAAGTGAAAGCAGATTATATTCTGGATGATGTCCGCGGCATCTTATCCATCCTGTAAACAGGAAAACTCCGTCGTCTGTGCGCAGCGACGGAGTTTTTTATTATGAGGATACAGTTATTGAAAAAGATCGGCAGGCACCTCGGCGGGTACCTTGTACAGGACAAAATCACTAGACCACATCTGAGCGGTGATAACAATCCTTTGCTGCTCCTTTTCAAAAAAATATCCGGCGCCTTCTTGCTCTGCGAACGTCCAGCCCCTCGTCTGCAGCAAGCTTTTCAACGATTTGGCTTCGCCGCTTTGGGCGGATTTGGCTCCTAGCCAATAATAGCGCGTATCCGAGTCAGCGGTTGTGAGCGGGATCAGCATTTCGTCATCCGCTTGCTTCAACTTCGCTACCACGGAAGATTTATCAGGATGCGAAAAGGGGAGAGCCGGATATAAAAAGGAAGGCCTATTGAAATAACTCCATACTCCGATGATCAGAATGAAACAAAAGCAGCCTAAAATTCCGAACAAAATCTTCCGCATGAATGGATTCTCCTCGCCAAGTGATTTTGCGAAAGCGAAGACAGGATCAGTAGGGGAGGATATGCTCAACTTTGCCCTGCGTCCCGGGATGACGGGGAGACGGAATCGTCCGAGGGATTTGACTCCAACAAAGCAAGATACACGTCCGGTGCAATTTCGAGCAATCCGATCTGCTGAAATCCAAATCGCTTGTACAAATTCAGGGCAGGCTCGTTTGTTGCACCGGTACTGACAGCCACCTTCAGCGATTTGCCCACTTCGCACATAAAATGGTGCAGCAATGCTTTCCCGATCCCCTTGCGGAAGTGATCGGGATGGACAACAAGCCGACAGATGGTGTAGCCAGCCTGTTCTTCCTCAAAGGAGAGAAACCCAGCCAACTCTTCATCAGCATCAAAATAGCCGAGGAAGGTCTCATCAGAAGCTTGAATGCTCTCCAGCGTATCCTGCAATGGCGGAATACCGTCGAAATTCATCAAGCGGGCTTCTACCCGGTAAGCAGGGATTTGTACCCGCAGTATATGAGCGGCCATAACCGGGTTCGTGTTGTCGATCAATCGAATCATACGTTCACAACCTTCTTCCATTGTACTCCGTCTACGATGGCTTGGAGATAGCGTTGCGCACCAAATCATCTCTATTTTAATACGAGCTACAAACCATTTCGTTGCATGGATTGGGAAAAAATACAACAGAAAGACCCGGCAAAAATGCCGGGTCAAGACTATGCCGCTATTACAATTCGATTTGCGTTACGCTTTTCACTTCAGGCAGGTCGCCCATGGTATCAAGCAGCTCTGCTGTGAGCGGCTTATCGACGGAAAGCATCATAATCGCGTCGCCGCCGATATCGCGACGGCCTACCTGCATGGTCGCGATGTTGACGCCGTTTGTGCCCAAGATGGAGCCTACGCGGCCGATCACGCCTGGGCGGTCGTTGTGGTGAATGTAGAGCAGATAGCCTTCTGGGGCCACATCGATCGCGTAGTCGTCGATTTTGACGATGCGGGCGCCGTATCCGTTCAGACGAGTTCCAGCGACCGTACGCGTCTCCTGGGAGGTCTTCAGCGAGACGGTCAGGAGATTGGTGAATCCGCGGTTTTGCGCAGCTTTACGCTCGGTCACAGTGATGTCTCTCACTTTCGCGAGAAGCGGTGCGTTCACGTAATTGACTCCTTCACCGAGGCGGAAGGAGAGGACTCCCTTCAGCACTGTGCGAGTAAGTGGCGCTGTATCCACATCGGTCAGTTCGCCGCTGTATTTGATTTCGATTTCGGAGACAGAACCCACTGTCACTTGAGCCAGGAAATGACCCAATTTTTCACCAAGCGTGAAGTACGGCTGTACTTTTTCCATGACATCCGCAGGGATGGAAGGCAGGTTGACGGCATTTTTAAATGGCTGCCCACGCAGGACCTTCAGGATTTCTTCGGAAACGTCTACAGCTACGTTTTCCTGAGCTTCTACCGTCGACGCTCCGAGATGAGGCGTATGCACGACTTGCGGCAGGCCGATCAGCGGGTTGTCCACTGGCGGCTCCTCTTCGTATACGTCGAGGGCCACACCTGCTACTTTGCCTGTTGTAATGGCTTCGTACAAAGCTTTTTCATCGATAATTCCGCCGCGAGCGCAGTTGATCAGGCGAACCCCGTCTTTCATTTTGGCGAATTCACGGGAGCTGATGATGTGACGCGTTTCTTTTGTCAGCGGAGTGTGAACGGTGATGAAATCAGCTTGACGGCAAATCTCGTCAACACTTGCATTGGTTACTCCCATTTTTTGTGCGCGTTCTTCCGTCATGAAAGGATCATAGCCCATGACTGTCATCCCGAAGGCTTTCGCCCGTTTGGCAACTTCCGATCCGATGCGTCCCATCCCGATGATGCCGAGGACTTTCTTGTTTAACTCGACCCCTTGGAAGCTTTTGCGGTCCCAAGTGCCGTCAGCCAGCTTTTTGTGAGCTTGCGGAATATTGCGGGCTACAGCCATCAGCATGGCGAAGGAGTGTTCAGCCGTCGAGATCGTATTTCCGTCAGGAGCGTTGATGACAGGCACCCCAGCTTGCGTCGCAGCATTGATGTCGATATTGTCTACACCGACACCGGCGCGTCCGACTGCTTTCAGTTTCTTGCCGGCCGCGAATACATCAGCGGTTACCTGTGTTTGGCTGCGCACCAGCAGGGCGTCATAATCCCCGATGATATCCAACAGGTCGGAAGGGGAGAGGTTGGTTTTGCGAACGACTTCTACATCGGTCGCATCGAGCAATTGCTGAATACCAAATTCGCTTAGTGGATCTGTAATAAGTACTTTATACATGTGCGTTGAGCACCTCCTGGTAATAGTAGCATGAGACAATCTTGGACGTTGCGACCCTTGCTTCCTTTTCGATTAGGGAAGGAGACAGCAAAGCGCAGTCTGCTTGTACAAAAAATGATGCGGCTGGTGGCAGTGATTGATCGATGATTAGGCTGTCTCTCCTTTCCGGTCGAATAGAAGTAGGCTATGAATACAAAAAAACCTCCCGTTCTCACACTGCTCCTAGACAGAACAGTGAGGGACGAGAGGCTTGCTTCGCGGTGCCACCCTCATTCGCTCCTCTTTTCTCAAAGAAGAGCCTTACCAGGTACATGACCTGTAGAGATAACGGATCAACCGATCACGCATACTTCATCAGAGCAGATGGTTCAGCGCAACAACTCGAAAGTGCTTATCTGTGTGTGGAATCACCGATTCGCAGCAACCATCGGCTCTCTGAGGATTTCCGGGACACAGCCTATCTTCGTCATCGTCGTTTCTTATTTGGTGTTTCGAATGATGTGCTCTTACGATACCACGCCCGTTGGGAGCACGTCAAGGGGGAAAAAGAGAAAAAATGAACATTATCAAAAAAACTTAATCTATCGTTCGTGAATAATAGCAGTTTAATATAGAAGAAACATGAAAAAAGGAGTAAAAACCGAACGTTAGAGAATTTGCCGCCTAAAATCCGGAAAAAAACAAGAAGAATGTTCGGCTTTTCGCCATTATACTCCGATTCAATGCTTCGTTCAATGGAAAAGAAAAACCTCCCACGCATGGCAGCAATGGGAGGCTTGGTTGTACTACTCAACTTTAATAGAATCTGTTGGGCATCCTTCAGCGGCATCACGTACGTCGTCTTGAAGAATGTCCGGGATTTCAACGGAGTTAGCATTGTCATCCAGTTTATTGTATGCCAGGCCCTCGTCGTCGTAATCGAACACGTCAGGAGCTGTTGCGCCACAAGCGCCGCATGCAATACAAGTATCTTTATCAACCCATGTTGTCATCGTGGTTTCACCTCCCATACCAGTGGTACGTCCACTTCATTCACATTGTATGCTCTTGTTGGAAAGATTTCAAGATTGAATCATTCTAAAAATGTACTCTACTTGAAAAGAGGTACCTCTGGAGTCTGCAAGTCGGAATATATCCGGGAATGCAACTGTTTAAAATCCCCTGGATGGATCGCGTCCGTCGCAAAAAGCAAACGCACCGCAGCCTGCAAATCGTGAATGCCCAATGCTTGGGCATCGCTTGAGCTGAACAGGCTGTCCAATCGCGCCGTCAGATCTTCAGGATTGAAAGCGCGCCATTGGTGGTCTTGGGCAAGCGTCGCAGCCGTCACATAAGTTCTGTAATGGAACGGGAACGTCTTCCACTGTTCGATGCTGATATTCTGCGGCAACGCTTGCGGCAGAGGTTTTTTGACGACGTACGCGGATTCCCACGTAGCAAATGATTGGTATACAAGCTCCTGAGCTTTCAGCCAGCTCTCCTGGAAAGGAGTCATTCGAGCACTGATGTCGCCAGGAGTTAGGGCATTACTATTCTGATCGGTTCGTACTTGGTCCATACTATCCAAATAAGCCCGTACACTGTTTTTAAATTGAACCTGAGCCTGAAGCAGCAGGGGAGCAGTTGGCAGCGAAACGGTTTTTTCCACGGACTTGAGTGTTGCATCCGCTGTTTGGCTCAATTGCTTCAAAGCTTGCTCCTGGGCTTTCTTATCCATCTTGGCCCATTGGTCCATAACGTCAAAATGAGCTTTTTTCAAGTCGAGAATAGGAGAATACACAGCGTAATAAAAACGGATGAAGTCCTGTTCACTATAGAGCTTTTGTTCCTGGAGAAGGCGCTCTTTCTCAGCTTCCTGCTTTTGTGCCTCCAGAGCTTGTGCTTGTGCCGTTTCGATCTTGTTCTTCATATAATGTGCCCCGAAAAAAAATCCACCGATCGTACAAGCAAGTGTTATGATGATCATATAAGCCATCATAAATTCTGATTTTTTTAATCGTTTTGTCATAAAAATCCCCCAGCAATTTTGCAGCGCATGATTGTCGAACCCTGTCTTACCGTGCTGCAGCGAGTACAGCCAAGCAGACAGAGAACGCATAGAGAAAAGTAAAGGAGTACGCAATGATTAGTCGGAGTGTGGAGGCGCGGGAACAAGAGGTGCTTTCCGCTGTTGCCCTGAACGCCATGATTCCTCTCGCCAACGAACGGACCCTGCAAGCAGTCTACTACATATTGCGCGGACGCAAGGCAAATCAGACCCTGCAGGATGTTCATTTGTACAGCCTTTATCCGTATTATCGGATGTTTCCCCATTTTTCAAAAGAGAAATGGGATAAAATTGTTTCAAATTTGGTTCAACGTGGCTGCATTCAAGTCCGTACAGTTTCCGGAATGAATGGGAAATCGACGTTTGTTGTTACGCCAGAGGGTTTGCGGTACGCGTCGGAACAGTCCAATCACTATCAGTTGCCGCGTTGGCTGTCGCCCTTTTCGGCTTGGCTTTTGACCTTCAACCTGGAAATCTTCTGGAAGAGGATTCATTTATTGGTGCAGACAGTTTCGCAGCTGGCTGCAGCTCGCATGGACTTTATTCCTGTCGTGACAGATCGGCGGATTCAATCCTGGGTAAAGTTACAGCTGCGAAATGGGGAAGTACGGGAGAGGTGGCAGGCACATCTGGGGGACGAGCTGTACAAGCTGTGGTCGCCTCTTCCCGCACAAGTGCAGCAGATCCTGGCAGGTCAATT
The DNA here is from genome assembly GCF_003710985.1 of Brevibacillus panacihumi. Classification (GTDB taxonomy): domain Bacteria; phylum Bacillota; class Bacilli; order Brevibacillales; family Brevibacillaceae; genus Brevibacillus; species Brevibacillus panacihumi. The sequence goes on from NZ_RHHT01000005.1 coordinate 28,908, forward strand.
GACGGGTGCCGAGCATACTGGAAGGACCTCTGGGCAGCTTGCGGCTGAGATGGACCTATCGCCATCGCAGTTTCAGCTTTTGTTTCGATATGGTCTCGCCTCGTCCGTCGAGCGCTTGCAACAGGAAAAAGAGGCATTTTCCCTGTTGAGGATCCTACTGGATGCCGATCACCAGGAGCGGGGGGATGTGCGGTTGAGTGAGAGTGCAGCCAAAACCTACGCTCTGGTACAGCGTGGCATTTCCAAAGCGGATATCGCCCGGATAAGGCGGATCAAGGAAAGCACGGTTGAGGACCACCTAGTCGAGATGGCCCTGCGCTGCCCTGAGTGGGACGCTTCCGAATACCTTTCTTCCGAACTGGCTGCAGCAATCGTACACACCAGTGAGAAGCTTGGGACTGGCCGTCTTCGTCTGATAAAAGACCATCTGGGGACAGAGGTCTCCTATTTGCATATTCGCTTGGCTTTAGCACGCAACAGAGGGGAGGCAACGTCGTGAGCACAAGCTTGCAGGCCCACCTGCAGAGACATTTTGGCTACGAGACATTTCGTGCCGGGCAGGAAGACATCATTCGCGGCGTCCTGGCAGGGGCGAACGTTTTGGGGGTGCTGGCTACTGGCGGGGGCAAATCCGTCACCTATCAGCTACCTGCCTTGATGCTGCCTGGCATAACGGTCGTAGTTTCCCCTTTGATCTCTTTGATGATGGATCAGGTCCAACAGATGCGGGCGCAAAGAAGGATCGCCGCCACGTACCTGAACAGCCTCCTGGACCCGGCTGATATGCGCGAAGTGATGCGTGAAATCGAGAGGGGAATGTACAAACTGGTCTACATATCGCCCGAAAAATTGCAGCAATCCTACGTTCAGGCTCTGCTCAAAAAAGTTGGTGTATCGCTAATCGCCATCGACGAAGCCCATTGCATATCCCAATGGGGCCATGATTTTCGCACCGACTATCTGCGCTTGCCTGAAGTTGTCCGTGCCTTGGGCAATCCGCCTGTGCTGGCCGTGACGGCAACCGCCACAACGGCTGTGCGGGAGGAGATTTGCAGCCTGCTGAAGATCAAGCCTGAACACGTCGTGCTACAATCGCTCAATCGGAAAAATATCGCGATTGACATCATTCCGGCAGCGGACGAATCAGAACGGCGCTCACAGGTCTTGCGTCAAATGGATGAATGGAAGGGCCAAGGCATTGTTTACTGCAGTACCCGGCAAGCGGTGGAGGTTTTGGCGACCTCCTACCAGTTGGAGGGAAAACGCAGGGTACACGCCTACCATGGCGGGATGAACAGCATGGAACGCATGCTGATCCAACAACAATTCCTGTCAGGCGATCTGGACATGATCGTCGCCACCAATGCCTTTGGCATGGGGATCGACAAGCCGGATATACGCTTCGTCATCCATTATCAGCTTCCGGCAAACATGGAGGCATATGTCCAGGAAATTGGCCGGGTAGGACGGGACGGGGAAGCCGGATATGCAGCTTTGTATTACACCCGGGAAGATGTGCAAATCCATCAGTATATGATTGAGCGTGAATATCCGACCCGCAGGCAGATTGACCTGCTTGCAGAGCTGTTGCGGCAACAACAGCCCCTGACTCCAGAGGTTCTCGCTTCGATTGAGCTGACACAGGAGATGGCGGATTTGTTGCTGTTTTATGCTCAGCGAGTGAGCACAGCATCCAGGGAAGAAGTGGCAGCTTCCTTGGAGCCCGGAATGGAACTCCGTGATCACGCCGACCAGGTTTACGGAGAGCTGGAAAGAAGAAAGCTTCTGAAACAGCGAAAGCTCGCGGAGATGATTCGCTTCGCAGAGGAGCGGGAAAACTGCTTGCGTAAAAGGATTAATGGCTATTTTGGCGAGATGGGACATGAATATACGCTGCAATGCTGTTCCGTATGCGGGCTTGAGCGCAGTTTGTACAAGGAGAGCAGGCAGACCGAGAATGTAGGAAGAATAGAAACGAGTTGGGATTTGCGGCAGGCGTTGTCTGTTCTTTTGCCGAAATGAGTGAGGAGGATCAACAGTGAAAGACCATGGGCAAGGGATGGATCCAGCCATGTTGCAGCTCAATCTCTGGCTGACGCAAGGAGTGGTTTTGGTCTTGGCGGCCGGAGGGAGTTTGTGGATGCATGGCTGGGAGTCCACGCTTGCGTTATTTTCCCGTCCCAGCTTCGCTGGCATCGGGTGGGCAGTGCTTGTTGCGATTCTCGTGGTGGGAATGAGCATAGGCATGGAGCGCTTTTTACCGCAGCGTTGGCAGGACGATGGCAGTATCAATGAACAGTTGTTTGGGCAGATGTCTCCTCTGATGACTGTTCTGGTATGTGCAGTGGTTGGTGTTACGGAAGAATGGCTGTTTCGCGGCGTCATTCAATCCTTTGCAGGAAATCTCTGGACGAGTGTCATATTTACATTGGTACATACCCGGTATTTAAGAAAGCCGCTATTGGTCGCCAGTCTGTTTTTGACAAGCTGGCTTTTGGGAGAACTGTATTCTTATGAGGGCAACTTATGGCTTCCCATAATCGCTCATATACTGGTGGATCTGACACTTGCCTTCTACTTACAATCCATTTTAAAACGCAGAAAGGGGGAGGGAGAGTGAGCGAAATACAGCGTGGATTGCCGCCGCGCAGCTCTCGTGGCACCCAAAGAAAACCAGGCAGGGTGTCCTTGAAACGAGTGATACAGGGCGGCTTGATTTTTTTTGGAGCTCTTTTCTTTGGATTGATTGGGTTGGAGCTTTATCATGCCCAGGGAGGAGCCCAGTCAGCCGTCCCGAATCAACTGGTAGATTCAACGGCAACACCTGCCGAGGATCCAGCCGCAAAGGAAGAACAACAGCCGCCCGTGCAGACTGCCGAGGAGGTTCCCCAAACTCCGGTGACTGACTCCGAACAGGGGCAGTCCTCTACGACACCTGCAATGGTCACGCCAGCAACCAGCATGGAGACGGAGCCAGCGGTACAAGCCCCGTCGGCTGAACAAGCTTCTGCTCCCCAAGATCAAGCTCGCGTTCCCGAGCCAGCTGCGGTGCAGCCCAAAACGGTCAAGCATGTTGTGGTAAAAGGTGATACATTGTTCAAGCTATCACGCCAATACTACGGGAATAATTCAGGCGTTTCCCGGATCGCCAGCTACAATGGCTTGTCTGCCGATGCACAGCTGCGCATTGGCACGGTCGTCACCATTCCTCTGTCCAGATAATCATCGGGAAAAGAACAGGGATGGGAAATGAAAGTTTCCTGGGAAAGCGCAGGTTTTGACAGGAACTAACATCTTTAACCGCCGCCTATTGAGAAATCGACATTCAGAGCGAAAGAACGCGAACTGGCGCGCAAGGTGTCGCTTCACTATTTTCCGGCTACCAAATGTGATATGATAGGACTACCTCCCAATTTTCTGAACAGCGGACTGCATTACGCTGTAATCGGGCCTCAAATGGCTCCATCCGTTTTTTGAAAAATGGATACATGCCTCAGGTACACCTCGGAAAATGCGGAGAACTCTTACAGGCTTACCATCATATTTTGTAGTACGACTGGATGGCGAGGAGGGACAGTCATGCGTGTTGAACGCCTTGGTCAAGACAAGATACGCATCTTTTTAACATTTGACGATTTGTCAGAGCGCGGAATAGAGAAAGAAGACATGTGGCGTGACATTCCGAAAGTACATGAACTGTTCAACGACATGATGGAACAGGCTTATCACGAACTTGGCTTCGAAGTTTCCGGACCTGTCGCCGTTGAAGTGTTTGCCTTGCCAGCTCAGGGGATGGTCGTAATCGTAACTAGAGGAAAAACAGGCTCGAAGGATGGAAAAGAAGAGGAAGAATACGAGGATGAAGAAGTGTATGAACTAGAGGTTACGCTGGAGGAAAGCGACCTCATCATCTACGCCTTCCGTGACTTTGAGCATCTTGTCGAAGCCTCTCATCGAATAAACGCTCTACTGACCAATGGAGGAACTGCTTACTTCTACAAGGGGAAATACCATCTTGTACTGGAAGAAATGGACCTGGATCAGGAGCGGTATCACAAATTGATTGCGATCCTTTCTGAGTACGGAGAAGCGACGCCAACTACGGTTTATGTGTTGGAAGAATATGGAAAAGTGGTCGTGGCTGACGATGCAGTCAAAGAAATATGCAGGCACTTTACCTAATGGAAGAAATACTTCCGGATAAAAACAGCACCTAGTTCAAGAGCTAGGTGCTGTTGCTGTCTGTACATTACTGATCGAGTGGAAATCCTGCGAAGAAATCGCCCTCTTTGTCTTGCGCATCTGCGGCGTAGCCAGGCAGATCGCACCAGGCAAGAATGTAATAATTTTGGGGCGGCACATGGGTTGTGTCCCCGCTGATCGCACCCGGAAAAACCCTTTCAACGGAGAGATGCTGGGTTTTGTGCTCGGCCAAAGCAGCAGCGACCTGCTTGGCATAGGCAGGACCTTGAATGACGGTCGTAATGGCTTCATACGGGTCCGTGAAAACCGGCTTGCCTCCGGCAGGCGCAGTACCGGACGCACGTGTAGCGTAGTAGAGCTTCCGCACGCTGCTTCCTGTGGGGAGTGTTTCGACTGCTTGCGTGGTAGCGGCGCTGATCGCCAGGTGATCGGGATGACCGGAAATGCCATGTGGAGCAAAAGTGACGACGACATCCGGCCGGTACCGTTCGATTGCTTCGTGTATCTTGGCAACCAGCTCCGACATCGGAACATCGCTAAGGTGTTTGTCCTGGTAATCCCATGTCTCTACTTGGCTCAAGCCAAGTACATGTGCCGCTCGCAACAGCTCCTGTTCCCGATATTCGGCCAACTCGGAAGGCTTGCAAAGGGGAGGATCGCCAGCTTTGCCGGCTTGCCCCTTGGTCGCGGAGATCAAGTAGAGCTGTGTTTGCGTTTCTGCCGCGTATTTGGAGATGGCAATCCCGGAGGTGAAAGTCTCGTCATCGGGATGAGCAAATAAAAACAAAATGCTTCGCTCTTTCTTCATAAAAACCTCCTCGAATTTCTTGCGTCTCTCGTCTCATTATGACACAGATTTCGATTGCTGGTCATGAAACAAATAGGCTGGGGGCAGGATAGTATTATCGGAAATATGTTATTTACGAATAAAAAACAGCGGAATGGAATTTTTTTATCTTCTCATACGTAAAACAAGCGTGTATACTTAACGATGGATTTACCGACAACATTTCTGAGGTGGTAAGTAATGGGTAATCAAGAAGTGGTAACCGAAAGCACCCAAGGGAAAAAAGAGCCAGAAAGCATGGATTTGCTTAAATCGACCCAAACGGTGATCAAGGAAGCACTGGAGAAACTAGGTTACCAAGATTCGATGTTCGAACTCTTGAAGGAGCCGCTACGCGTTTTGACTGTACGCATTCCGGTTCGCATGGACAATGGCGAAGTCAAAGTTTTTACGGGCTATCGTGCGCAGCATAACGATGCAGTTGGTCCGACCAAGGGGGGCATTCGTTTCCACCCGGCAGTGACAGAGGACGAAGTGAAAGCGCTTTCCATCTGGATGAGCTTGAAGGCTGGCATTGTAGACTTGCCATACGGCGGTGGTAAGGGCGGGATTATCTGCGATCCTCGCGAGATGTCCTTCCGCGAGCTGGAGCGCTTGAGCCGTGGCTATGTCCGTGCAATCAGTCAGCTTGTTGGGCCTACAAAAGATATTCCGGCACCAGACGTGTTTACGAACTCGCAGATCATGGCCTGGATGATGGATGAATACAGTGCAATTCGCGAATTTGATTCCCCTGGATTTATCACCGGCAAGCCAATCTCCCTGGGAGGCTCGCATGGTCGTGAAACCGCAACAGCCAAAGGGGTAACTATTTGTATCCGCGAGGCTGCCAAACGCCGCAGCATCGATCTTAAAGGTGCGCGCATTGTGGTACAAGGCTTCGGGAATGCCGGCAGCTACCTTTCGAAATTCATGCATGATGCAGGTGCCAAGGTAGTGGGGATTTCCGATGCGTATGGTGCATTGTACGATCCAAACGGTTTAGATATCGACTATCTGCTGGATCGCCGCGATTCCTTCGGTACGGTGACCAAGCTGTTTACCAACACCATTACCAACAAAGAGCTGCTGGAGCTCGAATGCGACATTCTCGTTCCTGCTGCGATCGAAAACCAGATCACGGGTGCCAACGCTCACGACATCAAGGCAAAGATCGTTGTCGAGGCAGCGAATGGACCGACCACGCTGGAAGCGACCAAAATTCTGACCGAACGCGGTATTCTCCTCGTTCCGGATGTTTTGGCCAGTGCAGGCGGTGTAACGGTATCCTACTTTGAATGGGTGCAAAACAACCAGGGTTACTACTGGTCCGAAGAAGAAGTAGAAGAAAAACTGGAAAAAGTAATGGTTCGCTCGTTTGAAAACATCTACTCCCTGTCCCAAACAAGACGAGTAGACATGCGTCTCGCCGCTTATATGGCAGGTGTTCGCAAAATGGCGGAAGCGTCCCGTTTCCGCGGTTGGGTCTAAGCTTTGTCTGTAGGACAAAAAAATAAAGATAGCTTTTCTCTTCAGCCCGTCTTGGCTAAGGGAAAAGCTATCTTTTTTTTTGCTCTGAGCAGTGCTCAACCGTTCGCGGACACAGTTTGCTGGAAAAGCCTACTGCGCCTGGTTTGCATCAAAAGAATGGGACCTTCTTTCCTTTACATGCTTGAGCTCCGCCACGATGATGAAGCTGACGATTACCAGTAAGAACCACGAGCTGATCTTGCTGAGATGAACCAGCTCCCAGCCAGACTTTTGATTCGGGTAATACCACGCGCCGAAAAAGGTGGCGATATTTTCGGCTATCCAGATGAAAAAGCCGATCAAAAAGTAGGCGAGGGGAAGCGGCATGAAGAAGCGTTCGTGGGTGACGCGGAAAAATACCCGCGTGTTCCAAAACACAAGAAAGATTGCAGCCATCAGAACCCAGCGCACATCGATCAGAAAGTGGTGGGTAAAAAAATTGAGGTAGATCGCGCAGCCGAGCGTCACGGCAAACACCGGCTTGGGCCAGCCCGTCAAGCTGACGTCGAGCCGCCGCCAAGCCTGGCATAAATAGCTGGCGACACTGGCGTACATGAATCCGCTGTACAGCGGGACCCCAAAAATTTTGCTAATCCCATCCTCCGGGTACGACCACGAGCCCATGTGTACTTTGAATAGCTCCAGTGCCAGTCCGATCAAGTGGAAAACCGTGATGACCTTCAGTTCATCCCGTGTTTCCAGTCCGCTTTTGACCATGAAAATTTGAAACAGCAGGCAGAGGATCAAAAGCAAGTCATACCGCGCAAGACCGGGAATGGTGATGTATTTGGACAGCGCTAGCGAAGCGAAAATAAAAACTGGAAAGAGACACGACATAGCTTCTTGGTAGCCAAAATGAAGGAGGAGGCGAATATACCGGATCACGTAAAGATCTCTGCTCCCTGTGTCAATCCGCGTTTTAGCAAGCCAATCATACGATTCATGTAAACTCCCCCCAGATCGTTCATTCCAGTATTATAACACCCATGCTCTTAGTTCTTAAACATTCAAACGGATCAAACAGCTTCAATAAAAACCCCCTGAATATAAGGGGGTTTTCGCTGCAGAAGGTGATTCTTCTATTTATCAAACCATTGTTGCATGGTTTTGGCGTCACGGGTTTGTTGCAGGGCGACAATCAGTTTGATCCTTGCCTTTTGGCCATTGAGCCCGTTGGAGAACACAATGCCCATTTCTTTCAATTGACGGCCGCCGCCTTCGTAGTCGTAGACATCCTGCACCTGTCCATTGTAGCAGCGGGAGACGAGAACGATGGGAATCCCTTTGTCCAGTACCTGCTGGAGTGTCGGAATAATGGCGGGGGGCAGATTGCCCAGTCCGAATGCTTCCACGACCAGACCGTCGATCGGCTCTTCCAGTAAAAAACGCAACCAGCCCGGGTCCATGCCTGCTACCGCTTTGATCAGGGGGACATTGGCATCTGCGTGAGATATGGTGTAATGTTCGCGGACCAGGGGAGCGTGGTGGTATTGGACATGCTTTTTCAAAATCGTTCCGATTGGACCGTACTGTGGTGATTGAAAGGTAGCGATATTGCTCGTATGCGTCTTCGTGACGTGACAGGCTGCGTGTATCTCGTCATTGAACACGACCAGCACGCCCTTGTTTGCGCTTTCTGGATCGACGGCCGTGCGCACGGACGAGATGAGATTGACGGGACCGTCTGCCCCTAGCTCATTGCTGCTGCGCATGGCTCCCGTAACCACGATTGGCACAGGATGAGATAAGGTAAGATCAAGAAAATAGGCCGTTTCCTCGAGGGTGTCAGTTCCATGAGTGATCACCACGCCATCGTAGTTTCCATTAGCCAGCTCCGCTTCAATCTCCAGGCGGAGGAAGTTCATCAAAGAGGGGGTGATATGCGGACTTGGGAGATTCAGGACGTTTTTCATCGTCACATCGGCATAGCGGGTTAAAAATGGAAGAATCTTGTTGACCGCTTGATCGTCAAGCGGTTTAACGCCCTCCGAATCGTCTACAGACATGGCGATTGTTCCGCCAGTATTTAACACGAGTACTTTTTTGGACATGATCTCTTCTCCTGTACCGGGTTTTCATGAATCAGTATTCATGGTACGATGAATAACAGCCTTGTGTAAAGGAGTAATACACGGATGATCGCGTTGATCGGAGCTGCTATAGCCCCCGGTATTGCCATCATGAGTTATTTTTACCTGCGTGACAGTTTTGAACCGGAACCGATATCGATGGTGATTCGCTCCTTCATTTTTGGGGTGCTGCTTGTGATTCCCATCATGGTGCTGCAATACATCATGCAAAATGAATGGTACTGGCGGGACACAATCGTCGCAGAAGTATTTCAGTCGGCTGTCGTAGAAGAGTTTTTCAAATGGATGGTTATCTTTTTTACAGCTTACAAGCACGTGGAATTTGATGAGCCCTATGATGGAATCGTTTACGCCGTAGCGGTTTCACTGGGCTTTGCTACATTGGAAAACCTGTTTTATCTCATTATCAATGGGACAAACGTCGCCTTTTGGCGCGCGCTGCTGCCAGTTTCCAGCCACGCTCTGTTCGCTGTGTGGATGGGTTATTATCTGGGGAAGGCAAAATTCACAAAGTCTGTGCAGTCACAACGGTTCTTTCTTTGGATTTCCCTGATTCTTCCTATTTGTTTGCATGCGCTTTATAACGCTATTTTTTTGGCCATTCAAAATTGGCTGCTCGCCATCATTCCGTTTATGATTTTCCTGTGGTGGCAAGGGATGAAAAAAGTGCAGCGGGCGCATGAACACGGTTCTAAAAATCTCTATTCCCGTCCACAATAAACGGGAGGAGGAGACAAGTCGTGGTGAAAACTCAACGTGCCAAAGTGCTGATTCGCTGCAATGCCTGCGGAGAAACATTTACGCTGCGAGGTCGACGAGAGCCTGGGGGACAGGTGGAGACAGGCTTCAAGCAATGCCTGTGCGATAATGACAATGAGCAGCATTTTTTCATCCAGGAATTTTATGAATAATAGGCAAGGAAGACACAGAAAGCCCGGTGCATCCGTATGCACGGGCTTTTTCCTTTTTCTGGACCCTCATTGGATGCGATTTCCCATGCCAGATCTCATGCATAAACGCCCGATCCTCCACTAACACTATGCAAAGATTTCAATACGTGCCAAGGAGGGTCAACCATGCGAAAAATCTGGTTCGCAGGTATTGCATTGGTCGTCGCCGCAGTCGTACTTTCCGGATTAACCCTTCTGTCATCCATAGAAAATCAGGTAGTGAACAAGGTGGCGAAGAGCAAAGCGAATCAAACGAAATTCCACGCCTCCCAAATCTCCGACAACGATCTGCGGCTGATGGCCAATGCCGTGTACGGGGAGTCCAGGGGGGAGCCGTTCGAGGGACAGGTAGCGGTGGCGGCTGTCATCTTGAACCGGGTTAAGAGCCCGTCATTTCCCAATACGCCGTCTGCCGTTATTTTTGAGCCAAGAGCGTTTACTGCCGTAGCGGATGGACAGATCTGGCTTGAGCCCAACGAGAACGCGAGCAAGGCTGTACGAAGCGCCCTCAAAGGCTGGGACCCGACCGGTGGCTGCACGTATTATTTCAACCCCGCGACCGCGACTTCCCAATGGATCTGGAGTCGACCGCAAGCCAAGAAAATCGGCAAACACATTTTCTGTCGTTAATCGAAAGCATAAGAAGAGGAGGAGTGGAAAGGGATGGTATACGGAGCAGTGTCGCGCGTTCTTTTTCCCGTAGCGATCGTAGCGTTGGTCGGAGCCGGAATGTGGGGCTATCAGGAACACAATGAGAAAAATTCAATTTTGATCAAAGCGGAGAACTCGTATCAACGGGCATTCCACGATTTGACCTACCACGTCGATCAGCTCCATGACGAGTTGGGGAAAGCATTGGTGGTAAACTCCCGAAAGCAGATGACACCGACGTTGACGAATGTTTGGAGACTGGCTTACGCTGCTCAATCGGACGTAGGGCAGCTGCCGCTCACGCTGATGCCGTTCAACAAAACAGAAGAGATGCTGTCGCGCGTAGCTGATTTTTCCCATCGGGTAGCCGTTCGTGATCTGAATAAAGAGCCACTGAGCCAGAAAGAATACGGGACCTTGAAAAGTCTGCACAAGCATGCGGCCGACATTCAAGACCAGCTTCGCAAAGTGCAGGGGAATGTGATTGACAAGCAATTGCGCTGGATGGATGTGGAGACGGCGCTGGCCTCGGATGACAAAAAATCAGACAATACGATTATCGATGGCTTCAAAACAATCGAGAAAAAAGTCCAGGAGTATCCGGAACTGGATTGGGGAGCCGGCATTCAGAGTCTCGACAAGAAGAAGCAAATGAGGATCAAGGGCATTGACGGCAAAAAGATCAGCAAGGAAGAAGCAAAAAGGATCGCTTTGGATTTCGTCGGCAAGCAGGAGGGCAAAGGGGTCCGCGTAGATGTAGACGAAAACGGAAAAGGCGAGGGATACTCCGCGTATAGCGTTCGTATTCATACCCCCAATGAGCGAAGCTCGATCAACATGGATGTGACGAAGCGCAGCGGCAAGGTCGTTTGGCTGATGGATGAAAGACAGATCGGGAAAGAGAAAATCTCCATTGAGCAAGCCCGCAAAAGCGGCCAGAAATTTCTTCGGGCCCATGGCTACGGGGATATGGAAGTTTCGGAGGTGGACAACTATCAAGGCTCCGCTGTCTTTACATTCGTTCCCGTGCAAGATGGTGTCCGCATCTATCCTGATTCCGTAGTCGTCGAAGTGGCGCTGGATACTGGGAACGTACATGCGTTCAATTCGACTGAATACCTGTTCAACAACAAAAAACGGACGATTCCAAAGCCGAAAATCAGCAAGGAACAAGCAAGAAAACAGGTGAATCCTGCCGTGAAGGTTACAAACCAGAGACTCGCCATGATTGAAGGGAAGAGCGATGGCAATGAAGTCCTTGCCTGGGAGATGACCGGAAACTACGAAGGAAATACCTACTTGATCTACATCAACGCCGAAACAGGGGATGAGGAAGAGGTAGTCAAAATGATCACAGGCGGGGGCAACCAGCCGCATGGGACTCGATAAAACTCCGGGGGAAGCCTGAAAAAGGGGCTTTCCCTGTTTTCCGTTTGTGGACAAGGGTATATAATGGGAGCATGAGAGGGAAAGGGAGGAACGCTGCAATGATGCTTCCGCGGATTGGACAAACAGTAAGACTAAACGTAATCAGTTCCTCTGAAGAAATACTCGCTCACTCCTATAAGAGCAGGATCACAGACAGTAAAGAAGGAATTGCCTCCATCGAGCTGCCTACCAGCGAGAGCACGGGGAGAACCGAATTACTCGAAGTCGGTACACCTTGCCTCGTATGGTACCTGGGTGAGGATGGGTCGCGGTACGAGTTCCAGACTTCGATCGTAGGCAGACAAAGCGAGCCGCTTCCAGTCTTGTTGCTCGGTTTGCCGGAGAAAGGGGACATTCGCCGTACACAGAGGCGCAATTATTTACGCATCGATACCTCGCTCGATATTGCTGTCAAGTTGAACGATCCCATACGCAACTATCATTTTCTCACTCGAACGGTGGATGTGAGCGGAGGAGGACTTTCGTTTACTTGCAAAGATTCCTACACCATACAAGAAAACGACAGAATCCAGGTGTGGATTTCCCTGCCGAATAAAGCGGGGACAGTGCAGCATGCTTCTGCTGAATTGCAGGTAGTGCGCCAAAAACCAGCTGAAGAAAAGGGAATGCAGCAGTGGATTTCTGGGAAATTTATACAAATAAGCGAAGCTGATCGGGCCAAGGTAGTACGGGCCTGCTATGAAAGACAATTGGAATTGCGCAAAAAGGGTGTTATTGAGTGACACCAGACAGGATGGGACATCATGACAAGCCGCTACAACGAGAGATTCCGTCGTTTTTCTCAAAGAATCGAGAAGGTCATCATCGCTGGTATCGTGATCTGTTTTATCGTGCTGGTGGGCAGCGAAGTGCTGTTTCAGTACGATCCGGCTCGAGCGTTTTTGATTGAGACGCAAAGACTGGAAGGGGTTTCAGAGGCTCCGTAAGGTTTGCGCATGTTACCATCCTATGGTACTATGAAAAAGACATATGTGGGAAAGAAGGCTTCGACAGAAGCTTTTCTTGTTTTTCCTTGATTTGGCGTCAACCAAATTTTTTCTTATGTTCCCTTTTTGGACTACAGTACATAGCAGGTGAGAAGGTATGAATATTGCCATTGATGGACCAGCGGGAGCGGGAAAAAGCACGGTGGCGAAAATGGTGGCCGGCAAGCTGGACTACCTGTACATCGACACAGGTTCCATGTACCGCGCCTTGGCCTGGGCGGTCCTTGATCAAGGCTTGCCGATTGAAAACGAGTCAGTCGTTTCAAAGCTTTTGCAAGAAAATGACATCCGTTTGCGTCGCATACAAGGCGAACAGCATGTCTATTGGAACAATACGGATGTGACAGAATGGATTCGCACGCCAAATGTTAGTCAATACGCCTCCGTTGTAGCCAGTTATGCAGCCGTGCGCGAGCAAATGCTGATTCTTCAGCGCAACCTCGCCGTCCAAGGAAAGGTCGTGATGGACGGTCGTGACATCGGGACGCATGTGTTGCCGGATGCTGAGGTGAAAATTTTCCTGACCGCTTCGATTCAAGAGCGGGCAATGAGAAGATGGAAAGAACTGCGCGATAAAGGATTCGACCCGGACCTGGCCGAAATGGAGCGAGAGATTGCCGAGCGTGATCAGCGAGACATGAACAGAGAGGTGGCGCCGTTGCGTCAGGCGGAGGATGCCGTCCTAGTCGACACGACAGGCATGACGATCGATCAGGTGGCGGAGCGCATTCTGGAAATCTGCGAGCGAGTGGGAGAGTCGAGCCAGTGAGTTATTATCGTCTATTCCGAGGCTTTTTCCGCACGATATTTTCGCTTGTCTTCCGTTGGCAAGTGATCGGGCGTGAACATATACCTAAGGAAGGCCCAGTGATCCTTTGCGCCAACCATATCTCGCTTTGGGACCCTCCTCTCCTGGGTTCCGGGATTGAACGGCAGGTCTTTTTCATGGCGAAGGAAGAGCTTTTTCGGATCCCTGTCCTTTCCTTTTTGATCACCAAGTTTGGGGCATTTCCTGTCAAGCGTGGAGCAGGGGATCGAGCAGCGATTCGCTCCACTTTAAAATTGTTGGAAGAAGGAAAAATCTTGGGAATTTTTCCAGAAGGCACACGGAGCAAAACAGGAGAGGTCGGCGCCGGGATGCCCGGTGTGGCAATGTTTGCTCTGAGATCGCAGGCAGCGGTAGTGCCCGTAGCGATCATTGGCCCGTATCGCCCGTTTCGGCCAATCAAGATCGTCTATGGCAAACCGATTGACCTGACTTCCTTGCGTGAGGCCAAAGCAGGTTCTGATACGCTGAAGGAAACGACGGATCTGATCATGGCACAGATCCGCTCTCTTCACGAACAGCATCGTTCCAAGGTCTCGGTATAGAATCTCCAAAGGGAAGAATACTACCTGTACTGGAATGAAATGGCTTCGTCAGCTAACTGAACTGCCTTCAAGGCGTCAGTTAAAAATATACATGCTCCCGCTTCTTGCAAGATGGTAGGAGAATTCCGCCACTAACGGACAGTTGGGGACTGGATGGTATGAAGGAGGTCTTTATGATGATGGAAGAAACGAATGTTAGCCTAACGGATGCAAACGTAATTTCCGTAGGAGATGTCGTAAAAGCGACAGTGACAAAAGTAGAGGACAAACAAGCGCTTGTAGATGTAGGCTACAAATATGACGGCTTGATCCCGATCAGCGAGCTATCCCCGCTGCACGTGGAGAAGGTTGCCGATGAGGTAGCGGTCGGTGACACATTTGAAGTAAAAGTCATCAAGCTTAACGATGATAAAGAAGAACTCGTTGTTTCCAAGAAGGCTGTTGCGATGGAATCCGCCTGGTCCGACCTGGAACAAAAAATGCAAAACGGCGAAGTGATCCACGCGGTCGTGAAGGAAATTGTAAAAGGCGGCCTCGTTGTCGATGTGGGCGTGCGTGGATTTATCCCGGCTTCCATGGTAGAGCGCCACTTTGTCGAAGACTTTTCCGACTACAAAGGAAAAGAACTGAGCCTGAAAGTAGTAGAGATGGATAAAGAAAAGAACAAAGTGATCCTCTCCCATAAAGCTGTTCTGGAAGAAGAAGTGAAAGTGAAAAAGAAATCGATTCTGGATACCATCCAACCAGGACAAATTCTGGAAGGTACGGTACAACGCATGACAGATTTCGGCGTATTCGTTGATATTGGCGGAGTAGACGGACTGGTGCACGTCTCCGAATTGGCCTGGAACCGCGTCGAAAAACCTTCTGATGTCGTAAAAGAAGGCGACAAGGTGACCGTAAAGGTACTGAAGGTCGACAAGGAGAACGAGCGCATCGGGCTGAGCATCAAGGAAACGCAAGCAGGTCCATGGGCCAATGTGGCGGAAGAATTTAAAGCGGGCTCCATCGTCAGCGGAACGGTGAAGCGTCTGGTTTCTTTTGGCGCGTTTGTAGAAGTGGCTCCTGGCATTGAGGGCCTTGTGCACATCTCGCAAATCGCGAATCGCCGCGTCAACACACCTGGAGAAGTGTTGAAGGAAGGCCAGGAGGTTCAGGTGAAGGTCCTGGATGTCGTTCCACAAGAACAGCGCATCAGCTTGAGCATTCGCGCCGTGGAAGAAGATCGTGTTGAACAAGCGGAACGCGCCAGCAAAAAGGAACAGCAACAGTTCCAACAAGAGAACAACCAGCCAATGGGCGTTACTTTGGGCGAACTCTTCGGTGATTTGAAAGACAAGTTCAAGTAAAAAGCAGGAAGTGTGGGGGATACGCTTAGGCGTATCCCTTTTTTGTACAGGAACAGAAGAGGGGGAATCAGATCGATGGATCGTTCTCAGCGTAAAATGGATCATATTCAGCATGCGTTGGCTACGAATGAACTGCAGACAAACGGCTTTGACGAGATTCGTTTTGTCCCCAACAGTTTACCGAATATATATTATGGTAACACGAGCCTTGATTCAACCATGGGCTCCTTTCGCCTTTCTTCTCCGATCCTTATCAATGCCATGACCGGCGGCGCTGCTTCTACGACAACCATCAATCGGAACTTGGCGATCATAGCAAGAGAAAGAGGACTGGCGATGGCAGTTGGGTCACAAATGGCAGCTTTGCGCGACCCTTCCGTCCGTGACAGCTACCGTGTCGTACGAAAAGAGAATCCGAACGGCATTCTTTTCGCCAACATCGGTGCAGAAGCTTCAGTAGAGCAGGCCTTGGCGGCTGTGGAGATGCTGGAGGCAGATGGTTTGCAAATTCATCTCAATGTGATGCAGGAACTGTTAATGCCAGAAGGAGATCGGGACTTTACCGGTTATTTGGAGCGAATGGAGCGCATTTCGGAACAGGTCCCCGTACCTGTTCTCGTCAAAGAAGTGGGCTTCGGCATGACGAAAGAGTCGATTGGGAAGCTGATGGACATCAGGATCCCGATGATTGACGTCGGAGGACGCGGCGGCACCAATTTTGCCAAAGTAGAAAATATGCGCAGAAGCAAACCGCTTCCGATGTTTGACGATTGGGGTTTAACGACAGTCGAGAGCTTGCTGGAGGCACGGGAATGGATGAATCGCGGAACAGCCTTCGTGGCGACAGGCGGCATTCGGCATGGGTTGGATGTAGCCAAAGCCTTGGCATTGGGTGCGGATGCAGTCGGGATCGCCGGCGGGTTTTTGCGCATTGTCCAAACCCAATCCATAGAAGGCGCGTTACATGCAGTTGACGAATGGCACCATCAAGTCCGAGTAGCCATGACAGCTCTCGGAATCACCCAGGTGAAGGATTTTTCAAGCGTTCCACTCATTTTCTCCGAACGTATTTGCACGTATGCCCAGCAGCGAAAGATCGATTTAGCGGGGTGGGCCAATCGAGATTGAGCCATTCTCAAACCACATGAAAGACTGCCTGATGAGGCATACTTTGGGGAGACAACCACATCTTGAGGAGATGAACATGAACGAAGGGACAGTTGCGATTCTCATCCAGTGGTGCCTCATCTGCCTCGTTTGGATGGGAAGTTTCGATCTTCTTTTACGTGAGCTAAACCTGTCGAGAAGACGAATGTTGGCCATCCTCGTCGCTTTTCTGGTTTGCTCGTTCGTGAGTTGGACACTCGCTTTTGCACCTGTCGAGATCAGCTTGAGTGGAACGATTATGCCGCTGCTTTTTTCCGGCTGGCTGTACGTCCAGATCCCCGCTCAAAGGCGCCGCTTTCATCTGTTTGCTGCGATCGTCATGGCCTGGATTTTGTTTTGGCTTCGTTGGATTTTTTTTACCGATCCAATCTTGTTGTTTTGGGACGAGCGGATCATATTGCCGACAGTGGCGATTGTCGCAGCCGTGATCATCAACAGGCGGGGGGTATCGCAGTTATTTTGCCTTTTGCTCTCTATCGTGCTGGCAGATGCAATCTACGGATTGTACTTCGGGAAAATGTCCGGAACCTGTCAGCTTGGGAGTGAGTTCGCACAAGATCTGATCTGGAGCTCTCTTTCCTTCTGGTTTTGTTTCCGAGTTGTCTGGTTGTGGATTTGTCGTTGGATCGGGTGGAGTCATGCCGAACCCTCCAAATCAGATGCACGTAGGGGATGACGAGATTGTTCAAAGAATTGCTGGCGAGTGAATTTCTCGTGCCATTGTTGCTGGGATTCACATTCGGGATTATGTGCAGGATCCACTTGCTTCGCACCGATTACCGTCAATATCCGACCTATCCGCATGGGAAAATCATCCAGGTTGCACTGGGGGTCATAGCGGCTGCTCTCGGCTCTGTAGCCATTCCCGCATTACTCAAGGAAAACTACACAGCCGTTACCTTTTTGACCGTGGCGGCCCAGCAATTTCGGGATGTGCGCAATATGGAGCGGACGACCTTGACCGAGATCGACAAGCAAGAGCTGGTACCCCGGGGAGGCCCTTATATCGAGGGGATCGCGCTGGTATTCGAAGGACGAAATTACTTGGTCATCTTCTGTTCGCTGGTTACAACCCTCGCGGCCGTGTTCTTTCATTGGTGGGGCGGTATCATCGCCGGAATCATTACGCTTCTGATCGCAAAGTTTCTGATGTCCGGCAAGACGCTGTCGCTGATCGTGGACATCGAGCCGGCTGAGGTGAGAGTAGAGGGGAAGGATCTGTATGTAGGCGATATCTACATCATGAACGTCGGTCTCGAGGAAGCGCAGAAAGTCATTCAGCAGCATGGCATGGGCATGATCCTCTCCCCGAAGGACCCCAATGCAAAAGTGACGATCTCCCAGCCGGGACAGAGGCAAGCGATACTCCACGATGTTTCGACACAGCTTGGCGTTTACATGGATACAGGCGAGCCTTCCTTGACGCCGCTGGCCAAGAGGGATATGGCTACAGGACGTTTAGGCGTGTTCCTGCTACCGCAGGTGAAGGACATGGAGAAAGCGCGGGCGGTGATCGGAGCAGTGCCAATCCTGGAGAGTGTCTATAGGAAGCCCACGAAAGCCAAGCAAGACTAATCTGCATGCAGGAGGTGCAGGACATGCTCAGCAGCATCCTTGCTGTCATTACGTTGAACAAGGACCGGGTCGCTGGCGGTGCTCCCATCTTTTTTTGTTCAGATCAACAGGAACAGCAGCAGATCGCCTTCCTTCTGGAAAAAATTCTGGACGGGATGGTGCATGAGGTGACAGCAGATACCCTGGTCATTGTTCGGCATTAGGAGTGTATGGTATGATTAGCTAGTCAAAAACAGAAAACGAGAGAGAGTGTTGTCAACTATGGGATTGCCAGTGGTAGCCATTGTGGGGAGACCCAACGTGGGCAAGTCCACGATTTTTAACCGATTGATCGGCGAGCGCATCGCCATCGTGGAGGACAAGCCGGGAGTAACCCGTGACCGTTTGTATGGAAAGGGAGAGTGGCTGACCCACTCCTTCCATGTCATTGACACCGGCGGTATTGAATTTGGCGAGACCGACGAAATTCTCACGCAAATGCGTTATCAGGCGGAGCTGGCGATTGATGAAGCGACTGTCATTGTCATGATTACAGATGGTCGAACAGGTGTGACAGATGCCGATCTGGAATTGGCGCGCATGCTGAATCGCACGGGAAAGCCGATTGTCCTTGCCGTAAACAAAGTAGACAACCCGGAAATGCGGGCTGATATTTACGATTTCTACACGCTTGGCCTTGGCGAGCCGTTTCCGATATCTGGAAGCCACGGACTTGGACTTGGGGACATGCTGGAGGAAGTCGTCAAGCACTTCCCGGACCCTGATGAGGATGAAACTGGGGAAGACGTGATCCGCGTCTCCATTATCGGTCGGCCAAATGTCGGCAAATCGTCCTTGACCAATGCCATTTTGGGTGAAGAACGAGTCATCGTCAGCGATGTAGCTGGGACGACACGCGATGCCATCGACACCCCGTTTGAGCGGGATGGCCAAAGCTATATTCTCGTGGATACCGCCGGGATGCGCAAGCGCGGCAAGGTATACGAAAACACGGAGAAATACAGCGTCATGCGGGCCATGCGGGCCATTGAGGATTCGGACGTCGTGCTGGTAGTCCTCAACGGCGAAGAGGGCATCATCGAGCAGGACAAGAAGATCGCCGGCTATGCCCATGAAGCGGGGCGCGGGGTTATCATTGTCGTGAACAAATGGGATGCCTTGGAAAAAGATGACAAAACCATGCAGCGATTTACCGAGTTGATCCGGGAAGAGTTCAAGTATCTGGACTATGCGCCGATCCTCTATGTGTCGGCCAAATCCAAACAGCGGGTGCATACGATTCTGCCCAAGGTAAACGAGGTAGCAGAAGCGCATTCGATGCGAGTGCCGACGTCCGTACTGAACGATTTGATGACGGATGCCACGATCCGCACGCCGCCGCCATCTGATCGCGGCAAACGATTGAAAATCAACTATGCGACACAAGCAACAGTGAAGCCTCCGACATTCATCCTATTCGTGAATGATCCGGAGCTGATGCATTTCTCCTATGAGCGTTACATAGAGAATAAAATACGTGAAGCGTTTGTCTTTGAAGGCACGCCTGTACGTATCTGGACCCGGAAAAAAACGTAGGGAGAGGGAAAGGGTCATGGTGTTACTATCCTGGGTGATCAGCTATTTGATTGGATCCATTAGTTTCAGCTATCTCATTAGCAAAAAAATTGCCGGCATCGACATCCGCTCTCACGGGAGCGGCAACGCAGGCGCGACGAATACATTGCGGGTGCTCGGCAAAGGACCGGCAATCCTTGTTCTGTTGCTGGATGCGGCGAAGGGACTATTGGCGATGGGTATCACCCACCTGTTGACAGGCGGAGACCCTGTCGCCTATGCCATCTCAGGGTTGTTTGCCATCGCTGGTCACAACTGGCCCATTTTTTTCGGATTTCGCGGGGGGAAAGGAATCGCCACTACTTTGGGTGTGGCGCTTGGCTTTTCGCCCCTCGCCTTCCTCATCGGTGCCGTCCTTGCCGTGGTCACGATTGCGATAACGCGTTATGTATCGCTGGGATCGCTGATTCTGGTATCGGCTCTCCCGATTGCGATTTACCTGTTGGACAAGCCAAACGCCTTTGTTTGGACCAGTCTGGCGCTCGCTGTCTTTGCCTACATTCGGCATTATAACAATATCCGCAATCTTCTTGCAGGGAACGAGCGAAAACTGGGAGATCGATCACATCGGAAACTGGGGTAGTCATTGCCCTGGGTGGTATCGACGGGAGCAAGCCGAGATGAAATAGTGGAGGGAGCGCTCTTGATTCAAAACGTCGCCGTGATTGGCGCTGGGAGTTGGGGTACAGCACTTGCATCTGTTTTGGCCAAAAACGGTCATCAGGTGACGCTGTGGGTGCGTGATGCCCAATTGGCGGATGAAGTAAACCAAACACATCGTAATCAAAAATATCTTCCGGAGGCGACTCTTCCTGCCAACATCGTCGCCACGTCAAGCCTGGAGAAAGCAGTGGCGGGAACGCCTGTCGTGCTGCTTGCTGTTCCTTCGCACGCTATGCGCCAGGTTTGCAAAAGCATGGCTGCTTATCTTGACCCGGATGTCTGGCTGCTGCATGCGACTAAAGGGTTTGAGCTGGAGAGCTTGAAGCGGATGTCCGAAGTGATCGCAGAAGAGCTTTCGCCAGAGATTGCCTCCCGCCTGGCAGTCCTTACGGGACCGAGCCATGCCGAGGAAGTGGTATGCGAACAGCCGACAACGGTAGTCGTGGCATCTGAAAATGAAGAAAGCATGCTGCGGGCGCAGGATTTGCTGATGAATCAAAATTTCCGTGTCTACACCAACCCGGATTTGGTTGGGGCAGAAATCGCAGGCGCTTTGAAAAATATTATCGCACTCGGCGCCGGAATGTCCGACGGCCTGGGCTATGGGGATAATGCCAAAGCTGCTCTCTTGACGCGGGGCCTCGCGGAGATAAGCCGTCTGGGGATCAAGCTGGGGGCCATGCCCCTGACATTTGCTGGTCTTGCCGGAGTCGGGGATTTGATCGTGACTTGCACGAGCAAGCACTCTCGCAACTGGCGTGCGGGCTATATGCTCGGCCAAGGTAAGAATCTGGATGAGGTCCTGGAGCAAATGGGCATGGTCGTGGAAGGGGTCCGCACCACCCACGCCGCCTATGCGCTGGCTCAGCGAGAACAGGTAGAAATGCCGATCACACAAGTGTTGTACGGGATCTTGTTCGAAGGAAAGACAGCCAGACAAGGTGTGGAAGAACTGATGGGACGCGGTAAAACCTTTGAAATGAGCTATCTGAATCCAGAAGCGGATCGTTCGTAGCAGTTCTCCTCACACAATTAGGCTCCTGCACATAAGATAGGGTGAAAGCCCAGATGCAGGAGGAGGTTTTGTATGAACAACAATCGATCTCGCCGTTTCCTGGATAGTCTGCAAGGGAAGTTGGCTGGCAAGGTAGATGAAGGCAAGCTGCAAGCAATAGCCAGTCAGGTGAAAAAAAGCGATTTTGAAGATGAAACCAAGCTTCGTCAAATGATTCAGTCGTTGGCTACTTTGACCGGAAAACAACTGACACCCGAACGCGAGGACAAGATCATTCAGATGTTTCGGGACAAGGAAATCAATCTCCAGGATCTTTCCTCTTTAAACAAGCTGCTCAGGTAAGAGAAATGGGCGATTATGACCGTTGCATGCGAAGCAAACCGTCATACAGTAACATTAGGAACAATCATGGCTCTACAGGGACATGGCTGACCTACAGAAACAAGAAAAAAAGAGGGGAATCACCCCTCTTTTTTTCGTTGCTTGCCGTTGCTGGCGAACGTTTGGCTCAGCAAATTCTGGACCAGTGGAGATTGCAGCAATCCGAGCAATTGGCTAATGTCGATATTCGCCAGCGGATTATTGACGCTGCTGTTGCTTTCTTCTGGTTCCGGCTCCGTCACCGGTTCGCTGGCTGTACGGGCGGGCTGTACGGCTGCTTTCTTCTTGTTGGCCGTCTTTTCTGTTGCTTGCGCCTTTTCGGCTGAGCGTTTTCCCAGATTCTCGAACATTTCCATGGCGCCGTAGAGCGTGTCCATGGTTTGTTCCACTTGCCGAATGGTTGTACTAATCCCTTTAATATTATTGCGCATCTTGGATACGGAAGTGCGCAGATCGACTGCGGGGATTACCTTTTTGGACGTTACGGCAAGGGAGACGTCCGTTGCCTGATCATTCAGTTTTTTGCTGGGGATGGGAGCATAGGGATTTCGCCATTTCCGTTTGCTACTCATTCTGCAATCCCTCCAATAGGCGAATTCATCACAATAGTCTATGCGAACGTCTAGTTGGAGGTTCACATCCGTCAGGTGCAGGATGGTGAAGTATGGTATAATGAAACCAAAAATGCAAAGGATGCTGCAGGGTAGATGTATATTGATCCTATCACCAAGATGAACATCTCTTTTGTCGCGATGGGGCTGATGTTCGTCTGTAATTTTCTTATGATTTTTTCTCGAAAAACACAAAACGGCTGGCTCCGTTTCTTGTTTAGAACGCTCGGTCTGCTGATGCTGATTACAATCTTTGTTTTAATCCTCATCGTTATTTTTGTGTAAGGGGGAGCAGTAGTGGGACAACTTACGATGCAGACACGCGCAGGGAGCCACACAGTTCCCGCAGAGACAGGCAAAACCATCGTGGAACTGGCCAAACAGCACAAAATCGTCTGGGGACATGCCTGCCAGCGCGGTGTGTGCGCACAGTGTCGTACCTTTGTGGTCGAAGGGGCAGAGCTGCTGAATGAAGTCACCAAAGAAGAAAAGCTGCGTTTGCGAAAAGCAGAGCGAGCCGAGGGGTACAGGCTGGGCTGCCAGATTCAACTCGTCAAAGACGGCGATGTGACGGTTGCTCATCGGCCTTATTAGTTGGGAGCAGTGATTGATGGGGAAAATGACCTTTTTACCAACCGGCAAATCGATCAAGGCGAGGGCTGGGCAGTCGGTAGTCAGTGCAGCGGGTTCGGCACGCGTCGTGATTCCGCAACGCTGCAGCGGTCATGCGTCCTGTCTGATGTGCCGTATCGTCCTGGAAAAGGGAGAACTGACAGCACCGACAGAGTTGGAGCTGCGAAAGCTTTCGGCGCAAGATCTCGCGCAAGGCGTCCGATTAGGGTGTCAAGCGAAGGCGACGCAGCAGGATTGTATTGTACGCATCCCGGAAAACAGGCTGAAGTCGGTGGTACAGGCGGCTTTGCAGCGGCAACGGGAAGAAAATGAAGATTGAGGCAAGAGGTGCATAGAGAAGATGGGGGATTCATCACGCAAATGGCAGTACCTGATAGTGGCATTGATTCTGGTATCCGCAGCATTGACGGGATGCCTGTATCCGGATGAAAGACGGGCGGAGAACCAGATGCCGAGCGCCTTTTTTTTGGAGCAGACGCAAAAAGCGATTGATCAGTTCAAAGCGGATACATCCGTTCTGCCGATCGTGACCAAAGACATGAATACACCGATTTTTGAGAAGTACGAGATTGAGTTTCGCAAATTGATCCCGAAATACATGCCGGACGCGCCGGGCAATGCCTTTGAAAAGGGCGGGGTTTATAAATACGTTTTGATTGACGTGGAAACCAATCCTGCCGTCAGACTGATCCATCTGCCCTCCGTCAGCACGGTGGCAGATGTCCAGCGGGCGGTAGACAGCTATCGCTATCAAAATGACGACAAGCTGCCGATCAAGGCAGATTTGGGAGAAGGCTATTTTTCTATCGACTTTGGCAAAATCGGCATGAAGGAGACACAGGTGCCGGGTACGGCCGGGAATTACCTCCTGCCTCTGATCATGAACGGCAAAGGTGAGGTTGGCATCGATTATGCCATCGACATCGCCACTGTTCTTCGAGAGAGCGAGGCGACTGTTCAGGAACGGACAGATCCGCGTTACGTCATGGCGCGGGAATCCAGCTTCGTGCCGGCCAAATCATTTCCTTACACGATGGATGGGGACCAGCCGAAATTGCTGAAATTAAAATAAAGAAAGAAAAACGACTCGTAAATAGAGTCGTTTTTTTTGTTCTAGTTGCGATGTACAGACATATATTTGTACTGTCCACGGAACTTGTACGAGATCCCCGGGAAAATGCTGGCGGTCAGGGATAATTCGGAAAAACGGTCATAGTGTAAAAATAGACAAATAGAAGGAGGTCATCGATGGTGGAACGAGTTGACATCTTTAAAGACATAGCCGAACGGACGGGCGGAGACATCTACCTTGGTGTGGTAGGGCCGGTTCGTACGGGAAAATCAACCTTTATCAAGCGATTTATGGAGCAGGTCGTCATCCCCAACATTCAATCAGAGGCAGAGCGGATCAGGGCGACGGATGAACTGCCGCAAAGCGCTTCCGGACGAACAATCATGACGACTGAGCCCAAATTTGTTCCCAACCAAGCTGTCAATGTCCATGTTACCGAAGGTCTCAGCATCAACGTCCGCCTCGTTGACTGCGTAGGATATACGGTACAGGGGGCAAAAGGGTTCGAGGACGACAACGGGCCGCGCATGGTGAATACACCGTGGTATGAAGAACCAGTCCCGTTCGAGGAAGCGGCAGAAGTAGGCACGCGCAAGGTCATCCAGGAGCACTCCACTATCGGTATCGTGGTGACGACAGACGGCAGCATCGCGGAGATTCCGCGTGTGGGATACATCGACGCCGAGGAGCGCGTGGTCAATGAATTGAAAGAAGTAGGGAAACCGTTTGTCATCGTGGTCAACTCGACACGTCCGCGCTCGGAAGAAGCACAGAATCTGCGCGTTCAGCTTCAGGAAAAATACGATGTGCCTGTCGTGGCTCTCTCCGTAGACCATATGACAGAACAGGAAATCCTGCTGCTGATGAGGGAAGTGCTGTTTGAATTCCCAGTGCATGAGGTCAATGTCAATCTGCCGAGCTGGGTGATGGTGCTCGAGAGCGGTCACTGGCTGCGTCAAAACTATGAGGAAGCCGTTCGTGAAACCGTACAGGACATCCGCAGATTGCGTGACGTGGACCGTGTAGTAGGCTTCTTCAATGAATACGACTTTGTGGAGAATGCTTCCTTGGCGGGAATGCATATGGGCCAGGGGATTGCGGAAATCGATCTCTACGCTCCAGATGAGCTGTACGATCAAATTTTGATGGAGATCGTAGGAGTCGAGATCAGCGGCAAGGATCAGCTCTTGAAAATCATGCAGGAATTCTCCCACGCCAAACGTGAATACGATCAGGTAGCAGAAGCGCTACATATGGTCAGGAGCACCGGTTACGGGATCGCCGCTCCGTCGTTGCATGAGATGACCTTGGACGAACCCGAACTCATTCGCCAAGGACCGCGCTTCGGAGTCAGATTGAAAGCAACAGCACCCTCCATTCATATGATTCGCGTGGATGTAGAGTCTGAATTTGCTCCTATCATCGGCACCGAGAAGCAAAGCGAAGAATTGGTCCGCTATTTGATGCAAGACTTCGACAAAGATCCGTTGTCCATCTGGAATTCGGATATTTTTGGAAGATCCCTGCACTCGATCGTAAGGGAAGGCATCCAAGCCAAAATCACCATGATGCCGGACAATGCCCGCTACAAATTGCAGGAAACATTGGGACGCATCATCAACGAAGGCTCTGGTGGACTGATTGCAATTATCCTGTAAGAGTTGGGAAAAAAGACCTAAAAAAACAGGCATTAGAAGGGGCGCCCTCTGTGATGGGATGCCTTTT
Organism: Brevibacillus panacihumi; assembly: GCF_003710985.1. Taxonomy (GTDB): domain Bacteria; phylum Bacillota; class Bacilli; order Brevibacillales; family Brevibacillaceae; genus Brevibacillus; species Brevibacillus panacihumi. Next base: position 54,769 of record NZ_RHHT01000005.1, read on the forward strand.
TTTCTTGTATTTCGTTCAATTTCGACAGGAGGTACTTGAATTTAAGAAATCGGTGTATTACTATTAGCTTGTCAGAGCGGTAAAAACAGCCAATACGTGTATAAAACCGCGCATTTCGGTTAAGAAAAATAATAGCTAGGACTTGTGGTGTTCTTTGAGGGGAGGTGAACAAGAATGAACAAAACAGAACTGATTGCAAAAGTGGCGGAAACCACTGAACTCACCAAAAAAGATGCAACAAAAGCAGTTGATGCCGTTCTGGATGCAATTGCTGATGCTCTGAAATCCGGTGATAAAGTCCAACTGATCGGCTTCGGTAACTTCGAAGTTCGTGAGCGTGCGGCTCGTAAAGGCCGTAACCCACAAACAGGGGAAGAAATCGAAATCGCTTCCAGCAAAGTACCTGCGTTCAAACCAGGTAAACAACTCAAAGACTCCATCAAGTAATCGTATTGCCTGATAATGGACACTTACATAAAAAAATCCACATTTTCGTGATGTGGATTTTTTTCTTTTTGAGCATTTGTCAAATGTGCTGTCGCAAGAACTCATTTTTTGTTTTTTACCAAGGAATATGGTAAGATGGCCTTGTTTCGTTTTTTGGACATCTTACCCAACAAAAGAAAAGTCATAGGTTCGTACGGATAGATAGAATCGTGCAAATAGAACCAAAAGCTAGGAGGTACAGGATGAACGTTGATATGGAGAAAATTCAACAGGCCGTCCGTATGATTTTGGAGGCCGTAGGAGATAACCCGGATCGGGAAGGGCTGCTGGACACGCCGAAACGCGTGGCAAAAATGTACGCGGAAGTATTTGAAGGCATGCACATCAATGAAGAAGTCTACTTCGAGACCGTATTCAGCGAAGAGCATGAGGAAATGGTCATGGTCAAGGACATCCCGTTCTATTCCATGTGCGAGCATCACCTCGTTCCATTCTTTGGCAAGGCGCATGTGGCATATATTCCACGAGGAGGCCGTGTCGTCGGCTTGAGCAAATTGGCCCGTGCCGTAGATGTCGTCGCCAAACGACCACAGCTCCAGGAGCGGATCACGTCAACCGTTGCCGATTCGATGATGCGCAAGCTGGATCCGCATGGGGTAGTTGTTGTCATCGAGGCGGAGCATATGTGCATGACGATGCGCGGGATCAAAAAGCCCGGCTCCAAAACGATCACTTCGGCTGTTCGTGGAATCTTTGAAAAAGATGCGGCTGCCAGAGCAGAAGTATTCAGCCTGATGCGTGTATAATAAATGACAAGAATACCAGACACTCCTCATTTCGGGGAGTGTTTTTTATATTCTGGAAAATTTGGATTCTTTTCTTTGTTATGGTAAAATCAGGAATATGTGCTTGGATTAGAAAGAAAGGAGAGATGCACATGAAACGGGTACATCATTCATGGATCAAATGGGTCTGCACCGGGATTCTGCTTGCTGCTCCCCTTGCTCCTGTGTCAGTCGCACAAGCCAGCAGTCCCAAAGCCATGGAGAAGGAAGCTTTGGAACAGATAAAGCAGCTGCCCCCCAAAGCGAAGCGGATTGTAGAAGAGACGGCGGAATTCTTTTTCAGAAGTCAGCACAAGCTTGACGTTCAAATTCAAAAAAAGGGAGAGGACGCTTGGGATGTGCAATTGAGCCAGCATCCTGAGGAGATCGGACAAAAGCATCAACCGGGTTCGGTTGCATTGCGCCTTTCCAAAGGAGGAAAGCTGGAGCGGCTTGACGCTTTCTGGGATGCAAAGGAGAATAAGGGCTCGATTAGCCAGTGGACTGCTGTCAATGAGGCCGAAGGGTTCGTCAATCAGGTTCTCGGCAGCGATCTCAGGGCTGGGCTGCAGCCCTCCAGGATAGGGATCGATTGGTTTGCGATACCGCTCTATCCCGTCGTCAATAACATCACGGTCCAAAAAGAGGCAGCATCTGTCATCGTCGATGCAGCCGGAAATCTCCGCTCTTTCCAAACCAAAGAGATCGAGCTGCGAGAAGCTATGCTCCCGTCCCGCTCTGGCGTCATCGACAGCAAAGATGCCAAACGAGCGTTTGCAGATCTGCTTTCCGTAGAGCTGGTGTACGATGACGAACGGGGCAAGTTCGGCTACCAATCGTCGCCATTCAGCCGAATCGACGCCAAGACAGGCCAGAAGCTAACTGTTCCTTACGAAACGGTTGATGAAGAGTGGGCATTGGATCAAGACAAGAAGCCGGCACCTATGAGCATTGATAAGGCGAAAGCAATTGCCAGCTCATATGCAGGCTTGGATGCTGGCAAGCTGAATGTTCGTACCTCTCGTCAAAAACATCCGGATGAAGATGCCAAAACGATTTTTACCGTAACGGATGGAAATCGAATACTGATTCTTGAAACGGATGAGAATACGGGGACCCTGCTTACCATCCACATGGAGGATGCGGAAAAGACCACCGCTTCCAATGGCAAAAATGCGGATGAAGCAAAGCAAAAAGCACGCCATTTCATAGAATCGTATGCGAGCCTGGAAAAAGGGGATTACGTATTGAGAGAGAAGCGCTACGCGGATGGGGAAGCTGCGAGCGATTACCAGTTCGAATTGTACCCGATGCATGGCGACGTACGGGCAGCGAAGCCGATCTTGACACTGTCTTTCGATCGAGGCCAAAACACGCTTTCCGCCATGACCACTCGTTCGTTCCAACGGTATTCAGCAGCGACTCCTGCCGTGATTAACGTGGATCAGGCGAAGAGGGCCTGGCTGGACGCCATTTCTCTGGAGCTGCAGTATGTCTACCTGAATGCCAGCACGATGAAAGACGAGCAGGCAAAGCTGGCGTACGTTCCCTCTTTCTCTGCCGAGAGCCGTTTCCTGAATGCGGCGACGGGGCAGCTGGAGAAGGCGGCAGATTGAGAGAACGGATAAGAGACCATCCCAGAGTTTAGGGATGGTCTCGTGTTTATCTGCCTCAAGATGGCTCATCATATGGTTATTAAGCTGATTCAAAGAGGATTGGTTCTTCGTATACCCATCCTTTTATGTACTCATAATGGATTGGGAAGGATAAGGTTTCTCCGCTATCTCGAGAGAATGTGAAACTGCCTTGCTGTAAATCTTCGTCCAGCAGGATGATTGGAATATAATCGCCTATTTGTGAGTGTTTTCTCATTATGCTTGCTTGGACTCCGATAAAGGATTCAATAAACCCCCCATTGTAGTAGTTTTCCATGTCCTCTATGAATGCTGTTCTATCGGTATACTCAATATAAACCCATTTTTTTCCGTCCCCATCAGTAAAATAAGTCCGATCTTTTACTGATTGTGAAGACTTTATTGACTCAATATCTGTTTCGATTCCCAAAACTTGAAGGGTCCTTTGGATACTTACTTCGACAATCATGTCTGAGTCATTCTCACGAAGCTGAATCGTGAAGAAAAAGCTTGCGCAAGCAACAAGCAGCGCAAGGCTAGACACAACAAACCATTTCTTTTTCAAAGTTGCTTCCTCCTTTCCTTGTTCCATCTGTAAATTTTTGGATACCACTCACATTCTAGCAAATGGACAGGAACATGGATTACAAAATGGTTACAATATAGGAAAGAGTTCCGTAGTCCCAGGTGCAACTTGAATTTCGTATTCGTACAAATCTTTCAATAGGATGAAAAAAATATGGAAGATATTCGCTTTTCTCTCTTGCAACATTGAGCGCCTGTATTGTATAATCAAATACGTAATTACTTGATCTGAACGATCAGACCAACGTCGGGATGTGGCGCAGCCCGGTAGCGCGCACCCTTGGGGTGGGTGAGGTCCAGGGTTCGAATCCCTGCATTCCGACCATTGTATAACCGATGAAGAAGCCCGAAGATCCGGGCTTCTTTTTTTTTGGCCACTTTTTCCAATTCCCCTCTTGGATTCCCTCGCAATCTTTTCTATAATAGAGGGATGATAGAGGTAGGAAAGGTTGTTTGAGGTCATGAAGATACCCGCATCGGCGCAAGCAATGTACTATCAACTCCAAAATCTTGATACGGCCGCCGCTCAGAATTCCTATACTTCGGAAGATGCGCTTTTTGCTGATCTGTTGCAGGCTCAGGTGGATGCAGGCCAGCGCGTGATCCGCGCAGAAGAGATCGTATCCAAACTCGATGGCGCATCTGACTGGAGCTTCATGCACGAAGCTTCCGCAGCCGGGCCGTATAGCGGAACGCCTGTTGGGGCAGACCAGGTCAGCAATGTTTCGATACAGTCCATCCTGGATAAAATCAAAAAGACAGCTCGTTCCCATGGGGTAGACGAAGATTTGGTTCGCGAAGTGGTTCGTGCGGAGTCCAATTTTAATCCCTATGCGGTCTCGGGTGCAGGAGCGAAAGGATTGATGCAATTAATGGACAGGACCGCCCAGGCGATGCATGTCCGTAATGTGTACGATCCGGAGGAGAACCTCGCAGGGGGAACCAAATACCTCAAAAACCTGCTGGAGCGGTTCGATGGCAATATCGGAGTGGCCTTGGCTGCATACAACGCTGGTCCTACCCGCGTTAGCAGGCTCGGCATCACTACGGACGAAGAGCTGAAGGAGAAATACGCGTTGCTTCCTCAAGAGACGCAGCGCTATGTAGAGAAAATCTTGAGCCGCTTGTAGATCAGCTAGCCGAGAAGGAGGACAGAAGATGAGCCAGACACCCAACTTTCAACAAGATTACGTCATCGTGAAGGCGAAGGAAAATGGTGTACACGTAATCGGACTTACTCGCGGCTCCGATACGCGTTTTCACCATACCGAAAAGCTGGACAAGGGTGAGGTTATGATTTTGCAGTTTACCGAGCATACCTCCGCGATCAAGGTGAGAGGGAGCGCGTTTATTTATTCCAAGCACGGAACCATCGACACGACTGAATAGAGGAAGAATGGGAAAGCAGGCATAGCCTGCTTTTTTTGTTTGTACAATGGTGAGAGAGGAGGGATGTCGGATGCCAAGAAGACTATTTCTGGCGATCGCTGTATCTTCATTGCTTGCCTTGGTACTATCTTTGATTCCGATCGATCGGTGGAAACAGGCTGATATGGCTACTTTCCAGCCTTCTTCCCCGATCCGGCTAACCGAGCAAAATACGCTCGATTTGTTTACAACGGTTACAACACATTATAATATTAAGCGTATCAAATGGGATCATGCCTCGATTTACGTCGATCTCGTCGTAAAACCGGAACAGCATGTGGAGCTTCCGTTCGTATATCAAGATTTTTACAACGTAACGAATCAAATGTTTACATTTACTTGGAATGTGAACCAGGTTTATTTTCGCTTGCTCGAAGATCGGGATTATTTGAGAGGAAACCGCCTGTTGGTTGCGATTCAGTCGGATCGGCAGACGCACTCCCGGCATGCCAGGAATTTGAAAGGGACGGATGAGATAGCGGGTTTCGTAAAAGAAACCTTTTCTGTGCGTATTGACCCTTATTTTTACGAGAGAATTAGTCCCTGAGGAACGAAGTGTGATATGATGGTAAGGACGGCCTTTTGACCGGGCAGCTTGAAAAATGGACGTGTACGAACAAGCGAAAGACATCAGGTTGTGTACAGCTAGTGGAGGAGGACGCATGAGCAGAGAACAAACTCCAACTGTAGAAGAAGTTCGCAACATTATCGAACAAATCTACAAGCGAACCACCCAATCCTATGTAGAGAAATACGTGGATGTTCCCGCGCTTTCGGAGAGCAGACTCTCCTTGTTGTTTCATTTTCTTTTGGAACAGGGCATGAACAAGGAACGCGCCACCATACTCTGCACAGCGACTGGGCTCGTCCAACTGGGATTGGACATGCATGAACTTGTGACCAACACCTATGAAAAGACGGAAGCGGCAGAACGTAATCGACAATTAACGGTGCTGGCCGGAGATTATTACAGCAGCCGTTACTATCAATTGTTGGCCGAGGCAGGAGAGATAAAGGCGGTCGAAGTATTGTCTGGCGCTGTCCAGCGCGTGAACGAAGCCAAAATGAGGCTGTATATCGCAGGCAAAGACGGCAGGCTTTTCTCCGATGAAGAGTACTGGGAATTGCGCAATATGATCGATACGGGCCTTTATGTTGCGATTGTGCAGGAGTACGCTACACGAGAGGATACCCGGCAATTCTGGATTGATCTCTTTCGGGATACGGCTACGGTGGAGAGTGTCATCGGAGAGTGGGAGCATTTGAAGTGGCAGCAGCAACCACCTTTTGGCTTCTCCAGGCTGCTGTTGCAAAAACCAGGGGCTACGATCACGCAGGTTTTGTACAGCATTGAAACAAAAGCATTGGATATGATCGGCATGTGTGAACAGATGGCCCGGAATCTCCATCCCGTGGAAACGCGTAACATGCTGGCAGCCATTACGGCTCGTTATGCACATCGGGTGAACCGATTGAAACGGGTCATTGAGGAGTTGTAAGCTTTGGAGCAGACACACATGAAAGATAAGGCGCAGTTTGTTCACTCCGTCTTTGAAAGCATTGCGGACGATTACGACAAAATGAACAACGTCATCAGTTTCGGCAGCCATGTAGCCTGGCGAAACTATACCATGAAGCAAATGAATATTCAGCCTGGTCAAACAGCTTTGGATGTTGCTTGCGGCACATGCGACTGGACCATTGCGCTGGCACAGGCAGTAGGTCCGACAGGCCGGGTAGTGGGCCTGGACTTTAGCCAGAACATGCTGGATGTCGGAGCTTACAAGGTGTCAAAACACAAGCAGGACCAGGTCGTTTCGCTCGTAAATGCCGATGCGATGAATCTGCCTTACGAGGATAATACCTTTGACTTTGTGACGATTGGCTTTGCCCTTCGCAATGTGCCTGATGTGCAGACAGTGCTGAAGGAAATGACCAGAGTGGTCAAGCCAGGAGGGAAAGTGGTTTCACTCGAAGTTTCCAAACCTCCTTTCAAGCCCTATCGCCAGCTGTTCTACCTTTATTTTTACCACATATTGCCATTCGTCGCCAAATTGACTGTAAACAAGTACGAGCAGTACGCTTGGCTGCCGCAATCATTGACGAATTTTCCGGACAGTCGCGAACTGGCGGGAATGTTCCAAAAGGCAGGGCTCGACCCTGTTCAAATCAAGCTGTTCATGGGAGGCGTAGCAGCCTTGCATATGGGGACAAAACCAACACCTTGACCAAAGGGGATTTTGCCTGTCATGCAGCCAAGGCTCGGTATAGCCAAGTTTTCTAATGGGAATAGGAAGTGTATCGCATGGCTCTTCGCAAGTTGAAAATCATATTGGAAATGATAAAATTTGAACACTCGATCTTTGCATTGCCCTTCGCGTTTATGGGAGCGGTACTGGGCAGCATTGTAGTAGAAGGCACCTGGCCTACCTGGATGGAGATTTTTTGGGTGACGGTAGCCATGGTAGGGGCCCGCAGCGCAGCGATGTCGCTCAACCGGTTGATTGACCGTTTCATCGATGCCAAAAATCCGCGTACGGAGACACGTGCGATTCCAGCCGGATTGATTTCTGTGATAGAAGTTCTTGTCTTTATCGTCGTTTCTTTCCTGGTGTTGTTTATCGCAGCATTCCAGTTAAACGATTTGGCAGTGAAGCTTCTGCCATTGGCGGTATTTGTTCTCGTGCTGTACTCTTATACGAAGCGCTTTACCTGGCTTTGTCACTTTGTTCTCGGGGTCGCCATCGGCTTCGGTCCGTTGGGCGGCTGGGTGGCTACGACTGGTCAGGTTGATATAACAGGACTCTTGCTGTTTGCTTCCGTCATGTTCTGGACGGCTGGCTTTGATATTATCTACGCTTGCCAGGATGCGGATTTCGACCGCAAAGAAGGCTTGTACTCCATGCCTAGCCGCTTCGGGGTTGCCAATGCGCTGCTCGTGGCGAGAATGTGCCATGTCCTTACATTTGTCGGGCTGGTTTCACTTTATGCCATGGCGGATCTGTCGTTCTGGTTCCTGATTGGGGTGCTGATTTCCGGAGCGATTCTGATCTATGAGCACAGCTTGGTCAAGCCTACAGACCTCTCGAAAGTGGATGTTGCATTCTTCAATATGAATGGGATTTTGAGTGTTGTCATGTTTGTTTTTACCATGATTGATTTGGTGATCACATGACTCAACAAAAATGGGCTGTCGGAATTACAGGAGCAAGCGGCGCCATCTACGGCGTTCGTCTGGTTCAGGAGCTGCTGAGGGCAGGACATCTCGTTCATTTGATGATCACGGAAGCAGGCTGGCAGGTTTTTCGCGACGAATTGGACTGGGATACGCAGGATCGGGAGGCCCTGCTGCAGGAAAAGCTGCAGCAGGATTTTCCCGGTGTGCTTCAGTACTGGGGATTGCGTGATTTTCGATGTCCTGCCGCGAGCGGTTCCTACCGCTGTGACGGGATGATCGTGGTTCCCTGCTCGATGGGGACGGTATCTGGATTGGCACAAGGCGCCTCCGGCAATTTGCTGGAACGGGTCGCTGACGTGATGTTGAAGGAAGGGCGCCGACTTGTCATCGTGCCCCGCGAGACGCCGCTCAATGCCATTCACCTGGAGAATATGCTCAAGCTTTCTCGTCTGGGGGTAAAAATACTTCCAGCGATGCCCGGATATTATCAGAAGCCGCAAACGATGGATGATCTGATCAACTTTGTTGTGGGCAAAGCTTTGGATGCGCTGGATGTTCCCCATGCGCTGTTTCGCCGCTGGGGAGAGTAGGTCCGAAGCTTCTATACCAAGGAATACGCGCCACAGGGCATCCCCGTTACAGGGGAGCAGGACTTTCTAGAGAGCGGGACTCTGCAGGCGACACCGATCAATACTACGTCGATGAAATAGGTGGGACGGATGAACCTTGTCGAAATTTACTTCAAGATGAAAAAGGACGTCCAGTACATTGAGGATGAACTGGAAAAGTCCATCGACACCGAAGTGCGGGAGCTATACCAGTCCTCTACGCATTTGCTGAAGGCCGGAGGGAAGCGGATTCGTCCGGTTTTTGTTCTGCTCGGCGGCAAATGGGGAAATTACGATATCAAAAAGCTCAAGCACGTCGCAGTACCGCTAGAGTTGATTCACATGGCGACATTGGTTCACGACGATGTGATTGATGATGCGGACAAAAGACGCGGACGGGAAACAGTCCGCACCAAATGGGACAACAAGGTCGCCATGTATGCAGGGGATTATATACTCGCGCGTGCCTTGGCTATCGCAGCACAACTACCGATCCCTCAATTGCATCGAATTCTTGCACACGCCATGGTGGAGGTTTGCAAGGGCGAGATCGAGCAAGTGAAGGATTTGAACAACTGGAACCAGAATTTCCGCACCTATCTGCGCAGAATCAAGCGCAAAACAGCGCTCCTCATCGCGATCAGTTGCCAGATGGGGGCGATTGCGAGCGGAGCTGCAGATGAGATTGTCCGCAAAATGTACTGGTATGGCTACAATGTCGGGATGGCTTTTCAAATCACCGACGACATCCTTGACTTTACCGGTACGGAAAAACAGCTAGGGAAGCCGGCAGGCAGCGATCTGCTCAACGGAAACATCACTCTTCCAGCGCTCTATTCCGCGCATTACGGACGCTCACGCGAGCAATTCCAGACGTGGATCGCCGAGCAAACGTTTTGGGATCATGTCCATGAAGCGGTCCATATGGTTCGCAATGACGAAGGAATCGGCTTTTCGCAGAAACTGGCGGAGCGCTACATCGCTCGTGCGCGCGCAGTTTTGGCTGATTTGCCGGATAATCAGGCGAAAACTTCTCTTCTGGGAATCGCCGACTTTATCATTGAACGTAAATTTTAAACAAATTTCTTGGTCATGCTGTTGCTTGCGAACCACTGTTTTGATAAAATTTGCGGTGGTGTGATTACACTCACCAATACATAGCGGTAATGGAGGCATACTTACAATGGAAAAAACATTCCTTATGGTAAAACCTGATGGCGTACAACGTAACCTGGTCGGGGAGATCGTTTCCCGCTTCGAGAAAAAAGGATACCAACTGGTAGGAGCAAAATTGATGACAGTAAGCCGCGAGCTGGCTGAAAAACACTACGCTGAGCACAAAGAGCGTCCGTTCTTTGGCGAATTGGTAGATTTCATCACTTCCGGTCCTGTATTCGCGATGGTATGGCAAGGAAACAACGTCATCGCCAACGCTCGCTCCATGATGGGCAAAACAAACCCTGCTGACGCAGCTTCCGGTACAATCCGCGGCGATTTCGCAACTTCTGTCGGCATGAACATCATTCATGGTTCCGATTCCCCTGAAAGCGCAGAGCGTGAAATCGCATTGTGGTTCTCCAAAGATGAAGTGCTGGCGTATGACAAAACGATCCAAGCTTGGATCTAATCCGGAATCTTGGGATTCAGAAAAAGACCCGATGTTGGGGTCTTTTTCTATTTTTGTCACAATTCGCTACAAACTCGATAGGGTTTTGCCGATATTCTAGAGAATAGCATGAATGATATTGGAAAGAGGATGGATGGCGGATGGCTGATATGGAAGATAAGGACTTTCTACAATTTATCCTAAGTGTAAAAAAAATGACTGGTATAGACCTAGCCCTCTACAAGGAAGCGCAAATGAAGCGCCGTTTGACTTCTCTGCGGCTCAAACGCGGCTATTCTACGTTCGCGCAATACTTCGAGGCCATCTCCAAAGACAAAGAGCTATTCTATGAGTTTTTGGATCGAATGACAATCAATGTATCCGAGTTTTTCCGCAATCCGGGCAGGTGGGATGTGCTGGAGAACAAAATCCTGCCAAGATTGACCAAGCAGTCGAGTCGCATCAAATGCTGGAGCGCCGCCTGCTCGACAGGGGAGGAACCCTATACGCTTTCGCTCATCCTGCTGCGCAAAAAAGTAGATGCAACTTTGCTCGCAACAGACATCGATGAGGGGGCGCTGGCTAAAGCGAAGCAGGGAGTGTACACGGACCGTTCGCTGCAGGACTGCCCGCCAGACCTGGTCTCGAAGTACTTTGCCAAGGACACGCACAGTTACCGGATCTTGGACGAAGTGAAAAACAAGGTGACTTTCAAGAAGCACAATCTGTTGGCAGATCCTTTTGAATCACAATTTGATTTGATCATTTGCCGCAATGTCATGATCTATTTTACCGAAGAAGCCAAACATGAGCTCTATCAAAAGTTCAGCCGCGCACTAAAACCGGGCGGCGTCCTGTTCGTCGGCAGCACGGAGCAAATTTTTCAGCCGCATCAATATCAACTTGAAGCAGAAGATACGTTTTTTTATCGGAAAATGGGATGATTCAACCCTACTGGAGGTATAACCCTGCTCTTTTCTTCCAAGACTAGGAATACCTACTAGTATGGGAGGATGCAGATGGATAAGCAGAAAGTCATCGAAGCATATCGTCGGGGCCTGATTACGCTGCAAGAATGTGGGCAAATACTCGGTGCGGAGCAGACGCAACTAGATGATCTGATGCGAACTGAAAACCACCGACGTCCGCTTAGTCAAAATCCCTACATGATCGTGGATCACTTCTGAGTATGTGATAGACCGTTGCGCTTCTCCTTATTGGGAGGAGCGTTTTTCCGTAAAAGAAGGCGGATCCCATATGGATTGCCACTTTTATATTTTCACAGGATGGCAGGTATGATATTATAGCGCTTAAAAGTGATAAAGAAAGGCGTCCTGATGATAGGGCTTTGACGGTGTGCAGGAGCGCCAAAAGGATGGAGGAAGCAAGGGATGCGTTATTTGACAGCAGGTGAATCACACGGACCGCAATTAACGGCAATTATTGAAGGGGTTCCCAGCAATCTGCCGTTTTCTGTAGATGCGATTAACGAACAACTGGCCCGCCGTCAAAAAGGACATGGACGCGGCAGACGGATGCAAATCGAGAAAGATCAAGTGAAGGTCGTCTCTGGTGTGCGTCACGGCTATACGACGGGAGCGCCTATTACACTCGTAGTGGAAAACAGAGATTGGACCCACTGGCAAGGTATTATGAGTGTCGAGCCTGTAGAGGGCGCGGAGGAAAAGCGCCGGGTTTCCCGTCCGCGGCCAGGCCATGCGGATCTGAACGGAGCGATTAAATACCATCAGCGCGATATGCGAAATATTCTGGAACGTTCCAGTGCCCGTGAGACGACCATTCGCGTGGCGGTTGGCGCTGTGGCCCGGCAATTGCTGGCGGCATTCGGCATCCGCGTCGGCGGACAGGTTCTGCAAATCGGCGATGTCGTGGCAGAACGCCAGGATGTCAGCTTGGAAGAATTGATTGCGCGTACCGAGGAATCGCCGGTCCGTTGCTTGGATAAAGAGGCAGAGCCGAAAATGATGGCATTGATCGACAAGGCCAAGGAAGATGGAGATTCGCTTGGCGGCATCGTGGAAGTGATCGTAGATGGCGTGCCGATTGGACTGGGAAGCCACGTGCAATGGGATCGCAAGCTGGATGGGCGTCTGGCACAAGCGATCATGAGCATTCAGGCCTTCAAAGGTGTAGAGATCGGCATCGGTTTTGAAGCGGCCGGACGTCCCGGCTCTCAGGTGCATGACGAGATCTCCTGGAACGAACAGACCGGCTACAGCCGCAAATCCAATCGGGCAGGCGGACTGGAGGGAGGCATGACAACCGGTATGCCAATCGTTGTCCGCGGCGTGATGAAACCGATCCCGACCTTGTACAAACCATTGATGAGCGTCGATATCGATACGCATGAAGCGTTCTCTGCCAGTGTTGAGCGATCGGACAGCTGTGCGGTGCCTGCTGCAAGCGTCGTAGCCGAGGCTGTCGTGGCATGGGAAATCGCGCGGGCAATGTGCGAGAAGTTCCCGTCTGATTCCATGGACGACATGCTGGAGAACGTAAGCCAATATCGCGCCTACACGGAGAAATTCTGATGAGCATGCAAACATTGAAAGTAGAGTTGGGAGAACGATCCTATCCGATATTGATAGGGGAACATCTCTTGCAGCGTGCTTCAGCTTTGTTGCAAGAGGTAGGGATTATGTCCAAAAGCAAGCTGATGATCATTACCGATCAGCATGTAGCAGCACACTATCTCGCTTCGCTTCAAGCCGAGCTGGAGGCATCAGGGTATTCGGTCGTGGCCAAAGTGATCGAGCCCGGCGAACAATCCAAAAGCCTGGCTGTCTATGAAAACGTCATGACCGAGGCAATCAAAGCTGGGTTGGATCGCAAGTCTGCCATTCTGGCACTGGGCGGAGGCGTGGTCGGCGACTTGGCAGGGTTTGTGGCAGCGACTTACATGCGCGGAATTGATTTCGTGCAGCTCCCAACCTCTTTGCTGGCGCACGATAGCTCCGTCGGCGGAAAAGTGGCGATCAACCATTCCCTGGGCAAAAATCTGATCGGCGCTTTTCATCAGCCCAAAGCGGTGATTTATGATACAGCTACCTTGCAGACATTGCCCAAGCGGGAGATTGCGGCGGGTTTTGCCGAGGTCATCAAGCATGGATTGATTGCGGACGAAACCTTCGTGAGCTGGCTGGAGCAGGAAGCAGACCGATTGGGGGCATTGGAGGCAGATGCGATTGCAAAAGCGATCTACCAAGGCTGCCGGGTCAAGGCTGCCATCGTCTCCGAGGATGAGACGGAGCAGGGACAGCGCGCCTTGCTGAATCTGGGGCATACCTTTGGCCATGCCTTTGAAGCCTTGTCATCGTATTCCATCCTCAACCATGGGGAAGCGATCTCCATCGGAATGTGTGCGGCGGCGAGGCTGGCTGAACGCATCGGCTTTGCCAAGTCCGGTACCTATGCACGTACGGCGCGAGTGCTTGGCCTCTACCACCTGCCCACCACCTGGCCTGCGGGCATGTCGCCGGATGCTGTACTGGAAGCGATGAAACGCGATAAAAAGACTGTGGGAGGCAAGCTGGCGCTTATTTTGCCGCGTGCCATCGGCAGTGTCGAAGTCGTCAAAGAGATTGATGAAAATGACATCCTTAGTGTGATGAGAGAAGAAGCGGAGGCAAAATAATGGGAGTGCGAGCAATTCGAGGAGCCATTACTGTAGAGAAGGATACGCGAGAAGAAGTCATATCGGCAACCAAGCTTATGCTGGAGGAAATCATTGCGCGCAATGAACTGGCTGCAGAAGACATTGCAAGCATGCTGTTCACCACGACCGAGGACGTCAGCTCGGTATTTCCAGCGCAAGCAGCTCGTCTGTTGGAAGGGGAAGATTGGGCGTACGTGCCGTTGATGTGCATGCGCGAGATTCCTGTACCAGGCAGCTTGCCTATGTGCGTGCGTGTGATCATGCATGTGAACACGGACAAATCGGCCAAGGAGATTCAACACGTCTTTTTGCGCGATGCCGTCAAGCTGCGTCCTGATTTGACCAACCGGTCCTGACCGGATTTTCCCCATCGAAACGATTCATTTTTCACTACAGAGTTGACAAGAGCGGCGCTCTCTTTTACCATAGTAAAAACGAGAGCGCCTCGTTTTTCCACAAGATGAGTTTTGAGTAGCCTTAGCCGCTCACAGAGGAGCGGGAGGCAGATGAGACGTTTTACCCGGTATGAATAGCAGTATGCCGGCTGAGAGTAGAGAAGAGCAGAGTTGAGATGAGTTAGGTTGAGGAGAGAAGAGAAGAGCAGGCTGGGTATGAACACACACCCAATCCAGGTCTTTTCCTGGGTTTTTTTATTATTTTCTCCCCCTACCTCTCGCTCTAGAAGCGGGGCAGGAAAGAGATTTTCTTTTTCCGCTCCCCGAAAAGGAGATGAGAGCACATGTATTTTCCCTCCCTTGCCGAGGTGCAAACCCTCTCGGCGTCGTATTCCTTTATTCCTGTAAGCATGACCTTGCTGGCGGACCAGGAGACCCCAATCCGCTTGTATCAAAAAATTCGGACTCGCGATTCGTTCTTGCTCGAAAGTGTGGAAGGCGGAGCTCGCTGGGCGCGCTTTTCCTTTATCGGAAAGAATCCCTTTCAGATCGTGGAGGCAAAAGGCAACGAAATCAGCGTCCGTCGTCGGGATGGCTCGACAACCCGTTTGGAAGGAAATCCCATCAACTTCCTGCGAGCGGAGACAGAGCGCTATAAAAGTCCCAAGCTGCCAGGCTTGCCTCGCCTGAGTGGTGGAGCTGTCGGTTTTTTCGGCTACAATACCCTGCATTATTTTGAAAAGCTTCCTCCCCATTCCCAAGAAGCTTTGCGGGTTCCGGACATGCGCTTCCTGTTCGTCGATGAAATGATCGCATTCGACCACCTCAAGCAGGAGATTCGGTTAATTGTAAACCTGCATGTGGAAGAGAGCGATTCCGCAGCGGCCATTGCCGCAAAATACGCGCAAGTATGTGAACGGCTGGAAGAGCTTGCGAATCAGGTAAGCAGTCCGGCTGTATCTGACCAGCGGATTCCGGTCGCTGTAGAAAAGCCTCGTTCCTTGACAGTGGAAGCCAATATGACTCGCGAGCAATACGAGCAAATGGTTGTACAGGCGAAGGAATACATCGCTGCCGGGGATATTTTCCAAGTCGTACTCTCTCAGCGGTTTTCCGTAAAGACGCAGGTAGATCCTTTTGCTGTCTATCGAGTCCTGCGCACCTTGAATCCTTCTCCGTATATGTTTTACCTCGAATATGGCGATGAGACAGTCGTAGGGACCTCCCCGGAGCTGCTCGTGCGCGTCGAGGACGAGAAAGTGGAGATGCGACCGATCGCTGGAACCCGCAAGCGCGGGGCGACGCCACAAGAGGATGAGTCGTTGGCAGCGGACCTGCTGGCGGACGAAAAGGAACGGGCAGAACATTACATGCTGCTCGATCTCGGCCGCAACGATGTGGGGCGCGTCAGCACGTACGGCAGTGTAAAAGTCGAAGAAGCTCTCGTGATTGAACATTACTCCCACGTCATGCACATGGTCTCCCATGTGACCGGGGAACTTCGCGAAGGCTTGCATCCTTTTGACGCCCTGTTGTCGGCATTTCCGGCTGGCACCGTATCGGGTTCGCCTAAGCTGCGTGCGATGGAGATTATTGCAGAGCTGGAGACAGATGCGCGTCATCTCTACGCTGGCGCAATCGGCTATATCTCCTTCGACGGTTCGCTCGATAGCTGCATCACGATTCGCACACTGGTTTTCCAGGATGGTCAAGCCCATGTCCAGGCCGGTGCAGGGATTGTGGCTGACTCGGTTCCGGCACATGAGTACCAGGAGACACGAAATAAAGCGGCTGCGATGATTTCCGCGCTGGAAAAAGCGGAGCAGTTGTTTGCGCCCAAGGAGGAATTGACATGCTGACGAAAGCGCTGGAGCAAATTTTGCAAGGACAACATCTCAACCGACATGTAGCGGAGGAAGCCATGGGACAGATCATGGACGGGAAGGCGACCGCTGCGCAGATCGGGGCTTTCCTCGCCACACTGCGGTTAAAAGGAGAGCAGGTAGAAGAAATCATCGGATTTGCCAGAGCGATGAGAGCGCGTGCGATCCGCTTTCCGCTGGATATGCCAGGGCTGGTAGACACCTGCGGGACTGGTGGGGACGGAAGCCATACATTTAACATCTCGACAGCGAGTGCGATCGTCGCAGCCAGTGACGGCGTGCGAATCGCCAAGCATGGCAATCGGGCGGTATCGAGCAAGAGCGGCAGCGCCGATGTCCTGGAAGCATTGGGAATCCCGGTCAACCTGAGTCCGGCAGAAGCTGCTGATTGCTTGAGGGCGACGAACCTTTGCTTCTTGTTCGCCCCGACCTATCACCAGGCGATGAAGCATGCGGCGGGACCGCGCAAGGAGCTGGCGGTGCGCACGGTCTTCAATCTGTTGGGCCCCCTGACCAATCCTGCAGGAGCCAGCCATCAGTTGATGGGTGTATACGATGCGAAGCTGCTGCCGATCGTGGCGGAAGTGCTGCGTGAGTTGAACGTCCAGCGGGCCTTGGTCGTAGCAGGCGAAGATGGACTGGACGAATTGACGGTGACGGGAAAAAGCTATATCACCGAGTTGAGAGATGGAAGCATTCACTCGTATGAGGTAGAGCCGGAACAATTCGGTCTCAATCGGCATGAAAAAGATTCCCTTCGAGGCGGCGATGCGGCACAGAACGCGAAGATCATCGCCAATGTATTCGCAGGAGAGCGTGGCGCAGCCCGCGACGTGGTATTGCTCAATGCGGGGGCGATCCTATACCTTTCCAATCGGGCAAGAACGATTGAAGAAGGCGTCATTCGTGCGGCGGAATTGATCGATGAAGGCCACGTAGCGAGCAAGTTGGACCATATTCGCCAGATTGCAGGAGGGATGATTCATGCTTCGTAAAATTGTCGCGCAAAAAATAGAAGAAGTTAGCCGCTTGAAACAGGAGCACACGACAGCGTCATTACTGGCAGAAGCCAATCAGTCTCAGCCGCCACGGGGATTTCGCAGGGCCTTGGAGACAAGTGTTCGCCCCGTCAGCGTCATAGCAGAGGTCAAGAAAGCGTCCCCCTCCAAAGGATTGATTCGGGCCGATTTTTCCCCGGTAGAGATTGCCCTTGCCTATCAAAAGGCAGATGCCGAATGCTTATCGGTACTGACCGACGAAGTCTTTTTTCAGGGTCATCTCTCTTATCTGAAAGACATACGTGCAGCGGTAGATCATCCGCTTCTGCGCAAGGATTTTCTCATTGATGAGCTGCAGGTCATCGAGGCGCGAGCGGCAGGGGCGGACTGCGTCCTGCTGATTGCCGCGATATTGGAGGGAGCCCAGCTTCGAGCGTTGAATCAGGCTGCAGAAGATTTGGGCATGGACGTTCTGATCGAGGTCCATGACCGGGCAGAGTGCGACATGGTTTTCCGCTATACGACGCCCAAGCTGCTCGGCATCAACAATCGGGATCTGCGTACATTTCAGACTGATCTGAATGTCACGCGTGAGCTGATCAAGGAGCTGCCTCCTTCCTTGACAGTGGTGAGCGAAAGCGGCATCGGGACGCCGGAGGATGTGGAAAGTGTACGGAAAAGCGGTGCGCGGTCCGTTTTGGTCGGAGAGCATTTTATGAGACAGCCTGATGTGACAAAAGCCGTCTGCGACCTCGTCGGAAAGACTGCCGAGAAACCGTCGGGGGTGTCTACATGACGCTGGTCAAAATATGCGGCATCAAAAATGAACAAACGCTTGGGCTACTGTCTGAATGCGGAGTTGATTACGCCGGATTTGTCTTTGCTCCAAGCAAGCGCCAAGTAACGGCTGCTGCAGCAGGGGAAATGCTGCGGGCTGTTCCGGAGCATCCGCCGGCGGTGGGCGTTTTCGTCAATCCGACGATAGGCGAATTGACGCAAGTGCTGGCAGAAGCGCCGCTTGCGGTCATTCAGCTGCATGGACAAGAGACACCGGCATTTTGCCAAGAAGTCAAGGAACGGTTTTCTTTGCCGGTCTGGAAGGCGATGGCGGTTGGAAAAGAAGACACGGCTGATCGGTTGGCAGCTTATGCGAACTCAGTAGACGCCTTTTTATTCGATACCTACGATCCTGCACAGGCAGGTGGGACGGGAAAACGGTTTACCTGGGAGGACATTCCGGGGCTTCGGGAAGCCTGCCAGGGGATCACAGAGGTCATCGCTGGGGGAATCCATGCGGGCAATGTGACAGAACTGATCGAGCGCTATCAACCTGCGGTCATTGATCTGTCCAGCGGTGTGGAGACAGACGGAGAAAAAGATTCACAGAAAATAAGAGAACTGATGGAGAGGGTGAAGGGACATGGCTGATGCACAAAAAACAGCAGCAAGAGTCGTTCCAGATGAGAGGGGACGGTTTGGAGAATACGGGGGAAAATTCGTTCCGGAGACGCTGATGAATGCGTTGATGGAGCTGGAACAAGCCTTTGAGGAAGCGAGGCGTGACCCATCCTTTCGAGAAGAGCTGTATGGCTTGCTCACGGAATATGCGGGAAGACCGACGCCGCTTACGTATGCGGAACGGCTGACGGAGGAATTGGGCGGGGCGCGCATCTACCTGAAGCGCGAGGACCTCAACCACACCGGCGCCCACAAGCTGAACAACGCGCTTGGGCAAGGCTTGCTCGCAAAGCGCATGGGGAAAAAGTCGATCATTGCAGAAACGGGAGCGGGCCAGCATGGTGTAGCGAGTGCTACGGTTGCAGCCAAGCTGGGACTGTCCTGCCAGGTGTTCATGGGCGAAGAAGATATTCGACGCCAGTCCCTGAATGTTTTTCGCATGAAACTGCTCGGATCCGAAGTGATTCCGGCTGTTTCAGGCTCCCGCACCCTCAAGGATGCGACGAATGAAGCGATCCGCCACTGGGTATCGCATGTGGATGAAACCTTCTACGTCATCGGCTCCGTCGTAGGACCTCATCCATATCCGTACATGGTGCGCGAATTTCAGAAAATCATCGGGGAGGAGACGCGCAGCCAAATTCTCGACATGCTGGGCAAACTGCCGGATGAAGTGATCGCTTGTGTCGGTGGCGGCAGCAATGCGATCGGGATGTTTTATCCTTTTATCCAGGATGAGTCTGTCGCCTTGCGAGGCGTGGAGGCAGCAGGGCTGGGTGTCGATACGGACAAACACGCAGCTACTTTGACCAAGGGACGTCCCGGCGTGATTCACGGCTCCTTGACCTACCTGTTGCAGGATGAACACGGCCAGGTGCAGGAGGCGCACTCCATCTCCGCAGGCCTGGACTATCCGGGCATTGGACCGGAGCACTCCTACCTCAAGGATACCGGCAGGGTCACGTATGCAGCGATTACAGATGCAGAAGCACTCGAAGCGGTTCAGCTCCTCTGTCGTACAGAAGGGATTATCCCGGCATTGGAGAGCGCCCACGCAGTAGCCGAAGCGATGAAGCGCGCGCCGCAGATGAGCAAGGATCAAGTTCTGGTGATTTGTCTGTCAGGCAGAGGAGACAAAGACGTTTTGACGATCCAGGATGCTTTGGCACCGAAACAGGAAGGGGATAATCAGGCATGACGACTACTCCAGCAAATCGCATTGACCGTTTGTTTGCAGACCGCAGCCGCAAGCGTTTTATACCGTTTATTACCGTGGGAGACCCTACGCTTGAAGCGACTTACCAAGTGATTCAAGGCTTGGCGGAGGCAGGGGCAGACCTGTTCGAGCTGGGAATTCCCTACTCCGACCCGCTCGCGGACGGACCTACGATTCAACGGGCTTCCCAACGAGCTCTCAAGAATGGGGTCTCGATCAAAGACGCTCTGCAGCTGGTCGTCCGCCTGCGGGATAGCGGCATGGAAGCAGGGCTGGTCCTGTTCACCTACGTCAATCCTGTCTTCCAATACGGGATCGAGCGATTCTTCGCGGATCTCGCAGCGAGCGGCGCGGATGGAGTCGTCATTCCCGACCTGCCAGTGGAAGAGAGCGGTCCTGCCGTGGCAGCGGCACAAAAGCACGGCGTTCACGTCATCTCGCTCGTAGCTCCAACCTCGGATGCGCGAATCAAAATGATCGGGGAGCAGGCGACCGGTTTTCTCTATTGTGTGTCCTCTCTTGGCGTGACGGGTGCGCGTTCGGAGCTGCGCAGCGACCTGACAGACTTTTTGGCGCGTGTCAGAGAAAGTACGAATGCGCCAACTGCGGTCGGTTTTGGCATCTCGACCCCGGAACAGGTCCGCACACTCGCGCCCCATGCGGATGCGGTGATCGTGGGGAGTGCGATTGTACGGGAAATCGAGCGGTATGAATCAGAATTGAGGGACCCTGCAACGACAGGAGAGGCTGTCGGAAAAATAAAAAACTTTGTACATCAGCTGACGAGTGCGCTACAATAATGTGAAAAAGAATGCAGGAGTGAGACGTGCATGCAACCGAAGCAACGAATCCTCAATGCCCCGGTCTACCAACCTGGGAAACCGATTGAAGATGTGAAACGCGAATATGGTTTGACGGAAGTGATCAAGCTTGCTTCCAATGAAAATCCGTATGGCTGTTCTCCCAAAGCCAAGGAAGCGATTGTCTCGCAACTGGACAACCTGGCGATTTACCCGGACGGCGCCAGCTTGCAATTGCGTTGGGACTTGGCTGAATTCCTCGGCGTAAAGCCTGAGCAGCTGATCTTTGGCAACGGTTCGGACGAGAATCTCCTCATGATTGCACGCGCCTTCCTTAGCGAAGGTACCAATACAGTGATGGCGAAGCCTACCTTTTCCCAATATCGCTCCAATGCCATCATCGAAGGGGCGGAGCTGATCGAGGTGCCGTTGAAAGACGGCGTGCACGATCTGGAAGCCATGGCTGCTGCCGTCAACGAGCAGACACGCGTTGTCTGGGTATGCAATCCAAATAACCCTTCCGGAACAATCGTCACGACAGCAGAGCTGGAAGCCTTTTTGAAAAAGGTTCCGAAAGAAGTACTGGTCGTTCTGGACGAAGCCTACTACGAGTACGTGGTGGACCCGGAATATCCGCAGACTGTTCCAATGCTTGCTGACTACCCCAATCTGATCATCTTGCGCACCTTTTCCAAAATCTACGGGCTCGCGACGATGCGCGTAGGCTACGGAATCGCTTCCGAAGAAATCGTCTCGGCGCTCGAGCATGTGCGTGAGCCGTTCAACACGGGAACTCTGGGACAGGCAGCAGCCCGTGCAGCCTTGCATGACCAGGAATTCGTCGTTTCCTGCCGGGAGAAGAACAGAGCAGGCATGAAACAGTTGACGGACCGCTTCGACGAATGGGGATTGCAGTACTATCCTTCACAGACGAATTTTGTCCTTGTCAACTTGAACCAGGATTCCAATGAGGTCTTTAAAAAACTGCTGAGTCGTGGTATTATCGTTCGATCCGGTAGTGCACTGGGGCATCCAGGCTATCAGCGAATCACGATTGGGACTGCGGAGCAGAATGAGAAACTGCTGCGCGCCCTCGAAGAGATCGTAAAAGGTGCCTAAATTCAAGCTTGAGATGCCGGGACTTTCCCGGCATTTTTCGCTACACGCGCAAAGGAAGGATCGAAACTGGAGATGAAGAGAACAACCATAGCTGTGATCGGCGTCGGATTAATCGGCGGATCGATCGCTTTATCCTTAAAAAGGGATCCCGACATTCGGATCGTCGGCTTCGATGTCCGTCAGGATTTTTTGGATAAAGCATTGAATACAGGGGCCATCCATGCGGGAACGACCGATTTGCAGACAGCAGTAAGAGAAGCAAACGTTATTTTCCTAGCAGCTCCTGTGGAACAGATCTACGCGATTCTCGAATCGCTTCGCAATCTGGATTTGCAGCCCGGCGTTATCGTCACGGACGCTGGAAGCATCAAAACAGGCATCGTAAACCATGCGATTCGCGTCATTCCCGACCATGTTACCTTTATTGGCGGCCATCCGATGGCAGGCTCTCATAAATCAGGAGTCGAGGCAGCCTCCGATCGTTTGTTTGAAAACGCCTATTACGTGTTGACGCCTGCGCCCGGCACTCCAGAAGACAAGGTGGAGTATTTGAGCGAGCTGCTTCAGCTGACGCGGGCAAAGATCGTGCGCATGGATGCTGACACGCATGACCAAGTCGTCGGAGCAGTCAGCCATTTTCCACATATTCTGGCTTCAGCTCTGGTGAATCTGGTAGCGGGCTATGATGATGAAAACGCCTGGCATGCCCGTCTGGCTGCAGGCGGCTTCCGAGACATTACCCGCATCGCATCCAGCAATCCGCGCATGTGGCGCGACATCCTCCTGCACAACCGCGAGCATCTGCTCCAGATCGGACGCGATTGGTCAAAAGCGCTGGAGGATGTGATGAAGCTGGTCGAAGAAGGGAATCCCGACGGCATTGAACAGTTTTTTCAATCTGCTCGCGATTTCCGCGATGGACTGCCCGAGAGAAAAACGGGTGCACTGCCTCCGCTCTACGATCTGTACATTGACATTCCTGACCATCCGGGTGAGATCGGTCGGATTACGACCTTGCTCGGGGCCAAGCAGATCAACATTACCAATCTGCAAATCAGGGAGACGCGGGAGGACATCTACGGCGCATTGCGGATTACGTTCCAATCCCAGTACGAGATGGAAAAAGGGGAAGAGCTGCTGCTCTATTTCGAGTACAATGTGTACAGACGATAGTTTTTCATGCGAAGGTACTTTACAACGAAGACGCTTCACAGCATGACTGGCTAGATGAAGAAGGGGAGTGTACGTGTGCTACGCATCAAACCAACCAATCAAATCAAAGGAACGATCCGTGTTCCAGGAGATAAATCAATTTCCCATCGCGCGGTCATGTTCGGAGCGCTTGCCAAGGGAACGACGCGCATCGAGGGCTTTCTCCCAGGTGCAGATTGCTTGAGCACGATTCAATGCTTCAAGCAAATGGGGATTGAGATTGAGCAAGATGGGGACCGCGTCACCGTCCAGGGGAAAGGCTGGTACGGCCTGCAAGAGCCTTCCTCTCGTCTGGATGTCGGCAACTCCGGCACCACCATTCGCCTGATGGCAGGCATTATGGCAACCCAGCCCTTCCATGTCGTCATGGAAGGAGACGAATCGATCGCCAAGCGGCCCATGCGCCGCGTGATTGGTCCATTGCGCCAGATGGGGGCCAAAATTGACGGGCGCAAAGAGGGAGAATTCACCCCATTGTCCATCCGCGGCGGAGGATTAACAGGGATCTCCTATGACTCTCCGGTAGCGAGCGCGCAGGTGAAGTCGGCTATTTTGCTCGCAGGATTGCAGGCACAAGGCGAAACCTCCGTGACAGAACCCCATCTGTCGCGCGACCACACAGAGAGAATGCTCCAAGCGTTTGGCGTGCAGGTCGAGCGTGACGGCTTGACCGTTCGTGTCAAAGGCGGTCAAGAGCTGCAAGGACGCGACATCCAGGTCCCTGGGGACATCTCTTCAGCCGCTTTTCTGATTGCAGCTGTGATGATGGTGCCGGGCAGCTCCCTGCTGATTGAAAATGTGGGGATCAACCCGAGCCGCACTGGTATCATCGACGTCGTACGCCAGATGGGCGGCGGTCTTGAACTGCTCAATG
Organism: Brevibacillus panacihumi; assembly: GCF_003710985.1. GTDB lineage: Bacteria > Bacillota > Bacilli > Brevibacillales > Brevibacillaceae > Brevibacillus > Brevibacillus panacihumi. The sequence continues at coordinate 78,710 of NZ_RHHT01000005.1, forward strand.
AACGAGTAGTCAATGAAGAACCGGTCGCGGATCTTCTGGTGACGTACGCGCCGTTGCACGGCATTGAAATCGCAGGAGATATCATTCCGCGACTGATCGACGAGATTCCGGTGATCGCGGTCATGGCGACGCAGGCGGCCGGCCAAACGGTCATTCGTGACGCGCAGGAATTGAAAGTAAAAGAGACAGACCGCATCGCATCAGTTGTAAGCCAGCTCAGCAAGTTTGGGGCCGACTTGGAACCGACAGATGACGGAATGATTATCACCGGCAGCTCCAAGCTGAAAGGCGCTGTCATCGACAGCATGGGCGATCACCGTATCGGCATGGCGATGGCGATTGCCGGACTGGCTGCAGAAGGGGAGACACAGATCGAGAACGACGAAGCGATCGCCGTATCGTTCCCTGGATTTGCCGAGTTGCTAAGCAGGATTAGTCTATAGAAGAAAGGCAAAAAACCCACATGATGGTGTGTGGGTTTTTTGCATGACCGGCTGTACTGATAAAAAAATTGCCCAGTAAAATAATATTGATTTTATTCCCGAATTTTAGCAAAAATGATTTGACAAGCGCTTACATTCCGTTTATTATAAAAATACAGTATGGTTTCTCTCCACTCCTATCCAATATATAAAGCACATATCGTGCTACCGTCTATTGAATGCGTTTTCAAAAGACGGTCTTTTTTTTTGTATTTTTCCTGCCTCCCTCTCATAAGCATGTATAAGATAACGTGCGGTTTCGGGATGGGGAGGGGACAAGCATTGCAGCAGGAGACAGTGATTCGCGGCGGCACGATTGTGACAGCGCAAGGGCTGTTGGAGACGGATGTCTGGGTCGTCGACGGAAAGATAGCCCGTTGGGGGAAGGACACGCTGCAGGCCAAAAAGCAGGTGTCGAGGCCGAAGGAAATTGATGCAACCGGGATGTACCTTTTGCCCGGTTTTTTAGCAATGGCTCCTCCGCATCTTCAGCGGTTGAAGGGGAGGGACTACCTGGAAGAGGTCAGGGCGATGATCCGGACAGGCTGTACGACGCTCGTGGATGTGCTTTTGCCTGAGCGCTGGATGGATCGCACCCAGGTAGCCTATCTGAAGACGAGCCATTACAACAGCCCCATTGATTACGTCTGGCATGTCGGCCTGGAAGTCCCTCGTTTTACGGCCAAGGAAGTCCTCGAATGGTGCCGGCAGGGATTCCGGACGATTCGATTGCACCTCCGGCATTTGGGCGATATTTCCACCCTGGAATGGGAAACTATTTCGCAAATCCTTACGTCATATAGAACGATGCTTCATCTTCACCTGCCGCCAAGGTCGTCGCTTGGCAAGGCGGATCGCGAAGAACTCCAGCGCCGCTGGATGGAGGTCACCCGTTTCTGGAATATTCGTATCGTCGTAGAACAGATGCTTCCTCCCTTTGAGGAAGATGACTTCGAGAAGTATTATCATCTGTACTGGCTCGATGCCGAACATACGGAACGCGGTCTTCGGGCTATGCAACGTCAATGGTATGGTTCTTGTCCGATTGCTTCCTCGATCAAGGAAATCCGCTTCGATTACCGGAGAAAGTGGTGTTCGGAGGAGGAGCTTTTGTCCCTTCTGGTACGGCTGGCGTCGAGAAACGTCGCCAAGGCTGTCGGATTGTATCCACGAAAAGGGTCGCTTGCTCCAGGGGCGGATGCCGATATCCTTTTCCTGAAAAAGGAATACTGGTTGACAAAGATGGATTCTTCCACTATTCTCAATTTTAGTGAAATCGAGCTTCCAACATCTGTTATGTCGAATGGTATTTGGATATATCGAGATTTGCAGTTTCTCCCCGTCTTGGGACTTGGCAGGTGCCTTCGAGACACCAGGCCCTATTCCTATGTCATCTAGTCCTTGCGCATGGGGATATTTTCATAAAGGGTTTTTTGCAGACAGACGAGAAAAAAGATCTGATAACAGCGCAACTTTTTAGCTCTCCGGCGGTCTAATTAGGCAAAAGGTCGCTGGGGAGTCGGAATCGCAAGGAGGTAATCCTGAACATGACCGATTCCCAGCTTATCCGAGAGATTAAAGAAGGTAATCTGGAATGCTATGCTGAGCTGATTCGTCGATATGAGAAAAAGATCCTCGCTTTTGTCACACATCTTTTGCGTCAGGCACATCTGGAGCACATTGCAGAGGATATCTGTCAGGAGACGTTTTACAAGGCGTATAAAAGCATTCATTCTTTCCGAGATGTAGAAGCTACGTTCTCCACTTGGCTTTATACGATTGCCCGCAACTCCGTCTTGAGCGAACTGCGCAAAAGTCGAAATTCAGATGTCTATCTGGAGGACACGCTACAGGTGCCGACAGCTTCTTCGGAACGTCTGCCTGAGCAAGTCCTGTTGCGCAATGAAAGGGAACAGATGGTCAGACTGGCTATCAACAACTTGCCGGAAAAACAACGTTCTGCCCTGATCCTGCGCGAGTACGAACAGTTGGATTACAACGAGATTGCCACCATTCTCGATTTGACCGTAAGCTCGGTCAAGTCCCTGTTGTTCCGCGCTCGGCAAAGTATAAAAGGACAATTGGAAGCCTATATCCTGGACCCTCATTTGGATGAAGCTGAAGGGATGAATCGATGATGAGATGTGAAGAAGTTCAGGAGCTCCTGCCTGATTACGCCGAGAATCTGTTGTCCGAGGTAACACAAAGACGCGTAGACCATCATATGGCGAGTTGTTACGCCTGTCGCTCGGATTATGAGCTGTGGTCAGACAGCGGAGAGTGGATGAAGGAGGACATGGAGCAGTACCATTCCGTGACCCCGTCCCGTTCGATTGTAGACGCTGTGATGGCCAGGATCCTCTCGGAGGAAAAATGGGCGATTCCGATCGGTCGGAAAATCTTTACCGTAACGGCGAAAATGAGAAGAATGGGCGCGAGTGCCGCAGCCGTTTTGCTCATGGTCTTTACGTTTACGCTCTATTTGAATACCAGTTCTACGGAGCATGCCAATGCTTTGATGATCGATGGAGAGTTGATGGCAATGGAGACATCCAAGGCCCAGGTCATCTCTTCTTCAATGCAGACGGATGACGGCACCTATGTGGTAGAGACGCCGCCATTGTCTGCCCAGCATGATGATGCATTGCAGTACGCGACTGCGTCGATCATACCGCTGGACGGAAAACCGGTCAGCAACGATTATGCCAAGCCTAACTACAGCATTGTCCTCAGTGTTTTTGGTATTTTAATTACAGTCTTAACAATGAGTTGGCTTACACGGGTATAATGGTATATGATCAAATGAAACAGCAAAAGACCGTCCTCGGACGGTCTTTTGCCACTGTTGATCCTACATATGAGGTGAACGGAATGCCGAAAAAATGGCTCTACGTCATAGACGAGGCGATCAAACGGATTGAAAATGATGAGGTAGAGCTGGGTTTGACAGCTCTGCAAAAAGTACAGGAGCATGGAAGGGATCTACCCGAAGTCATGATGTATCTGGCGGAGGTTTGGTATCGCTTGGGCCACCTGGAGGAAGCCTCCTCGCTGCTGTCAGAAATTCTTCAGAAGAATCCCGGTATGGAGCCTTCGCTGCGTCGGGAATGCCAAATGCTGCTCGCAGAGATTGCGCTGGATTCCGGAGATTTTGAGACGGCTCAGCACTTGCTGTACGAGTGCAAGGAATCCGGTGTGGAGAGCATTCAGCTTGATTTGCTGATGGCGGACCTGTACGCGTTGCAGGATTTGGATGAAGTTGCAGTAAAATATCTGGAGCAAGCTCGTCAGAAAGAACCGGACAACCAGGATATTTTGGCTGCCTTGGGTAATCTGTATTTCCGGATCGGCAATGACGAGGAAGCGTTGAGGCTGCTGGAACAGGCAGGAGAAGAGAGCCTGGAGCTGTTGCTCAGCAAAGGGCGTTCGCTAGCGCAGAACGGTCACTTCGAGCAGGCCTATCAGGTATTTCGGCAGGCATTGGTCTTGGACCAGTCTACAGAGGTTTTGTACGGATGCAGCCTGATGGCGTTCCACATCGGCCGCTTGGATGATGCGGTGGAGCTGGTAAACAGACTGCTTGCGCTCGATGAGGAATACGTGGCTGCCTATCCGCTTGCTGCGGATATCTACCTGTCTCTCGGCAAAACGGAGAAAGCTATTGAGGCGCTGCAGCAATACGTGGAATTGTCAGGATTTGACCTGGATCATATCAAACGCCTCGTCGCATTGTTGACCCAAGCAGGAAGGTACGAGGAAGCGAAGGAATACCAACATCTTCTCAATCAGTGGGACGATCAATCGAACGAAGAATAGCAGGGCACAAAAACAGGAAGTCACATCGGTGGCTTCCTGTTTATTTTTCCGCATTCTGGCAAGAATGGAGCATAAACGTAAGCCAACGCAAAGAAGGGATGCGCAGATGAACTTGGCTGAGATCTTGGTTTACACCGATATCCGGCAGCTCCATCAGATTGCCAACCATTATGGATGCGAATGCAACCCTCATTCCAAAAATGATCTGATCACGTCACTGCTGTCCAGTTTGCGGCATCGGTTGACAATCTCTCAGGAAGTTACGAATTTAAGCAAGGATGAGACTCACTTCATGCTGCTGCTCTTTCTCGACAAGCGAACGGTGATGTCGCTCGAAGACCTGCTGGCCAAGGCGGGGATTGCACTGGACGGAGCCAAGGAGCAAAAGCAGGCGGAAGCACGCCGCTTTGTAACACAGGCGATGAAGAGGGGCTGGATTTACCCGATCAGGAGCAAAGCAGTGGGACAGTACCAGATTCCGCTCGACATTCGCGAGCCTTATTTGCAGGCTTGGCTTGAAAAATGGCGGCAGGAGCACCACATACTGGAGCTGCAAAGCATTGATGCGTATCGGGATGAAGGAACGGCCCTGTGTGACGATATCATGCAATTTTTACAATTTCTTCAGCAGGAGCCAGTTCCCCTGACTGCTGAGGGAGGCATGTACAAGCGGCATCAACAACAGCTTTTTCAATTTTTGTTTGTAAAAGAAGAGCCGCTGCTGCCGCAAAAATGGCGGTTTGGCTACGGGCTTCACTTTGATCTATACCCGGACCGTTTTTCGCTGTTGTATGATTTCTGCTATTACAACAAGTGGATCGAGGAGTCGGGCGGCAAGGTCGGACTTTCGGAGGCAGGCAGGGAAAGGCTGGAGCAGCAGTACGAGGACAGCCTGTACCATGATCTGATACGCTTTTGGATCAGACTCTACAAAAAACCGATTCCGAATTTGCCGATGCTTGTGCAGTTGATTCCCATGCTGGTGTCCGGCGGATGGGTTCAACAATCCACTTTGACACAGACGTTGTTGGATTGGGTAAAGGAGTTTTATTACGACGACTCTTTTCAGGTACTGACAAATCGGGTATGCAAGATGATGGTTCATCTCGGTTTGTTGCGTGTCGGACAAGATCAGGAAGGAAACTGGTTGTATTCAGCCACGTACGCAAGTCAGACGTGGCTGCGCAAATACAACGGCTTTGCGGAGACAACCATTCTGTTGGGCGACAGGAACGGTTAGGCCCTGCGACGGTGCAAGTCATAACGGTGGTTGCATGTAGATTGCTTGGCTGCTGCGGCTTGGCCACAGACGGCCGAATCCAGTTAGGAAAAGTGAGGGATGGGTATGGAGTGGCTGAATTTCTATTCCAATGCGTATGGTACGAACAATCAAATGGTTTCGGGCTTGTTGTCCGAGATCGTGATCGACGAACAGATGCGCAGCTATCGGAAACGGGAGCTTTATAAAGAGATTGACGAAGCACTGGCAAAAAAGGACAAGGAAGTTTTTTTGCAACTTACCGGAGAGTTGAAAAAAATCATGGCCTACGAGCAGAAGTGATGTTGCTGGAAAGAATGGCCAAGGCGGATTGCCAGTCTCGACAGATTCATGGTACGCTAACTTCCGTAAATCTACGAGAAGAGGAGCTAGAGCCATGCAGTGGAATACGAATGAACTGGAGAATTGGGAGCAGCTGCGGAGCGATGTAGATACCGCGCTACTCCCTCTTTATTTGTATCGATCTGGCGCTCAGGTGCCCGACCACGTCCTGCGGATGAATTATTTATTGAACGTAGCGGCTGGAATCGAACGAAAGCTGAGGGGAAGAGTCTTATTGTTTCCGATGGTCTATCAGTTTTCAGATGAGCAGATGACGCCACGGCTTCCGGAAGGTTTTGCACATGCTGTCATTCTTCATTTTAGTGGCGACGCCATGAAGAAGACAGAAGAAAATGCGGACGCCCTCATGCTAGCGGTAGGGGATCAGGAGCTGGATTCCGCGTTGCGCTTTGAAGTCACAGTAGATGTCTTGTACCGAGAAGTGATTCGACATTGGCAGCGAAATAGCGAGCATTAGAGAAAGACTTCGGGTCATACTAGTTTTTAGCAAGAGGAATAGGGCTATTTTTGACAAAATGGTAACAATATCTTTATTATCAGGGGATTGAATCGGTCCTGTCCATTGGACATTCTTGACATCTGAATAGGCGTTAGCTATGATTGGGATTGACCTAGTGTATATGTATGAAAACGCCATCGTTGCGCTATTTTACAGGATAAGGAGGGAAAAGATATGGGCGATAAACGCGAAATTTCCAGACGTACATTTCTAAACTACGCACTGATGGGAACTGGCGGGTTTCTTGCTGCAGGAATGATCACCCCAATGCTTCGCTTTGCGGTTGACCCCCTGCTCCAAGGACATACCGGAGGAGATATGGTAGCGGTCGGAAGTCCTGATGACTTCGGGCCAGACCCTAAGCGTGTTGAGTTTAAGGTACATACCAAGGACGGTTGGTATGAATCAGAGACCACACTGTCTGCTTGGATTCGTAAGCTTGAAGATGGCACGATCCTGGCTTTGTCCCCGATTTGCAAACACTTAGGCTGTACAGTTGACTGGAACACAAGCCCTGATTTTCCAAACGAGTACTTTTGTCCATGCCACATGGGCCGCTATGCAATCAACGGTGAACACATCCTGGGTACGCCGCCTACTGCATCTCTTGACGAATACGAGACTGAGATCAAAGACGGCAAATTGTATCTGGGCGCTGTGAAAGCGAATCCTCGTGCGGGGGTGAGTGGTTAAGATGATGCAAAAAATGTACGATTGGGTTGATGAACGACTCAATATCACTCCGATGTGGCGTGATTTGGCCGACCACGAGGTACCTGAGCACGTGAACCCGGCACATCATTTCTCTGCTTTTGTTTACTGCTTTGGTGGTCTTACGTTCTTTATTACCGTTATTCAAATCTTGTCTGGCATGTTCTTGACCATGTATTACGTACCAGACATCATCAATGCGTATGAATCGGTGAAATACCTGCAAAACGAGGTTGCTTTCGGATCGATCGTTCGTGCGATGCACCACTGGGGTGCCAGCTTGGTTATCGTCATGATGTTCCTGCACACCTTGCGCGTATTCTTCACCGGGGCTTACAAAAAACCGCGTGAGCTGAACTGGGTAGTCGGCGTACTGATTTTCTTCGTCATGCTCGGACTTGGCTTCACCGGATATCTGCTCCCGTGGGATAACACAGCATACTTCGCAACCAAGGTAGGTCTGCAAATTGCTGACTCCGTACCGTTTATTGGTCCGTATGCAAAAATGCTGCTTACGGGTGGCGAAATCGTTGGGGCCCAAACCCTGACACGTTTCTTTGCAATTCACGTATTCTTCCTGCCTGCTGGTCTGTTTGCCCTGTTGGCAGCTCACTTTGTAATGATTCGTTCGCAAGGGATCTCGGGTCCACTATAAAATAGTCTTCATAACATAAGGAGGAATTAGCATGGCAAAACAGGATAAAGATGCTACCTTCGTTGGAGACTCCCGAGTATCGGCGAAGCGTATCCCTAATATTTCCCCATCCTACTCTGACTTTCCGGGAAAAACCGAGCCTTTCTGGCCGAACTTCCTGTTGAAAGAGTGGATGGTTGCGGCCGTTTGCTTGGTCGGTTTCTTGATTTTGACGGTATCCCATCCGTCGCCACTGACTGACAAAGCAAACCCGAATGACACCTCTTTCCTCCCGTTGCCAGACTGGTACTTCTTGTTCCTGTATCAGTTGCTCAAGTATCCTTGGGCTGCCGGAGACTGGGTCGTCATCGGTATTATTGGTATCCCGGGTATTGCCTTTGGCGCCCTGATGTTGGCTCCTTGGCTGGATACCGGTAAAGAACGCCGTCCATCCAAACGTCCAGTAGCAACTGGTCTGATGCTGACAGCGTTGGTCGCTATCTTCTACCTGACCTGGACTGCAAACGATCAAGCGAACCACTTGAAACACAAGAGTGGTGGCGAGGGCGGTGGCGGCACGCCTCCAGCTGCTGCGGCACCAGCTCCTGCAGATTCCAGTTTTAAAGCAGATGCAGTCTGGAAAGCGCAAGCAAGCTGCATGGGTTGCCATGGCGGCAACATGGAAGGCGGAATGGGACCTAACCTGCAAAAAATCGGCAGCGAACTGGATGCTACCCAAATTGCCGACATCATCAAGAACGGTAAAGGTCAAATGCCACCTGGTTTGATCAAGGATGATGCAGAAATCCAAAAACTTGCTGAGTACTTGGCAAGCCTGAAATAAGCTCATAGAGAAAAAGCTGGCTGACGTTCGGTCAGCTTTTTCTTTCAGCGTAAACAGCGGGAGACGATGATCATGATCTGGATATGGGAGTGGTTTAGGCAATCCTTGACGAAAAGATGGTTTCTTTGGACGCTCTTGGTCGTGAACCTGCTGGGAACCATATACGGATTTATCTGGTATGGCAATCAACTGGCAGCAACCCCTGCATTCTTGCGTCCTTTCGTCCCGGATAGCCCGACCGGTAGCGGATTGTTTACGCTCGTCCTGCTTACTTATTTGTTGGGTCGCCACGTTCCTGTTCTGGAAGCATTGGCTGGCATTACCAATTTTAAATATGGCGTGTGGGCTGTATGCATCATCGTGGCAGGGTGGGTCATGGGAAATGAACTGCGCTGGACCGATATTATGCTCATGGTCTCACATGCAGGCATGGCGATTGAATCAGTCCTGTATGCAAGGTTTTTCAAATTAAGCATCCTGCCAGTTGGGATTGCAGCACTGTGGACGTTGAATAATGATTTTCTGGATTATGTCATGAAAATTCATCCATGGCTGCCCTCTGTTCTGGAACCTTATGACGGAATAGTCGGCCTGTTCACGGTTATGCTGAGCTTACTTTCAATAGGGGTCATTTGGTTTACCAACCAGATGTTCACGAGAAACAAGGTCTAATCTTGTCCTCCTTTCCATAGTCTGTACAAGGGAAAGGAGGGTTTTTTGCGTTGAGGAAAAACTTACGCTATCTTTCGGTCTTCCTGTTGATTGGCATTTTTCTGTCTTGGCCGATTCACAGCTTGTACATGAGATTGGACCAACCACGGGAAGAGAAGCAATTGGCTGATCTGGACCAGATCGCACAGGAACTGCTGACGAACGTAAAAAAAGGAGATTTGGAGGGGGCAAAAGAGCGCATCGAGCGGCTGGCTGTACGCTTCCCGAATCAGCACCTGCCAATCCAGATTCGCATCGAGACATTGAATGCTGTTACACAGTCTATCCTGGCAGCCAAGCAAAGCATTCATTCCCCGAACGTGAACGAAGAACAGATACTTTGGCATGCAACCCGCGTTCGTGTCGCTATTGATGCTTTGAGAGAAAATCATCAACCCATGTGGCGCAGCTATTATCCCTCTTTTATGACGCAGGTGCAAAATTTGCAGCTATCTGCAGTGGAGCGGGATTTCGAGACGTTTCGTGTGCAGTTTGAGGAGAATCAACGCTTGTTTTTGGCGCTCAAACCTGCGATGAGCATCCATCTTGCTGAAGCCCAGATGCAGACCATATCCTCTGCCTACGAGCAGATTCTCAAGGAAATGCGCAAGGGCGAGAAGGACTGGCAGATCGTACGCGAATCCTTGCGAGTTTTGAACAGCGAATTGCAGGATGCTTTTGTTGGAGGAGAAAAAAGCGCGTTTACACGTTTGATGATGCGGCCCGATTCCCCGCTGGTTATCACGACCAGCATATCTGTAGCTGTCATCATCGCACTCGCGTATGTAGCCTACCGCAAATACGAAGCTGAATTTCACTCCACGTAAACACGACGAATGTAAAAAAACCTTGCTCTTTGGCGGCAAGGTTTTTTTGCATTCAGATGTTCAGTCATGGAGCGGCTTTTTGTTCTCATCGAGGGTGAAGCCTTCCCCAAGGACTTCATGCACGTCATTGACGATCAGAAAAGCATGAGGGTCTATCTCCTGGATGAAATTTTTATAGCGCATCACTTCATTGCGGCTGACGACGACGTAGACAATCTGCTTCTCGGCGCCGGAGAAGGCCCCTTTTCCGGAGAGAAGCGTAACGCCCCGGCCAAGCTCGAGAATCTGCTTGGAAATCTCTTCTGCGCGGTCGGAGATGATGGTCAATGCTTTGCCGGCGTAAGCGCCGTCCTGGAAGAAATCAATGACCCGAGCGGCAATGAAGACGGCGACCAATGTGTACATCGCGCTTTCGAGATTGAGGTAAATGAGAGATGCACAGATAACCAGGATATCGCTGAAAAAAAGGGTTCTTCCCATGCTGACACCCCAGTATTTTTGCAGCATGCGGGCGATAATGTCGACGCCCCCAGTGGTTCCCCCATAGAGAAAGATAATGCCTAGCCCAATACCTACAGCAACCCCTGCATACAACGATGCGAGCAGTCGATCATCCATGGGCAAGGGGAGGACGCTGTCAAACACGGACAGGAAGACCGACAGGGAAACAGTCCCTAGAATCGTATAGATAAACGAGGTGCGGCCAAGGATTTTCCACCCGAGAATGAACAGGGGAATGTTGAGGGCAAAGAATACGATCCCCTGGTCCACCGCCGGAAAAAGCAATTTGATCAAAATGCTAATGCCCGTAATGCCGCCTTCCGCTAAATGATTGGGGATGTTAAAGGAGTTAATGCCAAATCCCATAATGGCAGTACCGACAATAATGGCAATAATGCTGTCCAAACGTAATTTCATCTTGTCCTCCTGTTGACCCGTCGAGACGGGCGCGGGCAATGTTCATTCGAGTGTCATTATATGACAATAGCGGAGGAAAATAAAGTTATGAACGGGTGAGACTCAAGCTTCTTGCGCTGACTCCTGCTTTTGATTCATTTGCTTTGCGGTCAGGAGGTAAATCGCCAGTGAGACGGCGCCGAAAACAGCTGCAACGAGGAAGAGAGCAGAGTAGCCACTCCATTCAGAAATCCAGCCGAGAGTGATCGAGCCTATGCCGAGTCCAAGATCGAATGCAGTCGTAAAGGAGGCATTCGCCATTCCTTTTTGATCGGGACGGACCAGTCTCAGAGCTACCGCCTGCAAGACAGGATGGGCTGAACCAAAGCCAAAACCGAAAAGAATAGCACCTGCGACGACACCGGTTAGTCCAGCGGTAGAAGCAAGGGTAATCATTGCGGCGACGGTTACAAGCAGACCGGGAATAAGCACATACGCTTCTCCATAGCGGTCTGCGATACGGCCGGAAAAAAACCGGACGAACGTAAGAGCTATGGCATAGACGAGAAAAAACAAACCGGGATTGACCTGAACCGATGTAGAGAAAAGGGGAATGAAGGTGACAATTCCCCCGTAGACAAAAGCAAGGAAAAAGACAGTGAAGGTAATCGGGAGCAGCGCTTTCTCAAAAAGTCTCATTCGCCCGGTATACGAACTTTTCTGAAAAGGCATTTTTACCATCGAGCTCCCGACCAAGGCGATCAATACAAGCAGCGTAGCCACAAGAAAAGTGCCTGCAAATGACTGCTCTGTGATCAACCACACTCCCAAGAGGGGCCCGATCGCCATTGCGAGTGTCCCAGACAGACCGAACCACCCCATGCCTTCACCGCGTCGCTGTTCAGGAATGGTGTCTGTAACCGCAGTTGCAATGGCAGTTGAGGCAAAAGCCCAGCTAATGCCGTGAAGCACCCGAAATATCAGTAACAAGAGAATGCTGCTGGCCCAAGTGTACGAGTACATCGTAATGGCAAACAGAGAGAGTCCCCATATAATGAAAGATTTTCGGCCGATTTGGTCAAGCAAGCTTCCGACGATCGGTCTGATGATTACCGCTGCAATCGTGAAAAGGCCAATAACCAGTCCAACCTGTGACTCGTTGCCGCCAAGTTCCTTGATGTAGAGGGGCATCGTCGGCAAAAGGAAATAAAACCCTGTAGATAAAAAGAACATTGAGAGCGTCAAACTGACAAAAGACTTCGTGAAAAGCGGTTTCATTCATGCTCACACTCCCATTAACTATATATTAAAAACAAAAATGTATAAAAATTACCGCAACTTATTTAAGCATGGAGAGCAAGCCTTGTCAAGATTTTCCTATCTATTTTATCGATGCAGCGACATGCGCTTTTATGCACCGCATCGCGATTTCAAATTTGGCAAACCAGGGCTTTTCAGTTACGATAAGTGAAAGGATGTTTCTGATAGAAGAGGAGTGGCCTATGGAACAGAAAAAGAAAACGTTGCAGGAGATTCAACAGGAAGTGGATCAATACATATCGCAGTTTAAGGAAGGCTATTTTTCTCCCTTGGCCATGATGGCTCGCATGTCGGAAGAGGTCGGCGAATTGGCGAGAGAAATCAATCACCATTACGGGGAAAAACCGAAGAAATCGGATGAAGGCGAGAAAACCGTGGAAGAGGAGCTGGGCGATGTGTTTTTTATCGTCCTGTGCTTCGCCAATTCCCTGGGAATCGACTTGCAGGAGGCCTTCGACCGCATCATGCACAAATTTAATACAAGAGATAAAGATCGCTGGACGAAAATAGAGGAGACAGAGTAATGGAACAACAAATTCGAGTAGCAGTAGCAGGTGCAAACGGACGTATGGGACAGGAAGTTGTCACCATGCTGGGACAGGACAAGCAATTGTTGTACGTAGGAGCCTTGGATACGAGAGGCGAAGATGAGGTCATCCGAGCCAGGATTGAAGAGATGAAGCCGGATGTGTTGGTCGACTTCACGACTCCCCATAGCGTATACCGCCACTTGGAAATTTGTTTGCAGCACGGGATTCGTCCTGTCGTGGGAACTACCGGACTTAGCCAGGATGAGATCCAGGAGATGACCAGACGATTTGGCGAAGCAGGATTGGGCTGTATTGTCGCGCCGAACTTTGCGATCGGGGCGATTTTGTGCATGAAGTTTGCAGCGATGGCGGCCAAGTACATGCCGCATGTCGAAATCATCGAGCTTCACCATGACCGAAAGCTGGATGCGCCGAGCGGGACCGCTTTGAAAACAGCCGAGATGATTGCGGCTGTGCGCGAAGAGATCAAACAAGGCCACCCGGAGGAAAAAGAGACGATTCCAGGAGCTCGCGGAGCCGAATACGACGGTTTCCGCATCCACAGCGTGCGCTTGCCGGGGATGGTCGCCCATCAGGAAGTACTGTTCGGCGCCACCGGTCAGACTCTTTCTATCCGTCACGATTCAATCAATCGCGAGTCTTTCATGCCAGGGGTCAATATGGCAATTAAAGCCGTGATGAATATGAACGGATTCCTGTATGGATTGGAGCATCTTATCGATTAAACAATTGTTTAACGGAAATTTTGTCAGGAGAAAAGGGAGAGGGTAGTGTGAAAATTGCTTTAATCGCCCATGACCGCATGAAAGAAGAGATCGTCCAGCTCGCTCTTGCCTATGAAGCCATTTTATCCGAGCATGAATTGTTTGCGACGGGCACGACCGGCAAGCGGATCATGGAGGCCACCTCCTTGTCGATCACGCGATGTCTCTCCGGCCCCTTGGGAGGAGACCAGCAGATCGGTGCGAAAATCGCCCAGAACGAGATGGATCTGATCATTTTTCTGCGCGATCCGTTGACCGCTCAACCGCATGAACCGGATATTATTGCACTGCTGCGGCTTTGTGATGTGCACAAGATTCCATTCGCCACCAATCTGGGGACGGCAGAGATCTTGCTGCGTGCATTGGAGCGAGGGGAACTGAACTGGCGGGAAATCATTCATGAGGAGAAGGAATGAACAGACAATGAGTTCATTGGATATATTGGCAATTGGTGCTCATCCCGACGATGTGGAGATCGGGGCGGCTGGCAGTCTCTTGCTGGCCGCCAAGCAAGGGAAGCGGGTAGGCATCCTGGATTTGACATACGCAGAGCTGTCGTCGAATGGCGATGTGGAGCGCAGACAGCAGGAGGCAGCAGCAGCAGACCGCCTGCTGGGAGTGGCGGCGCGTTACAATTTCGGATTTCCCGACAGAGGACTGGAGCCGGTACGGGAGCAGGCAATCAGCCGCATCGTCGAGCTGATCCGGCAGACGCGCCCCCGCGTCGTCCTGGCACCGTATTTCCAGGATCGCCATCCAGACCACGAAAGTGTCAGCCGGATCGTTCGCGAAGCTGTTTTTTCCAGCGGCATCCGCAAGTACCAGCCGGACGACAGGCATCCTGCGTATCGGCCTGCGCAATTGCATTATTACTTCATTAATTCGACAGTAACACCGCAGATCGTGGTAGACATCACGGCAGTCTATGAAGAGAAAATGGAAGTGCTTCGCTGTTACAAAAGTCAATTTGAAATGGAGGAAGGCAGTGTCGCGACACCGCTGACCAATGGATATCTCGAATCAGTGGAGTACCGGGAACGGCTGTTTGGACAACAAGCAGGGGTGCGCTACGCGGAGGGATTTATGTGTGCGACGCCATTTGTAGTGGCGAACCTGTAAGAAGGAGTGACATCCTGGTATGAAGATCGGGATTACCTGTTATCCGTCATTGGGCGGTTCTGGGGTAGTGGCTACCGAATTGGGCAAGCTCTTGGCTGAACGCGGACACCAGGTCCATTTTATTACGTCTGGCATGCCGTTTCGGTTGGGAGCCTTCCACCCCAATATTTTTTATCATGAAGTAGATGTGAACAATTATGATGTATTTAAATATCCACCGTATGATTTGACGTTGGCGAACCGGATGGCGCAGGTGGCCAAAAATGAGAATCTGGATTTGCTCCATGTTCACTATGCTGTACCGCATGCTTTGTGTGCTTTTCTCGCCAAGCAAATGGTCGGGGATCATCTGAAGATCGTCACGACCCTGCATGGCACGGATATTACAGTCCTGGGCTACGATTCCAATCTCAGCGACATGATTCGCTTCGGCATTGAACGAAGCGATCTCGTCACGGCAGTATCCAGCGATCTGATCCGCCAGACAAAACAGCTTTTGCACGTGGAAAAAGAGATTGTGCCCGTCTATAACTTCGTCGACAAGCGGCGTTACTATCCCAAAGAAGTGAGTGCGCTGAAAAAGAAGTTTGCGCCAAATGGCGAAAAAATTCTTATGCATATCTCCAATTTTCGCCCAGTCAAACGCGTCCCGGATGTGATCCGGATTTTTGCCAAGGTGCGCAAGGAAGTGGCGTCCCGACTGATCCTGATCGGGGAAGGGCCTGAGATGGGGCTCGTCCGCAACATGATAGCCGAGCAGGATTTGACTCAAGATGTGTGCTTTCTGGGAAAACAGGATGACGTAGCAGAAGTTCTCTCTCTCGCCGATGTGATGCTTCTGCCATCCGCGAAAGAAAGCTTCGGACTGGTCGCACTGGAAGCAATGGCGTGCGGGGTGCCCGCTGTCACCTCTGATGCAGGGGGATTGCCCGAGGTGGTCCTGGATGGCGTGTGCGGGTTTTTACGGCCGATCGGGGATGTCGACGGGATGGCAGAGGCAGCAATCCGGCTTTTGAAGGATGAGGAATTGTATCAGATGCACTCGCGCAACGGTATCGAACGATCGAATGATACGTTTTGCCATGAAAAAATCGCCTCGCAGTATGAGGCTTTGTACGAACAGCTTCTCGGAATCAGCCAGCTGCATAATTAGGGACGCTGCCAGGCTTCTTTGGCGTATTGATGAAGCTTGGAAATCAGGATAAACAGGCCATACAACATTCTCATGCAAGATGCCTCCTTTTCGTAATGAGGATCGGGAATGTCATGCAAAAACGGGAGGAAATCCACAGTGGTGTACGAGATAGCGTTACGAATCCTGCAGACGCTTGAAAAGAACGGATACGAAGCGTATTTTGTCGGGGGTTGCGTCCGCGACTGGCTCTTGCATCGCACCGTGCATGATATAGATATATGTACGAATGCCCATCCTGGCGACGTCATGGCCATATTTCCCGATCATGTCTTGACGGGTCTCAAGCACGGGACCGTCAGTGTCAGGCTGGAAGGTATGTTCTTTGAAGTGACGACGTATCGGACAGAGGGCAAGTACGAGGATTATCGCAGGCCGAGCACCGTCCAGTTTGTCTCGGAGCTGCGGCTGGATCTTCAGCGGCGTGATTTTACGATCAATGCGATGGCGATGGACCGCCACCGCAGGCTGCACGATCCCTTTCACGGTCAAGAGGATTTGAAAAAGAAGCAAATCCGTGCCGTCGGAGTGGCTGTCGAACGCTTCCGGGAAGACGCGCTTCGTTTGCTTCGTGCGGTCCGGTTTGCAGCCCAGCTTTCTTTTGAGATAGAAGGCAAGACGATGGCAGCGATGCAACAAACGGCTCCTCTGCTGGCTCATATTGCTGTAGAGAGAGTGCGTGAGGAAGTGAACAAGATGCTGGCCAGTGCTGCACCGCAATGGGGGTGTCAGCTTCTTTGCGAGGCAGGTCTCTTTGTTTCCTCACCGCTGTTGGAGAGGCTTTTTCAGCTTGGGTCCAAACAAGCGTGGAGGCTTCCTCTTGTACAGGAACTGGTGCAAAAATGGGCGCTTCTCTTTTACGCGGCAGAGTATACGCTATCCGAGGTGAAGCAGGTTGCGACCCAGTTGAAAATGTCCAAGCGAGAGAGCGAGGGTTTGCTGACCCTGTTGGGATGGCTTGAGAAAATTCGTCCCGAGTGGGATGTCCCCAAAGACATCGAGTGGCGTACGCTCATACTGGATGCAGGTTTGGAGATAAGTCAGGAGGTAAACAGCTTGTTGCTTGCCATCTGGTGGCAGCGGCGCGAGCAGGTAGACACGGAGGCGCTTCGGCGGGTATTCGACAGCCTGCCTGTCAAAAGCACCAAGGAGCTGGCAGTGACGGGCTATGATCTTCAGGTGGCATTGAAAAAGCATAAAGGTGAGTGGATTGGTCGGGTTCTGGTAAGCCTTTTGCATCAAACAGCATTTGAGGGTTTGCCAAACACGCCTGAGGCACTGATCGCAGCGGCAAAAAATGAGGTGGCACGCAATGAATATTAAACAGGTCATACTGCAGGCCTTTCACGATCAGCCAGATCGTTTCATATCGGGAGAGGAATTGAGCCAGATGTGCGGTTGTTCTCGTACTGCGGTGTGGAAGCATATGGAGGAGCTTCGCCGCGACGGTTATGAGGTAGAAGCCGTCCGCAAATCCGGGTATCGGCTGGTGGCAGCTCCAGATCGCTTGTCTGCCGCTGAAGTGACGGCGGGCTTGGGTACCCAGCGAATCGGACAGCAGGTCTTCGCCTATGACGAGGTTATCTCGACACAACCGCTCGCGCATGATGCTGCGACTAAAGGCGCTCCGGAAGGCACTTTGGTGCTGGCAGAGCTGCAAACGGGGGGAAAAGGGCGTTTGGGCCGCCCCTGGCATTCGCCAAAGGGGTCCGGGATCTGGATGAGTTTGATCGTAAGACCTGTGATCCCGCTGCCCAAGACACCGCAGATGACTCTTTTGACAGCTGTCTGTGTAGCGCAGAGCATACGCGAAGAGACTGGACTGCCGGTCAAGATCAAATGGCCCAATGATATTTTCATCGGGGACAAAAAGGTATGCGGCATCCTGACAGAGCTTCATGCCGAGTCGGACCGGGTCCATTATCTGGTGATCGGGATCGGAATCAATGTAAACAGCGTCAGCACCGACTTTCCGGAGGAATTGGCACAGATCGCCACATCGCTGAGGATCGAGGCCGGGCAGCCTGTTAACCGCATTCGTCTGATCCAGCGGTTCTGCCGCATATTTGAATCTTGGTACGACCATTTCCTGCAGGATGGCTTTCAGCAGATCAAGGAAAACTGGGAGGCCCATTCCTATACCATCGGTCGGGACGTCAGCGTACAAACTGTTTCCCAAAAACTGGATGGGAAAGCGATAGGCCTGGATGAAGCCGGAGTGCTGCTGGTGCGGGACGAGTCCGGACACGTACACAAAGTCTATTCGGCAGACGTCAATTATCGTGCAAATCATTAAATTTTCTGTTATACTCCAAAAAGTGGAGGCTGTATCATACTGAACGGCACTCCGAATGAAAGACTTGCTCGAGGGAAAATTCTTTTCGAGTAAAGAACTTGTTGATTGAGAATAGTGATACTTACAAGCTTATGGACTAAGATCTGCTCAGAGCCTGTGTGGACCGAGACAGAAGGAATCCTTTCAGACGCAAGATGTCTCTTATGTATGGACAACCTTCTCCCGTATTCGGCGTGAGAAGGTTTTTTACGTTCCAGGACAGCCCAGGCTTTTGGCACGTACAGAGGTGAAAGAAATGGCAGAGAGCACGAAACCGGTAACGACAGCTTTTATCCGTAAAAAGAAAGAGACAGGGATACCGGTCACCATGATTACAGCATATGACTACCCAACCGCCAAGTTAGTAGAAGAAGCAGGGGTAGACATGATTTTAGTGGGAGATTCACTTGGGATGGTTGTACTCGGATACGACTCGACAGTCCCGGTGACGATGGAAGACATGATTCATCACACAAAAGCTGTGACCAGGGCGGCAAAACGTGCACTGGTCGTCGCGGATCTCCCTTTTCTCAGCTATCACGGAACCGTTGAGGAAGCCGTGAAAAATGCCGGAAGATTGATGCAGGAAGGCTTGGCCAAAGCGGTAAAAATGGAAGGCGGCAATGAAATCGTGCCGATTGTCATTCGCTGCGTGCAAGCTGGCATCCCCGTCGTCGGCCATATCGGCTTGACGCCGCAGGCCGTTCATCAGCTTGGCGGCTACAAAGTGCAGGGACGGGATCTGCAGGCGGCAAAGCGCTTGTTGTCGGACGCGTTTGCCTTGCAGGAGGCGGGCGTCTTTGCGCTCGTTCTGGAAGCAGTTCCGGAAGAAGTGGCAGCCCAGATCGCCAGCAAATTGAGCATTCCTGTCATCGGCATTGGAGCAGGGGTTCACTGTGACGGACAAGTCCTCGTCTTCCACGATTTGGTGGGGTACGCTTCACAACTTACTCCCCGATTTGTGAAACGTTATACAGACATCGGGGAACAAATTCGAGCCGCTGTCGCTTCCTATGTCCAAGAGGTGGAAGCGCGTGCTTTTCCTGCGCCGGAGCATGTATTTCATGCGACGGAGGAGACGATACAACAGTTGTACGGCGAAGGAGTGTCAAAGCCATGATTAAGACGCTGCAACAGATAAACACCGTCGCAGAAATGCGAGATCAAATACAAGCGGCGAGAATGCAAGGAAAGCGCATCGGCATTGTTCCAACCATGGGCTACTTGCATGAAGGCCATCTCAGCCTGGTGAAGGCGGCCAGGGAAACATGCGATGTAGTCGTCATGAGCATTTTCGTCAATCCCTTGCAATTCGGTCCCAACGAGGACTTTGACCGGTATCCGCGCGATTTGGAGCGGGACCGCGCACTGGCGGATCAAGCGGGGGTAGACATGCTGTTTACACCGGAAGTCAGTGAGATGTATCCGCGCAAGATCCTGACCAATATTTCCGTATCGAATGTGACGAATCCCCTGTG
Source organism: Brevibacillus panacihumi (assembly GCF_003710985.1). Lineage (GTDB taxonomy): Bacteria > Bacillota > Bacilli > Brevibacillales > Brevibacillaceae > Brevibacillus > Brevibacillus panacihumi. Next base: position 98,511 of record NZ_RHHT01000005.1, read on the forward strand.
CGGGAGATCGCGTCCAGGCCATTTTGACGGAGTAGCTACAGTCGTGATGAAGCTGTTCCAGATCGTACAGCCCGATTACGCTTTTTTTGGTCAAAAGGACGCGCAACAGGTGGCAGTGGTCACACAGATGGTCCAAGACCTCAATGTTCCGGTCCAAATCGTGCCATGCCCGATCATTCGCGAGGCAGACGGGTTGGCAATGAGCTCTCGCAATGTTTATTTGACGCCCGAGGAGCGCGAGCAGGCGATTGTCTTGTCCCATTCGCTTACGCTGGCGGAAAAATGGCTCCGTGAAGGAGTGTCGATCGGGGAAGTCCGTGGGCGCGTCATGGACATCATCAGCGAAAAGCCCTTGGCTGCCATCGAATATGTCGAGATTTTGAGCTACCCTGAGCTGGAGCCGCTTGATCATGCGGTCCCTGGCACTACGCTGATTCTGGCGCTGGCGGTGCGCTTCGGCAAAACCCGCCTGATCGACAACTGGATCGGGACCCTGTAAGAACAAGAGTGGATCCATGACTTGAGGAGGAAAAACATGTTTCGCACCATGATGAAAGCCAAAATTCACCGCGCTACCGTCACAGAAGCCAATCTGAACTATGTCGGAAGCATTACGATTGATAAAGATTTGCTGGATGCTCTGGATATACTCCCGAACGAAAAGGTGCAAATTGTCAACAACAACAATGGCGCAAGATTGGAGACCTATGTGATAGAGGGAGCTCCCGGGAGTGGCGTCATCTGCCTGAACGGCGCAGCAGCCCGCCTTGTCCAGGAAGGGGATATCGTCATCATCATCGCCTATGCCATGATGACAGATGAAGAAGCCCGTACCTACACTCCGCGGGTCGCCATTATGGACGAGAACAACAAAATCAAGCAACTGATCGCCGAAGAGGTGCATGCGACGGTCCTGTAACGGATCCTGCGCATCCAGGCTGTCTGCATAGAGCCCACCGCCTTGTGAGACAATGAGAGTACTTACGCCTCACAGGGGGTGGCTTTTGCATGAAGATCGAGGATTGGTTTCAAGGTTTGCGCAATAGAGCGGAAACCATCGAACAAAAATGGCCGAAAGCGACAGAGCAGGAACGCTTGGAGCTGGCGGATCAATTGTTTTACCTGCGCCAGGTCAGCGACAGAGTCGTAGATTTATGGCTGCAATTCGAAGAAAGGCTTTCCCATACGATTCGTCACGTGAAGCAATGGGAGGGACAAGGCTCATCTGATCAAGGAGAGCAGGGGGCGGAGCTGAAGGAATTGCAGCAAGAATTGAAAAAGGAAGCAAAGGAAGCGGAGCACGACAACAACGGGACGGAAGAACATGTGCACGCTTACGAGCATTTGTTTCGACGCGGAGAAGGATTTTATCATCTGCGGATGTACCCTGACGCGAAGCGATGCTTTTCTGAATTGGTAGCTGCAGCGCCGGACTGGGAGACGGGCCGCCTCTACTATGCGTACAGCCTCTTGTTTTGCGATGACAAGGGAGAGGCAATGCGTGAATTTCGGCTCTTATGCAAGTCTGCCAGCTCGCCCAACGTCGTGTCGATCAGTTATAATGCTCTAGGATGCATGCTGGCAGAGGAAGAGCAATGGCTGGAAGCGGCACAGGCATTTAAAGCGGCATTGGAAGCCAAACCAGACCAGCCGGACGCCCGCTTCAATCTCGCCCTGTGCTATTACCGTGATGGAGATGCGCAGGAAGCAATCGACGAGAGCGTCAAGTATCTGGATGCGCATGAACATGACTGGGAAGCGCAGATGCTTTGGCTGCGCGCGGCAAAACAACTACAGGAAATGGACGAAACGGCGGAACTGGAACCCCCGGCCTCCCTGCGTTTGCCTACCCGGGATCTGGATAGTGAGACGCTGCAGGAAATGGCTGCGCTGTACGAAGCGGTCGGGAATCATCACCGGGCGCAAATCTGCTATCATTTTTTGACCGAGCGCTTCCCGAAAGAAGGCTGGGCTTGGCATGGGCTTGCCTGGCATACGTGGTTGATTACCGGTACCAGACGAGCGGCAACCTTGATGAAAAAGGCGATCTCTCTTGCACCGGATCAGGTTGACTTGTTGTTCAGCCTTGGTTGGATGCGTTTGTTCGACGGGGACATTGAGGCTTCAGTGAAAGCTTTTCGCCGTATACTGGAAAAGGAAAGGACAAACCGGCTTGCCCAATCCGGGATGATTTCGGCGTACGAAAAAAGCGGAGATATTCAGGCTGCGAAGCAGTTGGCGAAGTCCTTTATAACGGATGAGCGGCCTTATATCCAATCCCTTGGCTATTTTCATTTGGGCAGATTGGCGATGGGGGAAGAAGAGTGGCTCTTGGCTGAGCAATACCTGAAACGGGCTGAGCCAAACAGCGGATGGCTTCAGGAGATCCCCCTCTATCTGCAGCTTTGTGCCAGCAAACAGGGAAAAGCAACCCAGTTTAACGAGCTTTTGAATTCATAGAAGGCTTTTCGGCAGGAAGTTTCCCCGTCGTTGCCGAATGTGAGGAGAGCTGTTTTTCTTAAGCTCTGCTTTAGGTTACGAGGTGACTAATGTTTTGAATCGATTACTCGTTGTAGATTTTGAAACCACGGGAAGCAACCCGCGCCAGGGTGATCAAATCATCCAAATCGGCGCTGTCGCGATTGAGGATGGCGCGATTGTGGACAGCTTTTCCAGCCTGATCAATCCGGAAATGGAAATCCCGCCTTTCATCACGCAGTTGACCGGGATTACGGATGAGATGGTGAAAGATGCTCCCACCCTGGAGGAAGTGTTTCCCCGTTTTTTGCGCATGCTGGAGGGACGTGCCTTCGTCGCCCACAATGCCTATTTTGATCTCCAATTTTTACAAGAAGCCCTGCTGAGTCAGGGCTATTATACGTTTGACGGCTATGTGCTTGATACAGTCGAGCTGGCCCGCCTGCTGCTGCCGATGCAGAACAGCTACAGGCTGGGAGAGCTTACCGTTGATCTCGGAATTGTCCACGAACGTCCTCACCAGGCGGACAGTGACGCTGAAGCGACAGCCAAGCTGTATCTGCATCTGGTCGAGGTTCTGCGGGCTTTGCCGCTGGTGACGATCCAAAGATTGCACATGCTGGTCTCATCCTTTCGCTCCGACATTCATGTTTTGCTTCGTCATCTGGAAATGGAGAAGCTGGCTGCATTACCTGAGCTTGAGGAACAGGGCGCAGGAAAAGACGAGCAGATGTGGGATGTGTACCGCCAATTGGCGTTGTACAAGCGGGAAGAGAAGCTGGAGGCCTCGTTGAAACCAACGGACCGCAAGCAGACAGTGGAGGAGAGCTTCGAGGAGCTGCTGGAAAACACTATCGGGGAACAGGGCAGATTGCTTCACAATATTCCGTCCTATCAGCGCCGGGATGCACAGGAAGCGATGATGCATGCTGTCTTTTCGGCGATATCCGAAGGGGTTCATCTCTTGGTGGAAGCGGGTACCGGAACTGGGAAATCTCTGGGGTATCTCTTGCCAGGAGTGATTTGGGCGAAGCAGAACCAGCAGCAGCTTGTTGTAAGCACGAACACCATTCAACTGCAGGAACAGCTGTTTCACAAGGAAATGGCCGCCTTGCAGGAAGCGCTGCCTTTCCCGGTCACGGCCGCTACGCTCAAGGGGAGAGGCAATTACCTCTGTTTGCGAAAATTTGAACAAGCGCTTGAGGAGCCGATTGAGGGAAGCAGTCAGGAGCTCCGCTTGGTCAAAGGACAAATGCTCACCTGGCTGACGCAAACCGGGACCGGTGATGTGGAAGAATTGAGCTTGCCGGCGGCAGGCCAGCTTTTTTGGCAGCAAGTGAAAAGCGACACGGGATCTTGCCTGAATCGGGCCTGTCCGTGGTTTAGCCGCTGTTATTATTTCCAGGCAAAGGAACGCGCAAGGGAAGTAGATGTCATCATCGTCAACCACGCCCTGCTGATCAGCGACATGCAGGCGGAAAATCGCATCCTGCCGCCCTATGAGGTGGCGATCATTGACGAGGCACATCACCTGGAGGAAGCTGCGACACAGCATCTTGGCAAGCATTTGTCGACCACGGAGCTTTTATTTTTACTGGACCGCGCCGCTGTGGATTCGGGCAGCTTGCTGCATCGTTACGTGGAAGAATTGGCTGTATCCTTTCCTGAGACCAAGGAGATGGGAGAGAACTTGCTTGCAGAGATGGGCAAGGAAATCTCCCCGCTGCGAGAACGCGTGCAGAAGTGGACGACGTATGTGTATGATTGGGCGTCCAGACGGGCAGAAGAAACCACAGATGCAGGCCGGGAAACAGTTCGTTACCGGAGTGAGATGTTTACCGGGAAAAGCGAACGGATCAAAAGGGAAACCCGCAAGATCATCGACGAGATGGGAGCGGTTGCCAAATTATGGGACCAACTTTGGCGCCTGTTGAACAAAGAGGAGAAGCCCTCTTTCTCCCTGCGCAGCCTGCGGACCGATCTGAATGGTCTGATGCAGGAATGGCAGCAGGGCATGGAAGGACTGCACTTCTTCCTGTTGGAGCAAGATCCGCAATACGTCTACTGGATGGAAGTAGAGTCCCGGATGGCGCGAAAGCAGGTGCACTTCTCAGCAGCGCTGCTCCGGGTTTCCGAGGCGTTGGCGGAGCCTTTTTTCGCCGAGAAACGAAGCGTGATCCTGACTTCAGCCACCTTGACCGTGAAGAACAGCTTCTCCTACTGCCTGAGTCGTTTTGGCTTGGATTTGCTGCCGGAGGAGCGCGTTCGCACTCTGGTTCTGCCCTCGCCGTTTCACTATGAGGAGCAAGGAATGCTGTTGATCCCATCGGATTTTCCACTGCCGGGAAAAGAAAACGAGCAGGGGTATCTGGATGCGATCGTACAAGGCTGTCTGGACGTCGTTTTGGCAGCGCAGGGAAGGACGATGCTGCTGTTTACCTCCCATTCGATGCTTCGTTACGTGTACCAGGCAATGAAAGAACGGTTGGCTGACGAAGAAGTCCCTTATTTGCTGCATGGACAGGGGATTGACAGCAATAATCGCAGCAAGCTGATCCACCTTTTTCAGACGATGGAGCGCAGCGTTCTCTTCGGAACCAGCAGCTTCTGGGAAGGTGTGGATATACCGGGAGAAGCCTTGAGCTGTCTGGTGATCGTACGGTTGCCTTTTACTCCGCCTCACCATCCGGTTTACCAGGGCAGGGCTGAATTGCTGAAGGCTGAGGGAAAAAATGCCTTCATGTCGATCGCCCTCCCCCAAGCCGTTATACAGTTCAAACAAGGTGTCGGGAGATTGATTCGTCATCATCTCGATCGCGGAGTTGTGGTGGTATTTGATACACGCATTGTCGAGTCCCGCTACGGCCGCACTTTTTTACAATCCTTGCCGCCTTTTCAAATCGAAAGCGGACCTTGGCCGACGCTTCGCCAGCAGATTCCCGCCTTTTTGGGCATGCTACCCTTGTCAGACTCATAAAATGAATCGATAGTCTCGCAAGGATTTAGGTGATAAAATACATGGTAGGGAAAACGGGATGGACGTGCTTGTCCCTTGTTCTAAGCGTGATGCTGATGTCCAGCTGTGCGTCGATTGACAGCCATCTGTTTCAGCAAGAGGTCATCAAAATCGATGATCCGTTCGCGATTGAAGACGAGCGGGATTTTACCGGCATGGTGGTTACTTACTTCGCCCTTCCGCATGGGGAGAGCACGTTGGTTCGCTTGCCGCAGCCGGATGCCAAGACCGTCCTGATCGATACCGGCAGCGAGGAAGACTGGCCGGTATTGCAGGAGAAATTGCTCGAACGCAAACTGACGCGATTGGATTACGTCATTCTCACCAGCGACCAGCCGGAACAATCAGGCGGTTATCCGCTACTCGCCAATAACTTGCAAGTGGATATGCTGGTCTTGCCGAAGCTGATCGAGAACGTGATTCGTCACGCCACTTCCCTTCGTCCGGACCAGAAGCGGCTGGCATTGGCAGAAAGTGAAGTTCTTTCGCTTGATGAGACTGTTTCCATGAAGGCATTATCGCCCAATGAACCGTTGTTTTTGTCGCCCCAAAACAATTCACTTGTTTTTTCGCTGCAGCAAGACCAATTGCGTTTTTTGTTTACAAGCGGAATCAATGAGCAGGCAGAAGAACGGCTTCTGGAGCGCCATCCGGAAGATTTGCAGGCTGCTGTTCTGAAAGTGGGAGACCAAGGGAGCAATCAGGGTTCCTCTCACCCTTTTTTGACAAAGGTGGATCCCCAGATTGCGATCATCCAGACAGGAAAATCGCGTGACCAGATGAAAGACTCTCAGACAGAAGTGCTGGAGAGGCTTGGCGAGTCATGGGCGGAGACCTATGTGACCGGCCAGGACGGCACGATCACCATCTTGTCGAATGGCAAGGAGTATCGTGTCTTGAAGCAGCAGTAAAGAAGGGGGATAGACCGTACGTGGCAAAACATGAAAAGATTTCGGAAGCGGTCGTACGTCGCTTGCCGATCTATCTTCGGTACCTCTCCTATTTGCAGCAAGTGAATGTTACGACCGTATCCTCCCAGCAAATGGGGATGAATTTGGACGTAAATCCGGCGCAAATACGAAAAGACTTGGCCGCGTTCGGAGATTTCGGCAAAAAAGGGATCGGCTATGATGTCAATTATCTGGTGGAGAACATTCGCCAAATTTTGAAGCTCACCGAAGAAGTCCGAGTGGTGCTCGTCGGAGCGGGCCACCTGGGACATGCTATCAGCAATTACAACGCGTATATGAAAGACAATATGAGGATCGCCGCCATCTTCGACAACGATCCGCAGAAATGGGGCAAGGAAGTCGCAGGGCTCCTGATCCAACCGATGGAAGAGATGGCCAAGACGATACAAGCCCAGAACATCAAGCTGGCGATCATGACCATCCCGGCGACTGCTGCCCAAGCGGTATGCGATCAATTGATCCAGGCGGGGATCAAGGGTATCCTGAATTTTGCCCCGACTACCATTCGCGTCCCCAAAGATGTGCGGGTCCATTATGCAGATGTGACGTCCAACCTGCAGAGCTTGGCCTATTACCTGACATAGAGAACGGAGTGTACGTATGAAAAAGACAATTTTGGTTCACGCGACGGTTATCACAGTGAATGAGAACAATGAAGTCATTCTGGATGGCGCGGTTGCGTTTGAAGACGGAAAAATCACGTATGTCGGCCCGACGCCAGAGGATTTGTCAGGCTATGATGAGGTATTGGACCAAAAGGGAGATTACGTCCTGCCAGGCTTGATCAATACCCACGGACACGCTGGCATGTCTTTGCTTCGCGGGTATGCGGATGATCTGCCCCTGCAGCAATGGCTGGAAGAAAAAATGTGGCCGCTCGAAGCCCAGTTTACGGCAGACCATGTCAAATGGGGGACACATCTTTCCCTGATTGAGATGATCCGTACAGGGACTACCACTTTTGTCGATATGTACGATCACATGGATGAGGTGGCAAAAGCCGTTGACGCTGCCGGCATGCGGGCCAGACTGTGCCGCGGCATGATCGGGCTGTGCTCGGAAGAAGAGCGCCAGATCAAGCTGAAGGATGCCACAAGATTTGCAAAAGACTGGAACAACCAGGCAGATGGACGCATCACGACCATGATGGCTCCTCATGCACCATATACCTGCTCGCCAGAATTTATCACACAAATTATAGAAAAAGCGGACGAGCTTTCGGTGCCGCTCCATATCCATATGTCAGAAACTGCATTTGAAGTCGCGCAAAATGAACGGGATTACGGCCTGCGCCCTGTGGCGCATCTGGAAAAGCTGGGGATGTTTTCTCGTCCGACCTTGTTGGCTCATGCGGTTCATTTGACGGATGAAGAGATCGATGTCTTGGCAAAATACCAAGTAAAAGTCTCGCACAATGTGATCAGCAATCTGAAGCTGGCAAGCGGTGTCGCACCCGTTCCGAAAATGCTTGCAAAAGGCGTCAGCGTCTCCCTGGGGACTGACAGCTCGGCGAGCAACAACAACCTGAACTTGTTTGAGGAGTTGAGGCTTGCGGCGATTCTGCACAAGGGAGTAAACAACGATCCTGTCGCTGTGCCTGCGGATACAGCCTTGCGCATGGCAACGATTCTAGGTGCGGACGGTGTTTTCCAAGCGGATTCGCTTGGTTCCATCGAGGTTGGAAAGCAAGCCGATTTAATCGTCCTTGACAGTCATCAAGCGCATTTCCATCCGGCTCATGAACCAGTCTCCCACGTCGTGTACGCCGCAAATGGCCGTGATGTGAAGGACACCATTGTTGCGGGCACGTTCCTGATGCGCAACCGCGAGCTGCTGACCATCGATGAGGAAAAAGCCATCTTTGAAGCCAACCGCTTGTTCCAGCAGTTGAAGCGATAATGAGAAAGAATACTCCTGCCAGGTGTGGGGCAGGAGTGCCAATAAGTAGGTGTAGGTAGGGGAATTTGTTGAAGCTGTAATACCGTGCTCACTTTCGCCACAGTTCTGTCAGGGACCGGTGGCGAAAATGCAGTGTGGGTGTGTGAGTCAGGTTGCGCAGCGGCGAGGATAAAGCTGCCCAGGAGACGCGGTATTCCTGTAACAGAAACCCTAATACATCAGGAGATGTGGTTCGTTGCGACCATTTCACGCGCTCACCTCCTTCGGGTGTAAACCTAGTATGACCGTCGCCCCTCATGCTATGAGTAGCAAGATTTCCGTCCCGTTCTAAAACCTTCCCGTATAGCATAGGCTTACACAAAAAACGGGACAGGGGGGAAGGGGATATGTACATCCGACCCAAACTGTTGTGGTGGTGTTTGCCCGCCTTTTTGATCCTTTTCCTTGTCGGCATGGCGCTGGGGGCTGCAGGAAACCGGCAAGAGGTCGAGATAGCGCCCGAAATCCAGAAGCCTGCTGAAAAGGGCTACACGGAGCAGATTGCTTTGAAGGCACTGCTGGATCAATTGACAGATGCGAAAGAACGTTCGTTTATTGTGTACATGAAGGAGAGCGCTTTGAATGGCCGCTACGAGCAGGAACGCTTTCAGTTGACAGGTGAAATCGGGGGGCATAAGCTGGAGATCTCACGTGATCTAAACCAGCCTGTTACAGTCCAGATCGATGGAGAAAAGCAAGATGATGCTGCACTGCCTTATGCGCTTTTCACCCCGCATGAGCATGCAGAGCTTTTAAAAGGCGTACTGTCGTCCGTCAAGGCTGCACCGGTATCCGACCCCAGCGGAGAAGGCTGGAAGGGGTATCGAATTACCGTGCCGTCCCAGGAAGTCACCAGTCTTCTGGACTTATGGCTGGGACCATCCTTTCCCGTCAAGGACCTTTCACCAGAGCTGGCAAACCAGATTGCGGTCGAGTATCAGCTCTGGTACGATGAGCAGTCCGGACTCGTGCGTCAGTTGGAGATCGATCTGCAGCTTCAAACTCCAGCAGGAGAAAAGCGGGACCAGCTTCGTTTTCGATTGTAGCGGTATTTCAGTAAAGGAGTTTATGGCTTGTGGTAGTTCGATGGATAATAGGTATCATCGCCGCTCTTCTTGTCTTCGTTGTCGGATGGGCATATCATTTGGCATCCTCAGTGATTCAGGAGAGGAATGATTTTGAATCGCAGGTTCGCCAGTGGGTTTCAAAACGGACCACCATTCAGGAGATTGAGGAAATCGATGAATACCGCGGCAAACAGAGCTATGCTGTCGTGACAGGCAAAAACCAGGCGGGAACTCCGGTCATCGCATGGCTGACGGAAGAACATGCCGTCATGGATCGGCTCGACCTGGCCGTTCCCAAGAAAAGCGTTGAGGAAGCGGTGAAAAAAAGCTACCCTCAGTCCCAGATCACCCGCATCGTCCCGGGGATGGATGGGGAGCAGCGTTTTTGGGAGGTCACGATGGAGGATCAGGACGGACGCTTTCACTATTTGCATTTCAATCTTTATACTGGCGAACTGTTGACGAGCTATGTCCTTTCGCCAGCCTGAATGAAGAAAACAACGGCACAGAGCAGTCGAGCAGGGTTGAATCCTGTACGGCTGCTCTTTTTCTTTGGCATGCTATCCAACATCTACATGGAAAAATGGATATGCTTGTGTGATATACTTGTAAGCGTTACTAAGAGAGATGAATCGTAGGGGGGAGAAAGCTTTGCAATGGCGGAAATCGACAATAGGTTTATCTTTGCTGGCGACGCTGACTCTTCTTTTTGGGGCATGGTTTCTGTATCAAAAACTCGAAGTGGAGTCGCCGCTCCGTGGGGAAATCGGCCAGTTGCAATCTGCAACACTGAACAACCTGGAAATTGGCAGAGATAAAATCCAAATAGATCTTACCGTTACAAAACCCGATGTATTCCCGCAAGAATATCGGGAATTGATGGATACAGCCAGCAAATTGGCAGGAGAAAAGCAAGTGGTGATTCGGGTCGGCAACAAATCCGAGTCGATGGAAGACATCTGGCAAAGCGGCCAGTTTGTTTTTACAGAAGCGATGGATCTGCATCAGTACAGCCGCATTCCGCAACTGGTGAATGAGTGGAAGAACAGTCATCAGTTGGACGAGGTTTCTGCATTGATGGATGATGCGAACATTTATATTTATATGAAAAAAGGGACGGAGGATTTTTATGCGATCGTCCCCCGCTCCGAGGAAAAAGAGGTGACGGCACATGCATAAGGAATGGGCGATAGGTGTCATTGCGGGTATCCTGATCTTCCTGTTGTTCCTTGGTATCAATGTCACCCCGTTCTTGCTCTTGGCGATCGTGCTAGGGGTTATCTTTTTCATGCTTCAACGCCATCAGGGCGGAAAGGGCGGCAACGTGGCTCTTGGCGGCAAAGGCAAGCAGAAAAAGCATGTGATTCCCCGATCAAACGTGCAGTTTGCCGACATTGGCGGACAAGAGCGGGCCAAAAAGGAATTGAAGGAAGCACTCGACTTTCTGGTATACAAGGACAAGATTGAGCAATACGGCATTCGTCCGCTAAAGGGTGTACTCCTCACAGGCCCTCCGGGTACCGGAAAAACCCTGATGGCGAAAGCGGCGGCCAATTACACGAATTCCGCTTTCGTTGCGGCTTCCGGCTCCCAATTCGTCGAGATGTACGTTGGTGTCGGTGCTCAGCGTGTACGTGAGCTGTTTCGAGATGTCAAAGCGATGGCGGAGAAAAACGGCCAGGACAGCGCGATTATTTTCATCGATGAGATTGACGTCATCGGGGGAAAAAGGGACGGTCAGCAGCAGCGCGAGTACGATCAGACTCTCAACCAGTTGTTGACCGAGATGGACGGGGTAGCTACCAGTGACAAGCCGCGTGTACTTGTCATGGCTGCGACCAACCGAAAGGACATGCTGGATGCAGCCCTGCTCAGACCGGGACGTTTCGACCGTCACATCAGTGTGGACTTGCCGGACAAGCCCGCCCGCGAACAGATTTTGACGATTCATACGGCGAACAAGCCGCTCGGTTCGGACGTGGTCCTGGAGAAAATCGCGCAGGAAACGTTTGGCTTTTCCGGTGCTCAACTGGAGAGTGTCGCCAACGAAGCCGCCATCTACGCCATGCGCGAAGGCAATGAGATGATCGCGGCCCGCCACTTCGGCTATGCCGTGGACAAGGTGATGATGGGGGAAAAAGTGGACCGGGAAGCATCACTCGAAGAGAAAAAACGGGTCGCACTTCATGAGTTGGGTCATGCCATCGTAAGTGAAATCGTACGCCCGGGTTCGGTTTCCCAGGTCACGCTGAGTCCGCGCGGAAAGGCGTTGGGATACGTACGGCAGAATCCCATGGAAGATCGGTATCTGTACACCAAGGATGCGATGGAAAAACAGATCATGGTATGTTTAGGCGGCGCCGTCGCCGAGGAAATCTACTATGGTGGCCGCAGTACAGGCTCCAAGAACGACTTTGAACAAGCCCTGAACATGGCACAGGAGATCGTACAGAGCGGGATGTCCCGCTTGGGCATCGTACATCTTCAATACGTCGATAAAAATCGGGTGCATGAAGAAGTCGAGCATCTCTTGGAAACACTGCTCGGCAAAACTCGCGAGGTATTGGGCCAGTATGATCCGGTCTTCATCAACAGCTTGCAGACTTTGATGGACTCAGAAGTTCTGCAGGGAGACGAATTTCGGGCCTTGCTTGCGCAGTATGCTCCTGAACGCAAACATGTTGCGGTCTAAACGCCGCATGAGGAAACTGCTTTCCAGCATAGATGCTGGTTAAGCAGTTTTTTTGTATGGAGCGTGCCCAGCAAGCCGTTAATTGCTAGTTGGTGAAAGTCCAACCGAGGCAGGAGCCAAGTCACCTCGTAGCTGACAGGCAACTGGTGGAGAAATCCTAAGGTTGAAGCCCTGTGACAAAGTAACTCGAAAGAGTGCGAGCAAATCAGCAGGCCGTAACATAAAGTGAATCCTGCAGCCTCGTTAAGAAAGACCACCGAGAGGTGGACAAAGGGAAGCCGAGCTTGTTTCATATGGGCGAAGGCCAAGGACGGTGTGGAGAACTTGGAATACAGCACCTATGAATCCCTCGGGGTATGGGGAGCGGTATGTTGAGAAAGTAGTTAACGGAACTGGGGAGTCCCTACTCTGCACGCCCCGTCAGGAGCGTAAAACGGAAACCTATAACCGTAAGGGAAGTGGTGGATGGCAGAGAGGGAGTCGGAGGGGTT
>NZ_RHHT01000050.1 GCF_003710985.1 Brevibacillus panacihumi
CGCCCATGCCGGGCACACCATCAAAAAAGCTTCGATCCCAAAGCGGGATGAAGCTTTCGTTCTTTTTAAGCGTGATTTACGCGATTCTGCGGCGTCTCTCCCATTACTCCTTGGATCAGATTGGCCGCAGCCAGCTCTGCCATCCGTGTCCGCGTCTGGATGGACGCACTGCCGATGTGTGGCAGCGTGACCACATTGGGCAAAGTCAGAAGCGGATGATCAGGATCGACTGGTTCCTGCTCAAATACATCAAGTCCCGCTGCCCAAATCTTGTTCTGTTTCAACGCTTCATACAAGGCTGCTTCATTGACAATGCCGCCACGGGCCGTATTGATGAGAATCGCCGATTTTTTCATCAAGGACAGTTCTCTATCTCCGATCAGGTTCCGTGTCTCTTCCGTATACGGTGTCATCACACAGACAAAATCGGATTCCCGCAACAAACTGTCCAGATCAGCAAACTCGATTCCCCATGTTTTTTCCGCTTCTTCCTTGCGACTGCGATTGTGGTAGAGGATACGCATGTCAAAGCCTTTTGCCCGTTTCGCCAGCGATTCGCCGATCCGGCCCATGCCAATGATCCCGAGCGTCGCCCCATAGATATCCTGACCGGTTAGCAGCATCGGGGACCATGTTTTCCAGCTTCCCTCTCGCAGAAAATCAGATGCTTCCACAATTCTGCGTGCGGTGGCCATCAACAAGGCAAACGTCAAATCTGCAGTGGTTTCCGTCAGTACGCCGGGAGTGTTGGTCACGAAGATGCCTTTTTCGGTAGCCGCAGCTACGTCGATGTTGTTATAGCCAACAGCCATATTGCTGATGACTTTTAACTGCTTCGCTTTTTGCAATAGCTCCTCGTCAATCGTCTCCGTCAAGAGACAGAACAAACCGTCAATGTTTTCGATTTTTTCTTCCAATACGTCGCGTGGGACAGGAACGTCTTCTTCCTCCCACATCTCAACCTGACAGACTTCGCTGATCTTCTCCAACGTGCTATCGGGAATTCGTCTCGTAATATATACGTTTGGTCGCAAGGTACACCATCCTCTCTGAAAACTTCGCTATGCGAACCGCTTCATGAACCTTATTATCTGCTCCACTCGCTCCTGTACCCATCCTTCAGCCTGTTCCATCGCCTCATCGAGACTGCAAGGCTTGGGCACGATCGAAAAGCCTGCAAGCAAACCGATCTCATCCATCTGCTCACTAGTCAGCTCCATGCCTCCACAAATGGCGATAGTCGGTATCTGATAAGGCTTTGCTTTCTTGCATACGCCAGCAATGACCTTGCCAGCCATCGTTTGTTCGTCCAGCTTCCCTTCGCCCGTGATGATCAGATCGGCAACTTGTATGTTTTGCTCAAATTGAATCGCGTCCATGACAAGCTCAATTCCGGATTTGAATTCTGCATGAAGGAATGCCAGTAAGCCAGCCCCCATCCCGCCAGCAGCCCCGCTTCCGGGCAGATGACGGACATCGACTCCCAGCTGCTTTTCTACTACGTCAGCAAAACGGGATAGCGCCATGTCCAAACGCTGTACCATCTCTGGTGTAGCTCCCTTTTGCGGTCCGAAGACAGCCGATGCTCCATTGGCACCGCATAATGGGTTGTTCACATCGCTGGCGATGGTAAAGGTAGACTCTTGCAGCCTTTTGTCCAATCCGGAGAGGTCCATGTAAGAAAGCTTTTCGAGTGAAGCCCCGCCTTTCGGTAGCAAAACGCCATCCTGATCGTAGAATGAAGCCCCCAACGCTTTCAACATGCCGACTCCACCGTCATTGGTAGCGCTTCCGCCCAAACCTATGATGAATTTTCGATAGCCTTCGTTCAGGGCGTGTACGATCAGCTCCCCGGTTCCGAAGCTGCTTGTGATAAGCGGATTTCTCTCATCGGGCCTCAACAGGGGCAGACCAGAAGCCTGAGCCATTTCGATAATCACTGTAGCATCGTCGCCAAGGATGCCATAGACTGCTCGAATGGGCCTGCCCAATGGGTCGTTTACCTGTACGAGCCTGGTTTGGCCTTTGGTGGAATAAACCATGTTCTCCACGGTTCCTTCCCCACCGTCTGCCAATGGGAGCTCGATCACTTCAATCTCCGGATCCACAGCATGAATGCCCCTGCGCGCAGCTGCGCATAAGTCTCGGGCAGATATCGAACCTTTGAAGGAATCCGGTGCTACTACGACTCTCATTCCGTTCCCCCTTCTACTTCAAGATAGATGGCAGCCAGAGAGATATCTGCGGTAAATAGGTTACCAACAGAATATCAATAATTAGAATCAAATAGAACGGCAGCATCGCCTTCATGATTTGTTCGATGCGTAGTCCAGCAATCTGGCAAGCGACAAATAAGTTAACACCTATAGGTGGCGTAACCATTCCAACCGCCAGATTCACAATGATGATGATTCCAAAATGGAGCGGATCAATACCGAATTGCATGGCAACAGGTGTCAAAATCGGCGCAATAATGACAATCGATGCCCCAGTCTCGAGAAACATCCCGACCAGCAGCAAGAGTAGATTGACGAGCAAAAGGAAGACGATAGGACTGTCAGAAATAGAGACAAACCAGTTGGCGACGAGGCTCGGAACCTTTTCAGCCGTAAGTACCCAGCCGAGCAATCCTGCATTTCCGATAATCAGCATGATAACAGACGTCGATAAAACCGAGCTGCGCAAAATTTCCATTATTTTTGTCTGATTTAAGGTACGATAAACAAACAGACCGAGGACTAGCGCATATCCGACTGCGACTGCTGCTGCTTCTGTAGGTGTAAATATCCCGCCATAGATTCCTCCGAGAATGATGACAGGCATTAACAAAGGCAATATCGCCTTGCGCAGTGCTTCCCATCTTCCCTGCCAGCTCAACATTTTTGCTTCCGCCTCTTGCTCTTCTGCGCTCAGCACTTGTTGACCGTAGCCATTTCGCTTGCTCACGAGATAGATCACCAGCATAAGAGAGAGGCTGATGAGAAGCCCAGGACCGATACCCGCCAGAAATAAATCCCCGATCGAGATCGCTGTTCCTGCACTCAAGGCGAAGATGATCATCGGAATGGAGGGGGGAATGATGACACCCAGTTCACCCGAAACCGCCTGGACAGAAGTCGAAAACGGCTTTGGGAAACCTCGCTTGACCATTGCCGGGATCAGGATGCTGCCAATTGCTGCGGTCGTC
The DNA here is from genome assembly GCF_003710985.1 of Brevibacillus panacihumi. Classification (GTDB taxonomy): domain Bacteria; phylum Bacillota; class Bacilli; order Brevibacillales; family Brevibacillaceae; genus Brevibacillus; species Brevibacillus panacihumi. Next base: position 3,188 of record NZ_RHHT01000050.1, read on the forward strand.
GCGGCACTTGACCCGGAAATCGAAGCAAAAAACATCGCAGTCAATACCGTCACCATACCCAATCCACCCGTCATGCGGCCAACAATTGAGTTAGCCAGGTTGATCAGGCGTTGCGATATTCCGCTGTACTGCATGATATTCCCGGCAAGGATAAAGAACGGAATGGCCATCAACGGAAAGGAGTCAAGGGAGGAAAATACTCTCTGGATCACGACTTGCAGAGATATCCCGCTGTCCATCATAGCAAAGATACTAGCTAGTCCCATCGAAAAGGCGACCGGGATGCCCAGCGCAAACAGAATGATCAAACTAGAGAATAAGATCCCCGCCATTCTTCTCCTCTCCTTTCTCTGTAAAAATTTCGATCAGGACAACAATACTGTTCAAAAAGGCCAGAATTGCTCCTACCGGAATCGCAGCATACGTCCAGGCAACCGGAATATCCATAGCCCCTGTGCTTTGCCCCACCAGATTCGCCATGATGCCGAAGCCGTATTTGATCAGAATGAACAATAAAACGAGATTAACCAGGACGGTAATAACCTCCAGCACCTTTTTCACCATTTTGGGAACAAGCTGTTGGATCACTTCAACAGAAATCAAAAGCCCCTTGCGTAAAGCGATTGCCGTACCCAAAAAAACGATCCAGATCATTAAGTAACGTGATAGCTCCTCTGACCACACTAGCGGGTTTCTCAAAATATATCTGGCGAAAACCTGAAAGATCGTAAGCAGCGAAATCAATCCAAAGATGACGGCAATCAGATTAAAGATCCAGCGGTTCATGCGATCTGCTACTGCAATTACATGTCTCATATGTCCTCCTCGTAACGTAGCATGCTTACATTCCTTCTCAATCACCCCCGTATGTATCCATCCTCATTACATACAGGGATCATCGAAAATGGCTGAGAGGAGGGGGGAAAGGATTGCCCTTCCCCCCATTGCTCGTGACTGTTTACTTGGCAGACTGAATTTTTTCGTAGAGTTCCTTCACTTCAGGGAATTGCGTATCTACGAAGCCTTCCAGTTTGGCCTGGAATGCTGCCAGATCAGGTTCAACCAAAGTCATACCTTCCTCCTGCAGCTTGGTCAAAAACTCGCTGTTGCCCTTATCCACCTGTTCGATGACATACTTTTTGGCTTGGCCATTCGCTGCTTCCATCAGAGCATTTTGTTGTTCTGGGCTGAGGGAATTGAACTTGTTACTGCTGATGACCATCGCGATCGGTTCACGAACGTGCTCCGTCTTGACCAGGAACTTGTTCACTTCACTGAATTTAGATGAATAAATCAGAGACAGCGGATTCTCCTGTCCGTCAATCACACCTTGTTGAATGGCTGTGTACACCTCGCCAAATGCCATTGGAGTAGGTGCAGCTCCTAGCTGTTGGAAGGATTTTACAAATACAGGGCTTTCCGGTACGCGAATCTTTAATCCACTCAGATCTTCAGGTTTCTTCACTTCTTTGTTCACAGTCAGCCAACGAGCACCACGATCCCAGTAGGTTAATACTTTATATCCCGACTGCTGTTCGATGGCTGCTGAAACTTCTTTACCTACTTCACCGTCATACACTTTGTTAAAATGCTCTTGATTTTCAAACATGAAAGGTACTGTAAAAATCTTCGCAGCATCAGAGGAACCGGACAGAACACCCGCGCCCCCGATCCAGATATCCGCTGTACCCACCTTCAATCCTTCAAGAAGGTCCTTGTCTTTCCCTAATGTTCCATCTCCAAATACTTCAATTTTGACAGAACCATTGGATAACTTGTCCACTTCCGCTGCAAACTGCTCTACGGCTTGTGAATGGATTTCAGAAGCTGTCCATACATGGCCCAAGTTCAGTTTTACCGCACCAGCAGTCTCCGCCGGTTTACTTTCACCTGCTGCCGGCTGACTGCCTCCTTCATTGGTAGCTGGCGATGAAGAACAACCAACCAGCAATGACAATGCTACTGAGAAAACACCTGCTGCTTTCATCCACTTCTTCATGTCTATCTCTCCCCCATTTTTTCGATTAATCGTATTGGAAGTATACGACCTTCAATTCTGTAAAGAAATCTTTGTTGGTACTGCCAATCGAATAAGCGCCGAACCCAGATTGTTTTACACCACCGAATGGCATATAAGCTGCACTGGCTGTACCGTGATTAATATGAACCATCCCGCTCTCGATCTGTTCAGCGAAGCGATATGCGGATGAAAGATTATCTGTAAAGACAGATGCGGCAAGCCCATACTCGACAGAATTGGCGATCTCAAATGCTTCCTTCTCGTCTTCTACCGCAATGACACTCAGTACTGGTCCAAAAATCTCTTCCTTGGCGATTCTCATATCCGGAGTCACCTGGTCAAACAAGGCGGGTGTCATGTAACTGCCATGCGCATACTCACCTTCCGAAAGAATCTCTCCTCCCGCGAGCAGACGTGCCCCTTCTTCCTTGCCGATTCGCAAATACTCTTGGACAGAATCGAGATGGCTTTTGTTTACAAGCGGTCCCATGTTGGCCTTCTGTTCCCAGGCTGGGCCTACTGTGATCATTTGGATTTCATCCAATAATGCCTTTGTTAAAGCCTCAGCCTGATCTTTTAGCACAATGACCCGGCTGATTGCCGTACAACGTTGACCGCTGCAAGCAAAGGCCGCACCGACAATCTGCTTTGCTGCATTTGCCAGATTGGCGTAATCGAGCACGACTGCCGGATTTTTTCCGCCTAACTCCAACTGGGTTCGCACCAATCGTTTGGCAGCGATTTCATGGATCGCCACTCCTTGCTTGGTCGATCCCGTAAAGCTGATCCCTTTTACCAGCGGATGTTTTACAAGCGGATCTCCAACCTTCGACCCGCTGCCAATCACCAGATTGACGACACCTTTTGGCACACCCGCTTCAGCAAGCAGCGAGAACAGCTTGGTCGTTGCCCACGGTGTGTTAGAAGCCGGTTTGAACACAACGGTACATCCGTAGGCAAGCGCAGGTGCTATTTTTCGAACAGGTGTGACAACAGGGAAATTCCACGGAGCGATGGCGGCGATGACTCCAATCGGCTGTCGTATCGTCGAATTCCACACGTGAGTCCGCTCACCAGGCAAAGTCTCGCCGTCCATCCGAATCGCATCTCCTGCTGCAAAGCGAGTTTCCTTGGCGGCACGGACAACCTCTCCACGAGATTCTGCCAGGGCTTTTCCCTGTTCAGCCGACAGCATGTAAGCCAGTTCGTCGATATCTCGCTCCAGCAGATCGGCAAACTTCATCAGGATCGCGCCACGATCCGGCGCAGGCAATGTAGACCAGGATTTGAACGCTTCGTTGGCTACTACAACAGCTGCATCTACATCAGACTCAGTAGAATCCGGAAAATAACCGAGCAGCTGCGACTTGCGGGCTGTGTGATACAGTGGAACCGTTTTTCCATTGCTGCTGTCAACCCATTGTCCATTGATGTAATTCCCGTACGTTTTTCCCGCATTTTGGTCCAGCCAAGTCAGCATGTCGTGTTGAGACATTGCAAATTCCCCTTCCCAGCTTGTCTTTTATGAAATGATCAATCCTTTTTCATAGCTGCTCTGCAGATTTGCTTCAGGTCTTCCAAGGTCGGTTTGCGTGGATTGACGGGAACATTGCCTGACAGCATGGCTTCTTCGGCAATAAAACCGAGGTGCTCTTCCTTCAGTCCGTAGTCTGAGAGCGTCTGCGTGATCCCGACATCCTGTTTCAACTGTCGAATCGCCACGACGGAACGCTCTGCTGCTTCCCGGTCACTGAGATGCTCGACCTTCTCCCCAAAAATCGATGCGATTTCCGCAAACTTCTCCAAATTGCCAATCAGGTTAAATTGCATGACTTCTGGCAGAAGAATGGCGTTTACCGTGCCGTGAGGAATCTTGAAATGAGCGCCAAGCGGAATGGCCAAAGCATGAGCAAGCCCCAGGCGAGTCGAGTTAAAGGCCATCGCTGCAATCAGGCTGGCGAGCAGCATATCATGACGGGCCTGCAGGTTTTCCCCCGCAACGACCGCTGCGCGCAAGCTTTTCGCAATCATTTTCATCGCTTGGATGGACATGCCCTCGGAGATTGGCTGCGTCGCTTTATTCACATAAGACTCGAGAGCATGCGTCAAAGCATCCATCCCTGTTGCTGCTGTCACGTGCGGCGGCAAGCTGATTGTCAGCTCAGGGTCGCAAAGCGCCATTGTCGGGCAGTTGTATGTACTGCCAACGCTCAACTTCACATTTTCTTTCTTGTCCGACAGCACAGACCAGATTGTCAGCTCGCTGCCCGTCCCTGCTGTAGTAGGTACAGCAATGACCGGAGCTGCTTGTTGGAGCACCTTGTTGATGCCGACATAATCACGGATATGCCCTGGGTTCGTCAGCATTGTTCCGATCGCTTTGGCTGTATCCAGCGAACTGCCGCCTCCCACCCCTACGACGAGGTTGCAGCCTTCCGCTTTGGCCAAATCAGTTCCCTTTTCTACCGACGAAATGTCTGGGTCGGCTTCGATCTCCGAAAAAATCACATAGGGTATATTGGCCTCTTTCAATGGTTCTTCCAATCGCTCGACGACACCGGCAGATACTACACCCGGGTCTGCAACGATCAGGACCTTGCTGCCACCCAAAGCTTTTACATGATCTGCGAGTGAACGGATGGAACCGTTTCCAAACTCGATGATAGTAGGAATTTCATATCGGAATACACGATTTAGTTGCATGATGAACCCCCTATTATTTCGCCTTTTCAAATTCTGCTTGTGCCAAATCGACTCCGTAGGTTTTTCCGATTGCTGTGAGTTCTTCGACTACTTTTGGTGGTAATTCGATACCAAATTTTTTACGCTCCAGGCTGCGCCGGTGTTCCAATTCACCCGGAATCAAGATCTCTTCTACCCCAGGTGCTTTCGGCTCTTGCTTGATCTCCCGGATGTATTGATCCATCCGCGCTTTAAACTGCTCGACAGGAATGAACCGATTGATGTCTACCGCGATGAAGACATGGCCGACGTTTTGTGATTCCTCCCAATTTTCGTACATATTATTCACGTATTTGCCAAATCCGGCCCCTGTTAAGACGCCCGATAGAATATCGATAAACATGGATATCGCATAGCCTTTCGGACCTCCGACAGGTAAAACAGATCCTTCCAGAGCAGCTTCGGCATCCGTTGTAGGATTTCCGTCTTTATCGATGGCCCAGCCCAATGGGATCGGCTCGCCTTTTTGTGCAGAAACGATAATTTTGCCTCGCGCTACCACACTTGTCGCCATATCCAGAATAAAAGGCAGCTCTTTTCCACTTGGGACACCGACTGCTAGAGGATTGGTTCCAATGAAAGGTCTCACGCCACCAGTTGGAGGCATCGTCTGTGAGGCGTTGGACATGACCAGCAAAATCATATCCTGCTCGATGGCCTTCTTGACGTAGTAAGCTCCGGTGCCAAAATGGTTGGATCCTTTTACGCCGACAAATGCAGCACCATGCTTCTTGGCTTTTTCCAATGCCAGGTCCAATGCCTTCGTGCCGATCACAGAGCCAAAGTTGTTCTGGCCATCTACCAAAATGGTCGCTTCGCTCTCGTTCACCTTCTCCACGGCAGCAAAGGGATCAATCATTCCTGCTTCGATGCGCTTAAGGTAGATTGCCGTCCGTACCACTCCGTGCGAGTCAACTCCTCGCAAATCTGCCTGTACCAGAGAATCGGCCACAATCGCTGCCGACTGTGCGGGTACACCCGCTTTAATAAATACCTGCTCACAAAAATGTTGTAGTCCTTCCCAGCTGTATCTACTTGGTAATGCCAACAAATTCACAGCCCTTCTGCTTTAATGTCTCATCCACCCATTTGCGATCCACGGTTCCGTCTGCAATGGACGCAAGAATGGCTTCTTCCTTCGCTTGTTGAGCTTTTACGAGCGCCAGGACCTCTTCAGCCAAATCCGCCGGAACGACGGCTAGTCCATCTTCATCCCCAACGATGATATCCCCGGGATGCACCACCATTCCTCCTACCGAGACAGGAACGTTTATTTCTCCTGGACCGTCTTTATAGGGTCCACGGTGGGTCACTCCTCTTGCATATACCGGGAACACGTCCTGTTTAAAGGCTTCGGTATCGCGGATTGCCCCGTCTATCACAAATCCGCTCACACCTTTTTTCTGAGCGATTCGAAGCATGATCTCTCCGACAATCGCGTTCGTCATATCTCCACCTGCATCGACGACAATGACATCTCCTGCTTCGGCCATGTCGATCGCCTTGTGCACCATCAGGTTGTCGCCTGGCCGAGTTTTTACGGTCAGAGCGGTCCCGACCAGCTTTCCTTCTTTATGATAAGGCGTTAATCCGGCAGCCACGCCATGCATCCGATTGAGGTTATCGCTGATATGAGGAGTGACTACGTGCCGATATTGTTCTACAAGCTCCTTCGCAGGGCGCTTGCTGATTGGAAATATTCGAAAGCCGATGTTCGCCATGATGATTCCTCCTACTTCGTCCCGCAAGAGCGGCGAATAATTAAATTGGGTTCCAGCAAAGTTGTTTTGGGTTTTACAGGCCGCTTTGCCTGAATGCGCTTGATTAGACTTTTTACTGCGATCTCTCCCATTTCATAGGCTGGTTGATTGACCGTTGTCAGCGGAGGATCCAAATGCTTCGACCAGACCGTCTCATCGTAGCCGATAAGCGAAATATCTTGGGGCACGCGCAGGTTCTGCTCCTTGATTGCTTCGAGGATTTCCAGCGTCATCATGTTGTTGGTAGAAAAAATCGCATCAACTTCTGGTGATTGTGTAAGCAGCTCCTTGGTGGCTTCTCTCACAATCCCTTTTTTCTCGGGCAAAATCCGAATCAGCGAATCACGCACAGCCAAGCCATTGCGAGACAAACCCAGCTTATATCCTTCAATCCGTTCGAGTCTCGGACTTACGCCTTCAGGAGGGTACACCATGATCGCGATATTTTTTCGACCATTTTTGCACAGCTGATCAATTGCCAGTGTAGCACCCATGACGTTATCCACGACGACAGTATCCAGCTCCAACTCGGCCACTTTACGGTTGACGGCTACGACTGGATATTTATTGCGAATCAAAGACTCGTACAAGGCAAAATTTTTCATCGTCGGGTTAATAATGATCCCGTCGACTTGTCTCATCTGCAGTCCCCTGATGTACTCTTCCTCCAATTGAGGATCGTCATTGGAGTTGCAAATCATCAAACTGTAGTCCAGAGCACGACAAGCGTCCTCCACACCCTCCAGCACCCTGGTCCAGTACGGGTTTTGCAAATTGGACAAAATGATTCCCAGCACATTGGTCCGCATCTGCTTTAATCCTCTAGCCAAAGCGTTCGGGCGATAATCCAATTCACGAATCACTTCCAATACGCGTTTCTTTGTTTCTTCTGTTGCATGTTCGAAGTGACCGTTTAGAATTCTGGAGACCGTAGTCTTGGATACCCCAGCCATTTTTGCCACGTCATCAATCGTTACTTTCATTAATATCAGTTCCTCTTTTCCATATTTCTTTGAGAAATACAGGATTCATTCGTATCAGAAACATGGAAACCGGTTTTGGAAATCGGTTTCGTGAATCGGTTAACTAGATATTAACAGCCTAATAAAGCGATTTCAATATTTATTTTTTGAATTAGCAGAATTCAATTTCAGTCGTTTTATCTACACGTCGCTTACAGTAATTGACTCTTAACGGCTGTTGGGTATCAAAGTAAAAAGAAAAAACCGCGCAATCGCGCGGCTTTCCAATGGCGTCCCCGAGAGGATTCGAACCTCCGACCTACAGTTTAGGAATTATACGCGAGCCACCTTGTCCTCTCCGTAGAGGATTGTAACCGTCAAGTAGTTT
>NZ_RHHT01000051.1 GCF_003710985.1 Brevibacillus panacihumi
GTCACCCCCTCCTACTCGATTATGAAAGAGAGAGGAGAATAAGCAAATACACGAACATTACAAAATAATTTTAACAAAATGTACGTATATATAGTTGTATTTTTGCCTGAAAACACGTACATTTACTACTAGAGATCAAAAAAGCGAAAGAATTTATGTAGGAGAGGGAGACATCATGAAAAAGTTATGGTTGGCTTTAACCACATTCGCTGTTTTGGCGACAGGCTGCGGCAGCGCTGGAACTGCTCCGGCAGACAATGGTCAAGCGGCTGGACAAGCTCCGGCAGAACAAAAAGAAGAGACAGGGGCGAAAAAACGCATCGCCTTGGTGCTGCCTGAGAAAATCGGGGTCAACCCGTTCTTCCAGCAAATGGATGAAGGCGCGAAAAAAGCCGCTGAAGAATTTGGCGTTGATTTAAAAACGATTGAATCCACTGACTACGGCGCCATCGAAGAAAATCTGCGTGTCGCGGTAGCAGAGCAATATGATCTGATCATCACATCGTCTTTTGAATCCGAGGATGCCTTGAAAAAGGTAGCTGGCGAAAATCCGGATCGCCAATTTGCCATTATCGATACGGTGATTGACCTGCCGAACGTGCGCAGCGTCACCTTCCGTGAGCAGGAAGCGGCTTATCTGATGGGTGCCGCGGCTGGTCTGGCGACAAAAACAAACAAGGTCGGAATGGTTGTAGCGATGGACATTCCGCTGTTGAAAAAATGGACAGGCGGATTTTCGGAAGGGTTGAAAGCGACCAATCCGAATGCGGAGTTCCTCGTCAACTATGTAGGCAGCTTCAACGACCCGGCCAAAGCGAAGGAAATGGCCTTGCTGCAAGCTTCCCAAGGAGCTGACTTCATCAATGGGGCCGCTGCTGTCGGCGACCTGGGAGTTTTTGAAGCAGCCAAGGAGAAGGGCTTCTATACAGCAGGACAAGACGTGGATCGTACGGTGATCGACCCTGAGCATATCGTACTCTCCCAGTTGAAAGGGACAGATGCGGCTGCCTATGAAACAGTAAAAGCGTTCGTAGAAGGAACCTTCCAACCAGGCGTCATCACATACGGATTGAAGGAAAAAGGCGTGGGCGTAACCTATGTCACCCATGAGAGCGCGACACCGCTGAATCCATTTGTCGGACAAGAAGTGATCGACAAGGTAAAAGCAATCAGCGAAGAAATCGTGGCAGGTACACGCAAAGTGCCTGAATCGTTCTAAACGAACAGTTGGGAATAGACGTGACCGGCTACGATGGTAGTCGGTCCGCTGTTTGTCTGGGGAGCGGAAAGGAAAAAAGGAGGGGATCGCGATGGTGCACCGATTAGAAATGAGGGAAATGACCAAGAAGTACGGCGAATTTACCGCGAACGACAAGGTATCCATCACCCTGGACGCAGGGGAAGTGCATGCCATCGTCGGGGAAAACGGAGCGGGAAAAACGACGCTGATGCGGATGCTGTACGGCATGGAGCAGCCCACGTCCGGAGAAATGGTGCTGAATGGAAAACCGGTTGTCTTTCGTGGTCCCGATGATGCGATCCGAAACGGGATCGGAATGGTTCACCAGCATTTCATGCTGTTTGGCGAGTTTAGTGTCGCTGAAAATATTGTGATTGGCTACGAGCCCAGCAAGAGCGGCTTTTTCCAGCGAAAAGAGGCCGTGGCGAAGGTAAGGGAATTGAGCGAGCAGTATCGCATCCCTGTCGATCCGCTGGCACGAGTCGCCAGTTGTTCGATCGGAGAGCAGCAACGGGTGGAAATCCTCAAGGTTTTGTACCAGGGGGCAGACATTATCGTGCTGGATGAACCGACGGCTGTCTTGACGCCGCTTGAGGTAAAGGATCTGCTCAAAACGATCCGTCATCTGGCAGACAGCGGAAAGAGCGTCATCCTGATCACGCACAAGCTGCAGGAAGTGATGGAGGTAGCGGACCGGATCACGGTCTTGCGCGGCGGAAAAGTCACCGGGAGTGTAGCGAAAGAGGAGACGGACGTCGACGATCTGGCCCGGCTGATGGTAGGCAGGGAGCTGCAGCAGCTAAGCGAAAGGCTTCCTTTGGATGGCAAACCTCTCTTGCAAGTCGAAAACCTGACAATCCGCGACAAACAATTGTTGCTCGATCAAGTCAGCTTTACTGTTCAGCACGGGGAAATCGTCGGAATCGCCGGCGTATCGGGCAATGGCCAGTCGGAGCTGCTGCAAGCCATAAGCGGGCTTCGGACAGTACAGGAAGGGACTGTTCGACTGGGCGGTGTAGATGTCACGAACCAGTCGGTCGCCAAGATCCGTGAGACAGGGCTTTCCCATATACCGGAGGATCGTTACCTGTGGGGAGCTGCGAAGACGGAGAGCGTGGAAGAAAATGCGCTCATGGGGTACCAGCGAAAATCCGCCTACAATCGGCGCGGAGTGATTGCCCGGGATGCCTTCCGCCGTGTCGTGCAGGAGTGGGTCAAGCGTTTTGCAATCAAGACGGGTTCCCGGCAGCTTCAGGAGCAGGCAGGCAATCTGTCCGGCGGGAATTTGCAGAAGCTCATCGTCGCGCGTGAGCTCGGTCACGAAACGGCTTTTTTGATGGCGGCCGAACCGACGAGGGGCGTAGACATCGGTGCGATGGAATACATCCACCAGGCATTGATCGAAAAGCGCAACAGCGGAGACGGTATTTTGCTCGTCTCTTCGGAGTTATCCGAAATCTTGGCATTATCGGACAGAATCCTGGTTATGTACAAGGGAAAAATCGCAGGGGAATTGTCCCGTGCGGAGGCTTCGGAAGAAAAAATCAGCGTGCTGATGGCAGGAGGAAGCATTCATGGTAGCAGTCAAAGAGCTATGTAAGTCACTGGTTCAGCCGCTGTTGGCTGTCTTCATCGGCTTGTTGACTGGTGCGGTGGTGATCGCCGCCGTAGGAGAGTCGATTATCGGCACGTATCAAGAGTTGTGGAAGGGAGCATTCGGCAGCTTTTATTTTTTCTCTTCCACCCTGGCGCGCGCTACGCCGATCATGCTGATTGCCCTGGGGCTTGCATTGGCTTTTCGCGCAGGCGTCTTTAACCTGGGGGCAGAAGGACAAATGGTGCTTGGGGCGATCAGCGCGACGCTGGTAGCCATCTATTTGCCGGCACCGGGAATCGTGAAAATGCTCGCCGCTCTCGTGACGGGGATTGCAATGGGTGGCCTGTGGTCTTTGATGGCCGGGTATATGGAAGCGAAATTCCGCATTCCTTTGCTGATCTCCACGCTGCTGCTCAACTATATCGCGGTTCTGTTCGCCAGCTATCTGGTAACGGAACCCTTCCAGGACAAAGGCGGATCAGCAGCATTGGCGCAGACGGTCATGCTGGATAAAAGCATATGGCTCCCGAAGCTGTTCGCGGGAATGAGCGTGCATGCCGGCTTTCTCATCGCCTTGGCAGCGGCTCTCCTGCTGTTCTGGGTCTTGCGCTTCACGCCGTTTGGCTATGAAGTAAAAATGCTGGGGCAAAACCCGTTTTTTGCGCAGTACGGGGGGATACAGCGGATTAAAGTCATGCTGACAGGGATGTTCGCCAGCGGCGCTTTTGCCGGGTTGGCCGGGACAGTAGAGGTGCTGGGTTCCCATTACCGTTTTGTCGACGGCGCACTGACAGTTCCCAATTTCGCCTGGACAGGCCTGATGGCAACTCTCTTGGCCAACTCCAACCCGATTGGGGTCATCTTCACTTCCATTCTGCTGGCTGCATTTCAGACTGGAGCCATGGGCGTGGAACGGAATACCGAAGTCCCTCTGGAGCTCGCAAGCGTGATTCAGGCAGTTCTCATTTTGTTTATCTCTGCCAAATTCAGTTACACCTGGTGGAAACAGCGGAAGAAGAAAGGGGGAGATACGCATGGAGTGGCTTGATTGGTCTCTCATCAGTTCGACGATTCGCATGGTAACCCCGATTCTTTTGGCTGCATTGGGGGGAGCGCTTTGCTCGCGCGTCGGCATTTTCAACGTAGGGCTGGAAGGGCTGGTTCTGGTGGGTGCCTTTTCTGCGATTGTCGGGAACCATTTTACCGGAAGCCTGATCCTCGCAGTGTTGATTGCCGCGGCAGCCAGTGTATTGTTCTCCCTGCTGTTTTCCTACATGACGATCGGATTGAAGGCCAATGAAATTGTCGTCGGGGTGGCGATCAACTTTTTGGCCTTGGGGCTTACGACGTTTGCCCTGCGCGCCATCTTTGATGTGAAGGGCGCATTCTACGACAAAGACATGGCGGGCTTGCCCCGTCTGGAGATTCCGCTCCTCCACGACATTCCTGTAGTAGGCGAGATCATCTCCGGCCATTCTCCGTTGGTGTATCTGGCATTTCTGGCCGCTATTCTGCTTTATATCTTCCTGTATCGGACCGTGACGGGCTTTCGCGTGCTGGCAGTGGGGATGAATCCGGTGGCGGCCCGCAGTCTGGGGCTGAAAGCGACGCGCCTGCAGGTCATGGCGATTCTTTTGTGTGGTGTGCTGTGCGGTGTGGCGGGAGCTCAGCTTTCTCTGGGGCAGGTCACCATGTTTACTGAAGGCATGACGGCTGGACGCGGCTTTATCGCGCTTGTGGCGATGATGATGGGGCAGTCCCATCCGCTCGGGATTTTGGCGTCGAGCCTGCTGTTCGGCTTTATGGATGCGCTGAGCATTCGGCTGCAGGGCTTTTCCCTTCCTACGCAGTTTACATCCATGCTGCCGTACGTGCTGACGATCGCTGCGATGTTTTTCCTGAAGGAGAAGAACAGAGGAGCCAGCAATAATCAATAGAAGTCGTGTGTAGGTGAGAGAAAAAGGAGGAAGAACAGCATGAACAAGGCTGATCGCATCAAACAAATGAAGGTGCCGGCAGTCGATCCAGCGTTGGCAAAACGGCTTCCGCCCGGACAGGTGCTGACGGAGCGCTTTCCGATCCTGCATGAAGGGGAAGTCCCGGAATATGACATGAAGACATGGACGCTGCGGGTGTTCGGTGAGGTCGACCGGGAAGTAACCCTCAGCTACGAGGACATCCTGGCGATGCCGCAGAAGACCGTCACTCGGGACATTCATTGCGTGACTCGCTGGTCGCGCTTCGACAACGCTTTTACCGGTGTGGGCTTTCGCGACTTCATGAAGGCCATCGGAGTGGTGCCGCACGGTTCTTATGTGATGCTGCACGGGGATCATGATTATACGGCCAATTTGGCTTTGAGCGACTTGGACCGCGACGATGTGCTGCTCGCCCATTCCTTCGAGGGAGAGCGGCTGACGAACAAGCACGGCTGGCCGCTCCGTCTGGTCGTCCCGCATCTCTACTTCTGGAAAAGCGTGAAGTGGCTGCGCGGAATCGAATTTATCTCGGAAAACAAACCAGGCTTTTGGGAACAGAACGGATTTCATATCAACGGCGATCCTTTCCGGGAAGAGCGTTTCTCCGGGGAAGCCCTGCCGATACCAGAAGACGAGTGGGAGAGAAAGGAGTTTGATTAAATTGTTGACCAATCTGAAAGTAGATCCAGCTCAACTGCCCAAGCGAATCATCGTGTGCGGCGATCCCAAGCGAGCAGCTTTGATTGCTTCCAAGCTGACCGATCATCGCAGCATCGGGGAAAACCGGGAATATCATAGCTACGCCGGAACCTGGAAGGGAGTCGAAGTCGCCGTCGTCAGCCATGGCGTCGGTTCGCCGGGAGCGGCTGTGTGCTTCGAGGAGTTGGCAAAAGGCGGCGCGCAAGTGATCATTCGCGTCGGGACTGCGGGCTCGTACCAGCAGCACATTACACCGGGAAGTCTCGTGATCAGCTCATCCGTCGCGCGCCAGGACGGTTTGACGAGCCAATTGGTTCCCGCTGGATTCCCGGCAGTAGCCGACCGCCACGTAGTAGAGGCATTGGTGCAGGCTGCCCAAAACCATGAAGCGAATCTGAACGTAGCGGAAGGCATCACCCTGACACTGGACGTCTTTTACAATGGCGTACTGGAGTTCCCGCACAAGCTGTATCAAAAGGCGGGGGTGCTCGCAGTAGAGATGGAAAACTCAGCGCTGTTCGTGATTTCCGCACTCAGAGGGGTAAAAGCAGGCTCTATTTTGGCGATCGACGGTTACGCAGACGCCGATCTCCTGGAAAACTACAACCCTCATACGGAGGAAATGGCAAAGGCGATTGAGGCGGAAGCGCAGATTGCGCTCGATGCCGTGATTCAGGTAGTTGTGTAGTAATCCGCCAACGCATTTTTCAAGCGATCCAGCTGCATGAAATGATGGCGATAGTGCATCTCCACCAGAGCAAACCACTCCCTGGCATTCAATGCGCCGAAACCGGGATGCTGCACGTGATGTCGGAACGTGCTGGCTTCCAGTCGCGGTGCCGTCTCCTTCAAGCGCTGCAGCACCGCTTGGAAGCCGCCGATGATTTGTTCCCTGCTCTCGGGCTGCGGGGGCGTATACTGCGGCGATGCAGGAACATGGATGCGAATCGGGGGAATCGAGCCTTGGGTGAAGACCTTTTCGCCCACCTCTGTTTTGCCATTTTGGACGGAAGCCGTCTCCTCGCTTGCCGATAAGCATGCCTCCACATTGGCCAATTGCATGTAAAGCGCAGCATGGATCAGATGCAGGTACATTTGTCCAAGGGACCAGTCATCATCGCTTGCCTTCCACGTCAATTGGCGCATGTCCAAGGTATCAAGCACTGCAAGGTAACGGTCCGTATGCTCTGTCACTTGCTTGATCATTTCGTTTGGGGTCATCATTGCTACCAGCTCCTTTTGTTTAACTAGCCCAAGTATAAAAAAACGCTACTGACACCTGTATGTCAGTAGCGTTTTAGCATTTTATGGACTTCCTCGCGTACGCGGATGCGCAGGGAGTCAGGCTCCAGGACGGTGACAGCCGAACCCCAGCCGAGCACCCAGGACAGCAATTCATCAGGGTGATTGACACGAAAGCGGAGGAGCAAACCTTCTGGATGCTCCTCGATTGCCTCCATGAAAAAGTTCTTCGAATCCTCGATCTTGTCGCGAATGCTGGCATCAGCAAGAATTCGCACGACTGTATTTCGGTTGTCTGGCGGTCTGTAGTGTTGCAGCTGGAAATTGTCTGGGAGGGTATAGCTCTCCTCCAGCAGGGTGAGTCCCTTCATGCGCGACAAACGGAAATGGCGAATGTCATGTCGCAGATCACAGTGTGCGACCAGTGCCCACGAACCGTGGACCAGAACCAGGCCATAAGGGGCCACCACACGAGTGCTCCTCCTGTTTCCATCTGCCTCCTGCATTTTTTTCTGGTAGTGAAAACGAACCTTTTTTCTTTCCAGCAAAGCGCGGCGCAATGTCTCCAAAAAGGCGGCCTCTTCATTCGCCGTATCCCACCCGTTGGCCGCGATCAGTTTCATCGTGGAGCGGATGCGTGCCACATCTGCCCGGACAGGCTGGGGCAGGATCGCTTCAATCTTTTTTTGCGCTGATTTTGCTTTGGCTCCATAGGCGGCATCGAATTTTTGCTCGATGAAATCCGCACCAATCAGCATCGCGACCGCTTCCTCTTCCGTGAAGTTGACGGGAGGCAAAAAATAACCGTCTACGAGCGAATAGCCGACACCAGGGGCCCCTACTACGGGCACTCCGGATTCGCTTAATGCCTGAATATCCCGGTAGATGGTGCGCACACTCGTTTCGTAGATGGCTGCCAGATCCTCGGCGCGCATGAGGCCCTTGCGCTGCAATTCAAGGACGATCGCGAGCATCCGATCGGTTTTATTCATGCTTTTGTCCAACGATACGTGTAATACCGCTCTGCCTCCAAAAAGTGGCGCAGTTCCGCATGCTGCCGATCGTCTTCGTATCTCTCCAGCATTTTGGCTGATTGCGTGTAGTGGGCTTTGATCGCGTTCATTTTCCTCTCTGCCACACTGCTGATATCGACCACGACATCGGGCTGGCCCAGCACCTCCAGATGATTGCTGGAAAAGGCAAGACAGTAAAGCACCGGACGATTTTCGATCGGGATTCGCTCAAGCGCTTCGATGGTCGCCTCTGCCATGGCTTCATGATCGGGGTGAACCGAGTGGCCCGGGTAATAGGTGTAAACGATGGTCGGCTGAATTTCCTGGACTACTTGGAAGATCCGATCCACCATCGCTTGCCTGTCTTCAAATTCGACGGTTTTGTCATGATAGCCCATCAAGCGCAGGTCGCTGATGCCCAAATGCTTGCACGCCTCCTGCAGCTCCTGCTTGCGGATATGCGGCAGGGTCTCCCTGTTCGCGGTGATCGGGCTGCCCATCTGGCGTCCCATCTCTCCGAGAGTGCCGCATAGATACGTAATCGGTGTCCCAGCTTGCGCATGCAAAATGATGCTTCCGCCCAAGCCAAACGTTTCATCGTCAGGATGAGGAAACACTAACAGCACATGCGGTTTCATTCCTGTTCCCCGCTTTCTGTCCCAAATGGAGTAACGCTCAGTTGAAAGGCAATCATGAGCCGTCCTTCCTCGTCATGTCCTGCCAAGAGCAGACCGTTCTGTGTGCTGTCAGGCTCCCAATCCGTCAAGCCCTCGGCATAGATCCAGCCATGCTCCATCTTCAGGCCGACGCGATAGGGGCCATTGCCGGTAATCATCCCGCGCTCGAAACGTACCACTACATTACGCACGAATGAACCGACAGAGATGGTTTTTTCTCCCCGCAGGACGGCGTAGGAGCCATTGGTAGTTTCCAGATGGAGATAGACGTCGCGGTTGAAAAATTGCTCAAGCAGCAGCTGTACCTTTTCTGGTGATATGGGCTGCATGGTTTTTTCCTCCTCGGATGGATGGCTTCAATACTCTTATTGTATCTTTTCACTCCGGAAAAGAAAGTTGCCCTCGCACTTTACAAAACCTATGAGTTTTGTTTACAACTCCTTCACGCCCCCTTAATGAAGAAAGCTTAGCATTAGAGACAACAAGTGAATGATCCAAACGGGTGGAGACATGGAGAAACCCTTGACATTTTGTCCAAGACTTCAATGGAAGAATTTTGGCGGCGACATGTCATGGGTTTTTGTTTTGCCCTAAAGGAGGCGAGCCGAATGACGCAAGCAGCGTTCATTCAAAGACTGAAGCAGTACAGATTGATCGCATCGGTGAAAGAGGCGAAGAATCTGGAAAAGGCTGCTTCTGCGAAACTGAGCGCAGTTGTTCTGTCCATCGGCAACATCGGCGTCATCAAAGGCTATGTGGACTTTATGAAAAGTCAGGGAATCCCCGTGTTTCTCCATCTGGAGCGAATGGGCGGGATCAGTCATGACCGGGAAGGAATTGCCTTCTTGGCTCATTACGTCAAGCCGGACGGGATTGTAACGACACGCAACTCACTGATCAAACTTGCGAAAAAGCAAGGCTTGCTGACCATTCAACGCCTCTTTCTCGTAGATAGCGACGCACTCAAATCCGGCTTGCAATCCGTCCAGGAGAATCAACCGGACGCCGTAGAGATTATGCCTGCCCTTTTGCCCGATTATATTGAGGAATATCAGCGGGTGCTGGATACCCCGATTATAGCGGGCGGCTTGCTCCGAACCCGTGAACAGATGCTTGCAGCGCTTCGCAGCGGGGCGATGGCGGTCTCAGCAGGAGCACCATCATTATGGAAGGAGCATGTGCACCCATGAAACAAACCCTGTTATTTGACCTGGATGGTACCCTTCTGGACAGTCGAGAGGCAGTGATCGAGGCGGTGGCTCAAACGGCGGATCAGTTAGCGCCGGGCCTGTTCAGCAGAAATGAACTGCTCCATCGTTTCGGCGAATCGCTGGATGACTTTCTCTTCGCTATTGCAGAGGCTGCCGGTGAGATAGACAAAGATGAGGTATCACAACAATATTTTGCCTTCGTGCACAAGCATATTCACCTCCATTCCAAACTCTTTCCGGGTGTGCAGGAAGGACTGGAGCTATTGAAGAACGCCGGTTGCCAGCTGGCAGTCGTCACCAACAAGCAACGCGAATTTGCCGTGGCTGGACTGGAGCTGGCGGGTATTGATTCTTTCTTTGATGCAGTGGTTGCAGTCGATGATGTCTCGCGAGGAAAGCCTTCTGCCGAACCAGTATTGCGAGCGTTGAGCATCATGGGAAAACAGCCGGAAGAGGCCCTGATGATTGGCGACAGCCGTTATGATGTCGTAGCGGCATGGGAAGCAGGCGTCCCATCTGTGGTGCTGGAATGGTACGGCCGGGAAGAGTGGCCGTATGTGAAGCCCACGTATCGTTATCCTGATTTTCAAGCCTTTGTTGCCGAAGTGCTGGCAGCACAAATAAAAGGAGGGAGATAAGCGATGGCGCGAGTGGTATTAAACGGAATCACCAAAACGTTCCAAAATCAAACGGTGGTAAAAGGCATCGATCTGGTGGTTCCTGACGGTTCCTTTACGGTTCTGGTAGGGCCGTCGGGCTGCGGCAAATCGACTACCCTGCGCATGATCGCCGGTCTGGAGCAAGCGACCGACGGGGAAATCCAGATTGGCGACCAGATCGTCAATGATGTGCCGCCCGGAAAGCGTGATGTGGCGATGGTATTCCAAAACTACGCCCTGTATCCCACGATGAATGTCTATGACAATATTGCTTACGGATTGCGCAACCGGGGTGTCTCCAAAAAAGAGTGCAAGGTGCTGGTAGAGGAAATCGCCGAAGTCGTCGGATTGACTCCGTATCTGGCACGCAAGCCCGCACAGCTCTCGGGCGGCCAGCGGCAACGGGTGGCATTGGCAAGAGCGATGGTGAAAAAGCCCAAGGTGTTCCTGATGGACGAACCTCTCTCCAACCTGGATGCCAAGCTGCGCAACCAGATGCGGGTGGAGTTGACCAGTCTGCACAAGCAGTTGGGGAGTACGTTTATCTACGTCACCCATGACCAGGTTGAAGCGATGACAATGGGTGATCAGATCGTGGTGATGAGCGAAGGAAACATCATGCAGGTGGCCGCGCCGATGGATTTGTACCAGGAGCCGGAAAACCTCTTCGTCGCCCAGTTCATCGGCTCTCCTGCGATGAACATCATCCCTGCGGAAGGAGATATTCAGACCCTGTGGGGCTTCCGTCCGGAGAAAGCGATGCTGCTGCCGGGTACAGGCGCAGATGTTCCGTTGGAAAACATGATTACCTTGCGCGGCAAGATCATCTCCCGGGAGATACTCGGGGCAGACTCCCTCTACTATGTGGATACAGAAAAAGGGCGTGTCGTGGTAAAGGTAGACACCGACCAAGCCGTAGACATCCCCGCCGATTTACGAGTCGGTGTTCCCGTGGCCCATCTCTACGTATTCGACCGTGATACCGGCAAGCGTCTGCTGCGCAAGGAAGGATATGCTTTTTCATCACTTGCGGGAGGGATGGTTTGATGCAAAAAGCGATGGCTGCTTCGGACGGGATGCTGCTGCAGAAGCAAGCGAGACGAGGCCATCTCCAGGTGTGGCTCGAACGCATGCGTCCCTATCTGTACATTGCGCCTGCCTTGACATTTTTCTTCCTGTTTTTTCTTTTTCCCATCGGATATGTGATTTATCTCTCCTTTTTTGACTGGAGCTTGTTGAATCTGGAGGAGATGGATTGGGTAGGACTCGACAATTTTACAGAGCTGCTGGCGGAATCTGATTTTCATCAAGTATTGGGCAACTCCTTCGTCTATACCGTTTCTACTGTGTTTCTGGGTATTCTGATCTCCTTTTTCCTGGCGCTCTGGCTGAATCGGAGTGCGAGGGTATACGGCATCATCCAGGCTGCCGTCTTCAGTCCGCATATCATCTCGCTCGTCTCGATCGCGATGCTGTGGATGTGGCTGATGGACCCTCAATACGGACTGCTCAATGCCTTGCTGGAAATGGTGGGACTGCCGGGCTATACGTGGCTGGCTGATCCCAAAAGCTCCTTGATGTCCCTGGTCCTGGTCAGCATCTGGAAAGGTGTGGGCTACAACACGATCGTGTTCATCGCGGGCTTGCAGAGCATTCCAAAAGACATCTACGAGGCAGCGGAGCTGGACCATTCTCCCTGGTGGAGAACCTTGACGCGGCTCACGATTCCGATGCTTTCCCCGACGCTGTTTTTCCTGCTGGTGATCAATACGGTCTCTTCCTTTCAGGTATTCGACACGATTTACGTGATGACCCAGGGAGGTCCGGTCAACAGCACCAACATGCTGGTCTTTTACATCTACGAACAGGGCATGGATTTCTACAACGGCGGCGCCGCTTCCGCAGCGTCTGTCATCCTGCTGGTCGTAGTCGGCATCTTGACGCTTCTTCATTTCCGGCTCATGGGAAAACGGGTTCATTATCAATAAACGAAGGAAAGGAGAGAGAAATGGATGGGAACAGTCGGAAGAAGGGCATGGAAAACCATCGAATGGATCCTGCTGATCGGAGTCGGGCTGGTATTCGTCTTTCCGTTCTTGTGGATGTTCATCACAGCTTTTAAAACCATGCCGGAAGTCTATCAGTTTCCCCCCAGCTGGTGGCCGAACAGCTGGCAGTTTGAAAACTTCCGGATTGCCTGGAGCTCGGGTCCATTCCTTACTTATGTCTGGAACAGCCTGATCGTGGCCCTGGGGACACTCGTCCTGCAGTTTCTGATCGGTGTGCCGGCAGCCTACTCCTTTGCCCGCTATCGGTTTAAAGGAAGAAACATGCTGTTTGGCCTTAGTCTGATCGCCTTGATGATTCCCTCGCAAGTCATCTTTTTGCCAGTCTATGTACAGATGAGCCACTGGGGTCTCGTCGATACGCTGTGGGCGCTGATCCTTCCCTTCGGTGCCAGTGCATTCGGAATCTTTTTGCTGCGCCAGGCGTTCATGCAGGTACCCGATGAGGTCATCGAGGCGGCCCGTCTGGACAATGCTTCGGAGTGGAAGATCATGTGGACGATCATGGTGCCGCTAGCCAAACCCGTGCTGGTTACCTTTGGCCTGTTCAGCTTCATCTATCACTGGAATGACTACTTCTGGCCCTTGATCATGACCAACAGCGACACTGTGCGCACACTCCCCATCGGGATATCGATGCTGAAAGCAGCAGAGGGAGGCAAGCAGTGGAATGTGATCATGGCGGGCAATATGATCCTCGTCTTCCCGATCCTGATCGTGTTTTTCTTCGCGCAGCGCCATATCATCAATGCGTTTGTCTATCAGTCCAAGTAAGACCGCGAGCCGTTTCGTTGGCTCGCGATAACATAGAGATGGTGAAAAAAAGGAGAGATTGACGTTGAAAAAGGTAAAGGCCTCCCTAGTAGCATGTGCATTCGGATTGACTGCCGTTCTGGCAGGATGCGGCGGCGGCAGCCAGCAGTCAGGCGGAACTAATCAGAGCCCCGCAAATGCGTCGGCGCCAGCATCGACGAGTGCAAGTGCCCCGGCAAGCAGCAAGCCCGTAGAAATTGACTTCTGGTATGCGCTCGGTGGCCGCAACGGCGAGATTATCCAGGAAATGGTAAAGAAATTCAACGATTCCCAAAAGGACATCGTCGTGAAGGCTTCTTATCAGGGAAGCTATTACGAGAACCACTCCAAAGTGCTCGCAGCGGTATCCGCAGGCAATCAGCCTGACGTGACGATGGTGGAAGTAGGGTCTATCGGCGCATTTGCCGACGCGAAGGTACTGGAGGAGCTCGAGCCGTACACCAACGGGGCTGAGAAAAAGTACATTCCGGGCTTGCTTGGCAACTCGTACTGGAAGGATAAGCTGTACGCCATTCCCTTCAACCGTTCTACGCCTCTGCTTTATTTGAATAGAGATATGTTGAAGGCTGCTGGCCTGGATCCGGAAGGTCCGAAGACGTGGGAAGAGCTTCGCCAATACGCCAAGACTTTGACCAAGAAGGAAGGCGACAAAACAGCGACATACGGCTTTTCCACCGCGATCGATATCTGGTTCTACGAAGCTCTCGTATTCCAAAGCGGCGGAAGCATTTTGACAGAAGACAACAAGGCTTTGGCGATCAACAGTGAAGCGGGCAAAGCCCCAATCGAATTCTGGACCAGCATGCTGAAGGAAGGCATCATGAAGGCGCCTCCTGGTGAAAAGTACAACGCGTGGGATGTGGCCAAGCAGGACTTCCTGAACGGACAGGTAGGCATGATTTTCACCTCTACAGGTGACTTGCGCGGACTGAAGGAAAATGCGAAATTTGATGTTGGGGCTGCGTTCATGCCTGCGAACAAGAGCTATGGAGCGCCGACTGGCGGAGCCAACCTGGTCATTTTGGCGAAATCTTCGGATGAAGAGAAAAAAGCCGCTTGGGAATTTATCAACTGGATGACAGACACAGCGCAAACCGTTCCTTTCTCCCTGGAATCCGGCTACATGCCTGTGACGACGGAGGCTGTCGAGTCCGCCGAGATGAAAGCTGCGTATGAAAAAGAACCAAACTTCCAGGTGGCCGTCAAACAATTGGAGTACGCTTCTCCACGCCCGATGGTTCCCGGCTACAAGGAGCTGCAGGAAGTAATCATGACGGAAATTCAACGTGCTGTTCTGGGTCAGGCTACGGTGGATGAAGCCCTGCAAAAAGCGGATGAAAAAGGACAAAAGCTGTTGAAAAAATAATCAGGTCACGAAGGAGCGATCGAGATGAATATTTGCATGGCACATCGCGGCTGGTCAGGAAAAGCGCCAGAAAATACAATGACGGCGATTCGCCTGGCCTTGGCGGAGCCCGCCATTCGCGGGATTGAAATCGATGTCCAGCTCTCCCGTGATGGCGTTCCCGTCCTGATCCACGACTTTACGCTGGAGCGGACGACGACGGGGCGAGGTCTCGTCATGGATCATACGCTGGAAGAACTGCGCGAGCTGGATGCAGGCAGTTGGTTCAACGAGAGATTCGCCGGCGAGCGAATTCCGACGTTGGAGGAGGTCCTGCAAGCTGTCAAGGGACGCTGCACGCTGAATATCGAGCTGAAAGCGACCAGTGACATGTACCCGGGCATTGCCGAGAAAGTACTGGAGCTTTTGGAGCGGCATGAGATGAAGCAAGAGGTGTGCATCACGTCGTTTGACCATGACTTGATTCGCCAGGTACGTGAGCTGGACGCGACTGTGGAGACGGGATTGATTGTGCTGGGACGTCCCGTACTCATGCTGGAGCAGTTGGAAGCAGCAGGTGCCAATATTCTCTCGATGGGTTATCCGTACCTGACGCGGGAGCTGGCTTGCGAAGCCTTGGAAAAAGGCTACAAGGTGATCGCCTGGACCCTTGACGAACCGAGCCATATTCGCACGGTCATGTCGTGGCATCCCGATGTGCAGATTTGTACGAACCATCCTGATCGCATGCTGGAGTTTGTCTAGGAAATACAAGGGAAAGCCGTCGAACCGAGTTTTGGTCCGACGGCTCTTTTATTGGGGTTCGGTCAGGATGGTTGCTGCAGACGAACCAGATGCTGCAGGTTGGCGGTGTACTGATCGGGCAGCGACCAGGTTTCGAACTGCTTCGGCATCGGGAGTGACTCAAGGCTGTCGGCCGCTTCCCTTTCCGCTGTTTCTGCTTGCTTTGCTGTAAGTAAAAGATGGGTGAAGTAATCGCGCAAATCGAGAATAGCCTGCTGATCCGAGACGGGACCATGACCGGGGATGATCACTTGTGCAGGGTAAGAATCCATTTTGCCGAGGATGCGAAGCCACTCCGGAACGTTCCCGTCCTTGATGCTGGGGTGATTTTTGGTAAAAAGTAGATCTGCTGCAAACAAAACCTGATCGTCGGGGAGATAGAGAACAGTATCGCATGCGCTATGGCCATTCCCCATCGGGATCAAGGCTGCCGTTCGTTTGCTGCCGTGGAACGTGAATACGCCGCCAAACGTCATGGAGGCTGGCACAGGCACTAACTCGGCAAGCGCAGCATCCATGGCGAGGATGTCACCCAATTGAAGGCGGAGCTCTTCTCGCTTGCTTTGATCGCTCTCCTCTTCGATGGCCTTTTGCAAAATGGCTGGGTAGCCCGGATTTGCCTTGGCAAAGGAAAGGAACTGGTGCGTGCGCTCAAGCATCAGGTTGCGAGTCGTTACCGTCGAGAGGATGGGAAGATCGGCGAAAACCTGGTTTCCACCGACATGGTCCAGATGAAAGTGGGAATTGATGACCAGGGAGATCGGTCGTCGAAAGAGAGGAAGTGCTGCTTCATGCAACGATTGAGCGGCTTGGGGGGTGTACATGGTGTCGAAGAGGAGGATTTGTTCGCCCAGATCAACGATGCCTGCGTTGGCCATCGAGCCTGTGCCGCCCTTTGCGATCGCCGCATAGATGCCATCCGAGATGAATTCCAATGTGAAATAAGAAGTTTCAAAGCCTGATACAGCTGTCATTGGTTTACCTCCCATTCTTGCAGGGCTGAAGTCCTGTCTTTAGTATATTTTGGAATTTTCAGCCAAACAATATCACACCATGACAGCATTTTGACAATCATCCGCTATTAAATCATAGTATTTACCCCGACATACTCAACTTTTTACACACCACTTGATGGCATTCTGCTTATCATGATAAAAAGCACAGGGCAAAGTGCCAGGGAGTGACAAAAGATCATGATGCATCCCGATACAGAGCTGCGGTACATCAATGATGTGATCGGCTACGGTGTGTTTGCGACCAGGTTCATTCCCAAAGGAACCGTTGTGTGGGCGCTTGATGATCTGGACCAGGTATTGGATCCTTCCTTCGTGGAAAGACTGGACCCATTGCGCAAGCAGGATGTTCTCAAGTACTCCTTTAAAAATCAGCATGGGCAATACATTCTCTGCTGGGACAAAGCCAGATATGTGAATCACAGTTTTCATGCAACCTGTGTGGGGACGATGTACGATCTGGAGCTGGCGGCACGTGACATCCATCCGGGCGAAGAATTGACTGATGATTATGGGACACTGAATCTGGATGAGCCGTTTGCGTGCATGCCGGAGGAGGGAACGACCCGGTCATGGGTCATGCCGGATGATTTGCTTCATTATCATCAGCAGTGGGACGACAGCGCGAAGGAGGCATTTCGGCACTTTGATCGAGTCGAGCAGCCGCTGAAGCATCTGATTCGTCCCGAGCATCGGGGAAAAATCCGGGCCATTGTCGAGCAGCGGGCAGAGTTGGACTCTATTCGCCATCTCTATTGCGAGAAAGAGTGGCAAAAGTAGGAAAATCATAAAGGAGTCGGGCCCGATCAGGGTCCGATTCTGTTGAACTTATGGGACAGAATCAGTATTATGGAGTGTAAAGGTGAAGGGAAAGGTTGAGTTCATTTGGAAAACAAGGCAGCAGCATCCTCTTTTATCCGAAATATTGTGATCGACGACCTGAAAAATGGGAAGGTCAAGGAAATTATTACCCGGTTCCCGCCAGAGCCGAATGGATACCTTCATATTGGGCATGCCAAAGCGATCTGTGTGAACTTTGAATTGGCGGACGAGTTCTCGGGGAAAACCAATCTGCGTTTTGACGATACCAATCCGGCGAAGGAAGATATCGAATTCGTAGAGGCGATCAAAGAAGATGTGAAGTGGCTCGGTTTTGAATGGGACGGGCTGTTTTTTGCTTCCAACTACTTCGAGGAGATGTACAATCGAGCGGTTCTCCTGATCAAGAAAGGAAAAGCTTATGTAGATGATCTGTCCGCAGAAGAGATGCGCAAGCTGCGCGGCACGCCAATGGAGCCGGGCGTGGACAGCCCGTATCGCAACCGTTCTGTGGAAGAGAATCTGGATCTGTTCGAGCGGATGCGCAAAGGCGAGTTCAAGGACGGGGAAAAGGTGCTTCGCGCCAAGATCGACATGACTTCCCCCAACTTCAACATGCGTGATCCAGTTCTCTACCGGATTTCCCATACGCACCACCACAATACCGGTGACAAATGGTGCATCTATCCGATGTACGATTATGCCCACCCGCTGGAAGACGCGATCGAAGGCGTCACACACTCCCTCTGTTCTCTCGAATTTGAGGATCATCGTCCGCTCTATGACTGGGTCATCCGGGAATGCGAGATGGAGAGTCAGCCCAGACAGTATGAATTCGCCAGATTGAACCTGAACAACACCGTGATGAGCAAGCGGAAGCTGAAGCTTTTGGTCGAAGAAAAAGTGGTGGATGGCTGGGATGATCCGCGCATGCCTACCATCGCTGGACTGCGCAGACGCGGATATACACCGGAAGCCATTCGCACATTTGCCCGCGAAGTCGGGGTAGCCCGCAGCAACAGCGTCGTGGATTCGAAAATGCTGGAGCACTTCATTCGCGAGGATCTCAAGCTGAAAGCTCCGCGAACCATGGCTGTCTTGAATCCGTTGAAAGTAGTCATCACCAACTATCCGGAAGGTCAAGTCGAAATGCTCGATGCCGAGATCAATCCGGAAAACGAAGAAATGGGCATGCGCCAAATTCCGTTTTCCCGCGAAATCTATATCGAACAGGACGATTTCATGGAAGATCCGCCGAAAAAATACTTCCGTCTCTTCCCGGGCAATGAGGTTCGTCTGAAGCATGCTTACTTCATTACCTGCCAGGAAGTGATCAAGGACGAAGCTGGCAACGTCGTGGAGATTCACTGCACCTATGACCCAGAGACCAAGAGCGGAAGCGGGTTTACTGGTCGCAAGGTAAAGGGGACCATCCACTGGGTAGAAGCCACGCAAGCTGTCCCGGCAGAATTCCGTCTGTACGAGCCATTGATTCTCGACGAGGAAGAAGATCAAGAGGGGACGTTCCTGGACAACATCAATCCGAATTCATTGGAAGTCCTGCATGGATTTGTCGAGCCCAACATGAAGGATGCGCAGCCGCAGGACAAGTTCCAGTTTTTCCGTCACGGATACTTCAACGTAGATCCGAAGCATACGACGAAGGAAAAATTGGTTTTCAACCGGATTGTGTCGCTGAAAAGCTCTTTTGAACTTCCGAAAGCTTAATGGCCATAAAAATTGCGCTGCTGATGCAGGAAGCCTTCTGCACAGCGGCGCTTTTTTTCATATCGATGAGCACCGTATCGTGGGGTGGCGCATCAGAAAAAAGCCGTTTCTCGAGAGCAGAGAAAACAGGCTTTTTTTACTGTCGATGGAAGCTCTTTATGGGTTCTCGTAGTTTTTTAACGGCATTCCAACATATTCTCGGAAGGAGCGAATTCGATCCTTCTCGAACTCGAAGACGACTGTAAGCTCGTTGCGGAAGGGTCTGCCGTTCAACAATCCTTCGGCGCTGAATACTACCATCCCGTAGCTCTCATTCTCCAACTCGATCAGCGGGGTGAGGCGCATCTGAAATACGGAACGCTCAAACCTGATTAATTCCTCGAACCGCTCTCTGCCTTGCTGCTTCTGATTCCACCCTTCCAGCGGGAGCGGAACGAAGAAGTGAAAATCATCCGTAACTTTATTAAGGAAATCGACTGTATGCCCTGTTTCTAAAGCACGCTTAAAAGCATCAAACGCTTCATGGTTTGTTATCACAACAATCCTCCTAATTTTAGTGTGTGAATGATCTCGCTGTATGTCCTTGAGGCAGAGTCTTCATTTGATGAGCTTAAGCTGGCTTGATATAACTCCAAGGTGAAGCGCTTCATGAATCAATGCAAAATTAAATAATTCGCCGGCTGTAACGAATTGGAACGGACCCATTTCAAACGGCGCTTGCAGCCTCTGTTCGAGCATTTCGGGGGCCAGATCAGAAAGACTGGAAAGCTGCTCACTTAACATCGCCATCAGTTCATCTTTTGACGGAGGCGTTACCGTCCAATCCGAAGGTTTCGTTCCGGAATTGAACAACGTCTCGTAATGAGCCGGTATGGCAGATGGGGAGCCGAAGCTCAGCGAGGAGTATTTATCCAGCCAATACACCATATGACCGATATTCCAGCGAACCGTATTATGGAAGCCCTCCGGCTGGATGTCCATCTGAGACTCCGACACGTCCTGAAGCTGGCCGATCATGATCTGACGTAGCACTTTCCCTGTATGGATAATCGATTGTGACATTTTTGAATCCTCCTTCTCATTAGGTTGGTCTTTGTATACCGAAAGCTTACCTTTAAGCGCCCCAACGCAACAATCACGAGATTCCGATACAATTGATCGGTTTAAGTAATGATTAAAATAGAAATTGTTGGAATCAGAGGCAGATGTCATAATGATTGAAGGAGATCGATAATCGAAAGGGGCATCGAGCGTTGGAACTTCGACAGCTTGAATACTTTACTGCAATTTGTAAGGAGATGCATTTTTCCAGGGCAGCCGAAAATCTCTGTACAACACAGTCGAATCTGAGTCAGCAGATCAAGTTTTTGGAGAACGAACTTGGGCTCCCTCTATTCGATCGTATCGGCAAGCGGATTATGTTAACAGAAGCAGGAAAAATCCTGCTCGAGCAAAGCCAAATTATTTTTGAACACGTTGACTATGCAAAAAGGGCAATATCGGATCTGAAAAGGATGGAAGGAGGTAAGCTGGATATCGGCATTTTGCCGGGAGACGGGGATTTGCTGTTTGACGCTTTACTTATCGATTTTCATAAGACCTATCCCAAGCTTTCGATAAGCGTTACGGAGACCATGGATGTCTACGAACAGGTCCTTAACGGCATGAGAGATCTCGGTGTTACTACGGTGCCTGTTAATCCTGATGACCGCATTTCGATTATTCCCTTGTTTCATGAGGAGTTTGCTTTGGCCATCCGACCGGATCACCCTCTTGCGAAGGCAAAGGCGGTTCCGTTCGATCAGCTTCAGCAGCTAAAGATGGTCATGTTCGGTTCTGGACATCAAATTACAAAGGTCATTGAAGCGTACTGTCAGGAAAAAGGAATTGCACTTGATACTCCGATTGTAACTTCAACCTTATCAACGCTTCTTTCCTTGGTCGATCAAGGAATAGGAGCTTCTATTCTTCCTCGAATGCTATTGGATTATATAAATCACGATAATATCGTTGCTGTAAAACTACTTAATCCCACACCTAGTCAAGACATCTGTATCATATATCGTAAGGATAAATTTATGGGGCAGGCGGCGAAGATATTTATTAAAGAACTGCAGTCTTTTCTTCAGAGCGTTATGAATCATTCCGGCCGCTCGTTTCGTGCAAATGGTGACGCATCTCTTTGAGAACGGCGGAGCAAATCGTGACCTTTATACAAAAGTAACAGGGACAGGCGCTTATGGCCTATCCCTGTTTTTTATTAAGGCTGGCGATTTGCTTCTCGCAGAAGATTGCTGATCTGACTGATGGTGTGGTCATCCCGCTTGTTTTCCCGCATTTGTTTTTTGACGTGTTCAAAGGCCTTGAGACCATTGCTGGAAGTAACAGTCAAGACCTGTACGTCAGAGCCGTACATTCTTTCGATCTGTTTGCGGGCTTGCGTAAGGTTATGATGCGGGTTGGTTGTCCCCATCGTGCCTGCCGTATTGTTTTCATAATCGCCGTTGTAGTCACCGCCGCGTGAAGAGCTTCCAGCGTAATTGGAAAGAAGGTGGGACTGCGTGGCGTCCATGTGATTGACGGACGTCGTATTGGCCGTTGTAGGTGCGACAAGGATCACATCATTGACGATCAAGGTCTGCACGCCATGGATGCCTGCCGCGTTCAGCCGAGAGTCCAGATTGGTGGAAGGCCCCCCGCCATGCAGATTGGAGCTGCCGATATTGCTGTACACCGAGGTTCCCATACCGCTAAACGTGGTCCCGTAATTGTTGGTCGTCAGCTTTTTGTCGCGGTCCACGCTCGGAATCACGGTCTCCCCGTTTTGTCCCAAATGCCCAGGATGATTCATGGATTGCGTATGAGTCTGCTGTTGCGGTGTCGCTTGATTGTTGTTGTTGCACGCAGTCATCAGCAGAAGTAATCCGATACTGCCGATTGCCATGCTTTTGGACAAGTGCTTCATGAAAATCCCTCCAGTGCTTTCACCTGATGTCATCCCAACGCCTAAGACAGAATCTATGCTGCTGTTTCAAGGTCGTTGGAAATTTTTTCTCAGTATCTGTTTATCCTGAGGAAAATATGCACAGAAAGAAGATAGAGACAACTGGAGGTGGTAGTGTTGGAACAGCATGAAAAACAAGATCAGCCTGTATCACGCAGAAATTTCCTGAAGAACTCTGGATTGGTTCTGGGAGGTCTGGTGGTAGGGGGAGTAGCAGGTAGCCTGCTGCGAACCCAACAGGCACCACAACAGCCCGGTGCAACTCCTGCTCCGGCCGCCGATTTCAACCAGGCACTCATGTACTTCACTGGAGAGCAATTCAGGGTCATCGAGGCAGCTTGCGAACGTATCTTTCCAGAGGATGAGCTTGGACCTGGTGCCAAAGCATTAGGTGCCGCCTATTTCATCGATCACCAATTGGCTGGTGATTGGGGCTTCAATGCCCGCGATTACATGCAGGGCCCATTCTATCCAGGAGAAGCCACCCAGGGATATCAGGGGCGATTGAAGCGGCGAGAGATTTTCGATATTGGCATTCAAGAAATGAATAACTACAGCAACAGCTTGGAAGGCAAGAAGTTTTACGAGCTTACGCCGGAGCAGCAGGATACGGTGCTCAAGGCTTTTGAAACGGACGAGGTAAAGCTCACCACGATCTCGGCCAGTGCATTTTTTGCGATGTTGCGCGCTACTACACTGGAAGGCGTGTATTCAGATCCGCTCTACGGAGGCAACAAGAATATGGATGGCTGGAGAATGAAAAGTTTTCCGGGTAACCAGATGGCGTATACCCAAATCATTGAGCAGGAGGGTCTGGCCAAAATGGAACCCTTAAGCCTGCGTGATCATCAACATGGATAAGGGGGAGCATGTATGGCAAAAAAATTGCCCAAGGTAGACGCGGTGGTCGTAGGAGTGGGCTGGGGCGGAGGGATCATCGCCTCGGAGTTGACCAAGCAAGGATTGACAGTCGTAGGGCTGGAGCGCGGCAAAGAGCGGAAAACCGAAGATTACTTCATGGTCCATGATGAGCTGCGCTACGCTTTGCGTTATGAATTGATGCAGGATTTATCCAAGGAAACCATTACGTTCCGCAGCAAGCCTAGTGTCCGTGCCCTGCCGATGCGCTCGTACGGGTCTTTTTTGCTGGGTACAGGTCTGGGAGGCTCGGGAGTACACTGGAACGGTCAGACGTTTCGCTTCCTGCCGTATGATTTCGAGATTCGCAGCAAAACGATTGAGAGGTACGGCGAGAAAAAGATCCCGGATGGCATGACGATTCAGGATTGGGGCATTACCTACGATGAGCTGGAGCCGTATTTTGACAGGTTTGAGCAGATGGCCGGGATATCCGGGGAGGAGAATCCCCTGGGCGGAAAGCGGTCGAAGCCGTATCCCACTCCGCCGATGAAAATGCCGCCAGCGCTGAAAATGTTTGCTGAAGCGACGAAGAAAATGAATCTGCATCCGTACATGATGCCATCCGCCAATCTCTCCGAGGCGTATACCAACCCGGATGGCGTTTCGCGCGCTGCTTGTCAGTACTGCGGATTTTGCGAGCGTTTTGGATGCGAGTACGGGGCCAAGGCTGATCCCGTCGTAACGGTCATTCCCGTCGCGAAAAAGACAGGCAAGTTCGAGATCCGCACCCATTCGCATGTGCGCCGCATTTTGCATGATGGGAAGAAGGCGACAGGAGTCATGTACACCGATGTGACCACCGGCGAGGATATTGAGCAGCCTGCCGATATCGTTGTGCTGACCAGCTATGTGTTTAATAATACCCGGCTTTTGCTGATGTCCAATTTGGGGCGTCCTTACGACCCGAATACCGGTAAAGGGGTCATCGGGAAAAATTACGCCTATCAGGTCATCCGGGGCGGAGCAATCGGCTTTTATGAAGACAGGGAGTTCAATGTGTTTGCCGGAGCAGGGGCGTTGGGGATGACGATCGACGACTACAACGGCGACAATTTTGACCACTCCGATTTGAATTTTATTCACGGAGCCAATATCTCCATCTCGCAGACGGGTCAGCGGCCGATCGGCAACAACAAGGTTCCGGCCGGGGTGCCAGGTTGGGGGAAAGAATTCAAGGCGGCGTCGATCAAGTACTACACCCGCACGTTGTCCGTAGGGGCTCAAGGGGCCTGCATGCCGTTTCGACATCATTTCCTCGATCTCGACCCTACATACAAGGACGTGTTCGGGGACCCGCTGATGCGGATTACCTTCGATTTCGAGGAACAGGACAGGCAGTTGGCGGCTTATTGTGCAGATCGCTGCGGGGAGATCATCAAGGAGATGGGTGCAGCGGACAAGATCGAGGTGAACAGGAAGCTCGGACCTTACGATATCACGCCGTACCAGTCTACGCACAACACTGGAGGCGTCATTATGGGCTCCTCGCCTGATACTTCGGCGGTCAATAATTATCTGCAAATGTGGGATGCCGAGAATGTCTTCGTGGTAGGAGCATCTGCTTTTCCACATAATAGCGGCTACAACCCTACCGGAACGATGGGAGCGCTGTCGTATCGGGCGGCGGAAGGCATTTTGAAGTACAGCAAGAGCGGCGGCGGGTTGTTGGTGTAGAAAAAGCCCCTTTCGAGGGGGCTTTTTTTGCTTTTCAGTATGGAGGAATTGCTAGATTATCCGTGCATGGCCAAATGGCGTTTGAAGTGATCCTCCAGAACCAGACAAGTCATCGCTTCGACTACAGGAACGATTCGTGGACAAATACAAGGGTCGTGCCGGCCTGTGGTGACGATTTCTTTCTCGTTTCCATGAATATCGATGGTTTTTTGGGCAACCGATATGGACGAGGTAGGCTTGACGGCAATTCGGAACACGATCTCTTGTCCGGTGCTGATTCCGCCAATGATCCCTCCTGAATGGTTGCTCAGGAAACCCTTTTTATCCATCCCGTCATTATGCTCGCTTCCTAAAATCCTTGTACCATCGAAACCAGTCCCGAACTCAATCCCCTTTACGGCCCCAATCGACAGCATGGCTTTTGCCAGATCTGCGTCCAATTTATCAAAAACAGGCTCCCCGAGACCGGGAATGGCCCCTCTAACCCTGCATTCTACGATTCCCCCACAGCTATCTCCAAGCCTTGCAAGCTCTTCAATCTTTTCTACCATGGCGGGCGCTGCATCGGGATCACAAGTCCTTACCGGATTTTCCTCAATCGCACTTTCCACAAACTGATTGCTTTTGATTCCGCCCACTTCTGTCGTGTACGCTAAAACGCTTACCCCTCTATTCTCAAGCAGTTTGCGTGCCAGCGCCCCGGCAGCAACCCTTCCGGCGGTCTCTCTTCCTGACGCCCTTCCACTTCCTCTGTAATCCCTGATTCCATACTTTTGCAAATAGGTGAAATCGGCGTGGCCGGGTCTAAAGGAATGTTTAATATCGTCATAGGCTTCCGGCCGCATATCCGTGTTATACAAAATCATAAAGACAGGGGTCCCGGTTGTTTTGCCTTCAAATGTGCCGGATAGGATATTTACGATGTCGTACTCTTTTCTGCTTGTCGTAATGGATGATTGACCTGGCTTTCTTCGATCCATTTGCTTTTGAATGTATTCCCGGTCGATCTCGATTCCGGGTGTCACTCCGTCTACGATGACGCCTACAGCCTCTCCGTGCGATTCTCCGAACGTGGTGATTCTAAATACTTCTCCGAATGAATTTCCCGCCATTTGCAAACTCTCCCATTTCTGCGTAGTCAATTGTTATGTTTGATTATAAGAAGTAAGCTATAATAAATGAAATCACAAATACCGAAGCGTGTCATAGAGAGGGTCTATATCAAAATGAACATCCATATGGAATGGTATCGAATTTTTTTGCGTACAGCCGAGCTGGGCAATTTGACCAAAGCGGCACAAGAGCTTCATATCACCCAACCTTCCGTCAGCTACGCAATCAAGCAATTGGAGGAGATGATGGGTGTCAAATTATTTCACCGTCATTCAAAGGGAGTTAGTCTGACTTCAGAAGGATCGGCGTTATTGGAATATGTCAAGCAAGCCTTTTCGCTTCTGGAAGCTGGAGAAAAGAGAATTCAGTCATTTGTGCAATTGGCTTCCGGGGAGCTGCGGATTGGAGCGAGCGGACCTGTGATCAAACATCTCCTGCTCCATCCATTGGACCGTTTCCATAGCGCGTATCCGGGGGTGCGCATCCGTCTTGTGCAAGGCAGAACGTATGAAATCGCAAAACGTCTGAAGGAAGGCAAAATTGATATTGGCCTCGTTCATCTTCCGCTATCCGATCAGGAACTCGATGTCACCCATGTCATCACCAATCATGACTGCTTTGTAGTCGGTCCTGCATATCGAGAGCTGTCAGAGAACCCGATCTCCACCCAAGCGTTAACGCAAATTCCGTTGCTTCTCCTCTCTTCGGGGAGCAATACCAGGCAATTCGTCGAGCAATGGTTCGAAGCTCAGGGAGTCAAGGCTGAGGTTGATATTGAACTGAACAGCTCAGACATGCTCATAGAGTTTGCCCAGCGTGGTTATGGCGCCGCATTTGTAAATCGCTCCTTTATTCAACAGGAGCTGGAGGAGGAGCGCCTATTTGAGTTGAAGCTGATCGCCCCGATACCGTCCCGGCATATTGGGGTCGCAACAAGAAGAGACATATCTTTATCGCTGGCTGCTGCCCGGTTTAAAGAATTGCTGGTATCGTCCATAGATCATTCTGAACAACCAGGACCTGGGTTAACAAAAAAACAGCAACCCTTTTAAAAAAGGATTGCTGTTTTCTGCGTTTACTGCAACAAGGATCGAATATCTCCCGTATTCGGATTCACTACGAACCAGCCGTAGGTGCTGGTGTAGCTGTCGCCGGACTGGAAGTTGTTCACATAGGTTTGATAGACATGGATGACGTAGTGCCCTTTCTCATCGTCATGAGAATACTCAACGACGTGAGAGGGAGAGAGATTCCCCGCGAACTTGGCCTTCACCAGCTCGATTGCTTCCATCTTGGAGTACATCTTGCTAGTCGGGAGCTTGCCGATGTAGATGGATCGCGAACGCGCAATGACTAGAAAAAATAGGAAATCGCCAATCGCTGTGGGAAAAGTCCTAGAAAACGCGGGGCGCAAAGATACTTTTTTCCTGCGCGGACTATGAGTATGATGGAGAATAGGGAGAATACGAGACTAGGAGAGCAAACGATGTCGATTTTAAAAAATGACTGGGCCCACATATTGGCCGAAGAGTTCGACAAGCCGTACTATCTCAAGCTGCGGCAAACATTGAAAGAAGAGTATCAGCGCTACACGGTATACCCGGATATGTACGATATTTTCAATGCCCTTCACCTGACGAGTTACGAGCAGGCAAGGGTGGTTATTCTGGGACAGGATCCCTATCACGGGCCAGGGCAGGCGCATGGCCTGAGCTTTTCCGTCAAGCCGGGGATCAAGCCGCCGCCTTCCCTGCAGAACATCTACAAGGAGCTGCAAACTGATCTGAATTGCAGCATTCCTCAGCACGGTTACCTCGTTCACTGGGCCAAACAAGGCGTGCTGCTGCTCAACACCGTCCTGACCGTGCGGGAGAGCAGCCCCAATTCGCATAAAGGGCTGGGCTGGGAAACCTTTACGGATCAGGTGATTCATCAGCTCAATGCACGTGAGACGCCATTGGTCTTTATCCTCTGGGGAAAACACGCCCAAGAGAAAGCGGCTCTGCTGGACAGAAGCAGACACCATATTATTGCCTCACCGCATCCCAGCCCGTTTTCTGCGCATCGCGGCTTTTTGGGCAGCAGACCTTTTTCGAGAGCCAATCAATTCCTACTTGCACAAGGTTTGGCGCCGATCGACTGGCAGCTTCCGGAAGACCCCAACAGCTAGGGCGACAAGTTAATCTTTGCTCCGAATCACGAGAAGCTTCCCTGTCGCCAGCGAGATATGACCCGTGGGTTCAATCAGGACATTGCTGATGCCCAGGGTATCGCCGATGCGCAGGGTGGCTTTCTCGAGCGGGTATTGAAAGCCTTGCAGGGTAATCCCCGTCACTTCCTGGCTGAAAGGAAGCAGCGAGAGGTGATCATACGGGCCGGACTCGATCGTGACGCCATCCGTGATCAGGCGAATTTCGTTGTGTGCGTCGATGATGCGGCAGGGAATATGAGCTTGCAGCCCTTTTTCCAGCAGGTGGACATTGGCGAGTGTGTGGTCAAATCGCGTCCCAAGCACGCCGATCAGCAAGATTTCCGCTGGCTGCTGCCGGATCGCCCACTGCAAGGCCATTTCGGTATCCGTCAGATCCTTGAAGACAGGGTCGCAGTCCGTCACCTGCAGACTTTTGCTTGCAATCTGTTTTTTTTCTTCTTCCGTGACGGAGTCAAAATCTCCAATGGACAGATGGGGGGAGTGTCCGTTATCGATAAGGAACCACGCTCCCCGGTCCACACCGACCAGCACATCGTGCTCCTGGATGAGCCGGAGCGCCCAATCCCCCAGATTACCGCCTGCGAATAGTAGAATACGTCTTGATTTCATACCGAAGCCATCCTTCACTTTGATCGCTGTAAGAACGAATTTTTCTCATCTTATCATGCAAATGGTTTGCGGGACAGCGCGACAAGCACATGGTCCAATGATTGAATTTTTAGATTTTATCGATTAAAATACTTTTATCAAATAGATGGGAAGGTGGTACCTTGATTACCATCAAACGGATGAGTGATTGTACGATCGCACAAATCACCAAAGCATGGAACAGGGGCTTCGAGGGATACTTTATTCCGGTCGAAATGACGGAGGAAAGCATCATCCAACGGCTCGGAGCGGAAGGCTATCACATTTCCCTCTCTGTCGTCGCCTTTGACGGTGACGAGCCGATTGGCCTGGTCGCGAGCGGCCTGCGCAGCATCGCAGGGAAAAAGGCAGCTTGGAACGGCGGCACAGGAGTCGCAACGGAGTATCGACGCCAGGGAGTCGGACGCCAACTGATGGAAGCCACTCTGCAGCTCTACGAGGAAGCAGGCGCGGAGGTGGCCACTCTGGAAGCGATCAGTAAAAATGAGAAGGCGATACGCTTGTACGAGCAGCTTGGGTACGAAGTGGTGGATCGTCTGCTCTTTTGGCAGCAATCGGGCGCCCTGCCCGCAGATGCCTTTGGGGCGCAGCATGCAGATCAATACCGCGTCCGAACGGGCATTTCCCAAGAGGCGGCGCGTCTTCCATTCTACAAGGCTGACGTCCCCTGGCAGAATCAATGGCTCAGCCTGCGCGATGCGGAAGTGATTCTCATCGACGACCAGCGAGGAGAGACGGTCGGCTACGCCATGTACAAACGGGTGTTGAACGAAGAGGGCAAGCTGGCAGCCGTTACCCTGCGACAATGCGCCGCCATGCCGGACCGTCCGGATGCGGAAAACATCTTGCGCGTAGCGCTGCAGCATTTGTATCAGCCCGAGAAAGATTGCAAGCGCACCACGTTCAACCTGCCCGCCTCGGATAAGCTCTTGTTGTCTGTGCTGGAGAGCGCAGGCTTCGGTCCCTCTGAGACGGAGCAAGTCTATATGGTGAAAAAGCTGAACACAAAAGAAGCTCACATGTAGTACGGCTGGCTAGGTCTGGCAATTCGTACAGGCAAATACTTTTCGGGAGGAGAGCATGCTTTTCGCGATTCTGTGTCCACATCGCGGGCAAGGCTCTCCTTCTCTGTCGTACACACGACAGCGCTCGTTATACCCGCCAGTAAGCCGGTCGCCGTGATAGAACGGGACCTCCATGTAGCCCCCTGCTTGCATCGCCTCCCGCAAAATCGCCTGGATGGCATGATACAGCCGAGTAGTCTCCTCCGGGGTCAGTGAGGGAATCTGTCTGGTGGGCAAAATCCCTGCATGAAAACAGATTTCGTCAGCATAGCAATTGCCGATCCCGGCCAGCCAATGCTGATCGACAAGGGCCGTTTTGAGCAGGCTTTTCTTTTTGCTAAGTAGTTGAGCAAACTGTGCCAGGGTAAAGACCGGCGACAGCGGCTCGGGCCCGAGGTCAGCCAAACGCTCGGCTGCCTGGTCACGCGTCAAAAGATGCAGGTAGCCCAGCCGCAAGCCGTGGAAATAGAGGATATTCGGTCCGAGGCTGAGCGTCACCTGCGCGCTGCGCTCCAGCTTGTCGGTCTGGCTTCCCCAGTACAAAAAACCGCCAAGCATGAGATGAAGCAAGAGTGCATGACCGGACTCCAGCTCGAACAGCAGATGCTTTCCCCGTCTGCCGACATGCTTCAGGCGATTCCCCGCAACCGTTTGGATGAACATTTCCGGCGGGATGTTGATCGTTTTTTCGCGCTCTACCCGTGCTTCAGTGATGACCATCCCCCCGACTCTCTCCTCCAGCAGTTTGCGGTACGTCTCCATTTCAGGCAGTTCCGGCATACGTTTTCCTCCTGCGCATGTTTGTCTGTAGGCTCCCCACGGACGGCAGAGCTCATGCCATTTTTGCGTCTTTTTTGATAGGATTACCAACCCCATAGGCAAATCGGGTAATATAGTATAAGGGTATGACCCATAGGAATTCGTACGGACAGGAGACATGGCATGCAAAAAGTAGAATTGATCGCTACGGCGACGTTTGGCTTAGAATCCGTAGTCGCTGAAGAGGTAAAAGCGCTCGGATACAATCAGGTTCAGGTAGAAAACGGAAGAGTAAACTTCACCGCAGATATTTCTGCCATCGCACGCGCCAATTTGTGGTTACGAACTGCGGATCGAGTGCGTCTAAAGATAGGGGAGTTCAAAGCGACCACTTTTGACGAGCTGTTCGAGAAGACCAAAGCGCTGCCTTGGTCGGATTGGATTACCGAGGATGCGACATTTCCGGTCGAGGGCAAGTCTGTGAAGTCGACGCTGTACAGCGTGCCGGACTGTCAGGCGATTGTAAAAAAGGCAGTGGTCGAAAGCCTGAAAAAGACGTACAAGACGGACTGGTTTGAAGAGAAGGGACCGTTGTACAAGATCGAGGTCGCTCTGCATAAGGATATTGCGACGCTGACCATCGATACCTCCGGGCCCGGCCTGCACAAACGCGGGTATCGCGGCTTGATCGGTACGGCACCGTTGAAGGAGACGATGGCTGCGGCGATGATCATCTTGTCTCGCTGGAAACCGGATCGGGTATTTATGGACCCGTTCTGCGGCTCGGGAACCTTGCCGATCGAAGCGGCCCTCATCGGTCAAAATATCGCACCGGGGATGAACCGCGAATTCGTCTGTGAGAGCTGGCCGGCGATTCCCAAAACGGTTTGGCGGGAAGCGCGCGCAGAAACCCATGACCTGGCGCGGTATGACCAGAAGCTGGAGATCATCGGAACGGACGTGGATGATGAGATTTTGAAGATCGCTCGCCGCAATGCGGAAGAGGCAGGGGTGGATGATCAGATCCACTTCCAGCGCATGGATGTCCGCGACATCCGCACCAAGCGCAAATACGGCTATTTGATCTGCAATCCGCCCTATGGGGAGCGTCTTGGAGAATGGAAGCAGGTTAGCAGACTGTACGGCGAGATGGGCAAAACCTTTGCGGCGATGGATACATGGTCTTTTTACGTCATCACCTCGGACGAGCAGTTCGAGGAGCATTTTGGACGCCAGGCAAGTAAAAAAAGAAAGCTGTACAACGGCAATATCAAAGTGGATTACTATCAGTTTTTTGGACCAAAACCCCCTCGTCCTTCAGTGGTTGCCCCAACCGAATAAGCGAGAGAAGGGGGAAGGGGAGGAGAAAGGAAAGTGAGCAACTTGTATCGTGCAACCCGCAGCCGGATCGTGGCTGCTTGCTTGGCCGCACTGATGCTGCTGACCGCAGCAGCGCCAATCTCGGCGCAAGAGACGACAGCACCTGCACCTGCCGGGACGCAGGAGGCGCAGAATGAAACGGCAGAGACAGCGGCAGCATCGGGTGAAGAGCCAATCGTCTTCAAGGATGTGGAGAACAGCTTTGCCAAAGACGCGATCACCCGGCTGGCATCGCTTCATCTGATCAGCGGTGTCGAAGAAGATCAATTTTATCCGCAAAAACCGATAACACGTCAGGATGTAGCGGTCCTGCTCAGCAAGGTGATCGGTCTGCAGCCAGTCGGTACAGCGGAAGCGAAGTACGAAGACGTTGGGCTGGACAGCCCGTATGCCCCTTACGTGTATACGTTGGCGGAGCTTGAGGTGCTGAAAGGCAGACCGGACAATCAGCTCGGTGCAGCCGATCCCTTGACTCGTCAGGAATTGGCTGTCCTGTTGACGCGCCTGATGAAAGCAGGCCAAATCCAGCCGGCATCGGCAACCGGTTCCGCTGACTATGAGGATATTGAGGAAGCGGCGGACTATGCCCGCGATGCGATCGTGGCCGTGACCAATCAGCGCTGGATGACGGGGGCAAACGGTTCGTTTCGTCCATTAGGCATCGTCACTCGCGCGGAAGCGGCAATCATCGCCGAGCGCGTCCTGGATGCCCGCTATGCGCAGGCGGAACAAGTGAAGTTCGAAGTGAATGTAGAGCGGTTGAACGTCATGGCTGGCAGCAGCGAGCGCGTGACCGTAAAAAGCCCGGACGGCAAAAAGCTTCCGTTCACGCCGATTTATGGATTTGATCGGCCGGAGCTGGGTTCAATCCAGCCGGATGGCACTTTTGTGGCTGGACCCGCTACGGGAACAGGGAATGTCACCGTGACGGTCGGACACCGCACCCATACGATTCCGGTACAGATTACAGCCGCTGTCGTCGCGCCAAAGCCGGAAGAAGAAGAGTCGAAGTTGTCCAAGGAGCCTGAGCCGTCGGCGTCGGAGCCGCAGGAATCTGCCGAATCCACGCCAGTAGAAGAGACTTCTCCGGTTCAGGAAGAGCAGCTGCAAAACATCGCTCCTGACAGCTTTACATCAGTGAAGACAGTAGGACCGGCGGATAACTATTTCCGCGAGGTCGAGAAGGCTTATCCGGGCCCGGTCGGTGGGTTGACCGCTGTATCTGAAGAGTGGACAGGCTACAATCGCCAGTACGGACGCAAGGTGACCGTAGCGCTGCCAGAAGGCAAGGCGGTAGAGCGTGTCAATCTCACTTTCCAGCAGCGCAAAACGTCAGGGATTACCCTGCCGAGCTCATTGGAGGTAGAGGTGTCTCAGGATGGCAAGGCATGGTCGTATGCGGGGAAAGCCGTACACGACGTCCCGGCTTCCGAAGAAAAAATGCTGACCCGCACCTTGGCCGTGTCCTTGCCGCAGCTGGAAGCGCGTTATGTTCGCGTCACTTTTCCGGTGAAGGTTTTCGTCTTCGCCCGCCAACTGGAGGTATGGGCCAAGGATGCAGAAGCAGGTTCTGGCGATATCGCATTGCTTCCGCCGCCCAAAAAGTTCCAGCCGATCGATAATGGACAGACCAGACGGCCGGTTGAAAATATGCTGCTCGTCTACACGGGAATGCATGACGAACTCGGGACCTGGACCAAGGAAGATTTCCTGCCGATGGTGGGGTATTTGACGCAAGATGGATATATGCGGGACCAGATGTTTGACACGATACTTTTGTTGCCTTACCAGACCATGCCTGCTACCCGTGACAGCTGGAATGCGTATCTGAACGATTTGTTCCGCATGGACAGGCAGTTGGATGCGCTCAACAGTGCCATGCGCGAGTACAATCGCTTGCGAGGCACCCTGTACACCACTCCGACGAAGGAGAATGTAGTGCTGGCCATCCCGTATCCGAATGCTGCTCAGAAGGATTTCGGCAAACTGCCGGGCGAAGAGACGTCGCTGTCCTTCAACGCTGCGGGCATCGGGGAAGAGATGGCCTATCAGAACCGCAAAAAAGCGGTCGAGTGGTACTTCCAGGAGCTGCTCAAGCGTTGGAACAAGGAAGGCTACAGCTACTTGAATCTGGATGGCATTTACTGGTTCCACGAGCTGATCGAGGACAGCGCCCCGAAAGAGCGGGAACTGATCCGCAGCACTGCCAGCATGGTCCATGATGAGGCGCTCCGCTTCTACTGGATTCCGTACTACGGCTCCCCTGGCGTAGAGGAGTGGAAGAGCCTGTATTTCGACCGAGCGTTTCTCCAGCCCAATTACTACAGCGACAAGCCCGTAACGATCGAACGGATCCAAGGGGTGCTGGACGCCGTACAGAAGTACGGAATGGACATCGAGATCGAGGGCGATCACAAGATGTACAACGATCCGAAATTTTACCAGCTTTACTACAATCAATTGGCTGCCACCCATAAGCTGGGAATGGACAAAAACAATGTTCACGCTTATTATTTCGGCTCCAAGGCTTTCCTGCCAGCTGCCCGCAGCAAGGATGAAGCGATCCGGGCCATCTACGACGACACCTACAAGTGGATGCGCGGACGCTTTGATCGGGAAGAGTTTTTGGAAACGGATGTCATGCCGTAGCACACAAAATGAAAACGGACGCCTGTATTTTCGAGGCGTCCGTTTTTTGTTTGGACCTACATCGGCAATTTGCCTTTGCGCTCCAGCAGTCCCTTATAGTGATCTCTGTATATCCAAAGCAGATATCCTTCCAGCCCTGATACCACAATAGCCAAGGGGAGCAAGGCTGGATCCTCAAAAATGTGAAAAAGAAAGATGTTGACCACAATGGGGGCAAAGATCGCTAAAATCGCCGGGGTAAAGATATTGATGAGCAATAAAAGTCCGCCTAAAAGCTCCGTAGATTTTTCCAAAACAAGCAAATACCCGGTTAACAATTCCATGGCCTTGGGGCTGGTCGGAAAAACGGGATCATACCCGAGAATGACGACCCAACCATTAAATCCGGCCAAGATAAAAATCAAAGCCAGCAGAATACGAGGCAAATGGATACGCAGCACAGCACACACCTCCAGGATAAGGTACGTTCAAGTGCATCGTATCCCAGTTATTCCCTTGCGTCAACGCAGATCCGAAATTCTGCCAGCACTCGTTTTTTTATACTTCCGAGGGATCTTCCATAAACCACGAAATATACGAGCAGCGCTTGCAGATCAGAATCGCGGCCTCTTTATTCGCCCAATCCAGCCCGAAGAAGGTTGCCCCTCGCGAATTCAATTGGCGATAGTCTTTATGGAACGTATCATTTTGGCAACAGGGACAAGTAAGTTGAACGCCTCCCATTTGGTAGCGCATCAGGAAACCACTCCTTCCTTTTGTTGCTCTTTTATACGTATCACTGGCAGTGAAGTTCCAGTCAGGGCTGAATCAACCCTCCTGATTCGCTGGAATCTTGCGGAACAAAACAATATACAAATACGCGCTCAAGAGGGAAACACCCAGTATCAGCCCAAAAACCCCGACAGGCGGCAGCCAGGCGGAGATCCCGATGGTCAGGGGAGCAATAAACCGCCCGATGGAAAATTGCAGCGAGGAGGCGCCCATATACTGCCCGCGCGCGTCCTCCGGGGAGTACTTGCTGATAAAGCTTTGTGCGACAGGGGTGCGGATCAACTCGCCAAGGGTCAGGACGAACATACAGCCGAACAGAAACCAGATGTTCGTGGAAAAGGCCATCATAAACATCCCAACGCCGTACAAGACGGATGAAATGACGAGACTGTTGCGGTCGCTCCAGTGCTGAAACCAATTGGTCACCGGGAGGGTAAACAGCACGACTAAGAGACCATTTAGCCCCATCAGCCAGCCAAATGCACTCGTACCCCC
This sequence comes from Brevibacillus panacihumi, assembly GCF_003710985.1. Lineage (GTDB taxonomy): Bacteria > Bacillota > Bacilli > Brevibacillales > Brevibacillaceae > Brevibacillus > Brevibacillus panacihumi. Next base: position 35,596 of record NZ_RHHT01000051.1, read on the forward strand.
GACGTTAAAGGACCAGTCCCCCCAGGATACGAGAGGCTGGGACTGAACATGCTCATTGACGTACAAGGCCATAAACAGATCCAGCTGCATGAAGGCGATGGCGATGAACACGCCAGCCAGAATATAGAGTGCAAATACCTTATCGCGGAAGATGACGGTATAGCTTTTAAACTGCTCTTTGATCGAAAAGCGTTCTTTTGCCTTTTTCTCCCGCACATGGGCCGGCAGGCTTTCCTTGATCAGGAAAAAGACAGTGATCGCAAACAGGATCTCGATGATCATACAAACGAGCAGCAGCTCGAAGCGGTAATGAATGAAAAAGAAGGAGCCAAGCACAGGTCCGGCAACAACCCCGATATTCATCGCTGTGTAAAAGGTAGCAAACACGATACGCCGGTCCTCTTCTGTCGTCAAGTCGGCTACCATCGCCGAGCTGGCAGGCCAGTACAGGGAGCCAGCAATTCCGATCCCGATGAACGCGAGATAATCCACCCACGGGGACCAGGAAAAGGCAAACAGGGCAAACATGCTTGACGAGAGGATCAGCGAGGTGAGCATGGTCGGCCTGCGCCCGATCCGGTCAGACAGATAGCCCCCGAAGAGATTGGAGAACATCCCCAATAGCGGAGGAACCATGAGCAGCAGACCTGCCATGTCCTTCCCGAAAGAGTCGCTAAATAAGAGAGCCATAAACGGAAAATACATCCAAAAAAATGTATGGGTAATCAGTTCGCCAAATAGCCGAACCTTCAGATTCAAATCCCAAGAACGCCAACTCATGACACCATTTCCTCCATCCTGTTTTCAAAATCTGCAGAAAGCCCGAACCTGAACCCACCAAAAAAAGCGCAAAACGGGAGAGGACGATACTCTCTTCGCTTGCGCTTTTTTAACGATTTCAGGTAAAAGTGGGCCTTAAAGAAAACCAGATGGAGAAGGCAAAATAAAGCTACTTCCCCCTGGGCGGCGCCACAACTGATCGGAAAAAAGACAGAAGCGGTTCAGGCATCCTGCAGTGTCCAGCTATAGGTATTCGGGTTTTCGATGAGAGGGAGAGCCCCTCGATCGAGGCCCTACCTAAGCCGTGTATACTGCAGTGATCACCATAAGAACAACGCTCCTGTCTTTAAAAATTTTTATACAGTCAACTCTTGTTGATTAGAATACTCCACAAATAGGAAAATATGCAAGAAAAATTTTTTATTACTGGATACTCTGATTTTGCAGTAAAAAGCATTTAGATTGAAAAATGTGCGGCTATTCAGTAAAATATTTTTTAATAATCACAAATCAGGAACGTGGAGGGTGATCGTATGTTGGACCCGCGTATTGTCAAGCTTGCGGAGAATTTGCTGAGCCATTCGGTACGTCTGCAGGAAAAGGAAAGCTTGTTGATCGAGGTGCGAGGAGAGGGACATGCCTTGGCAAAAGAGCTGGTAAAACAGGCTTACGCCAAGGGTGCTTACCCGTTCGTCCGGATCCTGGACCCGAGCATCCAAAGGGAACTGATGATGGGCACGGGCAAGGAGCGCGCAGAACATCTGGTGAAATGGGAAGAGCCGATGTTCAAGGATCTGGATACGTATATCGTCATTAACGGTCCCGTCAATGACAGCGAGATGGCGGATGTTCCTGTTGAAAGACGCCGCGAACATCAGAAAGTGATGCAGGAGCTGAATGACTACCTGATCAACAACTGTCGCTGGACTCTGCTCAACTACCCGACTCCGGCCATGGCTCAGAGCGCCAACATGTCTTCGGAAGCGTTTGAGGATTTTTATTTTGACGTATGCTCGGTAGACTACAAGAACATGCATGAAGCCTTTTTGCCGCTGAAAGATCTGATGGATCGAACAGACAAAGTGCGATTGGTCGGACAGGGTACCGATCTGAGCTTTTCGATCAAAGATATTCCGAATGTCATCTGCTCCGGGCTTCGCAATATCCCGGACGGCGAAATTTTTACGGCGCCTGTGCGTGATTCCGTCAACGGCACGATTACATTCAACACGGCTACCAGCTACCTCGGAACGAAATTTGAAAATGTCCGGCTCACCTTTGCCGATGGCAAGATCATCGAAGCGACAGCCAATAACACGCAGAAGCTGAACGAGATCCTGGACAGCGACGAAGGGGCGCGCTATATCGGCGAATTTGCGATTGGCGTCCATCCGTACATCCTGCATCCGATGAATGATATTCTCTTCGACGAGAAGATTGCGGGCAGCTTCCACTTCACGCCTGGCCGCGCCTATGACAACGCCGACAACGGCAACCGCAGCCAGATTCATTGGGACATGGTCAATATTCAGCGTCCCGAGTACGGCGGCGGAGAAATCTGGTTCGACGACGTCCTGATTCGCAAGGACGGTCTGTTCGTGCTGCCGGAGCTGCAAGGACTGAATCCTGAAAACCTGAAAAAATAGTGAGTTCTCCCTGAAATAAACAGGATTTCGAGAAACCCCCGGCGTGGATCGGGGGTTATTTTATTTTCTAAACAAAAATGTTTACAAACTCCCGCTCATGATTATATACTTAATATACAAAAAAGTTTACAAAATGGTTTCGGGAGGTTATCATATGATCCGCTTGGGATGGAAAAATAAATTGTATGCATATGCGGCTGGCCGCTTGTTGGGAAGCGAATTTTTGGCAGAGGAAGGCCATGTTACCCAATGGCTGGAGATGGGCAAGAGCGAAATCGTGCCGGATTTTGATCACGCGATTCAAGACGTCTTTTTGTATCGATGAGACCGGTCTGGCATGTGACTTGATCCTTTTGCTACAATGGAGTCCGAAGCATGACCGTGGTCAGCAAGTCGAGCGGTCGCATCGTACATAGCATGGAAGCTGAGGGATGAGATGTGAGCCGCAAAGACTGGTTGGAATACGTCGTGACAGATGATGAAGCGGGCATGAGTGTAGAGCAGATTGTCCGCCAAAAACTGAATGTGTCTGGCCGCATGCTGCAACGGCTAACGAGGAGCAAGGGAATTCTGCTGAACCGCAAGACGCCTTTTCTAAAGCGGGAGGTCAAAGCCGGCGACAAGGTCGCGGTTCGCGTCGCGGAAAATAAGCCGGAAGCATCTGTAGCGCCAGCGGAAGTCAGTGTCAGCCTGCCTGTCGATATTTTATACGAAGACGACCATCTGCTGATCGCCAACAAACCGGCTGGCATGATGGTGCATCCGCTGAAACCCGGACAAAAGGATACGCTCGTTCATGCCCTGACAGCTTTGTTTCAGCAAAGAGGAGGGCATGCGGGAGTCCACCCTGTGCATCGCTTGGACAAGGATACGTCAGGGGCGATTCTGATCGCCAAAAGCAGCTATGGGCATCAACTGGCAGACCGATTGCTGCGGGAAGGCGGCATTCACCGCGAGTATCTGGCTGTCGTCGAAGGCCATCTCGCATCCGACAAGGGAACGATCCAGGCACCGATCGGCAGGGACCCGCACCACCCCACCAAACGGCGCGTGACCCGCAATGGTGATGATGCCATTACCCATTACGAAGTAGAGCAGCGGTCAAAGGAGCATACGCAGGTTCGCGTTTGGCTGGAGACGGGACGAACCCATCAGATCCGCGTCCATTTCCACCATCTGGGGCACCCGTTGGTCGGCGATACCATGTACGAGGGAAGCCGTGCCGGAATGAGACGACAAGCCTTGCATGCCTCCAGGCTGAGCTTCTCCCATCCTTTGACGGGCGAAGAGGTGCAGGTGTCAGCCCCATTGCCGAGTGACATGAAACGCTTGATAGAAAAAACAGATATGACATTGGAGAAAAGCCAGGATTAATTTCATTTAATCCCGGCTTTTTGATTTTTAATCCCCTCTTGAGTCACCGTCAAATTGTAGGGATACCACAACAAGCTGGTCGAGGAAAAAGGGAGATAAGCGAAGGCACCCCCAGCAAAGATCCCAACAGCCTGGAGCGTTCTCCCTTTTTCCTCCCCCGGCAGTAAAGCTGGAGGACAACCCAACCAATAAATCTCCGATTTACTCAAATAAAAAACTTTACTAAGGTTAATTTATATACTAAGATAAACACAAATACACGATTCAAGAAAAGGAGCAATCATGGCGCAAACGATTACCCTGCGGGACAAAAAGAAGGCAAGGACAAAGCTGACGCTGCTGCAGGCTGGCCTGGAACTGATCGGAGAAGGTACCTTTCGTACTGTCTTGGTAGAGGATATCTGCCAGCGAGCAGAAGTCTCCAAGGTGACATTTTTCAAGTTTTTCCCGCAAAAAGAAGATATGCTGGTCTACTTCATGAGCGTCTGGCAAGCGGAGCGCTTCGTTGAACTGGCGGATTCCCCCAAGCGCGGATGGGCTGCCGTACGACACATTTTTTCCAAAGTAGCGGAGCAATCCCAGAAGCAGCCTGGCATCATGCTCAGCCTGATCAGCTTTTTGGCAGAACAGAGCATGCATCCCTGGATTCCCGAGCTGTCGCCTGCTGAAATGCAGCTGTTGTTTCCAGAGAGGGAGGACACGGAGGAAATCGTGCAATATTCGCTGCACGATCTTTTCAGCCGAGCGATGAAAGAAGCCCAAGAGGATGGCGAGCTGGCAGAGTGCCTTTCCGTAGAGGAAGGGGTCGTTCTGGTGTTCACCACGTTTTACGGTTCCTATTTGTCAGCACATCTCTGTCAGTCACCCGATTACATGGCTTTTTATGACATGCATATCAAACCTTTGCAGAGGTAGGTGTTTTGAATGGCAAAAGTAATTCCCGGCCGTTTTACGGCAAAAATGGATGGACCATTCGTCGTTTTTATCATCGGAATGAGAATCAACAAGCGATGGGCGGTACACAAATGGCTGCCCGTAGCCAAAGCAATGGGCGGAATGCTCAAGGAATTGTACCAGCATCCGGAGCTGGGTTTCCTCGGTACGACCTCTCACATGAACTCACGGGAGATCACACAAATCCAATATTGGCGTTCCTACGAGCATTTGGAAAATTACGCGCGAAAAGGGCAAAAACATCTGACCGCATGGAGAAATTTCAATAAAGCTGTAGGGACGGACGGAACCGTCGGAATTTTCCACGAGACCTATCTGGTGGAGCCGGGAAAATACGAGTGTCTCTATGGCAATATGCCTGTCTGGGGGCTCGCTCAAGCGGGAGAGCATGTGCCGGCATTGGGCAGAAATGAAACAGCAAGGCGCAGACTGGGCGGAGAGAATGAACCTGCAGTGCCAAGCCCGCCGCAAATGTAAAGAATGGTAAAGTTTTGCATGCAAGTATTTACATGCATGCAGGGAGCGGATATACTAAATTTGGCAATCAATATGCAAGCAAGCACTTGCATAGAGAGGGTGGGATGATTGGAGGATTCGAAAAAAAACGAGTCTACCGGTGATAAGGGGACTCGACAATGTATTCTGGCAGCAGCGAGGCAGCTGATGGCGAAGAAAGGCTTCAAGGGAGCGACGACACGCAAGATATCTGAGCTTGCCGGAGTTAATGAAGTTACGATTTTTCGCCATTTTACCAATAAGAAAGGAATCGTCGTCGAGCTTTTGTCAGAAATGCTGGATGTTCGCCAGCCTCTGCAAAACAGCCTCCAGGGCGACTTTTCCCAAATCCGGGAGATGCTGATCGACTACGGCCGGACCTACTACAACCTGATGGTCGATCGAAAAGAACTGATTTTGATCTGTGTGATCGAGTCAGAGAATCACCCTGAGGTAGGCAAGCTGTTCAGCAATCTTCCGTTGTCAGCAATCGAGCTGCTTAGCAGCAAGCTGAAGAGCTTTCAGGAGCAAGGGCATCTGCCGCAGCAACTGAATGTCTGGTCCGCTGCGGCAATGTTTATCTCTACCTTTTTCCATGCGTTTTTGGCCGTGCATCGCATGCATATCGACCTCGGGGCGCGAATGACGGAGGAGCAGTTGTTTGAGGAGACCGCAGATATTCTGCTGAACGGCATCACCAAAGGTACATAAATCAGAAGATGGGTTAGAAAAAAGGAGCGGAAAGTGCCATGACGAAACGTTGGTTGGTTCCGATTGCCATGATTGGGCTTGCAGTCACGACAGCTTGCAGCAACAACTCCGAGGAGACGCTTCCGATTGCACAGGAGACGAAGCAGGTTGTCGTCGAAGCGGCGAAAACGGAACAGCTTCAGCAGGTATCGGAACTCTCAGCAACGCTGCAGCCTTGGGAAGAAGCACTGGTTTCCTTTGAAGTATCGGGACGGATTGTGGAGCTGGACCGCAGCGAAGGGGACAATGTGAAGGCGGGAGATGTGTTGGCGCGGGTCAATGATACGGATTACGAGCTGCAGGTGGCCTCTACCCATGCAGCGGTTCAGCAGAGCGCCGCGACACTGAGCAAGGTGCAGAACGGAGCGCGCGAGCAGGAGATTGCACAGGCGAAGCTTTTGGTGGACAAAGCCACCATCGCCAAGCAGCAGGCGCAGGAGGATTTTCAACGGATCGAAAAGCTGTATCGGGAGAACGCCATTTCCAAAAGCGATTTTGAAAGCATGCAAAACCGCCTGAACTTGGCGCAAAAGGATCTGGAGAACGCGCAGCATGCCTACTCGTTGATCACACAGGGAGCGAGGGTAGAGGACAAAACATTGAGTCAGGCAACCTATCAGCAAGCCGTCATCTCTCAGGAAGCAGCATCTACGACATTGGCGAAGACCCAACTGCGCTCCCCCATCAACGGGACTATTCTCTCCAAGCTTTCCTCGGCGGGCAATCTGGTCAGCGCCGGAACACCCGTCTACCATATCGGCAATATCGATCAGTTGAAAGTCGTTCTGCCCGTTCCGGACCGTGAGATTTCCGCCTGGAAGGTCGGCGAGACTGTGGCCATCGAACTGTATGGCGAGAAAAGGGACGGGAAAGTAGTCAACATCTACCCGACGACCAACAAAAGCACAGGAACGATCGGCGTGGAGGTGCAGATTGAGAATCCGAACCACGACTGGTATGCAGGCCAAGTGGTCAAAGCGACCAAATCCATCGAAGGCCAGGAAGGTATTTTCGTCCCCGTCGAGGCGGTTATCAGCAGAGGAAAAGGGGATGCCCACGTCTTCGTCGACAAGGACGGCAAAGCGGTGAAAACCAAAGTGGAAATTGGCCGCATGATTCAAAATAAACTGGAGATTCGCAGCGGATTGACAGCAGGAGAGCAAGTGATCGTCAAGGGTGTTGACCGCTTGTTCGATGGGGATGCCATCGAGGTGATGGGAGGTACCAACCCGTGATCGCATACATCGTCCGCAAGCGCAAGATTACCCTGCTGTTTTTTGTCATGCTGGTGCTTGTCGGTTTCTTGAGCTTTTTTCAGCTTCCCAAGCAGGAATCGCCAGACATCATCGTCAATCTGGCAACCGTAACGACGATCTATCCAGGAGCTTCGCCGGAAAAGGTAGAACAGACCGTGACGAAGAAGCTGGAAGAGAAAATCAACGAGATCCAAGGCCTCAACTATATTTCCTCGTCTTCTTCGTCAGGGGTCTCGTTCATTCTCGTAGAGACCAAAAGCGATGTCGATCCCAAGCAAAAATGGGATGAATTGCGGAAAAAGGTAAAGGATGCGGAAGCGGATCTGCCTGCTGACGCCAAGCAGCCGATAATCAATGACGATCTAAACCGCACCTTTGTTCAAAGCCTGGCAGTGACGGCTGAGACGACCGAGCAGTTGTACAGCCTGCGACCGTTGATGGATTCGTGGAAAAGCCAACTGCGCACGATCCCCAACGTAGCAGATGTGACCGTTACTGGGCTTCCCGATCAGGAAGTGCGGATCGAAGTGGATACGCAAAAGCTGAGCCAGTACGGGATCAACTGGAGCCAGGTCATGATGGCGATCAAGGCGGAGAACGAACGTGTGCCGCTCGGGGACCTGACGAGCGCAAACCGCACCTATCAGCTCAAATTGGCTGAGTTTACGGATATTTCGCAGTTGAATCGCATCTTGATCGCCCGTTCTCCGGTCGATGGCTCTCCCATCTATCTCGAGGATATCGGACGAGTGGAATTGACGACCGAAACAGTCCAATCCATGTCGTATTACAACGGCAAGCCCTCGCTTACGATCAGCTTGAATGCAGAGACGGGCAGCGACGTCCCTTCCCTGCAAAAACGCGTCGATGACATGATGGCTACTTTGAAAAAATCGCTGCCAGAGTACGCACAAACACATTCGATATACAGCCAGAAAGAACGTGTCGACGAGCTGTTTGGCGATTTGACGAAGGAAATGATGATCGCGGTCGCTGCGGTGCTTGTGGTTTGCACTCTGGGCCTGAATCTGGTCACTTCCTTTGTCGTAGCGCTTGCCATCCCGATTTCGCTGGCAGTCGGCATGATGTTTTTGCCGGGAATGGGCATTACGCTCAACATGATCTCGATTGTTTCCCTGATCATCGTGCTGGGGATTCTCGTCGATGATGCGGTCGTAGTGAATGACAATATCGAACGGCGACTCTTTGTGCTCAAGGAAAAACCACTGACAGCAGCTGTCAAAGGTGCCAATGAGGTTTCGATCTCCATCGTGACGGCTACGTTGGCTACCATTGCCTCGTTTGCTCCCTTGATGTTTTTGAATGGCAATGTCGGGCAATTCATTCGCCCTGTTCCAGCGATCATCTCCCTGACAATGCTGGCCTCGATGGTCATGTCTTTGACGATCATTCCGATCTTTCGCCATTGGCGGGAGCTGCGCCGCCAAAACCAGAGCAGCAACACCGACAGCAAACCGCCTGGACTGCTCGGCAAGCAGATTGTTTGGCTGACCCGTTGGTATGCGGATCGGGTGATGCCGAGAATTTTAAAGCGTCCCTTGCTCTCGGGGATGGTCGGGGTATTGATTGGAACGGCTGCTTACGGCCTGATCCCATTTACGCCAATTGAGCTGTTTCCAAAGGATGACCGACCGCAGTTTCTGGTCAACATTCGCGTGCCGGTCGGCAGCAGCGTGGAAGAGACGGATCGTGTTGTGCGCGGTGTCTCAGACTGGATATTGCAGCAGCCAGCCACAGAAGCAGTTGCTTCCTATGCAGGAGGAAGCGCGCCGAAAATGTTTAGTGGAGATACCGATGCCGGAAGTGGAGTGACAATCGGCCAGCTTGTTGTACGCTATGACAAAAGCCAGGCGAATATCGATGAGATCATGGACAGTTGGACGGAAACATTCAAAACGATGTATCCGGAAGCCAGCATTTTGCCGGAGCAATTGGAGGCTGGACCGCCTGTGGGCAAACCGGTTGTGATCCGCGTGTACGGCGAGGATATCGAGACTCTTCGCTCGATTTCCGGACAAATCAAGGACCAGGTAGCCAAGCTGAACGGCACTTATGATGTACAGGATGACTTCGGCATCGAGCGGTACTCGCTGGAATTTGTCGTCAATCAAGACGTGATGGAGCAAAAGCTGGTGAACTACAACACGCTGTCCCAGACCTTGCGTCTGGTGAGTGAGGGCCTGACCGTCAGCCAGTTTGACGATGGCACCGAACTGATAGATATGAAGCTCTTTTTGCAAAAGGACGAGGAAGATCCGTCCCTGTTGTTCCAACGTCTGAGCGTTGCCAATGCACGCGGCGAACTGATCCCGCTTTCCCAGCTGGCAGAAGTAAAGCCAACCTTTAGCACCCAGACGATCCCGCACCGCAATCTGTCGCGCAGCGTGACGATTACAAGCGAACTGAAAGGACGGACTGCAACAGAGGTGATGGCAGAGATTTCACCGATGCTGAAGGCATTGGAGCTGCCTGAGGGATACCGTTATGAGATTGGCGGGGAAACCTCCGAGCAGACGGATATCTTTATTGATATGGGCAAATTGTCCGTGCTGGTCGTGTTCCTGATTCTGATCTTGATCGCCATGCAATTTTACTCTCTGTCGATTCCGATGCTGGTGATGAGTACCGTCTATCTGGCGGTATCCGGCAGCTTGATCGGGTTGTTTGTCACCCAGACGCCGCTTGGGTTCATGACGATGATGGGAGTAATTTCGCTCGCGGGAATCGTGGTGCGCAACGGTATCGTGTTTATCGAGTTTATTGAGGAAGCACGTCATACGGGAGTCGAACTGAAGCAGGCTGTGATTCAGGCAGGAGAGGCCCGTCTGCGCCCGATCTTGCTCACGTCGCTCACCGCAGTGGCTGGTCTGACACCGCTTGCCATTTCCGGGGACGTATTGTTCCAGCCTTTGGCTGTCACGATTATTTCGGGTCTGTTGTTCTCGACGCTGCTGACCTTGATCGTCGTACCATCCTTTTATACGGTACTGACCCAGCACAAGCTCAAAAGGATGGCGAGGAAAGTAGCGAAACGACCAGAGCTGTATGAACAGGAAGCAGAGCTGCATTAACCAATGAAGGAAAAGCGACAGGCGTCAGAGCATGCCTGTCGCTTGTTTTTTCTGGATGTTCCCCTGAATCTTCCTACCGAGTCGGCATTTGGTTTATACTGAAAGGAAATTATTCAGATATGTGCAAGGATTGCTGATCGCAATAAACAAGCCAGACGCCGTATGCTATGATAGAAACCAATAAAGCTAGAACAAAGAGAATGCGAGACAGGAAAGGAGTGTCCAGATGCTACAGCCCCAGCTTCTAGAAGAAGAAAAAGTGTTTAAAGACCCTGTTCACCGCTATGTGCATGTACGGGATCGGTTTATCTGGGATTTGATCAACTCCGCCGAGTTTCAAAGGCTCCGCAGGATCAAGCAACTGGGCACCAGCTTTTTCACCTTTCACGGCGGCGAACATAGTCGCTTCAACCACTCGCTTGGCGTCTATGAACTCATGCGCCGAATTCTGGAGACGTTTGAAGGACGCATTCAATTGACGTATGAAGAAAAGCTGCTGTGCCTGTGCGCTGGCTTGCTGCATGATGTCGGACACGGCCCATTTTCTCATTCCTTTGAAAAAGTATTTCGCTATCATCACGAAGATTGGACGCGTGCGATTCTGCTCGGCGATACCCAAATCAACGCCATTTTGCGCCGCATCGATGAAGGATTTCCCCAAAAGCTGGCAGAGGTCATTGCGAAAACCTACGACAACAAGCTGATTGTCAGCCTGATCTCCAGCCAGCTTGATGCGGACAGGATGGACTATTTGCTGCGGGACGCCTATTATACCGGGGTCAATTACGGGAATTTTGAGATCGAACGGATCTTGCGAGTCATGCGCCCGCAAGAGGATGGGATCGTGTTCAAGTTTAGCGGCATGCACGCAGTCGAAGACTACATCATGTCTCGCTACCAGATGTATTGGCAGGTCTATTTCCATCCCGTGACTCGCAGCGGCGAGGTCGTGCTGCGCAAGATTTTTCAGCGCGCCAAGGAATTGTTCGGGCAGGGCTATTCGTTTCGTCAAGAGCCATTGATGCTCTTGCCTTTTTTGCGGGACAAGGTAGAGTTGGCGGATTATTTGGCCCTCGATGAGTCGGTCATCCTGTTCTACATGCAGATGTGGCGCAAGGAGAAGGATGAAATTTTAAAAGATTTGTGCGCCCGTTTTTTGGACAGGAATCTGTATAAATACGTCGAATTTCATTCTAAAGGTTTTCAACTGCTGCCGGAATTAAAAGAGTTGTTTGAGAAAGCCGGGATCGATCCTGCCTATTATTTGGAAGTGGACACGACTTCGGATCTGCCCTATGATTTTTACCGTGCCGGCGAAGAGGAGGAGCGCATCCCGATCATGCTCCAGATGCCGTCTGGCGAGTTTGTTGAGCTTTCCCAGAAGTCGGAGATCGTACAGGCGATCAGTGGGAAGCGGCGCTTTGACTACAAATTATACTTTCCGATGGATAAAGTAATGGCTTTATCGGGGGACCTCTCCCAAAAGATTCGAGAACGCCTGGGAGTGATGGAAAATGTTGAGGCGTCACGCCAAGATCATTCGCCTGATTGAGATTGCGGGCGAAGTGAGTGGACGAAAAAAGTTGCAAAAGATGGTCTACATAGGAAAGCATCTCAACATGGATTTTGACGAACGCTACGAGTTTCATATGTACGGCCCGTATTCGGAAGAGCTGACGCTGCGTGTGGATGAGCTGTGCAATATGGGCTTTTTGGACGAGCAGGTGGAGAGCAAAGGCGCGATCCACATGTATCGCTATACCCTGAATCCGTCGGGGCGTGATTTTTTGCGTTTTCAGGATGTCCAATTCGGCCGCGGAGAGCAAGTGATCAGACGAATGAACGAGGAGAATTCCCGTTTTCTCGAATTGGTGTCGACGATTCTTTACTTCAATCATCTTCCTTATGAAGAGATGGTCAGGAAGATATTTACCTTTAAAAGCAAGCAGCGGTACACCGAAGATGAAATCCAAAAGGGACAAGCCTTTGTAGAAGAGCTGAAGCTTCTGATGCAAGGAGAAATCGACACCGCACCTTTGATGTAGCCAGGCGGGGCAGGAAAATCAAATATTTGACCACACATGACGCACAAACTCCATTGGTTTGCGGCGTCTTTTTTTGTCCCAAGCCAATCAGAGAGAATGGAGCCAGGGGAAAAAGGGCTTTTTTCTGGGGAAACGGTCACGACCGTTTTTGGATCTTTTGGAGGTGGAGGGTGTGGTCGGATTCAGAAGGAAATGGGTGTATGGAATTGCCATCTTCTTGGTTTGTCTCGTGGCAGGCCTGCTGCTGGTAGCCGGGGCAGCGAGTCAGGAGAAAAAAGACAGGATCGTTTACGTGTACAGCGATAGCTGCGGGTACTGCAACAGCTTCAAGCCTGTTTTTGAAAAAGTGACGGCAGACTTTCTTCAGCAGAATGATGGTTGGCAAGTGGAGAAGTTGGATATTTTCAGAGAGGACGAGCTGGCAAAAGCGCAGGAGCTGGGGGCGGAAGTTACCCCTACGGTGTTTCTCGTCCGCAATGGCGAGGTCGTGGACAAATTGGAGGGTGATGTTCCGGAGAGGTCGTTGCGAAAATTTTTCTCCAGGAACATAGATGATGGGAATGAGTGAAAGGGAAGGTGCTTGCTGTGAAAAAAATTATATCGACTCTGTTGGTTGCAGCTTTCGTGATGGGGGCGCTCGCTGGTCCTGCACCTGTCGCAGCGGCTGATCCATTGACGGCGAACTATTCCGCTACTCCGGAAAAAGGAGCGATTGAGTTTGCCCTTTTGAAGGGCTTTATGTGGAAGTACCCTGACGGTCAATTTCATGGCGAGGATCAAATTTCCCAGGGACAATTTGTATCCAGTCTCGTGGCGATTCGTGAAGTAAAGGAAGGGGAGCCTGTTCCTCAGTTGCCGGAAGGGCATTGGGCGAAAGCGACATATGAGCGGGCGCAGAAAGCCGGGATATTGGCAGGCGTCGAGATCAACCCGAACAAGCTGTTGAACAAGGAAGAGACGGCTTTGCTGGTGTTTAATGCGTGGAAGCCTTATCGGGGGGTGAAGGATAAAGGATTTACCAATACGGGAGCCTTGGTTACATGGGGATGGATGGAGCCTGCACCCCCTGGAAATCCAAAATTCCGGGAAGATTTGCCCGTGACGAGAGCACAGGCTGCAGTAATTTTGCGGAAGATGTGGCAGGATAAGTATCAGATTGAGCTTGGGGAGAAGTATGCGTTAGAGTTTCATAATAGTTTGAAGGTTAAGGATGGGTACTTAACTGGTATGGTGCCGAAGGGGGATAAGGTATTACATCTTAGTGTGCAATTTTTTAAGAAGGACTCAGGTAAAATAGTTCCTTTTTCTAAAGGACAGGCATTTAGGGTTAAGATTGATGATTTTCGAGCAATGGCATTTTTCGCAACAAATGATTTAGATTATTCAATTGCAGCTGTGTACGATTATATAGATTTATCTGTTTTGGAACGTAAAAAAAATACTCAGCTGTTTTCAAAGTAAGGTGTAAGCCCTATGAAGAAGTTAAGATTATTACGCAAGTTTTTACATTTACTTGTGTTGATCACTCTGTTTTGGAGTATGTTTGAAGGATATTTTCCCAATGTTACACAAGCTTTAAATACTCACGGAATTGAATTGGCAACTGTTGGATCGTACAAGGAGTTAATTCCCAGAGATGGATATACAAAAATAAAAATTGAGAGAATACCGGGAGAGTTAGGTGCTCACCTTTCCGAAATTGAAATAGATGGTGTTAAGGACACTGAAAACGTACTAGGATTTTCCGACTATTATGGAAAAACAGATCGTGGTTGGTACTATGTTGATCTCAATGAAGCAAAATATTGGGTCAATCGTTTCGGGGGGAACCCAAATTATATATTAGGTGGGGGCGCTGCAAATGTTTATAGTAGCATAGTGTCTTCAACTAATGAAACTTCTGGAGTCAATCCCTACAACGCCTACAACCTTGCCGAACTAGCCACCGCTTCCGGCGGTGGCGGCTACGAAATCGGCGACAACCTTGTCCCGCGAGATGGCGGTTACATCTCCGTCGGACACTTCCGCACCACCCAACGCCCCACCGGTGGCGTAAAAATCAAAGACAATCAAACAAAATTCAAAATCAACGACACGGTGAAGATCATTCCTCATGGCAAGGATTACTCCTACTACGATCGCGGCATCATCATCACCCATTTGTCCGTCATAAACAAAACAACGGGTAGGGGATACAAGTCATTAGATTCCAATCAAGAGATCCGGGATAACAGCGGCTACCTGGAAAAGCCAAGTGCGACGAGCAATCCGAAGGCGTTTGAGTGGACGGGCGAATACACTTATACGCCTACTGAAGAAGGCTTGTACGAGGTCACTTTTATCATGACAGACCGCCACATGCGTTCCCGTCAAGGATCACCTACGATCAATGAATCTACCCCCTACACCGTGCAATTTATGGTTGGCGATGAAGTTCCTCCCCCACCCCCCGACCCTCCGGAAGAACCTGAACCCCCTGCAGTTTGTACGATCAATCAAAGCTCAACCAAAATGGATTTTCAAATTGTCGGCGACGATGTGAAGGACTATAGCGCTGTTCCAAGTGGCGGAAGCTCCATCATGGTCGAAAAAAATGCTGACATCACCTTGTTTGCTTCCAAAAATGGAACGTTTACCATGAACGGCATCGAAATGGAGACCGGATCCGGCAACAATCGAAAACGAGGCATTGGCTATTTTGGCAGCTCGGGAACTTACCGAATCGTGTTCAAAAGTGACGATGGAAAGGATTGTTGGGAAAAAACCTTCCAGGTCAAAGCGGACTCAAAGGAAGAATCCTGCCCCATTATTACGATCTCGGGTACCACCTATCGCAATAGCGATACCCTGGAAGTGCTACCGGAGCGGACTGTCTATTTCCAGGCAAACTTTCGCAATAGCAATGGTGACACGGAAACCGCCTATGTTTTATGGGATGTAACCAAACCTGATGGAAAAACGGTAACGCTGCCAGCCTATGAAGAGGAAGTAGGCGGTCGCAAAAAAATAGTAGAAATCCCGTATTACAAATTGGAATTACCATTCCGTGGCGCACGTGAAGTTACTTTAGAAAGAGGCAAACAGTATAAAGTCAAATTGAATTTCCAGGGAACCAACTGGAAGGATCGGCCCGAGTGTGCGTGGGAAATTACGCTGGTCGTGAAGGATACAGCATGTACAATCACAGAGCAGCATAAATTGAAGTTGAAAATATATGGCAGTCCTCCTCATCCGTTTTCACCAGGTGGAGAAGACGCTGATTGGACTGTTTACGAACCCATTTATCTGAAACACTTTACATCGAATCCAGATGGAAGCTATGAAACAAATCTTTCTTTCTCTGCAAATGCTCCTGGCACATGGTTCTTGATCAAAAACAATAAACGAGTGCCAGTATCAAAAGCCCTGACGGCGAATGAAAAATTCGACTTAACCTTGCCAGACGATTTTGATGTAGGGGATTGGGTTACGCTGGAGTTTGAATCGGATATTGGGTGCATCACTCAATTCAAGTTTGAAATCATGTCAGATCGAAAATGCTACAATCTGGAAGTGGCCATGATCCGATATGGCACTTACGACGATTACTTGTGGAAGAAGGAAGTCTCACGGGGAGAAACGCTCCATCTAACCCAAGAGGATTTTGACTCCAAATACCGGCCGCAATTTCTTACACGTGGAGAAAAAACAGAGTTTACCATGCATTGGTTGGACCCGGATACCCAACAGTGGACGGCGAGGAGAAACGGTAAATGGTTGTCCACGAGCAACACCTACAATTACAGCCACTACTTCCAGTTTCCGACCGACCCGGACTCAGGTGAAGTCCTTGAAGGATTGTATAAAATCCTTTTTTGGACAGACAACGGAAGCGATGCGAATGGCCCCGTACTGGATTGTGAGGGGAGCATTTTCCTGCAAATTGGAGCAAGCAATGGAGAAAATCTTTTGATCGTAAAAAACAGTTTTACAATCACGCCCAAAGATCCACAGCTGCCTGGTACGGAAGCGACTATTACGTTCCAGGTCAGAAATGCTGGAAAAACCATGCACGATACGAAACTGGCTGTCCGTTGGGAAAGCTCTGACAAAGAAACGGTTTTAGATGTGAACCAATTTAAGCCTGGGGAGACGAGGAAAATAACAGTCCCTACGCAATATCCCCAGGAGTCTGAAGATTTTATCGCCCATATCAATCCATCCCGAAACAAGCCGGAGAATGAAAGCATCTGGACAGACAATCGTGCCACATGGCCTGTAAAGGTGCTTCGGGTAATCGAGCTGCCTGATCCGCCGGGGGGTGGAGAAGATTTTGATGGGGGCGAGATTGGACTGGAGCTCTACGACAGCGATGGTCGAAAGCTGGAGAGGATCGGATTGCATGTAGATGGCGTGTGGGAACGGGAGCCAGCCAAAATTGAGGTCGTCATTGACCAGACGAAGATCAATGAAGGCTTCCAGCGAACACAGCAGTCCATTAACGCAAAAATCACCGAATACAAAGAGCAGCTCGAACAGTTTGCTTCCGAAGAAGGAGCAAAAAACATCGTCGTGACCGCTCAGCCGGGCTGGATTTCGGATGCGAAAAGCATGGCCGTCTATACTCCTGCGCTGCTGGATCTGAAAGTAAGCGGACCGGGGATTCCTCAGCAATGGCAGGTAAGCAGTTCCTCGCGTGGAGGGGAATATATCTACACCGGGACAAGCGTGCCGACGCAGACGACGTGGCGGCAGACGCTGCAAAACCAGAAATACCTGGCGGAGATCAACGGGTTCCAGATCGTGATGGATTATGAGATTGTGTTTGATCTGAGCTTTGATCGCTGCACGCAAAATAACGAGGACGAGGGAGACGGAGAGGAAATTTGCGAAGCCAGCAGCTTTACCCGAAGCATGTCTGGGCGTTACACGATCACGGTAACGGGGGGAACACGAACATTTGAGGTGTTTGAACCAAACGCGACGGGATCGATTCATCATACGGCGGAATGGATAGAGTATCATGCGCGGGATCGGTATCGGCAGAGCCAACCACATGATTTCTATGCGGGAGAACGAATTTTGACGCAGGTAGAACTGCAAGACAGACATCGACACCCCGTCAGCGGGAAATATCCAGTCGTAGAGTCGGCGGCAAGCTGGATCTATGAGACGGGCAAGAGACAGACATTGCTGCAATCTCGGCTTTCCTTGCTTCCTATCACAGCAAATAAATGGCGGGGGCCTAACTACCAAGCATCCAAACTGGGTTCGCGGGAGGTGGGGGTCGATACGCCATTGATGGGCGACAAGCAACGCGGCTTCCAAAAGGATGCGAGGTATGCAGTCTACTTCAACATTCAATTCCGTTTTGGCGTGAACAAAGGGTACCCGTACCCGAACAAACAACAATTTTCCGGCCATGACCAGGCGGACTACCGAATTCCGTTCCGCATTATTGCCAATGCTTGGGAGAGGCAAGGCATCCGCAATCACACGACACAGTAAATCTATTTGCACCCCCCTTCTGTCTTTTCCTACGATGACAGGGAAGAACGGTTAAGGGGGTATTTTTTATGGGAAAAGCCTTCGCACGTCTAATTCAATGGCTGATGGTGCTGACCTTGGTGATGAGCAGTCTGGTTCCGACAGCAGGGGCGCGGGAGGATCAGGCGGCAGTCACGGAAGCCGTGGCGTGGCTAGAGGATGGCGAGGTCCGCATACAGATTGAATATTCCTTCTCACCGGATGAAGCGGTGCTTGCCATCACCCAGGGTGAATGGGAAAAAACGCGAATATTTCGTAAAACATCCCGTCTCTCTGTGGCAGTGACCCCCGTATCCAACGAGTCGATGGATGTGGTGCTGACTACTTCCTCGAAAAAAGGGGAGCAGCAAAGTCGATGGGAAATCGAGCTGCCAAAAAAGGTTGAGACAGTAGAAAAAGGAGAAGTGCGCAAGGCTGATTGGGACAAAAAGGCTTCGCGGAAGAAGAATCAGCTTGAGATGGTCATTGTGGAAGATGGCATTCCGTCCGAAGAGGAAGAGCCTGCCGACCGGGAACCCGAGGAAGAAGCAAATGAAGATGCATCCCAATTGGAAGACTTGGCAAAGGAATTTTACGAAAAATACGCCGATGGCGAAAAGCCTACGGAAGCAGATCTGCGCAGCAGTCGAGTCGTCTTTGAGATGGAGCCGAATGACACGATGAAAAAAGCCGACTGGCTGTTTGACAAGCAAGACGCGTTTGGCAAGATTGGCAAAAGCGGAGACGAAGACTACTGGAAGATCAGGGCGACTGAGAACGGGATTATGAATGTATCGCTCCGGGACATCCCGTACCAGCAGAACTATCAATTGTACGTGTTCGATGCTGACGGACGGGAGCTGGGACGCTCGGAGCTTGCCGGAGATGCCGACGAAACCATCGAGGGCGTCGGTGTTGAGAGAAGAGAATGGTACTACGTGATGGTAAGAGGGGAAGGAAGCTCCCACAATCCGCATCTATACTACCGTTTACGAATTGATTTCCAGTCCGCGCAAGGTGAAATCAAGCCAGATGAATACGAGCCGAATAATTCCATCGCAGATGCCTATGACTTGGGAGACGAGCAGTCTCTGACAGCCAATTTGCACAGCTTGAAGGATGTTGATTTCTATCGGTTTTCGCTCAAACGGACTTCGACTGTAATCGTCCGCTTGGGGGAAATACCAAACGGCATGGATATGGATCTGTATTTGCTGGATGAAAAAGGAAAGACAATCGGCAGATCGGAAAGATCAAAAAACGTCAATGAAGAGATCGCAAGCAACATCGACGCGGGTACCTATGTAATCAAGGTAATGGCTGCCAGAAGCTCCGGTTTTACCGCCAACTCGTACAAGCTTTCCCTGGAGACGCATACCATTCCCGTAATCCTGATCCCTGGAATCGGCGGTTCTCGTCTGGAGGTGGAGGAGCATGGGATCATCTCTGAAGCATGGCTTGCTATCGGTAGGACTGTTCTGCCACCCTATAACGATCCTCAGCATCGCAGAGTTCTCTCACTCATGCCAGTGGACGGGAAGAGTGTCGAGGTAAAGCCGCGAACAAAGGGTATTCGCGTATTCCCGGAGCGGGCCAACGAAGGTTTTAGCGCGATTGAATACTTAACCTACAGCGATGCTGTTCCTACTGCACACGAGAAGTCCGAACAGTATGCCAGCATGGTAAAAGAATTGAAAAAGCAAGGGTATGTGCAGCATCGGACCCTGTTTGCCATGCCGTACGATTGGCGATATAGCAGTGCCGATAATGCAAAGTATCTAAAAGAAAAAATTGATGTGGCCCTGCGAAATTCAAAGGCTCAGCAAGTCCATCTGGTGGCGCACAGCATGGGAGGTCTGCTGGTGCGCGAGACCCTCCTGTCCAACCCGTCTTATCAACCCAAAGTAAATCGGGTCATCTATATGGGAACGCCGTTTTTGGGCTCTCCAAGAGCGTACCAAGCAATCAAATTCGGCTATGATTTTGGCATCGTGACCTTCCTATCCCATACAGGAAAAATCATCGCCGAGTACGCCCCTGCAGTATACGAATTGCTGCCCTCCAAACAATACGTAAGCAACACGCCGTTTCTGTGGAAAAACCAGAAAGAACACTACACCTACCAGGACCTCACAAGGGTTAAACATTTGCAATTGACTTATGAACCATTGGTCCATCAAGCCGGCAAACTGCATGAAATATGGGACAACAGACAGATTAAGGTCCCGCAGTACAGCATTATCGGCCAGGGGCATTCAACGTTGCTCGGGTATTTCGTTGATCCAAAGACCGAGGATTTTATCCCGTACTATGACAACCAAGCCGGAGACGGTACAGTGCCTTACGATAGCGCCAACTACTCCCTCAAGGACATCAAGAAAAAATACTATGTGAACGGGGAGCATGCTGCACTCCCGCGTATTCCACAAGTGATTCATCAAGTGATCAACCTGTTGAACGGAAATGACAAAGCAAGCGATGGGGTCCGCAGCTCCGCAGCCGGGAATTTCGACTATCTGTATTACATCATCAGAAGTGAAGACGGTTCCTTTCCCTCTGTGACGATTCAGAAGAACGGCAGGGAAATGACCATCGGGTCCGAGCCAACAGAGTGGCGGGAGGATCTTTCGATTGAATATCACGGCAAGGTTGTCGTTGTGCATGTATTGGACAAACAACCCCTGTCCTTTCAATTGCCGGAAGGGGCGAATCTGGAACGTCCTTCAACCATCAAGATACGCAGATTTTCCTCTGAAGACCCCAAGCGCTACCGTGAGGAAGGAAGGCCGTTCATACTGGGACCTGATGGATTCATGGAAGAGGATGGGATGATTCAGTAAGAAAGGAGGAACAGGGATGGTCGCCAGTATCGCCAGTGATCTCTACTATGCTGTCGTTGTACCCATCATGTCCTTATGGGGACTGTCCGGATTTTGGATGACAATCGTCATCATGGGTACACTCTTTCTGTTCATTGGTTATCGTACATGGGTCTCGCTGCTGTTTACCCCGATTGTCAGCTTTTTGGTGTCTGAAATCGAAGTCCCGGATCATGACTGGGCCATCGTCATTTACTTTCAAAAAGCGGTGCTTTCTTTCTATTCGACTTTAGTCATTACCGTACTGCTCTATCTCGTAGACACAGCGGTACGAAAACACAACAGGAAGAAATACCGGCAGCGTTTGCGACGGCGAAGACGCAACCGGGCGCAACGGCAAATTGCCTCCACGTTCTTTTCCGAGTAGAATAAGGTAAGCAGATATATTCGGGAGGGTAATGCAATGGACATTTTTGACAGCAAGAAGGGCGGTTTTACCATCATGAGTGGCAAAACCGATGTGCATGGCGGCTTTGGTCAAGGCGTATTGGATCTTGGCGCAGTCTCCTCTGTCATTATTGATGGAGACGAAGCCTATATCGATATGGGTGCTCTGCACGCGAAAAGCTCCGTTGAAAAAGGGATCAAATGGACGACCCACAAGGAGGAAGTCCCCAACGGAAAGCCGTATTGGCTTGTATGGGTTACAGTAGACCGAAATGAATCAGGGCCTTATTATGCGGGTGCTACAGCGTGCTACATGGAAATTGACCGTGAAGCGCGCAGAGGCTACAAGATTTTGGCAGACCATGTGAACCGGATGGATTATTCGATGAAACGGCGAATTATGGTATCGGAGCTGGGTGAGAAGGAAAAAGCAGCTCTGAAAAAGCTTTTAATCGATAATAATGCCGCCATGTGGGAAAATTCTTCGGAAGAATTGAAGCAAGGATTGTCCTGATCTTGGAAATCGTGAACGGTCTGTGAACAAATCGTGAAATCAATTGTTACCAGTATTGAAGTCAGGTAAACTTATGTTCATATCTGTGTACATGTACACTAGGTCAACAAGCAGGGGAAGAGCCGTCACTCTTTCCCTGTTTGTCTTTTTCGTAGGTAAGCGCTCTCAGTCACGGAGAGGCTTTTTTTTCAGGTCATGGAATGGCTCCATTGCGGGAAAATAGAGATGCACAACCAAACTGTCTGACGGAAGGGGCGCTATCCAGTGAACCAGGATCCTCGCGAGCAAAATGCGAACGAGCACTTCGCCAGATTTGGAGGAGTCCATTTTCGCAGCCATGTTCCCCCTCAACAGATCAATCGATTTATCGGCAGATTGCCTGCTGGCAAGCGGGACAGCATGTTTGAGGTATTGGATCAATTGGAGCAAGCCGGTCTGATTACAGTTTGTAATGACCACGTATTCGCTGACGGCAACGGCGTTGTCGGCGGCGGTGCAGAGGATGGTCAAAGCATCACATAAGGCAGCAAAAAGAAGAAAAGAAGGGACACAAATAGGTCCCTTCTTTTCGCGTTTCAATCACCTGGTTTCCACCAACTGCCCATTCGCTGCCAGAACGTAGAGGAATCTGGCGGCTGCAGCGGAGTCGGTGTTTCATTGGCTGGAATATGATCTGTGCAATACTCTTGCGGCTCTGTCCCGCTGGCAAAGTAAAACAGCTCGGGTGCGGGACAATGCTCGGTAGCCAGCTTCCCGGAGGCTGGGTCGATGTAGACCGAGACGACGCCTGCAGGCATATCGAACAAGGCAGGGGGCTGATCCTTCAAGGCGCTTTCCATAAACTGCGCCCAGATTTTTTTCGAGAGATAGCCCTCTTTTACATCATCCACCTTCTGATTTTTATCATAGCCCACCCAGACCGTGGTCACGAGCTGTGGCGTAAAGCCGCTCAGCCAGGCATCTACGTCAGTCGAGCCTGTTTTTCCAGCTACCGGGCGATTTAATTCATTGGCTACCCGATAGCCGGTGCCGCTTCGCTCAAACACGCTTTGCATCAGATTGACGAGCAGGGAGGAAGCCACAGGATCTGCTACCAGGGTTTTCTCCGTTTTTTCTTCTACCAGGACATTTCCCTTATTATCCTCGATCTTTGTGATCGCAATTGGGGTGACGGCTTCTCCTTTGTTGACGATCGCAGCATATGCCGAATTCAATTCCAGAGGAGAGACGGGTGATGTGCCCAAGGCAAGGGATGGTACAGCCAGGAGCGGACTTTTGATCCCGAGCTTTTGCGCCTGCTCGACGACTTTTTGCGGACCGAGGAAATCAATCGTTTTGACGGCGTAGATATTGTCAGAGGTCTTGATCGCCTCCCGCATATTGATCATGGCGTTTGCGTAGCGTCCGCCGAAGTTTCGCGGGATGTACTGCTTGTTTCGGTCGTAGGTGAAGACGGTCGGCTCGCTTTTCATCATGGTCAGCGGCGTGAAGCCGTTCTGCAAAGCCGCCAAATACATGATCGGCTTGAAGGCCGAACCTGGCTGTCTTTTTGCCAAAACACGATTGTATTGGCTCTCCTGATAGTCCCTGCCGCCCACCATCGCCTTAATCTGCCCAGTCAGCGGGTCCATCGCGACCAGAGCTACTTGCAAGTTCGGGTTATCTGCTGGCATGACAGAAGACACGATTTCTTCTGCCTTCTTTTGCATGACCGGGTCCAAGGTCGTGTAGATTTTCAAGCCGCCGTGAATGAACTGCTCATCTTCGATGCCGTACTTGTTCTTTACGAGATTCGCGATATAGTCGCGGAAATAAGGAGCAGGATCAACCGCAGCTTGTTTGGAGCGATCCCGAAATACGAGCTTTTCTGCGAAGGCTTGCTCTGCCTGCTGTGAAGTAATCATTTCGTCGCGAACCATGGCGTTCAGGATAAGCTTTTGTCTGCTTTTTGCACGTTCAAAGTCAGCGAAAGGGGAATAATAAGTCGGACCTTTCGGGATTCCGGCCAGCATGGCGCTTTCTGCCAGCGACAGATTTTTGGCGTCCTTTCCAAAATAGGTTTGGGCTGCTGCCTGCGCCCCATATGCAGAGTGACCGTAATAGATCTGGTTCATGTACATCTCGAGAATCTCATCCTTGCTGTAATTCAGCTCCAATTGGATGGCCAGAAAGGCTTCCCTGATTTTTCGGTCCCATGTTTTTTCCATTGTCAGATACAGGTTCCGAGCCAATTGCTGGGTGATGGTGCTTGCTCCTTGCTGCATGTCCATATGAATGACATTGACATAGACGGCCATTCCAAGCCGTTTGAAGTCAAATCCGTAATGTTCGCGAAACGTGCGGTCCTCGATGGCAATCGTGGCATTGATCAGATTCGGCGAAATTTCCTGCAACGGAACCAGAATCCGATTTTCCCCGCGATGCATGGTATCCAGCACATCGCCGTTTGCTGAGTAGATCGTAGTCGTCTGCTTGATAAAGGTTTCAGGCAAAGGTTGTGAGCGCAGATACAGAAGCAGCAGCAGCGCCGCGCATGATGCGAACAAAATGCTGAGTATGAGAAATTTTAAGAATTGCTTGGCCCAACGCAGATAGCGAATCAGTGGAGCCTCGCGAATGACCTCCATCGTTTCGCCTCCCTTCTATCGGTAAATCGTTCAGATCGGGGTATACTAAGCCCGTAATACTTCTAGTATGGGTCAATGTCCAATTGGATAAACTTGGCTGGCTTTCTGAAAGGGAAATTGCAGAAAAAAACCTTGCATTTTGGGGGGCAACTACTATAATTTTCTTGTATTGTCAGCCGACGAAACCTAGCCCGTGCCAGGAGTGCCGAGGCCGGGTTTTCTGCTATGTTTTGGGGCTGTTATTATGCGGTTACTTGAAGGAGGGTACATAACAATGAATATGGAATTGTGGTACACCGAGAAGCAGACAGAAAATCACGGAATTACAACAAAAATTACCGATACGCTATACAGTGAAAAAACGGAGTTCCAACAAATCGACGTCATTACGACCAAGCAGTTCGGTCGCATGCTGGTGCTCGATGGCATGGTCATGACCACAGATGTGGATGAGTTCGTTTACCACGAAATGATTACCCACATCGCAATGAACACGCATCCGAACCCGAAAAAGGTTTTGGTTGTAGGCGGCGGAGACGGCGGCGCCATCCGCGAAATCGTCAAGCACCCATCCGTTGAAAAAGCGGTTCTGGCTGAAATCGACGGCGGTGTCATTGAATCCTGCAAAAAATACTTCCCTGATATCGCAAGCGCATTGACCGGAAATTCCCGCGTCGATGTACAGGTAATCGACGGGATCAAGCACATTCACGATCACAAAGGCGAGTACGATGTGATCATGGTAGACTCTACCGAACCGGTAGGACCTGCCGTAGGTCTGTTTGAAAAAGGCTTTTACCAAGGAATTTTCGATGCATTGAAACCAGACGGCATCATGGTGGCGCAGACAGAATCGCCTTGGTTCAACCGCGAGCTGATCAAGCGCGTCTTCAAAGACCTGAAATCCATCTTCCCGGTTACGCGTCTGTATACATGCAGCATCCCGACGTATCCATCGGGTCTGTGGAGCTTTACGATTGCATCCAAAAAGCACGATCCTTTGGAAGTAGATGCGAGCCAAATCAAGCCAATGGACACCAAATACTACAATGCGGATCTTCACCACGCGGTATTCAAGCTGCCGAACTTCGTGGCGGAGCTGACCCGCGACTAACCGGAGAGGAGCTGCTACCTGATGCGTTTTGACGAGGCATACTCCGGCAATGTCTTTATCCGCAGCCACGCCGACTATGCGGAAAGCCAGGCTGTCATTTACGGCATGCCGATGGACTGGACTGTCAGCTTCCGTCCAGGCTCCCGTTTTGGTCCTACCCGCATCCGCGAGGTTTCGATCGGTCTGGAAGAATACAGTCCGTATTTGGACAGGCTGTTGGAAGAAATCAAGTACTTCGACGCGGGCGATATTCCCCTGCCATTCGGGAATGTAGAAGGCAGCCTGGAAGCCATCCAATCGTTCGTCTCGAAAGTGCTGGCAGACGGCAAATTCCCGCTTGGTCTCGGCGGCGAGCATCTCGTCTCCTTGCCGGTCTTCCAAGCGGTGTATGAAAAATACAAGGACATGGTCATCTTCCACTTCGATGCGCACACCGACTTGCGCGACCATTACGAGGGTTATCCATACTCCCATTCCACTCCGATCAAGAAAGCATGCGATCTGATCGGCGGCAAAAACGTCTATTCCTTCGGGATCCGCAGCGGCATGAAGGAAGAGTTCGAGTGGGCAAAGGAAAACATGCATCTGTACAAATACGATGTGCTGGAGCCGGTAAAGCAGGTACTGCCTACCATTGGCAATCGCCCGATTTACCTGACCATCGACATTGACGTGCTCGACCCGGCACACGCTCCCGGTACAGGCACAACGGAAGCAGGCGGCATTACCTCCCGCGAGTTGCTGGATACCATCCATTTCATGGCGAAGAATGGCGCAAACGTAATCGGCTGCGACTTGGTAGAGGTAGCTCCTGTCTACGACCATAGCGAGATGACGCAAATCGTAGCTTCCAAGATCGTGCGCGAATTGCTGCTTTCTTTTGTAAAATAATTGGACAAACATCAACGTCTTCGGCGAAAAGGTCGGAGGCGTTTTTGTTTTATAAAAACTTGGCTGGAGAAGAAGGGAAAGCTGGCCGAGGAAAAAAGGGAAAAAAGCGCAAGGCATTTGGGATCTCGACCCAGGTGCAACGGAAAAGGCGGAACCGTTCTTAGCGTCCAACCCTGATGCGCTTCTTCGAAGCGGCTGCTTTTGGACGCGGTTCCGCCTTTGGAGTGGAACCGTCCAGGGATTACCCCCAGTAGAGATCCCAACCCGCCTGAAGTGTTTTCCCTTTTTTCCTCCCCACCACTAAAGCTCATCCAATCACTAGTTAAGAAACATTTTATTTTACAAAGTATTCAAAAAAGTGTATGCTACTTGCATATGTTGGAATTTTCTCAGCCAGAGAGGATGTTAGACATGAGGGAAGTCTTTGCCTATCCCGATTTTCGCAAGCTCTTTTTCTCCAATCTCTTTTCCGGATTCGGTCAAGGCATGACCATGATAGGCATTGCCTGGTATCTCGTCGAAAAGACCGGATCTGCGCAGTTCCTCGGCTCTACCATGTTTACATCCGCGCTGCTGATGTTTTTTATCGGGCCTTATATCGGGACGTTGATTGATCGTTTTTCCCGCAAAAACATGCTCCTGGCCGAAAATCTGATCGGCTTTCTCGTACTTGGGGTTCTTGCTTTATGGGGGTTCTGGGGCAGCTATTCGGAATGGATGCTGATCCTTATCTATCTGGTCACGACCTTCATGTACCAGATACACTACCCGACCCAATCCGCCCTCGTACAGGAGAGCTTCGAGCCGCGGCATTACAATAGCATCAACAGCTTGCTGGAGATCGAGGGACAGACCGCGTCCGTATTGTCCGGAGGGTTCGCGGGGATCATGCTCCAATCCTACGGCCTGCATGTGGTCCTTATTTTTAATGCTTGCACCTACCTGTTTGCATTCTGTCTCTTGTCCACAATGAAATACACATTCAGCCTGGAAGGAGAAGCAGGCGCCAACCGGGGAGTGTCCTGGGTCAGACAACTGGGACAAAGCTGGTCCTACATTCGGGAGAAGCGCGGCTTCCTGACCTTTGGAATCGCCGCATTCATGCCCTTTATTGCGATAATGGCGATGAACCTGCTCAAACCGGTGTACATCAACCAGACGCTGCAAGCGGACGTCATCACCTTTTCCATGGCAGAAATGACCTACGCGTTCGGAGCGGTAGCAGCGGGTCTATTGATCATCTGGGTGGTGCAACGAGTAGGGGAATTCCAGGCGATGGTGGGCAATATTCTTGTATTTGCGCTTGTGATCGTGGCGATGGTGGCGTTTCCTGCGGGTTGGGTTTTGATTGCGGCCTATGTCTTTTACGGATGGTGCAACGCATCCGTTCGTCTGATTCGCCAAACGCTGTACATGTCGATGGTCCCGAGGCATATGATGGGGCGCGTAATGAGCTTCTTCAACTCGATTGGCATGATGATGCGGCTGATCCTGATCGGATTCTTTACCCTGCTGATCGATCATACCGGGGCTGGCGCAGGATTTTTGATTTTGTCGGGACTTTTGCTTCTGGCAGCAGTGGGCGTGGTCGGGACCATGCGCTATCTGCTGGCTGATGCGGAGCGCGCCAAGGAGTTGCAAATGAAAGAAGGATGATCGTACAATGAACGGAGCATACAGATAAGCGGAGTGTGGAGATCAACATGCAGGAAGTACGCATCAAACTGACAGCCAAGCATCTCGTAGACGGAAACGAGGAAGAGACGATCCACGACTACACGGGCCGTTATGTGGAGAAGGAGAACGCCTGGTATTTGACTTATCGGGAGCAGATGGAAGGAATCGGAGAAGTGGGCACCACTCTGCGGTTGGGAGAGAAAAGCGTGACGCTGGTGCGGCAAGGCCAGGTCTCAACTAGACAGCAGTTTGAAAAAGGGAAAAGCACCCATTCCGTCTATCGGAGTCCTTATGGTCCGTTTGATATGGAGACCCATACCAACAAGCTGAGAATCCAGGTTCAGGATGGCATGCCGAGGAACGTGGAGATCGCCTATCAACTGTGGATGAGCGGGCAATACGCCGGCGAACATCGACTGCAAATACAGATCAATCCCTGAAACCGTCCTTGGCAAGGGCGGTTTTTTGCACGTACAATAGGGTTACTTGCCTGGAGAGGAAGGTGGAGACGCAGATATGTTTATACTAGTCAACGGACTGCTGGCGGGACTGGGGCTGGCGGCTATGCTTGCGCTGGGGGACGGATTGTTCGGCACCCAGACATTTCCTGTCTTGATCGACGTCAGCTATGTGCCGGGAATGGAGAATCTGCCTTCAATCGTCGAGCTGCTCATCCATTTGCTGATCAGTATCGTCATTGCTTTTTTCTTGATGCGTTTTTACCCCCGTGGTCAAGCGGCAGCAGTTGCGAAATACCTGGGCTACTGGAATCTCGGCTTTGCTCTGGCTTACGTGGTGTTTAGCTGGCTTAGCGGAACCTCGATGTCTTGGATTGGCTTTTTGATCTGGGTACTGGGACATCTGCTCTACAGCGTCATGCTGACGGTTCAGATGGAAAGGCAGCGTTAAACAATAAATGTGCTGAAAATTCGGCATAGTGATGATTTTTTGGCAGTTCGTTTGAAAAGGAGGGAATATCAGGATGCCGTTGTCAGACACAGTAGAAATGCTGCAGGCGATACTGGGGGCGATCGACGAGGGGATTCACGTCGTCGATGCGAACGGAATCACGATTTTCTACAATCACGTGGCAGCCAGACTGGATGGACTGACGCCAGAAGAGGTGTTGGGCAAGCCCTTGCTGGAGGTGTTTCCCTCTCTGGATCGCAACTCGAGTACCTTGCTTCGGGTGATCGAGAGCGGAGAGGCTATCTACGACGAGCCGCAAGCTTATACCAACTGGAGGGGGCTGCGTGTCGAGACCGTCAACACCACGCTCCCGGTCCGCGTCGGCAAAAGGCTGGTTGGCGCTGTCGAGGTCTCCAAGGACATCGGCAAGCTCAAGGAATTGTCGGAGCGGCTGGTTGCCTTGCAGGCGCAAATCAGCAAGCCCAAGCGAACGAAGCGGCAGGCGGACGGGCTGAGCTTTCACTTTGAAGATATTTTGACGCAAAACGAAAAGATGAAAAGCCTTATCGAGCGGGGAAAGCGAGCCGCGCGCACCTCTTCGCCCGTCTTGATCTTTGGCGAGACGGGTACCGGCAAGGAGTTGTTCGTCCAGTCCATTCACCAGGAGTCTGGTCGAAGCGCCAAACCGTTTATCGCGCAAAACTGTGCAGCCCTTCCCGCTTCGCTGCTGGAAAGCTTGCTGTTCGGGACGACCAAAGGCAGCTTCACAGGGGCAGATGATCGCCCCGGCTTGTTTGAGCTGGCCGATGGCGGGACGCTGTTTTTGGATGAGTTGAACAGCATGCCCCTGGATTTGCAGGCAAAATTGCTTCGCGTCCTGCAGGATGGACAGATTCGCCGTATCGGCGGCAGCCGCTCCGTAAAAGTAGATGTGCGCGTCATCGCCGCAGTCAATGAAGATCCCCATGCTCTTGTGCAGCGGGGATTGATGCGAAGCGACCTGTATTACCGGATCAATGTAGTCTCCCTGGAACTGCCGCCGTTGCGTCAGCGTCGCGAGGATATTGATCTGCTGGTGCGCCATTTCATCGATACCTTTAACCGAAAGTTCGGGATGAGTGTCAAGTCGGTCAGTCCGGACGTGCAGAAGTTGTTTGCCGGCTACGACTGGCCGGGCAATGTTCGGGAGCTGGAGCATAGCGTGGAGGCAGCGATGAACATGGTCGAAGCAGATGTGATCGAGCGAGAGCATCTTCCGCCGCATTTGCTGGATCGACACAATGCAGTGCCTGCGGGTGGGGACGCGATCATGCTGCCGATCGAGGGAGACGGACGCCCGCTTCCGGAACGCCTGCGCGAATGGGAGGAGCAGCTCATCGCGGACGCCATGAAAAAAACGCAGGGGAATGTGCTGCGTGCCGCGAAGCTTCTGGGAATTCCGAGACAAACCCTGCAGTATAAGCTGTCACAGCGAGGCATGAGCGAATAGCACGTTCTGCCGAAAATTCGGCACTTAAACATTGCGAGGACGGATGTGACAAGTTTTTTTCATCCGGCTGTTCGAGAGAAAAACCTCATGCAGCACGCGCTATTCCCTATTTTCTAAATATTGCGATTTGGTTGGCACGACACTTGCAACTCTCTTTTGCCGAGGAACCAAAAGGGTTACACCATCGATGAAGGGGAGTTGTGACGAAAATGACAGTAGCAACCAAACGTGATTGGCGCCAAATCGAATTGTGGAAAGACGTAACAGATGAGCAATGGAATGACTGGATGTGGCAGCTCACCCACACCATTCGAACAGTAGATGATTTGAAGCAAGTCATCAACCTGACTCCAGAGGAAGAAGAGGGTGTCCGCATTTCCACGCAGACGATCCCGCTCAATATTACGCCTTACTACGCTCTTTTGATGGACAAAGACGATCCGCACGATCCGGTTCGGATGCAATCTGTTCCGATTTCCTCCGAAATGGTGCGCACCAAGTACGATATGGAAGACCCGCTGCACGAAGACGAAGACTCGCCAGTGCCAGGTCTGACGCATCGCTATCCAGACCGTGTTTTGTTCCTTGTCACCAACCAGTGCTCCATGTACTGCCGCTACTGTACGCGCCGCCGCTTTTCCGGCCAGATCGGGATGGGCGTGCCGAAGAAGCAGCTGGACGCCTGTATTGATTACATCCGCCGCACGCCAGAGATTCGCGACGTTCTCTTGTCCGGCGGGGACGGCCTGCTGATCAATGACCGCGTGCTGGAGTACATCATCAGCAGTCTGCGTGACATCCCCCATGTGGAAATCATCCGCATCGGAACCCGGGCGCCAGTCGTATTCCCGCAGCGCATCACCGAGAATCTCTGCAACATCCTGAAAAAATACCATCCAGTCTGGCTCAACACGCACTTCAACCATCCGAAGGAAATCACGCCGGAAGCGAAGCAAGCATGTGAAATGCTGGCGAACGCTGGAGTGCCGCTCGGGAACCAGGCGGTTATTCTCGCAGGTGTCAACGACTGTCCGAACACGATGAAAAAACTGGTGCACGACCTGGTAAAAATCCGCGTGCGTCCGTACTATATCTATCAATGCGACCTGTCTGAAGGAATCGGCCACTTCCGCGCGCCTGTCAGCAAGGGGATCGAAATCATCGAGCATCTGCGCGGCCATACTTCCGGCTACGCCGTTCCGACCTTCGTAGTGGATGCTCCGCACGGCGGCGGCAAAATCCCGGTCAGCCCGAACTACATCATCTCGCAATCCTCCGATAAAGTCGTGCTGCGCAACTTCGAGGGCGTCATCACCTCCTATCCGGAGCCGAAGAATTACCACGAGCATGATGAGGAGAACTGCGAATACTGCAAAACGGCAAAAGGAAAAGCAGTGGGAATCGCGGCGCTCATGCAGGATGAGGCGAACAATCTGGAGCCGACTGATCTGCCGCGCAACAAGCGGATCAAGGCGACCAAGGTAAAATCCCTGGCAGATGTTCGTTCCGAGCAAAAGGCCAAAAAATCAGACAATGTACAAGAGGCATCAGGAAAATAAACGCATTCCAGTATAGGTGAAGATGCAAAGAGCTGCCAAAAGCAAATCCAGGCAGCTCTTTTTTTCATAAAGGAGTGGTCAAAGAGGCCGGTAGGATGTAAGATTAAGTTCAAGATTGCCCGAAAACTGAGCGGTCGCTCGGAATTTTTGGAACAGAAAGAGAATTGTGAGTGAATGGTCATTCATTTTTCAAATCGATTCTGATAAAATAGAAAACAATTGAGAATCAGACAAAAAGGGGAGTTGAAAATCATGCTGGCACTCATAAACCTGATCGCCTTTTTCCTCGTTCTTGCTTACGGCTTGTACCTGGCCGGTCACGTTGTGTACAGCCGTTATCTCTTCATCAAGCTGGGCAAAAAGCCGGATGTGAAGGACGACTTTGGTGCACGCATCAACCTGATGCTGGACAACGTCATCTTTCACAAAAAGCTGCTCAAGGACAAAAAGAGCGGCGTCATGCACGTGGTCATGTTTTACGGCTTTATCATTCTGCAGTTTGGCGCAATCGAGCTGATCATCAAAGGACTGTCCAAGGGTTTTGAGCTTCCTTTTGGCAGCGCTCACAAGTATTTCAGCCTGATGCAGGAAATCACCACCTTCCTGATCCTGGCTGCGGTCGGGTACGCTTTTTACCGCCGTTATATCGAAAAGCTGAAGCGCCTCAAGCGCGGCTTCAAATCCGGGATCGTGCTCCTCTTGATCTCCTCCCTGATGGCGACGGTGCTGCTGTCGCTTGCCTTCGAGCAGCTCTGGCTGGGCCATGAAGCATCCGGCTTCGCACCGATTTCTTCACTGCTTGCCGGTCTTTTTGCAGCCATCGGCGTCAGTGTTGGCGGGACCGCATCGGCAGCCCTGTTCTACATCTTCTGGTGGCTGCATCTGATCATCCTGCTTGGCTTTGCCGTCTACGTTCCGCAATCCAAGCACGCGCACTTGCTGTTCGCTCCGGTCAACGTCTGGTTCAAGAAGCTGGACCCGCCTGGAAAGCTGTCCAGCATCAACTTTGAGGACGAGACCCAGGAAGTATTTGGAGTCGGCAAGATCGAAGACTTTACGCAGACGCAATTGATCGACCTGTACGCCTGTGTGGAGTGCGGTCGTTGTACCAATATGTGTCCGGCTTCTGGAACCGGTAAAATGCTCTCCCCGATGGATCTGATCACCAAAATGCGCGATCACCTGACGGAAAAAGGAGCAGCCGTGACATCCCGTACGCCGTGGATGCCGAGCTTCGCCTTTTCGCAAACCACAGCCAACCAGATCGCTGTGCAGTCCTCCCAGGTGGCGGCTGCTGCAGAAGGTGCGACGCCTGACTTTTACGACAAAAATCTGATCGGAGATGTCATCACGGAGCAGGAGCTGTGGGCTTGTACGACCTGCCGCAACTGTGAAGACCAATGCCCGGTCATGAACGAACACGTTGATAAAATCATCGATATGCGCCGCTATCTGGTCATGACGGAAGGCAGCATGCCGGCAGAGGCACAGCGCGCGCTCAACAACATCGAGAGACAAGGCAATCCGTGGGGAATCAACCGCAAGGATCGCCTGAAATGGATCGAGGGCCTGAACGGAGAGTACGAAGTGCCGACTGTGAAGCAGGCTGAGGAGTTTGAGTACCTGTTCTGGGTCGGAGCGATGGGTTCGTTTGATCTGCGTAGCCAAAAAATCTCCCAAGCATTCGTCAAGCTGATGCATGAAGCAGGCGTCAAATTTGCCATCTTGGGCACGGAGGAGAAAAACTCCGGGGATACCGCCCGCCGCATCGGGAATGAGTTCTTGTTCCAGCAGCTGGCGCAGGAAAATATCGCACTGTTTGAAGCCTACGAGGTGAAAAAGATCGTTACCTGCGATCCGCACGCCTACAATACCTTCAAAAACGAATATCCGGAATTTGGCCTGCAGGCGGAAGTGTACCATCACTCCGAGCTGTTGGCCCAGTGGGTCAAGGAAGGTCGCCTGAAGCCGACCAAAGAGGTAAAGGAGCGCATCACCTATCACGACTCCTGCTACCTGGGACGCTACAATGAAATCTACGACAAGCCGCGCGTCATTCTGGAAGCCATTCCAGGAGTAGAGGTTGTCGAGATGAAGCGCAGCGGCTGCGACAGCATGTGCTGCGGCGCTGGCGGCGGCCTGATGTGGATGGAGGAGCATGAGGGCACACGTGTCAACGTCGCGCGTACCGAGCAAGCGTTGGAAGTGAATCCGACGGCGATTGCCAGCGCCTGCCCGTATTGCCTGACGATGATGAACGATGGCGTGAAAATGAAAGAGCAGGAGGAGCAAGTCAAGACACGCGATGTCGCCGAGATTTTGGCAGACGCGATCTGATCCTTTTCATGCAGATGGAGAAAAGTTGTGCTGCTGTTGCGGCGCAACTTTTTCTTTTCTAAATGCATTGACTAATGCCACAACAGGGGGCAAAATGAAAAGAGACGCAAAGTGAGCGACCGCTCAATCATATGGAACGTATTGCCTTTTCAATGAACGATAGAGACGGATTAATTATGAAAAGGGAGGGGCAGATCCATGAACAAGACCGTGATTGCAGGAGCGGCACGCACCCCGCTTGGCAAATTCGGAGGTTCGTTGAAAGCGTTGTCTGCTGTTGACCTGGGAGCCGTGGCGATCAAGGCGGCACTGGAACGCTCCGGTGTAGCGGGAGACCAGGTAGACGAGGTCATTATGGGAATGGTCGTACAGGCAGGAGCAGGACAGGTGCCTTCCCGCCAGGCAGCGCGAAAAGCAGGACTGCCCTGGGAAGTCGCAAGCGAGACGATCAACAAGGTGTGCGCTTCCGGGATGCGCGCTGTCACGATGGGAGACCAGATTATCCGCGCGGGAGACGGCGAGATCATCGTAGCAGGCGGCATGGAGAGCATGAGCAATGCCCCGTATGCGCTGCCTGACGCCCGCTACGGCATGAGAATGGGAGATGCGACCGTGCGGGACCTGATGATGTACGACGGTTTGACCTGCCCGTTCGATCAGGTGCCGATGGCCGTTCACGGCAGCAATGTGGCGGAAGAGTACGGCATTACGCGCGAGGCGCAGGACCGCTGGGCCTTGCGAAGCCAGGAGCGCGCTGCCAAAGCGATCCAGAACGGACTTTTTGCAGAAGAGATCACGCCCGTCAGTATCCCGCAGCGCAAGGGAGACCCGATCCTCGTCACGCAAGACGAAGGGCCGCGCCCAGATACGACGTTGGAGGGTCTTGCCAAGCTGCCTCCAGTCTACAAAAAGGACGGCACCATTACCGCAGGGAATGCCCCGGGGATCAACGATGGCGCGGCAGCAATGGTTTTGATGTCCGACGCCAAAGCGAAGGAGCTGGGCATCCAACCGCTGGCGACCATCCTTGGTCACGCGCAGGTCGGAGCAGAAGCGCCTTATATCGCGACTACGCCAGGCCTGGCAATACTCAAGCTGTTGAAAAAGACTGGGGTCGCACTGGATGAAATCGACCTCTTTGAAGTGAACGAAGCGTTTGCAGCGGTCACGCTGACCAGCGGCAATATCGTGGGCTGGGACGAAGAGAAAGTCAATGTAAATGGCGGAGCGATCGCGCTCGGTCACCCGATCGGTGCGAGTGGAGCGCGGATTATCATGCATCTCGCCTACGAATTGAAAAGACGGGGCGGCGGTTTGGGCATCGCAGCCATTTGCAGTGGAGCAGCACAAGGTGACGCCGTATTGATCAAAGTCGACTAGGAGGCTTTTTACCATGAATGTACAAACCATGATGGTCATTGGGGCCGGACAGATGGGCAGCGGGATAGCGCAAGTAGCGGCGCAGGCCGGACTTCGCGTCTACCTCAACGATATTCGCCAGGAATTTGTGGATCGCGGCTTGGCTGGGATTGCCAAAAACCTGTCGCGCAACGTGGAAAAGGGTCGCATGACAGAAGCAGACAAGGAAGCCATATTGGCTCGCCTCTTGCCATCGACAGATCTGGCAGATGCCAAGGATGCGGATTTCGTCGTCGAAGCGGCGACCGAGAACATGAAAATCAAGTCGGAGATTTTTGTCCGTCTGGACGAGATCTGCCCGCCGCATACCGTCCTGGCGAGCAACACCTCCTCTCTGCCGATCACCGAGATCGCGGCGGTCACCAAACGTCCTGAAAAAGTAATCGGGATGCATTTTATGAATCCCGTTCCTGTGATGAAGCTGGTCGAGATCATCCGCGGACTGCAAACCAGTGACGAGGTGTACCAATTGACCGAGGACTTGTCCAAGCAGATGGAAAAGGTTCCGGTCAGCGTCAATGACTTCCCTGGATTTGTCTCCAATCGGGTTCTGATGCCGATGATCAACGAAGCCATCTACTGTGTATACGAAGGCGTAGCCACTCCGGAGGCCATCGACGAAGTGATGAAGCTGGGGATGAATCACCCGATGGGACCAATCAAACTGGCTGATTTTATTGGACTTGATACCTGCCTGGCGATCATGGAGGTGCTGTACGAGGGCTTCGGTGATTCCAAGTATCGTCCGTGTCCCCTCCTGCGCAAATACGTCAAGGCAGGATGGCTGGGCAAAAAATCCGGTCGGGGTTTCTACGAGTACAACTGACGAGATGATGGCAGAAAGGTAGGACTACGATGGATTTTCATTTCAACGAAGAGCAGCGCATGATGCGTCGCATGGTTCGCGACTTTGCCGAGAAGGAGATCGCTCCTTTTATCCCGGTAATGGAAGAGACCGAGCAGTTCCCGCGCCACATCGTGAAGAAGATGGGGGAGATGGGGCTGATGGGAATCCCTGTACCGGAAGAGTGGGGCGGTGTCGGAGCTGATTTCGTCTCCTATATTCTGGCGATCAACGAGATCTCCAAGGTGAGCGCCACATTGGGAGTCATCCTATCCGTGCATACATCCGTAGGAACCAACCCGATCCTCTATTTCGGGACGCAGGAGCAAAAGCAGGCCTACGTGGCCAAACTGGCGACAGGCGAATTCCTGGGCGCGTTTGCCCTGACAGAGCCGCATGCGGGTTCCGATGCCAGCAGTATTCGTACCACTGCCGTACGCAAGGGCGATGACTATATCCTCAATGGCAACAAGGTGTTTATTACAAACGGCGGAGAGGCGGACACGTATATCGCGTTTGCTGTGACTGATCCCGGAAAAGGGGCGAAAGGGATCTCTGCCTTTATCGTCGAGAAGGATACAGCTGGGCTTATCGTTGGCAAAAAAGAAAAGAAAATGGGGCTGCATGGCTCCAACACGACGGAATTGATTTTCGACAATGCCATCGTCCCTGCTGCCAATTTGTTGGGCCAGGAGGGAGAAGGCTTTACGATTGCGATGGCCAATCTGGACAAAGGCCGCATCGGCATCGCCGCACAGGCGCTGGGAATTGCCGAGGCTGCCCTCCAGTACGCTACGGATTATGCCCGCGAACGAAAGCAATTCGGCCAACCGATCGGCAAGATTCAGGCAGTCGGATTCAAGCTGGCGGATATGGCGACCAAGGTGGAGGCGGCTCGGCTCCTGGTGTATCGTGCGGCATGGCTGTGCAGCCAAGGCCTTCCCTGCACCAAAGAAGCGTCGATGGCGAAGCTGTTTGCCTCCGATGCCGCGATGAAGCTGGCGACGGAAGCTGTTCAGGTTTTCGGCGGATACGGCTACACCCGGGAGTATCCGGTAGAACGCCTTTTCCGCGATGCCAAGATCACGCAGATTTACGAAGGAACCAATGAAATCCAGCACCTCGTCATCACCAAGCAATTGCTTGCTGAATAATACGCCCTGACCCGTTGCAGAAACTC
Source organism: Brevibacillus panacihumi (assembly GCF_003710985.1). Classification (GTDB taxonomy): domain Bacteria; phylum Bacillota; class Bacilli; order Brevibacillales; family Brevibacillaceae; genus Brevibacillus; species Brevibacillus panacihumi. The sequence continues at coordinate 73,319 of NZ_RHHT01000051.1, forward strand.
TGACGTCGATCGGGCCATTAGACACGCCAAATGGGGGAGTGATAGAGATGAATTTTCAACTGACAGAAGAACAAGAGATGCTTCGCAAAATGATCCGAGATTTCGCTGAGAACCAGGTAGCGCCGACTGCGGCAGAGCGGGATGAAGAGGAACGCTTTGATCGCTCGATTTTTGAACAGATGGCGGAGCTTGGCTTGACAGGGATTCCCTGGCCTGAAGAGTACGGCGGTGCCGGAGCTGACTACCTCAGTTATGTGATTGCCGTCGAAGAGCTCTCCCGCGTGGATGCATCCATTGGCGTGACGCTGTCGGCGCATGTGTCGCTGGCAGGCTGGCCGCTTTATAAGTTCGGTACCGAGGAGCAGAAGCAGAAGTTCCTGCGCCCTATGGCAGAAGGCAAAAAAATGGGCGCATACTGTCTGACCGAGCCGGGCTCCGGTTCTGATTCGGCAGGAATGCGGACCACTGCAGTGCGCGATGGGGATCATTACATTCTGAACGGCAGCAAAATTTTCATCACCAATGCCGGCGAGGCGGAAATCTACATCGTCTTTGCCGTCACCGATCCAGAGAAGAAGCATAAGGGCATCACCGCGTTTATTGTGGAAAAAGGAATGGACGGCTTTACGATGGGCAAAAAGGAGAAGAAACTGGGTATTCGCTCCTCGCTTACGTTGGCTGTCAATTTCGAAGATGTCCGTGTACCTGTCGAAAACCGGCTGGGCGAAGAAGGGGAAGGCTTCAAAATTGCGATGATGACCCTCGATGGCGGCCGCAACGGGATCGCGGCTCAAGCGCTGGGTATCGCGCAGGGAGCTTTCGAGCATGCGTTGGCTTATGCCAAAGAGCGCAACCAGTTCGGCAAGCCGATCGCGGCCCTGCAGGCCATTCAGTTCAAGCTGGCAGATATGGCGACCAAGATCGAAGCAGCACGTTTGCTCACCTATCAGGCAGCTTGGCTGGAGGATCAGGGCTTGCCGTACGGAAAAGCTTCTGCGATGTCCAAGGTATTCGCAGGAGACATCGCGATGGAAGTGACGACCGAGGCAGTGCAGGTATTCGGAGGCTACGGCTACACCCGCGAGTATCCGGTGGAACGCTTCATGCGCGATGCCAAAATCACGCAGATCTACGAAGGAACCAATGAGATCCAGCGCGTGGTGATCAGCAATTTCTTGTTGAAAGAATAAGTGGAATCTCTTTACCAGACAGAAGGCACCCCTTCATGAGAGATGGAAAAGAAAGATTTGGCTTCCTTCGTCCAACTCGCGTATAATAGTGGCGAAGTGTGATGAAGGCAGCGTTTTGTCTCTTTCTTTTCCATATTTTGCCTGACCAAACGCTCAGTCAGTTTGAAAGGTGGTTTCCTTTATGTCTGATAAACGAAGAACAATTCCGTCTCTGGTAAAAGATCCGAAGCTCATTGAAAAACGGCGCGAGCAAATCGTCGAAGCGGCCGTCGATCTTTTTATTCATAAGGGTTTTCATAAAACAACGACGAGGGAGATAGCCCGTGCGTCGGGCTTTAGCATCGGCACCTTGTACGAATATATTGAATCGAAGGAAGACGTACTGTACCTGGTTTGCGATGCCATTCACGCAGAGATGGAGGGCCGTCTGCGTGAAGCGATCAATTTTAACGGAACCGGTCTGTCCATTATGAAGCTGGCCCTAAAAAGCCTGATTCGCGTAATGGATCAGATGAGCGACCGTGTCTTGCTGATCTATCAGGAGTCCAAGTCGCTGCCGAAAGAGACCCTGCGCTATGTGTTGAGCCGCGAAGAGGAGATTGCGCAGATTTTCGTGGAGATTCTGCGTAAAGGAATCGCCGACGGCTCCATCAACATCGACGAAAAGCATGTCAAGCTCATGGCCGACAACATCATGGTTTTGGCAGAAATGTGGGTGTTCCGCCGTTGGGCCTTGCACAAGCACTATACATTAGAGGAATTTACGGAGAAGCAGATTGCACTGTTGCTTCGTGAAATCAGCGTCTCCGACAAATAACCTATCGGGGAGAGTGGAACGATGGAAACAGAAGTGTATCGTCCGCGCAACAAGGTACGCTTCGTGACAGCAGCCAGTTTGTATGACGGTCACGATGCCTCGATCAACATCATGCGCCGCATTTTGCAATCATCGGGAGTGGAAGTAATCCACCTGGGCCACAACCGCTCCGTTGACGATATTGTGACGGCTGCCATTCAGGAGGATGTGCAAGGGATTGCGATCAGCTCCTATCAGGGCGGCCATGTGGAGTATTTCAAATACATCATTGATTTGTTGAAGGAGCGCGGGGCTGAACATATCCGCGTCTTTGGCGGAGGCGGAGGCGTCATCGTTCCGCGCGAGATCCGCGAGTTGGAGGAGTACGGTGTCTGCAGACTCTATTCGCCGGATGAAGGGCGTAAGCTGGGTCTGCAAGGCATGATCAACGATATGATCCGCAAGTCTGATTTTCCTACGGTGAAACAGATCGAGCAGGAAGTAGCAGCATTGCGGGAGCAAAATCATCAGGCGATCGCCAGGCTGATTTCCGTAGCGGAGTACGCTGTGGAAAAGCCGGAATGGCAGGATTCTGTGCTGCAGGCCATACCGGAGCCGGAGACGGTCGTACCGGTGCTGGGCATTACGGGGACAGGGGGAGCGGGAAAAAGCTCTCTGACTGACGAATTGGTCCGCCGGTTTATCCGTACCTATGAGGACAAAACGGTGGCGATTCTCTCCGTCGACCCCTCCAAGCAAAAGTCGGGCGGCGCTCTCTTGGGAGACCGCATCCGCATGAACGCCAACAACACCCCGCGCGTCTACATGCGCAGTCTGGCTACGCGCAAATCAGGCTCGGAGCTGTCGGCTGCCGTCAAGGATGCCATTCGTGTTGCCCGTGCGGCTCAATTTGATCTGATCATCGTCGAGACAAGCGGGATCGGACAGGGAGATGCGCAGGTCACCGAGGTGTGCGATGTCTCCATGTACGTCATGACTAGCGAGTTCGGGGCTCCGTCTCAATTGGAGAAAATCGACATGCTCGACTTTGCCGATCTGATCGCGATCAACAAGTTTGAGCGCAAAGGCTCGGAGGACGCGCTGCGTGAGGTACGCAAGCAGTATCGCCGCAACCACGAGATGTTTGACGTGCCGGACGAGAAGATGCCAGTATACGGCACGATTGCCAGTCAGTTCAACGATCCAGGCACGAATGTCCTGTTTGCCGCACTGATGCGCAAGATTGTGGAAAAAACGGGTGTGGCGTGGAAGGTTGACCATTTGGACCCGACACCTGTCAAGATTCACAAAACTTCGTTAATTCCGGTAGAGCGAATCCATTACTTGCAGGAAATTGCCAATACGGTTCGCCAATACCGCGTCTATACGGATGAGCAGTCCGCGATTGCCAGAAAGCTGTTCCAATTGCACGGAGCAAAAGAAACGGTCTTGGCATCAGGTGACGAGACGGCACAGGAAGTAGCGGCTGTGCTGGATAAGCAAATCGCCCTGTTTGAAGCCAAGCTGCATCCGGAGTGCAAGAACATTCTGGAGAAGTGGCCCAAATTGAAGGAAGCGTACCGCCAAGACCAGTTTGTGACCAAGATCCGCGACAAGGAGATCGTGACCAAGCTGTTCACCGAATCGCTCTCCGGCACCCGGATTTCCAAGGTATCGCTGCCGGATTTCGAGGATTGGGGCGAGATCCTCAAGTGGTCGCTGAAGGAAAACGTGCCAGGCGAATTTCCGTATACGGCCGGTGTGTTCCCGTTCAAGCGGGAAGGCGAGGACCCCAAGCGCCAGTTTGCCGGAGAAGGGACGCCGGAGCGCACCAACAGACGTTTTCATTTTCTCTCGCAAAACGACGAGGCTAAGCGCCTAAGTACAGCGTTTGACTCTGTTACCCTGTACGGCGAAGACCCGGATTATCGACCGGACATCTACGGGAAGATCGGAACCAGCGGCGTCAGCATCTGCACGCTGGACGACATGAAAAAGCTGTATGCAGGCTTTGACCTGTGTGCCCCGAGCACGTCTGTATCCATGACGATCAATGGACCGGCGCCGATGATTCTGGCGATGTTCATGAATACCGCGATCGAGCAGCAGATCGAAGCGTTCGTGAAGCGAGAGGGACGCCAGCCGGATGAGCAGGAAAAAGAAAAGATCAAAGCCTACACGCTCTCTACCGTGCGCGGTACGGTGCAGGCAGACATTCTCAAGGAAGACCAGGGACAGAACACCTGCATCTTCTCCACGGAGTTTGCTCTGCGAATGATGGGCGACATCCAGCAGTATTTTATCGACCACAAGGTGCGCAACTACTACTCGGTATCCATTTCCGGCTACCATATCGCAGAGGCCGGAGCCAATCCGATCACGCAGCTTGCGTTCACCCTCGCCAACGGCTTCACCTATGTGGAGTACTACCTGAGCCGCGGCATGCATATCGACGACTTCGCGCCCAATCTGAGCTTCTTTTTCTCCAACGGACTGGACCCTGAGTATACCGTCATCGGACGGGTAGCGCGGCGGATCTGGGCCACCGTGATGAAGAACCGCTACGGCGGCAACGAGCGAAGCCAGAAGCTGAAATACCACATCCAGACCTCGGGCCGCTCCCTGCACGCCCAGGAGATGGACTTCAACGATATTCGCACGACCCTGCAAGCCCTGGTCGCAATCTATGACAACTGCAATTCGCTGCACACCAATGCCTATGATGAAGCCATCACGACGCCGACGGAAAACTCCGTACGCCGGGCGATGGCGATTCAGATGATCATCAACAAGGAGATGGGTCTGGCGAAAAACGAAAATCCGCTGCAAGGGGCCTTTATCATCGAGGAGTTGACCGATTTGGTAGAGGAAGCGGTGATGCAGGAGTTTGAGCGCCTCAGCAATCGCGGTGGCGTGCTGGGTGCGATGGAGACCCAGTATCAGCGCGGCAAGATCCAGGACGAGTCGATGTACTACGAGATGAAAAAGCATACGGGAGAGCTGCCGATCATCGGCGTGAATACCTTCCTCAACCCGAACGCATCGGAGGAAGATTACGAGATCGAGCTGGCGCGGGCGACGACGGAGGAAAAGGAACAGCAGATCGCCAATCTGCGCGCCTTCCAGGAGCGCAACCGCGACGCGGCTCCTGCGGCATTGCGCCGTCTGCAGGAAGTAGCGATGGCGGGAGGGAATATTTTCGCCGAACTGATGGAGACAGTAAAAGTGGCTTCACTCGGACAAATCAGCGCTGCCCTCTATGAGGTAGGGGGACAGTATCGCAGAAATATGTAGCGTTCCCCAGGGGACGACTCAGCTGCTCCAATCGACAGAAGTGACCGCCAGAGTCAGGAACTCACGGGGCGGTCACTTCTTTTTCAGTCAAACGCTTCTCCCCTGTTTGAAGGCCTTGCATTTTCGTCTAAAATAAGGAATACTGTATGATAGCCTTCTTATCGAAAAGGCGATGAATAAGGCAGCATCATCATACGAAAAAGCTTATGGACAGCCCTCTTCGCCAAACGACGGGGACTGATAGGAAGTCAAGTTTTGTATAGGAAAGAAAGGACGTGCCCGAATGAGTCAAAAACTTGCTCATATTGATGCAGAAAGACTAAGCGAGATGGCATTGGTGGACATCGCCTACGAAATCCTGCGTGAAAACAACCGCACCTATAACTTCCGCGAACTGATGGATGAACTGACTGCCCTTCGCAAACTCTCAGAAGAACAAGTCAGAAGCCTGATCGCTCAAGTATACACTGAAATCAATATCGACGGACGTTTCGTCTGCCTCGGTGACAACGTCTGGGGCCTGAAGCGCTGGTACCCGACCGACACCGTGGAAGAAACGCAAGAGGGCGGCGTCAGCAAGAAGAAAAAGGTCATACTGGACGACGACTTCGACGATTTCGAGAGCGAAGACGAGCTGGTGGACGAATACGAAGAAGACGAGGTCGTGATCTTCGAGGACGAAGAAGAGTTTGTCGATGAGGAAGCGGACATCGAGGAAGAAGAAATTGATGCCGAAATCGACGAAGAGGAAATCGAAGACGAAGACGAGCTTTTTGAGGACGAAGAGCTGGAAGAAGATGAACCTGAGGAAGATTTGGAAGACGACCGATAAGCCCTTGACTTCCGTCTGAGGGACAGATAAAATACTCCTTGGGCTTCACATGAAGAAGGAACAAATATGGAAAACTATAAAACAAAAGTGCCCCTACCCGAACTGCTTCGGGATAGGACTCGCTTTTGTTTTTTCTTTTTTCATAGGCCATTATCCGTGTTTATTCATCATCATTGAGGTTTAGGGAAGAGGGGACGTTAACGATGACAAAGTATATTTTTGTGACGGGCGGGGTTGTATCCTCGTTGGGAAAAGGGATTACAGCGGCTTCTCTGGGCCGACTTCTGAAGAACAGAGGACTAAAGGTAACCATCCAAAAATTTGACCCTTACATCAACGTGGATCCAGGAACCATGAGTCCGTTTCAACACGGTGAAGTATTCGTAACCGATGACGGAGCCGAGACCGACCTGGACCTGGGACACTATGAGCGTTTTATCGATATCAACCTGAGCGCCAACTCCAACGTGACGACTGGTAAAATCTACTCCACCGTCATCGCGAAGGAGCGCCGCGGCGATTACTTGGGCGGTACCGTGCAAGTCATTCCTCACATTACCAATGAGATCAAAGAACGTGTTTTCCGTGCAGGCCGTGAAACGGGAGCAGATGTCGTCATCACAGAAATCGGTGGTACGGTCGGAGACATCGAAAGCTTGCCGTTCCTGGAGTCGATTCGCCAGATCAAAAGTGATATCGGCCGCGAAAACGTCATGTACATCCATGTAACGCTGGTGCCGTACATCAAGGCTGCCGGAGAAATGAAGACCAAGCCGACACAGCATAGCGTAAAAGAGCTGCGCAGCCTGGGCATCCAGCCAAATGTCATCGTGGCGCGGACTGAAAGACCGATGACCCAAGACATGAAAGACAAGCTGGCTCTGTTCTGCGACATCGATAAAAATGCTGTCGTGGAATGCGCGGACGCAGAGACCCTCTACGATGTACCGCTGCAATTGCAAGCACAAGGCCTGGATGATTATGTCTGCCGCCACCTCGGACTGGATTGCAAGGAAGCGGATATGACGGAATGGAAAAAACTGGTTGACCTCATCAAAAACCTGTCCAAAACCACCCGCATTGCGATCGTGGGCAAATACGTAGAGCTGCACGATGCGTACCTTTCCGTAGCAGAAGCGCTCTACCACGGCGGATTTGCGAATGACTCCAACGTCGAGATCAAGTGGGTAAGCGCAGAAGAAGTAACCCCGGACAATGTTCGCGAGCTGTTGGGCGATGTAGACGGGATTCTGGTTCCAGGCGGATTTGGTGATCGCGGAATCGAAGGCAAAATTACTGCGACTCGTTTTGCGCGTGAAAATAAAGTTCCGTTCCTGGGGATTTGCCTGGGGATGCAGATTGCGGTCATCGAGTTTGCCCGCCATGTCGCAGGGCTGGAGGGAGCAAACAGCTCCGAGATCAATCCCCACACTCCGTATCCGGTCATCGATCTGCTGCCGGAGCAAAAAGAAGTGGAAGACAAAGGCGGCACCATGCGTCTGGGTGTTGGACCATCCAAAGTGGTTCCTGGCAGCCTGACCGAGCGCGCATACGGCAGCACGCTGGTATACGAGCGTCATCGCCATCGCTACGAGTTCAACAATGAATACCGTGAGCAATTGGCGGGTCTTGGACTGCATTTCGCAGGAACGACCCCGGATGGCCGTCTGGTCGAGATTGTAGAGGTGCCAGACCATCCTTGGTTCGTGGCGACCCAATTCCATCCGGAGTTTACTTCCCGCCCGAACCGTCCGCAGCCGTTGTTCCGCGACTTTATCCAAGCTTCACTGAACCATAAAAAATAAACACTGAGCATATTGGCAAAAAACGCACCCGCTTCCTTTTGGAAGTCACGGGTGCGTTTTTTCTTACCCTCTACGAAAAACTAAAAAGTTTTTTAAGTAGGAGGACCAGGAAAAGCTGGTCGAGGAAAAAGGGAAAAAAGCGAAGGCATTTGGGATCTTGACCAAGCTGGAACGGAAAAGGTGGAACACGCCTTCAGCGGCCAACCCTGATTCACTTCCATGAGACGGCTGCTTTTGGCCGCGGTTCCGCCTTTGGAGTGGAAGCGGCCAGGAATGACCCCCAGCAAAGATCCCAACCCGCCTGAAGCGTTTTCCCTTTTTCCTCCCCCTCCACTATAGCTGGTGGACCACAATAAAAAAGGACAGCTGGTAGACTACTATTGAAAAAAGGGAGCCAGCCACGCCACCCAGTAAGCAGCAGGAATCAGCAGGAACTGAGCCAGAATCGTGCCGAAAAAACGGGAAATCATCAGCCATAGATACATCTGCCGAATCGCCTCATGGGATGCTTGTCCCTGCAAGGCCTTATCCGTCAATAGGGCCACTTGAGGATCGACCAGGATCGTCATGAAGATCGTTGCGAAGCCGTTGATCAGTCCAGAAGACATCAGGACAGTTGCCTTGTAGCTCGGAGCGAGCAAGGAGGCGTACAGCACCGACAGGATACTGGCTGTGTAGATGGCTGTGCCTAGACAGTTGAGCAGCAGCAGGCGCTTCGGGACCCCCTTGATTCGAAAACGGGAGAGAGAAGCAAGCCGGGGCAAACGAACGTGCTGATGGACACGGCGGATGTTTTGGGGAGTGACGGCGGAGCGGATCATTTTCGGAATGGAACCCGCCACCTCAAGGTGGGAGATCAGCCGTTTAGAAAGTTGGACGAACGTCGGAAACAAGAGGATCGCACACAACGTCCCTAGCGAGGCGGCGCCGATGATCAGGTGAAGCTTCCAGCCCGGATCTGTATGAGAAAGCGCAGCTTGATCGATCAAGCCTCCGGTAAATGGAGTTTGAATGAGATTGGAAGTTCTGGATACGAGCAAAACTACCCCGGACAGCGACAAAGCCACCGCCAGTCTGCTGGTTTGAACCCCGGCAAACCGCAGTGCGTATGAAAGCGTTTCTGTCGTATGTATGACAAAGGTCAACGCACAAATAATGATAATCGTGTACATGAGAGCGATCTCCCTCTTCCGTAGTATTCCCATTATACGCGAATAGGGGATAGCAGGAAAATTTCAGCGCTTACATGAAGGAGTTTCCTAATTTTAGGCGAATGGTAAGTAGTTAAGTAATAGCTTTGGTCAGGAGGAGTTTAGTCATGTTTGACAAGCACGACAAAAAAGTGTTAGTTGTCGATGATCAATACGGCATTCGCATTTTGTTGTACGAGGTGCTGGGCAAAGAAGGCTACAAAACGTTTCAGGCTGCAAATGGAAAGATGGCATTGGAAATCGTGGAGAAAGAATCGCCTGACCTGGTCATTCTGGATATGAAAATTCCTGGGATGGACGGCATCGAGATCCTCAAGCATATCAAGAAAATCAACCAGGAGATCAAAGTCATTATGATGACGGCTTACGGTGAGCTGGACATGATCAAGGAAGCGACGCAACTGGGGGCCTTGACCCATTTTACCAAGCCGTTTGATATTGATGAATTGAGGATGGCGGTTCAACAGCAGTTAGCTTGCTAGTCTTGTGCCCGGTAGAGAATCAAAACAAGCGTACCTGTTAACATGTGAGTGTCTGTGGTATAATAAGCGACATTAATGAAGTCTGCTAGAGGAGGATTACCAACCATGCCACTGGTACCAATGACCGCTTTTACCGAGGACGTCAAAAAGCATAAATATGCTGTTGGCCAATTCAACTTGAACAATCTGGAGTTTACTCAAGCAATCACAGAAGCTGCGATGGAAGAAAGGTCTCCTGTGATTTTTGGTGTGTCTGAGGGAGCTCTCAAATACATGGGCATCGACTACACAGTCGCGATTGCGAAAACAGCAGCCGAACGCGCAGGTGTTCCTGTAGCTCTCCACCTGGATCATGGCAGCAATTTTGACATGGTCATGAAGTGCATCCGCGCTGGATTCTCTTCGGTAATGTTCGATGGTTCCCATCATTCCTTTGAAGACAATATCCGCTTGACGAAGCAGGTTGTAGAAGCGGCTCATGCCGTAGGCGTATCCGTCGAGGGTGAGCTTGGTACCATCGGTGGAGTAGAGGACGACCTGTCTGTAGACGAGGAAGATGCAACACTGGCGAATCCGGAAGAAGCGATTCACTTCTGGAATGAAACGAAAGTAGACTACGTGGCGATTGCTGTAGGTACAGCCCATGGCATGTACAAAGGAGTACCGAAAATCCGTTTCGACATTATCGAAAAGGTAGCAAGCCAAATTGAGGCGCCGATCGTCCTGCACGGTGGTTCCGGTGTGCCGGATGAAGCCATTGTGAAATCGATCAGCCTGGGTGTTGGAAAAATCAACGTAAATACGGAAAGCCAAGTCGCATGCACCGAAACGGTTCGCAAAATCCTGGCTGCCAAACCAAACGAGATTGACCCTCGAAAATATCTGGGGCCAGCTCGTGATGCCATCAAGGAAGTTGTCAAAGGGAAAATGCGCCTGTTCGGCAGCAGCAACCGTGCGTAACCAAGGAGGTACATCATGCGCTTTTTAATCGATACAGCAAATGTGGATGAAATTCGCGAGATTCATGAGTGGGGCGTCCTTGCAGGCGTAACTACCAATCCTTCCCTGGTAGCCAAGGAAGGCCGCGACTTTGTGCAAACCTTGAAAGAAATTATCGATATCGTGGATGGCCCGATCAGTGCGGAGGTCATCAGCACTGATGCAGCAGGCATGATTGAAGAAGGGGAAAAGCTGGCTTCCCTGTCCAAAAACATCGTCGTCAAGCTGCCAATGACAGCAGAAGGCTTGAAGGCGACCAAGTATTTTGCCAAGAAAAAAATCAAGACCAATGTTACCTTGGTCTTTTCCGCAAATCAGGCGTTGTTGGCGGCCAGAGCTGGAGCGACCTATGTTTCTCCATTCCTGGGACGACTCGACGACATCAGCCAGGACGGCATGAAACTGATCGAGGATATTGCCGAGATTTTCACTGTTCATGATATTGATACAGAGATCATCGCAGCATCCGTCCGCCACCCTGTCCATGTGACAGAAGCGGCTCGGCTCGGGGCTCATTTTGCGACAATCCCGGCCAAAGTGTTCAAACAGCTTATTGCCCATCCATTGACTTCCAGTGGTTTGGAGAAATTCCTTGCCGATTGGGCTAGTATGCAAAAATAAGATTCACGTGAAAAGACAAGCACCTTTCTCATCGGGGAAGGTGCTTCTTTCCCGATTAAGCCAGAGGAGAGCAAAGCATGGATAAGCTAATCATCAACGGTGGGAAACCACTTGCGGGGACAGTTACCATCAGCGGAGCTAAAAACAGTGCAGTTGCTTTGATTCCTGCCGCATTGCTGGCTGATGGGCCTGTCGTCATTGAGAATCTTCCCCGAATCCAGGATGTAGATATTTATCATGAGCTCCTGAAAGAAATGGGAGCGGATGTGTTGTTTGAAGAAGATTGGATGGAAATCGATGGTCGTGACATGAGGCTGATGCTGATGCCCAACGGACGGATCAAAAAGCTGCGAGCTTCCTACTATTTGTGGGGAGCGTTGCTGGCGAAGTTCGGTGAGGCTCAGGTAGGTTTGCCGGGTGGCTGTGACCTGGGACCGCGTCCGATCGATTTGCATATCAAAGGCTTCGAAGCCATGGGCGCAGAAGTGGAAAACAAAAACGGAGTCATGACGATCAGAGCTCGCGACGGCAAGCTTCGCGGAGCTCGCATTTACCTCGACCTGGTAAGTGTCGGAGCGACCATCAACATCATGCTCGCTGCTGCCAAGGCAGACGGTGTGACGGTGATTGAGAACGCCGCAAGAGAACCGGAGATCGTCGATGTCGCTACGTTGCTCAACAACATGGGTGCCAACATCAAGGGGGCAGGCACCGATGTGATCCGCATTCGCGGGGTAGAGCGCCTGCGCGGGTGCCGCCATACGATCATCCCGGATCGGATCGAGGCTGGCACGTACATGATTGCAGCAGCGGCGACCAATGGCAATGTCATGGTGGAAAACGTGATTCCCAAGCATTTGGAGTCCGTCACGGCGAAGCTGCGTGAGATCGGGGTGGAGGTGACAGAGATGGACGACGCCATTCAAGTGATTGGCAAGGAATCCTACCGCTCCATCGACGTCAAAACAAGTCCTTATCCGGGCTTCCCTACTGATCTGCAGCAGCCGATCACGACCTTGCTGACCTTGGCCAAGGGCTCCAGCATAGTGACGGATAATATCTACAGTTCTCGTTTCCGCCATGTAGACGAGCTGCGCCGGATGGGAGCGTCTCTAAAGGTAGAGGGCCGTTCGGCCGTGATAGAGGGCGGCAGCCGGTTGAATGGAGCCAAAGTAGTCGCATCCGATCTTCGCGCAGGGGCCGCGCTGTTTATTGCAGGGCTGGCTACTTCGGGAACGACCGAACTGGAAGGATTGGAACATATCGATCGCGGGTATGAAAATCTCGTAGGCAAATTGCAGGCATTGGGAGCAGAAGTTCAGCGGATTGGCTTGCAGCGGTCCGAAAATCATCAACGTTAGCCTATCACCAAGGAGGAGTCTTCCAGAATGGAACGGAGCTTAACACTTGAATTGGTACGTGTGACAGAGGCAGCGGCATTGGCGTCTGCTCGTTGGATGGGTCTTGGCAAAAAGGACGAGGCAGACGATGCGGCTACAACGGCCATGCGCAAGGAGTTTGAGAATGTCCCGATGGACGGAGTCGTCGTGATCGGGGAAGGCGAAATGGACGAAGCGCCGATGCTCTACATCGGAGAACGCCTGGGGCAAGGTGTATCACCTGCTGTTGACGTCGCGGTAGATCCCTTGGAAGGAACCAATATTCTTGCCAAAGGGACGTGGGGCGCTATCTCCGTGATCGCCATCGCTGACCGTGGCAATCTGCTCCACGCGCCTGATATGTACATGGAAAAAATGGCAGTTGGTCCGAAGGCGGTAGGCAAAGTGGATATCAACGCGCCGATTCGCGACAACCTGAAGGCAGTCGCCCAGGCGCAGGGAAAAGATATCAGCGACCTCGTGGCAATTGTGCTGGACCGTGATCGCCATCAAAAAATTATCCATGAGATTCGTGAAGCAGGTGCGCGCATTCGCTTGATCTCGGACGGGGATGTAGCGGCCGCGATCAATACGGCTTTCCCCGATACGGGTGTGGATATTCTGTTCGGCTCTGGCGGTGCTCCTGAAGGTGTTCTCGCTGCTGTCGCACTCAAATGCCTCGGGGGAGAGATTCAAGGGAAGCTTTTGCCGCAATCTGCTGAAGAGCTTGAACGCTGCAAGCAAATGGGCCTCGTGAATCCGCATCAGGTCTTGTTTATGGACGATTTGGTCAAAGGCGACGACGCCATTTTTGCCGCTACCGGCGTGACAGATGGTGAACTGCTGAAGGGAGTTCGCTTCCAGGGAATGAGAGCGACTACCCAATCCGTTGTCATGCGGGCAAAAACAGGTACGATTCGTTTTATCGAGGGAACCCATCGTTTGGAGCGCAAACCGACACTGGTATTGTAATGGCCCGTTCGGACGAGAATAAGTTGAAGAGTATATAAAGAGTGGTGGATGTATGTTACTTTCTGAATTAGAAGAGAAGAAACTGACGGATCTGTACAAACTGGCAAAGGAATATCATATTCCGTACTATTCGCAGCTGAAGAAAAAGGAATTGATATTTGCGATTCTTCGCGCCAGAGCGGAGAAAGACGGGCTGATGTTTATGCAGGGGGTGTTGGAAATCCTGCCGGAGGGATATGGATTTCTGCGTCCCATCAATTATCTCCCGAGCTCCGAGGATATTTATATTTCTCAATCCCAGATCCGCCGCTTTGATCTGCGCATGGGGGATGTCGTCTCCGGAAAAGCCAGGCCTCCGAAGGAAAACGAACGGTATTTTGGGCTTTTGCAAGTAGAAGCTGTAAACGGAGAAGACCCTGAGACGGCAGCGGAACGACTTCATTTCCCCGCGTTGACACCGCTCTACCCGCAAAACAAGCTTGTTCTGGAGACAGCGCCGGAACGCATTTCCACTCGCTTGATGGATCTTATCGCCCCTGTCGGACTTGGTCAGCGTGGATTGATCGTGGCTCCGCCCAAAGCGGGGAAAACCATGCTGCTCAAAGAGATTGCCAACAGCATTACGGAAAGCCGCCCCGATATTCATTTATTCGTCTTATTAATTGATGAACGCCCGGAAGAAGTAACCGATATGCAACGATCTGTGAAAGGTGAAGTGGTGGCGTCCACGTTTGATGAGTTGCCTGAAAATCATATCAAGGTGGCGGAATTGGTTCTGGAACGGGCAAAACGCCTTGTAGAGCATAAGAAGGATGTCGTCATCCTGCTGGATTCCATCACCCGATTGGCAAGAGCGTACAACCTCGTCATCCCGCCAAGCGGACGGACATTATCGGGCGGGATCGATCCAGCAGCCTTCCACCGTCCCAAACGCTTCTTTGGGTCGGCCCGCAATATCGAAGAGGGCGGCAGCCTGACTATTTTGGCTACGGCACTGGTAGAGACAGGCTCCCGGATGGATGACGTCATTTATGAGGAATTTAAAGGAACCGGAAATATGGAGCTGCACTTGGATCGAAAGCTTTCCGAACGCCGTATTTTCCCAGCCATCGATATTCGCCGTTCTGGTACACGGCGCGAGGAGCTTCTGCTTTCTAAAGAAGAGCTGGAAAAACTATGGATGATCCGCAAGAATATGAACGAGACGAACGAGTTTGTCGATTCGTTCATTCGGAAGTTGGCGGATACCAAAACCAATGAGGAGTTTGTCCAATCATTGGAGGCCAAGCAGGCCCGCAGCAAAGCCGCAAGCACTACGACGGTGAGTTAATCTCACCGTCATTTTTTTATGCCAATAGGCATACTGTAGGAAGAGTAGCTGCGAAGGAGGAGTGGCAGTGGATTATACACAAACACCCCCTCCCTTGGTGAGCAGGGAGGAAGCCCAAAAAGCTGTAGTCGAGCAAGCTCTTTTTCAAGCCTTTAACCCTTTTGCAGGATTAGCGCAAACCACAGCTTCGCCAAGCAAGATAATGGTTTATTCGGTCCAGAAAGGGGAGACACTCTCCGAGATTGCACATCGCTACGGCCTTAGCTTACATAAACTGGTAGAGGCAAACAAAATTAAAAATCCCAACTTCGTAGGGATCGGCTTGAAGCTCGTCATCAGCAACGACGAAGTACGGCATATGGTCAAACGGGGAGAAACGCTCAATTACATTGCGCAGCGGTATGGCGTAAGCAAGGAGCTTTTGGTTGAGCGAAATCCTTTGTTGAAGTGGCTGTCGGATAATCTGTATGTAGGACAGGTTGTGTATGTCCCGGTGATGGCAAACAAACAGATGCAGGCGAATGAAGTTCAGCAAAAACGAAATACTGCCCAGGCAGCAAGCAGACAGGTGACGGCAAGAGTTCGTGGAGGACTGGAGTGGCCGGTGAAAGAAGCTACCGTGACCAGCGGCTTCGGGGTTCGGTGGGGGAAAGCTCATAAAGGAGTAGACTTGTGGAACCAGGATGAAGCGAAGGCACCGATCTATGCAGCTAAAGGTGGGGTCGTGGTCGAAGCAGGGGCCAATCGCTCCGGTTATGGGCGCATGGTGGTGCTCGATCACGGGGACGGCCTTCAGACCTTTTATGCGCATATGCGCAGCATCATCGTCACTCCCGGTCAGTCAGTAGAAGCCGGGGAGGTCTTGGGGTTCATGGGAAGAACGGGAGATTCGACAGGATACCACCTGCATTTTGAAGTACGCCAGGATGATGTGCCGATCAACCCGCTGCCGTATTTAAGCAGGTAAAACCTTCCCCAATTTACTTTGCATTTTCAATACGATACAATGGGCAAAGCAAAGAAACGAGGAGACTTTTCCCATGTATTTGGTATATGCAGATGAAAAAGGCCATGTATACGACCACCCCGGATTGCTTGCGGTGGCGCGAAATGGTGATATATTGACAGAGATTCTCGAGGAAGAGCTGATTCCGCTGCCAGAAGGTGCGACATTGGTCAGTCTGCCGGATACCGTGCCGATCGGAATGGACCCGGATACAGGTGAAATGGTAAAGCTCGACGGCTGTACGGCGGTGGGGGCGTTGGTTCCACAAGGGATCACCCGCTTGCTGCTGCCTGGTTATGTAAAGAGCAAAAAAGAGAGCAAACTTCCTCTCTTCGGGTATTCGGCAGTCGTTTGGAAAGATGGCAGCTTTTGGGTAGCGGGCAGAGCGAGCGATGACATCTACAAATGGGATCCGCTTAATTTTCCGATGGACGAGCTGCGGCAGCGTGTAGAGAAAACGCTCGAGTTGTTTCCGCAAAACCGCATTCTCCAGCATCTGTCCCACTGCGCGCTGGAATACGAATGCCTGACTGCCTCCAACAACTTTTTCCACCGCTGGGAAGGCAGCCTGCCAGTATCGTATACCTGCAATGCAGGTTGCTACGGCTGTATTTCCGAGCAGCCAGAAGACAGCGGCTTTCCGTCTCCGCAGACCCGGATGAACTTCAAGCCGACAGAGGACGAGCTGGTGGAGGTCATGCTGCACCATCTGCAGACTCCTGAGAGCATCATCAGCTTTGGACAAGGCTGTGAAGGCGAGCCTTCCACGATGGCATCCATCATTGTGCCTGCCATGCGCCGTGTCCGTGAGCAGACAGACATGGGTTTTATCAATATCAATACAAATGCAGGATTGACTGATCACATCAAGGGAATCGTCGATGCTGGTCTCGACCTGATGCGCGTCAGCATTATCAGTGCGATCGATGAGCATTACAATGCCTATTACCGCCCGCGCAACTACACGCTGGAGAATGTAGCCAGATCCGCTGAGTACGCTTCCTCCAAAGGCGTGTACACCTCAATCAATTATCTCTGCTTCCCTGGCGTTTTCGATCGCGAGGAAGAGATGGAAGCGATGATTGACTTTATTCGCCGCACTGGGATCAAGCTGATTCAGTTGCGCAATCTGAACATCGACCCGGAAAGCTACCTGTCGATGATCCCCAAGGCACAGGGAGAAGTCTTCGGCATGAAGCAAGCGATTGAGATCTACCAGGAAGAGCTGCCTGATGTGATCATCGGATCGTTTACGCATATTCCGCCAGAAGAATTGCGCCGCAGGAAAAGCATGGAATAACACGGCAGATTGTTGCAAATCGCCGCTAGGCATGCTAATCTGTAAGGTGTGTTTAATAACTCTGTTTCGGCAAACGATTCAGGGCAAAAAGAGGTGTAGCGAGATGAAACAAGGTATTCATCCAAAGTACAACATTGTAACCGTTACATGTGCGTGCGGTAACGAATTTGAATCCGGTTCCGTGAAGCAAGCGCTGAAAGTGGAGATCTGCTCCAACTGCCACCCATTCTTCACAGGTAAACAAAAATTCGTAGACGCTGGCGGCCGTGTGGACCGTTTCAAACGCAAATACAATCTTTCCTAATCGGAGAGGATTGGAGCAACCAGGTAGAGCGATCTGCCTGGTTTTGTTTTACTATCAGAATATTCAAGTGCGCTAAAGCGCGATAGGAATAGTGGAAGATAGTATAAGCGCAACTAAGGCTACGCCAAAGGCTTGGCGCAGCCAAGTTTTCTAATTACATAGTCTTGGCAAAGGGAGACAGGAGACGTGGCACAATTATACTTTCGCTATGGGGCGATGAATGCTTCCAAATCGATTCAATTGTTGACAGTTGCCCATAATTACGAGCAATCCGGCAAAAAAGTGATGGTCTTCACCCCGGCCGTCGATGATCGCTTCGGGGTCGGCAAAGTCGCTTCTCGCGTGGGCATCAGTCGTGATGCGATTCCCATCAATGAGGAGACGGACCTGTTCCAAATCGTGGCGGTTGAGGAGATCAGACCGGACTGTGTTCTGGTGGACGAAGCGCAGTTTATCGGCAAACACCACGTGACGCAGTTGGTGCAGATCGTAGATGATTTGGGGATTCCTGTGATCGTATACGGCTTGCTGAAAAATTTCAAAAACGAGCTGTTCCCTGGCAGTGCGGCTTTGCTCTGCGAGGCGGATAAGGTCGAGGAAATCAAAACAGTCTGCGTTTATTGCAATAAAAAAGCAACGCATATTTTGAAATTTAAAAATGGAAAACCAGTGTACAGCGGGGAGACCATCGAAATTGCTGGCAATGACACTTACAGCAGTGTTTGTCGCCCGCATTACTACAACCCGCCAGTTTAGATGATAGGCCACCTCTTTTTGCAGGTGCATGTCCGCCCGGGACGCTGCACAGACTAAGGCAAAAAGGAGGTGGCTTTATTCATGACCCGTTATGCCTTTTGGAAACAATCTTTGATGATGGCTGGCTGCTTCGTCCTTGTCGCGGCGCTGACTGGATGTGGAAACTACGGAACGAAAAGCTACGAACAAAATCGCATGCAGACGCATGGGGTAAACCAGACGGGTGATGTCCTACACCGTCCTGCACCTCCCAGAGTGGACCGGGATGATTTGATGGGACGTAATCAGAATCCCAATCTGGTCATCGGACATTCCAACGTCCAGAATAATTATGTCGATATGAGCAACATGGAAATGATGGCGAAGTCCGTACGAGGTGTGGAAAATGCCCGCATCACACTGAATGGCGGAAATGCATATGTTACTCTTGATTTAAAGCACAATATTACAGCCAAAGAGGCGCGGAACATCGAGAAAAAAGTGGTAGCAGCCTTGAAAAAGAAAGTGCCACGCTATGATTTTCACGTAACGTCCAATGAGGAATACCATAAGTGACACGGAGTGAACGCGCAGGCTCGGCTAATGCCGGGCCTATTTCCCCTCCATTGCAGCTGCATTCTGTCATAAAAATCCAAGCTAAATAATGTACTTTGACTTATGCACGTTTTCCTCCTATAATTTATCTGTTACAATTGTATTTCAGTATTCTTTGCGATGGGGTGAAGTACAGTGTTTACGCGCTTATCTGCAGTTGAAGAGCGTTTTGAAGAAGTAACCAATCTCCTGTGTGACCCCGACGTCATCAGCGATACAAAGCGCTTGCGAGAGCTGTCCAAGGAGCAGGCTTCTTTGGAAGAAACCGTGACGGTATACCGTGAATATAAATCAGTAGTGACCGAGATGGAAGACGCCAAGGTCATGCTGGAAGACAAACTAGACGATGAAATGCGTGAGATGGTGAAGCTGGAGATTTCTGAGCTGTCCGCACGCAAGGAACAGCTGGAAAACCGTTTGAAAATCCTGCTGCTGCCCAAAGACCCGAATGATGAGAAAAACGTCATTATGGAAATTCGCGGTGCGGCAGGCGGAGACGAGGCTGCTTTGTTTGCGGCTGTGCTGTTCCGGATGTACACGCGTTTTGCGGAGCGCAACGGCTTCAAGCTGGAAGTGCTTGAGGCAAGTCCGACTGACATCGGAGGCTACAAGGAAATAGTCTTCTCCATCAGCGGACGAGGGGCATACAGCAAGCTGAAATTCGAAAGCGGCGCCCACCGCGTACAGCGCATTCCTGCTACGGAATCTGGCGGACGCATCCACACGTCTACGGCTACCGTACTGGTATTGCCTGAGGCGGAGGACGTGGAAGTGGAAATCCACGAAAAAGATATTCGTATCGATACCTTCTGTTCCAGCGGGGCAGGCGGACAAAGCGTCAACACCACGAAATCGGCTGTGCGTGTGACGCATATCCCAACTGGCATCATGGTGTCATGCCAGGATGAGAAATCCCAGCACTCCAATAAAGACAAGGCTTTGCGCGTCTTGCGTGCCCGTCTGTACGACTTTTACATGCAGCAGCAAAATGCCGAGGCAGATGCAACACGCAAAAGCCTGGTGGGGACTGGCGACCGCAGCGAGCGGATTCGTACCTACAACTATCCGCAAAGCCGTGTGACCGATCACCGGATTGGTTTGACACTGCATCGACTGGAGTCGGTATTGGAAGGCGAACTGGACGAAGTGATCGACAACCTGATCATGCATGAACAGACGGAGCTGCTGAAAAGCCATGCACACACCGCTTGATTGGTCCGATGTCACGACGATACGGGAAGCCCTGACACGGGCTTCTTCCTTTTTGCGAGAACAAGGGGCGAAGGATTCCCTGTTTGAAGCGGAGCTGCTGATTCGCCACAGCCTGGGCTGGGATCGGACGCGCTTTCTCACCTCGATGAACGATTCGATCAATCCGCAGGTGGTTCAGCAATTGGCTGCCTTATGCCAAAGGCGCGCCACTCACGAGCCGCTGCAGTACATGATGGGAACGCAGGAATTTTACGGAAGGCCCTTTGTTGTTCGTCCCGGCGTGTTAATTCCTCGTCCAGAGACCGAGATTCTCGTGGAGCAAGTCTTGCTTCGTGCCTCTGCGCTCTGGGGGGAGGATGAAGCGCTTTTTGCCGCCGATATTGGTACGGGCAGCGGAGCGATCTGCATCACCCTGGCCTGTGAGCGTCCGCAGTGGCAGGTAGCGACAGTGGATCTGTCTTCTGACGCTACAAGGATCGCGAAGGAAAACGCAGATCGGCTGGGAGCCCAGGTTCGCTTTATGCAAGGCGATCTGGTGCAGCCTCTTCTGGAGACAGGAGAGAAGGTCGATATATTGGTATCCAATCCTCCGTACATCCCAAGCTCAGATGTAGAGGAGCTGGATGAGGAGGTTCGTCTTTACGAGCCGCGTCTCGCACTGGATGGAGGACAAGATGGTTTGATTTGTTACCGACGCTTGTGCGAGGCACTGCCTGAGCTGCTTAAGCCCAAAGCGCTCGTCGCTTTTGAAGTAGGGATTCACCAGGCAGGAGATGTGGCTGAAATGCTGCACCAATCGGGCGTGATAGATGAGGTAGATATTGTCTGCGATTTAGCAGGTATTGAACGGGTCGTGCTGGGAACGAGAAAGTAAGCCTGGTACGACTCGTTTTTGTGGCGCTTGGAATTGTAGAAACATTCGGGCATTCATGTATAAACTGATCCTTCCTTGCCGATACTGTTTGCTAAAGAGAGAGAACGGTAAAGGGAGACGGTTAGCGATGAAAAAAGTATTTTTGCTAGGCTTTAGCCTGTTTCTGTTGATGATGAGCTGGGAGGGACAGCTTACCTCGGCCAATGTACTGGATAATGGGCCGATTCCCCAAGAATCGATTCGTTTGCGAATTATTGCCAATAGTGACTCTGTTCAGGACCAATGGCTGAAGCGGGAAGTGCGGGATGCCTTGATCGAACAGATGAATAGCTGGACTGATCAGATCCAAACGTATGAAGAAGCACAGCAGTTCATCCCGGAACACTTGCCGCAGCTGCAGCAAGTCGTGGATCAGACGATTCGGGAACGTGGATTCTCGTATCACGCTGTGGTCGATTTCGGAGAGGTTCCCTTCCCGACGAAAATGTACGGCACCTATGTATATCCGGCTGGCGACTATCAGGCTTTGCGCGTCCGGATCGGGGAAGCCCAAGGGCAAAACTGGTGGTGTGTGTTGTTCCCGCCCCTCTGTTTTATCGACATGACGAATGCTGATGCAGCTGCTGCCGAATTGCCGACAGAGAAGCCGACACCGGAGAAGCGTAGCACCACCCTCACTTCCTATCGCGACAATTGGATGAACGAGCGCCTGTATGCACCGGAAAGAGAAGAGGCGGATGACGAGAATACAGAACCGTTATCTGAGGAAAAAGAGGAACAAAAGGAAGTCGCCGTCGAATCTGCTGAAGTACTTCCTGAAGCTCAGCCAGAAGTGCAAGTGAAGTTCTTCCTGTGGGAGAAGCTGGAGAAGTTATTCATGTAATCTATATGATTGAATGAAAGAAAAGGAAGTCCGAAGAACTGGACTTCCTTTTTTCTATGAAAACTTCACTGAGCAGCTTCCAAAATGCCAGGGGGTAAACGGAAAGCTGGTCGAGGAAAAAGGGAAAAAAGCGAAGGGATTTGGGGTCTTGACCCAGTCGTAACGGAAAAGGCGGAACACG
>NZ_RHHT01000052.1 GCF_003710985.1 Brevibacillus panacihumi
TGTGTTTGGCAAAATAAAAGTACACACTTTGGCAACCGAAAAGTGCAGAACATTTCCGAATATGAAAAAAGCCTTGCCAGCTAACTAAACAACCCTCTACTCTTCTATTTGGTGAACAGATAGGAGAGGGATGAAAGGAATGCTGGCAATGGCTCAACAACACTATATCAAATACTTACGGGATGTAAAAGATCAATCCATTTCCCAGATTGCAGAACAACTTGGTGTAAGCTGGAGAACGGCAAAGAAATATGCAGACTGTTCAGACTGGAACAAAGCAGAGCCTCCTCTTCGAGGAAAATTCCCTATCATGGAAGCTTACCGTGTACAAGTGGATACCTGGCTTATGGAAGATCAAGCCCGCCCCAAAAAACAAAGACATACAGCAAAACGTATCTATGACCGCCTTGTTACCGAATTTGGCTTTGCAGGATCAGACCGTACCGTACGGTACTATGTTGCCAAACGGAAGTCAGAACTGCAAATCGAAAAATCGGAGCCTTATATTCGTTTAGAACACCCAGGGGGAGAAGCACAGGCGGACTTTGGAACATTTCAAGCGATTATCGGTGGTCAACTGGTGGAGCGGAAAATGTTGATCCTCTCCTACCCATACAGCAATGCAGCATTTGTCTTTGTTACTCCGAAGGAGAACACAGAGTGTTTCTTAGAGGGATTACGGCAGCTATTCGAAATGAGCGGTGGTGTACCCAATCGAATCTGGTTTGACAATCTTTCAGCAGCTGTTGTATCTGTAGGAACCGATGGAAACCGGAAGCTTACGGACGAATTTCAACGCTTTGCCCTCCATTACCGCTTCCAACCTGTCTTTTGCAACCCTGCACAAGGGAACGAAAAAGGACATGTTGAGAACAAAGTGGGGTATGCTCGGAGAAATTGGTGTGTTCCATTACCTGTAGCCAATGATTTGGAACAACTACAGAAAATCATGAATCAGCAAGCTCTTGAAGATTTGAGAAGACCTCATTATGCGAAGGAAGTCTTACAGCAAGACCTTTGGGAGCAAGAGAAAATCAAACTTCTGGAACTCCCTCTCATACCTTATGAAGCTTTCCGTTTGGAATCCGTAAAAGCCAATGGATACGGTGAGGTTCTCATTGATCAAAAAACAGTAAAGATCCCTTCTATTCGTTCTCACGAACGAGTATGGGTGAAGTATTGGTGGGACAAGGTAGATGTACTTAATGATAGCTACGAAGTGCTGATTACACTACCAAGAGGATATATGGATGAATCGGTTCCGGTTGATCTACAAACTATGTTACAACCACTTTATAGTAAGCCAAAAGCTCTCGACTACAGTTCTGTTCTTGCTTTCCTCCCCAGTCAAACAAAGGGTTTTCTGCAATCTGTTGAAGGGAAAAGCCGCAAAACAAGAATTGGCTGGATCATTCGGATGCTAAAAACATACCAGATCGAGGAGATTGAAAGATGCCTTACGCAAGAAGATCAAGATGATGTGAGTCGATTGGAGCATGTTCTGTACCGTTTACGTCATCCTGAAATCATCCCAGCACCTATGAAAGACAGTCGCACCCCATCTGTTTTCGTTGGATATCAGCCAGATCTAACGAGATATGATCAACTTCAACGGACAGAGGTGCGGAAATGAAGGAAGAATTACGTCAACTTTGCAAGCAGATGAGATTAGCCCATGTCATGAATGTCTATGAGCAAGTTCCATTTGAACACCCGACTCAATTTCTTCATGCGGTACTATCTTCGGAACGAAGTTCCCGTGAGCAGGGAAAAATCCGACGATTGTTGCAGAAAGCCAGATTTACACAGATAAAGACCTTTGAAGGGTACTCTTTCGAGTCGGTTTCATTACCTGATAGCGTCACGATTGAGGAGCTAAAGAGAGCATCATTTGTAGAACGCAAGGAAAATGCTATATTACTTGGTCCCGTAGGGACAGGAAAGACACATCTGGCAACTGCAATGGGTGTGGAGACG
Source organism: Brevibacillus panacihumi (assembly GCF_003710985.1). GTDB lineage: Bacteria > Bacillota > Bacilli > Brevibacillales > Brevibacillaceae > Brevibacillus > Brevibacillus panacihumi. Next base: position 1,978 of record NZ_RHHT01000052.1, read on the forward strand.
TGTAAACAGGGTAAAAAAGTGAGGTTTTATCGAGTGGCAGAGTTGGTTTCCATTTTGCAAACCAAGTTTCACGCTGGCAACCTTCCACGATTTCAGAAGGAATTACTGGACACTGATGTATTGATTTTAGATGAGTTAGGCTTTGTTCCGTTTCACAAGGACGGTGCTGATCTGCTTTTTCATCTTATCTCAGAATGTTATGAACGGATCAGTATAATCGTTACCTCCAATTTGGAGTTTAGCCAATGGAATACGGTTTTCGGAGATAACCGCCTCACCGCTGCCTTGATCGACCGTCTTGTACATCACGCTCATATCGTAGCTTTCACAGGAGAGAGCTATCGCCTTCGGCATGCTCTTTCCCACCGTTAAAATTATGAAAATTTAGCCTGGCAAGGCTATGCACAAAATGGTTTCCGAACTCTGCATTTTTTGCTTGCCAAATACA
>NZ_RHHT01000053.1 GCF_003710985.1 Brevibacillus panacihumi
ACATTAATTTATAGTGGGAGGTTTTTATTCGTGAGTGATCAAGAGGTACAGATCATTGATTTTGAAGAAATGCTGCGCTTTATCGAGAGCAGGCTTGCATCGGCCGGCTTGTATGCAAAGCGGGATGCCATCATCGCGATTTTGCAGGCAGAAGAAGCGTTTCTGCTGGAAAAAGGAGTCTTGCAAGAGTATAACGAGTAATGAAATGAGACAATCTGCCTGTGGCGGGTTGTTTTTTTGTGTCCAGGTTGTGGATATTCAATTGCAAAAAGAGGAAATTTATCCAGAATGGTGAATATTGTCCATAATCTTTTAACGGGTAATGAGGTGCATGATCTTTGCAAACGCGGACAACTGGACTCAGTGAGGTTCCTATTGCGGAAGAATTGTTAAGGACAGTGGAGAATATGCATAATCAAATCTTTAAGTATTCCCGTAATGAAGAAGGGCATTTTGTCGTAACCTTATCCGTCGGTAAAATTGCCCGTGAGTTCGGGCTGGAAGGGGAGCGGATTGAAGACATCCTGCTGGAGGATGCTGCGAGGCTCATGCCATTGTTTGAAAAGGCTTACAGCGGGCAGGTCGTCGATTACGAGTCCCAACGAGACGGCAGAGTCTTTCACACAATTCTTTCGCCCGTCCACATTGACGGAATCGTCCGGGAAGTGATCGGGTCCTGCATGGAAATCACGGAAAGAAAGCAGATTGAGCAGCAATTGCTTGAAGCGCAGGAACTGTACAGCAGTCTTGTAGAAGACACTCTCATTGGCGTCTACATCGCGTTTGTCGAGCAGGAAGGATTCGTCTACGTCAATCCTCGCCTGGCCGATATGTTCGGCTACACGCAGGAAGAGATGGTCACGATGACGGCAGCAGAGCTGGCAGTCCCCGAAGGAAGAGACACGATAATAGAGCATCAAAGGCTGCGGCTGGAAGGAGACCGCAGGAATTTGCATTACCCTTTTCGCGGACTGTGCAAGGATGGCAGAGTGATCGACGTGGAAGTCTTGCAAAAAACCAGCATGTACAAAGGCAAGCCGGCAGTCATCGGCATTTTGCAGGATGTCACCGAGCGCAAGCAAGCAGAGGAAATGGTGCGCAAGTCAGAATTGCTGTCTGTGGTAGGCCAGATGGCGGCAGGAGTGGCGCATGAGATCCGCAACCCTTTGACCTCTCTGAAAGGGTTTGTTCAGCTTTTGCAGACGCATGGGGGAAAACAGGAATATTTCTCGATCATGCTCTCGGAGCTGAACCGCATTGAATTTATCATTAGTGAATTTCTCGTGCTTGCCAAGCCCCAAGCCGTCGTTCATCGATTGTGCGAAATCAAGCCTCTGCTCGACCACATCATCGCGCTTGCCAAAACACACGCCATCATGAAAAATGTCCAGATCATCACACAATACGAGCCCAACCTCCCGTGTATCAATGCGGAAGAAAATCAGATCAAGCAGGTATTTCTCAATCTGCTCAAAAACGCCATTGAAGCCATGCCGAATGGTGGCGAAGTCAGAGTCACCGTCAGGCGGGAACAGCAGACGATTGTCATTTCCTTTCGTGACGAGGGATGTGGGATTCCGGAGGACAGACTCGCCAAGCTGGGAGAGCCCTTTTATACCACAAAAGAGACAGGGACTGGCTTGGGCCTGATGGTCAGCTTTAAAATTATCTCGCACCATGGGGGGACTATAAGTGTCGACAGCAAAGTGGGAGTGGGTACTACCTTTGAAGTGAGATTGCCTGTACCATGACCCCATTCGCCTGTTTGCGTCTACCGGAAAAAAACGGTATGATGAAGTCGAAAAGACTATTCCATCGTAAGGACGTGAACGCATTGACAGAAGAAAATAAAGACCTCCAACTAGGCGATATTTTTACACTTGATGATGAAGATGGTGAACCGTTGGGCGATTTCGAGGTAATTGCCATGTTTGACTTGAACGGTAAAGAATATATTGCCTTGGTCGAAGCGATCGAGGATGAGGAAGAGGAAGAAGAATTGGAAGAAGAAGTGGATATCTTCGTATTCCAACTCGATAAGGGTGAACTCGTTCCATTGGAAGAGAACGAAGAAAATGCTGTCTACGAGAAACTGAACGAGGTATTGGAAGGCATCGAATTGATCAAGGAAGACGAATAAAATAGGAAGTCACTGCTCTTTTCCCAGCAGTGACTTTTTTTGTATCTGCTTTTTCAATTGTGCATCTTGATGATGTTATCCTTCAAATCACGGACCACCAGCAAGCAGGTGTAGTCCGTCTCCTGCAACTCCCTGACAAGTGCCGAAGCCTCGTCTTTGGTCAGCCCCAGCTTTTCCAAGCGAGTCCGCATCTCTTCTCCGCCGTTGTCAAAAAAGTGAGCCTTGCTGTCAATATCCCCGACTGCACTTTCGAAATGGGTGCTGAATTTATAAAAATTGTTCCGCTGATTCGAGTGGTTCTTGTCCGGGTTCCATTTGATGACCCAAATGTCATCCTTATGGTAGCCGGAAGAATTGAGCGCCTGAATATCGGATACCAGTTCCTGGTCGTAGCGATGAAATTTGACGAACGGTTTGGTAGCGCTGATCATAGATATCCCCCTTATGTCGATCACTGCATCGTGCCTTCTTAGATTTACCCGAACTGTTCATAACATAAATGGTAAAAAATGTACAAATATGGAGGAAATGATAGGAAATTGTTGAACTTTAAAGTAAATCGAAGAATTGATTTTTGAAAGTATGTATCGGAGGGAATGCAAATCATGCCTTCACATTCTGCATGGACGGTTGTGCATGAGCCGTATGAAGTTCCGTTTGCCGCCAGTCATTGCGCTACGATCCCTTTGCAAGCTTTACTGAATGTCCCCCCACCTGCCTTTCGCAACGAACAACTCCTGCATATGTACACGAGACTGACCAGACATGAAGACCCTTTTTCCGACTCTGCCTTGGATGCAAACGCTTATGTCTACAAGCGGGTGGGTCGTGAGGAAAAGGATTTGCACCAGACCATCAAGGACATCGTCAACTGCAGCTATAACTTTCATTACCTGCATGATCAGCTCACCTACGAAGATATTGCCTCCGAAAGCGAAAAGAGGACAGAAGTTTTTATTGTTTACCAGCAAATAGGAGAAGTTATGCTGCCGTTGGTGAGTGTCAGAGTGCTGATGGATCAGGAACTGGATTGCTTCGAACTTTTTACCAGGCAGCAAGCAGATGTCCGCGCAGTGGAATTCTCCCGATTTTCCTACCACCCGCTGTTGGACGTACCAGTCGCATTGCTGGACAAGGAGATCAGGCTTTTGCTGGACTTGCACAAGCGGCATCTCTTTCGCGTCTTGCTGCGGGGAGCCTTCCGCTTTTTGAAAAGCCGCAAATACCGGACAAGCTTCGTGATTATGCCGCCGCATGTAAAACGGTATATGGTCGGGTGCGGATTCGTGATGCACGATATGCCGGAGTCGCAGTTGATTGCATCAGAGGAGCATGACAGAATGCGCCGTTCCTTCAGCAAATATTGGAAGCCGGATCGGCCCGTTCGGGAACAGCCAGCCGTGTATAAGCTCGATTTTCGCATCAAGCCTCTGGTCAAGGAAGTAAAAGGTCAAAAAGTCTTTCTGTAGCAAGGAAGCTCGGATGAGGGGATGAGATTGTGCAAAATTCGATGACGATACTGAATACTCGCTCAAGAGAAGGAGAAAAGCTGCATACCTACAAGCCGCGTTTTTATTGCCTCGCGAATCGCCGGGATAAAGAGCAAATGTCTGCCTTGATGGAGACGGTTCCCCATCTGGAAGTGATGGACACGTATCTCAGTCAACTGGAGGAATGGGTCAAGGCGATGCATCCGGGACGAAGATGGACAACAGAAGAGCTTCGCCAGGAGGTGGAGCGGCAGATCGGGGAGAAGGATGTGGCAGAGCTGGGGGTATGGGTGTACTATCCTTGGAAACAACTCCTCGTTCATCTGCTGGATGAAGAAGCATTCACTTTTGTGCGAACCAATCGCAATCGCAATAAAATCACGGCTGAAGAACAGCTTCGCCTGCGGGAACAAAAAATCGGGGTGATCGGACTTTCGGTCGGCCACTCCATCGCCATGACGCTGGCGATGGAACGAATTGCAGGAGAATTGCGCCTGGCTGATTTTGATGCGCTGGAGCTATCCAATCTGAATCGTATACGAGCAGGCGTCCACGAATTGGGCGTGCCGAAAGTCGTGATCGCTGCCAGAGCAATTGCGGAAATCGACCCATTTTTAAAGGTGATATGCTATGAAGAGGGAATAACCGAAGAGAACATCGACGACTTTTTTTCGGAAGGCGGCAAACTGAATCTGGTACTGGACGAATGCGACAGTCTGGATGTGAAGATGCTGATTCGATTCAAAGCGAGGGAGATGGGCATTCCCGTTGTCATGGAGACAAGCGACAGGGGAATGATCGATGTCGAGCGCTTTGATTTGGAGCCGGAGCGGCCCATCTTTCATGGCCTGCTGGAAGGAATGGACATGGAGGTACTCAAAAACCTCAGCAACCAGGAGAAAATCCCGCATGTCCTGAAAATCGTAGGCTACGAGACGATGTCTTCACGGCTGAAAGAGTCGCTTCAGGAGGTGGGCTCCACAATTTTGACATGGCCGCAATTGGCGTCATCCATCATGCTGGGGGCGGCGAGCGGTACCGATGCTTGCAGAAGAATCGGATTGGGACAAACCTGCGAATCGGGAAGGTATTATGTCGATTTGGAAGAATTAGTGGGGTATAGAAAGCAGGAACAGGCAGGCCGTTCTTTTTGACCCAGCCTGACCACGAATGCTACACTATACGATGTCATTCGATATCCAATCACTATGCGTCAGCCATCTCGCTTAGGGTGAGGTGGCTTTTTGGGTCAACCACGACTGCACAGCAGCCAAGCAGGAGAAGTTCAGGGGCTGTTTAGGGAAAGGAAAAGGGATGAAGTTGAATACATTCAAACGCATACGGTACAATAGCGATTAAGTGTTCGCTTTTTTTGTCCGATATGTATAGGGTGATCTTATTCAGCAGGGGATCAGGAACGAGGCTGGCCGATACGAAGGCTGCCTTGTCCTGGAAGTACGATGAAGTTGCAAATGGCAGAGGGGAGAGCGCGATTGAAGGAAGCAGATACACTCCAAATGACGTATACAGAAGATGATATTCAGGTCCTGGAAGGCTTGATTGCCGTCCGCAAGCGGCCTGGTATGTACATAGGTTCCACCGGAAGCAGAGGGTTGCATCACTTGCTGTGGGAAATCGTCGACAATGCCAAGGACGAAGTGCTGGCGGGAGCCAATGACAGCATTATCGTCACCCTGTACAAGGATGGCAGCATCAGTGTCGAAGACCATGGCAGGGGAATTCCGATAGGCATGCACAAAACGGGCCGTCCCGTACCTGAGGTCATTTTTACGACCTTGCATGCGGGAGGCAAATTTGGCGGCGGCGGCTACAAAAAAAGCGGCGGTTTGCATGGCGTTGGCTCCAGTGTCGTAGTAGCCTTGTCCAAATGGCTCGAGGTGGAGATCCACCGGGAAGGCAAAATTCACAAGCAGCGGTTCGAGTATGTGGTAGACGACAAGGGAGTCGAGCATGTCGGGAAGCCCGTGACTGACCTCGAAATCGTAGGCAGCACGAAGCGAACAGGGACAACCGTTCGTTTTCTCCCGGATGAAGCTGTGTTCGGCACGGTCCGCTTTGATTATGAAACGATCCGCGAACGTTTTCGCGAAACAGCCTTTCTGCTCAAAAAGCTGCGCATGGTGCTGATTGACGAACGCGGACCGGAGAAGAAGCGGGAAGAGTTCTATTTTGAAGATGGGTTGAAATCATATGTTGAGTATTTGAATGAAGGCAAGCAAACGCTGCATCCAATCGTCTATTTTGAAGGCGAGAAGGACAATGTGTATGTGGAGCTTGCTTTCCAGTACAACGACGGCTATGCGGAAACGCTGGTTTCCTATGTCAACTCGATTGTCACGACAGATGGCGGCACGCATGTAACCGGGTTTCGCAACGGGACAACCCGAATTTTCAACGAGTTTGCCCGCAAGAAGGGATACCTGAAGGAAAAAGACCCGAATTTGACAGGAAATGATTTGCGCGAAGGGTTCCTTGGCGTTTTGTCCCTGCAAATGGCGGATGTCCAGTTCGAGTCGCAGACCAAGGACAAGCTGGGGAATGAAGAAGCGCGAACCATCGTGGAGCAGGTCATATCGGAAAAACTTGGCTTTTTCCTGGAGGAGAATCCAGAGATCGGCAAGCTCTTGGTGGACAAGGCCCTGCGTTCGGCAGAAATACGCGAAGAATTGCGCAAGCAGCGCGAAGCCTTGCGCGGGGACAAAAAAGGGAAATCCGCGAAGAAGCGCAAGTCCATATCCGAGAAGTTTACGCCGCCACAGTATAAAGACCCGAAGAAAAATGAATTGTTCCTGGTCGAGGGAGATTCGGCGGGGGGCTCCGCCAAGCAAGCGCGCGACTCCGAATTCCAGGCTTTGTTCAGCTTGCGAGGCAAACCGCTCAATACGGAGAAAGCCAAGCTGTCCGAAGTGTTGGCCAATGAAGAATTCAGGACCATTCTCGAAGTTTTGGAGACGGACATCGGCGAAGAGTTTTCGATCGAGAACTGCGCTTTTGACAAAGTGATCATCATGTCTGACGCGGACGTCGACGGTTCCCACATCCAGACGCTTCTGCTCACCTTTTTCTTCCGCTACATGCGGCCGATGATCGCAGCAGGCCACCTCTACATCGCCCAGCCGCCGCTTTATCAGGTGAAAAAAGAAAGCAAGGGCAAAGGCGCCGAATCCATCTACTGCTGGAGCGATCAAGAGCTGGAGCAGGCGATCAAGCGTCTGGGACGCGGGGCAGAAGTGCAGCGCTACAAAGGTTTGGGTGAAATGAACGCAGATCAATTGTGGGAGACGACGATGGATCCGAAAACCCGCAAGCTGATCAAAGTACAGATCGAAGACCTCGCCCAGAGCGAGAAGCTCGTCACCGTCCTGATGGGCGATAAAGTGCCTCCGCGCCGCGAATGGATCGAGAGCCATGTCACCTTTGAAGTCGGGGAGGATGAATAACGATGTTGTCCAATCAAATCATCGAGCAGAGCTTTGCAGAGATCATGGGCAAGCGCTTTGGCGATTATGCCAACCTGGTCATTCTCTCCCGCGCGATCCCGGACGCCCGCGATGGGCTCAAGCCCGTGCAGCGACGCATCCTGTACGCCATGTACCAGGAAGGAAACACGAATGACAAACCGTACCGCAAATCGGCGAAAACAGTCGGTTATGTGATGGGGACCTATCACCCTCACGGCGATACGGCAATCTATGAAACCATGGTCCGCATGGCGCAGTGGTGGAAGATGCGCCAGGTGCTGATTCAGGGTCACGGCAACTTTGGAAGCCTCGATGCCGACCCTCCTGCAGCCATGCGTTATACCGAATCCCGGCTGTCTGCGCTTGCGAGTGAAATGCTGCGCGACATCGAAAAGGATACGGTCACGTTTATTCCTAACTACGACAATTCGGCACAGCAGCCTGCTGTTTTGCCTTCTCGTTTTCCCAATTTGCTGGTCAATGGCGCGGCAGGGATCGCAGTTGGGTTTGCGACAGATATACCCACACATAATTTGGGAGAAGTCATCGATGCCGCGATCGCACAGATGAAGAACCCGAATATCTCGTTGGATGAGCTGATGAAGCACGTCAAGGGTCCTGACTTTCCGACTGGCGGAATCGTCCAGGGGGTATCTGGAATCCGCAAGGCGTTTGAGACCGGACGGGGTCAGTTCATCATCCGCGGCAAGACGCATGTCGAGGAGCCGAAGGGTGGCAAGGTCAAAAAAATCGTCATTTCCGAGATTCCGTTCGAAGTTGTCAAGTCCAAGCTGGTCGCCCAAATCGATGAGCTGGTCATGGAGCGAAAAATCGAAGGGGCCTTGGCAGTGCGCGATGAAACAGGCCGAAAAGAAGCGGACAGAAAACAGGTGCGCATCGTCGTCGATATTCGCAAGGAAGCGGATGAACAGGCGATTCTCCACTATCTGTTTAAAAATACCGACCTGCAAATCTATTACAACTACAACATGAACGTCATCCATGAGGGAACGATTCGCCAGATGGGACTAAAGGCGCTTCTGGGGGCATACATCGACCATCAGAAGGAAGTCGTGACGCGCCGTTCCCAATACGATCTGGACAAAAAGCAGCACCGCGAGCATATCGTGGAAGGGCTGATCGCAGCCAAATCCATTCTGCGGCAAATCGTCGATACCATCATGGATTCCGAAGACCGTGCGGATGCCAAGAAAAATATCATGGAGAAGTACGGCTTTACCGAGATCCAGGCCGATGCGATTCTCAGCATCCAGCTCGCTTCCTTGACTCGCTTGGACATCATCAAGCTGGAAAAGGAACTGGCGACGCTGGCGAAAGAGATCGAGGAGCTGAAATCAATCCTGGCCAGCGAGAAAAAACTGATTCAAGTGATTACAGCCGAATTGAACGAAATCAAGAAGAAATACGCCGAAGAGCGCCGGACCGAGATCCAGGGCGAAATCGAGGAGATCAAAATCGATATCGCGATGCAGATCAACGCAGAGGACTGCATCGTGACCTTGACGAATGAAGGCTATATCAAGCGGACAAGCCCGCGCTCCTTCAAGTCGATGGGAGGAACGATCGAGACTTGCGGAGTCAAGGACGGGGACAGGGTGCGCCACTTTGTGGAGACGAACACCTCCCATACCGCATTGTTCTTTACCCAGGACGGCAAATATTTCGCTACACTGGTCAATTCCTTCCCGGATGACAAGTGGAAGGATATTGGATCGGCAGTGGTCAATGTCATCCCGCTGGAAAAGACGCAGCGGATCGTCGGGTTCGCCATTGTCGAAGACTTCAAGCAGCCCCTGTACGTCTACCATGTCAGCCGCAGCGGACTGATCAAGAAAACGGCCTTGGCAGATTATGAGACAAACCGCTCCAGTGCATTGGTAGCAGCCAAGCTGAAGTCGGCTGACGATGAGTTCATCACAGTTTTTGTTAGTGGCGAACAGGGCGCTCTCTTGGGAGCGACCCGGGATGGCATGGGCATACGTTTCCTCGCAGAAGAGGTAGGAGCCACAGGGCGTGCTTCCAGCGGCGTGAAAGCAATCACCTTGGCGAAGGAAGACGAGCTGATTAGCTTTATGCCAGTCGGGGCAGAGGACGAACGCGTATTTTCGCTCATTACTGCGGACGGTGTGGTCAAGCGTACGAAAATCGCTGATATTCCGCTGCAAGGACGCGCAGGAAAAGGCGTGCAATTGATTCGTAAAAGAAAGACGAGTCCGCACCAGCTGCTGGCGATCAGCGTAGACGAGACGATGTACGCCCTGACCAAACAAAACGAGTGGCAACCAGTACCGGTGGATCAGGTCAGCATCAACGAGCAGGGAGGAATCGGGCGAACCGTGATCGAAGGCGGCATTGAATCGATTGCCTATGAAACGGTACTGCCTACCGATGAACCCAAGGAGAGCAATGCTACTGATACGGCTTCCGGGAAAAAACCGGAAGAACAAATCAGCCTGTTTTCAGATGAATCCGGTGAGAAAAAAGGATGAGGATAGCATGACAGTTCCATTTGCAGCATTCACTTCCCCGCTCAACTGGCAGCAGGTCTCCCTGTTGCTTGATACGGTACAGTATTTTGAGGATGCACCGAAGTGGTTGTCCATCCCTGATGAGGAGAAAAGAAGCGTCCCCGTCCCCATGACGGCAGATACGCTGCGGGCCATGCTTGAGACTTTGGATGAAGAGGATGCCTTTACAACGCAAGTCTTTACCATAAAATGGGATCCCTCTGAGGCAGAGGATTCCGGGACATTGATCGTAGGATTGCCTTCAGGTGAGCAGATCCGCCAACCTGCCGTACTGTCTCAGTTTTCCCCGGTCTAACAGGCCCATTGGCTTTTTGCTGTCTAAAAGGGATGCCTCCTGCGCACACTATGGTAGGAGGTGTCCACTGTGGAGCGCAATATGAATGTGAATGGCAGAGAGTATCATTTTGCCACTACCTATGACGGGGATTCGCAGTACAATGTGCAGGTACGCAGCGGCGACAAAGTCGTGACGATGTTCAAAATTGCTGCTGAGTCGGAAGAAGAAGTATTCGACGCAGCCAAGGCTCATTTTTCTGCAGATGTAGAAATGGGCAATATAAACGTATAAGAGTTGGCAAGTGCGCTGCTTCCGGTCGTTGGGGGCAGCGTTTTCTTTTCATCCTGCTTGAAATATGCTACAACAGGGAAGAAGGAATGGAGCGGAAGGAGCAATGACATGGATCAGCTTCAGGAACGGGACTTGTACACCACGATCCAGCAGTGGCGAAAGGAGTTTCCCAAAACGGCAGAACTTTCGGAAGGAACCTGCATGGCTATGCTGGAAGAGATCGAACAGCGAAGATCAAAAGAACCGCTGGAATGGCTAGATCGGGCAGAAGCGGTCGTGCTGACCTGCCTTTCCTCGCTGCGCTGGAACAAGGCTGGCGGGCATCGCTTGGCAAGGGAATGGCTGGAACGCGCTGTCCAGTTGGACCCGGAATACCATGTTGCCCTCGAACTGTTGCTTCGTCAGGAAATCTTGCATTTGCGGGAGGAACAGGCATTAAACGAAAATTTCCCGACCATCCGGGAGACCGATAACGTAGTGACGCGCAGGAGAAATGTAGAGGTCTTGACGAAGCTTGCTGGCGAAGCAAAGCAATTCACGGCTCGGCAGCTTGCCAACATCGCGCATGTCCAGGAGCTGGCCCGCAAACTGGCGGATGAGCAGACAATCAAATGGACGGCTGATTTGAACCAGCTTTTCAAAGATCGCGAAGAACTTGTAGAGAAATTGCAGCTCCAGGTGGATGCTTACGCCGCCTCGTTGTCAGGCGTCTTTTTTTCCACAGAGCTGTTGGGACAGCTGCAAGAGACCATTCGCGCCATTCAGGAGCAGCGAAACCGTTTGGAGCAGATCTGGCAGGATTTTGAGCTGCGACAAGACACAGAAGAAAAACCGGCAAAGACGGAATCATCGGCCCTTGAGGAATTGGAAGGATTGATCGGACTGAATGAGATCAAGGAGCGCGTCCGACAGCTTGCCCAGTTTTTGCAATATCGGCAAAAGCGTGAGGAGAAGGGCTGGCACATGCAGGACGAATTGCCCCTTCACCTCGTCCTGATGGGCAAACCCGGCACGGGGAAAACGACCTTGGCGCGTCTGATCGCCCGTCTGTACAAAGAGCTGGGGCTGCTCGCGTCCGGACAGCTGATTGAAGTGGACCGTTCCCATCTGGTCGGCGGTTATGTCGGTCAGACGGAACAGCGAGTCATGGATGCAGTCAAACGCGCAGACGGCGGGGTTCTTTTTATCGATGAAGCCTACAGTTTGAAACGTGCGGACAGTTCCGGAAGCGATTATGGACAGGCTGCGATCGATACGCTGGTGGCTGCGATGACAGGCGGGGAGTACGCCGGGCGTTTTGTCGTCATGCTGGCAGGCTATCCCGAAGAGATGCGGAACTTTTTGTATGCCAACCCCGGCTTGTACAGCCGATTTCCAGAGGCGGGACATTTTCTGCTGCCGGATTATTCGACCGATGAGCTGGTGCAGATCGCATCCCAAGTCGCCCAGCGAAATGACTTTCTCCTCACAGAGGAAGCAATCCGCAGCTTGCGGCAGCGCATCGAAAAATCACGAGTCGACGAAAGCTTTGGCAATGCACGGACGGCCGCCAACCTCATACTTGACGCAATTTTTGCCAAAGGAAAAGCAACGGCAGGCAAAGACCTGCAATGGAGCGATTTCACCGTCCTGTACCCGGATGATATTCATGCAGATGCCTCAAACGAGGAGCCTGCTGCGGCATCCGAGCGGCTGCAAGCTTTGATCGGGCTGGATCAGGTGAAGGCGGAACTGGCGAAAATCACGGCTTTTGTTCGCGTCCAAAAAGAGCGTGCTGAAAGGGGAATGAAGGCAAGCCCCGTGGAGCTGCATGCTGTCTTTACGGGGAATCCCGGGACTGGCAAGACGACGGTGGCTGCCTTGTACGCACAGATTCTGCAGGAGATTGGCTATCTCAAGCGTGGGCATCTCGTCGTAGCAAGCAGAGCGGATCTCGTCGCGGGTTATGTAGGACAGACGGCAGCGCTGACGAAAAGAAAGATTCGGGAAGCCCTCGGGGGAGTGCTGTTCATCGATGAAGCATACGCCTTGTTTGGTACAAGTGAACAGGACTACGGGCAAGAGGTCGTCCATACGCTCGTAGAGGAAATGACGAGACATGGCGAAAATTTGGTGGTTGTCCTCGCTGGCTACACAGAGGAAATGAATCGCTTGTTGCTCAGCAATCCGGGGCTGGTCTCCCGGTTTAAAAAATATGTCCATTTTCCGGATTATACGGTGGAACAACTGGTGCAGATCGTGGCACGGGAAGGGAAGAATGCCGGCTATCTGATCACGGACGAAACCGTCGAAAAGCTGGCCGCTAGGCTCGCAGAGATTGCTGAGAAGCATGGCATCGGCGGCAATGGACGCTTCGCCAAAAATCTGGTGCAGGAAGCGATGCAAAATCAGGCGATTCGCTTGACAGAGATTCCACAAGAACAATGGGATCCCATGCAGCTTGCCGAATTGACGTGGGCAGATTTTCAGCGTTGTCTGGAGTAAATTTTTTTCGTTTTGTGATGATCGTTACAGATTTTTCCCTCTGTACCCTCTATAATCAAAATCAAGAGATAGCACGCAAGAGAAAAGAAAGGAGGTGTAGCTCATGTACCCAGCAAAACCAAGTGTAAAAGAAATTGTCAAAGGAAGCGGCTTTGGCAAGATTTTGAAAACGAATGAACTGCTGAGAGTTAAACCAGCCATTTCTGCGAAGTAATCAAGAAGGTCCTTTTTTCTTCCATTAATGCCCCGCATGAATTCCGCAAACGCCCGAAAATGGGACAAAGCCAACCTTCCTGTTGAGGGTACAAGCCATTCATTGGCTGAATCGTAACGAAAGGAAAAAGGCGTGTGACTGCTAACAGCCCACACGCCTTTTTCCTATTTCTGCATCGAATTCGCAGGAGACTCCTTCTGCACCCAGCTTAGCGAGCGCAGCGCAATCTCCAGACAGATCCGGCGTTCCGGCGAGGTGAAATCTTCTCCGATGCATTCCCTGATTTTATCCAGACGATGGTATAGCGTTTGCCGATGGATAAACAGTTTCTCTGCCGTTTCCTGTTTGGAGAGATGGCAATCGAGATAGACGCGCAATGTGTGGACGAGGGAGGAGCCGTGTTTATCATCATATTGGATCAACGGGCCCAGATAATCCGCGATAAAGCTTTGCAGCACCGGCTCCTGGGGAATGTGGAAAAGCAGCCGGAACAAACCGAGATCCGCGAAGTAGGGACTGGCAGACTCATGCTGAAACAAAAGCGCTTGCTCCGCTTCAGCCAGATGCTTGGACGCATCAGAGAAGCGGTGGCTGCTGCGGCTGACCCCGAACCGGATTGTGGTATCAGCCCCCATCAGCTGGGCAAGAATTCGCTGCAGCTCAGCCATGACTCGATCCAGCAGCTTGCGGGGACGGCTGACCGGCTGTTTTTCCACAAGCAGAAAAGTAAAGCGATTGCCGACACAGCGGATAAAGGGCCGAAAGCCCAAACGCTCCAGCAGTGAACGAAAGACGGCCGTTGCGTCATGGGGCGGAAGCGTCTCTTCCTGACTGCCATTGCGCTCAAAGGCAAGCATCATCAGATGATAAGCTGGCGGACGTGCAGAGGCGGAGATACCCAGGATCGTGCGGATCTGCTCCTCTGTCAAAGGACGTCTGGCGAGCAAATCGTCGAATAAACGGTACTCCATCGCCAGGGCCTGTTCTTCCACAAACATCTTGCGCATCAAAATCTGCGCGATCGCATGAACGGTATTGTCCAGCGTGAGGAGGATGAACTCATCGGCTGTTCGCTCGTATAAAATCATGCCGACATAGGCGAGAAGATGTCCCATCGCCATGACTGGCTGGTAAACAATCTGTTTTTTATCATTCAAGGGTAAAAAATGGGCATTGGGGTTCGCTTTGTCATCTGCTAAAAATTGTTCCCGCATCAAAGCGGACAGCTCCGTTTGAACTACTTGCGCGACCGGAGGAGAGAACAATGGTAAAGAATCCGGCGTATAGAGAAAAACTTGGGTTTGTACAGCTGATTGAAAGTGCTGGAGCAGCTTCGGCAAACCGTGTGACTGCAAGCTGAGCTGTTGCAGGCTTCGCGAGTAGGATTCGAGGTCTCGCAACGCCCGGAGCTGCCGGTTCGTCAGATGCTCATGCAGATCGAGCGTAATGTCGACGAAACGGACAGGCTGATGAAAAACGATCAGGGGGAACTGGTGATGATCCGCCATTTCCAGCATATCAGCTGGAATCATCGGCAGATAGGTGCCCAATTCCACGCATAATCCGACTGCTTTGCGATGAATCAGCTCGGACAGATAGGCCAGGCGCTTTTCCTTCGCTTCCCCGAAGCCCAATCCGGTCGTGAGAATCAGCTCACCCCCATTCAGGTACTTTCCCGTATCAGCAGATTCCAGTACATGAACCCAGCGGATCGGACGGGACAAGCCTTTGCTCCCCGCGACCACCTGGGCGTGCTGAAAAGAAGGACGGCGCAGCGCTTCCCCTACACTCAAACGCCAATCATTGCTCATCTTCCACCTCGTTACAGACTCCAATTGGAGGAACTAGACATACTGTAAGATCAATGTAAGTCAACCAATGACGCTTTGTCTAGTGATAATGGATTGAAAATTCCGATAAAATAAAGCTGAGAAGAACAATGAACGCAAGGAGTTGATAGGATGAGTCAGACAACTGTCACCCAACCTTTGAAAAATTACATCGGCGGTCAGTGGATCGAAGCGAAAGCCTCCCGCTACGAGGATGTACCGAATCCGGCAACGGGAGAAATTCTTTCACAAGTACCGATCTCTACCAAAGAGGATGTGGACAAGGCTGTTCAGGCAGCAAAGGAGGCCTTCCCGGCATGGAGCGAGACGCCAGTAATAGACAGGGCACGCATCATGTTTCGCTTCCACCATCTTTTGACCAAGCACGAGGAAGAATTGGCGCGGATGATTACCATGGAGAACGGAAAAAACCTGCCAGAGGCGCATGCCGAGCTATTGCGCGCACTCGAAATGGTGGAATTCGCCTGCGGCATGCCCACCCTGTTAATGGGCGAGACCTTGCCCAATATCGCAAAGAGTATCGACAGCCATGTCATTCGCTTCCCGCTCGGTGTGGTCGCAGGGATCACGCCATTCAACTTTCCCGTCATGGTGCCAATGTGGATGTACCCCATCGCAATCACGGCAGGCAATACCTTTGTCTTGAAGCCGTCTGAGCGCACGCCGATCTCCAGTGTGCGGATCGCAGAATTGCTGAAAGAAGCGGGACTGCCGGACGGGGTGTTCAATGTCGTCAACGGGGCGCATGATGTCGTCAACGGCTTGCTGGAGCATCCCGATGTGAAGGGCATCTCTTTTGTCGGATCGCAGCCAGTGGCCGAATACGTCTACAAGACAGGAGCGGCCCACGGCAAGCGCGTACAGGCACTGGCGGGAGCGAAGAATCATCACCTTGTCATGCCGGATACAGACCTGCGCCGTGCCGCGAAAACGATTGTCAGTTCGGCATTTGGCTGTGCAGGAGAACGCTGTATGGCAGCCAGTGCCGTCGTTGCTGTCGAAGAGATCGCAGATGAGCTGGTTCAGCTTTTGATCGAGGAATCGAACGCTCTGGTGATGGGCGATGGGCTGGAGCAAGGCGTGGACCTCGGCCCCGTAATCCGGGACAGCCATCTCGCCAAAGTCCACGGCTTCATCGAAAAAGGACTGGAAGCGGGCGCAGATTTGGTGCGTGACGGCAGGGAGGATGCGAAAGGGAAGGACGCGGGTTATTTCCTCGGCCCCACGATTTTTGACAAGGCTGATGCCGAGATGGTGATTGTCCGCGATGAGATTTTTGCTCCGGTGCTGAGTGTCATGCGGGTCGGAAGCTTCGAGGAAGGCCTGGAGACGATCAGCCGTTCCCGCTACGGAAATGGCGCGACGATCTACACCAACAATGGAAAATGGGGACGCGAGTTCGTGCAGCGGGTAGAAGCCGGCATGGTAGGCGTCAACGTCGGAGTGCCGGCACCAATGGGCTTTTTCGCCTTCTCCGGATGGAAGCAGTCTTTTTACGGCGATCTGCACGCGAACGGCAAGGATGGTGTAGAGTTTTTCACCAAGAAAAAGACAGTGACATCACGTTGGTTCGAGGATGGAGATACGAGTATCGGATCGCAAAAAGTCTTTGTGAAATAAAAGGGGGATGCTGCCATGGAACAAGAGCAACTGACAAAACCTTACGATAAGGAGAGCTTGCTTGATTCAGACCGCACGCATATGTGGCATCATATGTCGCCGTACAACCCCAATCCCATGATCGCTACCGAAGCGAGCGGCTCCTGGATCACGGATATCGACGGCAATCGCTACCTGGATGGCATGTCGGGCTTATGGTGCGTCAACATCGGCTACGGCAGGCAAGAGCTGGCTGATGCCGCTTATGAGCAGTTGAAGCAGTTGGCCTATTTCCCACTAACACAAAGCCACGTCCCCGCCATTCGACTCGCCGAGAAGGTAAGCGAGTGGCTGGGAGCGGAGTATCGCGTCTTCTTCTCCAACAGCGGGTCGGAAGCCAATGAAGTGGCGTTTAAACTGGCGCGCCAATACCATCATCAGAATGGCGAGCCGGGACGCTACAAGTTTATCTCCCGTCACCGCGCTTATCACGGCAACACGATGGGCTCTCTGGCAGCGACCGGACAGTCGATCCGCAAAGAAAAATACGAACCATTGGCTCCGGGCTTCCTCCATGTCCCGCCGCCGTATTGCTATCGCTGTCCAGTCGGAAAAACGTACGGGGATTGCAGTCTGGAATGCGCCCAGTTCTTCGATCAAGCGATCAACTGGGAAGGCGAGAAAACGGTGGCGGCGGTCATCATGGAGCCTACGATCACAGGGGGCGGCGTCATCGTTCCGCCGCCGGAATACATGCCCAAAGTACGCGAGATTTGCGATAAATACGGAGTGCTTTTGATTGTCGACGAGGTCATCTGTGGATTCGGACGTTCAGGCCAGAAATTCGGACATCAAAACTTCGGGATCAAACCGGACATCGTGACGATGGCGAAGGGGATTACAAGCGCTTATCTGCCGCTCTCCGCGACGGCTGTACGAGCGGAAATCGCCGATTCCTTCAAAGAACAGGGAACCAACCAGCATTTCCGCCACGTCAATACCTTTGGCGGCAATCCGGCAGCTTGTGCGCTGGCGCTCAAAAATTTGGAGTTGATGGAAGAGGAGCAATTGGTGGAGAGAGCCGAGCAGTTGGGTGCCGAGCTGCGCGCCAAACTCGCTTTCTTGGCTGATCATCCACTGGTTGGCGACATCCGCAGCTTCGGCTTCCTGATGGGTATTGAGATGGTGGAAGACAAACAAACCAAGGAACCGGCGGCCCCGGCCAAATTGACCCAGGCCATCGCGGAATGCAAGAAGCGAGGGCTGATCATCGGTCGCAACGGCGACACGATTCCGGGATATAACAATGTGCTCACCCTGTCTCCGCCATTCTCTACCACAAGCGAGGATCTGGATTTTATTGCCAATGTCATGAAGGAAGCTTTCGAGACGCTCTAAGCTGAAGATAGATCCTGTTTCCCAGTAAAAGGGGAAGCGGGATCTTCTTTTTTGGTATTCTTGGATGACTCAGCATGGTCTTTCACAAAATTATCCTGTACACTATCAAAGGAACGATCAAACAACAACAGGAGGGGCGAGATGAAACGAATTTGTGTCTTTGCAGGATCGAATCCGGGTGTACATACAGCGTTCAGTGAATCTGCTGAGCAGTTAGGAAATGAGTTGCTCGCCCGGAAACTGGACTTGGTGTACGGCGGCTCCAAGCTTGGATTGATGGGACGGGTCGCCAATACGGTGTTGGAAGGCGGCGGTCACGTCATCGGCGTCATGCCGACGGGCTTATTCCGCGGCGAGATTGTCCACACCAGCCTGACCGAGCTGCATGAGGTAAGCACCATGCATGAACGGAAAGCGAAAATGAATGAGCTGGCGGACGGCTTCATTGCCCTGCCGGGAGGATATGGCACGTTCGAAGAGATTTTCGAGGTGGTAAGCTGGGGGCAGATCGGCATCCACGACAAGCCGATCGGATTGTTGAATGTCGAAGGATACTACACTCCCGTCATGGAGTTGGTCAAGCATGCGACTGAAGCTGGCTTCATTCCGGAAACGGCGACGCCATTGCTGATCTGTGAAAGCGATCCGGCTGTTCTGCTGGACCGCATGCGTGATTATCGTCCGCCCGAGAAAGTCAACAAGTGGTCAGAACTTCCTGATGCGGAATAAACGTCGGAATGGGCGGTAAGCCCGTATAAATCTCCTGTCGCAGGATGAACCTATCAGGGATCATCTTGAAACGCACGGGAGGAAACCATCATGAGAGCTGTGACCTATCAAGGCCCCAATCAAGTGGAAGTAAAAGAAGTCGCGGACCCAAAAATCGAGAAGGCAGATGATATTCTCGTTCGAATCACCAGCACGGCTATCTGCGGATCTGATCTTCATCTGTACAAAGGAAATTTTCCTTTGCCCGAAGGATACATCATCGGCCATGAACCGATGGGAATTGTTGAAGAGGTGGGTCCAGAGGTAACGAAAGTGAAAAAAGGGGATCGCGTCGTCATTCCATTCAATGTCGCTTGCGGGGAGTGCTTCTACTGCCAGCATGAACTGGAAAGCCAATGCGACCACTCCAATCCGCATTATGATTCCGGCGGATACCTGGGCTACTCGGAAAAATTCGGCAATTACCCGGGCGGACAGGCTGAATATTTGCGGGTGCCCTTTGGCTCCTTTTCCTCATTCGTCATACCGGAGGCCTGCGAGCTGGAGGATGAGGCATTGCTCTTTTTATCGGATGTCCTTCCTACAGCCTATTGGAGCGTCCTTCATGCCGGGGTAAAAGCAGGGGATACGGTTATCGTGCTGGGGGCAGGTCCAGTTGGATTGATGGCCCAGACATTTGCCTGGTTGAAAGGCGCAAAGCGCGTCATCGCCGTAGATTATCTGGAATACCGCCTGAATCGTGCGAGGGAAATCAATCGAGTGGAGACCTTTGATTTTACCCAGTACGACGATATGGGAGAGCATTTAAAGGAGATCACACAGGGTGGCGCTGATGTTGTAATCGACTGTGTCGGGATGGATGGGAAAAAATCTCCCTTGGAATTCGTAGCGCAAAAGCTCAAGCTGCAGGGAGGAACGATCGGTCCGATTCAGATCGCGACGAAAGCGGTGCGCAAATGCGGCACTGTACAACTGACTGGTGTGTATGGCGGCAACTACAATAACTTTCCGCTGGGCCCGTTTTTCGCTCGTAACATCAGCTTGAAGATGGGACAGGCTCCTGTCATCCACCTGATGCCGGAGATCTTTCAACTCATCACCGAAGGTAAAATCGACCCTACGAACATCATTACGCATCGCATGAAACTGACAGAGGCAAGTCGAGCGTATGAGATTTTTAACGACAGAATGGACGATTGCATCAAAGTCGTCCTGAAGCCGTAAAGCATGAGCAAACAAAGCATGGATGCAAAAAGCAGTTCTCAGCCATCGAGGCGGGAACTGTTTTTTTATCGAAAAGAAGGATTCATGCCTTGACCCCATCACGAAAGAATGGTAGCGTAAGGAAATACATTACCAAGTAAGTTGGTAGGAATTATAGTTGTCTATATGGACAGTCTACAGGAGGAAGAAAGAGAAAATGAACAAACAAAAGAGATTTCTTCAGGTGAGTACAGCTGCATTGTTGGCAGCAGCAATTTCATTCCCCCAAGCTGCAGGTGCAGCCGGACAAGCCACGTCCGCAGCACAACCATATGCTGCTCTGGCAGCAAGTCCTGTCTCGACAGATTTTAGCCAGTATGTATCGCTGCAATACGGCGTTCAACTGAATGGAACGGTATCCCGTGAAGCATTTGCGGCGGCATTGAACAAAATCGTCGCACAAGCAAACGGCATCACGGATAAGGAAGCGGCAGCCAACGAATATGTAGCAAAAGCAAGCGGCAAGCTGGCTGTCTGGGAAGCGGTCAGTGCGACTGTCAAAGCTGCACAACAGCAAGAATTGGCCGGGACATACAGCGAAGAGAAGGTCAAAGCCGCATGGACAAAAGCAGGACTGACCTACGACGAAAAAGGAGCGGTTCCATTTGCTGCAGCACAAGAATTGGCGGCAGCCATCGATTTGGGCTTGGTAAAGGAAGATGTGCTCAAAGCGCAGAAACCAACTGGGGATGTACAAGCTGAGTTGGCTTATCAGTTGCTGGGGAAAGTGGCGGAATTCAACGGTCATGCAAAAAATGTCCTCGGCAAAATCTCCTCGGACGACATCTATGGAAAAGTCGTGCAAGCCTGGAATGAGTCGCAAATCATCAAGGCAGGAGAGCTTCAAGATCTGGTGGACAACATTTTGAAGCAAGATCTGATCACGGGCTACAACCTCAAGGACGCTGCTTATGATCCGCGCTTTGATCCAAAAAGAGCCATTACATACGGACATAGCGACATCGTTCACGCGATTCAGCTGATCGGCTTGTTGAAGAGCGAAGGCATCGATGCGAACGTCCAGCTCGAACCAAAGACCTCTGCGTTCATCTATCTCAAAGAATGGGGCGAGCCAGTACAAACCGAGAACTACCAGGTTGTACAAATCGAAAACGGCAACTACATCGCGTATTCCAAGGAGTATGACCTGAGCTTTGAGTTCGCCAGCCAGGAGGATAAGGAGCGCTTCCAGCCGTTGGTGCTGAAATACGCCAAAAAGAATGACGAAGAGGCGACTGGTCTCTTGAGAGCTTCGTGGTGGCAACCGCTCTACTATTCGTTGACCGAGTTGAAGGATTACCCGATCATCACGAACAACTACGTGCAAAGCGGCCGCCATATCGTGCAGACCTTCTCGCTGAATGAAGATTCCCCGGCTGTGGCAAACGCCTTCAAAAAGCTCGGCAAAGAAGTAGACGTCAAGACCTACAAGTTCTGGGTGGATCAGCCATTCTACAACTACTTGAAAGGTGACGATTTCAAGTAAAATGAAAGGAAATGCTCAGCGCGAATCCTTTCGCTCGGAATGGTAGGAGCGCAGCCCGCGCATCAGCAACTCTGAAATGACTTCATCCTGTGTCTTGTTCTTGACATGGGCACGAATCTGTTCGAGTTCGTCGATCAATTCGGAATCCAGAAACAGATGAATGGTCGAACCTGTTTTTTGCGGATAGATTTCGGCGTGATCTGCATAGACTCTTACCGTCCCTGAGATGCAGACGTCCTTTTTTAGCATCGACGGATCGGGAATGAACAGACAAGGCGCTTCCAGTATGATATGGGTCAGTTCTTCGCTGAATCGAATGGCGAGGGGCTGCCCCTTTTTTTTGTGGTAATCCCGAATTTGTCGTGAGATTTCCTGATTCTCTACATGATTTTTCATCGAGATGACGGCCAGTTCCATAATGCCTCCTTATGGGCGCAACAGATCTTCCTCCGCGATATGTGTCAACAGCTCTCCCGTTGCTTCCAATTGGACGTGATAGGTAAAACTGTTTCCGCAGGGCTCAATCGCGATGATGAGGGCAGGACAGCGACGAGTATCTTTATTGAAAAGGACCCGGTCCAATACCTCGTACCGAGGGCGGAGATACCCTTTTTCACGCAGAAAATGCAATACGTCTTCACGCGGATACAGAAAACGCTTGTTTCCCTGCTTGTTCACCAACAGCGGGAACGCTTCTCTTTCATCGATTACTTCCCCGAGAGCGCCGCTGTCTGCCCAGCGTTTGATCGTCGCCATGCTTCCGACTCTTCCGTGGCGAGCCTCCAGCAGCTCAAGGATCTCCCGAGACGAGAGATAGTTCAGGCGGCGCTGCTGCTGTTCGAGATAAGAGGCCCTTTCCAGTTCCAATTGGGCGATATGAGCCGTGGCAGTGATAACCTGATTTTTCCACGCTTCGATTTCCCGGTCGTAATCTCTCATCAGTTTCACACTCACCTCCCAATCTCCTTACCAACCTATTCAACCTTGAAATCAATCATGCATGAAGCCAGCTTATGATTGCATGGATTTGTCAGAAGATTCCGCAATGAAAAAATCATAAAATCGCTTTTTCCTACATTGATTAATAGCAAGTATCTGTTTTGAGAACTGGTAAGGAGGTCGTGTCGTGATGAGTGCTCCACAGCACATACTGGAACAGTTTCGGGAAGTGGTGCCTGCTTTAAAACCGAAAGAGGCCATCGATGAAGCAAATCGCTGCCTTTATTGCTATGACGCCCCCTGTATCAAGGCTTGTCCGACTTCGATAGACATTCCCAGCTTTATCAAAAAAATCGCGACTGGCAATCTTCTCGGATCTGCTCGGACGATCATGGAGGCCAATCCGGTCGGCGCGAGCTGTGCGCGCGTCTGTCCGACGGAGGAGCTGTGCGAGGGCGCCTGTGTGCTCAATCATGCTTCCGGTTCTCGCGCAATCATGATCGGACTGTTGCAGCGCCACGCTACGGATTGGGCAATCCAAAACAAGGCCCCGCTGTTTCAAAAAGGAGAAGCGACCGGAAAACGAGTGGCGATTGTAGGAGCCGGTCCGGCGGGTTTGTCCGCAGCTCGCGAGCTGGCTCGTGCCGGACATCAGGTGACGGTTTTTGAAGCGAAGGAAAAAGCAGGCGGCTTAAATACGTACGGGATCGTCTCGTTCCGCCTTCCGCAGGAAATCTCCTTGTGGGAAGCGGATCAGATTGAGGCTTTGGGTGTAGAAATCCGCACGAATACTCGTGTGGGGGTCGATATTTCACCGTCGGAGCTGCTGGCGGATTACGATTCTGTTCTTTTGGCGGCTGGAATGGGGTACGTGCCATCGCTGCAGATCGAAGGAGAGGATTTGCACGGTGTCCTGGATGCGATTGCATTGGTAGAAGAGACCAAAACCAAGCCGCTCACAGACGAGATGATCGGCAAAAAGGTAGTCGTAATCGGGGCGGGCAATACGGCGATCGACGCTGCCACCTGTTCCAAGCGATTGGGTGCCGAGCAAGTACAGATCCTTTACCGACGTACGGAAAAAGAGATGACCTGCTATGAATTCGAATACGAGTTCGCCAAGCAGGATGGCGTGGAATTCCGCTGGCTCGTAGCACCGTCGCGGATATTGGGTGAACAGGGTCGGGTGACGGGCTTGGAGCTGACGCGGATGCAGTTGGGAGAGCCGGATGAAAAAGGGCGGAGAAGACCTGTACCGATTCCGGGCAGTGAATTCGTGATCGAAGTCGATTACGTCGTAAAAGCGATCGGCCAGCAGCGTTTTGTGTCTTTGATCGATTCCTTTGGCATTCAGCATAAAAACGGAGTGGTGGAGATCGAGGACGGTACCTATCGGACATCCCATCCCAAGGTGTTTGCCGCGGGAGACGTGATTTTCGGCGGCGGGAAGACCGATGCGATGGTTGTGGATGCAGCCAATCATGGGAAACGCGCTGCATGGGCCATCGACAAGGCTCTACGGGACGTGTCGATCCAACTGTAGATTGTAAATATCGCGAAAAAACCGCTCTGTCAAACGAAGGGCGAAGATGGAGGAGACTGATTATGGCAGATCTCAGCATCAATCTGGCGGGGATTCCATCCCCCAACCCGTTTTGGCTGGCATCCGCTCCCCCGACGAATTCCGGTTATCAGGTGCAGCGCGCATTTGAAGCAGGCTGGGGCGGCGCTGTCTGGAAAACACTGGGCGAACCGATCATCAACGTGACGTCCCGTTTTGCCGGGCTTCATTTTGGCGGTCAGCGCGTGCTCGGATTCAACAATATCGAACTGATTACCGACAAGCCGCTCGAGGTCAACCTCAAGGAGATGGATGAGACCAAGAAGCGTTTTCCCAAGCACACGTTGATCGCTTCGCTGATGGTGGAGCACAAGCAGGAAGCCTGGCACGAAATCGTCAAAAAGGTGGAGGCGATCGGGGTAGATGGGTTGGAGCTCAACTTCGGCTGTCCCCACGGCATGGCAGAGCGCGGAATGGGTTCCGCAGTAGGCCAGCATCCCGACCTGATCCGGCAGCAGGTGGAGTGGGTCAAGGAGGTAGCGCAAACACCGGTCATCGTAAAGCTGACGCCCAATATTACCGACATTCGTTTTACTGCCCGCGCAGCTGCACAGGGTGGAGCAGATGCCATCAGCATGATCAATACGATCAACAGTCTGATGGGCGTCGATCTGGATAAATGGCTGCCGATCCCGCACGTCGACGGCAAAGGGGCGCATGGCGGCTACTGCGGGCCAGCCGTGAAGCCGATTGCGCTGAATATGGTGGCGGAATGCGCGCGCGACCCGCTCGTCGGCATCCCCATCTCAGGCATCGGCGGCATTTCCAACTGGCGCGATGCCGTCGAATTCCTTCTGATGGGTGCGACAGGTGTTCAGGTGTGCACCGCTGCGATGCATCACGGTTTCCGAATCGTAGAGGACATGATTGACGGATTGAACAATTACCTGGATCAGCGCGGCATCGATTCCGTGATGGATTTGGTCGGCAAAGCCGTTCCCACGTATTCAGACTGGGGGCATCTCAATCTCAACTACAAAGTCGTGGCTCGGATCAACGACGAGACGTGCATTCATTGCAACAAGTGTCATATTGCTTGCGAAGATACCTCCCATCAGTGCATTGACAGGGTGACCGATGTTGCGACCGGTAAGGAACGCCTGGTCATTCGCGAAGAGGATTGTGTAGGCTGCAATCTCTGCTCCATCGTCTGCCCGGTGGAAGGAACCATCGAGATGGTCGAGATCCCGACGAACCAGCCTCCGCTCACCTGGAACCAACGTCAGGCAGCTCTTGCAGCAGGCGGAAGCAGCAGTTCGGATACTGCCTGATACTCTCCGTCATCATCTGACCTGCTGCTGCATAGCTTGTACTAGCGAGCGGAAGGAGCTACACCCAAGGGATGCTCAAGATAAGGGAGGGAGCAGATTTGAAAAAATGGATTCGCGGCGGAACGGTCGTGACGGCTGCCGATACGTATCAAGCAGACGTCTTGATTGACGGAGAAAAGGTCGTTGCGATTGGAAAAGACTTGCATGCCGAAGATGCGGAGATCGTCGATGCGACGGGGTGCTATCTGTTGCCGGGAGGGATTGATCCGCATACACATCTAGACATGCCATTTGGCGGCACCGTCACTTCAGATGATTTTTTCAGCGGGACGAAGGCAGCGGCATTTGGCGGTACGACCAGCATCGTCGATTTTTGCCTGACCAAAAAAGGGGAGTCGCTCCATCAGGCGATTGCGACCTGGCATGAAAAAGCAAAAGGCAAGGCTGTGATCGATTACGGTTTCCACCTGATGATTTCGGACGCCAACGATGATGTCCTGCAGGAGCTTGAGTCGGTGATCGCGACAGAAGGCATCACCTCGCTCAAGGTATTTATGGCGTATAAAAACGTTCTCATGGCCGATGACGAGACTTTGTTCAAGACGCTGATCCGCGCCAAGGAACTGGGGGCGCTGGTGCAGGTTCACGCCGAGAACGGCGACGTGCTGGATTATTTGACAAAACAGGCATTGGCAGAAGGGAACACAGACCCGATCTACCACGCCTATACCCGTCCGCCCGAAGCAGAGGGAGAAGCGACGGGCCGAGCCATTGCCTTGACCGCGCTGGCTGACGCCCAGCTGTACGTCGTTCACGTCTCTTGCGCAGATGCCGTCAGACGGATCGCCGAGGCGAGGGAAAAGGGCTGGAATATCTACGGCGAGACGTGCCCGCAGTATCTGGTCCTCGACATTACGGATCTGGACCGCCCCGATTTTGAAGGAGCCAAATACGTCTGGTCGCCGCCGTTGCGGGAGAAATGGAATCAGGAGGTTTTGTGGAGCGCATTGAAAAACGGCATTCTGCAAACAGTCGGTTCCGATCATTGCCCCTTCAATTTTTCAGGCCAAAAAGAGTTGGGACGTGGGGATTTTACAAAAATACCCAACGGTGGGCCGATTATTGAGGACCGCATGACGATCCTGTTCTCGGAAGGCGTGAGGAAAGGAAAGATCAGCCTGAACCAATTCGTCGACATCACCTCGACGAAGGTCGCCAAACTGTTCGGCATGTTCCCGCAAAAAGGCACGATTGCCGTGGGTTCGGACGCTGACATCGTGCTGTTTGACCCGGCCGTCAAGCGTACGATCTCGGTAGAGACGCACCACATGAATGTTGACTACAATCCTTTCGAGGGGATGGAAGTGTACGGGGATGTCGTCTCCGTCCTGTCGCGCGGTTCTTTTGTGGTGCGCGACAAAGCGTTTGTCGGTCAGGCGGGGGCAGGCAGGTATCTGAAAAGGGCGACGTTTACCAGACCATGATCGGACTGATCAGTCGTGACAGGAGGAGGCATCGACGGTGGCAAGCAAGGTGAAGATTGGATTGATCCAAGCAAAGAACGACGTCCATGGCGACGAGCCTGTGCGGGTGCACAAGGAAAAGGCGATCGAAAAACACGTCAAACTGGTGCGTGATGCAGCAGCACAGGGCGCCCAGATCATCTGCCTGCAGGAGATCTTTTACGGTCCTTATTTCTGCGCTGAGCAGAATACGAAATGGTACGAAGCGGCAGAAGAGGTGCCGGATGGTCCCACGGTGCAGCTATTTCGCACCCTGGCCCGCGAACTGGGCGTGGTCTTGATTCTGCCGGTGTATGAACGGGTCGGGATCGGCACTTATTACAATACGGCAGCCGTCATCGATGCGGACGGCAGCTATTTGGGCAAGTACCGCAAGCAGCATATCCCGCATGTCGGAGTTGGCAGCGAAGGCTGCGGCTTTTGGGAGAAGTTTTATTTCAAACCGGGCAATCTGGGCTATCCGGTGTTCGACACGGCCTTTGCCAAAGTCGGGGTCTACATCTGCTACGACCGCCATTTTCCGGAAGGCGCGCGCCTCTTGGGCCTCAATGGCGCAGAGATTATCTTCAATCCGTCGGCGACGGTCGCAGGCTTGTCTGAATATCTCTGGAAGCTGGAGCAGCCGGCGCATGCCGTCGCCAACGGTTACTATGTTGCTGCGATCAACCGCGTCGGGATGGAAGCGCCATGGAATATGGGCGAATTTTACGGGCAATCGTATCTGGTGGACCCGAAAGGACAATTCGTCGCGGTCGGCAGCAGGGATCAGGATGAGGTGATCGTGGCAGAGATGGATCGCAACAAGATTCACGAGGTTCGCGATACCTGGCAATTTTATCGGGATCGCAGACCGGAGACCTACGATGACATGGTAAAACTGCTGCCGTGAGAGGGAAGGGTGGGGAGGTGCTGCGGCGCCTTCCTTTTTCGCATCAGTGATTTGAGGCGAGGAGAGTTGGGAATGAACCAAAAAAGGATCGTCTACCGGGGCGTGGAGTACGAGGAAGCGCGGTACGCTGTAGAGATGCAGCGCTACAAGCGTGCGGAGCGCCGTCATTTTCCAGGAGGAGCCAGTGCCAAGGCCGTCTTCGGCACGGGTGTCTATCTGGTTAGCAGTCCTAAAGTTGCTGCCGAATACGCGATTTGCCACGCCGAGACGACTTGGGACAAGGCAGCGGTACTGCAGCAGGAGCTTGTCGTCAGCGGATTGTACGAGCTTAACCGGGAATACGGTGAAAATGAGCTTCGCCAAGCAGCTCTTTTTGCCCGACACAGTGAATCGGAACTGCTCCAATTGCAGAAGGAGATGAGCCATCAGGAATGGCTGGAATGGACAGGAGAAGAGGTTCGATCGTTCTTGCTGGATGCCGGGTACTCCGGCATTGCGTACATCATCTCGCCGGAGCTGACGTACTATATCTGCTATGAGCCTGACTCCTGTATTTCCGCTATCTCCTTTTTCGCATTGCTTGATTTGCAGGAGTTGGGCTAGCATCCCTTTTTCAAAGATTCATGGCGATAGAGTGAATCTTGTTCAACTTTGTTGATCCTTTTTTTCTCAATCGCTATAATCGAGGCAGGATGGATGAGAAGAAGGGGATGTTTGCAATCGAGTTGTCAGAAATCGGAAAACGAATCAGAAAAGCACGGCTAAGCCAGGGGTTCACCCAGCAGGAGTTGGCGGATCGATGCGGCTTTACGAAAAGTCTTTTGTCCAAAATCGAAAACGGACAAACGGCATCTGCCGTTGCCACGCTGTCCAAAATTGCGGAGCATCTGAAAACGCCATTGGCGTGGTTCCTGGAGGAGCATCGAGAAGATCACCTCGTGCTCTCGCCCCAATCGAAGCGAAAGAGCAAGATGGGCAGCAAGGAGATGGGGTATCTGTATGAAATTCTCGCCAACCGGTCGCGCTTTAGCAAAATTGAGCCTGTCCTGGTGACCGTTCCCCCGGATATGACCGTGACGGAGCCCTTTACCCACCCGGAAGAGGAATTCATCTACGTGGTCAGCGGAACGATTATCCTTTATTACGACGGGGAGCGGCATGTCATGGAAGAGGGGGATACCGCTTACTTTTCCGGCTTGAAACCGCATATTTTCTTGCCTTTTAACAATCAGGAAGCCAAGGTGCTGTCCATCTTCATCCAGCCCAGCAATTAATCGCATAGGGGCCCGTACACGATGCCTCCTGACGGCCAGTTCGAACGCAGCTATTGTGGTCGGCTGGCTTTTTTCTTTTTGTTGTCGACTTTTTGTGTCAGCTGCGAATATTGCGAAAAAAGCGTTTACATTTTCAAAGTGGTATTGTAGTATTAGGTCATTCAACAAAGTTGAATGATGTGAAACAAAGGTGAGTGGAGGTGGACCTTTTTCATTCGCTTTCATCCATGAGGTTGGCAAAAACAATCAAGACAGATAGAGTTGGGAGATAGCATAGATGACGAACAGCAGAATATCCGGCTTTTATCGGCACACACCAGAAGAGAGACTCGAAATGGTGGCGCAAGCCAGAGGATTAACAGAGGAAGAAAAGCAAATCTTGTCGGGGGAGATCCCGTTTCCGCTCCGCTCGGCCAATGTGATGGTCGAAAATGTAATTGGGACGATGGCGATTCCGCTTGGGGTCGCGACAAACTTTAAAATCAACGGGCAAGACCGCTTCATCCCTATGGCGACAGAAGAGCCGTCTGTCGTAGCAGGAGCAGGAAATGCCGCACGCACCTCGTACGCGCTGGGGGGATTCTACACTTCACTGAGCGGGTCGATCATGCGCGGGCAGATCCAGGTTCTCGATGTTGCCGATCCCTATGGCGCGATGGCCAGGGTGTATGAAAACAAGCAATCGATCCTGGATCGCTGCAACGCCAAGGACCCGACACTGGTATCACTGGGTGGGGGAGCCATCGACGTAGAAGTACATGTCATCGAGCGTTCCAAAGAGCCGATGCTGGTGCTGCATCTGCTGGTAGATACACGGGACGCGATGGGCGCGAACGCTGTGAACACCATGGCAGAAGCAGTCGCTCCGTTTATCGAAGAGGTGACAGGCGGACGTGTGGTGCTGCGCATCATCTCCAACCTGGCAGACCGCAGACTGGTTCGGGCACGGGCGGTATTCTCGACAGAGGAATTGGGCGGCGCTGAAGTCGTGGCGAACATCATCCGTGCATACGAGTTCGCAGAGTGCGACCCTTACCGCGCTACGACGCACAACAAAGGGATTATGAACGGGATTACGGCAGTCGTGTTGGCGACAGGAAACGATACCCGTGCAGTAGAGGCAGGCGCGCACGCTTATGCTGCGGTATCTGGCCGCTATCGTTCTTTGACACGCTGGGAATTGAATCGCGAAGGCAATCTGGTAGGGACCCTGGAGCTGCCAATGGCAGTAGGGATCGTCGGAGGCGCGACCAAATCACACCCGACTGCACGCCTTGCGCTGAAAATCATGGATGTGCAGACCGCAGAAGATTTGGCAGGGTGCATCGCGGCTGTGGGACTGGCGCAAAATCTGGCGGCGCTTCGTGCTTTGGCTACCGATGGGATCCAGCGGGGACATATGGCCTTGCATGCACGCAACCTCGCTATGATGGCCGGGGCCACGGATGAACAGATCGAAATAGTCGTCAAGCAGGCCATTCAAGAAAAGGATGTCCGTTATGACCGGATTTTGGCCTTGACCAAACAATTGCAAACGGGGGTTGGCGATGGAAACCAAAGTGGTTAGCACAGAAAAACAAACCGGAAAGTCAAATGAAACATATCTGGAGGTTCTGGGGGACACCGTGGTGCCCTCCAGCATCCTTCTCTCCGTAGCAATCAGCATGACCTTCAGTATCGGCGGCTATTTTGCCGGCAAGAGCATTTTTCCATCCATCGCAGAACCTAAGATGGTGCCTTCCTATTCCTTGCTGCTCGGAATTGCAGGCAGTGTGCTGGCGCTGATTCTCTGTGCCAAGCTGTTCAAACCGAGCCGAATCCTGAAGGAAGAAGAATCGAGCGTCGAGAGCTTTCAGGAAATCCTGCGGGACATGCAGGTGGATGCCAAGGAAGAGTACCAGCTGATTGTCAATGACCCCGTAACGAGAAAAGAGATGGAAGAACTGGGGATTCTGGATACGTTTAAGAAAAGCGGGGTGCAATCGGATAAATGAGTGTATTGATGATCTCACTTTTGTTTGCCTTGCTCGGGGCGATTTTGTTCACCCTGATCGGTTTGGTCTCGGGGACAGATGAAACCGCTATCATGGTTCCTTTTACCTTGTTGGTCATCCTTCTGGGTGCCCCGCCGGAAGCTGTCTTGTCATTCTTTATGGCGGCAGTGCTGGCGAAGCATTTGACGCATGCGATTCCTACTGCATTGATGGGGATTCCGGGTGATACGACGGCTGTTCCGCTGATCGATCACGCTTCCTCGCTGCGGCGTCTCGGAGTGCCCCACGTCGCGTTGCGCAAAATGTTGTCGGGCGGCCTGCTGGGTGCTTTCATCGCACTGCCGACAGCGGTTTTGTTCGGACAGTTTCTCGGGCAGTTTGCGGACTTCTTCAAATCTGCGTCGGGCTTGATCTTTACGCTGGCCGCTGTATTGATTGCCTATTTTTCCAAAGGAAAATGGGTCAGTATTGCGATGATTATTCCTTTTGCCTTCTTTATTAAAAGTTTGGATCAGTTCAGCTTTCAAATCGTGGAAAAGCATCTGAGCATCAGCTTCTTTTTAGGAATTGCAATCGGTCCCATGTTTTATGATTTGCTGCTGTCTCTTTCAGCGAGCGGGAGGGCGAGCCTGACCCGCACGAAACCGAAGGAATATCACCTGGCACCAGAAATCCGCGCCTGGAAGGGATTCTTCCCCAATCCGTTTCGCGTGTTGACAGGCAGACAGGCAGCCCATACTTCGATCACATCGTTTATTTCGTCACTGACATTTGCATTCAGTCCGGTCGGAATGACCTCCCTGATGGGGGAGATCGTCGGCTCCCGCAACAAGGGCGTGTACAAAAAATCGACGTCCAGTCTGGCAGCCATGAACGGCGTGACTGAATCGACGTACATCGCAGAGGCCATTATTCCGCTCCTGGCGTTCGGGATTCCGCTCAGCCCTGTCGCCTTGGGACCGGCAGCACCGCTGTTCAATGCACCGCCTGTCTTTACCAGTGATCCGGTGAACAATCTGCACAACCTGCTGACGCCTTGGGACTTCTTCTTGTACGGCTTGATCGGCTTGGTGGTTGCAGCCGTGATCGCCTATCCATTTGCAATGAACTATGCGCGTACGGCTACCGTATTTGTCATGAAAAATATCAGTCAGGAAGCCATCGTCGGGATGTTTGTCGGTTTGGCATGCTTGCTGGCTTTCCATGAGGCGCAACTGGTCGGCGTCATCTTGACATTGACGATGGCTACCGTCGGGGGCTTGATCAACCGCGTGCTGGGTGTCGGTGCCGGGGTGCAGTTCATGATTTTTTACGGAGCAGGCTACATGATGACAAACCTGTTGGGGGCATAGAAAAATGTTGGACCTTACACCGCGTCAGATTCGTGTCGTGGAGGTTGGACCCCGCGACGGACTGCAAAATGAAGCGCAATTTGTGCCGACTCAGGACAAGATCGCCTGGATTAACCATTTGTCACGTACGGGCATTCCTTATATCGAAATCACGTCATTTGTCCATCCCAGGTGGATACCTGCTCTCGCAGATGCCGCAGAGGTGGCCAAAGGGATCGAACGTGTGCCGGGCGTCACGTATGCAGCACTCGTCCCCAATGTGCGGGGGTTGGAGCGAGCGCTCGAAGCGGATGTGGATGAGGTCGCCGTATTCCTGTCCGCCAGCGAGAGCCACAATCAGCGAAATATCAATAAATCCATCGCGGATACTTTCCCGATTCTCGAGGAGACTGCTCGTGCAGCATTGGCAGCTGGAAAAACGGTACGCGGCTATGTGTCGACTGTTTTCGGCTGCCCTGACGAGGGAAGAGTATCGGTTGATGCCGTCCTTCGGGTTACGCAGAGATTGCTGGAGATGGGTGTCCGAGAAATTTCTCTTGGCGACACGATTGGAGTAGCTCATCCCAAACAAGTTCATCATGTATTGGACACGCTGCTCAAGCATGTTCCCGCCGAGCGCTTGGCGATGCATTTTCACGATACGTATGGAATGGCCGTCGCCAACACACTCATTGCGTTGGATCTGGGAATCTCGACTTTCGACAGTTCCTTAGGCGGATTGGGCGGCTGCCCGTATGCACCCGGAGCTTCCGGGAACATGGCTACGGAGGATTTGCTTTATTTGCTGGATGGACTTGACATGACAACAGGCATTCATCGCGACCGACTGTTCACAAGCGCCCGGCTGCTTGAAGAAAGAACGGGACTAAGCTTATGCAGTCGTGGAAGAAACGGCAATTGAGAGGTTCGAAAAAGTCCACTTTTTTGGAAAGTGGGCTTTTTTTGTTTCGTCTTGAACAGAAGAGGGAAAAGGATAGAGTCATCATTTTTCGATAATGGAGGAAGGTCTTATCTGATGAACATCATGCGAAATATGCGTACACGTGGAAAAATGGCGGTTTTGATCATCTCATTCTCCATTTTTATGATGATCGTCGGGGGGATGGGCTACTACGGCTTGACATCTTCCAACAAGCAATTGGCATCCATGTACCAGGAACAGCTGCTGCCAGTGAAATGGATCAATGAGTGGCGGCAGGAAATGAGGACAATCGACGGACTGGTCTACAAAATGATCCTGAATCCGGGTGCTGAAAGCTATAAGGAATACAAAAAAGAATTGGATCAACGCAGCGCAAATGCGCAGCAAATATTTGACAACCTGAAATCCTCTCAGCTCGACAGTGAAGAAGTGAAGACCGTCGAGATGCTTGAAACCCTGCTGGACCAATATCTAAAAGATCAGAGTGAAGTACTGAAATTAATCGAGCAGGAGCAGGTGGACACGGCTTACGCCTATTACCGCGCGACTGACAAGATCGTGAATTGGATCAATGAAGAACAGCTGGCGTGGGCCAATCACATCTCGGATGAGGCAGATCTGGTGCAAAAGGAGAGTGCAGAGAGAGTCGAGGAATCTATTTTTCTCCTTCTCGTCGTTGAAGCGATCGCGTTGATTCTTGCCATCTCTCTTAGCATGGCGATCTCGCGCATGATCAGCAGCCCGCTGACCGTCGTGTCTACACGGTTGGAGGAATTGGCAAAAGGAAATCTCTCTGTCGAACATACCTCTTATACCGGACGTGACGAGGTAGGGAAGCTGGGAATTGCTTTCAATGAACTCGTGGGCAATCTGCGTTCGTTGATTGAGCAGGTTAAGGTAGCGGGTGAGCAGGTAGCTGCGTCGTCTGCAGAGCTGTCTGCAGGCGCTGAGCAAACTGCCCAAACCACGCAACACTCTCTTGAAAACGTCCGTGAGATCGCTTCTTTCTCCGAGATTCAGTCACAGCGCACACAAGAGAGCGTGCGTGTCATGGAGGAGATGTCGATCGCCATTCAACGCATCGCAGACACCGCAAGCACGGTTTCCGAAAGTTCGGTGCATGCGGCCCAAGAAGCGCAGCAAGGAAACGAGTATATCCAATCGGCGGTTGCGCAAATGGAATCCATCTCGACGTCCGTGAATCAGGCAGCAGGGCTGGTACAGGAGTTGGGCGAGCGGTCCGAAGCGATCGGGAAAATCGTCGACGTCATTACCGGGATTGCTTCCCAGACCAATTTGCTCGCGCTGAATGCGGCGATTGAGGCAGCCCGTGCAGGCGAGCACGGACGAGGATTTGCAGTCGTGGCGGAAGAGGTGCGAAAATTGGCGGAGCAATCGGAGGAATCCGCACGGGAGATCGCCCGCTTGATCAGTGAGATTCAGCAAGAAACCAATCAGGTGGTAACGGTGATGAAAGACGGTACAGTCGTGGTCGAACAAGGTTCTGCCATCGTCCACGAAGCAGGTGCCGTGTTCCACCGTATCGTTGCGTCTTCGCAAGAGGTAGCGGATCAAATCCAGGAAGTATCAGCGGCGACTGAGCAGATGTCGGCCAGCGTTCAGCAGGTAGCGTCTGCCATGGATGAGATGAATCGCCTGGCGCAGGTATCGTCCCAGCATACACAGAGCGTCTCTGGAAATGCCAATGAGCAGCTTGCCTCTGTCAACGAAATTGCACGATCCAGTGCTAATTTGCATGAAATGGCAGAAGATCTGCAAGATTCAATCCGGCAATTCAAATGGTAGAAAATACAGAAAGACTGGTTCCCGTATGCCTGTGGGTGGAGAACCAGTCTTTTCTAAGGAATGCACACTCAGGAAGCTTTTCCTGCTGCTGCTTGACTCGTCACCTGCTCATACTGCTTGGCGGAGATAATCGATGCATTTCCTTTCATAACCCAGGTGTAGACGGCTAGGGATATGAGCAAGCCGATGGTCCAGGCATTGTCCCATACGATCGTCAATCCAGGGATGTATTTGCAGATAAAAGGAATCGCAATCCCGATCAGCATCGCCCAGAGAGCGTGGGTATTGTAGCCGCTTTTGTACGAGTAGATGCCGTTGGTTTTGTACAGCTCAGTCAAATGAATGCGTCTTTTCCGCACGAGCCAGTAATCCGCAATGGCAATGCCGTCAATCGGACCAAGCAAGGCACCGTAAGTCCCGAGCCAGAGGAAAATATAATTTCCGAAATTTTCCAAAATATACCAAGGCTGCATCAGCAAACCGACGAAACCGGCAATGAGTGCCCCATTCTGGTACGAGAGGCGTCGTGGAGCCAGATTTTCGACGGCACGTGCCGGTGCGACAATATTGGCAGCCACATTGGTTGTCAAGGTTGCCAGAACAATTCCAATCGTGCCGAAAAAGATAGCCAGGGGTGAAAACTTTGCCAGTACAGCCGCGGGGTCCCAGAGGGCTTCGCCGTAGATTACGACTGTAGCCGAGGTAACAGCTACCCCGATGAAGGAGAAAAAGCCCATCGTAGTTGGCAAAGCACTGGATTGACCGACAATCTGGGCTTTTTGACTCTTCGCGTAACGGCAGAAATCAGGAATGTTCAAAGCCATCGTTGCCCAGAAAGCAATGGCTCCTGTAAGAGCAGGGAAGAACACCTTCAAGAATTCGCCAGTAGTAGCAAACTTGGATGGAGCAGACAGCATCGGGCCCCACCCGCCTGCACTTGTCAGAGCCCAAATGAGCAGCGCCAAACTCATGATGATCAGGACGGGTGCCGCCCAGGCCTCCATTTTTCGGATTGCTTCGGGACCACGGTAGGCTACCCACACATTAATCGCCCAGAATCCCAAAAAGGAGATCCACAAGTGGCCCGGGACATTTCCCCAGTCGGTCATGGACATCAGCAACGTGTCAATGGCAGCGCCGCCGAACCAACAGTTGATCCCGAACCAGCCTGCCCCGATCAGACCGCGAGCTACGGCAGGGATGTGGGCACCCTTGGAACCAAACCAAAGGCGTGCAAACACCGGATACGGGATGCCAAACTTGGTTCCGGCATGGGAGTTGAGGAGAATCGGGATAAGGACGATACAGTTTCCAAGGATAATGGTAATAATAGCCTGCCACCAGTTCATGCCCAGTGAAATCAAGCCGCCCGCCATGGCGTATGTCGGCAAGCAAATGGACATGCCGATCCACAAACTGGCGAAGTTGTAAGAAGTCCAGCTATGCTCTTCCAGCGTTGTCGGACGAAGCCCCTCATTGTAGAGCGGACTGTCTTTCACCAGCGCTTCTCCTTCTCTGGTCAAGGAAACGATACCGTTTGTGTCGACCTGTGTTTTCACAAAATTCCCTCCTTTTCTAGTTCATTTCCTATACTCGGACAGCCGCCTCAGTTTGTCTCGAATATAAGTTGGTTAAGTATATTGGGGGAATGTACAGCTCATACCACCATTTTGGGCGGTCCTTTTTACATGATGATTGAAACTGTCCTCACAATTGGTTTGGGTGGTAAAATGAACCAGAGGTGAGATGAAGATGGCAAGGTTGAAGAGAGTGCGCCTCTCCTTTCAGACGCGAATGATTTTTTTGATTACATCCGTCATTATTGTGATTATTGGTGCGATCGGTCTGATTTTCTCTTCCATTATTGCCTCCTCCATCGAGGAGCAAATTGGAAAAAGAGCGTTGAGCGTAGCGAAAATAGCAGCCAATGATCCAGAGCTTCGCGCAGCTTTTTTTACCGACAATCCATCTGCACTGATCCAGCCGATCGCGGAAAATGTCCGCTCTCAAACGGATGCTGAATTCGTCGTCGTCGGGAACAAGGAAGGAATTCGCTATGCCCATCCACTGGCGGATCGGATCGGCAAAGAGATGGTAGGAGGGGACAACGAGCTGGGGCTGCAGCATGGGCAGTCATACATTTCCAAGGCAGTAGGCAGCTTGGGCCCTTCCTTGCGCGGAAAAGTGCCGATCAGGGATGAACAGGGAGAAGTGATCGGGATCGTATCGGTTGGTTTTCTTCTCGAGGACATCGAAAATGCCATTGATGATTATCAGGATAAAGTCATCCTGATCATGGGAATTGCCGTCCTGTGCGGAGTGCTGGGAGCAATTGTATTAAGCCGCTATCTCAAGCGTGCGATTTTGGGCTTGGAGCCCGAAGAAATCGCTGCCTTGTACGTAGAGCGCAATGCCGTGCTCGAATCGGTGCGAGAAGGGATTGTCGCGATCGACAAGAACAATCGCATCACCATGATGAACAAGGCTGCACTGCGAATCTTGGAGCTCCCGGTTGACGATGTGCATGGAAAACAGATTTATGAAGTGTTGCCCGATAGCCGGATGCCGGAAATTCTCGCCACTGGCGAGTACCAGTTGGATCGCGAAACCTTGATCGGAGGAAAGGAAATCATTGCCAATCGGCTCCCCATTAAGCTGGGTGATCAAATTGTAGGAGTCGTCAGCAGTTTTCGTTCGAAATCAGAAATCGACCAGCTTGCGTCTGAGCTTTCGCAAGCGCGAAGATACGCTGATGTACTCCGTGCACAAACTCATGAATTTCACAATCTGCTCTACACCATTTCAGGATTGCTGCAACTGGGATCGATTCAGGAGGCCGTCGAGCTGATTACCAGCGAAACCTCATCCCAACAGGAATTAATCCTCTTTTTAGCCAAACAAATTCCGGATCCGCTGATCGGAGCTCTCTTGCTGGGCATGCACAATCGAGCCAAAGAACTGAAAATTCAGTTTTTAATCAATCATGACAGCCGCATATCCGAACTGCATGCTACGATCAATCGTCAACAAGTAATCATCCTGCTGGGCAACCTACTGCAAAATGCGCTGGAGGCGGTCAATGCCTCCGGGAAGGAACCGAAGATTGTCGAATGCTATCTGTCTGATGCCGGAGAGGAGATCCTGTTTGAAGTGGAGGACTCTGGCCCGGGTGTGCCGGAGGAGTTGCGCGATCAAGTGTTTGAATATGGATTCTCGACGAAAGAAGGGGAAAAGCGCGGGCTGGGACTGGCCAAGGTACGTGATATTGTCGGAGAAATGGGCGGTTATATCTTGTTAGGAAGAAGTGAAAGAGGCGGAGCGCTGTTTACGGTATCACTGCCAAAGGAATGGAGGGGCAATCATGCAGAAGGTTGAGGTTTTGATCGTCGAGGATGATCTGCGAATCGTCGATATTAATCGGCGTTTTGTCAGCAAAATAGAAGGGTTTGAAGTGATCGCGACCGCAACGAACGGTGCCGAAGCGAAGGAGCTATTGGGGTTAACCAACCCGCATCTGGTCTTGCTGGACGTGTATTTGCCCGACATGCTGGGCACGGAGCTGGTCTGGCACATTCGACAGCACCACCGCGACACGGACATCATCATGATTACCGCAGCGAAGGAAATCGAAATGGTTCAAGATGCATTGCGCGGCGGAGTATTTGATTATATCGTCAAGCCGCTTGTGTTTGAGCGCTTTCGGGAAAGGCTGGAGTATTATAGAGGGCATCTCCTTCGTACCCGAGAAGCAGGCGAGGTCGACCAGGATGATATTGATCGGATCCTCATGCGCAATTTGGCCAAGGGCAGGATCAGGGAGTCAGCTGTACCCAAGGGAATCGATATCCTTACGCTGGAAAAGGTGTTGGAAGCAATCAAGCGGACGAAGCAGACCGGGATGTCTTCCGAAGAGATCAGCAAGTTGATTGGGACAAGCCGGACAACCGCGCGCCGTTATCTGGAATACCTCGTTGCGGAGAAGAAAGCCCGTGCTGAGCTCATCTATGGATCGGTAGGAAGACCGGAAAGGAAATACCGTTATCTGGAAACGTAAAATCGCGTGAACAATATGAACAAAAAGTACATTACGTACATAATAGGCTTTATGTACGTAAACTAGGCTTGCACGCCCCCTCCATGTTATCTTAAAAGCGATTTTGAATGCGCTTTCAGAAAAGGGAAAATAGGGGGAAGTGTTATGAAAAAAAGAAACGCGTTAGTAGCACTGTCTGTTTTGCTCTCACTCGCATTAGTCGCCTGTGGCGGCGGGAATGCGGGCAGTGGTTCGAGTAGCGGTTCGAGTAACGGTTCGAGCAGTGGATCAACAGCTGGTCAAAGTGAACAGCCAGCTTCCCGTTATCCCGAAAAGCCAATTGTCATGGTAGCGCCCTCTGGAGCAGGCGGCGGTTGGGACAAAACAGCGCGTTCACTTGGGAAGGTATTAAACGAAAGCAAACTGATCGAACAGCCAATCACCGTAGAGAACAAACCAGGCGGTGGCGGCGTGGTGTTCATGGCGGAGTACGTCAGCAAGGACAAAGGCAATGCGTACCGTCTTTTTGTCAATTCGCCACCGATTTTGATCAATCACAACAAAAAAGAAGGAAACAGCCCATTCGGTTATA
This sequence comes from Brevibacillus panacihumi, assembly GCF_003710985.1. Taxonomy (GTDB): domain Bacteria; phylum Bacillota; class Bacilli; order Brevibacillales; family Brevibacillaceae; genus Brevibacillus; species Brevibacillus panacihumi. The sequence goes on from NZ_RHHT01000053.1 coordinate 39,469, forward strand.
AAGATGTCACGCCATTGGCGCAAATGACCAAAGATTTTGGCGCTGTTGTCGTGAAAGCAGATTCACCCTATCAGGATCTGAAAAGCCTCTTGGAGGCGCTCAAGACGGATCCAAGCAAAATCACTTTGGCGGGCGGTTCCGCTCCAGGGTCGATGGACCATCTGATAAGCGTTCTCCCAGCAGCGAAATACGGCATTGATCCCAAAAAGGTGAAATACGTCTCTTATGACGGCGGCGGCGAGGCAATCGCTGCACTCTTGGGCAACAATGCCGATATGATCGCCACGGATGCGTCGGGTATTACCGAGTATCTGAAGGCAGGTAAAATTCGCGTATTGGGTGTGACTTCGGAAGAGCGGCTCGGCGGTGACCTGAAGGACGTGCCTACCTTAAAAGAACAAGGTATCGATGCTACCTTCAACATATGGCGAGGTGTATTCGGACCGCCCGACATGCCGGCAGATGCCAAGGCTTTCTGGGAAGGGAAGCTGAAAGAGCTGTCTGAAAGCGAAGCGTGGAAAAAGGAATTGGCAGCGAACGGTTGGGAGAGCGAGTACAGGGGCGCAGAGGAATTTACGAAGTTTCTCGATGAACAAGACAAACTGGTGCAAGAACTGCTGGCATCACTGGGAATGTCGAAATAGGCAAAGCTGGAGAGGGGACTCCCTCTCCTTTTTTAACCGAAGGAGGTTGCGCCATCGTGAACAAAGCATTTGATCGGTACAGCAGTGTTTGTTTTGCTTTGGTAGGGGCACTGTTTGTTATCGAAAGCCGAAATATTTCTACAAGCGCCTATGGCAGCGAAGTGGGACCAAATTTGTTTCCCATGGGTCTTGGCATCATCCTGATTATACTCAGCTTGCGCCTGTTCTGGGAGTCGACGCGAGCCAGAACGGAAAGCTCTACCGCAACAGAAGGCAAAACGCTGCAATACAAACGCTTCCTGGTCATTTTCGCTGCAACGCTGCTCTATGTCTATTTGTTGGAGCCAGTCGGATATGTGATTACGACCTTTCTCTTTTTGTTCGTGACATTCAAAGTAATGGGAAGCAAAAGCTACATCAAAACGACATTCGTGGCTTTCGCCTTTTCTGCAGGCGTCTACTACGTCTATGTACATCTGCTACAAGGAACGCTGCCAGGTTTTCCGGTCTGGCTCGGCTTTTAAGGAGGGGACAATATGAGTACATTGCAGTACCTGGCCGATGGATTTTATATTGCCATGCAATGGCATAATTTGCTCTATGCCTTTATTGGGGTTCTGATCGGCACGGCTGTTGGTGTTTTGCCTGGCATCGGTCCCATGAGTGGAGTAGCCTTGCTCATGCCGGTCACAGCTTCCTTGACGAGCGGCATGAATGCAGAGCAGGCGGCAGCGAGTGCCTTGATTTTGCTGGCAGGCGTCTACTACGGAGCGATGTACGGCGGATCGACAACTTCCATTCTTTTGAATACGCCCGGCGAGTCCTCATCAGTGGTCACCACACTGGATGGCTATCAAATGGCAAAGCAGGGAAGAGCGGGCGCAGCCCTGTCCATCGCGGCGATCGGCTCTTTTGTGGCGGGCGTATTCGCTTTGGTGGCACTGGTTTTTCTCGCTCAGCCGCTGTCTGATCTGGCTTTGCATTTTGGTCCAGCGGAATATTTCTCGCTCATGCTGCTTGGATTGTGTGCTGTGAGCGGCCTCGGCGGCAAATCGATGACCAAAGCCTTGATCATGACGGTTTTCGGTCTGCTGCTGGCTACCATTGGGATCGACAATGTGTCTGGGGTCGCCCGCTTTACGTATGATATTCCGTACCTGTATCAAGGCTTGGAGTTCTTGACGATCGCCGTCGGACTGTTCGCCTTGGGTGAAGTGTTTAAAACCATTTTGGAGAACGACATCAGCTCCAAGCAATTGATCAAGGTTGGACGAATTCTGCCGAGCGCCATGGACTTGAAGCAAAGTGCAGCTCCAATCGCTCGTGGCTCGATTCTCGGTTTCTTTGTCGGACTGCTGCCTGGTGCCGGAGCGACATTGGCCTCCTTTTTTTCCTATATCCTCGAAAAGAAATGGAGCAAAAATCCGGAACGATTCGGCAAAGGAGCGATCGAAGGAGTGGCAGGCCCGGAGTCCTCGAACAACGCTGCTTCTGGAGGAGCAATGATCCCGCTGCTGACGCTCGGCATCCCGGGTTCAGGTACGACTGCGATCCTGATGGGAGCTCTTTTGATGTACAATGTCCAACCGGGTCCCTTGCTGTTTACGGATCATCCACAAGTGGCGTGGGGACTGATCGCCAGCATGTTCATCGGCAACCTGATGCTCTTGGCCTTGAATATGCCGCTGGTGAAAGTCTTTGCCAAAATCATCGAGACACCACCGCATTTCCTGATTCCTTCGATTATCGCCATCTCTGTTTTTGGTGTTTACGCCGTGCAAATCACTACCTTCGATCTCGTCCTGCTGGTATTCTGCGGATTGCTCGGCTACTTCCTGAGTTCTAATGATTTTCCCCTGGCACCGCTTGTCTTGGGACTGGTTCTAGGGCCGATGATCGAAAACAATATGCGTAGAGCCTTGACCACTTCCAATGGAGACTTCACAATCTTCTTGACCAAGCCATTGTCTCTCATCTTCTTGGGCTGCGCTGCTCTGTGGCTGATCATTCCCCTGATTTTGAAGGTAAGAGGCAAAGAAGTTGTGATAAACGAAGAGGCATGATGATCTTCTCTTGACAGTGGGGGCAACCACCATTATCCTTGTAAAAATTTGAGCCAAGTGTTCTGCTGCAAGACTTGGGCAGAACACTTGGGCAAAGGAGAATGGAATATGCTTCAACTGTCACCAGTCATTTTGGAAGGAAAATACGTGCGCCTCGAACCGTTGCGGGAACATCATGCCCAAGGGCTATGGGAGGCAGGAAAATACGAAGAGATTTGGACGTATATGTCCAAAAAAATGAGTTCACTAACAGACATCCAGGATTGGATCAGGATTGCGATGGATAATGAACGTAAGGGAACGGAGCTGCCTTTTGTCATTCTAAAAAAGGAGAGTGGAGAGATTATTGGCAGTACACGGTACATGGCCATCTCCCTTCATGACAAAGGTCTGGAGATCGGGCATACATGGCTAACCCCATCTGTCTGGAAAACGAGGGTCAATACAGATTGCAAATATCTGCTATTAAAACATAGCTTCGAAAAAGGGTGCATACGGGTACAATTGAAGACGGACGCCCGGAATCAGAATTCGCAGCGTGCCATTGCACGAATTGGCGGTGTGCGTGAAGGCGTGCTGCGAAACCATATGATTATCCAGGATGGATACGTGCGGGATACTGTCATGTTCAGCATTCTGGATCGGGAGTGGCCGGAAGTAGCGAAGAAGCTGGAATTGTTGCTGTTTGGTGAATCATGAGCGATGTCGATTGTCGATCCCATGCTGGCATGTATACTATAGAGGAAAGAAAAAGCCTCCGCCAGAAAAGAGGGTTTGCATGGGACATCGTATCATGCCGGCTGGCTATGTACTGTTTGCCGGTGATTTGGTCGCGTTTTGGCTATTCGTCTATATTGGAAAAGGAATACATCAGCTCCCCATAACCTTTTTGGGAATGTTGGAGACGCTTGCGCCGTTTTTGCTTGCGTGGCTTGTCGCATCCTTTTTGCTGAAAAGCTATTATAACAAGCGTTATATGACTGTATGGAGCAATCTGCTTTCCACTTTTTTGACCTGGACATTGGCTGCCCCGATTGGTCTTCTGCTTCGCTCCTGGTGGACAGGCGCGTCTTTGACCTGGATATTTGCGGAAGTAACCTATCTGGTGACATTCGTTTTTTTGCTGGGCTGGCGTGTTCCATTCGCTGTCGTCTATGCTGTTCGTGGTCGAATGCAGCGAATTGAGGGCTAATGCAAAAATCCTGGTGTAAACACCGGCCAACTGGTTACGCTATTCCATGACGAACCGTTGGAGGAGGTGTGCGCAGTGGGCAAAAATAACAACAGCAAGGATCTAGGCAAAAACCGCGGAAAGACGCTGGATGAAAACGATAAGAATACAAACCTGCGACAATCGCATCATAATGACCGCAATGAAGGGACAAGCAAAAGCCGCTGAAAATCTCAGCGGTTTTTTTCTTTCAGGAAGGGTAAATTCTCTGATGCGATAAAGGGAGAAAGCAGTTGGCGAAAGGTCAAGTTTTTCTCATGTTGAAATGGTATAATGGAGGTTGTTTCAAGGGATGGAGGGACAAAAAAGATGCCGGAACCCATAGTGGATGTTCAGCCGGTGACTATGTCGTCACAGGCATTTTTACTATTATGCCGTTTGTTTGACGGCTGTTATGACGAGTTGAAAGAAACGGAATCCTTGCATGAATTGATTGAGTCCATCGCGAATACCCTGCTGGCCGGAGTGGACACCCTGGAAAAACAGGAGAAAAAACCTCGGACGATAACATTTCCCCTGACGCTGCAGCAATCCTTTTTCCTGCGCCGTTTGATCGTGGAAATGCTTGCACGCGCTCCACAAAAAGAAGATCGCATGATGGAGTGGCTGCAAGAGTGTTTAGAAGCATTGTCTGGAGGTGGCGGGGGCGATGCGGCAAAGGCCTGAGCTCCATGTGATCACCAGCGGCAAGCAGCCTCTGGAGGAGGTTTTGCGCATCGCGGAGCTGGCTTACGCAGGCGGGATGGACTATCTGCACATCAGGGAAAAGCAGCGAACGGCGCGCGAGTGTATGGATTGGGCCATGGCCTTGTCTGGAGTCATGCCGCTTGATCGTCTCCTGATCAATGACCGGGTCGATGTAGCGTCGGCAGCAGGCTGCCGCGGGGCTCATCTCGCCTACCACAGCCTGACCGTCCAGGAGGCGAGGAGGGTCGTGCGGGATGACCAGTGGCTTGGCAGATCTGTTCACTCCTATGACGAGGCAGTAGCAGCAGAAGCAGAAGGCGCTGATTATTTGATCTACGGCCATGTGTATTCCAGTGCTTCCAAGCCGGGTCTCAAGCCGCGCGGCGTCGAGGAGCTGAAGCAAATCACTGCGGCATTGCAGACGCCTGTCATCGGCATCGGAGGTGTGACGCCTGACAACGCCGTTGAGCTATTGAAGGCGGGCTGTGCAGGAGTAGCGGTACTTTCTGGCATTACGGCGGCAGATGATGTAAGACAGAACACGTCCGCCTATCGTCAGGCATTGGACCAATGGGAGGAGATCAGGAAATGAGAAATCGGGAAAAACTGCGGCAAAAGCTTGGCGTTTATTTCGTGGTCGGCTCTCAGGATTGCGGTTTTTCAGTGGAGGAAACGCTGCGGATCAGCGAAGAGGCACTGCGCGGAGGTGCAGGCAGCCTGCAGCTGCGAGACAAAGGGAGCAGGCTCTCGGACGAAGAGCGTTTTGAATTGGCAAAAGCCTTGCAACGCTTATGCAAACAGTACGACGCCCTGTATTTTGTCAATGACGATGTCGATCTGGCTATTCGGCTGCAAGCGGATGGCATTCATGTCGGCCAGGATGATATGGCATTGAGCGAGGTGCGCGCTGCTGTCGGTGAGAACATGTACATCGGTATCTCGGCAGGCAACGTGGAAGAAGCCATGGCAGCTAAAGCGGGCGGCGCTGATTGCCTGGGAGTCGGGGCCATGTTCGCTACAGCATCCAAAGCGGATGCTGGAGAGCCGATCGGACCTTCAGGCTTGCGGGCGATTCGGGAGGCAGTCGGAATAGATCTGCCGATTGTAGGAATCGGGGGAATTACTCTCGCCAATGCACCAGAAATCATGTCAGCCGGTGCTGACGGTGTAGCTGTCATCAGTGCGATCAGCCGTGCGGAATCGCCCCGGGAAGCCGCTGCATCGCTCGAGCGGATTGTATCTGCTGTCTAGCACAGACACGTCCGTACATTCATATGGTACGATAAATAACGTGCAGGGGAGCTTGCAAACAGGCATCAAAGGTGGTGGAGACCATGAAGAACCGGATCTATCGAATTGGATATGAGTGGGTCAGCAAACGGGAGTTGCTGGAACGTCTGACTCTGAACGATAGCTCCTTGATCGAGCATAAGCGGTTGCACCCGAAGGCTGAGGATACGGAAGCGGAGGTCTCCCCGGAAGAGGAGCGTCACAAAGTGCTGATTCGCTGTCAACGCCGCCCGGGTGAATGGGTGACGTTCAACGGTCTGTACGAAGTGATGCATCGGGAGCCGATTCCTTGGATTGATTCTCCGCTCGAATACCATCAATTTGGTTCCGAATTGATACCGGGAAACATCAGAAGGGAAAAAGCGCCCCAGGGAAGGATTCCTGCACATACAAAACTGCAAATCGCCGCGATCCGGCAGGATACGGTTTTTGTCACCGTCCCTGGCCATCCTTCGCGGCGCTATGAGATGTCATTGTCCCATGCCCGTTTTGCCAAGGATCATCCGAGTGAGCTGGAGTTGAAACTGCAAGTGTACGCCTATCCACCGAGACATGACATCTATGTGGACTGGCTGCTCAAGGAAGGACGGAAATCAGGGATCATTACCAGACCGAATCAGGAGCGTGTAGAACGATCCGCTTTTCAAGTCTGGGATGAACTGCGAGTCGAATACGGCATCAGTGTGAGTGCGGCTCTCGTCGCTATTAAGCAGGCGTTGATCGTTCTGGACCGCGCCGGCGTCGAGACTGATTTTCCTTACCCGGTCCAGGAGCGTTCCGATTTGTCCTTGTTTAGTGATGCGGAGAGGGACGCTTTTTATTCCTATCACGCTGTACGATGCGCGATGGCTGCTGTCTCCGCTCTCCTTACGACAGATCCCAAGGAACCTTTGCAGGACATCCTTTTGCTTGATATCATGCTGGAGCAACAAACCAACCGGAGACGTGATACCTGACGTCTCCGGTTTTTATGCGTGGCGCAGCCAAGTTTTCTAATTCCAAGGAATGGCGTATACTAAACTAGTAAACAATCGAAAAAGGAAGTGCCGCAGATGTATGTCTCGATGAATCGTTTAGTGGTTCCTGCAGATTATCAGTCTCACCTGGAACGCGCATTCTCGCAGGGAGGCGAGCGCATGAAGGACGTACCAGGGTTCAAGGAATTTTTATTCCTGGCTCCAGCCGAAGGCGACGAATACATCGTGTTCACGAAATGGGAAAGTGAACAGGACTTTCGCAACTGGACGGAGAGCGAAGCATTCAAGCGAGCTCACACTGGTACCAACCCGAATAGTCCGGTGAAATCCGACCTGCGCAACTATGTTGTGAAAGCATTTGCGAACGCGTAAGAAATGGATAGGTGGCGTGATTTTTGATCCAGACAAAAAATCACGCCACTTTACATTGGCCTAATTTTCGCGCAATATTAAAGGTATACATAAAAAAGATTGAAAATTCTGCTATGGGAATATGAGAAGAATGAATCATGACAAAGGAGCCGGAGGCTTTGAATAAGCGAATATGGTCGGATCTTATGAAAATGGTCCCTGATATGACGGCAATGTCCCTGCATATTCTATCCCGACGTCTACCTTTTTCCCTGTACCATCCGGAGGACAGAGGGAGGTTTGAATCCACGTTTTCCATATTTATCAAGTATTTGATTGAGGCGTTAGATACGGGGAAGCACAGCACATTGGAGCGCCAAGTCTATCGCTTTGTCAAAAAATACGGCTTGAAGGATACGCCGATCCTTTTCTATATCGAGCCGTTGCGTGTTTGTAGAGATGTGGTAATGGAACAGTTGCAAAAGCATGCGAACCAGCAGGCAGCCACCCCGGAGGATTTGTTGCGGTATGCGAACATCCAGCTCTCCTTGCATGAATTGTTCGATCTCTTGATGAATCGCATCTTGGAATTATTCCCTCATTCACGTTTTCATCCGGCATCATCCTCGTTTCAGCCCTTCCTTCTGCCATCAGTAGAGGAATCCGAAGCACATGTGATCCTGCGCGGGGTCTTCCAGTTGATCATGCAGTCAAACGAGATGGCCGTTCTGATTATCGATCATCGCCTGAATGTGCTGGAGATTAATCCGCTGTTTGGAAAAATGTTCGGAATTGACAGGGATCAGATCAGGGGAAAATGCGTGGATGAGGTCATACAGTTCGATGAAAGCGATCGATATATACAATGGGTGATAGAACGCGGAGAATCCGGCCATTACCTGCTCGAGCATCAGGGAAGGTGGCTGACGATCAGCACATGTCCGATCGCTCATGAGGATCGTATATATGGTGCTATGGCTGTGGTAAGGAATCTCGAGGCTTCGCAACAAAATGAAGAGGAAATGACGAGGAGCGAAGCACTCGCTTCAGTAGGGCAGCTAGCTGCTGGCATGGCCCATGAGATTCGCAATCCGTTGACGTCCATAAAAGGCTTTATCCAGTTATTGCGCGAGCAGCAGGATCATCAGTTTCGCGATACGTACTACTCCGTCATCTTGATGGAAGTGGAGCGAATCAATGAGCTGTTAAATGACGTACTTGTCCTGGCGCGCTACCGCGATAGCCATATTGTCTCCGAACCGTTCCCGGTTTTGGAGGAGCTGCACAGTGTCGTTCGTTTGCTGGAACCCGAAGCGAATCGCAGGGGGATCCGCCTGGAGGTCGAGGCGACAGAAGGCAATTGGCAGGTAAAAGGGCATCGGGCGCGAATGAAACAGGTTTTTCTTAACCTTCTGAAAAATGCATTGGAAGCCATTCATTTCGGAGGACAACTAGTCTTGGTCCAGGTGCGCGTCACTGGGAAAGATATTGTTTTTACGATTGAAGATGATGGGCCTGGCCTTTCAGATGAAATCAAAAAGAATTTGTTCATTCCTTTTTATACGACGAAAGCAGAAGGAACCGGTCTGGGATTGTCGATGACTCAGCGAATCATCGCGGATCATGGGGGGAGGATATCAGCGGACAATTCCGCTCGTCTAGGCGGCGCCCGATTTGAAGTAAGGCTTCCCCTGGTTCGGGAGTGACCATTTTTCGGACATGCTGAAAAAATCGCCGATTTTGAGGTGGAGTGTAGCGCTTCCAACATCAAAAGAGGCGATTTTCTTTTTATAAGCGCAGAACCAACTTTCGGCAAAAGAAAGGTGTTACTTGACGAGGCGGTGGCGGAGAGCTTTTGCCACCGCTTGCGTACGGTCCTCGACACCCATCTTGTGCAGGATGCGATGCACATGCGTTTTGACGGTTCCTTCCGAGATGTACAAGTTTTGTGCGATCTGATCATTGCGATATCCATATGCAAGCTGTTGCAGGACGTCCAGCTCTCGTTCAGTGAGCTCATCCAGCAGGAATGACTGATCGACGGCGCTCTCCACTTGATTGCGCGAAGAGTGCAAGACCTCCGCGAGAGCTTTGGCGGCCGTAACCGTATGAAAGAGGGCTTCTCCTTGATTGGCTCGCCGGATTAAATCAAGCATTTCCTGTGAATCGGCATCTTTGAGCATATACCCAACAGCTCCGGCGCGGATCCCTTCCACGACATAGTTATGGTTGTCGAAGGTGGTAAGGATCAACACCTTGATTTCCGGATGCATCTGGACAATTTCTTTTGTCGCCTGGATACCGGATTTCTTCGGCATTTGCACATCCATCAAGACCACGTCTGGAGCGAGGGTGGAGACCAGCTCCACAGCTTCTACTCCATCAGATGCCTCGCCGATCACTTCCATGTCCGGCTGCATCTGAATGACGTATCCGAGCCCTTGGCGGATCATGTTTTGGTCATCGACGAGTATGACCTTTATCTTAGAAGGATTGCTTGCTTCGCCCATTTGCATTCTGCTCCTCTCCAGGTGGAATTTCCCCAATTTTGGTCGGAATTGTCACTTCCAATTGAAATCCATGGGGTTCACGGATAAAATAGGAAAGTGCTCCATTCAGCATTTCGATTCTCTCCTGAATGCCAGTCAGTCCAAAGCCAGGCTGGATTTTATTGTCTCTCGTAATCGAGCCGTCGTCCTTGACGCATAGACGAATGTCTTTTTCGCGCATCTCGACGATCACCTGCAAATGCTTGGCATCGGAATGCCGCAGCGTATTGGTTATCGCCTCCTGCAAAATGCGGTAGAGCGAGATGGTAATTTGCTGAGGAAGCGGAACCTCCAGCTCTTCGGTGACGATCTCCACCTGTAGCCCGGTATGCTTTTCCACCTGGGAGACCAGAGCGCGCAGAGGATTTAATCCCAGCCAGGTGTTGTCGCTTGCCAATGTATGGACAGAGGAGCGGATGTCCTCCAGGCTTTGCTTGGCTACTCCCAGCATATTTTGGACCGCTTCCTGTGCTTGTGGAGGCCCTTCATGCAGCATGTACTTGAGCGCGTGTAGCTGGACGATCAAGGAAGTCAGACTATGACCCAATGCATCGTGTATATCTCGCGCTATTCGTGTGCGCTCCTCGAGCACAGCGATCTGCATGGTATCGATTGCGGCTTCCTGCAATTGACGATGCGCTTCCTGCAGATCCCCGTGAGCTTTTTGGAGTTCCTGGTAATGGAGCTGGCTCGCTTCATACGCTTCATTCTGTATGCGGTAGCCTCTGGCGCCGATGTAACAACCGCTGTATGAGAGAATAAAGGAAACGATATGCTGAATCCGCAAGTCTGTATCGAAAATGAGCAGCAAGGTCGCAACGATCGCAAAAAAGGTTGCGTACAGAATCGAGCGTTTGGTTCCGATATTATAGCCGATAAAAATGGCGAGCGGCATCATCATTCCGTATGCTTCTCCGCCTACAAGGAGTCCTTTTAAAAGAGAGAAAATGCCAATGGCGACTGCGATCAGTTCCGCCCAATACGATTTCCAATTTTTTTTGGGAAACCAAAACAAAAAAATGTAACTTATGAATAGGACAATCGTAATAGAAAATTGGAGCGGCGTTTCCCTCATAAAGGATTCGGGAAGCAAGGCTAATACGATCAAGATGGTGAACCAAATGATCAAAATTCGTTTTTGAAGAGCGTCTTTTATCCCCTTCAGCAAAGAGATTTCCTACTTTCTTTCGCTGTATTATACACCCAATTTCATTCTAGCATGGGGTGTCATCTATCTCTAGATAGATACCCGAGACAAATATACAGCCATGTGATAGATTTCACTTTTCCCTTCGATGGTTAGAATGAAAAAGGAAATGAAGCACCTTATCCCTGGCATTCGTATGACTTTTTTCGTTCATATGGCGGGGACGAGGCCTTGCAAGTCTGCGTCGTTGCGTCGCAGGCGTGTCTTTATTTTGTGTAAACGGGGTTGATGAATGGTTGCGGGTTTGATGAAAGGAAGAGAAGAGATCGGAATCTCACGCTGGTACATACTCTTCTTGCAGACACGTGCCATTTTCATTACATGCAACAAGCATCCAAGCAACAAGCTGATTGGGAAGAGGTGAGTGGTAGTGAATGTGTCCGAGTTATCGATTAAACGCCCCGTACTAATGATCATGCTGACGGTGGCCATGATGATTTTTGGCTTCGTATCGCTTCCACGCTTGGCGATTGACCTGATGCCGGAATTGAACTTTCCGGTAGCTGTCGTGGTAACTTCCGTTGACGGCGCATCCCCAAGCGAGGTAGAGAAGCTGGTCACCAAGCCGATTGAAAATGCACTTGGTACTGTGGCGAATCTGGACTCGATTCAATCCGTATCCATCGAAGGAGCTTCACAGGTTATCCTGATGTTCAATTGGGGAACCGATCTGGATATGGCAACACTGGACATGCGCGAAAAAGTGGACCAGGTTCGAGGAGCATTGCCTGATTCCGCAAGATCGCCGCGCGTGTTGCGGATTGACCCTAACAGCATGCCGATCATCACCTTTGCTGTTACGGGAGAAGATGATGTAAACCGCCTGAAGGATTTGACGGAAGATCTGATCCAATCCCGCCTGGAGCGTATTGACGGTGTAGCGTCTGCTTCGCTCAGCGGTGGTCAGAGCCGCGTCATTGATATCGTCGTTGATCCTGCCAAGTTGTCCGCCTATGGACTGACATTGGATCAACTTTCACAAGCCTTGAGTGCGAGCAACCTGTCCGGTTCCGGCGGTATTGTTCGCGAGGGTGACGAAAAACTGAGCATCCGCGTTCAAGGCGAATACGCCAACGTGGAGCAAATCGCCCTGACTCCCATCAATGTCGGGGGCAATTCGATCCGTTTGAGCGATATCGCGCAAGTCAATGATACGCGCGAGCCGGTCAGCCAGATCAGCTATGTAAATGGAAAGCCTAGTCTGGGAATTTCTATTATTAAAGCATCTGGCGGAAATACAATCGAAGTAGCAGATCAAGTCAAGAAAGAAATGGAAAAGATCAAGGCCGAGCTGCCGGAGAATATCGAAGTCATCATGACGATGGATACCTCCACCTACATCAAGGACTCGATCTATACCACAGCAGAGCATGCCTTGCTGGGTGGCGGGATCGGGATGATCCTGTTGTTCTTCTTCCTTGGCAGTCTTCAGTCCATGCTGGTGGCAGTCATTGTTCTTCCTGTCTCCATCGTAGCGACATTCCTGTTGATGTATATGACGGGACAGACGATCAACCTGATCTCCTTGTCCGGTTTGACGCTAGGTCTGGGGTCATTGATTGACTTTGCGGTCGTTATGCTGGAAAACATTTTCCGTCAGCGGGAACAGGGAAAAGGCATGATGGAAGCCGCACTGATTGGTTCCAAAGAAGTAGGTACCGCCGTTATGGCATCCGCCTTGGCTCAGATTTGCGTATTCTTGCCAATCGCGATGACTGAGGGGATTGCTGCCGAATTGTTCGGGCCGCTTGCTTTGACCGTCGTGTATTCGCATATTGCGGCATTGGTTTTCTCCCTCTTGCTGGTGCCAATGCTGAGCTCGCGCATTTTGAAGAAAGTGCCGGATCATGGAGAAATCAAAAATTACCGGGGCATCAATCCTGTAATCTGGTTCAACATCGGATTCAAAAAATTGGAAAAAGCATACCGAGTCGTGTTGAAATGGGCATTGGGTCATCGTAAAACGGTGATGATTTCCTCTGTCGTTCTGATGGTAGGCTCCCTTGCCCTGACACCGATGATCGGGGCCGAATTCATCCCGGCTATGGACGAAGGCCAGGTTAATGTTTCCATCAAGATGCCGAATGGTACTGTTTTGGCCGAGACGGAGAAGGTTGCCAAACAAGTGGAAGAGATTGTGAATACAGTCCCCGAGAAGGATATCGTCTCGACATCCATCGGCAGCAGCGGTTCACCGCTGGCAAGCTCGCTCTCGTCCCATATGGCAAGCGTGACGCTCACGCTGGTCGATGTTACGGAAAGACAGCGTTCTTCCGATGCTATTGCGATTGAATTGCGTCAAAAGCTGCAAAACATCGCGGGTCCTGAAATCACTGTAAGTGCCAGCCAATCGATGTCGACCGGTTCGCCGATCCAGGTAAACCTGTCGGGTGACGATCTGGATGTGCTGCGGGACATCAGTGACATCATCAAAGGCGAAATCGAAACCATCCCTGGTACGACCAACGTGTCTACAAGCCTGCAGGCATCGCTCAAAGAGTTTGAAGTGAAGGTAGATGCCCAAAAAGCCAGTATGTATGGGCTGACTACCGGTCAAATCCTGTCCAGCGTACGCACGTCCTTCCAGGGACAGACCGTCACGAAATACCGTACGGGTGATGACGAAATTGATGTCAAACTGAAGCTTCCTGAAGAATACCAGGAGGACATCAACTACCTGAACAACTTGCGGATCTCCGCGCCAGGCGGAGCGCAAATCGCTCTGTCATCTGTGGCGACCATCAGCAAGGTAGATATCCCGGTTTCCATCAACCGGACGAATCTGACGCGTCAAGTGAGCATTACAAGTGATCTGGAAGGCAGAGACTTGAATTCGGTCAGTACGGAAATTCAAGCGAAATTGGCAAATCTGAACCTTCCTGACGGATATAAGATTGATTTTGGCGGACAGAGTGAAGATATGATGGAATCCTTCGCCAGCTTGGGTCTAGCAGTACTCTTGTCTGTCGTATTGCTTTACATGGTAATGGCTGCGCAGTTTGAATCCTTGTACAGTCCGTTTATCATCATGTTCTCGGTTCCGCCGACCATTTCCGGCGTATTGCTTGGCTTGCTGGTGACGGGAACTCCAATCAGCGTGTCCGTCTTTATCGGATACATCCTCCTGATTGGTCTGGTTGTGAACAACGCCATCGTCATGATCGACTATGTCAATCAGCTGCGTGCAAAAGGCTGGGAGATGTCAGAAGCCTTGCTGCATGCTGCTCCGGTTCGTCTGCGTCCGATCTTGATGACGACACTGACAACGATTCTGGCAATCGGACCACTCGCGTTTGCTGGCGGTTCTGGTACAGAGACGCAGGCACCGATGGCCATCACCGTTATTTTTGGTCTGAGCTTCTCGACCCTGATTACACTCGTGCTGGTCCCTGTAGTCGCTTCATGGTTCCATGACATGGGCAGAAAACGCAAAGAAAAACGCCTGAGAAAGCAACAAAAGAAACTGCAGAAAAAGCAGCAGAAAACCGTTCCGGCTTTGGAATCGTAAGGTGCGCAAGGAGAAGGAGGGACATTATGAATAGAAGTAAAAAACCTGTCATACTGGCCTTGATGGCCATATCGCTGGTGGTGGGTGCGTGCTCGGCTCCAGAACCGGAATCGACTACACCGACCGAAGAAACAAAGGAATCCGTCACCCCTGTACAAATCGACTCGGTTAAGACAGGTGCAGTAGAATCTGATTCCGGTATTACAGCAAAGCTGGCGCCGGTCGAAGAAGTACAAGTCATGCCAAAAGTGGGCGGTAAAATTACTTCCCTGCCAGTCAAACTGGGTCAGCACGTGACAAAGGGTCAAGTTCTGTTCAAATTGGATGAACAAGATTTGATCAATGGCGTACAGCAGGCAGAAGCTTCCTATGCTGTAGCCAAGGCGAACCTGAACCAGACGGGCAACAGTACTGATCAAGGACTGACGCAAGCCCAAAACGGTTTGAAACAAGCAGAGCTGAGTTTGAATGAGGCAAAACTCAATCAACAACGGATGCAGAACCTCTTTACGCAAGGAGCGATCTCATCCCAGCAGATGGAGCAAGCCAACAACCAACTGACGAACGCGCAAACCGCTTATGACAACGCCCAGCAAAATTTGCAAACGGCGCAGAAAAAGACTGGGCTTCAAGTCTCTGAGGCTTCTGTCCAGCAAGCGTCTGTCGCCTTGCAAAACGCCAAGGAACAGTTGGCGAATGCGACCGTCACGTCTCCGATCGACGGATTTATCTCCAGTGTCAACGGCGCAGTCGGTCAGATGGCCGGTCAACAGCCGGTTGTGGTAGTCGTGAATACCAGCTCGCTGATTGTAAAGGCAAATCTGTCCGAAGCAGATATTACGAAGGTAACAGTCGGTACACCAGTTAAGGTACATGTGCAATCTACTGGACAGACGCTGGATGCGAAGGTCACTGCCGTAAGCCCTGTGATGGATCAACAAATGAAGGCGTATCCGGTCGAAGTTACAATTCCGAATGAAAAGAATGAACTGAAATCGGATATGGTCGTGACGGTTACCTTCCCATCCGCTGGTACCGAGGGTGCTTCCAGCCTGATCGTTTCTCGCGCCGCAGTTTTCGAGCGCAGCGGGAAACAGTACGTATTCAAGCTGGAGGGAGATGTCGTGAAACAAATCGAAGTAACGACAGGAAAAGGCTCCAGCGACCAGATCGAAATCGTCTCTGGATTGAGCGAAGGCGATCAAGTCGTGGTAAAAGGACAAACGCTCCTGCATGACGGAAGCAAAGTAAGCATTCAGAACCAATAAGAAATGAAAGAACATGAAAAGAGACGGGTTGCTCCGTCTCTTTTTTTGTGGTGTTGAATACAATCAGAATGGAAAATCCGAGTAAGCGTGTTAGAGCATGAATTGCATTCCGAACAAAGTTTACATAATAAAAATTATGTAGTCTTAAATGTCACGTATTTAAGACAAAGTGCGAGGACTGCTTTTGGCTTCTGGAAAGATTCGTTACAATAGGTACAACAAGCAACTTTTAGTGGAGGTAACGATGAGTGGCGAAATCTCTATTCTGTTAGCCTTTGGAGCAGGCTTTCTGTCGTTTATATCGCCTTGCTGCCTGCCGCTTTACCCGTCTTTTCTCTCTTACATAACCGGAGTTACGATGGATGAAGTGAAGAAAGGCAAGGCTGTGTTCCAAAAACAGGCACTGCTCCATACCCTGTTCTTTATGGTAGGTTTTTCGGTTATCTTTATCGCTTTGGGATTGTCGACATCCTGGATTGGCAGTTTGTTCGTTGACAAGCAGGATCTCATTCGGCAGCTTGGCGGCATTTTGCTTGTCATTATCGGTTTGGTCATGCTGCAGGTCTTTAAAATGGACTGGATGATGCGCACCTGGAAGGTCGATTTAAAATCCCGCCCCTTGGGGTATACTGGGTCTATACTGGTAGGCATGACGTATGCAGCCGGTTGGACACCATGTGTCGGCCCCATTCTTTCCGGAATCATCGTGATGGGTGTATCCGAACCGTCCCTTGCATTGTCTTATACGTTGGCATATACGTTGGGCTTCGCGATTCCCTTTTTCATCATGACTTTTTTCATCAGCAAAGTGAGCGCGATCGTCAAGT
The DNA here is from genome assembly GCF_003710985.1 of Brevibacillus panacihumi. Taxonomy (GTDB): domain Bacteria; phylum Bacillota; class Bacilli; order Brevibacillales; family Brevibacillaceae; genus Brevibacillus; species Brevibacillus panacihumi. The sequence continues at coordinate 56,071 of NZ_RHHT01000053.1, forward strand.
ATTCGGATCGCTTCATGAAGGCTGGGGGAGTGATCATGATCATTTTCGGCGTGCTCTTGTATACAGACAAGTTGACGGACATTACTCGCGTGTTGATTCAGCTTTACGGGGGCTTTACCGGATTCTAACCGAGAAAGCTGGGGGATTAGATGAAGAGACTGGTATTGGCCATGCTGCTGGCTGTTGGGCTTGGCTATGTCATTGTCGGGCAGCAGAGCGTACAAGTCATGGCACAGGATCAAAAACCGGAAGTTGGCTATCAGGCCCCTCATTTTACGCTGACGGGACTGAACAACCAGCAGTACCGCGTTGCGGGAAAGCGCGAGAAGCCCTTAATCATCAACTTCTGGGCCTCCTGGTGCGGACCATGTAAAATGGAAGCGCCGGATTTGCAAAAAATACACGAGATGTATGGGAAGAAAGTGGATCTATACGGCGTAAATGTGACGAGCAACGATAATCCGGAAGCCGCGATGCAGTTTGTCCAATCCTACAAGCTGACCTTTCCCATTCCTATGGACGTGACGGGAAGCGTTTCCGATCGGTACAAAATCATGGCTTTTCCAACCACGTACCTCGTTGACCGCGAAGGAATTGTCCGCCAAAAAATCATTGGAATGATCGATGCCAAGACACTAGAGAAAGAGCTGCAAAAGCTCTTGGCCGACTAACATGCCCAATTAAAGCCTCTTTGCGGTATTTTGTATCTTTGCCTAAGGTACAGGGTCGATCTCCTACATAGACTGGATTGAGTTCAGGGCTATGGGGGGAATGACGGGTGGCCAAGGGAAAGAAAATCAAAAAGGATAAACGAAACCATCCCAATCAGGTTAATCTGAAAATCGTGACATCCCAAACCTGTCAGGTGTGCAAACAGCAGTGTTCACGAGGGTTGGCTTATTTGGAAAAGATGTCACAGCCCGGAACGATTGGGTTTGGCGTACCATGTATCCTCACCCAAAAAACGAGTGCTGCTAAATAATCGGATAGGTGCTTCGAATAATCCCTTCTATTGCGAGGGATTATTTTTTTTTGCAAACTGGATTGCCCATATACCCTGTATTATACTGAGAGAATGAGAAAGGAGCTGATCGTATGCGACCCTTGCAAATATCACCGGAGACCGCAATTAAGCTGGCGGAGGCTTTGAATGTGCCATTGGAGCGACTGATGCATATGCCCCAGCATATATTGCTGCAAAAAATGATGGAATTGGCGAAAGAGGAAGATCAGCCGGGCAAACAGGCTGATAATAAGGAATAACACCTTTAAAGTGCAATAGAATAGAGGAGTATTGCCTCTTTTCGTGGAAGTGGAAGAGAGAAAGAAGATACACTGGAGGAGAAGCAGATGGCAGTCAATGTCGCTCACAAATTTCGAACTGGAATCAAGCCGCAAGCATTTGTAGAGGGAATGAATAAAAACAAGGAAGCCTTCGAGAATTGGTCACAGTCTTTTGCATGGCCAAGCGAAGAGGATCAGGCGTTTTTTGCTTCCTTGCAGCACCGTGATGATTTGCGTTGCCTGATCTTGGCTGCAGATTGGTGCGGGGATGTCGTGCGCAACGTCCCGGTTGTTTTGAAGGCGTTGGAGCCAACCATGATCCCGACTGAGATCATGATCATGGAAGATCACCTCGATCTCATGGACGAGTTCCTCACAATGGGTGGACGCGCCATTCCGGTAGTGATTTTTGCTGATACAGGCGGGCATGTGCTCGGGACCTGGGGACCTCGTCCCAAACATGTGCAGGAAGTAATGATTGCTTTCAAACAGCAAAACCCGGATCGCAATGCACCTGACTATGACGAAAAGATCAAGGTTGCGCGCGAGCAAATGCTTCAGCAATACGGGGAAGGAACCGGCTATCAGGCTGTCATTGTAAAAGAATTGAGAGAGCTGCTGTCTTCCTTCTAAATGCACATACGTAGCCAGGCGGGTTGCAAGCCCGCCTGTTGCTGTGAATCACGCTAATTACCGCTTCGTTTAGAAAGGCTGAGGTTCATGCATTATTACGGAAATGAAACGATCATGTCGCTGGAGCAAGTCCTGCGCTTGAAGCCGTCGGAGATACGCATTCTCGAATGGGTGAGAACCTACGAGTTTTTGGAAAACTCTTACGGCATCGATGAGCCGGTTCCATTTTTTCTGGATATTCGCTGTGAGGAAGTGGGCGTGCGAATCCGCAAGAATCGAATCACCTCGTTTCCAGACTTCGAGTGTGAGGAAGAGCGAATATTTCCCGAGATAGAGGAAGCATTAGAGCTCTTTCGGCAATGGGCTGAAGAAATTTTATCAAAGACAGAAAATGTGTAAAAAACGTATTGACGTTCTTTTTTGTTCATGTTAAATTAATAAACGTCGCTCCTAGTTCACAAAAACGCGAAATGGACGACGTTATGATGCCGGTGTAGCTCAATTGGTAGAGCACCTGACTTGTAATCAGGGGGTTGTGGGTTCAAGTCCTATCGCCGGCACCATCTTTTCTAGATTGTTTTTTTGCTGGAAAGATGCTATAATATCATTACACTTTTTATGCCGGTGTGGCGGAATGGCAGACGCGCGCGACTCAAAATCGTGAGGGAAACCGTGGGGGTTCAAGTCCCTTCACCGGCACCATACTTACATACAAGACAAGCTGGTCATACCCGTCCATATGCGGGTGTAGTTCAATGGTAGAACTCCAGCTTCCCAAGCTGGCGGCGTGGGTTCGATTCCCATCACCCGCTCCATACGAAAACCCTTGAGAAATCAGGGGTTTTTTTGTTATTTCTCAACGGCCTAAGCCCTGGGAGACTAAACAAGACAAATCTGCTGAACAAGCGTCAAAATGGCCAATCGCTTACGATTCTTAAAAACGGCTACGAGCTGCAATTCAAGCAAGGTAATTTGTGTCCTAAAATAAGCTTTCGATCAGGGGTCATGGCATTTCCATTCGAATAATCTAAAAGTATGAATTCTTCAATAAGGGGTGCCAGTAATTCCATGTATAAGCTTAAAAAACGAATCGGATCGGGAAAACATCGAATTGTTTATGATATTGGACACGGCCATGTTTTAAAGGTTTCCAGGTCAAAGCGTGGTAGGCGAAGCAACAGAAAGGAAGTGTCCATATACTACTCATCACCTCGTTCGGTGAGAAAGCATCTTGGGAGAATCAAAAAATTTCATCGAAAATATTCCTGGATAAAAATGGTGAAGTATTGGCGGAGATTTCCCCGCTCTAAGAAATATAGGAAAAAACTGAAGAAAACGATAGCTTATTTTAGGAAGCGTGGAATTATGCCTGATGATGTATTAACTCGTAAGGGCAAACCAAAGCTCTGTAATTTACGGTTAAAGCGAAAAGGAAAAATAGTGTTCATTGATTATGCAAATTTTAAGCGCAAATAGTATTTGTGAAAAGGGCGGGAAGAGCTGACAAAAGCGGTAGGCCCACAATACCGGGGCCCCATACCGATTCATGCTGCCATGAAAGTGGACAAGGATATATGCCTGCGGCAGTCTTTCCGCAGCGTGCTTGCCGAACCCGGGTACACCTCAGAAAAACTGCCAACAGGCGCAGGCGCAGTCGCAGTTCAGTGCAGTCTAGCAGATTGTCTTAAAATGAAGAACGCCATCCAACTCTTGTTACAGTCAAACGAGGACGTGTTTCCCTCTTCCCTACGTTGGCAAAGATGTTAGCAGGAGGGATGTAATATGTGCGGGCGTTTTACGTTAGTTACGGATCCAGACAAATTGGTGCTGCGGTTTCATATCGAGGTTATCCCTTTTGAATGGCAGGCACGATACAACATTGCTCCAGGACAAAACATCCCGGCAATTATCGAAGACAAGGGCCAACGCAGAATCGGCCAGCTGAAATGGGGTCTCGTCCCATCCTGGGCTTCGGATGCAAAGGGCGGATTCAAATTGATCAATGCCCGTGCAGAAACGCTCAGAGAAAAGCCTGCTTTCCGTCGGCTATTGGAACGTAAACGCTGCTTGATACCTGCCGATGGCTTCTATGAGTGGCAGCAGGGTCCGAAAGGCAAACGGCCCATGCGAATCATGCTGCGATCGGGAGAACTTTTTGCTTTTGCCGGTCTGTATGATACCTGGACATCCGTCGACGGTCAAAAGCTGCACACGTGTACCATCATTACCACCCAGCCCAATAGCCTAGTAGCGGACATTCACAACCGAATGCCTGTCATTCTGAAACGAGAAGACGAACCATTCTGGTTGGATCGTGAACGATATGATGCAGCTCTGCTTCAATCGTTCCTTGTGCCATATGACCCGGTTCACATGCGCGCATATCCCGTACCAGCTTTAGTCGGAAGTCCCAAAAACGATGTGCCGGAGTGTATAAAGGAAATAACCGAGCTGGCATGATATTCCTGCCACTTACAGTGAATCGATATGATAGGGAGCGGCATCCAGGAAGCCGGATGCCGCTGATTGTCTCTCTTGGTGATTACTTGTAGCTTTTGTTACGCGTGAACAGGTTCAGGGGTCTGCAAATGAAGCGGCGGTGGCACTAACCAGCCTTTTTCTTTGTTGATTCGCAACAGCCTTGCACCAAACTGAGCTTTAGCAGTGTGGATTTGACCAAACATCATACCGATATCTTCTCGAATCGATTGTCCAATGATTTGACTGCACGCGACTAAACCGGTTGCAATGTCCTTCGAAACACCAGCAGCGATTTCCGGATCGTTAAATCGTGCACCTACAGGGATGCTCTCTAGGGAAGCTACTGGACGTTCGGGTGCAGTTGGGGGAGGAGCAATCCCATTTACCTTCAAGAGATTTTCAATCTGTTGAATTTCTTGCTTCATGCTCTGTGTAACGTCCTCGAGAAAGCTTTTCAGGTCCTGATCCCCTGTATGGTTGATAAACGTTTGATATGCCACAAGCAGACCTTTTGTTGTAGCCAGATAACTCCATACTCCAAAGACTTCACCATAGTGCATAGGCTCATTTTGAGGATTACCACTTAAGATTCCCATTAACATCCTCCCAGAATTCATTAATGTTTTTATATCCATGTGGGTTCTCCTAACTGTTTTTTTAACCCGTTGATATGGTTTCCCTAGGAAAGGAATGTTATGAAGGTAATTAAAAGCAAAATCACGACTAAGTACGACTGGCTCGGCGAACTAGCATCCATCCAATGAGCAACAGAAAAATAGCGCATATATCATATGAGATGTCAAAAAGAAACTGGTTGGGCCCCGGCTTTACATGATGAATTTGTAACACATGGTGATTTATAATCCCCTCGGCCAAATTAAACGTGCCAGCCCCTAATAAAAAACTACCCCAGAAGCAGCTTGGCTTGTCCAGGGGGTTAGCCCTCCATAACACGATGCCTGAAATAAAAATGATGATGGTTACCAATAAATGAAAAAGACCGTCACTAATAATTTGGTGGACCCGATCGGTGTGCATATTTACACTATGCCATTGCAAGATTTGATGAAAGATGATTCCATCAAGCATGCCAATCATTCCGATACCAAATAAAAACGAACCAACTGCTGTTTTTTTCACTTTATTACAGATCTCCTTACCTGAATGTATTATGTTCAACCCATACCATGCGTTAACCCAATAGAGAATGAACCCCTCTAAGGAGTGATACTTAGAGGGGAGTCCCAGAAAGTTGTACATTTACTTTTCGGTTCCTGCATTTGCAACGTCATTCAATCCTAAATAGCGATGGAAGAAAAATTCAGCGACACCTAGGATTGCAACTGTCGCAATCAGCTCCCCAAAACTCAAATCCCAGTTGAATGCGCGAGAAACAGCCCATAAGTAAACGGCAGCGATTACCGCATCGGCAATTGTAGCCGTAATATTATTGGTTGCCCGCAGGATTAACTGATCTCCAAGCAAGTAGGCAATTACGGTTAACCCAAGTGCAGCAAGTATGGCCGAACCCCAAGTCGCATTGGTAAACCAGATCAAGCTTCCGACAACGATCACGCCGTTAATGATTAATTTGATTAAAAATCTAGACATGGAACTCAATCTCCTAACAATAGTAAAATCGTGGGTGCAAGCAAGTGCATAGCTGATTCCGTTGGGAAAATCCTACATATGATTCACGTTTATCACCTCACTTTACGTATTACTTTGAGCAAAAAAAGGAATTTTTATTTCGACTTTGCTTTCATGAGGGAAGGACGCGAATATCAGGCGGCTGATACGATGGACAAACCGGACTTTTTAGGTCATTTGTCACGACTGGCATGATCGGATCCAGTTCGATGCTCCATTGGATAAAATCATCCCTAAGCGGTCAAAGTAGAAAAGTGATGATTGTCCATTCCCCTCCCCGTGCGAGGAATGAAAGAGGTGCTTCCGATGGCGATAGAAGATAAATTATGGGCTGCACTAGAAGAAGTGATCGATCCTGAGATTGGTGTGAATATTGTAGATCTGGGGCTGGTCTATGAGGTGGAGGTCGACGAGGCGAAGGGACAAGCGAACATTGAAATGACCCTGACGATTCCACAATGCCCGTTGGCTGATCAAATTGTACAGAATGTAGAAGCAGCGGCAATATCGGTACCCGGGATCAAGGATGTAAAAGTCTCACTGGTATGGGAACCAAAATGGAGCCCCGCAAGAATGAATGACCGCGCCAGAGAAGAAATCAGGTCGCGCCAAGCTATACCGTGATTCCTGGTGAACGAGAGAACCCGCCTCTATATCGGTCTGAGGCGGGTTTTGCATGTCTAGTCTTCTGGCGTGCGATCCAGGAACAGTTTGGTCACTGACGTGTATTCACCGTTTTCGATTTCCGTTTCACTTGCTTTGGTCTCCAGCGGATCATGGCCGTATAATCCGGGAGCCACTGTTGTAACCGTCAAGTAGTTTT
>NZ_RHHT01000055.1 GCF_003710985.1 Brevibacillus panacihumi
CCGAAGTCGGTGAGGTAACCTAAACCACCCCAAAAAGTATTACTTTTCGGGGACCCCGGTTGGGAGCCAGCCGCCGAAGGTGGGGTAGATGACTGGGGTGAAGTCGTAACAAGGTATCCGTACCGGAAGGTGCGGATGGATCACCTCCTTTCTATGGAGATATGACCGCAACGCGCATTCGCTGTTCAGTTTTGAAGGAGCATATCCTTCAATGTCTGGTGATGATGGCGGAGGGGACACACCCGTTCCCATGCCGAACACGGCCGTTAAGCCCTCCAGCGCCGATGGTACTTGCTCCGCAGGGAGCCGGGAGAGTAGGACGTTGCCAGGCGGACGCCAAAAGGATCGTCTGCTAAGTACGCCTCGTCCTGAGGCAACGCAGACGCTAGCACTTCCTGTGCGTCGTTGTTCCTTGAAAACTGGATACTGCATGAATTGCTAAGGATATTTTAATTGTGTAAGTACTATTAGTACTAACATGGAATGGTACGTCTGCTAAGTGCGCCAACGTCCTGTTGGCAACGCAGACATAACCACATCCTGTGGTTAAGTTACTAAGGGCACACGGTGGATGCCTTGGCGCTAGGAGCCGAAGAAGGACGCAGCGAACTGCGATAAGCCTCGGGGAGCGGTAAGCACGCTTTGATCCGGGGATCTCCGAATGGGGGAACCCACCATCCGTAATGGGATGGTATCCGTATCTGAATCCATAGGGTACGAGAAGGCAGACCCGGTGAACTGAAACATCTAAGTAGCCGGAGGAAGAGAAAACAATAGTGATTCCGTCAGTAGCGGCGAGCGAACGCGGAAGAGCCTAAACCGTCAGGTTTACCTGGCGGGGTTGTGGGGCGTCTCACACGGAGTTACAAAAGACGCGCGTAGGTGAACAGTTTGG